>CAWHHJ010000006.1:0-317174 GCA_963829085.1 uncultured beta proteobacterium | reverse complement strand
GGGATGGTCAAACTCGATTTTCACGATCCGTCGGGCAGCATCGAAGTCACGCAGGCGCACGCGCCCCGTCTGAAAACGCTCGACGGCAAGCGCATCGGCATCGTTACGAATGAGCAGTGGCAGGCGTTTCGTACATTGCCCATGCTCAAACAAATGCTCGAGCAGGATTTTCCGGGCGCGGAAGTGCTTGCAATTGATGCGTTCCCGCAGGGCAATGCGCTGATCGGTGAGGAAGAAACCGCGAAGCTCGTCAAGCAGAGCGGTGTCGACGCCGTCATCATCGGCAACGCGGCTTGAGGGTCTTGCGCCACAGCATGCGGCCGTGCAGCCGCTAGAATCGAAGCGCAGGGCATTCCGACCGTCACCTTGACGCGCACGGACTTCGTCGGTGTCATGAAGAATGCGGTGTCGGGGCTGGGTCTCGCGCCTGATGCGGCGATGATTACTTTTCCGATCGACATGTTTCTGCCGGGCAGTGACATCGCACCGCTCAATGCACGCCGACATGAGTTCTACGCTGGACTCACGCAGTGGAAGTCGGCGTTCTCTCAATTCGGCCTCGGGCGCCGCGCCGCTTGTCAGCGTAGAAGGCGAGTCTGTACGAAGACGCGCTCGATAAAGCCAATCATCTGCTGCTCACCAACTTATGGGGAGACGGACTGCCGCTGTGGCCGGCCACGCGTGAACGTGTCGACCGCATTATTCGCGGCACGGTGCTGCCACGGACCCACGTGATCGGCAAGTTTCCACCGCGCGGCGGAATAACGACGGTTGAAACGTGCGCGATCGCACTGGCAATGGCGGGCGGACGGCCGGAGTACCTGCCGGTATTGATCGCAGCGGTGGACGCTTTTCGATCCCGAGTCGAATGCGGAACAGTTGCAGGCCGCTTCCGGCAGCGCATTTCCCGTCGTTATCGTTAATGGACCGATCGCGAAACAGATACGGCTCAACTCCGGGTTCGGTTGTCTGGGCCCCGATCCGCAGCGTCCGGCAGGCGCGAGCATTGGACGAGCGCTGCGCCTGATACAACAAAACGTTGGCGGTGCGCTGCCTGGCATCGGCGCCATGGCGAACTACGGCGGCATGCGTTATACGAATGCAGTATTCGCCGAAGACGAGGACAGTCTGCCTGACGGCGGCAACCGCATGCCACCGAACGCCATGGCTATCAGCGCGGCGCCAATTCGATCTCGCTGGTATTCGCAAACGGCGTCACAAATATCCGCAGGCGCGGCGCAAAAAAGGAAACTGCGGAGGAAGACACGCTGCAGGGCATGCATCGCATGGCCGATTTCATGCGCACACCGAATCTGGCGGGGCTCGCGGGATATGAGAAAGGCACGCCCGGTATTTTGATGATACCGGGCGTAGTTGCACAGACGATGGCAGGTCTCGGCTGGAGCAAAAAATCAATGCGCGAATTCTTCTGGGAGCATTCAAAAATTCCCGCAGCGGATCTGCGCCGCGCCGGCGGACCTGCATGGATCGAAATCGACGCCAATGCTATTACGCGCGAAAGTGTCAAGCTTGATCCATGGCCGATTACCGCAAAGCCCGACAATTTGTGATTCTCGTCGCCGGCGGCGGTCATCCCACCAACAGCTATTGGCTGCAGGGATACACCCCACGGGTAATCGGGCGTGAAGTCCGCGTTCCCGAATCCTTCGAGCAACTACTCCCGGAGGCGGATCGCGACCTGGGCTGCGGCTCGGACGCCTGTATGATCTAGCGATTGAGACGCCGCCCTGTTCTATAAGTAGCCGCCAACCGGCGCAAAGCACTCGGGCGCATGCCCGTCCGTCCACATCAGTAAGGCATGTGGGTGACGTTTACACCCGCATCCGTCTGACACGCCAATCCGCACGGGTCCGATACGGAGGCGACCCCGCCACCCTGATACTAGTTTCGTAGCATAAGCGGAGGCACTTGCTTTCGGTGCCGACGTTTTCAATAAACGACAAACAAAGGAGATGTTATGAATTGGGATCGTATCGAGGGAAATTGGAAACAGGCAAAAGGCAAAATCAAAGAGCAGTGGGGCAAGCTCACCGACGATCATCTCGACACGATAGGCGGCAAGCGTGATCAGCTCGTCGGCAAGATTCAGGAACATTATGGCGTCGCGAAAGATGAAGCCGAACGCCAGGTCAACGATTGGGAAAACGCGCACCCCAGACTCATATTGGGACAGCACTGCCGACACCGATCGACGCCCGAGCATGAGCCGGTAAGACGCGCAAGCGCGTTTCCATACAAAAAACTGGAGGAATGATGAAGAAGACACTTTTGGCAGTGGCATTGAGCGCTTTCGCTTTTGCGGGTCCCACGTTTGCGGCTGACAGTGCAGCAACCCGCGCCGACCGCGCCGAAATGACGAAGGACCGCGCCGACACCAAGGCTGATATGACCGCGGACCAAGCGGATCGCAAAGCTCAGATCAAGAGCGATAAAGCCGATCTGAAAGCACAAGAATCAAAAGATAAAGCCGATTTGAAAGCCGCCAAGACTAAAGACAAGGCTGATGACCAGGCGGCGCGGCAAAGACAAAGCGGAAGCTTCCGCTGATCGGACGAAAGACCGGGCCGACCACAGGAATTAAGAATCCAGGCGCACGAACAAAGGCGGGGCATGTGCCCTGCCTTTCCTTTTTTCCCGGATCCGCTGAACGATTTATTACTTGTCCGAGATCCGCGCGGTCAATGGTTTGAAGATTGCCGAATTCGTCCCAGTACACATACAGGTCTGCCTTCGGCACGAGCTGCGGCCTCGTAGTCGAAATCAGTAGGCGCCCGTCCTTGGTCGCCATGACATACTCGGTGTCTATCCGTTGCGCATCCCGTGGTCAGCATCGCTGCAAGCGTCAGCACGGGTAGTATTCGATTCATCCCGCCTCCGTTTCCAGCAAACCTTGATCGGCGCCACAGGACGCATCCGCCTCGCACGTGGCTTGAGATAAACGTCAATTGCGTACGTAGACAGGGAACGCAGAGCGCAAGTTCGTGTCAGCGTGAACAACGATGAAGAAAACGATTAGGGACAAGTGGGTTAAGGCACTGCGCGGCGGCAAGTATCGACAAGGCTCGTCGAGATCTGCGCACCGAAGACATGTATTGCTGTGCTCGGCGTGCTGTGCGATTTGCACTCACAGGCGGTATTTATGGCGTGGGAGTACGACGAAAAATCGGGGATCTACCGCTACATGGGCGAATCTGTCGTTCTGCCATTTGAAGTGTGCACTTGGGCGAGACTAGGGACCCGAATCCGATTGCAGTGAAAATGGCGATGACTACCCACAACGATTCCGGCAAGAAGTCATTCAAGCGATTGGCCGCGCTGATCGAGCGCTACCTTTAGCGACTGGCTCGTGAATGGCGTGCGTCTAACGCGGGCGTGTCCTACGCAAACCCATGAAACCGATCACATCAGCGCGGCTCGAATCATAACGGCGCTATCGCCGTTACAGAATGGAGATGCGGACATGAAAACCAAAACGTTGGTGGCAGGCGCTGCAACGTTCGTAGTCTTATCCAGCGGAACTCCGTTGGCATTCGGCGCAGGTGCAAGCGGTGGCAGCGCCGGTGGCGCGATGGGAGGACCGACGGCTACTCCCGGGATAGGCGTCAATAACCCCGGTATGTCGCCGGGCACGCCGAGGACCCGTCGCCGCTCGGGCCCACCGGCAGCCGGCCGCGGTTGGGAGTCAACCCGGCTCAGCGGCGCGCAGGCAGGCGCCGGATCAGATATTGCCGACCCGGGTCGACAGCGCGGATTGACTACCGCCCCTCCAGCTACCAACGACTCCAATGCGCCAGCGGACGTGAATGCCCGCGAACGCCAGCGCCAGGATGCGGTGATTCGTAATCAGCGCGACGCCTCGACCAATGACTTGCGGGATCGAACGCCAGCGGCTCAACTGAGTCAATTCGTTTCCGTAGGAATTTTCGCGTCGCGAATCACTGCCGCCCACTTTGCGATTTCGCTTTTAACATAGGCGCTCAGCTCCTCGGGGCGTGCTCGTCAACGGCTCGTACCCCTGTGACGCAAGCTGCTGTTCCAGTGGCGGCAGCATCATCGCCTTGATGACTTCTGCGTTGAGCCGGGCAATCACTGGACGTGGTGTGCCAGCGGGCGCAAACAACGCAAACCAGGTCGAGGCTTCGAAGCCTTTCAGATACTCGGCGATCGCGGGTACGTCCGGCAACGCACGCGTGCGCTTCGCGCCTGCGACGCCGAGCGCGCGTAGGCGCGATGTCTTTACGAAAGGCAGCGCGGCACCAAGCCCGGCGAACATTACCTGTACCTGCCCCGCGAGCAGATCGGTCGTTGCCGGCGCGGCGCCTTTATACGGGATGTGCACCATGTCGATGCCGGCCATCGACTTGAAAAGCTCGCCGGCAAGATGCGGCGCACCGCCGGTGCCGGCAGATGCATAAGACAGCTTGCCGGGATAGTTTTTAGCGATTGAAATTAATTGCGGAATTGATCGCGCCGGCAGCGATGGGTGCACGACCAGAACGTTCGGACCGGTGCCGACAAGGCCGATCGCGGCGAAATCGCGGACAGGATCGTACGGCAGCTTCCGATACATGCTCGGGTTGATGGCCATGGTGCCAGTGATACCGAGAAAAAGTGTGTAGCCGTCGGGTGGAGATTTCGCCGCCAATTCTGCGCCGATGATCGTCCCTGCGCCTGGGCGGTTATCGATCAGCACTTGCTGGGCGAGGAGCTCGCTCAGATGCGGCGCCAAAACGCGCGCGATGATGTCACTTCCACCACCCGGCGCGAACGGAACAATAAGCCGGACCGGACGTGACGGATAAGTTTGCGCGAGCGCGCAGGGCCCGGCGAGCATTGTCGCCGCGTAGACCGAGGCCATGCACAAACGAGCTATGCATTTGGTCGACATGCTCACATCGTACGGCGTGTACTAAGTGCGTCGACCAGATCCGCTATTCTGTCCACGCGTTCGAGATTCGAGATCATGTCCACGGCTTCCGCTGCCTGGGCGTGCGAAAGTATGCCAGCGGTACATTCGAAGTACTTCGCTCTCACGTCTTCCCATGTGACAGGATCCTCGGGCCAGCCCTTCGAATACGGCGTTGCTTTCTTCAATATCCGCCCATCCTTCAACTTGATCGTGAGACGGGACTCACCCCAATTGATGCCGTTTTCGCCCCACTGTCCCCGATGGTGCTTTAGATCGTGCGGCTGCTCGACCTTGATGCGACGCATCAGCGCGCGCACGTCATTGGCGGCGATACGCTCCACTTCGTATTGAGCCAGCCGCACGTCGCGGTCTATGAACGCGACAGCAAGCGAGTAGGGGATACAGAATTTGGCGCGATGCTCATCCGCGGGTTCCGCATAAGGCGCGATCGCGACGCATTGCGGCGTCATTTCGGCGATGATTTCATCGACATCATCGGCGCTTAGCGAATGCTTTTTGGCGAGCGCAATCATGCCGTCGACGGTAGAGCTTGGAGCCGTTGAACCCGGATGCATGCGCACCATGGTCGTGTTGCGTCCGATCTCGAGCTCCTCGCCAAGTTGATCCACCATGAGATTCAAACGGTAGCGCCCGATGCCGCTGAATGTGTCGGCAAGTCCGAACCGTTGATGGCCTTCGCCGCCGTCGCCGTCGGCGCCTTCGATAATGTCCGGATCAACCGCAAAGCCGTCTTGCGCAAGAAATGCCGCGTATATGCCTGCGCGCACGCCGTGGCCGACGTGAAACGCTTTGCCCATCGTGCCGACATTCTTGCGTACGCCGCCGCCGGATGACGCCATGATCCCGATCGCCATTCTGGTCTGCCAAACACTGAGAGCGAGCAAACGACTGGCTGCGACGGCAACGCCCTGACCACCGACAATGCCGATGGGATGCCAGCCGTTGTCGATCAACGCCGGACGCAGTCCTTTCGCAACACGCGCGGCGATTTCAAAACCTATGGCGAAAGCTTCGAGCAGCGCGCGCCCCGACGCATTGGTTTCTTCTGCGACCGCCAGACAGCCGGGTACGAGACAGACGCTCGCGTGTCCGACGCCGCGTGTGTTGTCATCGTATTCGAGTGCGTGCGCGCTCACGCCGTTGACGAAGCCGGCTTGAGGTGATGACGTCTTGTCACCGCCGGTGAAGACGGTGGCCGCGCGGTTTCCGCCGAACCGTGTAGTACTCCGTTGGGCGATTTGGGCCGATGAATGGCGTGCGCCCCTGATCATCACGGCGATGGTGTCGAGACACTTCAGCTTGGCCGATGCGAGGACTGCCGAGGTCAGAATGCCCGGACCGCTTTCGATGGCGAAGCGCGCCAGTTGTTCGGTGATACTCATCTTGTCTGCACTCCTGAAAGAAGGCGGACAGTATAGCTGCCGATGTTGGCGAAACATCTGGCAGTAACTATGCGATCGCTCGCCCGAAAGGCGCGCTTTCGCGGCATAATCGGACCGCTTTTCGTTCGCAGTAACTCACATGGAGACTGGAAATGGCGACAGGTTCAAACGCCCAGGTACCGGTGTTCCGGCGGCTTGCGGAGAATGAGATGAGCGAAGCCCAACTGAAGGTATATCGCGATCTTGCTTCCGGTCCGCGTGGCGGCGTGCGCGGTCCATTCAATGCGCTGTTGCGCAGCCCTGTATTAGCGGATCGCGCTCAGAAGCTCGGAGAATATCTGCGTTTCGAAAGTTCGATTCCATCGCGTCTCAATGAGTTTGCCATTCTGATTACGGCGCGCCACTGGAATGCTCAGTACGAGTGGCATGCGCATCACATACACGCCATGAAAGCCGGGCTAAACCCCGCTGTCGCCGCCGATCTCGCGCAGGGCAAGCGGCCCGCCAACATGCAGGAAGACGAGGCGGTAGTCTACGATTTCTGCACTGAGCTGCATCAGAATAAAACCGTCAGCGACGCTACCCAGAAAGCGGCATTCGAAAAATTCGGCGAGCGCGGTGTCATCGATCTCGTCGGTGTCTCAGGTTACTACACGCTCGTCTCCATGGTGCTCAACGTCGATCGCCAGCCGCTGCCCGCCGGTACGCCGCCTCCCTTGCAAACTCTGAACAAGTAAACGCGGACCGCAGCGTTGTGATGATCACAACGTTCTCTGGAAAAAAGTAATCGGCGCCATTAATATTTTCTTGTCAGGAAGCGCGGAATGCGCGCCTTAGCAGTTCGTGTGTTTGATAACGGGGTAAAGCAACGATGCCGTCTAATCTCAATCGGCGTGCGGGTGCAATCGGTGCGTCAGCGAAGAGAACCATTGTGTTTGCGGCTTGTGCGACGACAGTGATCCTGTCTATGCAGTCACCAGTCGCCGGTGCCGCCGATACAAAAGCCGCGAAGGGCGCAGCGGTCGATCAATCCGCCGGCAGCGATCAGATCAGCCGTGGGCGCTATCTGGTCACGGTGGGTAACTGCAATGATTGTCATACGGCGGATTTCGCACCTAAAGATGGCAAGGTTGCAGAAAAAGATTGGTTGATGGGCAGTGGTCCGCTCGGGTTCCGCGGGCCCTGGGGTACCACTTATCCGACGAACCTGCGCATCAATGTGTCGAAGATGAGTGAAGCCGAATGGGTGAAGATGGCAAAGACGCTCAAGGCGCGTCCGCCAATGCCATGGTTCAATCTCAATCAATGGCAGGACAGCGACTTGAAAGCGCTGTATCAGTACATCAAACAGCTGGGACCGGTTGGTGAGCCTTCAAAAGCGCCGCTGCCACCGGGTGAGGAGCCTAAGCCGCCATTCATTCAGTGGCCATCGCCGCCTAAGTAACAACATCTTTGTGGGACGTGATTCCGCACGGCGGGAGTAAGGAAGTGCTGGCCACGGTTCCCTGCCAGAGTTGTGATCTCTTCGTTGTTTGCGATGATCGCAGCGTTGTACGCAGGATTGCACGCTGCACCGTCGCCGCCATGGTCGGCATCGCGTTAACAAACATCGCAGGCATCGCTTCCGCTCAACCGAGCTATCCGGTCAGACCGATACGGCTTATCGTGCCATACCCGCCGGGCGGTCCTACCGATCTCATCGCAAGAACCATCAATGAGCCGCTCGCGCGGCGCCTTGGCCAACAAGTAGTGATCGATAATCGCGGTGGTGCGGCGACCGTAATCGGCGCAGACCTGGCAGCGCATGCGCCGGCCGACGGCTACACGCTGCTCGTCGCCACGATCACAACGCTCGCCGTCAATCCGGCGCTTAACAAGCGGCTTCCCTACGATGTCGAGCGCGATTTCGTGCCGGTGACCATGTTGGCGACTCAGCCTTATCTCCTCGCGACGACAGCGTCACTGCCCGTTACTTCTGTTTCTAATCTCATCGCGTATGCGAAGGCGAACCCGGGGAAGTTAAGCTTTGCGTCTGCAGGCGTCGGCGCAGGCGCCCATCTCGCCGGCGAGCTGTTCAAATACATGGCGCACATCGACGTTGTCCATGTACCGTATAAAGGCAGCGGCCCGGCCATCACCGATCTTATCGGCGGGCAGGTTGCGTATCAGTTTGCCGGGGTTTCGGTCTTGATGCCGTTTGCGCTAAGCGGCAAGCTGCGCGCGCTTGCGGTCTCAACTGCCAAGCGCTCGGCGATCGTGCCGGAAATTCCTACGGTCGCCGAGAGCGGCCTTGCCGGTTACGAGACCAGCTCGTGGAATTCGCTCGTAACGCCGCGCGGCACACCTCGCCACGTCATTGAACGCCTGCATTCAGACGTCGTTGCTACGCTCAATCAACCGGATATACGCGAGCGCTTCAGGCAGCAGGGTGTCGATGCGGATCCGGGCACGCCGGCTGAGCTTGCGGCGCACATCAAAGCCGAGAGCGCGCGTTTCGATAAGCTGATCAAGTCGATCGGGCTCAAGGTTGAATAGGAAACAGCACTCGAAACACACATCTCGATCGACATCAACGGGCTATGGCGGAAACTTGAATTACACTGCTGTTGTGTCATTCGCCCGCATGAACAAATCACTTCTAGTTTGGCTTGCTTGCGCCGGCGTTGCGCCGTGCACTGCGTCAGCGGCCGAAGTTTATCCATCAAAGGCGATACGCTTTATCGTGCCGCAGGCACCGGGTGGCACATCCGACATCGTCGGGCGCATGGTAGCGGTGAAGCTGAGCGAAGCGGTCAAGCAGCCCGTGATCGTCGACAACCGCAACGGTGCGAGCGGGACGATCGGTAGCGCGATCGCCGCAAAGGCGCCTGCAGACGGCTACACGATTCTCCTTGCTTACACGGTGCACACAACGTCGCCCGCGCTTTATGCGCGCTTGCCATACGACCCTGTGCGATCGTTCTCAACGATCACCATACTGGCTGCGGCCCCGCTGGTGCTCGTCGTGCCGCCGAAGGTTCCGGTCACCACGCTGGCTGAGTTCATTCGCTATGCCAAGACGGGCGGACGTCCGCTGACTTTTGGTTCGGCAGGCAACGGCAGCGGCGGTCATCTCGCTGGAGAACTTCTACGCGTGATGTCGCAGGCGCCGGTCGCACACGTGCCCTATAAAGGAACCGGACCGGCACTCACCGAGTTGATAGGCGGCCAAATCGATTTCATGTTCGCCGCAATCGTGCCGGTGCAGCCGCATATAAAGTCGGGACGCCTGCGTGCGATAGCGGTGAGCAGCAGCAAACGTGCGATCACCGCACCGGAGATTCCGACGGTTGCCGAATCCGGATTGCCCGGTTTCGAGTACGTCGGGTGGTACGGTGTGCTCGCACCGACGGGTACGCCGCGAGCGATCATCGATAGATTGCACGCCGAACTCGTGCAGATTCTGCAGATTCCCGACATGCGCGAGCGCTTGCTCGCCGATGGCGCCGAACCGATTGGTAATACGCCGGCCGCATTCGAGGCGTATCTGAAAGCGGAGCTCGAACGGTGGACACGGGTGATCAAAGAGTCCGGCACCAAAATCGATTGATTACGAGATGTTGATCGCTGATTCGCAGGTGCACATTTGGGCGGCGGATTCGGCGGCGCGTCCGTGGCCCGCGATTGTCGATGCAAGCCAAAGCCGCGCACATAAACCGCAACCGATCACTAAGGACCATATGCTGCGCGAAATGGATGCGGCAGGCGTTGCTCGCGCAGTAATTGCGCCTCCGGTCTGGGAAGGCGTCCGCAATGACGTCGCGCTCGCTGCGGCGCAAGCGCACAGCGACCGATTCGCTGTCATGGGCCGCGTTGACCTTCTGTCGCCCGCGTCGCGGGAATTGATCGAGAATTGGCGAGAGCAGCGCGGCATGCTCGGACTGCGTTATGCTTTTCATCGGCCGCTGATCAGGCCACTGCTGGTGGAGGGCCGTATCGACTGGCTGTGGCCGCTCGCGGAAAAATCTGGTGTGCCGATCATGCTCTTCGCGGCGCAAACGGACCTGCATATCATCGATCGCATCGCGGAGCGCCATCCGGCGCTTAAACTGACCATCGATCATTTCGCGCTGACCAAAGGCAAGGACACCGAGGCGTTTCGGGATTTCGATAAATTGCTCGCGCTTGCCAAGCGCGCCAACATCGCAGTGAAGGCGAGTTGTCTGCCGCTGTATACGACGGACACGTATCCGTTCAGGGCACTGCACCCGTACGTGCGCCAGGTCTATGACGTGTTCGGTCCGCAGCGCATGTTCTGGGGCAGCGACATCTCACGCTTGCCGTGCGCATATCGAGAATGCGTAACTATGTTTACCGAAGAAATGAACTGGCTCACTAGCCAGGATCTGGAGTGGATCATGGGACGCGCGGTCTGCGAGTGGATCGGATGGAAGGAGATTCAGCACAATGACTGACGGATCGTGGCCCGCCGGTGCATGCGATTGCCATATGCACATTTACGACTCGCGCTTTCCAATGAAGCCGGGCGGCCGTCAGCTTGGGAGGCCGGCGACCGTCGCCGATTACCGTCGCGTGCAAGCGCGGCTGGGTCTCGAGCGCGTGGTCGTCGTGCAATCGAGCGCTTATGCAAGCGACAATAGCTGCGCGCTTGCTGCCATGGCGGAATTCGGCGCCGGCGCGCGCGGCGTCGCGGTGGTCGATCCGTCAGTGTCGGATGCTGATCTCGCAGCCCTCACCGAGGCCGGCATGCGCAGTCTGCGCTACCTGATGTTTCCGGGCGGCGCTCTAACGTGGGAGACGTTACCGTCCATGGCGGCGCGAGTCGCAGCATTTGACTGGCACATCAATCTGCAGCTGCCCGGCGAAGAGCTTGTCGAGCGCGAAGGAGCATTATCGCGGCTGCCGTGCGATGTGATGGTCGATCACATCGGCCGCTTCACGGCGCCGGTGGCCAACAACAGTCCCGGCGTGCGCGCGCTGCACCGTCTGCTCGACAGCGGCCGTTGCTGGGTGAAACTATCGGCGCCTTATCATGGTTCCAAAAGCGGACCGCCGCGATACGACGACATCGGCGCGCTGGCACGCGAGTTGATACGCCGCTGGCCGCAGCGCATGGTGTGGGCCAGCAATTGGCCGCATCCTTCCGTAAAAGGAACGCCGCCAGACGATCTGGAGCTGGCGAAGCTGCTCGACGACTGGGCACCCGATGCCGCGACTCGAAAAAGTATCCTCGTAACGAATCCGGCACAGTTGTACGGGTTTGCGTAAAGCTGACCTGCATTGGGACATCGTAAGAAACGTTTTGCGTCGATCCTGGCGCTGTTCGGGGCGCTCGCCGTCGCCGCAGCGTTTGCACAGAGTTACCCGGATCGGCCCTTGCGCATGATCGTGCCCTTTTCACCGGGCGCCGGCACCGACATGCTGAGCCGCATCGTAGCGCGGAAGATACAGGAGTCATGGGGCCAAAACATGCTCGTTGAAAACCGCCCGGGCGGCGGAACAATCAACGGCGTTCTTGTCGCGGCGAAAGCGCCGCCCGACGGTTACACTTTTGTCATGGTGACGCCCTCATTCATCATTAACGCGACCGGCTTGCGTGAGCTGCCCTATGACACCATCAAAGACTTTGCGCCGGTCACTCTGTTTGTCTCATCGCCTCTGCTACTCGTTGCTCATCCGTCGTTGCCCGTTACGTCGGTCAGGGATTTGATCGCGCTTGCAAGGGCGCGGCCGCGGCACATTACGTATGCATCGGCGGGCAATGGCAGCCCGGCGCATCTCGGTATGGAAGTGTTTCGCAGCGCAGGCGCCACGATGATTCATATTCCGTACAAAGGAGCGGCGCCCGGCGTCATCGATCTTCTCGGCGGACACGTGCAAGTGATGATGACGACGCTTGCGTTCGTAAAGCCGCATGTCGAGAACGGCAGACTGCGCGCGCTCGGTGTCAGTACGGCGAAGCGCAGTGCGCTCATGCCGCGCGTGCCGACAATAGCCGAGACGCTGCCCGGCTACGAAGTGCTGAATTGGTGGGGCGTGCTGGCGCCGGCCGGGACGCCTTCTGCCATCGTCACCAAGTTCAACAGCGCATTGGTTCGTATGCTGCGTGACTCCGATATGCAGGAAACGCTTGCGCGCGAGGGCATGGAAGGCGTCGGTAGCACGCCTGCGCAGTTCGCCGCTTATATCACTGCTGAAATTGCCAAATGGACCGTTGTCGCAAAAGCGACCGGTGTGCAACTTGACTAGAACGCCGCGCTACGATGTCGACAAATGTTCCGAGCCGCGCAGAACGGCGTGCCGCTCGAATCAGTCGACCGTCGCGCCGGACTCCTTGACGATCGCGCCCCACTTCGCGATCTCGCGGGGCAGAAGGTCCGCGAGCTCAGCCGACGTCGATCCGACGGGTTGCATCGTCTCGAATGCGAGACGCTCTCGAACGTCCGGCATTTTCAACGCACGCACGACTTCTGCCTGCACCTTATCGACGATAGCCTTCGGCGTGCGCGCAGGTGCGAACAGCGCATACCACGCCGCCGCTTGATAACCCGGCAGTCCGGATTCTGCGATCGTCGGCAAATTCGGCAGGCTTGTTGCACGCTGAGCGCTCGTGACTGCAAGCGCGATCAGCCGCCCGGATCGCACGAACGGCATCGACGTGGCCGAGCCAAAGGTAAGTTGTAGTTGTCCAGCGACGAGATCGATGACCACACCGCCGCCGCCTTTATAGGGAATGTGCACGATGTTGACGCCAGCCATTTTCTTGAACAGCTCGCCGGCAAGATGCTGAGATGATCCGCTGCCTGCAGAGCCGTAGTTGAGACTGCCGGGTCGCGCCTTAGCGAGTGCAATAAGCTCTTTCACCGATCGCGCCGGAACCGACGGATGGATGACGAGAATGTTAGGGACATCGACCAGCAGTGAGATCGGCGCGAAGTCGGCGATGGGATCATATGGAAGCTTGCGATAGAGCGTTGCGTTGATTGCGTGGCTCGGGCTCGTGAGCAGAAGCGTGTAGCCGTCGGGCGCCGCGTTCGCGACAACTTCAGTGCCGATCGTGCCGCCGGCGCCGACGCGCGGCTCGATCACAACCTGCTGGCCCCATGCATCGGAAAGCTTGGCGGCAAGCACGCGCGCGACGATGTCCGGCGCGCCGCCCGGCGCGCCGTACGGCAGCACGAACCGAACCGGCTTGATCGGATATTGCTGCGCGAATACGCTGCCGGCGGCCAGAAGTGTGCCGGCAACAACGAATGCTGTTGCGGCCGATTGCTTTATATCGTTTGTTCCTGATTCTCTCCGCATCACGCTCACGTTCGCCGTTCGGCGGCGCTATGAGTGCCAAAAAGGAACCCAATTTTGCTTGCCGCATCAACGTTATCGCCACACTATAGCAAGGTACGCCCATTCAAAAAACGAATAAAAATGAAGTTATTCGCGGCATTGAAAAAACTTCGGGAATTCGAAAGACTTCATCTTCCATTCCTTAAATCGGTGATCGATTTCGATATCGTTATCGAGATCGGCTATGCCGAAGAGATGGAACAACCGCTGACGCTGAAACAGCTTTTTCTGCTCGACATCAGTTCGCGCAGCACGGTGCGCCGGCGCCTCGCCCAGCTCATAAGCCAGCGTGCGGTAGTGCGGCGTAAACACGCACACGATCAACGAGCGGCGATACTCACGCTCTCCCCTGCAAGCCATAGGCTCCTGGGAAGTTATGGCGGTACGTTATCGACGATATCCACGTCGATCTTATAAGCAGAGGCCGCTGTTGCACATCGCGCTACCACGCCCGTCAGCCTTCGACGTTATGCACGCTTTACTCGCGATCGAACAATGAGCATTAGCGAGCCTACGCGATTATCGTCGGGCCGGCGCATCCTGGTCGCGGATGATCTCGCAGATGCCGCACACAGTATGGCCATGTTACTCGAGGTAATGGGGCACGAGACTTGCGTCGTGAATGACGGCTATGAAGCGGTATCTGCGACGCTCACCTTCAAGCCGGATATGATACTGCTCGATCTAGGCATGCCCCGGCTCAACGGCTACGATGCGTGTAAACGCATCCGCGACCAGGCTGGCGGCGATCTGATCCTGATCGGTGCGCTGACTGGATGGACGCAGGCTGAGCAACGCGAGCGAGCGCATACAAGCGGCTTCGATTTTTTCCTGATTAAACCGATCGAACTCGGTGCACTCGAAAAGATGCTGCGAGATTTTCCGGCAAAGGTCGTTTAAGGGTTAGCAAGCCAGGCCGACGCTGACCGGTTACACGGGGACGCACTTGTGTGCATCCCTTGCATCAGCATAAAACGCCCCAAAGTACCGGCGAATGCCGCGAACTTCCAGTCGGGCACGACTCTAAGCAGGACTTCCCTCCGTATGATTCGATTCTATAGCTACGCCGTATTGCTGCACGCCTATGTCGCTTGGCGGCTCATCCCAGACATGCAATTCGGCGCGGTCGGGATCGTGGCGTTTTCAATATGGCTCATTTTGTCAGCTGCGCTGATACCGCTCGGCTTCAGGGCGCGCCGCATCCGGCGCCAGCCGCTCTCGGATCGAGTCGGCTGGGCAGGGCTCTTCGCGATGGGCTCATTTTCGTCGCTGCTCGTGCTCACATTTCTGCGCGATGTCGTTTTGCTGATTAGCACGGGCTTTGATAGGTTGGTGCCCGGCCAGCTGCCGCTGCAGACGCTGGTTCACTATAGCGCGTCCATCGTAGTTATAGGGGCGCTGGTGTCTACGCTGGTCGGGTTTCTGAATGCTAGACGGCGGGCACGCGTGAAATCGGTCGAAGTACCAATCTCCGGGCTGCCCGCATCTTTGCATGGATTCACGATTGCGCAGATCAGCGACATGCACGTCGGACCCACGATCAAGCGCAACTACGTCGAAGCCGTGGTTGACGCGGTGAATGATCTCAATGCGGATATGGTTGCGGTTACCGGCGACCTTGTGGATGGCAGCGTGGCGCGCCTGTCTCACGACACAGAGCCGCTCTCAAAATTATCCGCGCGGCACGGCGCCTACTTCGTGACCGGTAACCATGAGTATTACTCGGGAGCAGAGGCATGGGTGGCGGAAGTACGCCGGCTCGGTCTGCGCGTGCTCATGAATGAGCATGTCGTCGTGCAACATGAAGGCGCAGCGGTCGTCGTGGCCGGTGTCACTGACTACAGCGCGCACCATTTCGATCCGTCACAGCGCAGTGATCCTGCACGCGCAATTGCAGGCGCGCCCGGCCATGCCAACGTCAAGCTGCTGCTTGCACATCAGCCGCGTTCTGCGTTCGCGGCCGAGCAGGCGGGCTACGATCTGCAGCTTTCGGGGCACACGCACGGCGGCCAGTTTCTGCCCTGGATTTTTTTCGTCAGATTCTGGCAGCCGTTCACGGCTGGTTTGCACCGCCTGGGCAGGTTATGGGTGTACACGAGTCGCGGCACGGGGTATTGGGGCCCGCCGAAGCGCCTCGGGGCGCCATCCGAGATCACGCGGCTCGTGCTAGTGCCCGCATAACAGCGTCAAGCGTCAGTCCGCCTTCGCTCCTGACATTTTGACGACCTTCGCCCACTTCTCGATTTCAGCTTTCATGTACGCGTGGAATTGATCCGGGGTCATGGTGACCGGTTCATAGTGGTTTGCAACCA
Organism: uncultured beta proteobacterium; assembly: GCA_963829085.1. GTDB lineage: Bacteria > Pseudomonadota > Gammaproteobacteria > Burkholderiales > SG8-41 > PALSA-1004. The sequence goes on along the minus strand of CAWHHJ010000006.1, from coordinate 301,185 downwards.
TGCGCTCGCGCGTTGCCGGCTGCGCGATGATCCGGTCAATCTCGGAACTCAGCCGGTCGACGATTTCCCGCGGCGTGCCGGCCGGCGCCACGAGGCCGTACCAGGTGCTCGCTTCATAACCCTTGAGCCCTGCCTCGGCAACCGTTGGCAGTTCCGGCAGTGGGGTGATACGCGCAGCGCTCGTCACGGCAAGTGCTCGGAGCTTCCCGGTTTGCACATAAGGCATTGAGCCGGGCGTCGACGCGAGACTCACTTGAATCTGACCGGCAATGAGATCTGTGGTTGCGGGTGCGGCGCCTTTGTACGGAATGTGCACGATGTTGATGTGCGCCATGCTTTTGAGTAGTTCGGTCGCGAGGTGAGCGCCATTGCCGGGCACTGCACCGTAATTGAGTTGCGCAGGCTTAGCCTTGGCAAGCTTGATGAGTTCAGCAAGATTCTTTGCCGGCACCGACGGATGCGTGGCGACTATAAACGGCGCTGATGCCATGAGTATGATCGGCGCGAAATCACGCAGCGGATCGTACGGCAGTTTGTCGAACAGGCTGACGTTGATTGCGAAGTTACCCGAGCCTGCCATGAAAAGTGTGTAGCCGTCGGCAGGAGATTTCGCTGCAAGCTCTGCGGCGATGTTGCCCGCCGCGCCCGGCCGGTTGTCGATGACGATTTGCTGACCCAGGCTGGTTGACAGCGGCTGTGCGATCAAGCGCGCCAGAATGTCCGTCGGCCCGCCGGCGGTGAGCGGCAATATCACGCGTATCTGCTTGTTCGGATATTGCGCCGGATTGACAACCTTCGGCGCCTGCGCATGGGCGCATGACATCATGGTGCAACACGCGGCGAGCACAAGCGATGCATTCATATTCGGCGGCTTCATGTTCCTCCGGCCACTCGCCTGCGCTAACTTGATCGCGGGTTACCTGCGCTGACTTCACTTACTGATTCGATGTTCGCGCCCGCATCGCGTGCCGACTTTGCTGCGTTTCTTAAACGTGCGTCGTCGGCTCGAGCCGATTTAGCTGCGGCGATTGCGCAACTTACGCTATCGCCCGCTCCTCCACGTCCAGCGTCGTCACGCGTCTCAACTCACGCCGATATGTTGCGTCGTCAAACGAGCGGCCGCGATGCATCGTCGCGAGGTTGTCCCAGATCACGAGATCGCCCGTCCGCCATTCATGGCGATACACGAACTGCGGTTGGGTTGCATGCTCGGTGAGGTCGCGCAGCAGCAGCCGTCCCTCGGGAACAGGCCATTCCATGATGCGCGTCGCGTGCGCCGCGAGATACAGCGAGCGGCGCTGAGTCCGCGGGTTGACGCGGATGATCGGATGCACGGCACCTTTGAGCTGGTCCTGTTCCGCCTGCGAGAACTCGAACCCCAGCGTCTGCCGCGAATAAGCGATCGAGTGATGCACCGTCAAATCCCGGATCTCGTTTTTCGTCGCATCATCAAGCGCGTCGTAGGCTGCGCGCATGTCCGCAAATTCCGTGTCCGCTCTGACCGGCGGCACGACGCGCGCGGACAGCATCGAATAGCGGCCGGCGGGCTTCTGAAAAGAGGCATCGGTATGCCATAGACGGTTCGCGAGTGAGTACATGCGCCTGCGATCTTCCGGACCGCGAATCTGACCGCTCTCATCGATGTTCGAAATATCCGAGACCGCCTCATTGCCGAGGCGATTCCTGCCGAGCGCCGACACTCCGGTTTTCGAATGGATTGCCCCGTCGAAACGCTGCGCGAAGGCGAGCTGCTCGGCGTCGGTGAACGGCTGGTCTCGAAACACGAGCACCGCGTATTCATCCATGCCATCGCGCAGCCGGTCGAGTGTGCTTCGATCGGTGATGTTACGCAGATCCATGGCGCTAACCTCCGCGCCGACAGATGGATGTAACCGGCGAAAGCTTACTTGAATCATGCTTTTAAAATTCCAAGAGACACGGTGGCAATTATAACGCTGCCGTCAACCGGGAATCCCGTTCATCGTGCGCGGTTCGGTATCCTCCGGAAGGTGCAACCAGTTATAGGATTATCTGTCTGAGATAGCGCGGTTGAAAACGCACGGTAGAGGAGGCAAGCTGCCCGATGAAACTTGACGTTGCGCTGACATATCCAGAGCGCATGAGCTCACGAGTGTCCGCATCACCGTTTCGTTGGCTCTGTCTGTTGATCATCACGCTCGTGCTGGCGGGTTGTGCCTCGGATGAATCGTCGCGAGCACCCGCGACACGTCCTTTGACTGCCGCCGAAGGACGCGCGCTCGTTGGCCGGCTCGTCCCGGCGAATGTGCCCGACCGGGCAGGATGGGCTACCGACATTTACGCAGCAATCGCCGCGATGGAAATCGCGCCAACGCCTGAAAATATATGTTCCGTTGTTGCCATCACCGAACAGGAATCCGGATTCCGCGTTGACCCGTCGATTCCCGGACTTTCGGGTATCGCATGGAAGGAAATCGACAAGCAGCGCGAGCGCGCCGGAGTGCCGAAGCTTGTGGTGATGGCTGCACTTGCGCTGACGTCTCCAAACGGCAAAAGCTATAACGAGCGGCTCGACAACGTGAAGACCGAATTGCAGTTGAGCGAAATTTTCGAGGACTTCATCGACATGGTACCGCTCGGCAAGAGATTTTTCGCCGAGCGTAATCCTGTTCGTACCGGCGGCCCCATGCAAGTGAGCGTCGCCTTCGCCGAAGCGCATGCGGCGGCAAAAGGCTATCCGTATCCCGTGACCGGTTCCATCCGCCACGAGGTATTCACGCGCCGCGGTGGCATGTACTTCGGCATCGCACATTTGCTGGATTACCCTGCCGCCTATGACAGTCCGATTTACCGGTTCGCCGATTTCAATGCGGGACGCTATGCGAGCCGCAATGCTGCGTTCCAGAATGCGGTCACTCAGTTGTCGGGCATACCGATTGCGCTCGACGGCGATTTGCTGCGTTATGAGCAGGGCCGACCAGCAAGCGAGCCGCCGGGTGGTACCGAGCTTGCGGCGCGCATGCTCGCGCACCGGCTTGATATGAGCAACGCAGACATACATCGCGACCTCGAGCTCGGAAAGACGCGTGACTTTGAAAAAACCCGCTTGTATACGCGCGTGTTCGCGCTCGGCGAGAAAATAAGCGGTAAACCGTTGCCGGCAGCGGTGCTGCCGCGTATCCAACTGCAAAGTCCGAAAATCACGCGCAAGCTGACGACCGACTGGTTTGCTAATCGAGTAGACGAACGTTTTCGCACGTGTCTTGCGCGGCAATAAGAAAATTGTTGGAGCAATCAGGCGCCATCCATCATCAATCACGCTGAGTATAATCGCTGCCAGCGGCGACGCTCGCGCCGGCCGTTTCAAAAAGGAGGAATTGCATGCGCCGCATGCTGCGCCTTACGCTTGGAATATTGCTCGGTCTATCCGCGGCGCAAGCCATCGCTCAAGGCGCTGCAACGGATTATCCATCGAAGCCCATACGCTGGATCATCGACTTCCCGCCGGCCGGCGTTTCGGACATTCTCACGCGCACAGTGGGTCAGAAGCTCAGCGAGTCGATGCATCAGGGCTTCGTCTATGACAACCGGCCCGGTGCTAACGGCATCATCGCGAATGCGCTGGTTGCAAAGGCGCCGCCTGACGGTTACACGCTGGGCTTCATCAGCCAGCCGCTCTCTCTGCAGCTCACGCTGATTCCCAATCTTTCATTCGGCCTGAAAGATTTCGCGCCGGTTGCCCTGATCGCGGAATACCCGAGTTTACTGGTCGTGCAGGCGCGCACGCCTGTCGATACTGCGAAAGACTTCGTCGCATGGGCGAAGAATAAGAAGCCGTCGATTGCATACGCGTCCTCGGGCGCCGGCGGGGCGCAGCATCTCGCCATGGAGCTGTTTCGAAAAGTCGCTGGTTTTGACGCTGTGCACATACCATACAACGGCAGCGCCGCCGGCATGATCGATCTCATGGGCGGCCGCGTCGACGCGGTCTTCGTCAATGTGCCCGGTTCGCTTCCCCACATCCGCGCCGGCCGTGTGAAGGCGCTCGCGCTGGCGGGCCGAACGCGCATGCGCGTGTTGCCGGACGTGCCGACGTTCGCGGAAAGCGGCTATCCGTTCGAGACATTGGCGGGTTTCGCCGGCGCGGCCTTTCCCGCGGGCGTGCCGAAAGCAATCATCAACAAGATGAGCGCCGAAATCGCGCGCGTCGTGAAGATGCCCGATATCGAGGAGCGCATCTATAACGCGGGCGGCGAGCCGCGCTATCTCGGGCCGGACGAATTCGGCAAGTACCTGCGCGAAGACGTGCAACGCTGGGCGCCGCTTATCAAAGAGGCGGGTGCGACGCCGGAAACGTAATGCTGCAAAAACCGTGAGCATCATGGCAACACCAGTCGCGCCGCAAGTCGAAGCATTACTGCCTGTTACGATTGAGCAAGGCGGTATCCGCTACGCGCCCGGCGTTAAGGCCGGCCCCTGGATTTTCGCGACGGGTCATAAGGGTAATGATGACTTGGCCGGCAGCATGGCGGCGAAAGTACTGCGTTCAGGCTTGCCCTCATGGGAAAGTTCCAAGCACCGCCGCGAGTCCGATCAAATATTCTCGAATCTCGGCCGCGTGCTGAACGCTCGCAGCGCGAGCTACGCGGATATCGTGCGCGTTGATCAGTATTACACCGACTATCGCGCCGTGCCGCCTTATCATGGCGCGCGCCGCGCCGCGCTCGGCGAACACATACCACCGAGCACGTCGATACTTCAGCAGCGCTTTTTGCTCGAGGGCCAGGACATCGAAATGGAGATGATCGCCGTCGCTCCGGGCAAAGGCATGAACGTAGAGCATGTGCGACACAAAGCACATGCAATCCACGAAAGCTCGGGCTACAGCCTTGCCGTGACAGCCGGCGATTTTGTCTTCGTTGCGGGGCGTCTTGCCGATGCGCTTGTTCTGACCGACGGGCTCGCGCCGGAGGTGAGGCTGCCTGCGGGTCATTTGTGGAAAGGCGTGCCGGTCAAGCTGGAGACTGAATTCATCATCACGCAGAAACTGGCGCCCGCGCTCGAAGCGGCAGCTTCTTCGCTCGGCGACATGGTGAAGTGCCAGGTTTATCTGCGCGATCCTGCGGACTTCGCCCCATTCAACGAAGTGTGGCGCGCGCACTTCCCGCAGAACGTGCCGGCGACGAGCGTCATTCCCATGTCGACGCCGGGACTCGCGATTGAAGAAGGCCGCATGGAAATCAATGCGATCGCATTGAAGACAGCAGGCAAGACGCGCCCGCGCTTCATCGACGCAGGGGTGATGCCGGCCTGGTCCGGCCACACGCAAGCGGTGCATGCCGGCGATCTCCTGTTCATCTCCGGGCTCGTGGCCATCGACAGCAACGGCGTCATTGAAAGGGCGCGGATCGATCCGGCGCAGCCTTACTTTGGATCGAGCATTGAAGCGCAAATGGATTATCTGCTCACCAATGCGCGGAAAATATGTGCGTCCGCCGGCACTTCGCTCGCCAACGTCGTGCGCATTCAGCAATTTCACACCGACCTAAACGAGTTCTATCCAGCCTATCAGGTATGGCAACAGCATTTGCCCGGGCAGCATCTGCCGTATTCCGCGGTTGAAGTCCCGTTTATTCCAGTGCCCGGATGCTCAGTGCTGCTCGACCTTTGGGTTTACGCGCCGTGACTGCGCGTTCGTTGCGGAGATCTCAACAAGAATGAAAACGGGTGTTCCCGCTTGTTCTTCTCATCACACTGTTGTTTGCCGCGTCATATATTTTTGCCTACGATAGCTGGAGCGCTGAGCCACTCGCTGAAATCAAGACTATCGAACGAGCCGATGGCGGCAAAAGCGCTGCGTGACGGCGTCGCGCAATAAGCCGACCGGCAGCCCGCATGACTCTTGAACTCGGAGGCATCACGCTACATGAGTTCGACGTCGCAGCCACCGACTTCCTGCTATTCCTCGAATCGACGCTGTTTGCCTGGCTGCTCATACGATTCAAGTCATCGGCGGCGCAGTTGCAGCGGCTGTTTGGCGCGCTGTTTGCGATGCTCGCGATCGCGTCATTGCTCGGTGCTCTGTATCACGCTTTCTTTCCGGCGAAGACGGCAACGCCGCCAGGCCTTGCGATCTGGCTATTAATTGGACTATCGATAGGGCTCGCCTCAATCGTTGTTTGGTACATCGACGCATTGCTGCTCGATAGCGAGCGATTGCGCAGAGCGCTGCCGGCTTTTGCCTGCATTAATTTGCTCGTGTTCATGTGCATGCTGGTACTCGTAAGTCACCAGTTCAAAATCATCATTGCGTTCTATGTGCCGCCCATGATTGCCCTGGCGGTTATCTCATTCGCGCGCTGGCGGCGGACAAGTGCGATGCAGTGGTTCTGGATGTTCACCGGCATTGTCATTTCATTCGTAGCAGCGGCGCTTCAATTCCTGAGAATCGGCATACATCCGGTCTACTTCAATCACGATGCCGTGTATCACGTTGTGCAAGCCGCTGCACTCGCCATACTTTTCGTGTCATTCTTGCGCGTGCTTAGAATGCGCAGTGTCGAGGGCGCATAATGCCGGCGATCATCGTCGCACCGAGATACGGCGCGGACTCGGTCGTTGTGCGCGACACAGCCGTGCGGCGGAGCAGGTCATGATGAAACGAGCGCAGATGAAGATTTTGCCGGCTGCTTTTGCCATTCTCACAGTGTGCGTTTCCTTAGCGAGTCACATAGCGTGCGCCCAGCCGGCTTACCCGACGCGTCCAATCCGGATTATTGTGCCGACGTCCCCGCCGGGTGGCGCGGATGTCGTCGCAAGGTCCATCGCGCCGGGTCTCGGCGAGCGGCTCGGCCAGCAGGTCATAGTCGATAACCGCGCCGGTGCAAGCACGATGCTTGGCGGCGAGATCGCAGCGAAAGCGCCGCCCGACGGTCATACGCTCGTCATGGGCATCAGCACGCTCGCCATCAACCCGGCGACCTTCAAGCATGTTCCCTACGATGCGCTGCGCGACTTCACTCCGATCACGCACGCGGCGATACAGACGCTGGTGCTCGCAGTGCATCCGTCGTTTCCTGTGCGCAATGTGAAGGAACTGATTGCGCTCGCGAAGGCGCGGCCTGGCGATGTGGCCTATTCGTCGCCGGGTTTCGGGACCAATCCGCAGATGGGCATGGAGCTTTTTCTCTTCATGACGGGCACGCGCATGCTGCACGTTCCATATCGGGGCGGCGGCGAATCCATCATCGCGCTCGTGTCAGGCCATGTCTCGGTGACTGTCGCGTCAATGCTGGGAACGATGCCGCATGTGCGCAGCGGTAAATTGCGTGCATTGGGCGTGACGAGCGCGAAGCGCGTTGCCAGTGCGCCGGATGTGCCTTCAATCGCCGAAGCCGGCGTGCCCGGCTACGAATCGCTGCAATGGTACGGCCTGCTGGCGCCGACCGGGACGTCGAAGGAAATCATCGCGCGCGTCAATCGCGAGGCCGTGGCCGTCCTGCGCACGCCGGAAATATCGGCCCGTCTTGCGAATGACGGCGCTGAAGTGATTGCGAGTACGCCTGAGGTATTCGGGGCGTACATTCGCGCTGAAACGGAGAAGTGGGCGCGAGTCGCCAAAGCGGCCGGCATCAAGCCGGAATAGCGGCCGCGTTCGGGGCATCAATCCAGCTTCGCGCCCGATGCCGCGACGACCTTGCCCCATTTCGCGTACTCTGAAGCTACATATGCACTCAACTGTTCCGGCGTGCTTGCGGATACTTCGGCGCCCTGCCTGACGAATGACTCGCGCACATCGGGCAGATCGAGAATTTTCACGACTTCCGCGTTCAGCCGTGTAATCACTGGGGGCGGGGTGCCGCGCGGCGCAAAGAGCGCATTCCATATCAGTATTTCGTAGTTGCGGACGCCGGCTTCGATGACCGTTGGAATATCGGGTACCGCCGAACGCCGCTGTGCGCTTGTTATCGCCAGCGCGCGCAGTTTCCCGGAGTTGGCCTGCTGCAGAACTGCCGGCATGGCGCCGAAGTAAATCTGCGATTCGCCGGTCATCGTGCTGACCACCGCCGGCCCGCTGCCATTGTGCGGGACATGCACAAAGTCGACCTTAGCAGCGACTTTGAAGAGCTCCATTGCGAGATGCGTCGACGCGCCATTGCCCGACGATGCAGCGAACAATTGACCCGGGCGTGACTTGCCGAGCGCGATGAGTTCTTTGACGGTCTTTGCGGGCAGCGACGGATGCACGACGATCAACAATGGAGTCGACGCCACATGCGAAACAGCGGCGAAGTCGCGCAGCGTATCGTAGTTGAGCTTTTTGTACAAATGCGGATTGATGGCGATCTCCGTGGACGAGCCCATGAGCAGGTTGTAGCCGTCCGCGGGCGCCTTTGCGGCCAGCTCCGCGCCGATCACGCCGCCAGCTCCTGAGCGATTATCAATCACCACTTGCTGGCCCAGCCGCTCACCGAGCTTCTGGCCCACCACGCGTGCCGCCAGATCCGATGCGCCGCCTGGCGAAAACGGCACCATCACGCGGATGGGACGCGCAGGGTATGAGGACGATGGCGGCGTCTGTGCATGCGCGCTTGCGGTGAGCGCTATGCAGAATGCCGAGGTAGCTCGACGGATGTTCACATGACTCGAATCAGAATGGATGCTTCGTATGGTCGCATATTCCCGGTGACGCGTGCGAGCGCTCGGCCGCTACGCATCAAATGTGCGAAGATGCCGCCATCTTCTAAAGAGGCGAGGTCATGGACCATCTACATTACATGCAGCTTGCATTCGAAGACGCGCGCAAAGCATACGCTGCGGGTAATCGGCCGGTTGCATCCGTTATCGTTCGTGACGACACCATAATCGCGACAGGGCGTAACACCGTTTTCGCCGATATGGATCCGAGCGCACACGCCGAGGTCGCGGCGATCCGCGTCGCGTGCCGGGATCTTGGCACGCTGGAGCTCTCCGGCGCGACCCTTTATTCGACGCTCGAGCCGTGTCCGATGTGTCTATGGATGATTTTGGAAGCGAAGATTGCGCGTGTCGTGCTCGGCGCACGTCATGCAGCACTTAAGCGTCAGGATACAGGCGCATATTCGGTCGAAAGCTTTCTCGCGATGACCCGCCGGCCGCTCGACGTCGTGACCGGAATGCTGGAGCAGGAGTGTCTCGAGTTGCGGAGGCGATGGATGGCTGACCAGGCAGCCGCCCAAAAATAGGCCAGGCCGGCGATCCGCTCACGCAGGCCGACGAGGGCGTCGCAAGACGAGCGGCGCAGCACACGCTGCTGCAACAAAAAAGGCTGCGCATCGCGCAGCCTTCTTGTTGTTCGCGACGTACTAGACTGTCGCTGTTATGGCAATGCTACTTGCTGCTGCTACCGGAGGACGAGCCCGACCCTTTCGAGGAACCGGAACCCATACCTGAGGACGAGCCGCCCATGCCGGAGCTGCCGCCGCTCGAGCTGCTGCCGCCACTGCTGCTGCCGCTTGCGCCCGTTGCGGTATCAGACGATCCAGAGCTCGATGATCCGGTGCCGGATGATGATGTGCCGGATTTCGACGATGATCCCTTGGTCGAGCCTGAAGTACCGCTCTTCGAGCCGGAGCCCGTTGAGTCGCTCGCCCCGCCCGATGAGCGGTCCATTGTCGACGACCCGCCCGAGCTACCACCGGAAGTGCTGCCGGCCCCGCTGCTCTGCGCGTAGACAGCCGCAGTTGCCAGCATTGTACCGGCGAGCGCCATACCTGTGAGTAATGACTTTGTCTTCATTGTCTCTCCTTTGATTTAAGTAGCCGCTCGAAACAAGCAGGCCCACCACTGAGAAAGGCGTTGCGGGCAAGCGGTTCGGTGATTCACGTCGGAATCCGCATGAAACACTCGTAGTCCGCATTCCAATCAGCGGCGCGACAAAGCGAACAACGCTTATCGGCTTACGCCGCTAGTGGACCACTCTGATCCGGCGCGGTCCGCTGTCAAGCAGCGCGGTGGCGACGAAGCGCGGACTGGGATCCTTCTTTATCCAGCACGCCTGCAGCGTATTGCGCGATAAGCAGCGCGGGCAGCGCGCGAGCCAGACGCCCTCGATATATACGGGTGTCTCCATGCCGAACGGGCGGCGGCAGCAGCGGCAATATATGGAGTGCACGTTCGTCAGGCGCCCAGATGCTTGCTCTTGAGATAAGCGTCGATAATACGCGTGTTAAACCACGAGACGTCCTTTGGTCCGTCTGGCGCCACCTCGAATATGCGTGCGCGGCTCTGGTCGGCTGCCACAATCCACCTTACCGGCATGCGTTCTCCTGATAAAAAGTGGAGCGTTCATGTTGCGGCCGCATCCACAACCGTCTGAATATAAAAAGCTGCCCCGGTTCATTCAACCGTGTCAGACCAACGACGAAAGGCATGTCATACGCTGTCCTGCGCTCGCCGGGTCAGAGGGTCCCGTGACTATACGTGGCGTTGACGCTAGCGGGCTGCCATGCAACGATTTTGCCGCATTGTCGACGATTGGAGGCGAGCCGCTTATGCGCTATGAGTTGCGACTACTGGCCGACGATTCAGGGACGCGGTGAATTCGTACGCCTGGCGCTCGAACAGGCAGGTGCCGATTACAAAGATGTTGCGCGCGGCCACGACGGCGAAGCTGCGCTGATGCGGTCGCTCGCAGATCCAAAACTACAGCGTCCGCCGTTCGCGCCGCCTTTTCTAAAGGCCGGACGCCTGGTGATAGCACAGACCGCTAACATTCTTCTCTTTCTCGGCGATCGCCACGGACTCGCGCCGCGGGAAGAAGCGGGCAAGCTGTGGGTTCACGAACTCCAGTTGACCATAGCGGACCTGGTCAGCGAAGTCCACGACACTCATCACCCGGTCGGTTCATCGCTGTACTATGAAGACCAGAAACGGGAGGCACGGCGCAAAGCGAAGGATTTTCGCGAAGAGCGTATTCCGAAATATCTCGACTATTTCGAAAAAGTGATTAAAAGGAATTCGAAGACGAACCGATATCTTGCGGGTAGCAAATTGGCGTACGTCGATCTGTCCCTGTTCCAGATCGTGCACGGCTTGCGCTATGCATTTCCACGAGCGATGAGAACTGCGCGGCGAAAGTATCCGCTGGTGACCGGTCTTAGCGAGCGCGTCGCGGCATTGCCGCGCATCGCGGCCTATCTGGCGTCACCGCGTCGTTTGCCTTTCAATGAAGAAGGCATCTTTCGCCACTATCCGGAGCTCGATGCCGACGGAGACGGCAGAAGGAAGCGGTAACTACGGGGCGTTGGAGTACAGTTGTGTGCGCATCAACAGCGGCAATAGGCGATGCCATCTAGACGTGTACACGCTTGATTTCCTCTAGAGCTAAATCGCGCAGATCGCGCAGCGTCGCGAGTTCAGTGTCGCTGAATTCCCGTGGACGCGTATCGATTGCGCAGAACGTACCGATACAACTGCCGTCGTCGAGAATCAGCGGAGTGCCCGTATAGGCGCGAATTCGCGGGCCGCCGACGACGAGCGGATTATCGGCAAAGCGATCGTCGAGCAAAGTGTCCTCAATCACCATTTCCTGGCAGTCCTGCACGACATGAGCGCAGAACGCGGCTTCGCGCGATGTCTCGCGGGTTTTGAGACCCGTGCTCGACTTGAACCATTGGCGGTCGCTGTCGACCAGACTGACCAGCGCGATCGGCACGCCGAGCGCAGCAGCGGCGATTCGCGTCAGGCGGTCGAACCGCTCCTCGACGGGCGTGTCGAGAATCGCGAGCTCGCGAAGTGCAGCCAGCCGCCTGGCTTCATCGTCTGGTTCCCGCGCCCGGACCCAGCGGCAGGCGGCACGCAGGACCCAGGACCGAATTACCGTTCGCGCGTAACTGAGACTGAAGGGCATGACCAGCCAGTCAGTCGCCACGGTATTTTCTGAGGCCGGGGCTTTCGCGTCTGCGGTGACAAGTACCAGCGGAACACGTACCTCGTTGTCCTGTTCACCGTCTCTTATGGCGCGAGCAACTGCGAGCCCGTCCATGACCGGCGGATTGTGCTCAATGATGACGAGTGAAGCGTTCTCATCTCTGACGACGTGCGCCAAATCTTCGCCCTCGTTGACGACCCGATAAGGAAGACTTTCCATTGCGAGGGCCTGCGAGAGAAGCGCAGTTATGCCGCTATCGGCAATACTCAGCAGCACCGGCCGCTCGAGAGACGACGCGTCAAGTGCGGTGTCTGCGCCGAAACGTTCTCGCGCAGAGTCCGAGCTGGCATCCGGATCACGTATCACATTCAATGTGAGGCCCTCGGCGGCGGCGAGAACTTCAAGCGGCGATCCACGCTCGCGCAGACGCTGGCGAACGCCGCGAAGGATGCGGTCGACCGCATCATCATCACGCAGCGGGTCGTAGTGCGTTATAGCCAGTTGCTTGACGCCGGCCTCTTCGCAAACGCGGACTGCGTATTCGACCGGGCTGTGCCCCCAACCGATCTTGGACGGGTATTCTTGCGCCGTGTACTGAGAGTCGTGAATGACGAGATCGGCACCCGCCACGAAACCCGCATAGCGTCGATCCATACCCGTAAGCTGCGTGTCCCCGCTAGCCATTTCGACGGAATGTGGCTCATGGTCGCAGCAATACACGACACTCGCGCCATCGGTTTCGATGCGGTAGCCGAGCGTCAACGCCGGATGATTAAGATAGCGGGCGACGACGTTCACTTCATTAATCGAAAACACCCCTTCGACGAGATCGTGGTAGTTGATCCTCGCGTCAAATTGATCGAGCGAAATCGGAAAATAGGTGTGCTCCATCTGGCCGGCAAGCGTGGCACGCAGGCTGTGCGACAAGCCGCGAGGACCGTAGATGTCCCAGGTACTTCCCTCACTGAAAAGTGGCGCGAAAAACGGAATGCCCTGTATATGATCCCAGTGCGTATGACTTATAAGCAAGTGGCCATGTAAGTTGCGCTTTTCGCGCAGCAGTTGCTGGCCCAGGCCGTGCGCGCCCGTTCCGCAGTCGATCACGATTAACTCGCCTGAGTCGCAGCGGACCTCAACACACGACGTGTTGCCGCCGTAGCGCGCTGTGGTCGGTCCCGGCTTCGGGAGCGAGCCCCGTGTTCCCCAAAACTTAGCTTGCATGGTGATTTGCGACGCGTGGCAGATGATGATAGTGCATGCTGTATTTGATTTATGGATTAACTAATTTACAAGCGCTCGTTTCAGGCGTGTAAACATAACCCGTCTGCGCCGATCGTTAGACGGGAATCGCGGCAACGCCCGCAGTCGCGGTTGTTGATCTCATTCAGCTGGAAATACGCTCCTCGTTTGACCTACTGTCTCATACTTTACGCGATGTTTCTGCTTCAACTGTAGATACGTCTTGTCTTCCTGCGCGCGGCGCCATTTCTCGTAGAATATTCTCGCGGACTCTGCCTTTGTCGCGTCTTCATCCCGCGGCAATATCGCTCGCGTGCCTTGGACGTACTTACGTCCGGACTTGTGATTCGCGTACCGCCTCGACCGCGTGTAACCCATCTGCAAAAACTTGCGAGCCATATCCATCCCGACAAAGTCCCGTTTTGCTTTGTAATCGAGAAACAAGCTGTAAATCACGGCGGCAGATTTCCGTGCAATCTGCGGCGTCTTGAACTTCCAGTGTGGCAGTATCTCGCTCTTGTACGGTTCCACGAGCAATACGCCCTGCTCGCCCTTGCCAACACGGTAAAGGTCCGGACGCTTGCGGAAATCGATATTTAAGAAATCGAGCGAGTAATCGAACGCCATACGGCCCGAACAGGACTGCGCCTTTACTTGTCTTAAGGTTGCTGCGCGATCTGTCAACGCCTGGATGTTACTAGCGCGGCCATCAATATGCCGCCTGAGCGACCCGGCGGGAGAAGTCACGTTAGTTTGACAACCGTTGGTCAGGATAAATCCTGAGTATGCGTTTCGAAGCGCGGCGGGCGCTTAGCGGACCACCATGCTCAAGCGACGAACCGTTGCGACTTGCGCAGGCACGTAACACCGTCGAACTACGCTGACGAGCCTTTTGCAACATATGTGAACGCCCAATAGAAGTCCCAGGTCGTGAGCATTGGTCTTGCACCAAGTCCGTCTATCGATGACTTCAATTCTGTCTCGGATGGAAAATTCTTGAGCACCCGGTATGTTCTGCCGTCGATGAGCTTTCGCGACTGGTATGTGTTTCCATCGACATCCTGCTCTGAGATCGGAGAACTGCTGCCTTCAATGAAGCGGTTGTCCAACAGGACGACTTTCGCGCCGGACTTCAGCATCGAATTCAAGCCGCGCAGGAACTCGACCCGTAGTGGCTTCGGAACGTGTGAGAACCAGAAGCCCGCAAATGCCGCGTCGAACTTCCCGGCGGATCTGGGAAGAGCGTATGCATCGCCGACGACGAAGTCGACCCGGTCTTCCGGTACCCGGCCTCGCGCGATGTTCATCGTCTCGATCGAGGCGTCGACGGCGAGCACGTGCGACGCCACCGGCGCAATGAACTGTGTCCAATAACCTGTGCCGCAAGCGACCTCGAGGACGTGCGCGCCGGCAAAGATTGGCGGCAGCCATTGTTCGATCGCGCGTAAATCTGCCTGGCGCTCCGGCTTGAGATGAACATTGTCGTATTCCGGAGCGCGCGCCGAGTAGTAAGAATGTAGATCCGAATCTATCGACACCATCATCAGTCCTCGAACAGCGACTCAAGGCACAAACACGCTGCGGACTTCATTGCGGATGCGAACGCCAGCGCGGGCGCTCACCTTTCGCCCAGCAGACGGCGACGAGAAGTATGCAAAGCGACGCGCAATACGCGATGAACTTCGCCGGTCCGGCGGTGGGCAAAAGCACTAACGCGCCGGCAAGCACGAGGCCGCCAAAGGCGGTGAGGACGAGCCAGCCTTGCCACGCGTTCGGTAAGCCCCAGCCCCATCCGCGGCGCTTTGCGGGGAACCAATACTTGCCATCAGCGGCCATCGCGTACCTCCCTAAACATTGCCTGCTCACGACCTGGGTTGGAGATCTGCAGATCGAATGTTAACCATGATACGCCAGCCGCACACGCGGCCGACCTTCGGCGTGGCGCTTCTCAACCAAGCGACGCAAAGCCGGGATTGAATGCCACTTCCCACAGGTGGCCGTCCGGATCCTGGAAGTAGCCTGCGTAGCCGCCATAAAAAGTCTTCTGCGCTGGTTTGACGATCCTCGCGCCCGCCTGCTCAGCTTGACGCATGACAGTGTCGACCTCGCTCTCTGACGACACGTTGTGACCAAGCGACATCTCGAGTGCGCTTGATTGTTGCATCGGCACACCGCTATCGGCGGACAAGCTGCGACGCGGCCAGAGCGCCAGTTTCAGTCCGGATTCAAGATTGAAGAATGCGACAGCGCCGTTCTCAAACTCTGTGCCGATGATGCCCCTGGTAGTGAACCCGAGGCCGTCGCGGTAGAAAGCTACCGAGCGCTCGAGATCATCGACGCCGAGGGTGAGAAGGGTAATGTGTGGATTCATCGGCGACAGACGCGGTTTGCATTCGTCATCACGCGTTTCTTCACATCGATGATGTGTCGTCGGTACGCAGTCGTTAGTCCGCCTTAGCGCCCGAATCCGTCGCGACTTTTTTCCAACGTACGATTTCATCGCGCATAAGATTTGCAAGTTCTTCCGGTTTACCGCCGACGATATCGAGTCCCTGTTGCTCGAAGCGCTTTTTGTTGTCAGGCATGACGAGCGCCTTGCTCATCGTGGCATGTAGTTTGTCTACCACGTCCCGGCTCAAGCCTTGCGGTCCCATCAATCCGTACCACGTGTAGACCTCAAAGCCTTTGAGCCCGGCTTCAGTCATCGTCGGCACAGCCGGCACGAGCGCGGAATGTTGGCGGCCGGTGATCGCGAGGCCTCTCAGCTGTTTCGAATTTACGTAGATGACGCCGATGTTGAGTATGTGAAACATGTACTGAAGCTGACCCGATAGCAGATCGACGGTCGCCGGGGCGACTCCGCGATAGGGGACATGAATGGCGCTGATACCGGTCACCGATTTGAAATATTCCGCGGTGAGATGTCCTGTCGTTCCACTGCCGCCTGATCCGTAATTCAACTGGCCCGGCTTCGCCTGGGCGAGTGCGATCAGGTCCTTGACGTTCTTAACCGGCAGCGCCGGATGTGTAACCAGCAGCAGCGGCGCAGTCGCGAGCAGCGTTATGGGCGTGAAGTCGCGCACCGGATCGTACGGCAGCTTCGGATAAATCGCAGGCGCAATTGAATGTGAGCTCGGGCTGCCGATGGTCAGCGTATAGCCATCCGGTTTTGCGCGCGCCGTATATTCGGCGCCGAGTGTGTTGCCGGCGCCCGCGCGATTGTCCACCACTGCATTCTGGCTGAGATTTTCAGAAAGAATTTGTGCGACCGTTCGCCCTACGAGATCGGTCGGTCCGCCGGCGACCGATGGCACGACGACCGTAATCGATCTCGACGGATACGTTTGTGCGTGCAGTAAGCCTGTTGCTGCTATCAGCGTAAGGCACGCAGACGCGGTCGCCCTGCGCATTTCAACTCTCATCATTCGACGGTGAGCAGCACTAAAATTGTCTGATGCAGTGCTGTCTTGTCCGCGGTGAACATCACTCGATGCGGATATTGCCTCGCTTGATGATCTCCTTATAACGCGTCTGCTGCTCTTTGAGATAGTGCGTGAACGGTTCCGGACGACGGTAATCGAGATCGACACCGACCGAGAAAAGACGGTCTTTTACTTCCTGCGATTGCATTGCAGTCTCTACTGCGGCGGCGAGTCGTGCGACGACCGGCTTCGGCGTGCCTGCCGTGACCATCACGCCTATCCATGCCGCGGCATCGAATCCCGGCAGATCGGCGATAGAGGCGAGCGGTTCGACGCCGGGCGCAATCGGCGTACTTCTGCCGAGTGAAATGCCATAGGTTTTCAGCCGCCCCGCCTTGACGTGCGGCAGGGTCGCGGCAACGGTCTCGAATGTGTAGGCGACTCGACTGCTGATGACATCGGTCAGCGCGGGCACTGCGCCCTTGTACGGAACATGCGTTACCTGCACGCCCGCCAGACTGTTGAACCATTCGGCGACGAGGTGTCCGGTCGCGCCCGTCCCCGAAGATGCAAACGTGTACTTACCGGGACTCGCCTTGAGCAGCGCGATAAACTCACGCGCGTTGGCCGGAGGGAACTGCGGACTGACCGCGAGCAGATAAGGCGACAGACAAACGTTTGCCACGGGCGCGAGCTCGCGCTCAGAATCGTAAGCCGCTTTCTGCAGCAATGGATTGATCGTCACCGGGCCGCTCGACGCCGCGAGCAGCGTGTAGCCGTCAGGCGTTGCCTTGGCGGCAACGTCAGTGCCGATCATGCCGCCCGCGCCGGCGCGGTTGTCGACCACGACCTGCTGGCCGAGCACTTCCGACAGTTTCTGAGCCATCACACGTCCGACGAGATCCGTGGCCTGCCCCGGCGGCCACGGCACGATCATACGCAGCGGCCGGTTGGGATAAGTCTGCTGTGCGTATGCTGTCGATGCGAACGCAAGCAAAGCTGCGACAAACAGGATGCGCTTCATGTACTTTCCTCCGATGGCGACCCGCTTCAAGGCGGTTTATACGAACGGCTGCCTGATGTGCACTGGCAACAAGCGTGCACTGGCAACAAGCGTGCACTGGCGACAAGCATATTGTCAAAGTCAGGTATGGCGCCGCAGGAAATCGAGCGTGATGCGCGCGCATTCATCCGGGTCCGTCGCGGCGACATGATAGCCGTCTACCGGCAGCGCGGCGATTTCGGCCTGCGGCAGCCGTTCCCGGTAAATGTCCATGTCCGATCGGCTATATGCGCGACGCGGCGTCTCGGTCGTCAACACAAGCGCGGGACATTTCACCAGTGGAAGATCGGCCGCGACGTTGATGGTGCTGACCCAGCGCAGATACACGTGCGCAGTGTCGATCGCCGTGCTTCCCATCATATCGACCCACCAATCAATACCGCGCGGCGGCATTTTGCTGCCGAGACGCGGCGGCATCGTCATGCGTGCCCAGCTTCGCATGCCATGCTGCTCCATATGCTCGAGCCAGTTTTGCGGCTCGGGCGGTGCGAGCGGCGTCGACGCGAGGGTAATCGTGCGCACCAGATGCGGCCGCAACGCGGCGAGCTCGATGGTGATCAGACCGCCGCTTTTGGCGCCGACGACATGCACCGGATCGCTGCTAAGCGCGCTGATTAGGCGAGCGACGTTGTCGACGAGGAGTTCCGTCGTGAATGTGAAGTCGCGCGCCACGGGTGTCGAACGGCCGAATCCGCGCTGATCGAACCGGATCACGCGGTAATGACGCGCAAGATGCGGCACCCATGCCCGCCATGCCGTCGTATTCTCGGTGAAGCCATGCACCATCACGATCGTGTCCGGCTTGGTCCACGCATCCGTATGATCGTCGATTTCATAGTAAAGCTGAAAATCGGGTGTCAGATCGAGATAGGGCAAGCGCGCACTCCGTTAACGAAGGCGAATTGTATATTGCGCCACGTCCACGCACGCAGTTACCATCGGTTCATGAAACAATTCAGGCGTGTGCTCGCGCCGGGCGCAATGGTCCTGATCGCTTTGTGGTTCAGCTTGGCGTTTGCTGAACAGTATCCAGCTCGTCCAATCCGCATTGTGGTGCCGTTCTCCGCCGGCGGCTCAGCCGATGTTTTCGCGCGTGCCGTCGGACAGAAATTGAGCGATGCGTGGGGGCAGCAGGTCGTCATCGATAATCGCGCCGGTTCCGGCGGCGTCATTGGCACTGAGATCGCGGCGACGGCGCCGCGCGACGGCTATACGCTGATGATGGGCAATACCGCGAATATCGCAATCAATGCCGCTCTGTACAAGAAGCTCACGGTAGATACGGTGCGCGACTTCTCTCCAATCACGCTCGTTGCCACCGCGCCTTATGTTATGGTGGCGCCCGCATCGCTGGGCGTTACGAACACGCGCGAATTCGTGGCGCTTGCGAAGAGCAAGCGAGGACAACTCAACTACGCATCACTCGGCACCGGCAGCGCCAGTCATCTCACCGCTGAGCTGCTTCAATCGATGGCCGGGATCAAGCTCACCCACGTTCCGTATAAGAATCTCGGAACGGTGATGACCGATCTTATTGCCGGGCAGGTGCAGCTATTCTTCCTTGGGATGGTTTCGGCGCAGTCGCAGGTGAAGGGAGGGCGCTTGCGCGCCATCGGCGTCACAGGTCCGCGACGCTCGCCAGCGTTGCCCGATGTTGCGACCGTCGCAGAAGGCGGCGTGCCCGGCTATGAAGTCGTCGCGTGGTACGGACTCTTTGCGCCGGCAGGCACTTCGCGCGCTATCATCAGGCGAGTGAACAGTGAGGTCAAACGCATTCTTGCCTTGCCCGAAACGCGCGAGCGCTTGTCCGCCGAAGGCGCCGACGTTGCGTCAAGTACGCCGGAAGAATTCAGCGCGTATATCAAAACCGAAATGACGAAATGGTCAAAGGTGGTGAACATGTCAGGCGCCCGTGCGGACTAACGAGAACAAATCCGCCGATGCTCCGCCGCTGACGCGGAGCGTCGCGCAGTTCGCGGCGAGCACACGTTACGAAGATATTCCCTCTGACGTTATCGCGCTCAGCCGCAAAGCGGTGCTCGATTGTCTGGGACTTGCTTTCGCAGGTTCCGTCGCTGAAGGCACCATTCTGTTGCGGCGTCATATCGCGTCACTGGGATGCGTCGGCGGCAGCAGCACGATATTTGGATCGGACATGCGTACGCACGCGCGCTTTGCCGCCCTGGCAAACGGCACGGCCATGCATTCCGACGATTACGACGACACGCACAATCCAAGCCGCATACATCCCTCTGCATCGGTGGCGGCAGCATTGTTCGCCGCGGCAGATGCCGGAAACTATTCCGGGCCGGACGTGCTGGCGGCGTTCAACGTGGGTGTCGAGGTGAGCTGCAAGATCAGCATCGCGACGGACGGTGCACATTACGGCCGCGGTTTTCATTCGAGCGGCACGATAGGTGTCTTCGGTGCAACCGCCGCGATATGCAATTTACAGCGTCGCTCGACCGGATGTAACGCTCACTGCGCTGGGCATCGCGGGAAGCGGAGCGGCCGGCGTGCGCGAAAATTTTGGCACGATGGCCAAGCCTCTGCATGCGGGCCGCGGGGCGGAAAGCGGCGTACTGGCCAGCGAGCTTGCGGCGCTCGGCTACACATCTGCGCCGACGGTGCTCGAAGGCCCCCGCGGGTTTTTCGCCGCGTACGCGGGAACATGTGACGACAGCGTTCTGCTTGAAACGCTCGGCAAGCCGTGGACTTTTGCTACTGACGCGAGCATTGCGATCAAGCCTTTTCCCTCGGGCAGGCTCACGCATCCCGGCGATGTGCGAGCTCGAGCGCATCATGCATGAACACTCGATAGTGGCGGCGCAGGTCGATCGCATCGGCGTAAAGACGAACAAGCTGTTGCCGGGCAACCTCACCTATCACCAGCCGGCAACCGGCTTGCAGGGCAAGTTCAGCATGGAGTTTTGCCTCGCTTCGATACTCGTGCTGGGCAAGGCCGGTCTCGCCGAGTTCACCGACGAAGTCGTCAACCGTCCTGACATTCAGGCAGCGATCGGCAAGATCGACTACACGTGCTACAGCGACGAGGAGGCGGCGGCGAATCGCTATCCGTTGCTCGCGACGTTTCTCGAAGTGAGCTTGAAAGACGGCCGGAAATTATCAGCGCGCGTCGATTTTGCACGCGGCAGTCCGCCGTTGCCGATGACTGAAGAACAAGTTGCCGACAAAGTTCGCGGCTGCGCGGAGTTCGCGCAGTGGCCTGCTGATCGCACCGAGCGCATCATTGAGATGGCGCTTGATATCGAGCACGTGGACAACGTCCGTGATTTGACGGCGCTGATGTTGCGTTGAGTTGCATCGTAGATATCGCATTGGCCGTTCAATTCATGATGCCGCTTAGCGCTCGCTTCATCTGCCGCTCTTCTGCCGGAGGGCGATTGGTCCCTTGGTTCACGCGCGGCGCGATCAAGAACGTTGCATTGTTCTTTGCCGCTATGTGCTCGATCGTGGTCATGCAGTCTGCGAACGCTGGCGAGAGTTATCCAAGCCGGCCGGTACGTCTCGTCGTCCCGACGGGCGCGGGCGGTAATACAGATACCTTTGCGCGTGTAGTCGCAGAGAAGCTCAAAGCGCCGCTCGGCCAGCAGGTCATCGTCGACAACCGGACCGGCGCGAGTGGCATAGTAGGCTCGGACATAGTCGCCAAAGCGGCGCCCGACGGTTACACGCTTTTGATGGCGTTTCCGTCCCATCCGGTGAATCCGCTTCTCTATTCAGACTTGCCGTATGACACGATCAAAGATTTTGCGCCGATTACGATGGTGACATCGGTGACGCAGGTCTTACTGGTAAATCCGAAGCTGCCGGTGACGACTGTCAAGGAGTTGATCGCACAGGCGCGCGAAAAACCCGGTCAGTTCAATCATGGTGTCGTCGGACGCGGCAGTCTCGGCGATTTGAGCGCCGAAATGTTTTCCGCGATGTCGGGCGCGCGCCTTGTGCAAATAGCATACAAAGGCGCCCCGCAGGTGATGACAGCTCTCATCGGTGGCGAAATTCAAACTTACTTCAGTGCGCCGGTGGTGGCGATTCCGCAGATGAAAGCAGGCCGCGTGCGTGCGCTCGGTGTCAGTACCAAAAATCGTCTGGCCGTAATTCCCGACGTTCCGACGATCGCTGAAGCGGGCCTGCCCGGCTATGAGGTCGTCGGCTGGAATGGCATCCTTGCGCCGGCGCGCACGCCGCGCGCGATCATTGATCGACTCCACGATGCGATCGTCAAAGTGATACGCACTCCGGAAGTTGCCGCGGCGATCACCGCTCAGGGCATCGAGCCTATCGGCAATACGCCTGAAGAATTTGCGCGCGTGATTCGCACGGACATCGACAAATGGGCAAAGCTCATTAAAGGCGCGAGGACCAGGATCAATTGAACTTGCGTCCGGTCATCACGAGCATCGCCTTCATCATGGGCGCAGGTAGCGCAACCGCGCAGAACTACCCGACTCGCACCATACGATTCATCGTGCCCGTGCCGCCGGCGGGCGGCGCCGACACCGTGGCGCGCCTGCTCGCACCGCGGCTTTCAGACCTGCTCGGCCAGCAAGTGATCGTCGATAACCGCGCCGGCGGCAACGCGACGATTGGCGCCGAGCTCGTGGCGAAAGCGCCGCCCGATGGCCACACTTGGCTGCTTGGAACATCGCAACACACGGTTACGCCGAGCATCGTCAAGCATGTGCCGTATGACATCGTTGCAGACTTTGCTCCCGTAACGCTCGTGGTGCGGGCGCCGCAATTGCTCATGGTTCATCCATCGGTTCCCGCCAAGTCAGCGGCCGAGCTGATCGCGCTCGCGCGCAAGAAGCCCGGGACACTTGAATTACGGTTCGGGCGGCCTCGGCAGCGCGTCGCATCTTGCTGCCGAAGTGTTCAAGAGCATGGCGAATATCAGCATCACGCATATTCCGTATAAAGGTGTCGGCCTTGCGTTTGTCGATCTCATCGGTGGACAGCTCGATCTGTCGTTTCCCGCCATACCGAGCGGCGTTCCGTATCATCGTTCCGGGCGGCTGCGCGCATTAGGTGTGACGAGCCTGCGAAGGCATGCGTCGATTCCGGAAATTCCCGCTATCGCCGAAACGGCACTGCCGGGCTATCAGGTGCAGTCATGGTACGGAATTCTCGTTCCCGCGGGCACCCGCAGCGACATTGTCATCCGCATCAATGCTGCAGTGACGTCGGCGCTCAAGATGCCTGAGACCAAAGCAGCGCTTATCGCACAAGGCGGCGATCCGGATCCCGGAAGCCCCGACGAGTTTGCGCGGCTCATCAAAGACGAGCTCGTGCGCAATGCGAAAATCACTAAAGCCGCCGGCATGACGACCGAGTAGGCTTGCATCAACAGCGGCTCTTGAACTACGACACGATGCAGCGTGTAATACCCTTCATCTTCTATTCTTTGAAACGGAGGTGTCTCATGCGACATACATCAGCGTTGACGGCATTCGGCACCTTGTTGCTGGCGACGTCGGTATGCGCGCAGCTTGCCGTGCCGCCAGCGCCATGGCGCGGTGCTGGCCCCACGCCATGCGTCGGATCCGACGGCGGCGTCCAGCAATGCGCTCCCGCTGCACGAACCATAGCAATTCGCGCAGGCCGACTGTTTGACAGTAAAACCGGCCGCATACTGAGCAAACAAGTTGTATTGATAGAGGGCGAGCGTATCGCCGCGATCGGTCCTGAATCTGAGATCAGGATTCCTGCCGGAGCGCAGGTGATCGATCTGTCTCAATCGACGGTGCTGCCGGGCCTTATCGATGCGCATACGCACATGTTCAACAATCCGAAACCAGGCATGTCGCGAGAGACGTCTACACTCATCGCTATCCATAACCTGCAAGCGGACCTGCGCGCCGGCTTCACTGCGGCCCGCGACATGAGCTCGCACGGCAATGGCTATGCCGATATCGACATTCGCAATGCGATCAACGAAGGCCGGCTGGATGGTCCGCGTTTCCAGGTGTCGGGCCGCGGCATCGTATGGGGAAGTACGCCGGCCGGCAGCGAAACGGAAAACCCGCTGCGCAGCAACGTCGTGCGCTCGGTCGAACAAGCGCAAGCTGCGGTGCGCGAGCACATCGAACGGGGCGCTGACTGGATCAAGCTCTTTCCAGCAGGCGCCTACTCATTCAGCGCAAGCGGCGAACAGCAATATGTCGTCACGTATCCGATGCCGGTACTGCAGGCGCTGATTGATGAAACGCATCGTCTGGGCCACAAGACTGCGTGCCATGTCTATGGCGGCGAGGGACAGAAGAACGCAATCATTGCCGGATGCGACACCATCGAGCACGCATTTGGCCTCAATCAGGAGCAGGCCGACATGATGGTGAAGAAGGGTCTCTACTATGACCCGACGATCGTTCGCTATACGGAACCGTATATGGACGACAACGACAGCAAGAATACGGGCGGAAAGTACCGCATGATTCCGATTTTTGAGAAGGCCGTGACGATGGCGACGGCTACCAACGGCATCAAGGTAATGGTGGGTAGTGGCGCCGATGGATCCACATTTGCGCATGGAAGTCAGGCGATCGAATTCGAGTGGCTGGTGAAACGTGCCGGCATGAGCGCGGCGAGAGCCATTCAATCCGGAACCATGATCAATGCAGAAGCAATGGGCTGGTCAGATCGCATCGGCTCGATCGACAAGGGCAAGTACGCCGACGTCATTGCAGTCTCCGGCGATCCGCTCGCCGACATCACGGAACTTCAGCGCGTCAAATTCGTAATGAAAGGCGGCAAGGTCATCAGGAACGAAACGATGCAGGCTGCCGGGCAGTAACGACGTCGCGCTTCTGGTAAAGCAATGTTAATTGCTACGCGGAGTCGAGCGAGTCGCCCGAGTCGCTGAAATCTGCATAGTCAGTATCATCAGCGGACGCGACGTCATCCAAAGCGTCATTGCGCGGCGGATTGTTATCATAGTCGTTGCCTGCGACGCTATCGAGCGAGTGCGGCGAGAGCGCATTCGCTGCCTGATTGTGGTGGCCCATCAAACCTTGTATGCCTTGAAACAGAAATGAGCCCGCGACCACGCCGGCGGCAGTCGTCGCGACGTTGCCGAGCATGCCCGATCCCCACGACGACGCAGGTGCCTGCGGCGCGGCAGTTGCTGATTGCGGTCTGGGTTGGGCAGTTGCCACGGCTGACGCTGATGGTGCAGCGGCCGGCGCACCGCGGCCCCATGCATTGGGATTGTTGAGGAAACCGCTGCGGCTATCGCCGCGCGCCTGATCCAGTTCACTCTGCAGCTTTGCCGCTTCCGCCTGGGTTGCTTTCAACGCGTAATCGAGCTGCATCGCGCGCTGTACCAGAAGATACAGCGCATCCGGCTGGCGCGCTGCCGCGTTTCTGATCAGGGTTTCAGCTTCCATGTCTTTCGGACCGGCCTGCGCTTGCACCATCTGGTCGAGGAAAGAAGTCAGTAGTTCGCGCTCCTGTGCATTCATGGCGTGGCCTTAACGTTGTAAAGGGCAATTGAAAGACCGCTGCCGGCGGCTTCGGTTCCACGCTATTCTACGTCTGTGCGGCTATCCCGGTGACTTCTGTGGCGCCGGCTCGGTCGTAACTTTTGGCGCCGGTTCTTCATCGTCTCTTCCCAGCCGCTCGTATTCTGCTATGACCTGCGCCCCGAGCAACAGCAGCGCCGCGGCGATCTCGAGACTGAGCAGCGCGATGATTGCGGTGGTAAGTGAGCCATACACTACACTCACCTGCGACAGCGAGCCGAAATACCATCTCAGCGTATGGCGGACGATCTCCCAAAGCAGTCCCGCCGTCGCGCCGCCGATCAACGCATGAGAGAGCGTCAGCCTGCCCACCGGCATGAAGTAATAAATCGACGAGATGAGGATGATCTCTGCAAGGACGCCGGCGCAGTACAGCGCGAAGCGGGAGAATCCGCCAAGCGACCACATGTGGCCGAGGATAATGAGATGCTCTTCGCCGATAGCGATTAAATTGCCGAGCGTGAAGGTGCCGACCACCAGCGCTGCGCCTATGAACGCGATATATCCAAAGGGCAGCATCAGCGAAACGATTATGCGTCGCCGCCGTTCGACGATCCGGTGCAGGAAGATCACCGAAATCGCATTTTCGAGCACCGTAAATGCGAGCGAGCTGAAAAATATCATGGTGACCAGAAGTACCACGCCGATAACGTCGCGGTTGTTGACGAATGATGCAAGCTCCTCGACGAGCGCTTTCGATTGGCCGGGAACGATCCATTCGAGCGCGCGTCGCAGCGTCGCGAGCAGCTCGGCCTGCTCGATAAAGTGTGACAGCCCGATGACGATCAGTATCAGCAGCGGTACGATGGATAGCAGCGTGTAATATGCGACGGCGCCGGCAAGCAGCATGCCCTGGTTTTTGCGAAAGGCCTTGATCACCTGCAGCGCGAAAGTGCCGGGGTGCGTGACTACGTATTCAGATCGCGGATCAATCAGAGCCATGTTTGAACATCAGCCTCTTCGTGGGGCATAGTAGCATTCGAAACATGCGACGGCAGCGCATCACCACAACGGAATTGATCAACGAAATCGAGGCCCTGATTTTTCGCATGCTGAGACGGTTATGCGTTCAGCCGTTGACTGTTACGGCGATTGTGGCGATCTCATCGGCCGCCGCGTACGCTCAGCCCGGCGCTGCCACTTATCCGGACAAGCCGATTCGGCTCGTAGTTCCATTCGCAGCCGGCGGGGCGCTCGATGTGGTTGGACGCATCGTCGGCGGCAGGCTCAGTGACATATGGGGTAAGCAGGTCGTCATCGACAACCGGCTCGGCGCGGGCGGCAATATCGGCGCTGAGTTTGTTGCGAAGGCGCCGCCGGATGGTTACACGCTGCTCATGTCATCGGTGACAACGCAAGCCATCAACATGAGCCTGACGTCGAAGGCGCCGTACGATTTTGTGCGCGATTATGCGTCTGTAGCGCTGGTCGCTTCCGCGCCGCTTGCGCTCGTCATCCATTCGGCGCTGCCGGCGCGATCGGTGAGGGACTTTATTGCGATCGCCAAGGCGCATCCCGGTGATCTCAACTACTTTTCGTCGGGGGCACGGCCACCGGCACTCATCTTGCGGCGGTAATTTTCGATCAACTGGCAGGAATCAAGACGACGCATGTCCCGTACAAAGGCGGCGCGCAGGGTCTTGCCGACCTGCTGTCCGGACAGGTGCAGTTCGCCTTCTCGACCATCGGGCTCGTTGCGCCGCACGTCGACACTGGTCGCCTGCGTTTCATCGCTGTCGGATCGGCGAAGCGTTACTCGCGACTGCCGGCTCTGCCAACGGTGGCCGAAAGCGGCGTGAGCGGATATGAAGCCGAGCAATGGTATGGCGTCGTCGCTCCCGCTGGAACATCGCCGGCGATCATCAACAAACTGGCGCGAGAAATTAGCGGCATCGTAGCGCAACCCGAAATCAGAGAGCGGTTCTACAGTC
This sequence comes from uncultured beta proteobacterium, assembly GCA_963829085.1. Classification (GTDB taxonomy): domain Bacteria; phylum Pseudomonadota; class Gammaproteobacteria; order Burkholderiales; family SG8-41; genus PALSA-1004. The sequence goes on along the minus strand of CAWHHJ010000006.1, from coordinate 274,096 downwards.
AGGGCATCGAACCCGCAAGCGCGACGCCCGAACAGTTCGCGCTTTATATCAAGACGACCGTCACTAAGTACGCGAAGATCATCGCCGACCTCGGCCTCAAGACGGATTGAGGTGTAGGCCTGGATTTAGGCCATGCGGCTGTCACATATCCAGTTGCCGACTGCGCGCGCAATCGCCGCAGTGCGCGAGCTGCTGACGTTGCCGGGCCAGCGGTCGCTCGCCGCGTGAAAGTGCGCGTTGCTGCCCGCCATGGAAAGTATCTTGCCGCCATGGTCGACGATGTCGCGTCCTTCGCCCGAAGCCTTACTGACAGGTTCGATGCAGATGGCGTCAACGGGATAGCTTTCCGCCACGAGCAGATCACGCATGTGTTCGGAATCGGCGGTCTCGGTTGAGCGTAGAAACAACGTCGCATTGCTCGCGCAGCCGAGGTTTGCGCCGAGGTGCAGCCAGCATGCGGCCCTGCTCAGAAGATGCTGCTGCTGTTGGAGCACAGCATTGAGCCCGAGATGCCCGAGCTCATGACCGCAGGTTGCGAAACCGACTACGTCGCGGCGCAAGCGCGATTCCCGATGCAAAGCTGCACCTGCCGACAGAGCGGCCAGCCATGCGACGATGCCGCCGGCGCGTTCAGCCGTTGATTCCCACCATCCCGTGCGTGGCGTCAGTACGACCAACGGTGACGCCGCGCTATCTGATGCGACACGCGCACTGATGTTGTATGACTCGGCGGGAATGCGTCGATGATTGCTCGTCAGCGTTATTTCCGTATGTGCACCGGCGTGATGCAGAAAGAAATGCGTGGTGCATGCCGGCGACCAGCAGGACCGGCGAGCCGAATGGCGCGTCGTAGAACTGCGCGTTGATCGGCGCGAGAGAATCGCCCGTCACGCGCGTCGTAACGACCATCGCCGCATGCTTCGCCTGGCGGCGCATATTTTCGAAAGACATGCCTTTGATCGAGGCTGAGTTTGGCGGCTGCTCGAGGTAAGCAATTTCGCCCCGCTCCCCGTATGCGCAAAGTGTTCCTTTCAGGACTGCGTTTCCGGTCGACGGCGAGTCGAACATCGGCAAACCGTCGATGCGCTGACCGTCGCATTCGATGTACGCGTCCTCATTAATCGTTTGTGTAGTGCGGACGGGCATGCGCGAGATCTCGACGCCGCGTCCGGCCGCTTCGCTGCAAAGCCATTCACCGCTCGCATAATCCCCGGGACTGCACATGCGATGTATTCCGCTCGAATCGAAAGCGCTGACAAGGCGTGCCACAGTCGATGCACTAAACTCGCTCATGAGGATACGCTCGGCCGATGTGATCTATTTGAAGGCTACTGCGCGCTGGCGCCGGTCGCTTTGACGAGCTTGACTGCGGTGCGCGCCTCGCCTCGCACAAATTCAGCCGATTCCTGCAACGTGCGTGGGCGCGGACCACTGCCCGAGCGGGCGAGGAAGTCCCGCGTGTCGGATTCTCCCAGTATGCGCAACACTTCCCGGTTGAGCAGTTCGAGCACATTGCGCGGAACGTTTGCAGGCGCAAAAAGCGCTTGCCAGGTTTCGTATACGAACCCGGGCGGCACCGCTTCTATCATCGTGGGAATCGCGGGCAACAGCTCGTGGCGCTTGGGTCCGGTCGACGCGAGCGGCTTTAGCTTACCGCTTTGAATCAGCGGCAGCGCATTGGTGATCGCAGTGATCGTGTAATCGACCTGGTTGCCCGCGACGGCTGTGACACTCTCCGTAGAGCCTTTCATCGGAATGTGACGGGCGGCGGTCCCCGTTGCTGAGAGGAACGCCTGTACCGCCATATGTGCCGGACTGCCGATGCCCGGCGTGGCAAAGTTCAACTCGCCCGGTTTGGATTTTGCCGCTGCGACGAGTTCGGGCGTCGAACCGAAACGCGATGCAGTCGGCACGATCAGAATCAACTCCGTTGCCGTGATCGTCGCGACTGGAACGAAATCCGCGTCCGGGTCGAACGCAAGGTTCGCGAGCAGCGGCTTGAGCATCACATGCTGAACCGACGCGTTCAATAGCGTGTAACCATCGGCACTCGCCTTGGCGACAACCGCAGTACCGATGACCGAATTGGCGCCCGGCCGGTTCTCGACTATCACCGGTTGCTTAAGTCTTGCCGCCAATTTTTGCGCGAGGTGCCGCGCAAAATATCAGGCGAAGTGCCCGCCGGAAGCGGGACGACGATCCGGATCGGACGCTCCGGATACGTGGCGATTGCATTCGCAGCGATGCACAAGGCAATGCAGGTCGCGGACGCGAGGACACGCGTATATCGCACGCTCGTTCCCGGAATATGACGGGCATCGAGCATAAATGAGTGCTGTCACGCCTGCAACACGCGCCACGTTGTTCGACTCGATCGACCGAGCAATCATCAATCTTCTGTTGCCGCCAGCGAAGCAGTATTCCGCGCGCCTTATAATCGCCTGCTTGCAGAATCGCTGCGGTGCTGGAGCCATCACGTGAAAACACCCGTCACATCATTACTCTCGACGCTGAGATGGGCCTCTGGCGCGCTCCTCAGTGCGCTAGCGTTGTCTGCATGGAGCCAATCTTATCCTGCCAAACCGGTGCGCATCATCGTGCCGTTCGTGCCTGGCGGCGGCGTCGATTTCATGGGCCGCCTGCTCGCACAAAAGTTGAGCGAGTCAATGGGCCAACAGGTGATCGTCGAGAATCGCGGCGGTGCCGGCGGCGTGCTCGGCGTCGAGGCGGGCGTGCGTTCGGCGCCCGACGGTTATACGCTGATCATGATTTCGTCCAGTTATCCGGTGTCGCCGACGCTGTACAAGCTCACGTTCGATCCGATCGCCGATATCACGCCGATCATCCTCGCGGCAACCGGGCCGTTCGTGATCGTCGTCCATCCTTCGCTCCCGGTGAAGACGACCCGCGATTTGATTGCGCTCGCAAAGGCGAGACCCGGTCAGATCAATTACGCAACCAGCGGTGCGGGCAGCGGCGTGCATCTTGCCACCGAGCTTTTTCTGTATATGGCCGGCATCAGGATGAACCATATTCCCTACAAGGGCACCGGGCCCGCCTTGACTGACACGATTGCGGGCCAAACTAACCTCATATTCGGCAGCGTTTCGTCGACGTTGCCCTTGGTCAAATCCGGGCGTTTACGCGCGATCGCCGTCACTACGGCGAAGCGCATCGCTGCTGAACCGGACATTCCAACGGTTGCCGAATCCGGTCTTCCCGGATATGAAACATTCGTATGGCAGGCGCTCATCGGACCGAAAGGACTGCCGCGCCCGGTTGTCGATCGCATCAATGGTGAAGTGACGAAGATCATCGCCCAGAAGGATATGGAAGAGCGCTTTCGCCAGGAAGGCCTCACGCCGTCGGGCGGCACACCGCAGCAACTGCTGGATCTTGTGCGCAAGGAGATCGATGTGTGGCACAAGATCATCGTGCGCGCCGGCATACGGGCCGAATAACGAGTCACATACGTCTAGCACTGATTGTCTGCGCTGTGACTTGTCTCTCAACGTTCAACTGAACGATAAAGGACCTTGCATGGAATCGCAGCAGGATAATAAGCAGACGCGCGGCATTGCCGAGTTTGTCGCCAATCTCAAATACGAAATGATTCCTGAGAACGTGAGGCAGCGCGTTAAGCTACTCATGCTCGATTCACTTGGCTGCGCGATCTATGGCGCCAACCTCGAATGGACTGAGATTCTCCAGCGTTGTCTAGCCACGCTCGACAGCACGCAGGCATGTCGCGTCTGGGGCACCCGTCTGCGTTTGTCCGCGCCGCACGCCGCACTCGCCAATGGTACGCAGGTGCAGGGATTTGAGCTCGATGACGTGCACAGGCAGGGCATGCTTCATGTGGGATCGGTCGTGCTGCCGGCGCTCATTGCGGTTGCTGAAACAAGGAAGGGTATGAGCGGCAGAGAGTTTCTAACCTCTGCAGTGGCCGGTTACGAGGTCGGCCCTCGCGTAGGTATTTGCATGGGTCCGGAGCACCTCGCGCAAGGGTGGCATACCGGCGCAACATTCGGCGTATTTTCGGCGGCGGCCGGCGCCGCGCGCGGGCTTAAGCTCGATGCAACGAAAACTGTGCACGCGCTTGGCATTGCTGGTACGCAAGCCGCCGGCCTTATGGCAGCGCAGTTTGGCGCAATGGTAAAGCGCATGCACGCCGGTCGCTCGTCGCAAAGCGGTCTCTACGGCGCGCTGCTCGCGGAAGCCGGCTTTACCGGCATCATCAACGTGTTCGAGAGCGAGTACGGCGGATTCTGCACGACTTTCTCGCGGTCGACCGATCGTTTCAAGCTCGACGAGCTGACGGCTGGTTTCGGTGAGGTGTGGCAAACGATGGGCATTGCACTCAAGTTTTACTCGTGCGTGGGAAGCAATCACACGACGATAGATGCGATTCGTCTCATGCAGGCCGAGCATCCGTTCGGCGCAAATGATGTTGAAAAGATCATTGTCTACTGCACTGAAGCAACTGCGGTGCACGTCGGCTGGAAGTACTCACCGCAGGGGCTGACTTCAGCGCAGCTCAATCTCCCTTATTGCGTTGCGACGCTGCTGCTCGAAGGCGATTGCTTCGTCGATCAATTCAGTGAGGCGATGGTTGCTGATCCGGCACGCATGGCGCTCGCCGCGAAAGTCGACGTGCGCGAAGACAAGGCGTTTACCGCCAAAGGGTCAAAGTTCCGCCATCTCGTGCGCGTCGAAGTCCATCTGAGAAATGGAAAGATCATGGAACGTACTGTCGAGGCGGGCCGCGGCAACGAGCATAACTTCGCAAGCGAGGCGGATGTCGTGGAAAAATTTGAAAAACTCGCCGGGCACGTACTGCCCAGGACGAAGGTCGAACAATTGCGCGATGCGATGCTGTCGTTGGAGAAACTGCAGGACGCGGCGACATTACCCGAACTGATGGCGCTTGCGTGAGCGACGAGATACCTGTGAGGGGGTGCTTGCGGCATCTACGCGAAGTCCCGCCCACAATCATGAGGTGAGTATGGTCCGTAACAAAACGGTGGCGCTTTGCGCTGCGGTGCTGGCGGTGCTGGCGGCGCTGCTGTCTGACGGCGCGAACGCTCAGAGCTATCCAAACAAGCCGATTCGTCTTGTCGTGCCGCAACCGCCGGGCGGCGGCAACGATACGATCGCGCGCATGATTGCGCAAAAACTTTCCGTAGCGTTAAAGCAGCAGGTGGCGGTCGACAATCGCGCCGGTGCGGGCGGTTTGATCGGCGCTGAAATTGGCGCCAAGGCGCCGCCCGACGGCTATACGCTGTTGCTGGGCAACGTCGCTGCGCTCGCCATTATTCCGAACGTGCAGGCGAAACCGCCCTATGATCCGATCAAGGATTTCGCGCCGATCAGTCTCATTGCATCAGCGCCGCTGCTCGTAGTCGTGCATCCTTCGTTGCCCGTAACCTCCGTCAAGCAGCTCATCGCGCTCGCGAAGGCGAAACCCGGTCAGTTGAATTACGCATCGAACGGTGTCGGCAGCTCCACGCATCTCGCGACTGAACTTTTCAAGATGATGACGAAGACGGATCTCGTTCACGTGCCTTATAAAGGCCTCGGTCCGGCGACCACCGATCTTTTGAGCGGACAGGTGCAGATCATGTTCTCCAGCGCGGTCGCAATGATGCCGCATGCAAAGGCGGGGCGCCTGCGTGCTATTGCAATGACAGGTGCAAAACGCTCGCCCGCCATTCCGGATGTTCCGACTGTTGCGGAAGCGGGCGTGCCTGACTATGAATCCGGCTCATGGTACGGGATCGTTGCACCGGCAGGCACGCCGCAGCCGGTTATCGATTTGCTCAGCCGTGAAATCGCGACCGCGACGCGCGCACCCGACATCAGCGATCGGCTGGTAGCCGAAGCGGTGATTCCAGTGGGCAGCACGCCGGCGGAGTTCGCGAAGTACATCCAGAAAGAATACACGCGCGTAGGACAAGTGATTAAGTCATCGGGTGCGCGGTTCGAGTGAATGGCGACATGAGCCGTGGCACTCACAGCTCAGTATCTCAGCGCACGTTGGATAGCTTTTCCATTTCATAAGTCAATCTCCATTTCGATGATCCGCAATTCGGCGTTGGTCGGCAGTGGGCGCTGACGTCCGGTGTCCTTGAAACCTGCGCGGGAGTAAAGCGCAACCGCCGCAGACTCTGACGCTGGAGCCCAGAGGCTTACACGCTTGAGGCCACGTTCACGTGCCCAGACCAGCACTGCCGCCAACAGAGCGCGTCCAACGCCGCGTCTGCGCTGTAACGCGGCGACCCACATTCCACCAATCCGACCGACATCCTTTCTTTCATTGTCGAGAAGCCCGTACGTTGTGCCTACAATGGCGTCGCTTTCGAAAGCCACGAACATTACATGACGATCGGGCGCGGTAACCGAACGCGTCAAGTCTTCCCAGTAAGAAAATGGCCGTGCTTCGGCCTCGGCACCCGTCTCGGCAAAAGAATGAGGTGAATCATTCAAAGCCCGGATTCGAAGTTCGCGATGAAGACTGACCTCGTCCGCTTCCAATGTCCTAATTTTCATCGCGCGTCACGCACGAGCCGTCTACTTACAATTGGTTGACGCTGTCAAACGGACTAACGCCATAGCAGCGAACGAAGCCGATCGTGCCCAACTCAAGGCATCACCGTTTCCCGCTGCGGAAACAATCACGTGTGTGATCATCGACCATGCCGGTCGCCTGCATGAACGCATAACAGATCGTCGATCCGACGAATCGGAAACCGCGCTTGAGCAGGTCTTTGCTCAAGGCGTCGGATTCGAGCGTGGTTGCAGGCACTTGCTCGAGCGTCTTCCAACGGTTCGTCTTCGTCTTGCCCGCCACAAACCGCCAGACATAGGCATCGAAAGTTCCGAACTCGCGCTGCACTGCAAGAAATGCCTGTGCGTTGCTAACGGTGCTCGTAATTTTTAAACGATTGCGCACGATGCCTGAATTTCGCATCAAGCGCTCTATCTTCTGCGGCGTGAATCGTGCGACCTTTGCATAGTTGAAATCGCAAAACGCCCGGCGGTACGCTTCGCGCTTGTTGAGTATCGTCTCCCAGGAGAGACCGGCCTGCGCGCCCTCGAGCGTGATAAATTCGAAGAGGATGGTGTCGTCGTGCTGCGGTACACCCCATTCCGTGTCGTGATATGCGATACCAAGCGGTGTGCGTGCCCAGGCGCATCGCTTGCGCCCGTCAGCAGATGCGGTCGTCCGTGCGGCGCTCATCGTCTTTCCCTAGCCGTGCGCTCGATTCGGCGAAGATTCTTCGGTTCCTGCGGCCGCAGTCGTATCGGCCCGCCTGCCTTTGCGCTTCGAACGCGGTGTTAACGGCTGCATCACATCGGACTCGAACAGCTCCTTGAGCTGATCGGCGGCCTGCTTGGACGTTTGTATCAAGAGCTCTTCGTCCTGGTTGACGGCATACTGAGCCTCGAGCTGCTCCTCGTCGTGTCGTTTGAATATCGCAATGGCGCGCTCGGCCTCCGCTACACCGAGGCCGCTGCGCAGCAGCGCCTGGCGTGCGACCTCGAGACTCGCTGGAAACGTTTCGCGCCAGATCGTCTTGATGCCGAGGTCGCGCAGGCGAAAATAGTGGACCCGGTTGCGCGCCCTTGCGAGTATCGGCAGTGCCGGAAAATTTGTGCGAACGAGCGCGGCAGTCTTTACCGAAGCCTCGACGTCGTCGATCGCCAACACGAACAAATTCGCTTCGCCCGCCTTTGCGGCGTGTAAAAGCTCGAGCCGCGATGCATCGCCGTAATAAATTTTGTTGCCGAACCGGCGCACGAAGTCAACCTGCTGATAGCTGATGTCGAGTGCGGTGAAAGGAATGCCGCACATGCGCAATATCCGCGAGACGATCTGCCCAAAACGCCCGTAGCCGGCGATGATGACCGGGTTACCGGGCTCGTTAATCGTATCGTATTCCGGTTCGGTGCGGCTTTCGAGCCATCGCGCGAAGAGACGATCGTGGAGCATGAATGTGAGCGGTGCGAGCAGCATCGAGATCGTAACGACGACTACGAGCAGTTGCGAGATGTCCGCCGCAAAAATACCGAGGCCCTGCGCTGCGGCAAACAGCACGAACGCAAATTCACCGCCTTGGGCGAGGCCGATCGCCAGCCGCTGCGCCGTTTCATTGTTGTCACCGCCGACCCGCGCTATCACATAGAGCAGAAGGAATTTGATGACGAGCAAAGCGACGGCAAAACCGAGAATCAGCAGCGGTTTCTGTGTCAGCAGACCGAGGTTCGCACTCATGCCCACAGCGATGAAAAAAAGACCGAGCAACAGTCCTTTGAAGGGCTCGATGTCCGCCTCGAGCTCGTGGCGAAATTCCGAATCTGCGAGCAGGACGCCGGCAAGAAAAGCGCCCAGCGACATCGATAGTCCGATGCGTTCCATGATGAGCGCGGCGCCGATAACGAGGAGCAGGGCCGCAGCAGTGAATACCTCCCGGCTGCCATGCGTTGCGATCAATCTTAGCGCGGGCCTGATCAACAGCCGGCTAGCCCCTATGACCACGCCGATTGCGGCGAGGCCTTTCGCCGCTGTCGTCCATTTCAAGTCGGATAGCGCGGCTGATACATCCAGCAAAGGCAACAGCGCCAGCATCGGTATGACGGCAAGATCCTGAAACAGCAGAATCGCGAACGCTTGTCGTCCGTGCGTCGTGTCTATCTGTTTGCGCTCGGCGAGCGACGACAGCACGAGTGCGGTGGAAGACATCGCAAGGCCGAGACCCGCAGTGAGTGACGCCTGCCAGCCAAGCCCGAGCCAGATGCCGAGCAGTCCAAGCACGACCCCTGTTACCGCGACTTGAGCGCCGCCCATGCCGAACACCGGTCGCCGCAGCGCCCATAGACGTGCGGGATCGAGCTCGAGGCCAACCAGGAACAGCAGCAGCACGACGCCAAACTCGGCAAATTGCAATGTCGATTCGACTTGGCCCACCATGCCGGCGCCCCATGGGCCGACCAACATCCCGGCGACGAGATAGCCGAGTACCGCGCCAAGCCGCAAGCGCTGGAAAAGCGGGACTACCAAAACGGCCACTAACAAAAATACGGAGGCCTGTTCGAGAAAGTGCATGACGGCGATTGGAGGTGAGTTGTCGGCAAGTCGCGCGGATCGCGATTGCACTCGGCGACGCGCTACCGAAGTCTAATGGATAGCGCCGTGTAACGCGATATGAGAGCAGCTCACCAACGGGTACGGTTCGAGTGATGGGTGATGGACGGAAATTTATGTCAATGAAAATTTACTGCATACTATGTGTCTGCATGCTCTTGCGGCGCCAATCATTGCGATCAGTATCCTTGGCACTCCTGCATGTGCTGGAGCTCGACACGAGCATTCGAACAAGCCGGTGAACATCGTTGATCGGATTTCCGTCCGCCGCACAACTGCATGACACGTTCGAGGCCGACACTGGTCAAATCGTCTCGTGGCATGGCAGGCGGCGCAGTTGCGGTTTGATTGCCTCAGTCTCCGAACGCTGAAGCGGAGGAACGAGAGTCACGTTATTCGCTCTAACACGTCATCGCCGCCGGCACTTTCCTCAATCAGCCCAGAGTTCCCCATGCAGCTTCGCACATTGTTGTTAGCCTTCATCGCAGTAATCATCGCGGGATGTATAACTCCGGTCGGCGCGCCGGTCGCCGGCCCGGTGACGAGCGTGGTCGTCGGGTCGCCACCTCCGCCGCCGCACGTAGGAGATGTAACTGTTTATCGAGCGCTCAACGCCTACAACAGCGAACCGCGCGGCGATATCCAATATCGCGTCGACAAGGTCGATCCTAATTATGTATTCGTCTCCGTTACGACGAGTTCTCCATACGCGGGGGTTCCTCACAACGAGGTCTATACGCCGGACGGCAACTGGCTGCGGCATCCTGTGGTCAATCACGACCGCCAGGTTGAATACGATTTCGCACCGCCTTATCCTGCGTATCCTTTTCCGCTCGACTTTGGCAGGACATGGTCGATGCGTGTGAATGCGTCGGATCCTGCGACGCGCAGGGTGGTCAGCGTGCGTGTCGATGGTCGCGTCGTTGGCGCCGAGCGCATCATGACGCCGGCGGGTGCATTCGACACAATCAAGATCACGCGCCGCGTGTATGCAGGAGACTTTGACAGCTTCCTGCGCGAAACCAACATTGAAGAGGTTGAGTGGTATTCGCCCGGCCTCGGACGCAGTGTGCGCATGGAACGCAACTCCAACTGGATCGACACCAGCCGCAGCGGAGGCGGTGAGGGCGGCCTGCTGCTGCGCAATGATCAGTTAATGCGCGGCGACTGGACGGTTTACGAGCTCGTGAGTTATCCGTCGAGGCTGAAGGCGGGCGAGCTCCTCGAGCGCCGCTGACCCGGTCGCATTTCGCGATCGTGCCGCAAGGTAAACTAGCGCAGCTTGAGAGGACTTTATCGGAGAGGAGAGCCGGCGATGCTGCGTGCGCATTCAACTACTATCGCGACGGGCACAGTGCTGCTGTCATGCTTTGCATCAGCGGCACTCGGACAGGCGTATCCCGCCAAGCCCGTGCGTATCGTCGTACCATTCGCGGCGGGCGGCGGCGTCGATTTAACCGCGCGCATACTTGCACAACGACTTACCGAGCGCGCGGGCCAGTCGTTCATCGTCGATAATCGTACTGGCGCGAGCGGAATCATCGGTACTGAATACGTCGCCAAGTCCGCACCGGACGGTTATACGCTGCTGGTGGGTTCCCAAACATCGCAGGCGGTCGTGCCGGCGATGTATACCAAACTCAATTACGACGCGGCGCGCGATTTCGTGGGCGTTACCGAAATCGCTGTGTCGCCGCTTGTGATCGTGATCCATCCGTCGCTGCCGGTTAAATCTGTGAAGGACCTGATCGCGCTCGCGAAAGCGCGGCCGGGTCAGTTGACCTTCGGCGCTGCATCGGGCGGCACGCCGCATATGGCCGGTGAACTCTTCAAGCTCGCGGCGCAAGTCGATCTGCTGTTCGTGCCGTATAAAGGCGAAGGACCCGCGATCGCCGATGCGCTCGGCGGCCAGATCTCGATGGTGTTCTCAAACCTGCCGGTGGGATTGCCGCAGGCGCAAAGCGGCCGTTTGCGCGCGCTTGCCGTTACGAGCCGCCAGCGTGTCGCAACTGCGCCGGACATTCCGACCGCCGCCGAATCGGGCCTGCCGGGTTACGAAGCGAGCACGTGGTTCGGGCTATTCGCACCGGCTGCTACGCCGCGTGAAATCATCACGAAGCTGAATGCGGACTCCGTTGCTGCATTGAGCGGTGCGGACGTCAAAGAGCGCATGGCCGGTCAGGGACTTTTCGTGGTCGCCAACACGCCCGAGCAGTTCGCGGAATTCCTGAAAGCGGAAATTCCGAAGTGGGGAAAAATCGTCAAGGATGCGGGGGTAAAGCCGCAGTAGGACTGCCTCAAAACTCGCGCAGCGACCTCATTGTGCACTGCATGCGGCCGCATGCGTCGACGCCGTCCGAGTTCGGGCTGCGGATCAGTTTCTTGAGCGTATTGTTCATCGGCATCATCAGGTTCACGTTGCGCGGCGGAATCGGTGATTCAAACCAGCGCGCGTAAATCTTGTTGATTTCGCCGCTTTTGAAAAGTGCGATGAGCGCGTCGTCCGCAAGCTTTTTAAAGGCGGGATCGTCCTTGCGCAACATGATGGCATAAGGCTCATCGGTCAGAAAGTCACCCACGACCACGTATTCGGGTGGATTTGCTGCGTTCGCGCGCATCGTATACAAGAGCACATCGTCCATCGGGAAAGCGACGGCGGTGCCTTTCTCGACCGCAGCGAGTGCATCGCGGTGCTCCCTTACCTGCATAAAACGCATGCCGAGCGATTCCGCAAGGTTGTATTCTTTGATCGCGTGTTCGTTCGTCGTCCCCGTAGTAACGACCACCGTTTTGCCTTTAAGGTCCTTGTAATTGCGGATCAGCGACGAGGGCTTGACGATCAGGCGCGTGCCGGTGAAAAACGTTGTCACCGTGAAGGCGACTGATTTCTGGCGCTCGAGCGTGTTGGTGGATACGCCGCATTCCATATCGATGTCGCCGGACATCAGCATCTGCATGCGCATCTGCGGCGTCACTCTCGTCATCGTGACCGCAAGGTCCGGCAGTTTGACCTGCGTTTTGACGGCGTCTACGATCTTCGTGCACAGATCGACTGAATAGCCGATGTACTGCTGTTTGGCGTCGAGATACGAAAATGGATCCGCGCCGTCGCGTACCCCGAGCGTGATGGTTTTTTTCTCGGCAATCTTCTTGAGCGTCCCGCTTTGCTGTGAGACGGCCGGCGCTGAGACAGCGGCTATTGTCGCGGCCAGCATCCATGCTGAAATCGTACGCATTCAATCTCCCCGTTTGGTATCGTAAACCGGTTACTGCAATCGCGCCGCACGCATGCAAATATGATACGCGGTTTTACCGCGTCATCCCAAAGCCGCCGGCGTTTTCAGTATTCATTGAATATCCTCGTGAGTTGCCGCGGCTCGCTCGTGCTCGCGAGTGCGAGCATGAGAAGAATCCGCGCCTTCTGCGCGCTCAGGTTGTCGCCTGCAATGATGCCTAACTTGTCGTAATCCGGGCGCCCGATTACCCGGCCATTCGCCACGCGTGTCGAGCGCACGAATACGGTGCGGCGTGACTCGCGAAGGCTTGTTTCGACGATTGCTTTTTCCGGGTCGGAGAGCGAGCCGGCGCCGGTCGCCGCAAAAATTATCCCGCTCACGCCGGCCCGCTGCAGCGCCTCAACGATCAGCGCTGAATTCGATTCGACGGATGAGTAGACGATTTCCACTCCCGGGAACGAAGCGATCGACTGCAGAGCGAACTCTGAACGCACCGTGTGCCGCTTTACCGGCGTACGGTAGTAAACGACTTTATCCTGATCAACATAACCCAAAAATCCGAGCTCGCCCGAACGGAATGTTTCCGCTCGATAGGTGTTGCTCTTGGTTACATCCCGCGCGGCGTTGATTTCGTCGTTGAGTACGACAAGGACGCCGCGTCCGCGCGAATCTTCACTCGCCGCAGTGCGCACCGCATTGACGAGGTTCAGCGGACCGTCGGCGCTCAATGCGGTGGCGGGTCGCTGCGCGCCGACCAGCACGACCGGGCGCTCGTGCCGGACGGTCAAATTGAGGAAATACGCGGTTTCTTCAATCGTGCTCGTGCCATGCGTGATCACGATGCCGGCGAGGTTTGGATCTTCCGCGAAGAGCGCGTTGACGCGACCGGACAACGCGCGCCACACGGCGAAAGTCATATTCGAGCTGCCGATGTTGGCAATCTGTTCGACATTCACGCGAGCGAATTGCTTGAGCTCCGGGACTGCGGCGACGAGTTGCTCGCCTTCCAGCGAGCCCGCCTTATAGTCCGAGAGGTTCAACGTAGACTCGCCGCGGCCGGCGATCGTGCCGCCGGTTGACAGCACGACGACGCGCGGAAGCTGTCCTTCACTCGCCATGTCAGTCAAGGTCGCGGCAATATGCCGTCAGGCAGATTCATGCAATGCCGCGCGATCTGGCCGGGTCGTGCAAGCCAGACGCGATCCATGTCACGGTGTGCGAGGCAGTGCCCCAGCGCCTTGCGCAGCGCATGCAGGCGAAACGGCTGCCCCGATACATAAGCGTGCAATCCAAGCGCGAACACGAGCGGTTCCTTTGCGCACTGGCTTAGCATTACTTCAAATTGATTCACGACCATATCCGCAAACTCGCGCGCAGCATGGCGGCGATGCAGCAACGCGGTGACATCATTCAATTCGAGCGGGTAGGGGACCGACAGGAGCGGCCCTGCGCGCGTAGTCAGCCAGAACGGCTGATCGTCAGCCGGCCAGTCGAGCACATACTCATAGCCATTCTCTTTCAGCAGATCGATCGTGACGCGGGTTTCGCCGAAGGCCGGTCCGAGCCAGCCGGCGGGCGGCTTACTGCCGACGGCAGTTATTGCCACTGTCACTTCGCGAATCAAGTGTGCTTCGTCGTGTTCCCACATATCGTTTTGTATTTCGGAGCTGGTGCGGCCATGCGCAATAATTTCGTCGCCGCGTGCATGCAGGCGCGCAACGAGTTCCGGGCGCTCTCGGTAGACGAGACCGTTTACCGCATGGGAAATCGGCAGTTTCAGCGCGTCGAACATCTCGATCATGTTCCACAGGCCGACGCGCTGGCCGTAATCGCGCCAGCCGAAATTGCGCTGTGTCTGCGGCGCGCCGAGCGTAGAAATATCTTCGCCCAGGCCGGCGCCGAACGCGAAATGCTCGACGCTGATCGTGATGTAAACCGCGAGCCGCTTGCCGGCGGGCCAATCGTAGCCCGGCCGTTTATCGATGATCGAAAACGGATAGCGGTTGTGCTCAGGCAGTTTCATTACGATGAAATTCAGCTTCCGGGCACGATGCCGGCTGGAAGTCCAGCGCAGTGTTCGGCAATCCTGCCCGGCAGCGTAAACCAGACGCGATCGCGCTGCGGGTGATTTGCGATGTGCTTCAAAGCGCTGCCTAGAAGCCCCAGACGGAACGGCTGCCCCATCGTCATTGGATGCAGCGCGATCGTGCACACCAACGGCCGCTTCACGCACTGCTCGATCATTTCATCGAACTGGTCGACGATCATGTCCGCAAACTCGCTAGCAGTCTGCTGACGAAAGAGGAGCGTGACCGAGTCGTTCACTTCGAGCGGATAAGGTACGCATAGGATGCGGCCGGCGCGTGCCTTCATCCAGAACGGCTGGTCATCGCAGCACCAGTCCATGACGAACTTGTAACCGGCCTCTTGCAGCACATCGATGGTGACCGGTGTATGCGACATGCCCGGACCCATCCAGCCGTACGGCCGCGTGCGATAGGCGGCTTGGATAGCAGCGGTGGATTCGGCGACCATGCGCGTCTCATCGTCTTCCCACATCGCGATCTGCCGTTCGGACTGCGTGCGTCCGTGACCGATGATTTCGTCGCCGCGTGCACGCATGCGCTCGACGATCTCCGGTCGATGCGTGCACATGAGGCTGCTCAAGTTATGTGCGGCAGGAAGCTTCAATTCATCGAGCAGATCAAACAGCCGCCAGATCCCGACGCGGTGTCCATAGTCGCGCCAGGCGTAATTGCGCTGGGTTTGACGGCCGCCACTGCCGAACGCTGGATCAGAGCCGACGCCCGTGCCGAACGCGAAGTATTCGACGTTGGTGCCGATATAAAACGCGAGGCGTTTGCCGTCCGGCCAGTCGTAAACCGGGCGGCGATCGATCATCGAAAATTCGTAACGCGTGTGGCTGGGCAGCACCGTTCGATTCGCGCTATCGTCAGTCGATCTTGGCGCCGGATTCCTTGATGACCTTGCTCCACTTGGCCATCTCCGCTTTGAGAAACGCAGCGAGCTCTTCCGGTTTGTTGCCGACGACTTCGCACCCCAGGTTCGTGAGCTTGTCACGCATGTCCGGCGACTGCAGCGATTTCACGATCTCCGTGTTGAGGCGGTTGATCACAGGCTGCGGTGTTCCTCCGGTCGCAAACACAGCAAACCAGGTGCTCGCCTCGAAGCCCGGCACGCCCGCTTCGATCATCGTCGGCACGGCCGGAAGCTGCGTGCTGCGATGCTTGCTCGCAATCGCGAGCGGCCGCATCTTGCCCGCCTTGATGTACGGCATGCCGCCGGCGATATCCGTGAAGGTCAGATTCAGTACGCCGCTCATCAAATCGACGAGCGCCGGTCCGTTGCCCTTATACGGCACGTGAACCATGTTGATTCCGGTGGCGCTTTTGAACATCTCGCCGACCAGATGTCCAATGCCGCCATTGCCGGACGAGCCGAAGTTGAGTTTCCCCGGCTGCGCTTTGGCAAGTGCGATCAACTCACGCACGCTTTTCGTCGGCATGCTGGGATGCACGACGAGCGCGATTGGAATTTCTGCAACCAGCGTGACTGGCGTGAAATTCGCTATCGGATCGTAGTTCAGCTTTCCGTACAGCGCCTGATTGCTCGCGAGCGCCGGCGTTGCCATGAGCAGCGTATAGCCGTCGGCAGGCGCCTTTGCGACGATTTCATTGCCGACGTTGCTGCCCGCGCCAGGTCGATTGTCTACCACGACGGGTTGACCGAGCGCCGCCCACAGCGGTGGTGCAACGAAGCGCGCCAGAATATCCGACGTGCCGCCCGTTGCGAACGGCACCACGAGTCGCAGCGGATGATCGGGATATGTCTGCGCTTGCGCAAGCGCCGAGAGTGCGCCGGCAAGCAACAGCGACAATCGGAAGCGATTCGGCATATCGAAAATAATGAGTTTGCGAAACAGAAGCGCTGCTTCTTCGAGTGTGTCAGCGCGAACAGTCTAGATTAAACGCTACACTGCGGCAAACCCGCAGAGCGCCATGAGGCCCGTTTGACCGCTGCTCGCGAACTCGTGGATACTCACATGGACAGCGCGACTCGATGCCGTGCACGCTCCAATTCAAAACATTCATCAGAAAAATGTGCGATGCATAAAAATTTTATGAGATCCAAATTCGTAGCATCGCTTTTGCTCATCGCGTCGTCGTGCTGCACTGTCTGCGAATTGTATGCCCAGCAGTATCCGAACAAACCCGTACGATTCGTCCTCGGCCTCGCACCTGGCGGCTCGACCGATGTGATCGCGCGTCTCGTCGCACAGAAACTCAGCGAGATGTGGGGGCAGAACGTGCTGGTGGATAACCGCGTCGGCGCGGGCGGCACCATAGGCGCCGATCTCGTCGTGAAAGCGCAGCCGGACGGCTACACATTGTTCGTAGGCGGCTTTGGTCCAAATGCGATCGCGCCCGGTCTTTATTCGAAATTGCCGTATGACCCGTATAAGGATTTCACGCACGTCACATTAATGGTGACGCTGCCGCTCGTGATGATCGTGTCCGCCTCGTCGCCCGCGACTGGACTGAAGGAGCTGATCGAGCGGGCAAAAGCAAAACCCGGCGCGCTTCGCTACAGCTCGATCGGCGTCGGTTCCTCACCGCACGTATTCATTGAATTGATCAACATGCGCGCCGGCATCAGCACTGTCCACGTTCCGTACAAGGGCGCACCTGCCGCGCTCACCGCCGTGATTGCATCCGAAGTTGACTACTCGATGACGAGCATTTCGACGGCGCTCACTCAGCTCGGAGCGGGAAAGATTCGTGCAATCGCGGTCACGAGTGCCAATCCGACGCCGCGCCTGCCCGGCGTGCCGCCGGTTGCAAGCGTGCTGCCGGATTACGAAGGACTCGAATTCCATACCTTGCAGGCGCCCGCAAATACGCCGAAGCAGATCGTGACGAAACTGCAGCACGACGTCGCCATCGTCCTGCATATGCCCGACGTGAAACAGCGTCTCGACGTACTCGCAATGGATGTCCAGGCGAGCACGCCGGAGCAATGTGCCGCGTTCATCAAACAGCAGATCGATACGTGGACGGCCGTTGCGCGCAAGGCGAACGTGCGCGCGGACTGAGAGCGATGCCGCATTTTATAACGGACGATAACGTTCGCATCTATTACGAAGAAGCGGGCAGCGGATTTCCAGTAATCTTCGCGCACGAGTTCGGCGACAACTATCAATCGTGGGCGCCGCAAGTCAGTCATTTTGCGCGCCGCTATCGATGCGTCGCGTACGCTGCGCGCGGTTATCCGCCTTCCGACGTGCCGCCGGCGGGCGCTGATTACAGCATCACGCGCGTCGCGGCCGACATCGGCTGTCTCATCGACCACGTCGGTGCCGAGCAGGCGCATCTCGTCGGTGTCTCGATGGGTTCATTCGCCGTCCTCAATTTCGCGCTTAGCCATCCGGCGCGCGTGCGCTCAATGGTGATCGGCAGTTGCGGAGCGGGCGTGACGACCGACCCCGAGCAGCAGAAGATCCGGCTCAAGGCTGTCGAAGAGCGCGCGCGTTTGTATGAAGAGCTTGGCGCCGAGGTCATGGCGGATCGCATGGCCAATCTTCCTGTACGCCGCACGTTCAAGGCGAAGGATCCGCAGGGCTGGATGGCTTTTCGGGAACGTCTAAAGCTGCATTCGCCCGAGGGTTGCGCGCGCACGCTGCGTGGCAGCTTCCTCAACCGGCCTTCTGTGTACGATCAGCGCGAGCAACTGCGTGCCTGCGACATCCCGACGCTGCTCATGTTCGGCGACGATGACACGCCGTCTGTCGCGCCGACGCTCTTCATGCGCGCGCAGATGCCGCGTGCAGCGCTCATGGTGTTACCGTACTCCGGCCACAATCTCAACATAGAAGAGCCACTTACGTTCAATCGGGCGCTCGATGATTTCTTTCACGCCTGTGAGTTGGGGCGCTGGGGCTATCAGGTTTCCTAAAGGCAAATCGACAGATTGCCACCATCGACAGGAGCATCATGGCTAAAAAGGCACCGCAGAAAAAAGATCCGTTTGGCTATAGCGAAATGGTATGGGCGGAGACGCTCGACCCGGAATATGCGGCAGTGCGCGACGAACTTCGTCGCGTCGCGGTGAGCGAAGGCGCGCTGTCGGTCAAGGTCAAAGAAATGATCGTGATCGGCATACTGGCGTCGCGCGGCCTTCAATACGGCGTCGCGGCGCATATGCGGCGCGCGGTGGATTTCGGTGCAACGCGCCAGGAATTGTTCGAAGCGCTCAAAGCCGCGCACATTCCGGGCGGCGGAGTTGCTTACAGCGTCGGAATTCGGGCGCTCCAAGAGCTCGAGCTAGAAGGCAAGTTCAAGGACACCAATCGCGGCAGCCGCAGGAAAACTGCGAAAAAATAGCCGCCCAGTAGCGGGTCACGTCTGTGCGCCGCGAGTCGCCCACGTTCCCGCGCTTACTGCCTGAAAAAATTTCAGCAGCGCATGACTGAAGTCCGCGGGCTCTTCAAGATTCAGCGTGTGCCCGCATTGCGGAAACGTCAGCAGCCCGGCGCCGCGCAATTTGTGTGCCGTTAGAAAAAATTAGGCACAATATGCGCGCAGATTGGTGAGAGCGCATTAACGAGCAATCGGCTCAATTTTGTGCAGCCATAGCGTCGTTTACCTCAATAAGCGTCGGCAGCCCGCGTGAGTTCGCCTTCACATTTAATTTCACGAAAGGAAACATCATGAGGCTCTACTACCATCCCGCATCCACCACCTGTCGGATGGTGATGCTATTTGCATCAGAAGAGGGCATCGATCTCGATTACAAGCTGGTCGACCTGTTTACCGGCGAGCATCTGAAACCCGAGTTCTCCAACATTAACGCCAGTCGTTTAATCCCAGTTCTCGAGGATGGCGATTTCCGGCTCAGCGAGAGCTCCGCAATCCTCAAGTACCTCGCCGACAAGACTGGTTCAAGCGCGTATCCGAAGGACTTGAAGCAACGCGCGCGCGTCAACGAAATGATGGACTGGTTCAACGCCAACTTCTATAAGGATTATGGCTACGGGCTGATCTACTCGCAGCTCTTCCCGCATCACAAACGTCCGAGCGACGAGATCCACGCCGGTACGGTGGCGTGGGGTAAGGAGAAGTCGCAAGGGTGGTTCAAGATTCTCGACGAGCATTTACTCGGACCACAAAAACCATACTTGTGCGGCGACAAAATAACGCTCGCCGATTACTTTGGCGTGGAAGTCGTTGCGGTAGGCGATCTCATCCGCTGCTCTTACTCCGCCTATCCGAACGTCGAGCGCTGGCTGCGCCGCATGAAGGGCTTGAAAAGCTGGGCGAAAGTGCACGAGGCTGCCGAAGGATTCGCCGCTTCGATCAAGGACACTCCATTCGTCGCTATCTGATTGCGTCGGAGACCAGGGAGGCATTACCCGCTGAATCGAATTCCGCAAGCGCGAGGAGGACAACATGCATTGCCGTGGTGTCGCGTTAGGAAAGATGATGATGTTGTTGGCGGCTCTTACAATTCCGGGATGCTCTGACATCAAGCAGAGTGACGTAGCAAACGGACGTTTGCTGGGCGCCAATTCTAGCGTCGGTAAGGGAATGGTCAGCAGCTACGCCGAGTTCGACAAGAACGGCATGCCCAAAGCCATCGGCATCGTTTTCCATGCCGGCTCGCTCGACGCGCTTCCCACAGAACATTCGGACGGTCACCACTGCTTTGACCACAACAGCGATGGGAACTTCGATCTCGACAAGGAATGTTTTGGCTCGCATGAGCATGTCATCCCGCTGCCGAGCGATGTGGCGCGGCGTGCGGATATTCCATTCAAATGGGTGGGTCTCAACTGGAACCCTCATGGACATATTCCTCCCGGCGTTTATCATCTGCCGCACTTTGACGTTCACTTTTATATGGAACCGATCGAGAAGGTTTTCGCGATCGCGCCGGGTACCTGCGGCCCGGAATTCGTCCGCTGCGACCACTTCAAGACTGCGACGAAGGCGGTCCCCGCAAATTACATGCATCCCGACTTCAAGAGCGTCGATGCAGTCGCGCCCGCGATGGGCAATCACTTGATCGATCTCACCAGCCCTGAATTCAACAAGAAGACGTTCACACGAACCTGGATCTACGGCGTCTACGACGGGCGCGTGACGTTCTACGAGGAGATGGTGACCCGCGATTACTTGTTGAGCCGGCCGGCTTCGTGCTCACCGCTTAAGTCGCCGCCGGCGGTGGCCGTCAAGGGCTACTATCCCACGCAGTCATGCATTCGCTATCTCACACCCTCCAACGAATACACGCTCTCGATGGAAGAATTCGTACTGCGCGAGGGCAGCCCACCACAGCCCGCGAGTTGATGGTTTGATATGCTTGCTTTGAGTTCCCCTGGCGTCCGTTGCGTCGTTCGTAGTTCAATCTTTTTTTCGTGATGATCGCATCGGGGTTCTGTTCTTTGAATTTCGTTCGCGTCCTTTGCGGTTCAGCGCTTCTCAGTCTTCGGTGACTGTAATAATTCGTCCCGGTGCAGACTGACGTAACGCTTTCTAAGCGAAAGCTCTTCAAGAGATAAATGCGGGCGTTTTTACGCCACTAAGAGACGGGAGGGCGCTACTTATGAACGCTGCGAGTTGCCCACGTTCTCGCGCTGACTGCCTGAAAGAATTTAAGCAGCGCTTGATTGAAGTCGGCGGGTTCTTCAAGATTCAGCGTATGCCCACATTGCGGAAACGCTAGCAGCCCGGCGCCCGGAATTTCGCGCTTGAGAAAGATCGACGGTTCCAGACACGCTTCATCTTCGTCGCCAACCATGATGAGCGACGGCACAGTGAGTCGGTTGAGTTTTTCTCTAAGACTGAATACGGTCGGCCGCGTGCCCGCGACATGCCGCGCGGTCATGCTCCAGCCGAGCGGTGACTGCTCGAGAAACTGGTCGTGGAAAAGCTGCCAGCCTTTGGGGTCTTTGCGCCGGAACTGCTGGCGCGCCGGGCGGTGGGTCTGAAATTCCACCAGAGTTTGCATGCTGCCGCCCTTCAGCATCGCGACACTGTCGTCGATCTGCTGCTGCCGCTTCTCCGGATTCATCGACCCGACGCCGCACGCGGCCACCGCCATGCTCAAGCACATCTCTGGGTACTGGAGCACGAAGCGCAGCGCAATCGCAGCGCCGCTCGCAAGACCGACAATATGCGCTTTCTTGTCATCCAGATACAGCATGAGCTCATGCATGTCAGCGACCATCGTCTCTTCGGAATAAGCTGCGGGGTCTGAGGGCACGGACGACGGCGGGAATCCGCGGAAATTCCAAGTGATGTTTCTGTAGTAGCGCGAAAAAAATTTGACCTGCGGGTCCCAGCTTCGGTAGTCGCCGGCCGCTTCATGACACCAGATGATCGGCGTGCCTTTGCCGGTCACTTCATGGAAGATGTCGAAGCCGTTTAGTTTTATGAGAGTTCCCACGCCGCGCTTTCATTCTGACTAAGAAGCAAGGTAACGGCTCTATTCTAGGGCGGTTCGATTGTTCGGGCCGAGGCACCGCTGGCCCGGGCAATGACTCGGAGATCGTCGGCACGTATACTGATGGCGGTGCTATGCAACTTCGTCGAACTCCGCTGCGCGTGAGTACGCGAATCTGCGTCGCTGGAATCATCGTCCTGATTTCACTGAGGGTAGGTGATGTCCTGGCGGCGGATGATTATCCGGTGCGGCCCGTGCGTTTGATCAATCCGTGGGCGGCGGGCGGCCCCGCCGATTTCGTCGGCCGGCTCTATGCGAAAGAGTTGAGCGACATGTGGGGCAAGCAAGTCATTACGGACAATCGTCCCGGCGCCTCGGGAATTATCGGGACCGAGATCGTCACGCGCGCGGTGCCGGACGGCTACACGTTGCTCTTCAGCACGATCAGCACGTTCGCGATCAACGGCATTCTGATCAAAAAAATTCCGTATAACGTTGATCGCGACCTGGCGCTCATCGGCATCACTGCGGTCGCGCCCTATATCCTTGCCGTGCGCGCCGATCTGCCCGCGCGAAATGTATCCGAGCTGATTGCGCTCGCGAAAAAACAGCCCGGCAAGCTTAGTTTTGCATCGGCAGGACCCGGCACGATCGTTCACATGGCAGGCGAGCAGTTCAAGCACGAGGCGGGCATCGACATCGTGCACATTCCGTACAAGAGCGGCGGGCCGGCGCTCGTTGGATTGCTCAGCAGTGAAGCCGACATGATGGTCACCGATCTGTCGACGATTTTGGTGCACGTAAAAAGCGGCAAGTTGAGAGCGCTTGGAGTGGCGCACCCGCGCCGCCTGAGTCCCCTGCCCGACGTGCCGACGTTTAGCGAAGCGGGTTATCCGGGAATCGAATCGAGCGCATGGTGGGCTTTCGCGGCGCCAGCCTCGACTCCGCGTCCGATACTTACGCAGCTAAAGACGGCCCACGGTACGGTAATCGCACGGCCCGATTACGTGACGCGTCTGGCCGAACTGGCGATCGAGCCGCCGGCAATGAGCGCTGAACAAACCGCTGCCTTTGTGAAACGCGAGATCGAGAAATGGCAGCACGTCGTGACGACGGCGAACGTCCGTATTGAATGAATAACCAGGTAGCCGGAAATATTGCGGGACGGCTGCGAGCGGTGTCTCACCACGTCTGCGGTTCGATGCCGGCTGCTTTCACGACCTTGTTCCACTTCGCGACCTCGGCACGGATGTGCTCGGTGAAATTCTCCGGCTTCATCGACGAAGGCTCGATCCCCGCCGCAAGCAGCCTTTCCTGAACATCGCGCATGGTGACGATTCGCGCGATCTCCTGTTGGAGTTTGCCCACGATTTCGCGCGGCGTCCCCGCAGGCGCCAGGATACCTACGGAATTCGGGGCGTCGTAGCCCGGCACGCCTGCCTCTGCAATGGTTGGCAAGTCCGGCATCAGCATCGTGCGCGTGGCAGTGCACGCACCGAGCGCGCGCAGTCTGCCGCTGCGGATGTGCGAGATCGCGGTGGGCATCGTGGCAAATGTGAGATCCGCCTCTCCGCCTACTGTGGCCGCCACAGCGGGCGCGCCACCCTTGTACGGTATATGCGTGATCTTGACGCCGGCCATACTGTTGAACAACTCGCCCGTCATCTGCGGGCCTGTGCCGCCCGCCGCAAAATTGAGCCGGCCCGGGCTCGCCTTCGCGAGCGCGATCAGTTCCTTGACCGTCCGCGCCGGCACCGAAGGATGCACCGCCAGCACGTTGGTAATGTTCGATGTCTGTATCACACCAACGAAAGATTTAGTCACATCGAACGGCATGTTCCTGTAGATGGCGGGATGGAGCGTGAAAGTGGTGGTGAACATCAGCAGCGTATAGCCGTCCGGCGGCGCCTTCGCCGCGAGTTCTCCGGCGATGATGCCCTGCGCGCCGGCGCGATTGTCGACGATCCACGTCTGTCCCTGGCTCTCCTGAAATTTCGGCGCGATGATGCGCGCGACAATGTCCGTCGAGCCGCCCGCGGGAAATCCGTCGAGCACGCGAATTGGTTTCGTTGGATATGCCTGTGCGCAAGCATTGCCTGCGATCACGATCGCGGCGGCCATCGGTACCAACGCTCTAAAGAATCTGGCTGCCCGCATATTTTTCTCGTTCAAAGTCGAATCGCTAACGACGCAGCATGGGCGCCGTGCACTCGCCCGACAAAAGAATACTACCGAAATACCGGTTATGCTGGCGATTGGCTCGATCGCGCACAGCGGCCCAGCGTCGACCTGCATAAGCACAAAGCTTTCACGAATTCAAACTGCGCGCCATTGAAATGGCGCCGATACCCGAGGACTGGATCAAATGACAGCATCGCTACCGGACACCATTGCAGCAGCGTCGCGCCTGATTGAAGCACGCAAGCTGTCGCCGGTTGAGCTGGTTGAAGGACTGCTGGCGCGCGTCGCGGCGATCGATCCGGTCATCAACGCTTTTCTGACCGTTACTGGCGGCGAAGCTATCAGACAGGCCCGTCGTGCGGAAGCGGAGATCAGCAAAGGCGCGTATCGCGGCGCGCTGCATGGCATACCGTTTGGTCTCAAGGATATCTATGAGACTGCCGGAATCCGCACCACCGGGCATTCGAAGGTCTATGCAAATCATGTCCCCACCGTCAATGCTGCGACAGTCGACAAGCTCTTTGACGCCGGCGGCGTCCTCATGGGGAAGCTTGCAACTCACGAGCTTGCGCATGGCGGGCCGTCTTTCGATTTACCCTGGCCGCCCGCGCGGAATCCATGGAACCCCGAGCATTTTTCGGGCGGTTCGAGCAGCGGCTCCGCAGCGGCGTTGGCGGCAGGCTTGGTGCTCGGCGCACTCGGCAGCGATACCGGAGGATCGATCCGCACGCCTGCGTCGCTCTGCGGTCTGGCAGGGATCAAGCCTACGTTTGGACTCGTCAGCCGGCACGGTGTGTTGCCGAACTGTTTCAGTCTCGATCATTGCGGGCCGCTCGCGCGAACCGCCGAGGACTGCGCGATTCTGCTCGAAGCAATTGCGGGCTACGACCCGAGAGATCTATCGAGCACCACGGGCCCGAAGCAGGATTTCCGCGCGGCGTTGAGGACCGATCTCAAGGATCTTCGCGTCGGCGTGGTGCGGCACTTCGGCAAGGATCCGTCGGTCGACAACGAGGAGCTCGGCCGCGGGACGGACGAGGCGGTGAAAGTGCTGCAAAGACTTCGCGCGCGTGTGCACGATGTCGATCTGCGTTCGCTGCGTGATTATATGGACGTGTGGATTCTGATCGAAGAGCCGGAAACGTTCGCCATACAAAGACAGGTGCTAACCGAACGTCCGCAGGATTTCGGCTCGACGTTTCTCGAGCGCACTTTGATCGCCTGCCTGTTCCAGGGCGCCGACTATGTGAGCGCTCAGCAGGAGCGCACGCGCATGGTCGCTGAAATGAAAACCGTGTTTGCGGATTGCGACGTGCTGATTACGGCGGGCGCCGGACCGGCGCCGAAGCTCGATCCAAGTCTCGCGAAATGGCCAAGCCCTCATCGCTTCATGCCGTTCTCGGTCACCGGAAATCCGGCGGTCGTCGTTTGCAGCGGATTCAGCAAAACCGGTCTGCCGTTGTCAATGCAACTCATCGGCAGGCCGTTCGAGGATGCGAACGTTCTCGGAGTAGCGCATGCATACGAGCAGGCCACTGACTGGTCGCGGAGGCGTGCGGTTGTATCGCCTGATAGCAGGCCCGCGGCCATTGCGCATAGAGCTTCCGCAACGACGATAAGCGGTGTCGATCCTGAAATAGTCGATCTTTGCACCCGCGCAGCGAAGAACGCGGGACTGAACCTTCCCGATGCAGCCTTTGCGCTGCTTTGCCACCAGGCGCCGAATGCTCTGGAAATTCTCGGCCGTATACGCTCACCGCGGAAATTTGCTGAACCTGCGAGCGTGTTCAGGTTTTCGGGTTAGCGGGTCAAGGAACCAAAGACCATGTCCCCATCGCTCGACGACATCCCCGAACGCCGCGAAAACTGGGCGGAGGCCGAATTCAAAGGCCGCGCGAAGAGCGTCATCACGCTGCGCGATGGTCATGTGATGATGGCGGACGAGCCGCCGGCATTCATCGGTGGTTTCGGTGGCGAGAACGCGGGCCCGACGCCGACGGGATTTCTCGCGGCAGCATTTGCCGCAGATATACCCGCGATGTTGAATCGCATCGCACGTGAATTAGGATTCGAAATCGCCGCGCTCAAGGCCCGAGTGACGATTGCATGGAACCCGCGCGGCATCGCAGGCGCCGAAGGCATATCTCCGACGCCGTTCGAAGCAGTAAGCGACATCTGGCTCACATCAGTGGTCGACGCCGCGACGATCGAGCAGATGAAGTCAGCGTACGAGCGGCGCTGCCCGCTGCACAATCTATTTCGCAAGGCGGGCTGCCGCATGATTGAGAACTGGCACGTCGAACAGAAATAAACTCCACGCGGTCTTACAAGTTCGTGCTTCTACACATCAGCCCGATCGGCGTTGATCAGTCGGCGTAAACACCCGCAGCCTTGATCACCGGCGCCCACTTGCCGACATCCGCACGCATGAAAGCAGCGAACGACTCGGGTGTCGCGCGTTCGGCGGTCACCGGCTGAGCGCCGAATTCCCCAAGGCGCTTCACGACAGTCGCGTCGGTGATAGCGTTCTTGAGCGCAGCCGATAGCTGATCGACGATGGGCTTCGGTGTTCCCTTGGGCACCATCAATCCGTACCAGACTGATAAATCGAAATCGGCAAGCCCCGCTTCGCTTAGCGTGGGTAGCTCGGGCGCCGAGGGTACGCGCGCTTTCATAGTGACCGCATAAGCCTTGATCGTCGCAGCCTTCATGTGGGATGTGGTAGTGGTGGTTTGATCGCACAGCAAATCAAGCCGCCCGCCGAGCACGTCGAGCATCGCAGGCGCCGAGCCGCGATACGAAACCGTCGTCATCTCGGCCTGCATCGCGCTCATGAACAAAAGCCCGCAAAAATGCGATGCCGAACCGACGCCGCCATTGCCGTAGGTGACTTTGTCTTTGTTCGCCTTTATGTAGGCAATGAGTTCGCCGATGTCCTTCGGCGGCAGATCCTTGCGGCCGACGATGACCATCGGCACTTCGGCAATGAGCCCGATGGTGTCGAACGCGCCAACCGGGTCGTACTGTAGTTTGCGATAGAGCGTGACGCTCGCCGATTGCCCGATGTGCGCGAGGAGCAGCGTATAGCCATCGGGACGGGCTTGCGCTCCCTTTGCTGCGGCCAGCGTGCCGCCGGCGCCTGTGACGTTGTCGATCGCGATCTGCTGGCCCAGTGTCGCACTCATCGCTTGGCCGATCACGCGCGCGAGCGCGTCGCTCGGCCCGCCCGCGGCAAACGGGACGATGAGATTGATGCTGCGTGCCGGATAGTTCTGCGCCGCAGCTTGAAGTGCGGCGAGAGAGAACAGCGCAAGAATCAGCCGGATGAATCTTTGCATGCTCGCTGGCTCTTTCAGCGCGCCGCTGTCTTCAGCCCGCTGTTCTAGCTTGACGTGCGCGGCGCGAGCAGAATGCTGCATCACCTGAAAATAACTGCGCCACCCAACGGCGCCGATTTGGACGGATGCGCACCTTTGCCGACAGCAAACCTGAATGCTTTCATGTTTTTGACTCGTTCTTGAAATTCAAAGAGCAGCGCCGAGCTGCAGGACCGCCGGCGCTTAGTGCATCTTCGAACTACGCGCGCGCGACGCGTTTGCCGCCGAGCACCGTCGTGATAGGGAACAGGCGCTGCTTCCCGTTGCGCGTGCCTTTATAGTTATCGACGAATTGGAAGTCACCGTCACGCAACTCCATGATCGCCACATCCGCCGGCGCGCCGACGTTAAGTGTGCCGCGGTCATCGAATGCGGGGAACACGCGTGCTGCAGCAACGGTGGCACACGCGATGATCTGGCTCAGCGACATGCCGAACATCAAAAACTTTGACATCACGTTCGGGAAATCGACGACGCCGGTCGTTTTCGACGTGACGCTCCAGTCCGTCGAGAACGTATCGGGCCAGAAGCCCTGCTTCATTGCCTTCTCCACCATGTCCCACGTGAAGTGGCCGTTGACGCCATTGCCGAAGTCGAAGATGACGCCGCGGCGGCGCGCCGCGGTCACGTCCGGAAACAGCCGACCTTGCTCGTCGAGAATGCTATTGGGCGGCGGCGCATACATGTGCGTGACGACGTCGCCGCGCTTGAGCAGCGGCAGAATCGCGCGCATCGGCGAATAATTCTGGCCGACATGAATCATCACCGGCAGATTGAAGGGGGCAGCCGCTTCCTGCGCGCGACGCAGGCACTCGAGATCGTTCGCTTCGGCGACGTCGTTCGACATGCGCACCTTCATGCCGACGACGACATCCCGGTGGCGTGCGATCGCGCCGCGCGCGAGATCGACATTCGCTAGATTGATGTCGTGCAATTCGCCGGTGCCGCTCATGACGCCCTTGCGCGAGATGTTTACGAGCAGTCGGCCGATCTGCGGCGAGCTTCTGGCAACGGCAGCGACGGCATCGATGTTATCGGCACCTGCCGTGCCCGCATCGATCCAGCCGGTCACGCCATCCTGCAGCGCCAGCGGCGGACCGTCTTTTCCGCGGCCGGCATGCGTATGAATATCGATCAGGCCGGGCGCGACGATCTTGCCCCGCGCATCGATCACGTCCGGCGCGTTGCCTGCAATGCTCGGCTCAACGCCTACGATTCGCCCGCCGGCGATGGCAATGTCGCGGATAGCGTCGAGCCCGATCGAGGGATCGATCACGCGCCCGCCTTTGATGATCAAGTCGATCGATTGCGCAAGTACATTTGGAATGCGGGCGAACATTGCAGCGCCCGCCGCTGCCGCAGAGATAAATTGACGCCTGTTCATCATGACTCCTCCCGACACAGTGCGAACGCAGATATTTTTCTGTCCCGGCTGACGCCCGCAAACGTTTCGATCGTAATGCGGGCGCCGACAGTGCATCGGATTGTGGTCGGACGCGCTGCGAGTGTCAACGGCGCCGCGCTCAATGCGCTCGCCTTCACTCCAGCTTCGTGCCCGATACCTTCACAGCATTTCGATACTTCTCCGTTTCACTTTTTATGAACGCGAGCAGCGACTGCGGCGTGTTCGCGCCAAAGTCGTTGCCATCGCTTGCGAGTTTCTCCTGCACGTCGGGAAGTTTGAGGATGCTGCGCAGCTCCGCGCCCAGCTTGTTCACGATCGCCGGCGGCGTGCGTGCGGGCAGGAAGACGCCGGACCAGCTGATTGCATCGTAGGCGATGCCCGATTCGATGAGTGTCGGCACGTCCGGCAGCTTGGGCAGGCGTTTCGCCGTGCCGACGGCCAGCACCTTGGCGCGGCCCGATGCGACGAACGGCATCGCCGCAATCATGTCGGCGAACATCATGCTCGCCTGCCCTGCGATGACATCGGCAATGGCCTGACCGCCGCCCTTGTAGTTGATGGACACCGCGTCTATCTTCGCAAGGTTCTTGAACATGTCCCCCATCAGGGACGACGGCGCGCCGATCCCGCCGGATGCGAGCACCAGCTTGCCCGGCATTTTGCGCGCGAGCGCGATCAGTTCCGGTACCGAATTCGCGGGCACCGACGGATGAGTCATCAGCACATAAAACGTGGGCGCGACCATGGTCACCGGCACGAGATCTTTCACAGGATCGAACGGCAGCTTGGCGAACAACCACTGGTTCACCACGATTGGCGCCGGATTGGTCCAAAGCACCGTATAGCCGTCCGGCGCGGAATTCACGACGATTTCCGTGCCGATATTACTGGCGCCGCCGGCGCGATTGTCGACGATCACCTGCTGACCCCAGCGCTCGCTCAGCTTCTGTCCGGTTACGCGCGCGGCGATATCGGTGCCGCCGCCTGGCGCCAGCGGCACGATCACGCGAATAGGTCTGGTCGGATAATCCTGCGCAAACGCGCCGGTGGTCACGCCACACGCCGCGCCGATCGCGATGAGACCGATTCTCGCCAGAGTGCGATGAAGAGAAGGATCGAAGTGACCATCCTGACGCTTTGCGATCATGTTGGCTCCGTTAACGGCATTACGGCCAACAATAACGCATGTCGTGTAGTCCAGCCACGGGCGAGGCACATCGTCGGATATGTCTGCCGGGTACAGACGGAACCCGCACGCAAAGCACGTGTCTCAAAATTATGGACACAAAACGTATAGTCGCGATGTTGTTGATTGCCACGGCGTCTGCGGCCGGTGTGCATGTGTACGCTGCCGACACGCCGCCAGCCGACGTGCGCAAAGACGCAGGAAAGCAAGGTGGATCGGTGAATCCGCCGATGGCGGCTGAGCCCGTCAAACCCGGCACGTCGGACAGACTGCCGCAGGCTGTCGCTCCCGGCACTGCTGACGCGCCGCCGAAACCCATCGCACCCGGCACACTCGACAACAACGTCCGAAATCCCGACGCCGAAATTCGCAGCACGGGCAAACCGATTCCGAAGTAAGCCTGCGCTGCATGCACCGCGGCGGATAGCAGTGTAGAAACGCCGCTCGCCCTCGCAAAACGTCTAATTCGTCATTCCGGCTTGGCCGCCATCGCACGAACTATCGTTTCGAGCTGCGGGCTCATCGGCAGATCTATGCTCTGGCCCGATGGCAGACGCTGTAAAAACCAGCGCTTGTACTGACGCTCGACCTCGCCATCCTCGGCGAGATCGTGAAATGCGTTGTTCACCAGATTCGCGAGTTGCGTGTCGCCCTTGCGGTACATGATGCCGTAGGGATCGTACGAGAGAAATTCGCCGATGACCTGATACTTTTTCTGCGCCTTGTTCTGCGCGATCAGTCCGTAAAGAAGCACGTCGTCGGTGGCAAAGGCGTCGGCGTTCCCGGCTTCGACGAGCGCGAAAGACTCGGCATGGTCGCGTGACGTCACCAGTTTTAAATCAACCTTGAATTTCTGTGCGAGTTCGCGCATCGTTTTTTCATTGGTGGTACCTGCGGTGACGACCACGGTCTTGCCCGTGAGATCGCGAAAGGATTTGATTGGAGAGCCACGCTTGACCATCAACTTGGTGCCTGAGACGAAGATCGTCGGCGAGAATCCAACCAGCTTCTGCCGTTCCAGATTGTTCGTCGTGCTGCCGCACTCGAGATCGGCTCGACCGGAGACAATCGCATCGATGCGCGATTCAGAAGTCACCGGGAGCCACTTGATGGCGACTTCGCGATGCACAGCGTCACCGATCGCATCCACGAGCTTGCGGCAGAGCTCAATGGAATAGCCGACCGGTTCGTTGCGCGCCGATAAATAAGAAAAGGGCACGGACGATTCGCGGTACGCGATCGTGACTGCACCCGAGCTGCGCG
Source organism: uncultured beta proteobacterium (assembly GCA_963829085.1). Classification (GTDB taxonomy): domain Bacteria; phylum Pseudomonadota; class Gammaproteobacteria; order Burkholderiales; family SG8-41; genus PALSA-1004. Next base: position 242,841 of record CAWHHJ010000006.1, on the reverse strand, counting down.
CCTTTTGCAACGTGCCCGTTAATTGCACTGGCACGGGCTGCTCGGATTGCGCGCCGGCGGTAGCCGCCGCGAGCAACAGTGCTGCAGCGGTCAAGCCGGTCCAAACAGATTTCATGCCGCGGCCTTGAGCGGCGCACCCTCCGGCACGGCTACGTCGAGGGTCAGTGCGAATGCTTCAGCCTCGGCTGCAGGCAGCAACTCTCCTTCCCATTTGGCGACGGCGGCGGTTGCGATTGAATTGCCGATCGCATTGGTGGCCGAGCGCCCCATGTCGAGGAAAGTGTCGACGCCGAGAATCAGCAGCAGGCCCGCTTCCGGAATGTTGAACTGATTGAGCGTCGCGGCGATGACCACCAGCGAAGCGCGCGGCACGCCCGCCATACCCTTGGAGGTGAGCATCAGGATGAGCAGCATGGTGATCTGGGTGCCGAGCGAGAGCTTGATATCGTAGGCCTGCGCGATGAAAAGCGTAGCGAACGTGCAGTACATCATCGAGCCGTCGAGATTGAACGAGTAGCCCATTGGCATCACAAAGCTGGAGATCTTGCGCTTGACGCCGAAGCGATCGAGCGCGTCAAGTATCTTTGGATACGCCGCCTCGGAGCTCGCCGTCGCGAACGACAGCATGAACGCTTCCTTGATCAGCACGAGCAGCCTGAATATGCGCGGGCCCAGGACCACGAAGCCGGCCAATACCAGCAGGCCCCAGAGAAGGAACAGGCCGAGGTAGAAATCGCCCATGAACACGGCGAACTTGAGCAGAATCTCGAGGCCATTCACAGCGACGGTCGCCGCCATTGCGGCCAGCACGGCGATCGGCGCGAGCTTCATCACGTAGCCGGTGATCTTGAGCATGGCGTGCGCGAGCTCGTCGATCGCGTGCACCAGCGTCCTGGCTTTCTCGCCCAATGAGGCGAGCGCGACGCCGAAGAACATCGAAAACACGACGATCTGCAGAATCTCGTTGTTCGCCATCGCTTCGGCAAACGATTTGGGCACGAGATGGCTGACGAAATCCTTGAGGGTGAACTTCGAGGTTGCGAGATTGGCCGAGGCGCCGATGTCCGGTAGTGGAAGCCCCAGATCGTGGCCGGGCTGCAACACGTTGGCGAGAATCAAGCCCAGCACCAGCGAGATCAGTGAAGCGGTGATAAACCATCCCAGCGCCTTGGCGAACACACGTCCGACCGAGGCCGCATCGCCCATGTGCGCGATACCGACTACGAGCGTCGAGAACACCAGCGGGCCGATCAGCATCTTGATGAGGCGCAGGAAGACGTCCGACATGATCGAAATGTAACCTGCGACCTGGGCGGCTGACTTCTTGTCGGGGAACTGCACGAAGATCATGTAGCCGATGATGATGCCAAGCACCATGGCGACAAGGATGCTGGCCGCCGGAGGAAATTTCTTTTTCATGCGAACTCTCCCTGTTGTGTTGCCGTTTGCCGCGACCTTGCGTTGCTGCCTCCTTGTTCGATTTAGCAGTATGACATAGCAATGACCAGTCGCGTCACGATTGGAAACTTGCGAATCGCTACTGTCGCGTAACGGCTCAAACCGCTGAGCATCTGAAGATGTCACATGCCGACGTACTAAGCTGACGCCTTAAGAACTTTGACCAACGCCTGGCTTGAGCCGGCAGCATTTCTGCTAAGCTTTCCGCATGCTTGGAAAGCTCACAAATCGCGCATTGATTGTTGTAGCGCTCGCATCTGTAATCATGTCAGCGCATTGCGCCGCTCAATCCTACCCGCAGCGCCCGATCCGCTTTGTAATTCCGTACGCGCCCGGCGGTAACACAGACATGATCGGGCGCGTGCTCGGGGCAAAGCTGTCCGAAAGCATGGGCCAGAGCGTCGTCGTCGAGAACAGGGGCGGCGCTGCCACGTTGATTGGAGCGGAGAACGTCGCTAAATCTCCGGCGGACGGATACTCAATGCTCCTGGCGACAAGCACCACGCTTGCCATCAATCCGCATCTATACAAGAGTCTGCCGTACGATCCGCTGAAGGATTTTGCGCCAGTGATTCTGGTGGCACGCATTCCGATGGTGCTGGTCGTGCATCCGTCGCTGCCGGCTAAGACTGCCCGCGATTTGATCGCGCTGGCGAAAGCAAAACCCGATCAGCTGAGCTATGCAACACAGGGCGTTGGCAGTCCCGCCGATATGGCGATGCTGCTATTCGCCGAAGCGACGGGTATCAAGGCGATTCCGGTTCCATATAAGGGCGGCGCGCCGGGGCTGATCGATCTGATTGCCGGCAATGTCACGATGATGTTCGACAACAGCAGTCTTGCTTATGTGAAGTCCGGCAAGCTCCGCGCGCTCGTGCAGACGGGCGAGAAGCGCATGCCGAATCAACCCGACATACCGACTGCAGTAGAGCTCGGATACAAGAACTGCGTCTTTTATCCATGGCAGGGCGTGGTTGTTCCCGCGAAGACGCCGCCGGACATCATTGCGAAGCTGCACAATGAATTGCGCAAGGCGCTGCAACTGCCCGACGTGCGTGAGCGTATTACATTCGATGGCGCCGAAGTCATCGCGGGCAGTTCGGCGGAGTTTGGCGAATACATCAAGTCCGAGCTCAATCGTTTCGGCAAAATCATTCGCGCTACGGGCGCTCAGCCTCAGTAGACTGAAGCAACATGAGCCGCAGAAAAAACGCATATCTGCGTCTATCTGTGACTCCAAAGGTTTCGCACTTAATGTGTCAGGAGCTAAATTGCAAAAAGCAATCGACGTTCATTCACACATGCTATGTCAGGAATGGCTGGACCTCTTCAAGGCGAACTGCGGCCCGCGCTTCACGATCCAGAAAGTGGTCGGCGGCGCCGAGGTGATTCACTACGATGGCGTTGCCTTCATGACGCCGCAGCCGACGATGTTCGATTATCCGGCGCGGCTTGCCGCAATGGACAAGGCGGGCGTCGGCATGGCGATCCTGTCGTTGACCGGTCCGAATGTTACTGGGGCGACGCGAACGCGAGCTCGAGAGCCGCCAGTGCAATCAACGACAGCTTTGCGGAAGCGAGCGGCAAATACCCCGACCGGATCAAATGGATGGCGTCGCTGCCGATGCAGCATCCGGACAAGGCTGTCGCAGAGCTTGAGCGCGCAACGAAGAAAGGCGCTGTCGGCGTCGTGGTGCTCGCGAATGTCGGCGGCGCGTCGCTCACCGATCCGCTGTTCGTGCCGATCTGGAAAGAAATCGACCAACGCGAACTGCCCGTGTTTGTGCACCCGACCGTGCCATGCGGCTGCGGCATGATGGACATGCAAGTGTTTCAGTTGAGCGCCTCGGTCGGCTTCACATTCGACACGACGCTCGCGATCTCGCGCATGATTTACGACGGCTTCTTCGACCGCTATCCAAACATCAAGCTGATCACCGCGCACGGCGGCGGCGCGCTGCCGTTTCTTGCCGGACGGCTGGATCGCTGTTACGACGTCGTCGCGGCATGCCGCACGAAGATTAAGGACAAGCCGAGCGCTTACTTGAAACGCATCTATGCAGATTCGGTCGTGTACACGAGCAACGCGCTTCGCGACAGTATCGAAACCTTCGGCGACGATCACGTCTTATATGGCACCGATTTCCCGCACAACATCGCCGATATGGCCGGCACCCTCGCGCGCATCGACAAACTCGAGGCAGCCGCACGTGACAATGTACGCGGCGCCAATGCACAGCGGGTGTTCAAGCTGAACGTAACCTGAACGCGCCAACCGATACGCTGTTGTCATGCGAAATGCGGCGCCATCTATGCTAATTTGATCTGGCGCATTGCCAGGGGAGAATCGCATGGAGCTATTTCACGGACCGGCAGCCACGCTGTGGATTCTGCCAATATTTGCGCTGGCGATTGCTATCGAGGCGATTCTCTACAAGCGCGCAAAGGGCAAAGCATATCCATGGCGCGAAAGCGGGCTGTCGCTGGTCATCGCGATCGGGCACAGCGTCGCGGGCGCCGTTAATCATGCGGTCATCATCACGCTGCTCGGCGGACTGGCGTGGAATTATCGATTCGCGACAGTGCCGATGGACCAATGGTGGGCATGGCCGCTGCTCTTCATCCTCGAAGAGTTTGCGTATTACTGGTATCACCGTTGCGCGCATCGCATCCGTTTCATGTGGTCTACGCACAGCGTGCACCACTCACCCGAGGAATTGACGCTCGCATCAGCATACCGTCTGGCGTGGACGCCGGTACTTTCCGCAACGTGGCTCTTCTTCCTGCCGCTCGTGCTGCTGGGCTTTCATCCGGTGGCGGTATTCGGTCTGCTCGCGGCGAGCCTGATTTACCAGTTCTGGCTGCATTCGACGCTCATCCCGCGGCTGGGCCCGCTCGAATGGATTTTCAATACACCGTCGGCGCATCGGGTCCATCACGCGAGCAACGACGAATATATCGATAAGAACTTCGGCGGCATCCTGATCCTGTTCGATCGGCTGTTCGGCACCTACAAGGCGGAAAATCCGGCGGTGACCCTGCGCTATGGTTTAGCGTGCCCGATCACGACCAATAATCCGCTTAAAATTGTGTATGGCGACTTCATTGCGATGTTCCGCGACGTCTGGTCCGCAAAGTCGTGGAGCGACCGCTGGAGCATGATGTTCAAGCCGCCCGGTTGGATACCCGAGCCGGTCAAGCTCAACTGACGGTCGCATTCACACCAATACACGCAGCTTTCCACAGGAGAGGTAATGGAGAAATCAGCGATCAGTATCAGAACGTGCACGAGAGCTTTGCTGGCCGGCCTCTGCGTTTCAGCGCTAGTTGCGAATGCCGCAACAGTCTCCGTCGATTGCGACGCCGGAAACACGATGACCGGCGCCATGAGCAGCATGAAACCGGGCGATACCATGCTCGTGAGCGGAACGTGCAAGGAGCAGGTCAGCGTCCCGCCGGAGATGGTCAGAATTACGCTCGATGGGCAGAAAAAAACCACCATTCAGCATCCGGGCGGTCAGGCGCCATCGCCGCATGCTCTGTACAACCGCGGTAAGGAAGTAACCATCAAAGGCTTCACGGTGACCGGCGGTCAGGACGGCATCCATCTTTCCGGGCCGGCTTCCGCCGTCATAGACGGTAATACTGTCGTGAAAAACAGCGGACGCGGGATCCATATCGACAAAGGCAGCGTCGCGCGCATTCTCAATACCACGGTGCAGGAGAGCGGCAGCATCGGCATCGATATCACCGGAGCCTCGTACGCATACATCGGTGTTTTCATTCCACGCGTGCCGGCGCTCGGGCCGAATACGATCCGCAACAATGGCGGCCCCGGCATCAACATCGAACGAACGGCAGGCGCCTGGATCGTCGGCAACACGATCAGCAATAACAAAGAGAGCGGCATCACCGTGCACCGGAATGCGCAGGCCGACGTGATCGCCAACACGATCAACGCCAATGGCGGCGATGCGATAACGGTCAGTTATAACAGCGGCGTGAACATGAACAGCGAGCCGCGCAAAGATGGACCGAATCAGACGACGTCGGGGCAGAGTAACGCAGGCGCTGCCATCAAATGCATGATCGGCGGCTACGTCGATGGACCACCCGGTACGCTCGCTGGGACGAAGGGCGCGAAAGATTTCGACAAGACCTGTGTCGACCGTGTCGCCGCGCACTGACGGTCCCACGAATCGAGCGCTGCACCCGGCGCAATCTGAAGCTCTGAACAAACGCATGGAACTCGCTTCACGGATTTTCGACGCGGAAAGCATGGAAGCTGCCGTCGAGCTGTGCTTCGAACGCAAGTGGACCGACGGACTTCCGGTAGTGCCGCCGACGCGCGGTGCAATCGAGCGCATTCTTGATTATCTGAAACGTGATCCGGCCGAAGTGATTGGTACGGTGCCGCCGCGCAACGGTGTCGCTACTATCGAGAAGATTGCGATCAACTGCGTGATGGCCGGATGCAAGCCGGAATATGTTCCGATCGCGATTGCCGCCGTTGAAGCGGTGCTCGAAGAAAAATTCAACCTGAACGGCGTGCAAACGACCACTCATGCGTGTGCGCCGCTGTGCGTCGTAAGCGGACCCGCGGTAAAGGCGCTAGGCTTCAATACGAAGGAAGGTGCGCTCGGTCATGGCTGCCGCGCTGCGGCGACGATCGGCCGCGCGATTCGCCTCGTGCTATGGAACATCGGCGGCGGTTTTCCCGGCGAGCCGTGCAAGACAACGCTCGGGCATCCGGGCTATTTCAGCTTCTGCGTGGCTGAAGATGCAGATGCCAATCCATGGGAGCCGCTGCACGTCGACCGCGGATTCGCGGCTGCCGATACCGTCGTGACCGTCACGGCGACAACCGCGCCTTACTCAGTCGCGACCGGAGCGGGCTACAGCAATATAGACGACGCGCTGTATCTGCTGGCGGATTCGATTGCAACGCTCGGCAGCAATAACATCACCGGCGGCGATATGGTGCTCGTAATGGGACCGATGACCGCCAAAAGTTTGGCCGATGCAGGACTGAGCAAACGGCAGGTGAAGGAAAACATCGCGCGCCTTGCCACGAGACCTGTGCGCGAGGCGAAACGGCGTCATTCGATTTCACCCACGCATCCCATGCACTGGAGCCATGTCGTCGACGGCAATGACGAAGATGCGCGCGTGCCGTGGCTACGCTCGCCTGAGAATCTCGTGATCTGCGTGACGGGCGGATGGGGCTCGGGCGCCGGTTTTTGCGCGCTGTGTGCCGGCTGGGGCGCGCTCGGCGGCTACACGCAGAGTAAGAAAGTTGTGTTTCCTGACTAGTGCAGAATCAGCCGCGCGAATACCCGTCGAACAACTGAGATCCAGTTCGAAGTCCGCGATGACTAGCGTCAAGCTGCGGCGAATCGAATAAAGGAGAACTACATGACGATTCAATTATTCGATCCCGTCGGTGAGGTCGAAGAAATCAAATCGAAGCCGCAGCGCGTGCTGGAGACGCTCGGCGGCAAGCGCGTCGGCTGCATATTCAATCAGCACGTGTCTGCGCTTGCGTTCTGGAAGGCGCTCGAGACCGAACTCGAAAAAACGTGGCGGCCTTCGAATGTGTTGCGCGTCTACAAGTCGAATACGTGGGCGCCGGCACCTCGCGCAGATGCGCAACGCCTGCTTGCCGACACCGATTACGCGCTGGTCGGCGTCGGCGCCTGAGGGTCATGTACATCCGGCGCCGTGCGCGACGGAATTTTTCTCACCCGGGCAGGACACCCTACGGTGGTCTTCGTGCATGATTTTTTCGAACGCGCGGCACGTTCACAGGCGAAGGCGCTCGGCATGCCGGAGCTCAAGATATACGTCTATCCGCAGCACAAAGCCGGCGATTACGACGCCGAGGAAGCGGCGAAAGGCGTAAAGGCCGCGCACGATCTGCAGGAATGGCTTGAAACGCGTGCGACATGACTGCGCAGATGGACGCGCAAAAGTGATAGTCGTCTCCATGCGCATTGGTGTCGCGCTCACGTTGCTTCTCGCGAGTGCGGCGTCGACGGCACAGAATTATCCGGTCAAACCGATCCGGCTTGTCGTCGTATCCGCCCCCGGCGGAACGACCGATGCGCTCGCGCGGGCATTCAGCCAGCGTCTCGCGGATCGTCTTGGGCAACCGGTGGTCGTCGACAACAAATCGGGCGGCGGCGGTGTGATTGCGGGAGAAACGGTCGCGCACGCCGCGCCGGATGGTTACACGCTGCTGCTCGCCAATCTCAGTCATTCGCTGATGAAGAGCCTGCACTCGAAGCTCTCTTACGATCCGGATGCAGACTTTACGCCCGTCGCATTCATGGGGCTCACGAACAGTGTGCTCGTGACTAACGTTGCAGTGCCGGTAAAGACAGTGCAGGATTTAATTGCGTACGCGAAATCGCGTCCGGGCGGATTGAATTATGCCGGCGGAACCACGGGCGCGACGGCGCATCTTTCCGGCGAGCTCTTCAAGATGATGACCGGTGTGAACATCACGCACGTCCCGTACAAGGGCACGGGAGCTGCAATCACCGCCTTGATCAGCGGCGAAGCGCAGCTCGCATTTCTATCGCTGCCGCCTTGTGTGCCGCAGATACAGGCCGGACGTCTGCGTGCAATTGCAATCGGCAGCAGCAAGCGATCGGTCGCCTTGCCTGATTTACCGACGGTTGCGGAGTCCGGCCTGCCGGGCTTCGATGTCACTGCGTGGAATGGCATCCTTGCGCCGCGCGGCCTGTCACGCTCGATTGTCACCCGGCTCAACCGCGAAATCGGCCGCATCGCCGAAAATCCGGAAGTCAAAGAACGGGCGCTGGCGCAAGGCACGGAATTATCGAGTCAGACGCCGGAGCAGTTCGCCGCTTTTCTTGCCGCGCAGGAAGCTAAGTGGGAAAAGGTGGCCAAGGCGGCAGGGATGCGCGCAGACTAGCGCTGACTCATCAAGAATTTCGAGGAGATATAAATGTTCAGATTAAGTGGAAAGTCGCGCTTCGTGCTGCTGGTGGCAGTCATCCTTGCATCGGGAGGATGCGCGGTCGACTCGTCGACTCGTGCCGGAAGTGAGCCGAATCAGGGTTATTTCTTCGTCGGCGGGCGCTATGTGGAGACCGAAAAAGGTCCGCTCATGGAACGTCAGATGTACGTCGAGTATCAGAAGCCCACGCGAGTGAAGCAGCGCTATCCGATCGTGATGATTCACGGTGCCGCGCAAACCGGCTCGAATTTCACCGGCACACCGGACGGACGCAAGGGTTGGGCGGAGTTTTTTGTCGAGCGCGGCTACGTTGTTTATATCGTCGACCAGCCGGCGCGCGGCCGTTCGCCGTATAACGATGCGCTCGGCCCCAATGTGCGCTTCCCTTCGTCACAGATCGAACAGCGCTTCACAGCACACGAAAAATTCAATCTATGGCCGCAGGCGAAGCTGCATACGCAATGGCCGGGCGACGGTCCGGGCAAAGGTCAGCGCGGCGATCCGATATTCGATCAGTTCTATGCGTCGCAGGTGCAATATCTCGGCAGCAACCCGATGACGCAGCAACTCATACGCGACGCTGCATCGGCACTGCTCGACAAGATCGGGCCTGCAATCATCATGACGCATTCACAGTCGGGCGCGTTTGGTTGGGCGATTGCTGATGCGCGTCCAAAGCTCGTGAAGGGAATCGTCGCTGCAGAGCCGAGCGGCCCGCCGTTCCGCAATGCGGTGTTCAGTGAAGAGCCTGCGCGACTCTGGGGCATGACGGACATCGCGATTACGTACGATCCGCCGGTGACTGATCCCAAGCAGATCGCAGTCGTCGAGCAAGCCGCCGCGGATGGACCGAATCTCACCAAGTGCATGATGCAGAAAGAGCCGGCGCGGCGCCTTCCGACGCTGGCGGGAATACCGATACTCATACTCGCCGCCGAGTCGTCTTATCATGCCGCCTACGATCATTGCACTTCGAAGTATCTAACGCAGGCGGGCGTGCAAAATACGTTTGTGCGGCTGGAGACCGTGGGCTTGCGGGGCAACGGTCACATGCTGATGATCGAGAAAAATAATCTCGAGATCGCTGACTTCATCGATCAGTGGATGACGAAGAACGTGCGCTAAAACGCTCTGAACAAGCCGGGCGTCGTTGAGTGAATGCGCTCGTTCCGATGGAAACGGAAATTCCCCGCAACGAGCTTGTCCGCTAGCTGGACTTGCTTCGCTATACGTTCAACGTTTCATCCGGAGCTGCGCTTCGCCGCAGACGTGCCGCGCATTGTAAAGGCGAGCAAGCCGATCGTGATCGCGAGCAACGCCATCGCGCTTGCCGCAAGCGACCAGTGGATGCCGATCAGGCTGCCCATAAGGCCGACGGTAATGCCTGAAAATGCCCGCAGCCCGAGCCCGGCCATGCTGAAAAGTCCGATCACGCGTCCGCGCATATCCGCCGGCGCGTTCACCTGAACGAGGGTCTGCGCCATCGAGCTGAACGATAGTTGGAGGAAGCCGGCGCAGAGCAGCAGCGCAAACGCCAGCGGGTAGCTCGTCGCAGCCGCAAAGCCACCGATTGCGCAGCACCATAACATCGCCAGGATGAATGCCGTCTTCGGCTTCGCATTGAGCAGGCCGCGGCTCTCGAGGACAACGCCGGCAATCAACGAGCCGGTGGCATCAGCCGCCAGCAGCATGCTGTATGCAATGTCCGCATGGCCGTGGCCCAGTTCCTGCGCGAATTCGGGCATCTGCGCCTGATACGCATTGCCGACAAATAACGAAGCCCCGCCGGCGAGCAGCGTCATTGAAACGATCGTCGGATCACCCGCGATCGCGCGAATCGCCGCGGCGATATCGGCCAGGCCGCGCACGGCGCGCGCACCGGCAGCAGCAATTACACGCGGTTTGAACGGCGCTTTCCATAACCAGAATACGAGCGGCAGATAGATGAGCGCATTAATCAGAATGCCGTATTGCGGTCCGCAGACGAGCATGATGGCGCCGCCGACCGCCGGGCCCATCACCTGACCGAGGATGCGCGCCGTTGCACTCAGACGCACCGCGCTTTGGAGCTGCGATGCTCCGACGATGTCGTGAATGAACAGCTGGCTCGCCGGCCCCCACAACACGCCCGCGAAGCCGTGAATGACGAGCAGCACCATCGCATGCCACATTTCGAGCGTGTCGGTGAGAAACAGGAAACCCCAGGTGAGCGAGACCCCGATGAAGAAAAGCATGCCGAGCTGAATAATCCGGCGCGGGTCGAAGCGATCGGCGAGTGCGCCCGAATAAACCGAGAAAAACAAAAACGGCAGCCAGTGTGAAACAACGGCGAACCCGCCGAGCGCCTGCGAGTGAAATTTTTCGAACATCATCCAGTAGCTGATGACGTGCTCGATGCTGTCCGCCATCATGGCGAGCGCTGAAGTGATGAAGTAGCCGCGGAAGACCGGGTGACGCAGCGCCGGGAACGATTGCTGCGATGGGGTGGAAGCGGTGCTCAAGATCGGTTTTCACGCGTGCCGGTCATGGCGCGCCGGGTAGCTACGGTCATCTATAAGGTCTGCGATAATAGAGCAGCGCCGGTGAAATTGGAAACCGCATCGCTCCCACCTACAAGAGGAAATCATGAACGCTTATCCCAATCACACCAAGCACCAGCTCGCGGCCGGAAAACTCGCGCTCGGCATGGGCTTGCGTCAGGCGCGCACATGCGACATCGCCGCGATCGCAAAAACGAGCGGCTTCGACTGGCTCTTCATCGACATGGAACACAGCTCGCTCGACGTCGATACTGCGGCGCAGATTGCAAATGCGGCGCTCGCAGTTGGCATCACACCGATCGTGCGCGTTCCAGGCAAGGAGCATCATCACGCCTCGCGCTTGCTTGATGCGGGCGCGCAAGGCGTCGTCGTGCCGCACGTGGATACGGTGGAAGAGGCGCAGCGTGCAGTCTCGTATTGCAAGTATCCGCCGGTCGGTCATCGCTCGATGGCGGGAGCGCAACCGCAATTCGCATTTCAAAGCGTATCGATGGGCGAGGCGGCAACGGTCGTCAATGCGGAAACATTGGTCATCGTAATGCTCGAAACGCCGCAGGCGATCGCGAACGCGGAGGCGATAGCCGCCGTGCCTGGAATCGACTCGCTGCTGATCGGCACCAACGATTTGTGCGCCGAGATGGGAATCCCGTCGCAGTTCGGGCACGCCGATGTTGAGAAAGCGTACCTGCGCGTGATCGCTGCCTGCAAAAAGCACGGCGTGCATCCGGGCATGGGCGGCGTGTATGAACCGAAACTGATGGAAAAGTACATTGGGCTCGGCATGCGCTTTATCCTGAGCGGCAGCGACCTGAGTTTTATCATGGCCGGCGCCCGCGAGCGCTCGAAGTTCCTCAACGCGATCAAATTGTAGGCACCACGACATGTCGCTGATGCGCATACTCGTAGCAGCCATCAACGCGTCCGTGTACGTGAGCGCTGTTCATGCGCAGCCGGCCGGAGGCTATCCCACGCATCCGGTGCGCATCATCGTACCGCTCGCACCCGGCGGCAATGTCGACATCGTGGCGCGCTCCCTTGCTCAGCAGCTTAGCGACAACATGGGTCAGCAGATCATCGTCGAAAACCGGCCCGGGGCGAGCAGCCTCGTCGGCACGCAATTGGCGGCGAAATCGCCGCCGGACGGGTATACGCTGCTTGCAATCGCGAACACTTTTGCGATGGTGCCGTCGATCGTCAGCAACCCGGGTTACGATCCGCTGAAAGATTTCGCAGCGATTTCGCTGACGTGTCTCGTGCCGCAGGTATTAGTCGTCAATCCCGCTCTGCCGGTGAAATCAGTGAAGGAATTGATCGCGCTTGCCAAAGCGCGGCCCGGTCAGCTTACGTACGCGACGTCCGGTGCGGGCGGCACCGGCCATATGGCAACCGAGCTCTTCAGCCGTCAGGTCGGCGTAAAAATGCTGCACGTCCCGTACAAGGGCAACGCGCAGGCGATCATCGATGTTATCGGCGGACAGGTCATGCTCATGTTCGATCAGGTCAGCACGTCGGATCCTTATATAAAGTCGGGCAAGCTGCGCCCGCTCGCGGTGTCGAGCCTCAAACGTTCGCCGCTGTTCCCTAATCTGCCGACGATCGACGAAGCGGGAGTGCCGGGCTTCGAGGACATCACGTTTAATGGACTCGTAGCGCCTGCAGGCACGCCGCGCGAACTGCTCGTCCGCGTCAATCAGGAGGTCGCGAAGGTGGTAAGTATCCCGGCTCTACGCAATCGATTCATCGAGCGGGGCGTCGAACTGAAGGCGAGCGCGTCGCCGGAGGAATTCACCGCCTATATCAAGGCCGAAGTCGACAAGAAGAGCAAGCTCGCGCGCGACGCCGGCATTCGACTCGAATAGGAGAACAACTTGTCAGTGCATGATGAAGGGACGCCGGCGTTCAGGGCGCCGCCGTTGAGCTGTGATTGCCATTTCCACGTGTTCGGCCCCGCCGACCGTTACCCTTACGGGACCGATCTTCGTTATCCGCCGCCGCTCGCGCCGCTCGACGATTACCTTGCGCTGTGCGGCCTGCTTGGCATCGAACGCTATGTGTTTGTGCAGCCGAGCGCATACGGACGCGACAACACGTGCATGCTCGATGCCATGCGCGAAGTCGGCGCGAAGTGCCGCGGCATTGTCGACATCGAAGAGAATGCACCCGATGCGGAGCTGGCGCGTTTGCATGCCGCCGGTGTGCGCGGCGTGCGTATCAACGTTTCGCCCGTAAAACCACACACGCCTGGGTTTTCAGCAACGATGCTGCCACGCATCGATCGACTGCACGCGCGCTGCACTGAACTCGGATGGCAGCTCGATTTCCTCACGCCGGGCTGGCTCACGAGCGAGCTCATGCCCGTCTTCAAGAAATTGAAATGCGATTTTACGATCGCGCACATGGGCATGTATCTGGCCAAAGATGGCGTGAAGCAAAGCGGTTTCCAGGAACTTCTCGATCTATTGCGCCACGGCGAAGGCCGCTGCTGGATCAAGCTGACTGGTGTCTATCGGATGTCGGTTGCGCCTGGATTTGCGGATGCCGCGCCGCATGCGCGCGCGCTGATCGAAACGGCGCCGGATCGCATCATCTGGGGCAGCGACTATCCCCATCTCTCGTTTGCGGACAAAGTGGGATCCGTCGAATTGTTCAATCTACTCGGGCAATGGGCGCCGACCGACGCTGCGCGCAAGCAGATTCTTGTCGACAGCCCGCAGCGACTCTTCAGATTTTGAAACGCCTGCCGGCCGCACGACGTCTGTGTGCGGTAGCGAGCCTGCTCTATTCAGCATTATCAGCGGGCTTCGCGAATGCGGCGGATGCGCCGGCGTTGCGATATCCGGCGAGACCCGTGCGCATCATTGTGCCGCTCGCGCCGGGCGGCGGCACGGACAATCTAACGCGGATCATCGCACCTGGACTCAGCGGCCTCCTCGGTCAGCAGTTCATTGTCGAGAATCGTGCAGGCGCGGCGACACAAATAGGCACTGAGCTCGTCGCACGGGCAGCGCCCGACGGTTACACGCTTTTGCACGTCGATACTTCGTTCACGAGCAATCCAAGCTTGTATGCCAAGCTGCCGTACGACTCGCTCCGGGATTTCGCACCCGTATCATTACTCGCATCGGCGCCGGTTGTGCTCATCATTCATCCATCGGTCCCCGCCAAATCGCTGTCGGAGTTGCTGGTGCTTGCCAAATTGACACCCGCGCAATTCAATTTCGCGGTTGGCGGCTACGGAACGGCGACACATCTCGGCGTCGAGCAATTCAGGCAGGCGACACATATCGATCTCGTAATCGTGCCTTTCAAGGGCGGCGGACTGGCGACCGGCAGTGTGCTCTCGGGCCACGTGACGATGATGTTCGCCGGACCGAGCTCCATCACACAACATATCGCCGCCGGCCGACTGCGCGCCATCGCGGTCACCGGAGAGAAACGCAATCGCGCACTGCCGCTGGTGCCGACATTCGTCGAAGCCGGTCTCGCGGGTATAAATTCCGGCAGCTATTGGGGCGCACTCGCGCCGGCCGCGACGCCCGTCGACATCGTTGAGAAGTTGAGTATCGCGATGGAGAAGGTCCTGCAGGTCGATCATGTGCGTCAGCGTCTGTTCGATATGGGCTATGAGCCGATCGGCAGTCACACCCGCGCAATTCGGCGTTAACTTGCGCGCCGAGATGGCCAAATGGGCCAAAATAGTCAGCGATGCACGAATCAATGTCCAATAGTGTCGTGCCAAACATAGTGCGTTGTGCAACCGTTGTAGCGACGGCTGTCTGGCTCTCTGGAGCAGGCGGCGCGATCGCCCAGACTTATCCGTCGAAGCCGATCCGCGTCATCGTCGGCGCAGCGCCTGGCGGCGGCACGGATTTCGTCGCGCGCTTGATGGCCAACAAGCTGACGGAAGCGCTCGGCCAGCAAGTGATCGTCGAGAATCGCGCGGGCGCGGGCAGCTCGCTAGGCTATGAAGCGGGTGTGCGGGCACCGCCGGATGGCTACACGCTAATCATGATTTCGCCGAGCTATGTGATCAATCCGAGTCTTTATCCGCTCAAGTTCGACGCGGTCAACGATTACACACCGATAATTCCCGTCGCACGCGGACCGTACATCGTCGTCGTTCATCCGTCGTTGCCGGCAAAAAATGTGCGGGAACTGATTGCGCTCGCGAAAGCGAGGCCCGGTCAGATAGTCTATGGAAGCAGTGGTCAGGGCGCCATCGTGCATCTGACGACGGAGCTTTTTCTGTATATGGCTGGCGTGCAGATGACGCATGTGCCGTACAAGGGTGGTGGTCCCGCGATGACTGATTTGATCGCCGGACAGATCCAGCTTGTATTCGCCACTTCGCAGGTCGGTCTGCCGCAGGCGAAAGCAGGACGCTTGCGGGCATTAGCGGTTACAACGCCCGAACGCATCGCGGCGGAGCCGCAGTTACCGACGGTTACAGAATCGGGGCTGCCCGGTTATGAAGTAACTAACTGGCATGCGTTGATTGGACCGAAAGCAATTCCGCGTGCGATTGTTGATCGCTTGAATGCTGAGATGACAAAGATACTCGGCCAGAAAGATATGGCGGAGCGATTGCAGGGTGATGGCGTTTCGCCCGCGGGCGGCACGCCGGAGCAGTTGTTCGCGCAAATACGCAAAGAGATCGAGCAGTGGCGTCAGGTCGTCACACGCGCCGGAATTAAGATCAATTGATCGTGTTGGGGACTGACTGTACCTTCGCGAGACTCTAAGCGTTGGCGTCGAGTTGCCGCTTTTCCGGCAGCGCACCAATAAATGTCGTGTGCGACTGCAGCTTACGTCTCAGTCGTTTGACACAATGGCTTCATAGGGTCAGTCACGATTCGGTGCGCCAAGCGGGAACAGTGGACGGTACGGCCGCGCCTCATCGACGGCACGTGCAAACGAAGGCCGCGCAAGCAACCGCTGCCGATAGGCACGAACGTTGGACCGTGACTCATCGAATCGGATGCGCCCAGTCGGCGTAAAACAATGCGGGCGCTGCAGCGCAATCGGCGAGGCTGAAATTATTGGTAGCGGCCCACTGACGGCCTGCCATCGCCTTGTCGAGCCACTGATAGGCAGTATCGAGTAACTGGCGCGCTTCTGTGACACCGAAAGGATCGCGATTTTCAGCGGCGCGAATACGGTCGCCGACGATTTTCTGCAATGGCGTCATTATGTAGTTGTCGAAGAAGCGGTCCATCATGCGCACGTCGAGCGCAGCGCCTGCATCCTCCGGTATGAAGCGCACGGGCCCGCGATGATACAGATCGAGATGTTCGATGATGATGCTCGCCTCGACGATTGTGCGTCCCTCGTCGACGAGCACCGGCATGCGCTTGAGCGGCCACAAAGTCGCGTGCTCAGTCGCGATGGTCTCGTCTGCTGAATAGAGCATGCGCCACTCGAACGGAATGTTGTTTTCGTAGAGGGCGATCAGCGCCTTCTGGCAGTAAGAGGAAAACGGGTGAGCGTAGAGCTTCATTTTATGTGCAAGTCCATGATTGGCGGATTACCAGCTACGTATCCTGGTCATTCGAAGACAGCGTAAGGCAACAGCCGTCCGGGCTTTTTTAATTATACGGCCCCGTTAAGGCCCGCTGATGACCTGCACCTGAACGCTCATTCGTCGGTGTCACATTCGGTGGCATTGCAGTTCATGGCAGCAACTATATTTTCTTCACGCCAAAATTCACGTATCGAATTCATGTCATACCACCGGGCGCGCACTCATGCAGTGCATTCCGCCCACATCGAAACATCCCGATCAGAGAATTGGAGTATTGCAATGCACACCGAACGTAGCTCTTCTCAAGCAGCGAATGTTGATTTCGCACAACGCGAACGCCTCGCGACAACTGGAGTCACCGGAGGCGCTCCTACGGACGCTTCGTTCTTATCGTGTGATGCGCAGGCAGAACTTGATACGGACAGAAGCCCGACAGCGGCGATGCCTGCTGCGAAAGGAACCGTCGTCGATGTCGTTCTGACGGTAAACGGCGTACGACACCAGTTGTCCCTCGACCCGCGCACGACGTTGCTGGACGCGCTCAGAGAACGTCTGCACCTGACCGGCTCGAAAAAAGGATGTGGGCTGGGGCAGTGCGGCGCCTGCACTGTTTTGCTGGACGGCAAGCGCGTGAAATCGTGTTTGTCGCTCGCTGCGCTGGTCGACGGCCGCAACATTACGACGATCGAGGGGCTCGCCACCGGCGATCAACTGCATCCGCTGCAGACGGCATTCATCGAACACGACGCGTTTCAATGCGGTTACTGCACGGCGGGACAAATCATGGCCGGCATCGCGTGCATTGAAGAAGGGCATACGGGTTCGGAGCAGGAAGTGCGCGATTGGATGAGCGGCAACATTTGCCGCTGCGGCGCGTATCAAGGAATCGTCGCGGCGATTCTCGATGCCGCTCGAGTTGAGCGGAAGGAGTGAACCATGCATCCGTTTATACTCGAGCGTCCGCATGACCTGGCAGCGGCTCTAGCGTTTAATGCAGTGGCGGGACACGATGACGCGCCGGTCGAATACATCGCCGGCGGCACTGACATGGTGCAGCTTCTGCAGGAAAATGTGCGGCGACCTGAGCGTTTGGTAAGCCTCGCCGGAATCCTCGACAGCCGGATCGATGTCGGAGAACACGGGCTCCGCATCGGAGCTGCCGCGACGATGGCCATGGTCGCGGCTCATCCAGCAGTGCAGCAGCAGTTTCCCGTGATTGCGGAGTCGCTATTGCAATCGGCGAGTCCGCAGGTTCGGAACCAGGCCACGATGGGCGGCAATCTTCTTCAGCGGACGCGCTGTCCCTATTTTCGCGATGTCGGCTACGAGTCCTGCAACCGGCGCTTGCTGGGTTCGGGCTGTGCCGCATTACACGGCGAGAACCGCTGGCACGCGGTGCTTGGAACAAGCGAGCATTGCATCGCCGCACATCCGTCTGACGTTGCCGTCGCACTGGTTGCACTCGATGCCGTCGTCGAGATAAGTCGGACGAACACGCAGCGCAGTGTGCCGCTCAACGATTTCTATAGATTGCCCGGATCCACTCCCCATATTCAGACCGTGCTCGAACCTGGCGAGGTGATTAGCGCTATCACCGTGGCGCCAAATCCCGCCGCGCTCCGGTCACATTATGTGAAGGTGCGCGACCGTGCTTCTTTCGAGTTCGCGCTCGTTTCGGCGGCCGTCGGTCTTGAAATGGACGGCGGCACAATTCGCGGCGCGCGTGTCGCCCTTGGCGGAGTTGGAACGAAGCCATGGCGAGTCGGAGCGGTGGAAACGGCACTTACCGGCGCCACCATCGACACAGCAACGCTACAACAAGCTGCCGCTCTTGCCGCGCAGGACGCAGTAGGCTATGGCGGCAACGATTTCAAGATCGAGCTCATGCAGCGCGCAATCATACGCGCGATAGAGATCGCCGGAGGACGCCCATGACGAACACTGTTATCGGCAAACCACTCAGCCGCGTCGACGGCGCGCAGAAGGTCACCGGCAGAGCAAAGTACGCAGCGGAGTTCGATCTCCCGAATGTCGCTTATGCAGCGGTCGTGCGAAGCACCATCTCCAACGGACGGGTCAAAACGATCGACCCTCGCGCGGCCGAGGATGCGGGCGGCGTACTCGCCGTGCTGACGCATCTGAATGCGCCGCGGTTGGCATACCGTGAACATAAGGGCGATGTTGATCCTGAAAGCGGAGAGCGCTTACACGTTCTGCAGGACGACCGGATCAATCATCAGGGGCAACCGATCGCGCTCATCGTCGCGGATACGCTCGAGCAGGCCGCTCACGCTGCAACCCTGGTCAGAGTTACCTATAGCGTTGAGCCGGCAATCACCGATGTAGCACATGCTTCACCGGTTCTTCCGGACGGCGTGCAGCCCGATCAACCTGCACGACGCCCCTCTAAAAACAATCGCGGTGACGCCGATGCAGCTTTCGCCAAATCGGCGGTGAAGATAGATCAGACTTATGTCATTCCGCGCGAGAATCACAATCCGATCGAGATGCACGCGACGATCGCTGCGTGGGACGGTGACCGCCTGACGCTCTGGGATAAAACGCAGTGGGTGCATAACACGGCGGAAGAGATTGCGGCCGTGTTCGGACTCGCACCTGAAAACGTGCGCGTGCTTTCTCCTTTCGTAGGCGGCGCATTCGGCTCGGGCTTACGTTGCTGGCCTCATGTGACGCTGGCGGCTTTGGGCGCGCAGGCAGCAAAGCGGCCCGTCAAGCTGATGCTGACTCGACGTGAGATGTATTACGGTGTGGGATATCGTCCGCATACCGTCCAGCGCATCATGCTGGGCGCGTCGCAGGATGGTCGTCTCGAGGCTGTCTCGCACGATGGATATCAAGAGACTTCCACCTACGAACAGTACACGGAGTCGCTGATCAACGCGACGCGATTCTTACATTCGTGCCCTAACGTTTACACACGCTACCGGCTTGCGCCGATGAACGTGCATACGCCTACCTATATGCGCGCGCCTGGAGAGGTGAGCGGCGTGTTTGCTCTCGAATGCGCAGTTGATGAGTTGGCGGTAGCGGTTGCTGTCGATCCCGTCGAGCTTCGACTGCGCAATGAACCGAAGCAGGACGAGTTGAAAAACGTGCCGTTCTCGAGCCGCTCTACACAGGAGTGCTACCGTATCGCGGGCGAGCGTTTCGGATGGCGGAGCCGTAATCCAAAGCCGCGTTCGACGCGCGATGGACGCTGGCTCATCGGTTCGGGAATGGCTGCTGCTACCTATCCGATGCACTATGCAGCCGCGTCCGCAAAGGCGCGTCTCATGCCGGATGGCACTGCGGAAGTGTCAAGTGCAGCAAGCGACATGGGACCGGGCACATGGACGTCAATGACGATGGTCGCAGCCGATACCCTCGGACTACCGGTCGAGCGGGTGAACTTTGTTCTCGGCGATTCGCAGTTACCACGCTCCCCCGCCCATGGTGGATCGATGACAATGGCAAGTGTGGGCAGTGCTGTTCAAAGCGCCTGTCGAAAAGTACGGGATGAAGCACTTGCAAGGGCGGGCGGCGATGATCTCACTCATGCCATGCGCCGTCTGGGTGAACCCGTCGAGGCAACGGCAGACGTTAAACCCGGGGCCGAGAGCAAGCGGTTCTCGATGCATGCGTTCGGTGCGGTCTTTGTAGAAGTCGCCGTCGACCCGGACCTTGGCGAAACCCGGGTGAGGCGTATCGTTGGTGCCTACGGCGCTGGACGGATCGTAAATCCGAAACTGGCGCGAAGCCAGTGCCTTGGCGGAATGCTCGGCGGCATTGGTATGGCACTGATGGAACATTCGATCGTCGACACGCGCAACGGACGCGTGCCCAACGCCAATCTTGCGGAGTACGCTGTCCCGGTCCATGCCGATGCACCTGCGCTCATGGAAGTGATCTTTGTGCCGGAGGATGACGCGCATGTGAATCCCCTCGGTGTTAAGGGGCTGGCCGAGATTGCGATGGTGGGCGTTGCGCCGGCAATCGCAAACGCGATCTATCACGCGACGAATAAGCGCATTCGCGAACTGCCCGTCACTCCCGACAAGTTGCTGTAAAAGTCTGCGGCCGCATGAAGCCCGTCCGGAATCCCGATTCCGCACCAGGAGACTGGTACGTCGACACAGCATGTATCGATTGCGGGGCGTCGCGTCACGTCGCGCCAGGACTTATCGTCGAACACAACGATAAAAGCATTTTTGCGCCGGCAGCCGGTGACACCGGAAGATTACATGGCAGCGTGGAGAGCCGTGCTCGTTTGCCCCACTGCTTCGGTACGAAGCGAGACCAAACAACCAAGACCGCAGGCCGGCATATTTCCACATGAAGTGACGAGAGGCATTTGGCGCTGCGGATTCAATGCACGTTCATCGTTTGGAGCGCACTCGTACTTTGCGACCCGGTCCAGTGGCAATCTTTTGATTGACTCGCCGCGCTACGCTTCCGAACTCGTAAAATGGTTTCGCGATGCCGGCGGTATCGCTCATGTCCTGCTATCACATCAGGACGATGTCGCGGACGCAGACAAGTACGCGAAGGAGTTTGATGCGCGCGTTTGGATTCATCAGGATGACCGCTCGGCCGCTCCCTACGCGTCGGATATTCTCGAACATACTCATGCGCGGACGATCGCACCGGGTCTCGTCGCGGTTCCAGTGCCGGGCCACACGCGCGGCAGCGTCGTTTATCTGCTCGACGATGATGTGCTGTTTTCCGGCGATTCACTTGCATGGAGCATGCGTGAGAAAGATGTCGTCGCGTTCCGCGATGCGTGTTGGTACTCGTGGACGGAGCTAACGACATCGCTGCATAAACTTTCAGACTATCGCTTTGAGTGGTTGCTGCCCGGCCATGGCTGGTCCGTGCATCTGCCGGCGGACGATATGAAGTCGCGGCTGGTGGCGCTCGTCGCGCGCATGCGCCAAGTGTAAAAATCGCGGGAATCGCCTGATAAGCAGTATTGAGCTTTAGCCCTTGGCTTCATAGACGCGCGTGTAACAACGTCGCACATTGCCGTCGCCATCCCCTGCTTATAACGGCGTTCTTGGTGAACCGCTCGCAGCTTGGCTGCGCTTGCAGTCTGTGGGAGGAGACAAGCCTACCTCATCCACTTATACTCTGCGGTCAAACGATTCGTGCCCGCCGCATGGCACTGGGGAGAGATCAAGGTGGTGAGCCTGCAAGTGGGGACCGACGAACGGGTGCTCGTCGATGCACTTGCCCGCCAGACCGCCTTGAGCGAAGCGCTCAAGCTCGTCATCGGGCGTTCCGCGAGCCCGCTCGACGTCGTCCTGAAAGGGTTGATCGAGAGCGCGGTTAAACTCTGCCGTGCCGACTGGGGTGTCATCTACAAGCTGGAGGACGCCAAACTTCGCCCGGCGGCGTTCTATGGTCTCGACGAGGAACGACGAGCGAAGTGGAGTGGCGTCGCGCTTCAGCTCGATCGACGATCCGCCGCTGGACGATGCGTCGTGACTCGCGGCGTGGTCGAAATTCCGGACGTGCTGCTGGACGCGGAATACGGCCTCGGCGAAGCGTCGCGCAACGTCGGCTGGCGCTCGCTGCTCGCCGTGCCGCTGTTTCGGGATGACACCCTTCTCGGGGTGTTCGCGGTGCAGCGCGCGCAAGCCGGCCCGTTCGACGACGCGACGGCGCTCCTGAGCGCGCTCGCGGACCAGGCGGTGATCGCTATTGACAATGCGCACTTGTTCCAGCAGCTGCAGGCACGCACGCAGGAGCTCACGCATTCCGTGGAAGAATTGCGGGCACTCGGCGAAATCAGTCAGGCGGTGAGCTCTTCGCTCGAGCTGGAAACTGTGCTCGACACGGTGGTCCAGGCTTCCGTGCGGCTCGCCGGCGTGGATTCCGGAACTATATACACGGTCGAGTCGACGCACGATGAGTTTGTGCCGCGCGCGAGCTGCGGGCTCGATGAGGAAACGCTCGCCGTGTTTCGCCAAGTCATCGGCGAAGCCCGCGACAGCGTGGTCTGGCGGGCCGCCTCCACCCGTCGCGCGGCACAAGTGTCGGACTTCGAGACGAGCCCAATGTCGGAAGCGACGCGTGCGATGCTGCGGAGCGCCGGTTTCCGGGCGCTACTCGCCGTCCCGATGGTTCGCGCCGACCAGGTGGTAGGGGCGCTAGTGGTCAGGCGACGCGGCCCGGGCGAGTTCCCCGCCAGCGTGGTCCGGCTACTTGAAACTTTTGCGACGCAGTCCGCCATTGCGGTGGACAACGCGCGGCTCTTCCGCGAGATCCAGGAGAAGAGCCGCCAGCTCGAGCTCGCGAGCCAGCACAAGTCGCAGTTCCTGGCCAACATGAGCCACGAGCTCCTGTACGCCGATGAACGCGATCATTGGCGTGAGCGAGATGCTGCTCGAGGACGCGCAGGACCTCGGACACGCCGACCAGGTGGACCCGCTGTCGCGGATCCTGCGCGCGGGGCGGCATCTGCTCGCCCTGATCAACGATATCCTCGACCTATCCAAGATAGAGGCGGGGAAGATGGACCTATATGTGGAGACGTTCGCGATCTCGCCCTTGGTCGAGGACGTCGTCAACACCGCCAACACGCTTGCGACAAAAAACGGTAATCGCGTCGTGGTCAATTGTCCGGCGAGCATCGGCGAGATGAGATCCGATCAGACGCGGATTCGGCAGGCACTGTTGAACCTGGTCAGTAATGCGGCGAAGTTTACCGAGCGCGGAACGATAACAATCAATGCGAAGCGCGCTACAGAAGACGGGCGTGACTGGATCACAATTGCCGTCACCGATAGCGGCATCGGCATGACGGCGGAGCAGGTGGGGAAGCTGTTCAAGGACTTCACCCAAGCTGACGCATCGACGACACGCAAGTATGGCGGCACCGGTTTGGGATTGGCGATCAGTCAGCGCTTCTGCCGGATGATGGGCGGTAATATCACTGTGGAAAGCGCGCCCGGTCATGGCTCTTCATTCATTCTGCGGCTGCCCGCTCAGGTGGCGGGTTCGGCCGAACCGGGCGTAGGGCGCGGTGCAGTTAGTTCACCCCGCGTCGAAGGATCGAATCTGGTGCTAGTAGTCGACGACGACGAGACTATGCGCGACCTGGTCGACCGCTTCCTAAGCAAAGAAGGTTTTATGGTCGCCAAAGCTGCGGACGGACGCGAGGCCCTTAAACTGGCGCGCGAATTGAGGCCCGACGCAATTACGCTTGATGTAATGATGCCCGATCTTGATGGCTGGACAGGTACTAGCGGCCATCAAGGGCGACCCGGAGCTTGCGGACATTCCGGTAATACTCATGACGATTCTTGATGAAAAGACGCGCGGGTTCGCGTTGGGCGCTGCAGAGTTCATGGTTAAACCGATTGACCGCGAGCGTCTGGCTACAACCCTCAAAAAACTTTGCTTCTCGTCGAGCCGCCGGGTGTTGGTGGTCGACGACGATCAGTTCGTGCGTAACGATGTGCAGCGCTGCCTGGAGCGTGAGGGGTGGGAAGTCACGCAGGCGGATAACGGGCGCATCGCACTCGCTTGCCTCGCTAACTCTTTGCCAGACATTATCGTTCTTGATCTCATGATGCCGGAAATGGATGGGTTTGAGTTTCTCGCGGCGCTGCATGGACACACCGATTGGCATGACATTCCGGTTCTGGTTGTCACCGCTAAGGATCTCACCGAGCATGATCGTTCCCGCCTCACCGGCGGAGTACGGCAGGTCATTCCGAAAGGGTCTTCAAGCCGCGAGGAACTACTACGCGAAGCCGCGCGTTTGCTTAAGGTGTCCGTCAGGCGTGAAGCGTCGTCGGCGCTACACACCACTATATGAAAAAAAATCTTTGTGTCGAAGACAAAGATGACAATCAGTACATGCTGCATAAGCGTTTGATCAAGGCCGGCCTCGAAGTGAAGATGTAAAAGAAACGACTCAATGGCTGGGAGGCCACGCATCAGTTGAAAAACCAGCCGCAGACAAAGCACATTCCGATTATGGTTCTTTCTGCTCATGCCGCGGAAAGCAGTGGGGAGAAGGAGAGTCGCCGGTTGCGACGCCTATCATACGAAGCGCATCGATTTGAAAGATTGGTCGATAGAATCAACCCGCTTCTCGCGTCCGGAGCCACACCGCTGTCACCGATTCGAAGTGAACCGGTAAGGGGCGGGTGTTCGGCCGTGTCATCGCCGCATAGAGGAAATCGTGAAGATTTTGTACGTTGAGGATAACGAAGACAACGTTTATGTGGTCAGAAGTCGCCTCACGCGCGCGGGGTTCACGATACTTATCGCCACCGACGGCGAGCAAGGAGTTTCAATGGCGGCCACTGAGCAACCAGACCTCATTCTGATGGATCTCAGCCTACCGGTAATTGATGGTTGGGAAGCGACGCGGCGTCTTAAGGCCACGCCAAAAACGAAACATATCCCGATCGTCGCACTGACCGCACATGCGATGGCAGGTGATCGCGAAAAGGCACTGAACGCCGGCTGCAATGACTTTGACACCAAACCCATAGAGTTGCCGCGTTTGCTCGAAAAGATTCGGGCGCTCCTGCCAGAGCAATCGTCATCTTGAATTCCGCTGCGGCGTTGCTTCTCGTCGACGATAACGAGGATAACCGGTATACGTTGACCAGACGGCTTCAGCGCGAGGGGTACGCGAACTTGACCAGCGCAATCGACGGCCGCCAGGCTTTGGAACTCCTCGGGGCACAGTCCTTCGACCTTGTGCTCTTGGACGTCATGATGCCCGATTTGAACGGCTACGAAGTCCTGGAACGCATGCGCGCCGATGACAGGCTGCGGCATATACCTGTCATCATGATTTCCGCGCTCGACGAAATTGAAAGCGTTATTCGTTGTGTCGAACTCGGCGCTGAGGACTATCTCTCGAAACCTTTTGTTCCGACATTGTTGCGCGCGCGGGTGGGCGCAAGTTTGGAGAAAAAGCGCTTGCGTGACGAGATGGTAACTGTCCTTGCTGCGCTCGAATACGAACTGGAATCCGCGCGCAAGGTGCAGCTTGGCATGGTGCCGATCGACTTCGCAGTCCCTACCACGGCGGGTCAGTTCCAGATATTTGCCACACTCGAACCGGCGCGGCAGATTGGTGGGGACCTCTATGATTTTTTTTGGGGTGAGGACGGTAAGCTTTACTTCGTCATCGCGGACGTTTCAGATAAGGGAGCGCCCGCGGCGCTGTTCATGGCTCGAACCAAAACCATGATCAGGATGGTTGCAACACTTGTGGGCAAGGGAGATGGCGCGATCGTCGAACCGAACTTAATCATGAAAAGAGTAAACGAGGAATTGTGTCTCGACAACCGGCAGGGCATGTTTGTGACTGCGATTTTCGGTGTCCTTGACCCCGCCACTGCTTCGGTCGCCTTCTGCAATGCAGGACATAACCCACCATATATCGTAAGCGAGAAGAACGGCGTCGCACTGCTTGTGAGTCCTCGCAGTAAGCCGCTGGGCATCCGCCCGACATTCTCTTATGAGACGGTGACCTGCAAACTTGATTCAGGTGACTGTTTATTCCTATATACCGATGGCATTACCGAAGCAATGGATCCCTGCGGTGGCTGGTTTTCGGAAGGGCGCCTCGAACAGGTGCTCCATCCGCTTGCCGGCGAGGCCGCCAGCACAGTAGTCGAAAAAGTCATCACAGCAGTGCGGGAATTTGCCGCGACCGCCCCGCAGGCCGACGACATAGCGGCGATGGCGATACGGCGTAGCGGTTAAGCATGGTCGAAATCGCTGTCACCCACCGGGGTAGCGAGTTCGCGCGCGTGGTAGCTCTGCTCGACCAGTTTGGAAAAGACCATGGTCTTGCTCCGGAGATCGTTGCGGATATGCAGGTAGCCATCGACGAAGTTCTGACGAACATTAGTAAATATGCTTACACCGACAATGCGGAGCACGAGATTCATATTCGCTTTCAGGTGCTCGGCAATGTCTTAGAGGCAATTATCGAGGATGACGGTATTGCCTTTGATCCTCTGACCATTCCGCCGCCAGATCTTAACCTGCCGCTGCGTGAGCGCCGTGTCGGCGGTGTCGGAATGTACTTTGTCACGCAATTAATGGACAACGTGGTGTACGAACGACGGGGCGAGGTAAATCATTTGGTTATCAGCAAGCGCATCAACAAATAAAGGGAGGCATTGGCATGGATGTGCGTCAGGAAAAAATCGGCGAAGTGTCTGTCGTGGGGGTCACCGGCCGTATCGATAGCAGTACAGCTCCCCTTCTGGAAAAGCATTTGACGGAGAATTTGGGCGCTGAGAAGGTACGCGTCGTGCTCGATCTAAGCCGGCTCGAGTACATCAGCAGCGCGGGATTCAGGATACTGTTGCTTGCAGCAAAGCGCGCCGACGACACCGGAAGCCGCTTCATACTGTGTGGCCTCGGCGGCAAGGTACGGCAGCTCTTCGACTTGGGCGGTTTTCTCGACCTGTTCACAATCGTGGGCGCGCGCGAAGACGGCATCGCGGCCGTTCAGTAGCTCGCACGACACCCATGTCAGCCGAGACCCCAAGAAAACCTGGAAACATCACTTACGGCCTCGACGATGTGCCGCCGTTACTCATAACAGCGGGTAACGCGGTGCAGCACGTCGCATTGATTTCGATCAATTTCGTCTATCCGCTGTTGATTTTTAGGCTGGCGGACGTACCTGTCAGCGGAATCGCGAGCCTGCTTGCAGTCGGACTGCTGGTATTAGGGGCCGGCACGCTTTTACAGGCGATCAAACGCGGGCCGGTCGGCAGTGGCTTCCTATGCCCGGCGACCTTCACGGCTGCCTATCTCAGCCCGTCGCTGGTTGCCATCAAGGCAGGCGGGTTGCCGCTATTGTTTGGCATGACGCTGTTTGCGGGCACGCTGGAGGTCGTGTTTTCGAGGTTACTCAATCGGGTGCGACCCTATTTTCCAACTGAGATTTCCGGGTTAGTCATTTTGATGATCGGAATAAGCGCTGGCATGGCGGGACTTAGATTGCTGTTCGGCAGCAACGCTGAGCCCGTTACAGCGTCCGAGTGGAGCGTTGCAGGCGTAACGCTCGCTTCAATGGTAGCGTTCAACGTCTGGGGACGGGGACTCGTCCGGATGCTGTGCGCGCTCGAGGGTCTCGTCGCAGGTTATGTGGCTGCTTGGTTTACAGGAATATTCGGAAGCGGGCAGTTCGAGACTCTCTCGCGTGTCGACTGGATCGCAATGCCAAGCTTTCAGTACGTCAGCTGGTCATTCGACCTGGCGTTGGTGGCGCCGTTTGTCATAGCGTGCCTAGCAGTGGCCATGAAGGCGGTCGGCACGATTACCGTGTGCCAACGAATGGTCGATGCGGACTGGGTGCGGCCCGACATGGTCTCCGCTACCCGCGGCGTGCTAGCCGACGGCATCACCACTATGCTCGCTGGTATCGCGGGCGCGGTCGGCACCAATACTGCCACGCCCTCGGTCGGACTGGCCTCAGCGACCGGAGTAGCTAGCCGTTACGTGGCATACGCAATTGGCGCACTCTTCATAGTGCTTGGCCTGACGCCAAAGCTCGCAACACTGCTCGCCGTGATGCCGCGCGCGGTGATGGTCGCTGCGCTGCTGTTCACAATTTGCTTTATCCTCATAAACGGGCTGCAAATAATAGGTTCCCGCCTACTCGATGCACGACGTACGTTGGTCATTGGGACCGCCATCATTGCGGGCGTCGCAGTTGAAGCATTTCCCAGCATGACTATAGGAGCGCCCGCGAGCCTATTGCCAATGATCGGCTCCTCGTTCGTATTTTCGACGCTGATTGCGCTAGCACTGAATCTACTTTTTCGCCTTGGGGTCAAGAAAACCGCGACCATGAAAGTGGAGACAATCAACATCGAGCCCAAGAAAATAGAAGAGTTTATGGAGACTCAGGGCGCGACATGGGGCGCGCGCCGCGACATCATAGACCGGGCAAGCTTCAACCTTACCCAATCGATCGAGACGATCGTGGACGGTTGCGAACCACAGGGGCCGCTCCAGATCACGGCAAGTTTTGACGAGTTCAATCTTGACCTGCGGGTTTCATACTCAGGTCCGCCACTCGAACTGCCGGCGAAGCGTCCCACCAATCAGGAGATCATGGAGTCTGAGGAGGGGCAGCGTAAACTAGCGGGATTCATGCTGCGCCGCCACGCCGACCGTGTAGCGGCGGTGCACAAGGGTGGGCGCTCAACGATCACTTTTCACTTCGATCATTGAGAAGCTCATGTGCGCATGGACCTCTCTTAAAGTTGCGTCAAAATTTTCATTCGACGAAAACATCCTCGGGGGCGCATGCCGTCCTCGAGTGTAAAGCGCATATGATCTTCACCTGCGTTCGATCGGACCTGTGCTCACCGCAGTTATGTGTACGGCGAACCATCCTTGTGGGTGAACTTCCACTTACCATCGCTCAACATCGCTTTTAGATCATCGTCGGGATAAGTGCCTTCGTCTCCCGGTGTCCGGTCACCCACTTCCAGGTACACAACTTCGTCGGCTGTTTCATTGATCAGACAGTGGCCGTTGCCGGATCCGGCTTTGAATCCGGCACACATTCCCGGTGAGAGCCGCGTGCGGCCTTCGTCGGTGTGCAGAGTCGGATGACCTTGCAGCACGTAGATGAATTCATCCTGCTTGCTGTGAGCATGCCGCAGTGCTGACACGCCTTTTGGCGCCAGGCGCGTAAGGTTCACGCCGAAGTTCGTCAGGCCAAACAAGTCACCCAGCGGTCGCTTTTCGCGACCTGCCATGCGCGAGGCGAACGGCTCCGGATAGTTCGTCTGCTTTGCTTTCGGCGGCGCCTCTGACGCCACAACGGCAATTCGTTTTTGACTGTCTGACATCAAATCCCCACACAATAATATCTATGACTAAATTGTGCTTCTCTGTCGCGCAGCTCGTGCGCGCGCTATAGGAACCACATGTTATGCATGCATCGACGGTGCGTTATGCGCCCGGCGGCGCAGTCGCCGTAAACGATTGCCGCGCGGCGATCCGGCCGAACCATTCAGACAGCTTCGGGTTTGCAGAACGCCAACGAAAATCAGGATTGCGCGCTTCCATACCCAGGCCACATGCGAGCGTGATCTGTGCCATGTTCAGTGGACCATGCATCAGCCGATGTTCGATCTCGCGTTCCCATAGGCGCGTCATGCGCTCAGCGCGCTTCGTCTCGTGCCGAATTATTCCCGGCGAACGCTCATTCTCAGGTCGCGACATTTCCCGGCCCCATACTGACAGACCGTCCACCAGGCTTCGCGCCAGCGCTTCCAGCCGCTGGCCGTCCCACGATTGAACATCGCGCGCCAGCTGAAAGACCGGCTTGCCATCGAGTTGATCGAGGTACGCGCAGATCAGATGCGATTCTTCGAAGCGGATGCCGTCGTCACAGATGAGATAAGGCACGCGACCCGATGGATTGATCTCGTAGTAAGGACTGTCAGCAACCCGAGTCTTCGCGGAGATTATCTCCACTCGATTCTGCAATCCCTTTTCGATAACTACGATTCGCGCCATGCGCGCGTAGGGAGAACCGGGTGTAATGTAAAGCTGCATCACGGCAAGGTTCCTGTTGCCCGCATATCAAGGCTCCTGCGAATCCATGAGGATGAACGCAACGCGGCACACTTCTTTGCCGCGGTTTACCCACGCGTGGTTGGTTGCCTGCTGGACAATGACGTCGCCCGCTTTGAGGTGAACCTCGGTGTCGTCGAGCAGCATGTCAATTTCGCCGGACATGATAATCGCGTAGTCGAGACTGCGGGTCCGGTGCATCATCGGATGCCGCGGCGGCAAACCTTTTGATGGGGCGTCGGCGCCCGCGACCTTCATCATGGTATTGATATCCATCGCCTCGATCTTCGGCGTGATCGGCACGAAGTCAACGATGCGAAAAACGGTGCCGCCTCTGGGCGGCGTCAGATGGACGGGCGTTTTGCCGCGGTCTGCGGTCCATGAAAAATCGGATGGACTTTTATCGGTTACCCACATTTCAGTCGCCGGATTAGGCGAACGCAGACTCGTCAGGGCGACTGCGCTGTCAAACATGACGACCGCTTTGCCGTTCGCGTCGAGCGCGGTTACGACCCGCCGCACTTCAGGCGCCTTCTGCTGTTGCGCGTAGAGGCTACCGTGGAATAAGAACATGAGTGCTACTGCCGACCGCCATAGCTTCGACTTCATATCATCCTCCAATACCATCGAATCGCGGATTTTCGGATCACCTATCTGCCGCCGGGTGTTTTCCGTCGCGCCGTTTAACCCAGGCAACATTACCGTCCTTGAAACACCGCTTTGCGTTTCTCGACGAACGCATCGCGTCCTTCAATGTAATCGGCGCTCGCGAAACAATCATCGACCATCTTGTTGCAAAGCGCGATGTCACGTTCTTCCGCGTCCTTTGACATTTCGATCACGCTGCGTTTCACCGCGGCAATCGTGAGCGGTGCGTTGCCGGCGATCGTGTTCGCATAATCCAGCACGTATTTCTCAAGCTCGGCAGCCGGCAGCATGCGATTGATAAGCCCCATCTGCAGGGCTTCCTGCGCAGTAAATTGGCGCCCCGTATAGAAAATCTCGGCGGTAAATGAAGGACCGACCAATTCCTCGAGCTGCTTCAAGCGCTCGTAGCGGTAGCCCACGCCAAGCTTTGCTGCGGGGACGCCGAAGCGGGAATCATCGGAGGCGATGCGCAGATCACACGCCACTGCGGTACCCATGCCGCCGCCCATACAATAGCCGCGAATCATCGCAATCGTCGGTTTGGGGCATTCCTTGAGCAGCTTGCCGGTGCGGTTGGAAGCCGCGTTGTACAGTTCAGTCGCTTCGGCCGTCGAACGTTTGTCTTTGAATTCGGAAATGTCCGCGCCCGACACAAACGCCTTGTCACCGGCGCCGTGCAGGATCACCACGCGTATCGCCGGATCGCGAATAAACTCTTCAAGGACCATGCCGAACGCTTGCGTCATCTCCATCGACATGGCGTTGCGTTTTTGCGGATTATTGAAAGTGACCCAGCCGATTGCGCCGTCCTTGCGGCCGATGAGTTTGTCGGTAATGGTTTGCATGACGGGTTCCTTTTTCAGTGAAAGGTACGAGTGTAACCAATATAATCGCGCAAAAGAGAGAACGGCGGCCGCGGCAACTTACGAGCCGACAACCGCCGCGCTGGCTTCAATCAATGGAGGTCGATTATGCGATTCTGTATGTCGTTGGTGATGTTGCTCGGTATGACGCTTGCGCACGCGGTTGATATGGCAATGCCCAATCGCCACTGGGTCGCCAGTTGGACAGGCTCGGTGCACGGCCCGTATCCGATCGGCAATCCGTCCGCGCAGCCGAATTTGAGTCTCGCGTTTCCGTCCCCTGAATCGGGTGCGCGCGATCAAACGCTGCGCATGATCGTGCGGCCGGACATCTTCGGGCCGCGAGCGCGCATACGCTTGTCCAATGCGCTCGGCACAAAACCGGTGACATTCGACGGCGTATTCGTCGGCTTGCAACTGTCGGGTGCAGAGGTCATGCGCGGCACTAACCGGCCGGTAAGCTTCGCGGGCAAGAACGCCGTGACGATTGCGCCTGGTGATTCCGCATGGAGCGATCCGATTGCGCTGCCGTTCGTAGCGGAGAGTTCGAATCTCGCGCTCGCCGGCCGCAAACTGGCGGTCAGTTTTCATGTCGCGGGCGAAAGCGGGCCGATGACGTGGCACGCGAAAGCGCTGCAGAGTTCTTACCTCACGGCCCCTGGCGCCGGCGCGCAAGGACATGTCGAGAGTGAGGCCGCATTCCCGTTCAGCACGACATCGTGGTATTTCCTCGACGCGATCGAGATGGAAGCCGGCGCGGATACCCATGCAATCGTGGCTTTCGGCGATTCGATTACCGACGGCACCGCCTCGACGCTGAATGGCGATGACCGCTGGCCCGACGTCCTGTCGCGCCGGCTGCACGCGGCGTATGGCAATCGCGTTTCTGTCGTGAATGCAGGCATCGGCGGCAATCAGGTCGTCGGTCCTGCGGAATATACGGCGCAGAAGCCGTTTCCGGGCGGTCCGGCAGCCGGACTGCGTCTCGAGCGCGACGTACTGAGTTTGTCAGGCGTATCCACGGTGATCTGGCTGGAAGGCATCAATGATTTCAGCAAGAACGGGAATGCAAGTTTCGAGGCAGTTGAAAACGGTATGCGCGACATCGTGGGCCGGATACGAGCGCGCATTCCCGGCGTGCGGGTCATCGGCGCGACGGTGACGTCCGCATTCGGCAGTTCAAGTGCTGCGCATGGTTTTCCAGAGCAGGACGAAAAGCGCAAGCGTCTCAACGAATTCATTCGAACTTCGGGCCTGTTCGACGGCGTCGCGGATTTCGATCGCGTTACGCTGGATCCGCAAACCGGCAGCATGCGCGCGGAGTTCGTTCCGGAGAGCACCACAGGCGGGGCAGGCGACAAGCTGCATCCGAATCGCCTTGGGTACGCGGCGATGGGCGCGGCGATTGATCTTGGTTTGCTGGTACCACGTGCAGGCATGGCATCGCGGCCTTAGCGCACTCGAAAGATACAACAGCGGATCTTGTGATTGCGCTGACTATCGCTAACGAAAGGACACTTATGCAATTGCGAGCTCTTAAGCCCTACTGCGTCGCACAGGCGCTATTCGTCGCGATCTTAGCTTTTAGTTCTACGCCGGGCGCTCAATCGCCGCCGGCGGTGCCGCTGGTTCGCGAAAACGTCACCGAAAAGATATCCGATCACGTCTATGTGATTCCCGACGCGAGCGTGCCCTTAGTGCCTAACATCGGTTTTGTAGTCGGCAGCAAAGCAACGCTTGTCATCGATACCGGAATGGGGCGCCGCAATGGCGATGCGGTAATGCGCGAGCTCGCTAAAGTCAGCAAGAATTCGCAATGGTACGTGGCAACGACGCACTTCCATCCCGAGCACTCGATGGGAACGTCGTTTCCCGCAGGGACCACGTTTCTCTATCCCAAAGCGCAGCAGCAGGACTTCGACGAGTTCGGCGCCGGAATGGTCGACACGTTTTCAAAGCGTTCGCCCGCCATCGCCGACCTCTTGCAGGACGCGAAATATCCGCGCGCAGCCCAGCCCTTTGATCGCGACCAAAAGCTCGATCTTGGCGGCGTTCACGTAACGCTGACGTGGCTGGGGCCCACCCATACACGGGGCGACACGGCGATCTTCGTTGAAGAGGACAGGATATTATTCGCCGGCGACCTTGCGATGAAAAGCGCGTTCCCCGCGTTTGCAAGCCCCTACTCGAGCGGCAAGACATGGCTTGCGAGCCTGGATAAGCTGGACGCGATGCGGCCGGTGAAAGTGGTAGGCAGTCACGGCGAAATGGGCGACGCCTCGCTGATCAGTGAATATCGCAACTACCTGCGTGCCGTCCAGTCGCGCGTCGCGCAGCTTAAAAGCAGCGGAGTGTCGGTGACAGACGCATCAAAAACGCTGACCGCGGAGTTCGAAGCGAAGTATCCAAACTGGTCTGCACCCGCACGCATCGCCGGCGCGGTGCAGGCTTTCTACAACGAATAGTCAGCGAAGGACGAGTACGCATGGAGCAAGCGACGTTACGGTTGGGCATTCTCGGATTCGGCGAGGCGGGTTTTCGCTTTGCGAAGGATTTCGCGCAGGCGGGCGTTGCCGATATCGTTGTCTATAGCCGCACGGCCGCGAAAGCGGCAGCCGGCGACGCCGTTTATGAGCGTGCAAAAGAAATCGGTGTGCAGCTCGCGAAGAGTCCGCGCGAAGTGGCGAAGCGAGCGGATCTGATCATAGCGCTTACGCCCGGCCGTTCAGTGATTCCGGTCCTCCGCTCGATCCGCAAGCATCTGCGTCCGGAGCAGATTTATGTAGATGCCAGTTCGGCTGCAGTCACGACAATGGAGCGCGCCGCCGAGATGATGAACGGCAGCGCGAGGTTCGTCGACGCTGCCATCATGAGTCCGGTCCCGCTCAACGGCATCAAGGCGGCGACGGTTGCGAGTGGCGAGTACGCCGAACAGTTCCGGACGCTCATGACGCCGTATGGGATGAACATAAAAGTCGTCGGCGACAAGCCCGGCATGGCGAGCGCTATGAAACTCATCCGCAGCGTGTGCATCAAGGGACTCTCCGCGGTGTTGCTTGAATCGCTCGAAGCGGCGCAACGCTACGGTGTACTCGAGGCGGCGGCCGCTGACATTGCGCAATCGATCGACGAGCGCCCGTTTACACAGAACATGAACCGCTACGTGTGCGGGACGGCCATGCACGCTGCGCGTCGCGTGCACGAGATGGCTGATGCGCTGGCGCTGCTGCGCTCGCTCGGGTCGTCGACACGCATGACGCAGGCTACGCGCAGCAAGCTCG
The DNA here is from genome assembly GCA_963829085.1 of uncultured beta proteobacterium. Lineage (GTDB taxonomy): Bacteria > Pseudomonadota > Gammaproteobacteria > Burkholderiales > SG8-41 > PALSA-1004. Next base: position 207,961 of record CAWHHJ010000006.1, on the reverse strand, counting down.
ACGATGTCGCGCAAATGGGATTGCGCGAGAAGTTCAGCGCGCGCGAACCGGACAGTATTGCAGCCGTCATGGAAGCGATCGTCGCTGTCACGGGCTCCTCGGACCCGGGTAAGGGCGCAGGAGCACCGGGATGATCAAATGAGCAGACGAGCGCTTTGTATACTCGCCTTCCTGGCATCACAGGCACTCACGACGCAGCACTCGCATGCCGCAGACGCCGTCAAGCCGCCATTCGATGATGACGAGCTTTCGAAGCAGGACAGGATATATCGGAGCCGCGGCGAGCAAAGGCCCGACGGTTATGTCATCGACCGCTCTCTTCTGTCGTATGCATACACGTTGTCCGCTGAGTTCGATCGCTCGCTGGCTGCGCTGGGACCGAACGATCGCTGGCTCGATATCGGCGCAGGACGCGGCCAGGCCGTTCTTGATTATGTGGCCGGAAGATATGACGCCATGAATGCGGATAAGGGCACCGGACAGGAAGCGAAGGCCCAAGCGGTTGCGATGTCGATCGAAGATCGCAGGACGCCCGTATGGGAGGAAGCTGCGGCAAGGCTGGGCCCGGAACGTATTCGCTATTTGTCCGGCAGGCGTCTGAGCGAGTATCCCTTGAAAGAGCTCGGACAGTTTCAGCTCATCAGCGATGTAATCGGCGGCTTTTCTTACACGACGACGCTCTCTATGTTTATCGAGAGGGTGCTGAGTCTCCTGGAAGTGAACGGCAATTTCTATACTGTCCTGCAGGATGTCCATGCGGAGGACGGCAGCAACAAGCCGTATTACGAGGGCAGTGGATTTCTGACGGAGATTGCGAGAGCTGACGGTTCGGAGCTCAAGGTATGCCCGTGGCTGAAAAGTATCACCTGCGTGGAGGTCACGTGCGAATTAAAATCGAAATGGCAGCCGCCGATCGAGGTCTACCGGATCCACAAAACTTGCAGCGATGTTAAGGTGCCCGCGCTCAGCACGATTTTTTACCAGGCCGGCACGCCTCCCGAGCGCCGCTTTCGATTGGTCGATTGAGCGAGGGACCGGAGTGCCGACTAAGGTGGTCGCGCGGCCTGAAGCCGCAAGCACCCGCTACGCCAAACTGTCGCTTGCTTCGTCTTTAGCAGTTGTCGCTGCAATCACCCATGGTATTGCGCACGCGCAAAACTATCCTGCGAAGCCCATTCGGCTGGTCGTTCCGCTGGCGCCGGGTGGCGGCAATGACACACTCGCCCGCTACGTCGGTAAATATCTAACCGAAAGCCTCGGTCAATCGGTAGTGGTCGAAAACCGCGCTGGCGGCGGCGGATTGGCGGGCGCCGAGTTTTTAGCGCGCGCCGCGCCCGATGGCTATACGCTGGTCGTCGCAGGTTCAGGTTTGATCGTCGTCTCGCTCACGCACAAGCAATTCAACTTCCAGCGCGACCTCACTCCGATTGCAATGCTCGGCGAATACGCGACCCTGCTGGTTTGCCATCCATCGCTGCCGGTAACCAATGTACGCGAATTGATCAAGCTCGCGAAGACGCGTCCCGGCCAGCTCAATTTCGCTTCAGCAGGCACGGGCTCGGCCGGACACCTGGTGCTTGAAATGTTCCGGTCGGCCGCGAATATCGAAGTCGTCCACATTCCCTATAAAGGCGCGGGACCCGCAGCGACCGATGTCATAGCGGGCCAGGTGAGCCTGCTCTTCAACAATCCGCTGGGCTCGACGGCGCACGTCAAGGCGGGCCGCTTGCGCGCGCTCGGGATCAGCGGTGCGCAGCGCATTTCGGCAATGCCTGATGTGCCGACGATAGCTGAGTCGGGCCTACCGGGATTTGACGCGACGTTCTTTCTTGGCCTACTCGGCCCGCCCGGACTGCCGGGCGACGTGGTTGCGCGGCTCAATGCCGAGACGGTAAAAATCGTGCAACGTCGGGAGTTTCAGGAAGCGCTTGCAATGCAGGGCATGGACGCGATGAGCGGAACGCCTGAAGACTTCACGGCGAGAATCAGAATCGAAATGGAAAAAACCGCGAGAGTGGTACGCGAATCCCGAATGACGCTGGATTAGGCTTTCGCACCGCGTCGTGCGATGAAGTCGAGCGTCGCGCGCGCGCACTCATCCGGGGCGACAGCGCCGGTATGGTAGCCGTCGACGTTGACCGCGACCAATTCGGAGTCAGGGATCTTTTTCTGGTAATCCTTGAATTCGGCAATACTGCGACGTGGCGTATCGTTCGCGATGACGAGCGTCGGGCAACGCACATTCTTGAGCTCCGGATTGAGATCGACGCCGCCCACCCAGCGCACATAAGCGTGCCCGGTTGAAACAGCGGTCTTTCCCATGAGATCGACCCACCAGTCGACGCCGCGCGGCGGCATCTTCGAACCGAGGCGGCCGCCCATCGTCCACCGGGACCAGCTTCGCATGCCGTGTGTATCCATATGATCGAGCCAGCCTGGAACCGTGGGACCTTTAACCGGCGAGCACACGAGCGTTGCCGTTTTGATCAGATGCGGAAACATCGTCGCGAATTTCAGGACCGGCATGCCGCCGCTCTTGCCGCCGACCACGTGCACGGGCTCGTGCGGTGACAAAGCGCCGACGACGCGCGCAAGATCATCCGCGAAGAGCTCCGTCGTGAAATTGAATTCCTTGCTTACCGGTCCGGTGTCGCCGAAGCCGCGCTGGTCGTACCGGATGACGCGGTACTTGCGTGAAAAATGCGGTACCCACGCGCGCCACGCTTCGGTGTTCTCCGTGAAGCCATGGACAAAGACGACAGTTTCCGGCGTCGTCCAGGCATCGGTGTGATCGTCGATTTTATAAAAGACTTTGAGATCGGGCGCGAGATCGAGATACGGCATTTGCTTTTCCCCTGCTGTGCGGATCGGTCCGGGCGATTCTACATTGAGTCGCGCCCTCAACTGCCGTTCGCTCCATTTGATGGTGCTACACTTCGGCAACCAACAGACACGCCGCACGCGCACATCATCGCGCGATCAACATGTCGTAGTACAGAGACTTACCAGTGCTGCATCGATACGGAGCAGCGATATCAAAGCGATGACAACCATTAAGCGCTGTGCATTTGCGCTGGGACTCGCGGCACTTTGCGTGCATGCGGCCGCCGTTGCTCAGTGGCAGCCCACAAAAAACGTCGAAATCATCGCGCCGGCTGCCGCGGGCAGCGCACTCGACGCGGTTGCGCGTCTACTCCAGCGCGTGATACAGGAAAAGCGCTTCATAACGTCGAGCGTTACCGTCGTCGACAAGGCGGGCGGCGGCAATGCGGTTGGCTTCGACTATCTGCACGGCCGTCCCGCCGACGGACATACCGTGCTGGTTACGCCGTTTACGATCATTACCAACCGGATTACCGGCGCGAATGCCCTCGACTTCCAGGATTTCACGCCGCTTGCGATGCTCGCTGATGAGCACATCGCCTTCGTCGTCACCGCTAATTCGCCGATGAAAACCGGACGCGATCTTCTCGAGCGCCTGAAGACCGATCCTGCTTCAATAACCATGGCGATTGCCGCAGCGCTCGGCAACGCAAATCATGTTGCAGTGAGCCTCGTCGGTAAATCGGTCGGCGCCGATCCCAAACGATTCAAGATCGCGGTATTCAATTCGAGCGGCGAGTCTCTCACAGCGGTGCTCGGCGGCCATATCGAGCTTGCGATAACAACGACAGGGCTCGTCGGCCCGCACGTTCAATCGGGACGGCTGAGAGCGCTCGGGATTGCGGCTCCCGCGCGGCTGACGGGAGCGCTCGCTCAATCGCCCACGTGGCGCGAGCAAGGCGTAGACGTTGTCTTCAGCAGCTGGCGTGCACTCATCGGGCCGCGCGCGATGAGCGCCGATCAGATCGCGTACTGGAGCGCGCTTATGGCGAAGGTGTGCGCGCAGGAGGAATGGCTCAAGGAACTCGAGCAAAACGGGCTCACGCCGGCGTACTTGAGCGCTGATGCGACGAAGAAGATGCTGACACAGCAGGCCGTACAATTGCGCACCATACTTACCGATCTGGGTCTCGCGCGCTGATCTTCAGTTAGTTCTCGGCGCTCAACCGAACTCGTTTACATCCCTGGAGAAAAGAAATGGCAGATGCACCATTGATGAAGAACGCAGTGAAAGAACTTTTTAAAGCCGACAAGGTTGCGCTCGGGATGATCGCGCGCGTCGCGCGCTCGGGCGACATCGCCCGCATCGCCAAAACGACGGGGCACGACTTTGTTTTCGTCGATGGACAGCATGCGCTGTACTCGGTGGAGACGTCGGGCCACATTGCGCAGGCGGCGCTCGGCTGCGGTGTGGTGCCGATGGCGCGCGTGCGCAGTTGCGATGATCCGGACACTCAGGTGCTGCTCGACAACGGCATCATGGGCATCGTATTCCCGGACATTAATACCGCTGACGAAGCCCGGCGGGCCGTCAATCGCGCGAAATTTCCGCCGATCGGCAGACGCTCCGTTTCAGGCAGTTACACGATGTTTGATTTCCGCGCGGTATCCACCGGCGACGCAGTGAAAGCGATCAACGAGAACACGCTGGTGGTGTGCATGATCGAGACGCAGGAAGGTCTCGACAATGTGAATGAGATCGCCGCCGTCGAGGGCGTTGACGTCATACACGTGGGCTCGAACGATTTGATGACTGCGCTCGGCAAGCCGGGCGCGTATGGCACGCCCGAACATATTGCGGCGCTCGATCGCGTCTTTGCGGCGGCCAAGGCGCACGGCAAGATTCCGGGGGTCGGCGGCGACCGCAACGTACCGCGACAGATGGAGTTCATTCGCAAGGGCGCGCGCTTTCTCACCACGAACAGTGACATCGCTTTCATGATGGCTGAAGCCTCACGCGTAACCGGCGAATTGCGCAAAGCGCTCGCTAGCGCCTGACTGCCGTTCGAGCCCGCGCATGAAATCGACGGGCTGGCTACTCGCTGCGTGCGCAGTCTTCAGCGGCGAACTGTTTGCGGCAGATGGTTATCCGGCGCGCCCTATCCGCATGATCGTTCCAACCGGCGCGGGCGGTGTGACCGACACGCTGGGACGCATCATCGCAAACCGGCTCGGCGCTGATCTCGGACAGCAGGTGGTCATCGACAATCGGCCGGGCGCCAGCGGCATCATCGGTTCGAACATCGTCGCGCAGGCGGTGCCTGACGGTTACACGCTGCTCATGGCGTTTCCGACCCATGTCGTCAATCCAACGCTATTTCCATCGATTCCGTACGACACCGTGCGAGCATTTGCGCCGATCACGATCGTGAGCACCGTCGCCATGGCGCTCATCGTCAGTGCCGACTTCCCGGCGCGCTCGGTCCAGGAACTAATTGCATATGCGAAAGCGAATCCGGGCCGGCTCAATTACGGATCCGTGGGCAGCGGCAGTCTTGGTCATCTCGGCGCCGAATTGTTCCGTTCCATGGCCGGCATACGGATGACGCACGTTCCATACAAGGGCGCGCCGCAGGTGCTCAGCGCGTTGATCGCCGGCGAAATCAACATGTACATGGTGGCTTCGATCAGCGGCGTCGTGCCCCAGGTCAAGGCGGGGCGCGTGCGTGCACTCGGCGTCAGCACGAAGCAGCCGCTCGCGGTGCTGCCGCAGGTGCCGCCGGTAGCAGACGCTTTGCCGGGCTATGAAGCGCGCGGCTGGAATGGCATTCTCGCGCCAGCGGGCACGCCAAAGGGGATCATCGAGCGATTGCACAACGGAATCGTGAAGGTCGTACGCTCGCCGGAATTCGCACAGCAGCTCACGAGCGAAGGCGCGACTGCCGTCGGCAATACGCCGTTGGCATTCGACGCGGTGATTCGCGCCGACATCGCAAAATGGGCGGCCGTGATTCGTGAGGCCGGCATAAAAAGCGATTGAAGGAACGCGGAATGACATGCTTGACGCGCGTAGCTGGTTTACTGCGAGTAAGATTGCTTACAACAAATTGAAATTGGAGGAGGCGTCCATGCTAACCCGTCGTACTTTTGTATCGATGATGGCCGGCGCGGCTGCGGCGCCTGGCGTGTCGTGGGGGCAGTCGGGCGCCGGGCAACTCGCGCTATATGCAGCGGTCGGACCGGAACTCACGCAATACGATGTCAATGTCGACGGCGCGTCCTTGACGAAACGAGGCACCGTCACGCTGCCCGCGAACGTCCAGTATGTGTGGCCGCATCAATCGCGCCGTTATCTATACGTTGCAACGAGCAGCAGCGCATCCGGTACCGGACCCAAAGGAACTGTCCATCACGTGTCCGCTTTTCGCATTGCGCCCGATGGCACGCTGACACCGCACGGCAATCCGATTCCGCTGCCCACACGGCCCATTCACATGACAACGGACATTCCGTCCGAGCATGTGCTCGTCGCTTTCAACAATCCCAGCGCACTGCGTGTGTACCGCATCAACCGCGATGCGACACTCGGTGAAGAAGTGAAACAGCCCAACGCGATAGACGCCGGAATCTATGGGCACCAGGTGCGCGTATCGCCTGACAACAGGATGGTGGTATTGGTTGCCCGGGGCAACGATCCGGCCGGCGGCAAACCCGAGGATCCGGGCGCACTCAAAGTTTTCAATTACAAAGACGGCGTTCTCAGCAACGAAACGTCGATCGCGCCGAATGGCGGTTACGGTTTCGGTCCGCGGCATCTGGATTTTCATCCGACACGCCCGCTGATTTACGTTTCGCTCGAGCGCGAGAACAAGTTATACGTCTACCGTATGAAGGGCGATACGATCGAGCCGGAAGCGGCTTTCAAAAAAGAAACTCTGGCCGAACCGGGCATCATCAAATCAAGGCAGGCCGCCGGCACCGTGCACGTGCATCCGAATGGACGATTTGTGTATGGCGTCAATCGTGCGGATACCACCACCGAGGTGGAAGGCAAGCGCGTCTTCGTCGGCGGCGAGAACACGCTTGCCGTTTATGCAATAGATCAGGCGACCGGAGAACCGACGCCGATCCAGCACATCGAGACGCGCGGCGTGCATTGCCGTACTTTCCACATCGATCCCAGCGGAGCGCATGCTGGTTGCCCAGCATAACTTCGATATGCTCGTGAAAGATGGCGGAGCCGTGCGCAACGTCCCCGCGTGTTTATCGGTGTTCAAGATCGGCGGCGACGGCAAGCTCGAATATGTGCGCAAGTACCGATGTCGATGTCGGCAGCAACCTAATGTTCTGGATGGGAATGGTTCAGGCTGCTGCCTAAGGCCGCTGGCAGACGCGTGACCAGCGGTCACACACAAAAGGGGAGGCGTAGCGCCTTCCCGTATTGTCACGCGTGATCCGGAGCAGCCGGGCTCTCCCACGCCGATGCGCGCTTAGATGGCGACCGCGTTCGTAGTAACGCTCGAACGCCGGTGGTTCACACCGGTTCGAACTTGAGCCGCTTCACCTTCTCCATGTTCGTGCCTTCGATGCGAATCAGGCGCGTCGGGCCGGCTCTGCTCGGCGAGTGCAGATCGCCTTCGTTGTAGACGTGCGCCACCCCCGGCGTCAATTTATATTTTGTTTTATGTTTTACCTTGCCGGGCTTTTCGGCACTCGCCGGTGACACCAGCTCCCAGTCGGACATTGCGGTCTCGCCGGCGACTTGCCCGTATATGGCCCATGAATGTCCATGATCATGCGGCGCGCTGTCTTTGGGGCCGTGGTATTGATGTGCAAGTATGCAGAAGCCGAGTTCCGGATCCTCGTGCAGGATCTGGCGTTCGGGTGTCGTGTCGCTGAAGTTAGTCTTGATGAACTCATCATCCTTCAGCACTTCCTGAAGAATCGCGCATACTTTCTTGCGTCCCGCCGGTCCCGGCTCCGACTTCAGGGCGCTGCGGCATGATTTGGCGAATTGCTCGAGCGTGTGAGCCATGTATTCCTCCGTTCAGTTGACTGTGCAGCCTGGGAAGTGCGCGGCCATAAATGAACTATAGCTCAATTTAGGCGCAGGATAAAAACGCGCACCGCCGGTCCTGTCAACCATCACGCTTGATGACAGCTTCGATGTCGGCCGCGGGAACCTTGATGTCGACACCCGCACGCTCTTCCTGCAGCAGCATCGGTATACGCGAGTCGCGAGCGGCCCAACCGCGGTTGAGTCCTTCTGTCATTTCTGCATGGGTAAGCCCAGCGATCCGCATCGGCACGCCGATCTCGCGCCCGAGCTCGGTCGCGAGCGTCATGTCCTTATGCGCGAGCTTCAGCGCAAAATCGGGCGGGTCGAATACGCCCTGCAGGAATTGTTTGCCGAGGCGATCGAACGTGCGCTGACGGCCAAGCGAACCCTGGCGTACCGCGGACCACAGCGCGAGCGGCTCGACGCCCGCTTTGACGCCCATCGTGAAGACTTCTGCCAGCGCAGTCTGAATCGCATAGCCGCCCGCGTTATGCACCAGCTTGGCAATGGAGCCGGCGCCGATCGGTCCGATATATAACGCCTGATCGCCAATGGCATCGAGCACCGCCCGATATTTATCGAATACGGCGCGTTCACCGCCGACCCATATCGCCAGCTTGCCCGACTTCGCTCCGCGCGGGCCGCCGCTCACGGGCGCATCGAGGAGAGAGATATTTTTCGCCGTAAATTGCGCGTGCAGTTTGCGTATGACAGTAGGTGAGTTCGTTGACAGGTCAAACCACGCGGCGCCCGACGGCATGCTCTTGATAAGCTCATCGGCAACCGCTTCGACTTCGCGCGGACCGGGCAGCGACGTAAAAACGACCTCGCAGACAGCACCTATGTCACCGGCTGAATCGGCCCACTTTGCGCCGGCCTTTATATGCGGCGCGCTCGCATCACGGAGTATGTCGTTAACCAACAACTCGTGCCCGGCTTTCTGAAGATTGAGCGCCATTGAAGCGCCCATCGTTCCAAGTCCGATGAATCCAACATGCATAGTCGTGTTCCTTTCGAAAAACAGTTGAGCGCGTCACGCCAAGAGATGAGGTGCGCGACAAGGCGGGAAACGATTGCTGTGCGGCGATTCATTATATGATGCCGCCAGGAGGAGATAACAATGCGCATACTGAACGCTGCCTTATGCGGTCTTGTGGTTGCAGCGCATGGCTTTGCTGCAGCAGAAATACAGGAACTGAAAATACCGAAAGGCGCCGGCGGCATCGGATTTCTTCCGCTGCTCGTCATGGAGCAGCAAAAGACGATCGAGAAATATGCCGGGCAGCTCGGTAACAAAGGGCTCAAGGTAACTTACGCGAATCTCGGCGGCCCTGCGGTTGTGAACGATGCGCTGCTCTCGGGCGCTGCGCATATGGCGCCCGCCGGCCCGCCCGCGTTTCTGTTTTTATGGGACCGCTCACGCGACAGTGTGCAAATCACCGGCATTGCCGCCATGAGCTCGCTGCCGATGTATCTCAACACGACCAATCCAAATATCAAGGCGCTGCGTGACATTACCGAGAAGGACAAGATGGCGATCACGGCAGTGAAAGTCTCGATACCGGCAATCATCATGCAGATGGCAGCGCGCAAGGAATTCGGCGAAAAAGAAACCTTTCGCTACGATCGCTACACCGTCGGTCTGCCGCATCCGGATGGCGTTGCCGCTATGCTGTCCGGCATTAGCGAAATCAATCTGCATTTCACTTCGCCGCCCTTTCATGCGCGCGAGCTCAAGGATCCGCGCGTGCGCACCATCCTTGCTACCGACGACGTGATGGGCGGCTCGACGACGTTCACCATGCTTTACACCACAAAAAAGTTTCGCGACGAGAATCCACTCACGTATAAGGCTATTGTCAGCGCGGTGAAGGACGCGATCGAATACATCAACAAGGAAAAGCGCGGCGCGGCGCAGATTTACTTCGATTCGATTGGCGGCAAAGGCGAAACGATCGAGGAGATCATGACCACCTTGAGTGATCCTAAGAATGTCATCACCATTGTGCCGCAGAACACCCTCAAGTATGCGCAGTTCATGTACGACATCGGCTCCCTGAAACACCGTGCGACGTCATGGAAAGAGCTCTTCTTTCCCGAGGTTCACGATCTGCCCGGAAACTGATGATGCGTCGCGACTTGACAGCGCTTCAGTGGATTTTTTTGACGGGATTATTTTATCTGGTTGTCGTTGGCGCAAGCGCGCTTCACGCTGCACCAGCTGACACGTTTCCCAACCGGCCCGTGCGGCTGATCGTGCCGTTTCCGCCGGGCGGCGGGACGGATATTCTGGCGCGTCCGATGGCGCAGAAACTGACGGAACGCTGGGGCCAGCAGGTAATCGTCGACAACCGCGCGGGCGCGGGCGGCACCATCGGTGCGGACCTCACCGCCAAGTCATTGCCTGACGGCTATAGCATGATGCTCGGCACGAATGGCACACATGGCATCAATCAAAGCCTTTACCGCACGATGCCCTACGATACGCTGAAGGATTTCACGCCGGTCACTCTGGTAGCCATAGCGCCGAACATTCTCGTGCTGCATCCGTCCGTCAGCGCCGCAACAGTCCAGGAGTTGATTGCATTGGCCAGAGCGAAGCCCGGCGCGCTCAACTACGCATCACCCGGCAACGGCACGCCACCCCATCTCGCCGCGGAAATATTCAAACGCATGGCCGGCGTAAGCATGACTCACGTGCCGTACAAAGGCGCCGGGCCTGCGGTCATCGATCTGCTGGCAGGCCAGATGCAGGTTATGTTCGCGAATGCGCCGGTGGTGCTGCCGCATATAAAGTCGGGCAAGCTGCGCGCGCTGGCAACGACGAGTGCGCAGCGCTTGAGCATCCTGTCTGAATTCGCAACCATCGCAGAAAGCGGAGTGCCGGGCTACGAAGCCGACACCTGGTAACGGAATATTTGCGCCGGCACGGTTGCCGCCCGAAATTCTGAAGAAGCTCAATGCAGACCTGGCGCACGTCCTGATGTTGCCGGAAATAAAGACGCTGTTTGCAAGTCAGGGTGCGGAGGTCGTCGCAAACTCGGCGGAAAAATTCCGGCCTATGGTCCAGGCTGAAGTTGCGAAGTGGGCACGGGTAATCAAGGAAACCGGCATTCGCATCGACTGACGCGCGATGTCGCTCAGTTCTTCGGCGTTGCGTCGAGGCGCACGATCAAATCCTTCGACGCCTTTTCGTAAGCGGGATATTTTTTCATCACGAGCGGATCGTGACCCGGCACGATATGGTCGATCGAGTCCGCGAGGCGGCGCAGCGTCCGGTACCCTTCCAGCATCTCCGGCTGATTGACCACGGTTACGTACGGGCGATAGTTGACGAAGTTCTCATAAAAGTGGCTCGTGTCCGACGCGAGCACGACCATACCGCGTGCCGTGTTGACGCGAACGCATTGCATACCCGGCGTATGCCCGCCAAGTCGATGCAGGCTGATGCCGGGTGCGAGCTGCGCCTCGCCGTCATAAAACTGGATCTTGCCGGCAAAGTTCAAACCAATCAGGCCGGCGACGTCGTCCACATCGTATGAGTGGGCAGTTTTCTTATACGCCATGTAACGGCCGGTTGCGTACTCCATTTCCTTATCCTGCAAATGGAAAGTCGCGTTCGGAAGTTTGCCGAAATTGCCGGCGTGATCGTAGTGCAGGTGCGTGAGAATCACATCAGTGACTGCAGCCGCCTTGATGCCAAGCTCTGCCAGTGCTTCGATCGGACAGCACAGGAACGTGCGCTTACGCGCAGTTGCGTCCTCGTGTGTGAATCCGGTATCGATGATGAAGGTCTTGTCGGGTCCTATCGCAGCCCACACAAAGTAGTCCATCGGCATCGGAACGTCATGCGGATCGCCGCCGAGAAAATGGCTCGAGCTGCGTGCATCGCGCGTGCCGTAGCGCAGCGCGAACACTTCGTACTTCGGAAGATTCAAAGCGTCTCCCCGGAAGTCGTTCCGTTTATTTAGCGAGCACCAGCGGCGCGGTTCGCTATGCCGTCAGCGCACTGCGCGACAAGACGCTCACGGCACTGTGGGGCCTTCGCCGGCGACGGTCGTACGATGGAGCACGCGCGGATGTTCCGAGATGGCGTACGGGCCGCGCCCGATGCAGTGCCGCGCGGTTGTCGTACGTGACCAGATCGCCGACGTTCCAGTGATGAAGGTAAGTAAATTCTTCGCGCGTTGCAAAGTCGAGCAATTCCTTCAGCAGCGCGCGGCCCTCTTCTTCCGGCATGCCGACGATGTGCGACGCGTGTGAACCGACGTACAGCGCTTTGCGGCCGTTGACCGGGTTGCTGCGAATGATCGCCTGTGGCACCGGCGGAAAACGGCGGTCTTCTTCCTCGTTGGTCAGTTGGATACCGAGGTGGCGCCGCGAGTAACCGTAGTGATGAATCGCGACTTGTCCGTCGAGCGCGCGCTTGCGTTCGTCGGGCAGAGCGTCATACGCCGCGCGTAAGCTCGCGAACTGCGTATCGCCGCCATCGGGCGGCAGTTTGCGCGCATGCAGGAGCGACGCCTTGGCGGGTACGCGCTTGAAAGAACTGTCCGAGTGCCAGTTGCGCTGGCCGAGGCGATACTGCACGCGCGGATCGTCGGCGCTCATGAGCTTGCCAGCGGGGTCCAGATTCGTGATAACGGAAACCTGACGCACGGTGAAATTGTTTGCGATGTGGCCCTGTGTAGTCTCGAGATCACCAAAGCGCCGGCTGAATGCTATCTGCGCTTCGTCGTCGAGATTCTGTCGCGGAAAGACGAGCACCGAATAGGTTTCGAACGCGTCTTCGACTGCTGCAAATGTTGCGTCGTCGAGCGGCGCAGTCAGATCGACGCCGGTGATCTCTGCACCGAATACCGGCGTCAATGGCCGGACTGTCAGTGCGACCTTTTCCTGAGTGGCGGCTATCGTCATAAATTACCCGTTAGTTAGTTTCGACGCGGCCGCAGATTAGCGGCCGTGCGCCGCGGTTCTGGAAGACAGATAGTGTTGGCCGCGCGGATGCGGTGTGTTGGCGGCTGCCGGATCGCGCGCGGGTCTGAGCCCGTCGCGCGCTTGTGCGCGATGCATGATGCGACGGTCGTGTGCATCGAACGGATCGCGGTGATGCATAACACATCGGTTATCCCAGACGACGATATCACCGACGTGCCACGTGTGATGCCATGCCAGGAATTCCTGCGTCGCGTGTGCCCACAGTACGTCAAGAAGCTGCTCGGATTCTTCTATCGTCAGTCCATGGATGTATGCATTGCGCCGGCGGCCGAGATAGAGCGCGTTGCGGTGCGTCTCCGGATGAGTTCGCACCAGCGGATGCGTTGCACCGGGACAGGCGCGGACGTCGGTGACCGGCGAGAACCCTTCGCGCAACTGACCGCCGGCGTTGTATGTTGTGTCGTTCTTGACCGTCAGAGCATCGATGCGCTTGCGCAGGCCGGGGGTTAGCGTCTCGAGCGCGAGATACATGTTCGAGAAACTCGTATTGCCGCCCGCCGGTGGAACTTCGAGCGCATGGAGAATGCTCGCCGACGGAGGAAACTCGCGATATGAAGTATCGGAATGCCAGATCACTTCGTCGTCGCCGAGCCCGCCGATCGGCACACCGTTTTCGATCAGGTTCGAGATCACGGAAACGTGTTTGTTGTCGCGCGGCTTCTGCCCCTTGCTCACCGGCGGCACTTCATCAAGCACGCCGAAGCGGGCGCTGAATGCCTGTGAGCTCATCGTCAGTCAGACTTTGCCCGCGTACCACGATGACCAGGTGATCGAGCCACACTTGGTGCAACGCTGCGAAAGCCGTATCGTCAAGATTGCGCACATCGAGTCCGCTCACAACTGCGCCGAGCGCGCACGGGGACGGCTCGATTTTCAGCTGCGTCCCCTCAACAACCTGAACCACGCTATGTCTCCTCGATGTTGCCGGCGCGTCCGCACGGTCGCCGCGATGGCTGTCGATGCTATTTCCTTCTATGATAGCACCGCGCAGTGGTCCAACAACAAGCAGCGCCGGAGGAGTTCGATGAGCGATTGCATGACAAGCATCGCACGTGTTCGATGCAGACCGATAGCTTCGCTGCTTGTGACGCTCGCCATAACGTATTCATGCGCATACTCGATGGCAATGGCGGCCGACTGGAAGCCGGCTGCGCAAGTCGAGATTGTCGTGCCGAATTCGCCAGGCGGCGGTAATGACGCAGTCGCGCGGCTCATGCAAAAAATAGTGCAGGACCGGCGGCTCGTACCGACACCCGTAGTCGTCGTGAACAAGCCGGCGGGCGGTGGCAGCGCCACACTGAGCTATCTTGGTCAGAAGCTCAATGATCCGCACACGCTCGCCGTGGTGTCGATCACTCAGCAGTTGAGCTATATCGGCGGCACTACCGCGCAGGGTTATCGCGATTTCACGCCGCTAGCGACTATGATCGGCGACTTTATCGGCTTTGCGGTGCGCGCTGATTCGCCGATTACATCAGGCAAAGATCTCATCGAGCGGCTCAAGAAGGATCCCGCCGCGCTGACAACAGGCGTCACCGCGCTCGGCGGAAACAATCACATTGCGCTGGTCATGGCAGCACGTTCAGCGGGTGTCGACACGCGCAAGCTCAAGACGCCCGTATTTCAATCATCCGGAGACTCGGTGACCGCGCTGCTCGGCGGTCATATCGATGTGCACGCAGGCAGCGTCGGTCCGCTCGCGAAACAACTCGAAGCCGGCCGTATAAGAATAGTTGCAGTCACGTCAGAGCAGCGTCTGGCCGGGCCGCTCGCTGCGATTCCGACGTGGAAGGAGCAGGGCATCGCGGGAACATTCAATACATGGCGCGGCATTTGGGCGCCCAAGGGCTTAAGCGCCGATCAGATCGCTTATTGGGACGATGCGCTCGAAAAACTTTCGCGCGATCCGCAGTGGAAAGAAAATCTCGCGGCCAACCAGTGGGAAAGCGATTACCGCAACAGCCGCGACACGCGGCGCTATCTGGATGGGCTGCACGCGGAATTGCGCGATGTACTCAAAGAGCTCGGACTCGCGAAGAAGCTCGATTGACGTACCAGTTGGCAGCAAGACGGTTTCAAACCGGAGAAGGAGCGCACGATCATGCTAAAACTTTCAACTGCGCTGATGTCGACATGTGCAGTCATCGCGGCATCTTGCGTCGCCGCCGACACTTTTCCAAGCCGTCCGGTCCGCTGGATCGTGCCCACCCCGCCGGGCGGCGGCACAGACGCCGTAGGCCGCATCGTCGGTTCGAAATTAAGCGAGCTGTGGAAGCAGCAGGTTGTAATCGACAACCGCGGCGGCGCACAAGGCGGTCTCGGCACCGCACTGGGTGCGAAGGCCGCGCCCGATGGCTACACCATTACATTCGCCTATACGGGGCCGATCGCCGTAAACCCGCATCTTTACAGCAGTCCGGGTTATGACGCGCTGCGCGACTTCGCCGCTATTTCAAGACTCACTCAGCAGCCGATGGTCATGACGGCGCATCCGTCGATGCCCTTCCACACGCTGAAGGAGCTCGCCGCCTACGCGAAACAGAATCCCGGCAAACTCTCGTTCGCGTCGAGCGCGTCAGGTCAGCAACTCGCGGGCGAGCTCTTCAAGCTCACGACAGGTACGGACATCGTGCATATCCCGTACAAAGGGGCCGGCCCTGCGGTGCTCGATCTCCTCGGCGGTAATGTCAATCTAATGGTTTCCAATCCGACGTCGGTGGTGCCGCACATCAAGTCCGGCAAGCTTCGTGCGCTCGGCGTGCTTGGCGCCAAACGTGTCGAGGCGCTGCCCGACGTCCCGGCAGCAGCGGAGTCCGGCTATCCGGAACTCGCCTCGGTGAACGAGTGGTACGGCGTCATAGCACCGGCAGCAACACCGCACGCGGTGGTAGCGGCGCTCAATGCGGGTATCCTGCGCGCATTGAATTCAGCCGATGTGCAGCAGCGTCTGCAGGCGCTCGGTATGTCGGCCGCGCCGAGCACGCCTGCCGAGTTCGACAGACAAATGCGAGATGATTATGCGCTGTGGGGAAAAGTCGTGAAATTGTCGGGTGCGAAAGCGGATTGATCGGTAGGGGCGCGATTTCAGTCCCGCGGAGACAATCCGCTTGCGGCCAGGTGCTGCCGTTCGGGATCGCCGCGGGAATTTCCCGTGAGCGGCCGTTCGCGTCAACACGCCGAAGTAGCGATGACGGTGGACGCGCTGCGGCGGCACTAAGCGGCGAGGCGGTCTGTGAGTTCCAGCGGCGTCAGGCGCAGCGGAGCGTTCCTGCTCGGGCCGGGCTTTAGTGCTCTCGTAGAGCAGGCGCTCGGGATCGCGCGGCCGGTCCATGGTGAATGGCGCGCGGGCGCAGTAACGCAGCAGCCGCCCGCGCCCCCCGCGGTCAGCGTCATGAAGCTGCTGACCTGGCCGCATTCGCGACACCGCGTCGAAATTGGTGGCGGGTTACCAACGACAACGGCTTACGAGCTGACGTGATCCTTGCGCTTGACCAGCTGACATACCGGTACAGTCCCGCTCTCCGGGCGGAGGCAGGGGCCCGCCCGGCCTCCTACCCGATCCTGTGCACGAACCTAGCGGAAGAAGATCGACAGACCAAAGAAGAGTCCTGTCTGGTTGTCGCCCTTCTGCAGATCGCGCCAGCGCAGTTCCCCAAAGGCGGCGACGTTCGGGTTAAAGAAGTATTTTGCTCCGCCCTGTGCACCCCACGAAAACGAGTTATCGAGACCCGACCCGCCAGCGCTTCCGGCGAACAGGCCTACGTAGGGCAACCACGGTGAGGCCGTCGGAAAGTGAAAGTTTCCGAACACGCCCGCATCCCAGAAGTCTGAGCTGCTACCGTTCTTCACCTTGGTGTAGGAAGCGTCAAGGCCGAGCTCAAGATTGCGGTTGAGGAAGTAGCCGTAGCGGCCAACCACCCCATACGAATTATTGGGTTCAAAGTTGATTGTCGCTGAGATGCCAACCTCGCTCGTGCCTTTATCGGGAAGATATGATGGGGGCACTAGCTGCGCATGAGCGCCGGTCATCAATGTGGCCGCGAAAACGCTGGTGGCACCAAGTTTTGTTAGTACATGCATGACGTTCTCCGTAAAGGTATTGAGGTGTACATTTGT
Organism: uncultured beta proteobacterium; assembly: GCA_963829085.1. GTDB lineage: Bacteria > Pseudomonadota > Gammaproteobacteria > Burkholderiales > SG8-41 > PALSA-1004. The sequence goes on along the minus strand of CAWHHJ010000006.1, from coordinate 190,965 downwards.
GATGAGGCCGCTTGTTACTATACGCGGCGTCACAAAAGCAAGGCCAGACATTCGTTAAGAAAGACGTTACACACTGTTGTGTTCTTGCAACATAACACCGCCGGGCTGACACGCGCTTGTGCGCAAGACCATCGGACTAACTTTCTTGCTTCCTCGATCAGCCGTCTTGGCACTGAATGCGGGCTGGGGGGTCGAAGCCGCCCGGCCCGGCATCGGGTAGATCGCATAGCGGCTGGCCCGCAGGCGGGCGCGATCTGGGGTGGTGCCGTCGGCTCGCCCAGGTGGATGAGGATGTCGTGGATCGTGGGCGGGTCGGTGATGAAGGCGATGACGCGGATCTGAAGCGCCGCGGAGCGGGCACACGAGGGGAAAGACTTCATAGATGCGGCCGAGCAGCCGCGCCCAGGCGTAGCGGGCGGCGCGACGCTGGGCCGGTTTGGCGGCGGGTTGGGGATTAGCTGCGGGCGGCGGTGTCGTCGCGGCGGCTAGGGCGATGGCAGCGATGCGCAGTCGTGAGTTGGGCGCGAGCACGCCGAAGTAACGGTGGCGCGAACGTCAGCTTCCCTCAAAGATGACAGTCAGCTTTCCAGGAACATCGACGGGCGGCTCAGGGTCCGCTAGCAGCCCAGTCGTAAAACGGTTCCAAGCGTTGACGGGGCGGCTGCCTAATTAGCGCCGCGCTTCCAGCACGTCGGCCACCCAGTCCCACATAAACGCTGATCCGATGCTGATGTTATCCACCTGGCAGTGGTGGTAGCCGCCTTCTTCACGCGTGAATATCTTGAGCTCTTTGCGCTGAGAGCCTGCCGCAGCCATCATGTTTTGCACATGCTCGAAAGGCGCCTGCTGATCGCCTTCGCCGTGTACTAGCAGGTACGGGCAGCGCATTTTCTGAATGACGCCGTCCAGTTTGAATCCCTCGAGCTTCTTGAACGCTTCCTCCTTGGTCTTCACATCGAACACCCAAAGGAGATGCTGCCACGGTACCGGATAACGACAGAACTTCGCCGCGCTCGATACGCTCGAGGCGTTGCTTCCACTTGGTGTGATAGTCCCATTCCGGTCCCCATGAAATGCAGCACGCGAATCGCGGATCCATCGATGCGGCGCGCGGCGCATAGTAGCCGCCGAGACTGAGTGCCATGATGCCGATGCGCTTGGGATCGAACTCCGGACGTGCGGCGAGAAAGTCATAGGCGGCTCCCGCATGGCGCTCCGTTTCGTGATGCAGCGGCAGATTGCGAAAGCGGATGGCCTCGCCGTTGCCCGGGCCGTCCAGAATCAGACATGACACACCGCGCGCGGCGAGATCCGGCACGCCGCGGAAGTACTGGATCTCTTTGGTGACATCGAACCCGTCGAGGAACAGCATGATCGGGCCTTTGCCTGTCCGGCCCGGCACCGGATCTGCATGCACGATGATGCCCGGCAGACTGGTTCCTTCATACGGCACTTCGACGTGCTCGATGCGCGGCCGCGTGATCAGACCGGCGGCTTTTTTGAAAGCCTGCACGCCGCGCATATAAGCCGCCTGGCTCTCGTCCGTTTTCGGTTGCGTGAAGCGCTCGCCGACATGATAGTAATGCGCGGCGCGGAAAAGATATCCGGCGGCAGTCAATGCGTGGCCTTTTTCGGCCTGTGAGTGGCCGATGTTTTCAAGACGCTCCGCTTCACCTGTCCATTCGTTGAACCATGCGACATCGTCGCCATCGCGATCCTTGAGCCGGAGGCCGATACGATGCACTTCATCGATTTCTGCGCCGCCCCACGGCGCGCCGCCGAGCGCGATCAATACGCCGTGCGACCAGCGATAGTTGTCAGGAAAGTAGGTGAACGACAGTTCGCCGTCAGGCAGCTTGGAGCTTGGCATGCAGAGTCCTTTGAGAATTGATTTACAGCCGGGTGCGGCGCGGAACTCCGCCGCGTGTATTACAAGCGAGGTATACCGGAGTCGATGATGATCTTGCGGAATTTCGCGACGTCGCGCTTCACAATCTCCGCAAACTCTTCGGGTGTATTGCCAACGGTGGCCAGCCCGAGCTGCTTGAACCGCTCCGCAGTTTCCGGCTCACGCAACGCTTGAGCGATTGCGCGCTGCGCAGTCCTCACTATCGCAGGCGGTGTTTTTGCGGGCGCAAAAAGGCCATTCCAAAACTGGATATCGAACCCTTGCACGCCTTGCTCGGCCAAAGTCGGCACGTCCGGCAGGATTGGTGACCGCTGTGGACTCGTGACGCCGTACGCTTTCAATTTTCCCGCCTGCAGATGCGTCAATGTCGCAAGCGGCGTCAGCAGCGAGAGATCCGCTTCGCCTGACACGAGCGCGAGCTCCGACGGCGCGCTGCCTTTGTAACGCACGTTGGTCATTTGCAATCCAAGCTGCGCCCATAACGCATCGCCTGCGATTTCGCCCGTGGCGCCGGGGATTGCAACGTTCAGCTTGCCGGGCTGCTTCTTCGCTGCGGCGGCGAGATCGCCGATCGCCGTTCCGGGCAGGCGCGGATTCGCCGCGACAACCATGCCCGTGGTGGAAAACTGCGTGATCGCGGCAAAATCGCGCACCGGGTCGTACGGCAGTTGCGCGTACAGCGTCGCGTTGACTGCATGCGTTCCGCTGTTGCCGACGGTAAACGTATGACCGTCAGGGGGCGACCGCGCCGCGATCTCGGTTGCGACCACACCGTTGTTGCTGGGTCGATTGTCGACGATGACCGACTGGCCGAATGCGGCAGTCAGCGCCGGCACCAGCAGACGGATCTGGATATCAGAGGGCCCGCCGGCAGCGGATGCAACGAGCGCACGGATCGGCCGCTTGACGGCACTCTGCGCGACGGCATCGGTCGAGAGAACCGCGGTCACCATACTGGCGGTGAACGCGAGAGCTATTGCCCGCACATAATGCAAGGTGATACGAGAGATGAACATAGGGGACGCGCCTTGAAACAGGGCTGCTAGTTTCCGCCGATCATGCTGAGACAGTCAAACATCGATCGCCTGCCGCGTTCTTATCGTGATCGCTCGCCCACATCGGCGGATTCGGTGTAGATTGCGTGCGTCAAATAACATGCGCTCGATTAAATACTTATTCTGGCTTTGTGCCGGCGCGGCCACAAGCCTCGGGCCAGGTGGGGCCATGGCGGCGCAGTCAACCGCGGCCTTTCCAGTGAAGCCCGTGCGATTGATCGTACCTTTTCCGCCCGGCGGCGCCGTTGATGTGATCGGACGCATCGTTGCTGTGCCGCTCGGAGAGCGGCTGGGACAACAGGTCGTCGTCGACAATCGCGGCGGGGCAAATGCGATCATCGGCACGGAGTTGGCAGCGAAGTCGGTACCCGATGGCCATACGATATTGATTGTGCCCGCCGGACACGCCATCACGCCGTTGGTCACGCGCAAACTCCCGTACGACACGCTCAACGATTTCGCCCCGATCGGTTTGATCGGAAACGGCGCGTACGTGCTCGTCATCAATCCGAATATTCCGGCGAAGACCATTGGCGACTTCGTAGCCTTGGCGAAGACGCGGCCGGGTCAGCTCAACTATGCCGCGAGCGGGCATGGCAATGCCACCCATCTCGCCGGCGAATTATTCAAGGTGCTGGCGGGCATCGACATGGTCGCCGTCATTTACAAGGGCGGCGGACCCGCCTTGACCGACGTGATTGGCGGCCAGGTCGCTGGTTTTTTCGCGGGCGTCGCGTCGAGCGGCGTGCAGATCAAAGCGGGCAGGGTACGGGCGCTAGGCGTCACGACGACGCGGCGATCGCTTGCTCTACCTGATGTGCCGACGATCGTTGAAGCGGGCATCGCCGGCTACGAGGTAGATGGTTGGTACGCGCTGCTGGCTCCAAAAGCGACGCCTGCTGCTGTCATCAAGCGCCTCAACGCCGACCTTGCACAGTTGCTTTCGTCAGCGGATGTGAAGGAGCGGCTTCTCGCGGCCGGCATTGACGCAAGTGCATCGACGCCCGCCCAGCTTCACGACCGGATTGCGCACGACATCGTGCGCTGGTCGGAGGTCGTAAAAAAAGCGCGCATCGCGATGGAATGAAAGTGGCGAAGCCGACGTCATACCGGCGAGTATTACGCCGGAGTACCGGCTGCAGATTCAGTGCGATCTAACGGTCGGGCATCTCCGCCTTGATATTGCCTTTCGCGACGACCGTCCGCCATTTCTCGACCTCCCGTTTCAGCAGTTCCTGCAGCGCACTAGATGTACCTGCGACGGGCTCAAAGCCTTCGCGCGCCATGCGTTCCTTCATGTCGGGAAGACGGATCACGCGATCGATTTCGCGCTGCCAGAGTTGCACGACGGTTCTGGATAAACCTTGCGGACCGATCACTGAATACCAGATTCCCGCTTCATAGCCCGGCACCGTGTCCGCAATCGGCGGCAAGTCGGGTGCTGCATTGGTGCGTTTCGCTGAGGTCACCGCAATGCCACGCAGGCGGCCCGTCTTCACGTGCGGCATGGTCGAAGCGACCGCGCCGAATATGAGCTGGATCTGACCGCCGAGCAAGTCCGTCATCGCCGGCCCGGTGCCCTTGTACGGAACGTGAGTCATTCGCGTGCCTGCCAGTTGATCGAATAGTTCCGTCGACATGTGAGTGATGCTGCCTATGCCGCTGGATCCATAGTTGAGAACCCCGGGCCGCGCCTTGTTATACACAATCAGTTCCTTGATGGTCGCGACCGGCAGTGAAGGATGCAATGCGACGATCGTGGCGCTATCGAAAATCTGCGTCACTGGCGTGATATCGCGCACCGCATCGTATGGCAGCTTGTAAATCGCAGCGTTGGTCGCATAGCTTGCCGATACGAGCGCCATAGTGTAGCCATCGGCCGCGGCACGTACGGCGGTCTCGACGCCGACGGTGCCGCCACCGCCCGCGCGATTATCGACAATTACCTGCCGGCCGAACGATTCAGAAAGGCTTTGCGCGATGAAGCGGGCGGCAACATCCGTGCCGCCGCCGGGCGCGAACGGGACGATCAGCCGGATCGGTTTGGTCGGGTACAGATCCTGTGCGCTTGCGCAAATCGCGGGAAGCGCGACGAATACAGCGAAAATTGCGACTACGCGCAACATGGTTTTCTCCGTCATCATGTATCGCGGCAGTTTCTTCGACGCGGACTAGACGTGTTCAAGTTGTTTGCGGAGCGGAGTGTTGTGCACCGTCCGATGCAGAATGCGGCGCTTCGGCATCCGCTGATCTCACCGCGACGAGCGCGAGCTTACACGCTTCCCCAATCTGGCATCGCGTTGACAGCAGCGGTCGGTCCAAGTTACATACAGGGGTCTCGAATCCCCGCTTGAACCGGCCAATTGAATCCCCCAACACCGCTCGCGAATATCGTCGTCGTTGAGCTTGGCCACAGCGTCGCAGCGCCGTTCGCCGGACAGATTTTCGGCGACCTCGGCGCCGAAGTCATCAAGATCGAGAAGACCAGTGGAGATGACGCGCGAACTTGGGGCCCGCCATTCTGGGAAGGCGCATCTGCGACATTCCAGCCGCTCAACCGCAACAAGAAATCGGTGGTGTGCGACTTGCGCGATCCGCAGCAGCTAACGGCGCTGAAGCGCTTGATTCACGAGCGCGCTGATGTTGTATTGCAGAACCTGCGTCCGGGGCAAGTGGCGCAGCTCGGCCTTGACGCGGGTGCGCTGATGACGATGAAGCCCGATTTGATTTATTGCAATCTCGGTGCGTTCGGCAATGCGGGACCATTGAAAGATCGACCGGGCTACGACCCGCTGATGCAGGCGTTCAGCGGCATCATGAGTACCACCGGTGAGCAGGGTCGATCACCCGTCCGCGTCGGCGCATCGATTGTCGATATGGGCACCGGCATGTGGGCGGTCATCGGCGTTCTCAGCGCCTTGCATACACGCGCGCAAACCGGTAAGGGCAGTGTGGTGGACGTGTCGCTGTTCGAAACTGCGGCGGCCTACGTCTCACTGTTCGCGGCGCAGTATCAGGCATCAGGCGAGTTGCCGACGCGGCAGGGGTCCGGTGCCAATGGCATCGTGCCCTATCGCGCGTATACCACCCGCGACAGCGAATTGGTCGTCGCTGCCGGCAGCGACGGTCTTTTCCGCGAAGCTGGCGCAAGTACTCGGCGCATCCCGAGTGGGCGGATGATCGCTCGCTTTACATCGAATCCCAAGCGCGTGGAACATCAGGTCGTCCTCTATGCGATGATCGAGCGAGAGATGGTGAAACGCAGCAACGCCGAGTGGATCGCGTTACTCGATGCGGCGGGCATCCCTTGCGCGCCGGTGCAAAGCGTCGCGGAAATGATCGCGCACGAGCAGACGCAGGCGCTGGGTTTGCTGCAGCAGGTGCCGGACAGTGCAATGAAGTTTGTCGGCCTTCCCGTGAGTTTCGATGGGTTACGTCCCGCGCTGCGCCGCCGGCCGCCAAAACTCGGCGAACACACCGACGAGTGTCTGAAGAAAGTGAAATAATAAATTATGAGCCTGCCTGCGTACGAAACGCTTGTGACTGAGATTGTGGAACCACATCTGCTCGTGGTCACGTTGAACCGGCCGCAATCGGCGAACGCTCTCAACACGCGAATGGGACTCGATTTCCTCGATCTGTGGACGCGATTGACCGAAGATGCCGGCGACGTACGTTGCATCGTGCTCACAGGCGCAGGCGATAAAATCTTCTGTGCCGGCGGCGATCTCAAAGAGCGCAACGGCATGACGCGCGAGCAGTGGCTGCGGCAGCACGAGATTTTTGAACGGCAGTACTGGACGCTTGCTGACCTATATCTGCCCGTGATCGCGGCGGTCAACGGTCACGCGTACGGCGGCGGGTTCGAGATCGTTCTGTCGTGCGATTTTGCGTACGCAGCGAATACGGCGCGTTTTGCGCTGCCTGAAGTTACGCTGGGCATCATGCCGGGCGCGGGTGGAACGCAGAACCTTCCGCGCGCCGTCGGCGAGCGCCGCGCGAAGGAAATGATCATGAGCGGCAAGCCGGTCAGCGCCGAGCAGGCGCACGCATGGGGCATCCTTAACGGCGTATGCGAGCCCGCGGAGTTGATGCCTAAAGTGCTTGCAATCGCGCGCACCATCGCCGGCAATGCGCCGCTATCGGTTCGGCAGATCAAAAAATCAGTGCGTTTCGGTATGCAGATGGAACTGAAAACCGCGTACCGCTTCGAGGTTGAAGCCTACAATCATCTCGTGGAAACCGAAGATCGCTATGAAGGCGTGCGAGCATTTAATGAAAAGCGCAAGCCGGTATTCAAGGGCCGCTGAATGCGCACCGTCGAATTAAACGGAGAAAATCATGCAAGCAGTTGATGTGATCGTCCGCGAAGTTGGGCTTCGCGACGGTTTGCAGATACATCCGACGTTCATGCCGACCGACCGCAAGATCGCCTGGATCGAAGCGGAAGCGGCGGCAGGCGTTACCGAAATCGAAGTGACGTCTTACGTGCCGCCCAAGCTCATTCCGCAGTTCGTGGATGCAGAAGAAGTCACGCGCCGCGCGCTTGATGTGCGCAGCCTGACAGTGGCGGCGTTGATCCCGAACTCGCGCGGCGCGGAACGCGGCATTGCGCTCGGCGTGCACAAGCTAAACTTTGTCATGTCGGTGAGCCGCACGCATAACCTGAAAAATGTGCGCCGCGAGCGTGAGGAATCGGTGACCGACTTCAAAAAAATCGTCGAGATGGTTCGCACGCATCGCGCGGGCGAGCGTGCGAAAGTCGTGGGCGGACTGTCCACCGCTTTGGGATGCTCTTACGAGGGACGCGTGCCCGTCGCGGATGTAGTCAAGTATGCGCTGCAGCTCGCCGCGGCAGGCGCCGACGAGATCGTCGTAGCCGATACGGTCGGGTATGCCGATCCGGTTCAAGTCCGGACTGTCTTTAAGGCAGTCATGGCGGAGCTTGACCCGTTGCCGGTTGCGGCTCACTTTCATGACACGCGGGGTACTGGCTTGGCAAACGTCGCGGCCGCTCTTGAATGTGGTGTGCGTCGCTTCGATGCATCGTTGGCCGGATTGGGCGGTTGCCCGTTTGCGCCCGGCGCCTCGGGCAACATCGTCATGGACGATCTTTGCTTCATGCTCGATTCGATGGGACTGCGCACCGGCGTCGATCTTGAAAAGCTGCTGCAGGTGAGAAGCATCGTGCACGAAGCGCTGCCGGACATCGAAATGCACGGCGCATTGGCGCGCGCGGGGCTCCCGCGCAATTACGTGCGCGCGGGCGAGCAGCGCGCAGCGTGAACATGCTGCACGATCAGCGCCATCCATAGCAAAGAGGAACCGACGCGCATGGATGACGCCGTAAAGGTGCAGGACGTCCGCTTTGCGCTGGGCGATGACTTTCCCGAAATCCGCGACAGCGTGCGCAAGATCTGTGCGCGATTTCCCGGTGCTTACTGGCGAGATCTCGAGGCGCGCCAGGCGTATCCCGGCGACTTCGTCAAAGCGCTGACTGACGCGGGATATTTAGCTGCGCTGATACCTGAGCAGTACGGCGGTGCCGGACTGCCGTTGCGCGCGGCTGCCGTGATACTCGAAGAAATCCACGCCGCCGGCTGCAGCGCGGGCGCGTGTCATGCGCAGATGTACATCATGGGCACCTTGCTGCGGCATGGCAGCGCAGATCAGAAGGCGCGCTATTTGCCGGGGATTGCGCGCGGGGACTTGCGCTTGCAGGCATTCGCGGTGACCGAGCCAACGACGGGCACGGATACGACGAGGCTCAAGACGCGGGCGGTGCGCGACGGCGACCATTACGTGATAGATGGGCAGAAAGTGTGGACATCGCGTGCGCTGCACTCCGATCTCATGCTATTGCTTGCGCGCACGACGCCGGTCGAGCAGGTAAAGAAAAAAACCGAAGGGCTGTCGGTGTTCCTCGTGGATATCGGCGCATGCCGCGGCAAAGGCCTCGAGATCAAGCCGCTGGCGGCGATGGTGAACCACAACACCACCGAAGTATTCTTCGACGGCGTGCGCGTGCCGGCAGGGAACCTGATCGGCCAGGAAGGCAAAGGCTTCCGCTACATTCTTGATGGCATCAATGCCGAACGTATACTCGTATCGTCGGAAGCGATCGGCGACGCGCGCTGGTTCACGCGCACCGCGGTCGACTATTCGAAACAGCGGATCGTGTTCGATCGGCCAGTCGGGCAAAACCAGGGCATACAGTTTCCGATTGCGCGCGCGCATGCGGAGACCGAGGCCGCGGACCTCGTTCTGCGTAAAGCCGCTGCATTGTTCGATGCGGGGTTGCCGTGCGGGAATGATTCGAACATGGGCAAGATGCTCGCGGCGGACGCCGCATGGCATGCAGCGGAGGCGTGCATGCAAACGCACGGCGGTTTTGGCTACGCACGTGAGTACGACGTGGAGCGCAAATGGCGCGAAACGCGGCTCTTCCAGATCGCGCCGGTGTCGACTAACCTCGTGCTCGCGTACATCGGCGAGCATATTCTCGGCATGCCCCGGTCTTACTGAGCCTGCGAGCAGCGAACTTGTCGCAATCAAATATCAGCCTGACGCAATCGCTGGCGCGCTTCATCGTCGAGCCGGGCTTCGACTCCCTCCCGGTAGAAGCTGCGCGCATCGTCAAGACGGGTTTCATCGACACCGTGGCGACGATGATCGCGGGACGCGATGAGCCCGTCGTGCGGATCATGCGCGAATTCGTGGCAGCGCGGCAGTCGCGCGTGCGAGAGGCGCAGGTGCTGTTCAGCGATGATATGGCTGCGAGCGCCGATGCAGCGCTCATCAACGCCACGGCAGCGCATGCACTCGATTACGACGATGTCGCGCTTGGCGGTCATCCCAGTACCGTGCTGGTCCCTGCAATCCTCGCGACGGGTGAGTCGCTTGGCGCTTCAGGGGCAGAAGCGTTGCGCGCGTATCTTGTCGGCTATGAGGTTTGGGCGGAACTTCTTTCTCGCGAGCCCGATGCATATCACGTGAAGGGTTGGCATCCCACAGCAGTGCTGGGCACGGTGGGTGCAACGGCCGCGGTTGCATATCTGCATCGCTTATCGCAAGAGAAAAATCGCAATGCGCTTGCGGTTGCGGCGAGCATGGCGAGCGGTCTAGTGGCAAATTTCGGCACGATGACGAAGCCGTTGCACGCGGGACGCGCTGCGTCATGTGCGATCGACGCGGTCCGTCTTACTATCGGCGGACTCACTGCCGCGCCCGATGCGCTCGAGCACCATGCCGGTTATCTTGCCGCACTGTCTCCGCAAGGACGAGCCGATCGCGCAGCAGCAACGCCCAAACTTCGGAACGAGTTGCGTATCCTCGACGCCGGTTTATCGATCAAGCGTTATCCGATGTGTTACGCGACGCACCGCGTAATCGATGGCGTGCTCGCCCTCGTGGCGAACGACGACGTGCGAGCCGGCGACGTGACGCAGGTGCACGCAACCGTCGGCACCGCTCAGGCGTCGATGCTGCGCAATCATGCGCCGCGCACCGGGCTGGAGGCAAAGTTCAGCCTCGAGTTTGCGGTCGCATCAGCGCTCGTGGCGCGAAAGGTCGGGTTGCGCGAATTAACCGATGAGTTCGTCAATCGCCCCGAAGTGCGCGACGTAATGACCCGTGTGAATACGACCACCACCGACACGCAGTGTCCCGTCGAGCCGATATTCGCACTCACCGATCGCGTCGCGCTCGAACTCAGTGACGGGCGCAGATTGGACTCCGGTGAAATCCGGTTCGCTCGTGGCAACGCGAAGTGGCCGTTGAGCGATGCTGATCTCAAAGCGAAATTTTTTGATTGCACGGCAGGCGCCGATGATCTCGACGCTGCGTCGTTATACGAGCGCCTTATCGCAATCGAAGAACTCGCGTCCGTGCGCGAACTGGGAACCCGGCATCAGTAACGTTGCCCGGCCGTCCATGGCAGCGAACGCTGGGCAGCAAAACCTGGATCCGATCGCGTGGTCTTCTCACTTGCTGGCGCTGGCCGCGCGCTTCGGCGATGCGCCGGCAGTGAATGACGGCAAGGAAACCATCACTTACGCTGAGCTCGCCCGGCGTGCCCATGCAATTGCGGCGCAACTAAAGGCACATGGCATCGAAACCGGCGAGCCCGTCGGCATGCTGCTGCCGAACAGCATCGCTGCGGTGTGCGTCTCCTACGCAATGATGCTCTGCGGCGCGTGCGAGACGTCGATTGCATGGAGCTCCACCGATGCGGAGCTAGGCTGGGCAATTTCGCTCGCCAAAGTCAGTCGCGTTGTAACAACGAAGCGACGCGAGGCCGCGGTGCGCAGCAACGCATGTGAAGTCTTGTTGGTCGACGATATGAGATTCGATGGCGCGGCAGCAGGTTGCGCGCCGGTGCCTTCCCATGCATGGGGCCGCATTTTTTTCTCTTCGGGCACCACCGGCAAACCCAAAGGCATCGTCTACAGTCATGAACGGCGCTGGCGCGGCAACGAGTTGCTGAAATCGGTATTGCCATGGGTGCCGCAGCCTGGATCGCGCATCTTGCTGATGACGCCGTTTACACACGGTGCATCACTCCTCACATACGCGTGGCTCGATCACGGCGGTGAAGCGATATTGCTCGATGGCGTCGACCCGCCGCAGCTGGAAGCGATTCTAAACCGCGGCGACGTCGAAGCGCTGTTCGCACCGCCGACCGTAATTGCGAAGCTCGCGAGCGCATTTGGCACGCGTCACTTCCCCGGCGTGCGCTGCGTTTTCACCGGGACGCAGACGCTTACGCCGGCGATGTACGAGAGAGCAAAGTGCATGTTTGGTCCGGTGGTGCGCATCACCTATGGCAAGACCGAGTGCACCAATCCGATCACGATACTCGACGCGAACGATGCCGACGCTGTATTCCGCGAGCGCAACGATGAACCCGGCGCATGCGTCGGCTGGCCGGCGTCCGGCGTCGAATTGTCCGTGCGCAGCGACAACGGTATGGACGTGCGAGCCGGTGCCCCGGGCGAAATCTGGCTGCGCGCACGCCATATGTATATCGGCGAGATTGAAGCAGACGGTTTTCATCCGCTCGGCAGCGATGAGTGGCACCGCACGGGCGATTTCGGCCACATCGACGAGCGCGGACGACTATGGCTCGAAGGCCGCGTGGCAGACATCATCAAAACCGGCGGCTACAAGGTGAGTCCTGATGAGATCGAAGCAGTGTTGAGCGGACTTGCCGCATGCAGCGAAATCTGCATAGCGACGCTGCCGTCGGATTACTGGGGCGAGATCATCGTCGCTGTCGCGGAGAGACCGGGCAATGCCTGGCAGGAGGACGGACAGCGGCGGGTAGAGTCGCTGTCCCGGCATAAACGGCCGCGGTTATGGATTGCGGTTGATGCACTGCCTCGCAACGCGCAGGGAAAAGTTAGCAGGCGTGAAGTGCGGCGCGAGATACTGTCACGCCATGTACTCCTGGACGGACCGCATCCACGTCTGACGTCGATCGTGCCGCTTTAAGATTGCTAGCGCTGGTCAATCGAGCTTGATGTTACCTTTCTTGATGATGTCGGAGAAACGCGCCTGCTGCTCTTTCAGGTAGCGCGCGAAATCGTGGGAGCGGCGGTAATCGACCTCGACCCCGATGCCGGCAATGCGTTCGCGTACGTCGGCGGACTGCATCGCGTTTTCCACTGCAGTCGCGATGCGATCAACGAGAGCCTTCGGCGTACCCGCGGGTACCATCACGCCGAGCCACGCCCCGACATCGAAGTCCGGCAGATTTGCCGCCGTTGCGAGCGGTTCGATGCCCGGCGTCAACGTACTCCCGCGGGCGAGCGATACGCCGTACGCCTTGAGTCGTCCTGACTTGACGTGCGGCATCGTCGCCGCAGCGGTCTCGATGGCGTAAGCAATCTGGCCACCGATAACATCGGTGAGCGCGGGCGCGCTGCCTTTGTAAGGCACGTGCGTCACCTGCAATCCTGACAAGCTATTGAACCACTCGGCAATCAAATGCGCGGTCGCACCGGTGCCCGACGATGCAAAACTATATTTACCCGGACTGGCGCGGACGAGTGCGAGAAATTCTTTGACGTTGGCCGCCGGCAATTGCACGCCGGCGACGAGCAGGTACGGCGAGAGGCCGATATTTGCAACGGGTGCGAGCTCGCGATCGACGTCGTACGGCGATTTTTGCAGCAGCGGATTGACTGTGACTGGACCGCTCGAGGCGGCGAGTATGGTGTAACCGTCGGGTGCGGCCTTCGCTACGACATCGGTGCCTATCATCCCGCCTGCGCCTGCGCGGTTATCGGCGACGACCTGTTGGCCCCACAATTCGGACAGTTTCTGTGCGAGCACACGGCCGCCTAAATCGGTTGCCTGACCGGGCGGCCATGGAATGACCAATCGCACCGGCCGACTGGGAAAAACGTCGGTCGTGCCCGGCGGAGGGTTTTGCTGCGCAGTCGCCGCACCGGCAAACATGAGCATCGTGATGCAGATAACAATCCGTCTCATGCGGCCTCCTCGCGCAGTGAAAACAAGTCTTCACTCGACCGGTCGTAATTTCCCACCGATTGCCCGCATTGTCAAAGCGCAGCCGGTACAAGTCAGCCGCTCTCAGCGCGTGCGAGCAGCGGAGACACAATGCAGCGGTGCTTATTGCGATTGTGAAGCCGCTCGGTGAACGAGCTGCATCCGCTGATGTGCATACAACACAACACGCGCCGCCTGATACCTGGGCGTCATGACGAAAATCAATGTAAATTGCGTCTGCAAAAGAGAACATCATCGATGACGAAATCATTTTTCCGCTGGTCTGCAATTGCGCTTGCATGCTCGATAGCAGGCGTAGCCGCCGCTCAGTCGACCGCCTATCCTTCGAAGCCGGTGCGCGTCGTGATTCCGTGGCCGCCGGGCGGTGGCAACGATATCGCGGGCCGCATCGTCATGCAGAAGGTTTCCGAGTCGACGGGGCAGCAATTCACCATCGACAATCGGGGCGGCGCTGGAGGAACGATTGGTGCTGACCTCGTCGCCAAGTCGCCGCCCGACGGCTACACCATCATGGTTCATTCAATTACGCATGTCGGCAACGCGCATCTGTATAAAAAACTGCCCTATGACACCCTCAAAGACTTCGCGCCGGTTGGCCTGCTCACCGGACAGATGGCCGTGCTCACAGTGCATCCGTCGCTGCCGGCCAAATCGGTGAAGGAGTTCATCGCGTTGGCGAAAGCACGGCCGGATGAAATTCTCTATTCGACCGCAGGCAACGGCAGCATTCCGCATCTCTCTATGGCGCTGCTCGCTTCGATGACCGGGATCAAGGTCGTCCACGTTCCGTACAAAGGCGGCGGCCCGCAGGTAATCGCATTGCTTGCCGGCGAATCGCAAGCTTCGCTGGCGACCGTTGCGTCCGTTATCGCTCATGTGAAAGCCGGACGTTTGCGCGCGATAGGCGTTTCTGCGGCTCAGCGTTCCGGCGCGCTGCCCGATGTCCCGACGATCGCTGAAGCAGGCGTGCCCGGCTACGAGATGAATCCGTGGATTGGCACGTTCGCACCCGCCGGAACGCCGAGATCAGCAATCGATAAGCTGAATACGGAAATCAATAAAGCGCTCAAGCTGCCGGACGTGGCGCACAACTTGTCTGCGCAAGCGCTCGATCCATGGACAAGTACGCCTGATGAGTTCGGCGCGCGCCTGAAGATCGACTACGACAAGTACGCGAAATTGATCAAGCTCACGGGCGCGCGGGTGGATTGAGCCGCGCCGGGAAATGACGGCAGGGGCGCCTTAACTATAGACTGCGCGCTTCATCGCAACACCAGAAATCGACTTTCAACCAAGGGGAACACATGGCAATTCAGGACGCTGCTCTGCAGCCCGGTAATGAATTCAAAGGCAAGGTTGCGCTGGTGACGGGCGCCACGCGTAACATCGGACGCTCGATCGCATTGTCGCTCGCTGCCGGCGGCGCGGCGGTCGCCGTCAATTCGCGCGTCTCACGCGAGGCTGGCGACAAGATAGTGCAGGAGATCAAAACCGGCGGCGGTCAGGCGGAAACGTTCGTCGCTGATGTCGCGGACGGGAATGCCGTTAACGCTATGGTCGACGGCGCCGTCAAGCGCTTCGGCCGTATCGACATGCTCGTCATCAATGCGTCGGTGCGCAAGCAGACGCCATTCGCGGACATGAGCTTCGACGAATGGCGCAGCATACTGGGCATCACCCTCGATGGGTCCTTTCACCTTGCGAAGGCGTGCCTCCCGCACATGATCAAGGCGGGCGGTGGCGCGATCGTGACGCTGGGCGGCATGATGGCGTTGTCAGGCGCGAAGAATCGCGTACACGGTTCGGTGGTAAAGCACGGACTGGTTGGCATGACGCGCGCACTTGCGCTGGATCTTGCGCAGTACAACATCCGCGTGAACTGTGTGTCGCCCGGTCAGATGAATACCGCGGCCGCAGGCGAAGTCATCACCGAGCGTCCGTCGCCCAGCAAGAATGTGCCGCTCGGCCGCAAAGGCGAGCCCGAGGAAATTGCCGCTGCCGTGCGTTTTCTGTGTGGTCCGGGCAGCAGTTTCATCAGCGGTCAGACACTGCACGTCAACGGCGCGCAGATGATGTATTAGGCGTGTGAGGCGCGACCTCCTGATCATTATTGCCCGCAGAAGCAACGCATAGGCGATTTGCAATACTCGTAACGTAGGAATTGCACTCACCGCCGCGCGTGGGTGTTTTTCTGTCTGAACTAAGCTCCATTTTTTTACTCCACGCCATAGGAGCGCAATTCACGCCGCTCCCGCCGAACGGCGTATCGCTGGCCGACGCAATTATTTATGGAGAACCCAATGTTAGGCGATCATCAATTGAAAGGCCGGCGCATCGCGGTGCTGGCAGCAGATGGCTTCGAGAAAGTTGAACTTACGATTCCAGTCGCGGCGCTGCGCTTGGCTGGCGCCCAAGTCGAAATTGTTTCGTTACGGCATGGCCGCATCCGCGGCGTCAACCTGCATGAGCCGGCCAGCCGCGTAAAAGTCGATCACCTGGTGTCTGAAGTGACGCCCGACGAATACGACGCACTGCTTATCCCGGGCGGCTTTATCAATCCCGACCTGCTGCGCCAGTCGTCTGCAGTCCGCCAGTTCGTGCGGGACTTCGACGCGTCCGGCAAACCCATTGCAACCCTCTGTCACGGACCGTGGGTGCTCGCGTCAGCAGGCCTGACGCAAGGCCGCAGCATGACGTCGTGGCCCGGCGTGCGCGACGATCTCGTGAACGCGGGCGCAACATGGCTAGACGAAGAGGTGGTGCGGGACAAAAACTGGCTCACGAGCCGGGGTCCACAGGATATGGTGCCGTTCGTTAGCGCGCTTGTGCCGTTCTTTGCGGGAACGGGAGAAAAGCTGACCGCGCAAACTACGGCAAGCATGTCCGCGCCGCCGCGCGAATCGCCGCCGGCGGTCGTGTTGAGCGCCATGAAATGGCTGCCACGGCCGTCGTTCCGTACCACTGCAGTCATCGGTGGACTGCTCGCGTTGTATATGAGCAGCCATCGATCGGAATTGAGGGCCAGCGCGCTATAGCGCTTCGGCCGTCACAACGAGCGCCGGCCGAAAGATGAGGCGTTCTACAGACTTAAAACGGACCCCGACCGGGGTCCGCCTGCTTTTTGCGTCGATCAAATGGCGCGCGCCTTTCGCTTTCTGCGACCGATCACGAATCCCATAAGCCCGAGCCCCGCCAACATCATGGCGTAGCTGTCGGCTTCCGGCACCGCTGCAACCGCGCCGGCCGCAAACAAACTATCGAGACCGACGGCGTTGGCGGCATCGCCAAGGTATGCGATTCCGGTGAGCGGATCGATGCCGAAGATGTTCTGCAGCGTACGTAGATCGTCCGAGTGAGTAAGATTGACGAGGCTCGCAAACGGGACGCCGTTCACACTTGGATGTGCGAGCTTCGAGATCACGATCTCCGCGATGGTGTGATTGAAGTCGTTCTGGTTGCCGGAACCGTCCGGCTCGGACTCATCAAACCAGATGATGATTGCGCCATTGTTCTGATAAGCCTGGGAGGCCATGATCTGCGGCACGATGAGCCGCAGGAAGTTGTCACCCTGCGCGATCTTGGCTGCGCCTGCCGTAAACGTCGTGCCGTTGTGCGTAAAGCCGCCCGTCAGTGCAGTATGCATATCATTGAACTGGTTCGGCGTAATCCGTGAACACGCCGCTCGCTGAGTGATACGTTGCGTTCGACTGCCGAAACGAATTAGACGCGCGGCATATTTCAATCGTATGACTCGCCGCTTTGTATTTTTGAAATGAGACCGATGCCGCTCCATGAAGCGGCAAAAGTGCGAGAGCTTTCGTTGTCATTACGGCGCGACGAGTTGACGCCTGCAGTTCTTCTCGTCACGATGCGGAAAGTCTGTTTGCTCGCGAATGATTGTCACAGTACCTGTGATAGGCTAAGTCGCGCCGCCAGCCGCATCGTGGCGTGGACTGGAACACGCGCACGCAATCGATCACGGCCGCGCTATTACTTGATGCACCTCGCACACGAAACAGCTTGGGAGCATTCGAATATGAGAACTGTTGGCCATAGTGTGGTGACTCAAGCGGCGCTTTTGATCATGCTGCTGGCAGCAAATCTCGCGCTCGCCGAGCGCGATGAATTCCGGGCGCCACTGAAATTGCGCGATGAGAGCGCTGCGGCGCGTGCTGAGCCGTTCAAAGGTGTTACGACCGACGGCAAGCTCGTGCCGGGCCTGTTTGCGATTGCGCACACGGGCGTATCGACGGAGCCCGTGCGCAAAGCAGCGGAAGTCTTCATCGCCCGATTGAGCGAAGATCAAAAAAAGAAAACGCTGTTCCCCGTCGACGATGCCGAATGGCGCACCTGGGACAACCGTCACTTCGCGATGCGCCAGGGAGTCGGATTCTTCGAAATGACCGCGTCGCAGCGCAAGCTCGCCTTCGACTTGATGCGCGCGAGTCTGAGCGCCAAAGGCTTGAAGCAAACGCGCGACATCATGAAACTCAATGGCACGCTGGCCGAGTTAACCAACAACTACGACGAATACAGCGAATGGTTCTACTGGATCACGATTATGGGCGAGCCGTCGACCACCAAGCCGTGGGGATGGCAGCTCGACGGTCATCACGCCATCATCAATTACTTCGTACTGGGCGATCAGGTCGTCATGTCGCCGGTTTTCATGGGCTCGGAGCCCGTGAAAACAGACCAGGGGAAATTCAAGGGCACCGTGGTCCTGCAGACTGAGCAGAATCGAGGACTCGAGCTGATGCGTAGCCTCCATAGCGGCCAGCAGGCGAAGGCGATGATTGCGGGCACCAAAGCGGGCGAGGATACGCTGGCGGCCGCCTACCGCGACAACCTGGTGCTCGATTATGCGGGTATCCGGGTGACCGACCTGAACGCCCAGCAGAAGAAATTACTGCTCGCCGTCATCTCCGAATATATAAGCAACATGGATAACGGCCACGCGCGTATTCGCATGTCCGAGGTACGCAAACATCTGGATCAAACGTATTTCGGCTGGCTCGGCAGCGCAGCGCCCGATGGGATTTTTTATTACCGCATTCAAAGCCCGGTCATCCTCATCGAATTCGATCACCAGCGCCCGATCGCACTGGCCAAATCAAATGTGCCGAGCCGTAACCATATTCACACGGTAGTGCGTACGCCGAACGGCAACGATTACGGCAAAGACTTGTTGCGGCAGCATCATGAGCAGCATCCGCATGACCAGTCGAAATAGTCGAAGTTGCCGTTGACTCAGGCGCTCGCACGAACGACGGGATTACGCAGCACACCGATCTCTTCCTGAATGATCTCGCACACGTTGCCGTGCTTGAGATCCGGTAGGGTGGGATTGTCGGTGCCGAGCCAGATGACGTCGCCGGGCCATAGTGTCATATAGCGCGAAATCTCCGCGATGTAGTGCTGCGCCGAAAACAGCATCTTGTCGGTTGTGTACTCGGCAGCGTTTTCGCCATTGATCTTTACTGAGATCGTGAGATTCATCGGATCGAGGCCGGTAGTGATGAAGGGACCCATTGGTTTCCAGGTGTCGCAGTTCTTCGCCCGCCATAATGTGCGGTCGGATGCCTGCCATCCGCGATCACTGACATCGTTGCCGAGCGTGTATCCCAACACGCACGAAAGCGCGTTTGCTTCCGACAGCTTGCGAGCCTGTTTGCCGATGACTGCCACGAGCTCACCCTCATACTGCACCGGCCCCGGCGAATCGGCCGGGATGACAATCGATTCCTCCGTCGGAATAAGCGCGTTGTTGGAGCGATAACCGACATCGGCTTTTTCGGGCGGCTTCTTATTGGTCCCTTTGCGCTTGTTGCCCCATTCGATGTGCGCGAGGTAGTTTAAGCCTGCGCAATAAAAATTCTGCGGCGTGCAGGGCACCAGTATTTTGAGCGATGCGAGCGGATGACGCTTGCCGTTGCCGCGATACGACGTGAACGGCGAGCCATCGAGCTCGAGAACTGTCTCCTCCTCGACGATGCCGAAAAATACGCGGCCCTGCTGATCGAATCGTCCGAATTTCATGCATCCTCCGGGTCAGTCACAAGCGCACGATACTATAATCGGCGCGACTGCCGCGCTTGAAGCACATCAGGGAATCTCCGCCATGCCGTTCGCACGCATCGATGCCGACCTCGAAATGCATTACCTTTGCGACGATTTCACCGATCCATGGCGTGAAGCGGAAACGATTTTGATGCTGCATGGGAATTCAGAGCGCGGTGAAGTATGGTTTGCATGGGTCCCGCATCTCGCCCGCCACTATCGAGTTGTGCGCCCCGACATGCGCGGATTTGGCGAGTCAACGCCGATGCCGGTTGATTTCTCGTGGTCGCTCGACCGCATCGTCGATGATTACGTGGAGCTTATGCGTAAGCTCCACGTTTCGTGCTGTCATTTGATTGCAGCGAAACTGGGCGGCACCGTCGCACGTCGGCTGGCCGCACGCTATCCCGGAGTCGTGCGCACACTGGTAGTCGCGGGCACTCCACAGCCGAATCGCGATCACGTTCGAGCGAATATTCCCGGCTGGATGGAAGAGTTCTCGCAGGAAAACGGCGTTGAGAAATGGGCGCGCCGTACGATGGCCGGCCGCCTCGGTGACCGCTTTCCCGTCGAAGGCGTCGAGTGGTGGGCGAAGCTCATGGGCCGCACCCCGGCATCGACGCAGCTTGGTTTCATGAAGACGGTGCCCGTCTCTGATATCACAGCGGACCTGCCGAACATCAAATGCCCGACACTCGTGATTACGACCGAGGGCAGCGCGCTCGGATCCGTCGATGACACGCGGGTGTGGCAGCGAATGATTCCGAATTCAGAGCTGCTCGTGCTGCCGGGAAATTCCTATCATGTTGCGGCAAGCGATGCGGATGTATGCGCGCAGGCTGCACTCGCGTTCATCAAACGCAACTAATGGTTTGCATCTTCTTACGACGTCGCCCGGATCGAGTTTGCCCGAGGCTCCATAGCTAGTCGATTTTCAGATTCGCCGCCTTGACGACTTTTGCCCACCGCGCTGTATCGACCTTGAGATAAGCGCCGAAATCGCGCGAGTTCATGAGCGCGGGCTCGGCGCCGACACTCGCAAGGAAATTCTTCATGTCGTCGGTTGCAACGATTTTTGCAACGGCTTCATACAGGCGGCGGATAATAGGCTCCGGCGTCTTCGCCGGCGCCAGCAATCCCGTCCACGAGTTGACTTCGAATCCCGTCAGCCCTTGTTCGCTAATCGTGGGGAGATCGGGCATTTGCGCCGAGCGCTTGAGCGACGCGACGCCGATCGGACGCAGCCGACCCGCCTTGATATGCGCCGCCAGCGCAGTCGCGCCGGTGCAGATCATCGGTATCTGGCCGCTCAGCACATCGATCATCGCTATACCGGCGCCTTTATATGGAATATGCACGATATCGATACCCGCCATGACCTTGAAGAGTTCGCCGCACAAATGCGGCGAGCCCCCACTGCCGCTCGAGGCGAAGTTCAACTGACCGGGCTTCGATTTCGCGAGCGCGATAAGCTCTTTTACATTCGTCGCCGGGACTGACGGGTTTACTACCAATACGTAAGGCACTGACGCGTACATTGCGATCGGCGCGAGATCGCGAATCGGGTCGTAGCCGAGGTTCTTGTAGACGGCGGGACCGACTGCGAGCGGACCCGCAACGCCGATCAGCAGCGTGTAGCCGTCGGGCGTTGCATGCGCGACCATTTCGGAACCAACGTTACCGCTCGCACCCGAACGATTATCAACGACGACCTGCTGCTTTAATTCGACGCTCAGTCGCTGCGCGAGTGCACGGCCGAGTATGTCGTTCGTGCTCGACCCGGGGGGGTAAGGAACAATCAGGCGGATCGGACGATCGGGATAGGTTTGAGCAGATACAGTATGCGTCGCCGCAGTGCAGGCGAGCGCGATTCCAAATGCAAACTTAATCTTCATGCTCCTCCTTCATTTATCTGACCGGCAATTTCCAGGTCAGCTTAAAAGTGCGGCGATCTTGGAAATGTCGTCGCTTTTTTCGAGCTTGTAAATCGCATCAAACGCTTCGTTCGCCGCCTTGTCGCCAATGCGTTGTGAATGCCGCGCGCAATCGACGAACTTGTCGTGCACTTCGTTCCAGGTTAATTCACGGAACGGTGAGCCGGGCGCTTTGTCGACCCGTATGGCTTCGGATCTCCCGTCCCGCAGATGGATTTCAACTTCGACGAATCCCTTGCTGCCGGAACTGCGGCTCTCGAATAACGGATCGTCACCACGGCACGCGGGATTTTCGGCCGCATTGATTTTCGCGTACAGCGCTGTGATTTCCTTGCGGCGTACTGCTTCATCGGTGAACGTCCACAGCGAGCACTTGCCGTCGAGCATGGCGGCCGCGAGCGGGTAATGCAGACTGAACTTACCTTCGAGTCCAGTCGACGGGCGCGGATACGTCAGCACGTGCATACCGCCGGGCGGCATCCTGCAAATGACTTTTTCAATGGAGTCAGCATCGCATGCGAGTTTCGCACGCAAGGTAAGCAATCCATCGATCGCCCGGTGCGAGGCGTAGCAGCAAGGAAATTTTTTCAGTGCAAGCCCCGGATCCACGATTACAAAAGGTTTGCCGAGACCGTTGGCAGTGATATCGGCGCTCGATTGCTCGACGCCGTAAGTGGAAAAAAAACCGGCCTTCGCTTCGAGCGCATCCGACGCAGCGCTGAAGTCACATGCTGCCAGATTGTGCGCCGTCAGCGCACTGCGCGCTGCAATGCCGGTATGCAACGGTTTGGTCATCGTGCCGAAGTTGCGCCTGATTCCGCTCGACATCGACGACGCGATGCCAAACGCCTGCTGTATGGTCGCTACTTCGAGGCCATGAAGCTTCGCGAGCGCCGCGAGACCCGAAAAAAGCGCCAGCGTGCCCGTAGCGTGAAAGCCGCGCTGGTAATGGCCGTTCGTCATTCCCAGGCCGATCTTGCCGCCAACCTCGACCCCGACTATGTACGCTTCGATAAACGCAGCGCCGCTGACCGGTTTACCGTGAAGACTTGCGAGCAACGCGGCGACGATCACTGCGCTCGGATGAGCCGGCATCATCGATAGTACGTCGTCGTAATCGAGCGCATGTCCGAAAGTGCCGTTCACCAGTGCGGCGGTTTCCGGCGCCGCGGTCAAGCCCGTGCCGAGAATGGGAATCGCGCCCGGTGCATTCGCTGCGTCGATATAGCGCAACAGCGGCTCTGCTACTTCAGAGCCGGCACCTGCAATCATGACGGCGAAAGTATCTGCGATAGCTTTCCTCCCCTTTTCGCTGCTTTCGGATGGAAAGTCGCGGGTCGATGTTTTTGCTATGAAGGCTGCGATGCTGGCGGTGGCGCCCATTGAATCCCCGTCCTATCTGTGGCGGTCATCATACCCGCCCCGGGACGCCGCTGGCTGACACGTTGTTGCGCACCATGCGGAGCGGTAAGATGCGACGCGACTCGCAATCTAATTGCTCCCGTTTTCATTCCATGAAGTGCATATCTCCGTTATCCACCTTGTTCGTGCTGTGCGCTGCTGTTGCGCATGGGCAGACGTTTCCGAATAAACCGATTCGCATCGTTATTCCCTATCCACCCGGCGGCGGCACGGACATCGTCATGAGAGCGGTGGGGCCGCGCCTGACTGAGCGACTGGGGCAGCCGGTGGTGATTGACAATCGCGGCGGAGCGACGGGAACGATCGGCAGCGAAGCGGTCGCGCGTGCGGCGCCCGACGGCTACACGCTGCTCGCGCACACAAATGCCGGCATCACGATTCTTCCGCATCTCAACAAAGCGCTGCCGTACGACCCGATCCGCGACTTCGCACCGGTGACGCTTGCCGCTTCGTCGCCATATTTATTGGTGGTGCATCCCAAGTTGCCTGCAGCATCTGTAGCGCAATTCATAGCGCTCGCCAAAGCGCGGCCGGGTGAAATGAACTATGCATCGTCCGGCAATGGCGCATCGACGCATCTGGCGGGCCTGCTCTTCTGTCAAATGGCCGGTGTGAAGATGGTGCACATTCCGTATAAGGGTTCGGGCCCGGCGACCAACGATTTGCTTGCGGGACAGGTGCAGTCGCGCTTCTCAAGCATACCGCCCGTGCTACAACATGTGCGCTCGGGCCGGTTACGGGCCATCGGCGTAACAAGCGCAAAACGTTTCAGCTTGCTGCCCGATATTCCGACCGTCGCCGACACGCTGCCAGGCTTCGAAGTCGATTCGTGGTACGGCGTCTTCGCGCCGGCTGGTACACCGGCGGCCATCGTAAATAAATTGAACGCCGAATTCGCTGCGGCACTGAAATCACCCGAAGTGAAAGCGTTGCTCGCGACGGATGGCTCCGAAGTGGTCGCGTCCTCGCCGCAGCGCTTTGGCGAAATCATCCGCGCGGAATACGCGCGGTGGGCGCCGGTCGTGAAAGAGTCCGGAGCTAAAATCGATTGATGCAAATCGGCGGTTACATGAAAGTTCCAAATTAAGTCAGGTCCGATGCAAAAACTCCGCACTGACCAACTGCTCCTCGATATCGCGGAGTACGTCGACAGTTATCAGATACAAAGCCGCACGGCGTACGACATTGCCCGCTATTGTTTGATGGATAGTCTCGGGTGCGCGCTCGAAGCGCTCGATCATCACGATTGCGTGCGGCTGCTCGGCCCCGCGGTGCCTGGCACCATGGTCGCGCACGGTTCGCGTGTACCAGGCACGGCATTCGTGCTTGATCCGGCAACTGCTGCGTTCAACATCGCGACGATGGTGCGGTGGCTCGACTTTAGCGACACATGGGTGGCGGCACAAACGACACATCCGTCGGACGATGTAGGAGCGATTCTCGCGGTCGCCGATTACCTGAGCCGCGCGAACAACGCAGCGGGCAAACCGCCGCTTACCATCGGCGTGGTTCTCGAGGCAATGATCAAAGCGCACGAATTGCAAGGCGGTCTCGGCGCGGGAGTAGCATTGAGCGGACACGGCATCGATCATCCGCTGCTCGCCAAGGTCGCTTGTGCTGCAGTTACCGCAAAAATGCTCGGCGGCACGCGTGAGCAGATCGTCGCGGCGACGTCATTTGCATTTTTCGATGGGAGCCTGTGTGTGCATCGGTTCGGGTCGAACACCGGTCCGCGCAAAGGCTGGGCGGCAGGTGATGCGACGAGCCAGGCAGTGCGGCTCGCCATGATGGCGGTCAAAGGAGAGCCCGCCTATCCGCAAGTGCTGAGTCATCCGAAATTCGGCTTCAATAAAATCTTCCTCGATGGAGAAGAGCTTGTAGCTGCGCCTCTCGCATGCGGCGTTATGGAAGGCGTTATCTTCAAGCTGCTATGTCCGGTCGTCATTCATGCGCAATCAGCAATCGAATGCGCACTGCAACTGCATCCTGCGGTGAAGTCGCGATTCGATGAAATTGCATCGATCGATATCGCGACACATCGCGAAACGCTCAACAAGATCGACAAGAAGGGAGTGCTGCGCAATGCCGCCGACCGCGATCACTGCCTGCAGTACGCCGTTGCAGTGGCGTTGCTGAATGGCCGGTTGACCGCCAATGACTACGAGGACGACGTGGCCGCTGATCCGCGCATCGATCAATTGCGCGCGCTTATGAAGCTGCGCGAAGAGCCGCGCTACACGCAACTGTTGCTCGATCGCACGACGGGAGCGAACCCCAACGCGATGGAGATCCGTTTCGGCGATGGCACAAGCACCGGTCCAGTCGAGGTCGAATATCCGATCGGCCATCCACGTCGCCGCAGCGAAGGCATTCCGGTGTTGGTCAAAAAGTTCGAGACGAATCTCGCGCGGCGATTTTCGGCGGACCGTCAAAGTACGATCAGAGGGCTGTGCATGGACCACGATCGACTGATGGGAACACCGGTCGACAAATTCATGGATCTCTTTGCCACGTGATCGTGCAATACAACGATTGACAGCCGTCGTGGCCGACAACACACAGCAATCGATGCAGGACCCTTGTGCGCCACCCGATTTGCACCCGCGCAAGCCTTCGTTCGAGGTGCCGCCGCACGCGTGCGATTGCCACGCCCACATCTTCGGACCGCCCGTCCGCTACCCATACAAGCCGGTACGCCGGTACACGCCCTCAGCGGCGGGCATCGAGGATTATCGGCGGATGCTCGCCGTGCTCGGACTCGAACGGGCAGTGATCGTGCAGCCGGGCGTTTTCTACGGCAACGACGTGACCATCGACGCGTTGCAGTCATCAGACGGAAAGTGGCGAGGCATCGCGCTGCTCGATGCCGATGTCGAGACCCGTGACATCGAGCGATTGCACGCGGTCGGTTTTCGCGGCGTGCGCCTCAACCCCCGCAACGAAAAGAAAGACGTGCTGAAGAATATGGATACGCTGGCGCAGAAGATCGCACCTTTCGGCTGGCACCTGCAGTTTCATCTCGATGCGCGCGAGCTCGTTACGCTCGGGGAACTGCTGCGCCGTTTGCCGGTCGATATCGTCGTAGATCATCTGGGTCACATGCCTGTTGAGGCCGGCGTGGCGCATCCCGGGTTCCAGATATTGATAGCGCTGCTGAAGGAAGGGCGCTGCTGGGTGAAGCTATCGTCGCCCAACCGGTTCGGCGATCCGCGTCCACCTTATCCAAGCGTGGCGCCTTTCGCGCGAGCGTTGATCCAGGCGGCACCGACCCGTTGCGTCTGGGCAACTGATTGGCCGCATTCGCGCTTTAGCGGCTTCATGCCCAATGACGGCGACCTGCTTGATCTGCTCGCGGAATGGGCGCCGGACCCCGGCATACGTAAACAGATCCTCGTCGACAATCCGGCCCGGCTTTACGGGTTCCCGGCGTGAGCGGTCGTGGAATAGCGTGCGGCCGGCGCTGTTCGCCTTAGGCTGCACACAGCTCACAAACAGCAATCAACTACGTTTTCGGAGGAACGATCAGATGAAGAACATCATTACCTCTGCAATGCTGGGCGCCTTGCTTACGGTCAGCTCAGTGGCAGGCGCCGCAGCGCCTGCGCCAGGCGAGACATACGTCTATCGCGTCTCGAACGGTTACAACAAACTCACCCTGGGCAAAGCGCAGTATCGGGTCGAGAACGTCGATGGCGGACGCATCGCGGTCTCGATGACCTCCGATGTGCCTGCGCTCGGCGCGCCGCGCACCGCGATATACGATGCCGCCGGGAAACTGGCTGAAGCATGATTTGACCAACCAGGACCATCCGGTGGAGTACCAGTTCTCGCCGCCCTATCCCGCCTACGATATGCCACTCAAGCCGGGAAGCTCGTGGTCGCGGCGCGTAAACGCGACAAATCCCGTCACCGGGCGACGCAACAGTGTGCGCGTCGACGGGAGGGTCGTTGGCACCGAGAGAATCACGGTGCCGGCTGGATCCTTCGATACCGTAAAAATCTCGCGCAATGTATATGCCGGATGACTGGGGCACATTTACGTTCGAGACGAATATCTTCGAAACCGAATGGTATGCGCCTTCCATCGGCCGCCCGGTGCGCGCTGAAAGCTGGTCCGAATACCTAGATACGAGCCGTGCGATCGGCGGCGGCATCATGGCGGGTCCGGTGATCCGCGGCGACTGGAATGTGTTCGAGCTCGTGAGCACTTCCAAGTAGACGATATCTTTTATTTCGCCGTGACTTCGTAACGGCGCTTACGATCGCGGAACCATCGCTGCTCGCTGCGGCGGCAGACGGCACGGCGTTCGACATAGCGCTCGAAAATAAACACATCGCCGGCCTGTGCGGCCGGCAGATGCTCTATCATTGCAACCTTCGCGAATTGCTCGCGCTCGCGCGCGCATCATGTTCGATTCACGCGACTCCGGTTGCTGCGATGCGTTGGCGTCGGGCGTCGCGCATGCGAGGTCGTCGCAGCGAAGCTGCGATTTTATCGGGGGAACAACGTTTGATGCAGGTTGACTGGTCGGCGCTCGGCGCCAAATCGCCGACGGCACTGGTCAAGGCGCGCACGCTCGCACATCACGCAATGCAGTGGATCGTCAAGGCTGCGCGCGCGAATTCTGCATCCGGGCCGGATGCCGGGCAGGCGACGCTTGTATGGGACCGCGAACGCGGCGCTTTCTTTACGCAAGCTTTGACGAGCGGCAGCGCTGAAGTGCGCGTTGGATTGAGGCTTGGCCGGCTCGCGCTGATTCTATTGCGCGCCGATCTGGTTCTCGATGAGTACGAAGTGTCCGGGCGGCGGGATTCGATGGTCGGCGTATGGCTGGATTCCGCCTTGCGTGCGCTCGGCCTCAAGCCCGCCGGGGGAATCACTCTGCCGTATACCATTCCGTCGCATCAGGTAGCGCGCGGCTCACCTTACGCACTCAGCGGTGAGCTGGAATCGTTCGACGAGCTCGCGCGCTGGTTTGGCGCGGCCGCGGACCTGCTCGAACAAGTGACAACCGGATTGCGCGAACGAACATGCGCAGCCCGGCGCCGTTATCTGTTCACCGCATCATTTCGACATGACCACGCTCATAGCAATCGATGATCCTTTGCAAGCCGGTTCAAGATCCGTGCGCATCGGGTTTTCCGCCGGGGATCATTACTTTCAACAGCCGTATGTATTCGTGAGCCCTACACCGCATCCGCCCGCAACGGCGCTGCCTGCGCTGCCGGCGCCGGGGCACTGGCACACTCAGGGCTTGTTCGCCGCGGTGATTACGGGCGAGCAAATAGTTGCGCTCCCGGATGCGCGCGCCGGCGCACTCAATTTCGTGCGCGGCGTTTATGATTTCGCACACGGCCGCGCGGCGGCATAACGCTCGTGAACGTTGCAGCACCTTTTTTGACAGAAAGATACTGAATGACACCCACAGGCCAGCGCGCAGCACCGGTTGCGCCGGAGATGGCATCGCACGGCTACATCATCAGCAAGCCCGTAGCGGGCTCCGACATTGGCATGGATATCACGTTCGTGCTGACTCGCGACGAGATCTATGTTCCCGTGGCCGTGCGCAGGCCGCGCGGAGACGGACCTTTTCCGGTGATCATTATGGGCCGCGGCGATGGACGCGGCGGCGTTCCCCATGTAGAGAAGCAGGTCGAGCGCCTGGCATCGATGCAGGACGACATGATCCGGCGCGGCTATGTCGTCTTATTCGTGAATTACCGGAATGAGATCCCGCATTTATACGAAGATACTGCGCGCGCACAGAATCTTGCCGACGATGTGAGCGGAGAAGGGCGCACGCTGAAGTCGGCGCCGACGCTCGACTCAGACGATTTGATCGCCATTCTCAAGTACGTGCACACGCTGCCATTCGTCAACAGGAATGCAATCGGGATTGTCGGCGTCAGTCACAGCGGTGAAATGATTCTGAAAGTCGCGGCGGAAACGTCGTTTACTGCCGGCGTCGTGATCGAAGGCGCGTCGCATGAATTTCTGAGCGTCAATACGGGTCCCTCTGCGCCACGCAAAGGTAACGAGATCCAGTATCAGGACATCGAAGTCGTCAGAAAGAACGCAGACAAGGCGCGCGCCATGGAGCGCATAGGCAAGATCAAGACGCCGATTCTGCATATCGGACGCGACCCCGACCATCTACAGGGAATTTTCAAGCTTGCGCATGAATGGATGCACGAAGCCGGCAAGGACACGACTTGGGTGAGCCTTGATCATCCGGTGCATGGCTATCCGTTTATGTATCGCCAGGACGACGGCACATACAAACCGGATGCCATTCAGAGCAAGGTGTACGGTATCTTCATGGACTTTTTTGACCGGCATCTAAAAGGCACTCGCTAGCGCGTTCAAATATCCGGGCCGACGCCATTGTCAATCTGAAAGTCGGCACGATCGCAGGCATATCGCTGCCAGCGAACAACATCAATCATGATTGAAACAGGACAACGATGGCGCTGAATCTGAAAGGCGTAATGCAGAGCCCGGTGACGCCGCTCAAGGCGGACTTCAGCCCCGACCTGCAGACGTTCGAAAAACTGCTGGACTTCCATGTGCGCACCGGCGCGACCGCGATTTCATGGCCACACCACAAAGGCGAATCGCTGAACCTCACGATAGCGGAACGCAAGGCGTTCGCTGAAGTTGCCGTGAAGGTCGTCGCAAAGCGCATTCCAGTATCGATTCATGTCAGCGCGCTCGCAGTCGAAGATTCGATGGAGCTCGCACGGCATGCACAGCAAATCGGCGCCGACGCAATCATTGCGATTACGCCGTATTTCTGGCATCCAACCGTCGAGTCGCTGTACGATTACTTTGTGCGTCTCGGCACATCGATCGATCTGCCGTTGATCGCCTACAACTCGCCTGATTATCTGGCCGGCCTGGAGTTTACGGGCGATCTGACGCGACGCCTGATCGAGCGGCTGCCGAATTTCATCGCCATGAAGGAAGCGAGCTTCAACAGCGAAAGATTCCTCGAGATTTCGCGCGTCGCGCTCGCGCTGCGGCCGGAGTTCTCGATGATTGCGGGCGTGGAATTTCTGGCGCCGTCTGTTCCGCTCGGCGGCAAGGGATCGTACTCGTCGGCGGGCGCAATCTGTCCCAACCTGTGCACGGCGCTGTACGAAGCATGTGCCGCCGGTGAAAGCGTTCGCGCCCGGGAGCTGCAGTTCAAGCTCGCGCGGTTATGGGATCTGTTTCGCGATCAGTATCCGTCGTCGCTCAAAGGCGGCATGGTGGTGATGGGACGGCCCGTCGGACCAACGCGCCCGCCGTTGCCAACCGCGACCAAAGAGCGTCAGGCGTACATCGAGACACACCTGGGCGAATTGGGCATCATCGATAGCGAACCTCACGGCTGGTAGAAGAATAAAGGTCAATCAGCATGCCAACTTTCACTCCCGGTCTCGTGCACACGCCTGTAACGCCGTTCATGCGTGATCTGCAGATCGACTTCGGCTTGTACGAAAAAGTACTCGAGTTTCATCTGCGCAACGGCGCCGAAGCACTCGCGCTGCCCATGCACGCCGGTGAATCCGTGAGTCTCAGCGAAGACGAACAGCGCAAGCTCCTCGAGTTCGCGATCGCTCACGTCAAGGGCCGCGTGCCTGTGATTGCTCATGTCAGCGATGCGGGGACCGGTATCGCTGCGGACCGCGCACGCCATGCGCAGGATGCCGGCGCTGCGGCGGTGGTGGCGACGACGCCGGACTATTGGACGCCGCCGCCGGCGATGCTCATCGAGCATTTTGCGCAGATCGCCGCCGCCGTGAACATCCCGTTCTTCCTGTATTACACGCCCGTCGAACTGCCTGGAAACAAGATCACGACCGACACAGTGCTGAAACTCATCGACCGGCTCGATAATTTTGCGGGGCTGGTGGACGTGAGTCTCGATTGGCAGTTCATGATCAACATTGTTTCCAATGCCTGGCGCGTGCGGCCGGAGTTTCAGTTGCTGTCCGGCACCGAGTACATGGTATCGGCCGGCGCGGTCGGCGCAACGAGCATGTTCACTTCGCTGGCGGCCATTGCGCCTAAGGCAGTGAGCGAGTTGTATCGCATATGCCGGACGGAAAAGTATGCGGAGGCGCGCAAGCTCCAGGAAGAGCTCGCGGCGCTTCGTCAGATCGTGAAGCGAGCGGGGCCGCCGGGTCTCAAAGGGGCGCTGCGTGCGATGGGTCGCGAATGCGGCGAACCGCGCCCGCCGTTGCCAGCACTCGGCGCGGCCAATTACAAACAGCTCAACACGGAATTCAAGGCGATGGCCGCTTTGCGTGCGGAGCCGCGTGGATGGTAGTTTCGGCTCGCAACCCTTCGCTCTGATCGCAGATGAAGATCGGCATCGCCGGCACCGGCCGCATGGGCACGGCAATTGGAATGCGACTGCTGGGACTCGGTCACGACCTGACTGTTTGGAATCGCAGTGAGGACAAAACGATTCCGCTGGCGGATATCGGCGCTCGCGTTGCGGCGAGCCCCGCGGCGCTTGCGGATGCTTGCGATATCGTCATCACCATCCTCACCAATGCTGCTGCCATCGATGCGGTTTATGGCGGCGGAGAGGGGCTGTTGGCGGTGAATGGCGATGGCAAGCTGTACATCGAAATGAGTACCGTCCGGCCGGCGACTGAACAGTCACTTGCGGACAAGGTACGGCGGCGGGCGCTGCCTTCATAGATTGTCCGGTTGGCGGCTCTATCAAGGCGGCCGCTGCAGGAACGCTGCTCGGCCTCGCGGGCGGCAGTGCGCCGGACGTGGCGCGTGCCCGACCCCTGCTCGAACAATTATGTCGCCGCGTTGAGCATATCGGTCCGATCGGTGCAGGCGCGACGATCAAGCTCGCAATGAATCTGACGACACAGGTTTACTGGCAATCGTTCGGCGAGGCGCTCTCGCTGTGCGAACCGCTGGGGCTTTCCGTTGAGCGGTTGATGGATCTGTTCGCCGAATCGTCTGGGGCGCCGAAAGTTTTTGCGCTTCGACGCGCGCACATGACGACAGCGCTGAACGGCGACGAAGTGCAGCCCGTCAACTTCGACATCGATTCAGTGCGCAAGGATGTGCAAACGATGCTCGAGGAAGGAGCAGGCGCTCGGCTGCCGCCTGCCGGTCGCGTCCCGTGCACTCGAATGTTTCGACGAAATTTCGCGCGCCGGATATGGCGCGAACGATTGCGCGATGCTGCCCGCGCTGTGGGTGCAGCGTAGCAGGAGCGGCAAATGAAACTCTACCTGTCACAGATATCAGGCAACTCACACAAGGTCCGGATTCTTCTCGCGCTGCTTAACGTTGCATACGACAAAGTCGTCCTCGATCTGTCAAAGCACGAACATAAAAATCCCGAATTCCTGAAGATAAATCCGCGCGGCGAAGTACCGGTGCTCGAAGACGATGGCGCCGTGATATGGGATTCGGGCGCGTGTCTCGTTTACATCGCGCGCAAGCATGGCGGCGAACGATGGCTGCCCATTGCGCCGGCGCCCATGGCCGAGGTCATGCAGTGGCTTGCTTTGGCGGCAAGCGAAATTCAGTTCGGGCTGCAATACGCACGGCGTGGAGTCCTGCAGGGACGCTGGACTGCGGGTACGCTCGAACAGGGACACGCAATCGGCCGCATCGCTCTTTCCGTTATCGAGCAGCGCCTGCAAAAAAATGATTGGCTTGCGCTTGATCATCCGACCATCGCCGACGTCGCGTGCTTTCCGTATGCAGAAACGGCGCCTGAAGCGAAAATCGCACTCGACAGCTATCCGAACACAGTCAAATGGCTGGAGCGCTGCAAGGCTCTCCCGGGATGGCCGGCGCGTTGACAGAAGGCTAAGCGTCAGCCTCTGCGAACTCACAAGCTCGATCCAGCTTTGCGCTCGATCGCGTGGATAAAGAAGACACAGCGGTTACTCCGCTTTGATATTGGCGTCGCGCGCGACTTTGGCCCACTTGGCAAGCTCGCTGCGAATGAAAGCACCGAATTCCTCCGGCGTCGCGCTGGGCGTCGGCTCCGCGCCGTCCTCGACAAAACGTTTGCGGATATCGGGCTCCTGCAATGCACGCACGACAGCTGCGTGCAGCTTCGCAACAATCTCTTTCGGCGTGTTGGCGGGCGCCATTAATCCGTACCACTGCACGGCGGCGTAACCCGGCACGCCGGCTTCGGCGATGGTCGGAATGTCGGGCGCTCCGCTCGCGCGCTGGTCGCTCGTGACGCCGTACGCGCGTATGCGCCCGGTGCGAATCTGCGGCAGGGCGACAAGTATATTTCCCATCATCAGCGGCACATGACCTGCGACGACGTCGACGAGCGCCGGTCCCACGCCTTTGTACGGCACATGAATCATTTTCAGCGCGGTCATGTTGAGGAATAACTCCATCGCGAGATGCTGGTTGGCGCCGATGCCGCCGGTGGCGAACTGCAATTGCCCGGGACGGGCCCTGGCGAGCGCAATCAGCTCTTTGACGTTGCGCGCCGGCAGCGATGGATGAGAGACCAGCACATTCGGCAACGTCACTGTAAGCGAGATGGGCGCAAAGTCGCGCGCGAAATCGTAAGGCACCTGCTTCATCACTGCCGGATTGCTCGTATGCGAGGCGATGCACGCGAGCAAGGTGTAGCCGTCCGGCGCTGCGCGTGCGACCAGCTCTGCGCCGATATTCCCGCTCGCTCCTCCGCGATTATCGACGACCACCTGCTGACCTAGATATTCGGCAAGCTTCGGCGCAATGATGCGGGTCGATGTGTCAGTCCCGCCGCCGGTGGGTGATGGAACGATCAGCCTGACCGGATGATCGGGATACGCTGCCGCAAAGGCCGGCACACAGATGCATGTCAATACCGCAGCAAGCGCGAGCTGCGAGGACATACGCCGCCATGCGGCTGCGAGCGAAGATTTTAACGCTAAGGCCCGGATCATTTCAGTCGTTGACATCGCATGCAATCTGTATCGCGCCAGATAGTACTGCAAATGTCTGCTTTGCATGTTGTCGAGGCGTCTCCTAGAATGGCGCGCGGTTGATGGCAGGCAGGGCATGCCGTCGAACTATGCGAGGAGAAAGCTGATGGTCAGCGGCATCGATGTCCACACTCATGTGGTTCCCGAGAACTTTCCCGCTTACGCGGGCGCCGTGCGCGATGTTGCATGGCCCTCGATGCAGCACACCGGTTGCGGTCATGCCCACGTGATGATCTCCGGCAAAAAATACCGTACAGTTGCGAAGACATGCTGGGATACAGCCGCGCGCGTGAACGGAATGCATGCATGCGGCGTTGCGCGGCAGGCAATCTCGCCGATGCCTGAACTGCTTTCCTATTGGCTGGCGTTGGCAGATGCCAAAGTGCTTATACGCTGGTTGAATGAAATCATCGCCGACATGATCATTGCGCAGCCTGAGCACTTCATCGGACTGGGTGCGGTGCCACTCCAGGATAGCGACGCGGCGATCGCGGAACTCGAGTATGTGATGACTTCGCTCAAGTTCGCCGGCGTGGAGATCGCGAGCCATGTGAATGGAGTGTCGATTGGCGATCCGCGGTTCGAACTGTTCTTTGCTGCCGCCGAACGACTCGGTGCGGCGGTATTCGTCCATGCGCTGCATCCGGCGGGCAAGGACCGTCTCGTTGGTCCGCCGAATCTCGAGCAGGTCGTGGCGTTTCCCGGCGACATCGCGCTTGCTGCGGCGTTGATGATCACCGGCGGTACGGCTGAAAAATATCCGGCGCTGCGCATTGCTTTCAGCCATGGCGGCGGTGCATTGACGATGCTGCTGCCGCGTCTTGAACATGCGTGGAACATCGTGCCGGTAATCAAGGAGTCGATCGCACGTGCTCCGGGCGAAACCGCACGCCGCTTTTATTACGATACCCTTACATACAGCGCGGAATCGCTGCGCCTTGTGTTGAGCATCTTCGGTGACGATCGCGTGATGATCGGCACCGATTATCCGTTTTCTATCGCCGACATGAATCCGCATCGCACGATCGACGCGCTGGGACTTGATGAGAACCGCGCGTACGGCTTGCGCGAAGGCAATGCCCGTCGATTCCTCGGCTTGCGAGCATCACGGTAGCCGTTTACGCACCGGAAGCGCCGGACGCTTTTCAAAGTGAGATCATTCGCCGCGTATCCCGGCAGCCTTGATGACCTCACGCCATCTCAAATCATCGTCGTGCAACAGCTTCGCGAATGCCTGCGGCGTTGTGGGCGTGGCATTCAGCCCCTGCGCCGCTAAAGTCTCCTTCATTTCGCGGGTGTCGAGAACAGTGATCAGCTCGCGATTGAGTCGCGCGACGATTGCCGGTGGCATGGACGCCGGCCCGAGCATGCCTAGCCAGTAAATCACGTCGTAGCCGGGCACGCCGGCTTCACTAATCGGCAGTGCGTCCGGGAGCGCTGCGACGCGCGACTTTCCGGTCACGCCAAGCACGCGCAACCGGCCCGTTTGAATGAAGGGCAGCGTTGGCGACAGGGTGCCGAACAGCACTTCGATGCGGCCATTCGCAACATCGATCACCGATTGCGCCGACGTCTTATACGGAACGTGCGTCATTTTGACCGCCGCCATTCGCGTGAAGAGTTCCCCCGCGAGATGCGCAAGGCTGCCCGAACCCGCTGACGCATAGCTCAATTGACCGGGTCTGCTGCGCGCAGAGCGCAATGAGCTCCTTTACGCTGGCAGCGGCCACCTGGTTGTGCACAACCAGTATGTACGGCGCGGTCACCACATTCGAGATCGGCGCAAAGTCGTGCGTCGTGTAGCCGACGCCCGAATTGAGCGCAGGCGCGACTACGAGCATGCTCAGCCCGCCGAGTATCAGTGTATGCCCGTCAGGCGTGGCGCGGGCCGCCGCCAGAGCACCGATGCTCCCGCTGCCGCCGCCGCGGTTATCGACGACGATGTTCTGGCCGAGCGGCGCAGTGAGTTTCTGCCCGACGACGCGCGCGAGTATGTCGGTCGCGCTGCCGGCCGGGAATGGTACGATGACGCGGATTGGTTTGTCGGGATAGGCGGCGTGACCGCAAGCCGCCGCGAGAGCGAGTGCCGTCGCCGTCATCCACTTCACAGCAATTGACCATGACATCGACCGGAATATAGTATAAAAAGTCCATCGCCGGGAGACGGCTCGACCTCGGTCGCGGCACGCGCTGTCAACGGCGATCGTCTTCAAGCTTTTCTGCGCACCCACCTTCGACGGAGAATCGGAATGACATTGCCCATAGGCCGCATCATCGACATCAGCCTTCAGCTCGACGCAAAAAATCATCACATGCAGGTCATGGACGGTTTCAAACGCGATATGCAGTTCGAGGTGGAAGTAATCAAAGAGCATGACGCGGCCGATCGGGCTCGGCCAGATCGTGCGCGGTGTTCATATGCGTCTGCACGCCGGAAGTCACATCGACGCGCCCGAACACTTCGTCAAGGCGGCAAACAGGTGCACGAATTGCCGCTCGAGCACTTTCGTAGGCGATGCAATCGTCGCGAATTTTTCCGACAAGAAGCCCGGTGAAGGCATCACCGCCGAAAATCTCGAAGTTCGCATCGGAGAGAAACTACAACGCGGCGACCGCCTGCTCATCCGCACCGATCTCAATAAGCGCTATTTCGACATGGAGATCAGCGAGTGGAAGAAAGTTACGCCGCATCTCACGCCCGATGCGCTGCAGTGGGTCATTGACCGCGGCGTGGTACTCGTCGGTGTCGACTTCTACCATGGCGCCAAGGCGCCCGGCCAGACACGCAACTCGCTTGCGCGCGTGTTTCTCGAAAGCGGCGTGGTGACGATGCCCTATCTCACCAACCTCGACCAGATCACCAAGGACCGGGTGACGCTGATTGCAGCGCCGCTCAAAATAATGAATGTCGAGGCGACGCCTGTCCGCGCGCTGGTGATCGAATAACGGGCTAGTGGCCCACTAGTCGACTTTTGCGCCCGAGGCTTTCACGACCTTCGCCCACTTTTCTGTCTCGGCGGTATGTATCGCCCAGAACTCGGCCGGCGTGCCCGCGATCGGGTCACCGCCCAGTTCGGCAAGTCGTGCTTTCATTTTCGGATCAGCGAGCGCCTCATTGATCTCGCGATTGAGCTTTGCAACGACGTTCGCGGGCGTCCCTTTCGGCGCTCCCATGCCGAACCACGCACTCGCTTCGTAGCCTTTCACGGTCTCCCCGACCGTCGGCACGTCCGGCAATTGCGGCGACCGCTTGAGAGTCGTCACGCCGAGCGCGCGGAGCTTGCCGGACTTGATGAACTCGATCGAGGAGGGCATGTTGTCGAACATGACGTGCACCTGGCCGCCGATGAGATCAGGAAAAACCGGCCCGGCGCCTTTATAAGGCACGTGTGTAAGGTCCACACCCGCCATCATTTTGAAAAGCTCTCCCGACAAGTGCACGGACGTGCCGCTGCCGGAGGACGCGAGGATGACTTTGCCTGGATTCGCTTTGGCGTACGTGATGAATTCAGGTATCGATTTCACCGGCAGTGAATTCGTCACTTCCATGACGTTCGGCACGCGGACAAGTCCGGCAACGGGCGCCATGTCGCGCAGGAAGTTAAAACTCAGATTGGAATAAAGCGTTGCGTTGATGGCGTTCGCAGGATTGACGAGCAGCACGGTGTAACCATCCGGCGTCGCACGCACCACCGCTTCAGTGCCGATGTTATTGCCGGCGCCCGGCCGATTGTCGACGACGACCTGCTGACCCAGCCGTTCGGTAAGTCGCTGCGCCATGATGCGCGCGAGAATATCCGTCGTGCCGCCCGGCGGATAAGGCACCACCCATCGGATCGCGTGCGTCGGATACGCGTCCGCCGCAGAAACGACATTACTCACTGTGAAAGATGCGACGGCGCAGAGCAGCGCGGTAAGACGGATCAGACAGGCGATAAGCGTTGTGGCGTTGCAGCGGTTTTTCATATGCTCCTCGTAAGACTGATTATTGTTTTGCTATCCGCCCGATGGCGGCCGATCGCGAGACAGTGTAGCAGGGCGTTGTGACCAGCGCACCGCCGCTGTGTGTTGATAATCGTTCGGGGGCCCGGCGCGCGTTGCGCCGCTACGCTCCCGCTCTTACAATGGCGCGCTCGAATCGACGGAGGAATGAAATGAGGGTTTCGTTTTCGCGCGCGCTCACTTTCGCAGCATCGTTAGCGGTCGCGTTCGCAGCAGCAGCGCAAAGCTATCCATCGAAGCCGATTCGCATCGTGATCCCGTTTCCGCCCGGCAATACCATGGACATCATGGCGCGCTTGATCGGTCCCAAAATCACCGAGCGCCTCGGACAGAATGTGATTGTCGAAAACCGCGCCGGGGCAAGCGGCCAGCTCGGGCTCGAATACGGAGCACGAGCGGCGCCGGATGGCTACACGCTTGTCGGCGGCCAGGGCGGCAATCTCGTCGTCGCGCCGCACACATATAAAAAACTGCCGTACGACCCGCTGAAGGATTTCGCGCCGATTGCTTTGTCGACGACGAATTTTCTGGCGCTGGTCGTCCATCCGACCGTGCCGTTCAAAACCGTCCGGGATCTGATCACTTACGCCAAGGCGAATCCCAACAAGGTGACGTTCGCTTCGAACGGCGAGGGCGGATTTCCGCACATGACGATAGAACTCTTCCGCGTGATGGGAGGATTCACGTACGTGCATGTGCCATATAAAGGCAGCGCGCAGATAGCGACCGACCTCATCGGCGGACACATAGACGCGGCGATCGACGGCATCACCGGCCTCACGCCGCACATACGATCCGGCAAACTGCGTCTGCTCGCCATCACCAACCCCACCCGCGTGCCGGAATTCGATGCTCCAACCATCGCGGAAACCCTGCCGGGATATGACTCGCGCGGATGGTTCGGATTTCTTGCGCCGGCCGGGACGCCGCGTGAAATCATCAGCGTGCTCAATCAGGAAATCAACCGCGCCAATGCGCTGCCCGACGTGAAAGAGAAACTCGTGTCGGCGGGCCTGATCGTCGTGACGGAGCCGCCCGAGTTTTTTGCCTCAACGATTAAAAGTGATTACGCAAAATACGGGAAGCTGATTCGCGACATCGGATTCCAGCCGCAATAGAGCGAGCGCCTTGTCGCGGCTCGCCCAGAGGCGGCCTCGGCGCCATGTCCATTTCCGCTGCGCGGGAATGAACTGCGTGCTACTGATTTTTCCCTTGCGCGACATCCATGATCATCCGCGACAGCAAGTAAAGG
The DNA here is from genome assembly GCA_963829085.1 of uncultured beta proteobacterium. Taxonomy (GTDB): domain Bacteria; phylum Pseudomonadota; class Gammaproteobacteria; order Burkholderiales; family SG8-41; genus PALSA-1004. The sequence continues at coordinate 151,833 of CAWHHJ010000006.1, read as the reverse complement.
CGCGGTTCGATCGAATCGATATTGACGTATTCATTGTCATTTGAATGGCCGCCGAAGCCCTGCAGGCCGAAACGCTCGATCACGGGCGCTTTGGTTTTCAGCGCAGCAAATGCGGCGTCGGTGCCGCCGCCTTCAGCCACGTCGCCGATCACCAGGTTCTTGCCGATTTCGCTATAGATGCTTTGCGCATGCTTGGCGAGCGCCGCGTTTGCCGGCGTGAGCTCGAGCGGCGGACGGCGGCGCTCAAAAGTCATCTGCACTTTAGTATCCGGGATCAACTGTTTCGTGATGCGCTCACGGACTTTTTGCTCGATGCCGTCGTAGTCGGCTATGCGCAGCACGCGCACGTCAGCAGTCGCCGAAGCAATAGCAGGAATCACATTGCGATTGGTGCCGGCGCTGGCGACCGTCCAATTCATCTTGAGCCCGGTTTTCGGGTCGGACAGGTCGCGGGTCTGCAGGATCTGATGAGAAAGTTCATACAGCGCGTTGCGTCCGTTCTCCGGCGCCGAGCCGGCATGCGATGCCTTGCCCTGCACATTCAGCACGACCGCAGCGATGCCCGCTGTCGTCAACGACAACCGGTCCGAGTCGACACGCGAACCTTCGCACGAGAACACCGCGTCGTGCTCGCTGCCGAGCTTGGTCAGTGTCGCCCGCGAACCGGCTGAGCTCACTTCTTCGTCCGCGTTGATGAGCACTGTCACCGCACCGTAATCGCGGAAATTCATTGCCTTCAGCACCGCGAGCGTATGCAGGATGACTGCGACGCCTTGTTTGTCGTCGGCAATGCCGAGCCCATACGCGCGATTACCGTCAACGCGGAACGGCTGCTTAGCAAGCATGCCGCGCAGATACACGGTGTCCATGTGCGCGATCAGAAGTATTTTTTTAGTGCCCGTCCCGGTGAAGCGGGCAAGCACCATCCGGCCGATTTTCTTCGGCGTATCGACCATGGGATAGATGTCTGCGGGATCCGGCTCGACGAACTCGACAGTGCCGCCCAGCTCGCGCAGCCGGCCTGCAATCAGTTCGCTGATCTTGTCCAAACCTTCGCGGTCTCCGCTGCCAGACTCAATCGACACCAGATCTTTGAGCGTATCGAGGAGAGGCGCTTTTTCTTTTGTGGCAAGCGACATCACCGGCTCGAGTGGTGCCGCGTACACATCTGCTGGTGCTGCAGCTATAAATAAGCAGACCGCGCCGAGGATGCTGCTTTTCGCATTTGCTGATTTCATTCGAGTTCCCAAGTCTGTAATACATCAAGGTTACCTGCAGATCGCACGCTATCGCAACCCGTATAATTCGTTTCTTTGTCGCTATCACGTAACATGGAAACAGCACGCGCATGAGTCACTGGTTTGAGTATTTCCCGGGCCACCATATGTGGTCGCAGGGCATGATGTTTGGCATTGAAATGGCAGTGCAGGGCGCAGCCGCACTCGGTGAGATCGATCAGATCGGGCAGCGCCTGAAGGCGCATATCGGCGACAACGAGCGCTGGTGGGAAGAATGGACCGCGATGGCGAAGCGCATCGAGACCTTCGGCAATGAAGCGGCTGAAAACGGTTGCGAATTGACCGCCGGCAGTTATTACCTACGCGCAGCAACGTATTATTTTTGCGGTGAACGCTTTATCGCGCCTTCCGAGCGCAAGTGGGAAACCTATCGCAACTGCCTGCGCTGTTTCCGCCAGGGCATTGCCGTGCGCTATCCAAACATCGAACGCGTCCAAGTGCCGTATGAAGACACGACGCTGCCTGCTTGGTTCTATAAGGCCGATGTGACAGGACCCGCGCCGACGGTCGTCATGTTCGATGGACTCGATAACGCAAAAGAGCTGTCAGTGTTGTTCGGCGGTGTCGAGATCGGGCGGCGCGGTATACACACGCTCGCAATCGATGGGCCCGGACAAGGCGAAGCGCTGCGCTTGCAGGGAATCCCGAGCCGCTTCGACTACGAAGTGCCGGCGCGCGCGGCTTACGATTACTTGTCGCAGCGGCCGGAAGTCGATGCGAAGCGCATGGCGGTGATGGGATTCAGCATGGGCGGCTATTACGCGCCGCGCGCAGCCGCAATGGAGCCGCGCTTCGCCGCATGCGTGGCTTGGGGCGGCCATTGGGATTATCACGAGTCCTGGGTGCGCCGCCGCAAGATCATGGAGTCCGGTGGCACCAAATTATCGGCGCCGTCATTCCAGCTGCCGTGGGTGCTCGGCATGCCCGATATGGATGCCTGCATGGAGAAACTGCAGAACTATCGGCTGGCGGGCGTAGCTGAAAAGATACGTTGCCCGTTCTATTGCATACACGGCGAGAACGACAATATCGTGCCGCTTGAGTTCGCGCAGCGCCTGTATGAAGCCGTCGGCTCGAAAGATAAAACGCTGAAAGTTCTGACTACGCTCGACGGCGGCAGCGATCATTGCCAGGAGGACAACCGTCAGGTCGGCGCCAATCTTGTCGCAGACTGGCTCGCACAGCGGCTCGGCGGACGGCTTTAGTTCTTGGGACTTATGGTTTGATGGCAGTACAAAACACGCAGATGAACGGCGACAAATCGGCAGATATTGCTTTGGCCGGGAGCTTTGCAGTCTTGACTTCTCATCGTAACTTGCGTTTATCCGTCTTGATTCGCCGCTCACTTCACATGTTCTTCATTGCGGCGGCTGCGTTTCTCTGGTCGGCTGCAAACGCGCAGGGCACAGCGTATCCGGATAAACCGGTGCGAATGATCGTGCCATACCCGCCGGGTGGCTCGGTCGACTTCACGGGGCGCGAGCTTGCGCAAAAGCTGAGCGTCGCGTGGGGACAACAGGTTGTACTCGACAATCGCGGCGGGGCCGGTTCTACCCTCGGCCACGGCCTTGGCGCGAAGGCGACACCCGACGGCTACACGCTGCTGCTGGGAACGTCCGCGGGCCTGGTCGTGAGTCCGGCCCTGGGTAGCAAACTCAGCTACGATTCGCTCACCGATTTTGCGCCGGTCGGTCTTGCCGTGTATGCGCCGTTCGCATTGACGCTGTACGCGGCGTGCCCGCCAACACGACGCAGGAATTCATCAATCTCGCCAAAGCGAATCCAGGCAAGATCAATTTCTCGTCGCCGGGCACTGGCACGCCGAACCACCTTGGCGGTGAATTGTTGAAAGCGCTCGCGCACATCGACATCGTGCATGTGCCGTACAAGGGTGGCGGCCCGGCCCTGGTCGATCTCATCAGCGGTCAGGTGCAGATGACCTTTTCAGGCGTGCCGCAGATATTGCCGCATCTGAAAGCGGGAAGGGTTAAGGTTATCGCGATCGGGCATCCGACGCGGATCCGCTCGCTTCCGGACGCACCGCCGGTTGCCGATGTTCTGCCCGGCTTCAACAACACTTCGTGGTACGGGCTGCTCGCGCCAGCCGGCACGCCCGCGGCAATCGTGAACCGGATCAACGTTGCAATGAATAAAGTGCTCGCTGATCCGGAATTCGGTCAGCGCCTGCTGCTGCAGGGCGTCGAGCCGGTGTCGAGCACGCCTCAGGCAATGCGCGACATGATCGCGAACGAGCTGGCGCGCTGGCGCAAGGTTATCAAGGACGCCGGCATCACCGCCGATTCAGCGAAATAAAAACGCGGCGGGAATTGTCCGCCGCGTCTCTGCAATCCCGCTTGCACGGGAAACAAGCATCAAAGCCCTTTTGATATTTTATCGATGCCGGCCTGCGCGCACACTGCATCTTTGTCGCCGCCCGGCGCGCCCGAGACACCGATTGCGCCGATCACTTCCTTGTTAGACGTGATCGGCAATGCGCCTTCGAGAGTGGTGATACGGTCGAGATGCAGCGCGCCCACACTCTGCGGGTTGGCAATATTTGCCTTGCCATAATCGCCGGAGGTGCGGCCGGAAGTCAGAGACGTATATGCCTTGCGCATACTGTTCTCGATCGTATGAGGCCGGGCGCCATCGTCATGCAGCACGATCTTCGTGCCGCCATTCGCATCGACGACGGTAACCGTGACCTTGAATCCATTCTTGCGGCACTGCTCGAGCGCAACGGCGGCCGCGTCGTGCGCGGCTTCATACGTGATATTGCGCTGTGTCGAATAGGATTGCTGCGCGTGAACGGCGTACGGCACGCAGGCCACGGATGTAGCGAGAATGATCCAGTTTCGATTCCTCATGACTCCTCCTTTGGTTGACCTTCCCGGTTGACGATGCGACTGTTTTTTTCGAGGCGTCCCAGAATACAGCATCAGGTTTCGCCCGTAAAATGCGCGAAACGTGAATTCGAGGAAAAGATCGTATGCCAAAGGTAGCCGTCGCTGACGGGGAGATTTACTATGAAGTTGCGGGCGATGGCCACCCGCTCATCCTTGTCAGCGGACTCAACGGCGTCGCGCGCTACTGGGAGCCGCAGGTCGCCGCCCTCTCGGCGAAATACCGGGTAGTTAGTTACGACCAGCGCGGTACGGGGCAAAGCGACCAGCGCCAGCGCGTGTTCTCGGTCGATCAGATGGCCAGAGAGCTTGCAGGCCTCATGGATGCGCTCGGCATCGAGCGCGCTCATATCGTCGGCTTGTCTACCGGCGGTGCGATCGGTCAAACGCTGGCGATCGAGCAGCCTCAGCGCGTGGCGCGGCTCGTGTTGTGCAGCACGTGGACACACTGCGATCCGTGGTTCAGGCGCTTATTCGAAGCGCGTCGCGAGATGTACCAACAATGCGGACCGGAGCTGCATGCAAAGTTTCATCCGTTGTTCTTGTATCCGCCCGATTACGTTAATGCACATGACGCCGAAATCGAAGCGGAGCAAAAACGCGCGCCGACTAAATCGTCGCCGGTCGAAGTATCGGTGGGACGCATCGATGCGTTGCTTGCCTTCGACCGCCGCGCCGGACTCGCAAGCATCAAGTCAGACACGCTCATCATCGCCGGCGATAACGATTACATTACGCCCAGCTATCATTCACAGGCGCTTGCCCGCGCTATACCCGGCTCGAAGCTGGTCATCTTCAATGGCGGCGGCCATTCGGTCTCGAAGACGCGTGCGCAAGAGTTCAACAAAACGGTGCTCGATTTTTTGCACGGCGCTGATGAATAGCGTAACCATTTTGTTCAATCGCACATCAGTGCGTGCGGCATTCGCAAGATTGAAACAACCGTAGACAGGGGAAGCCTGTAATGCTGATCGTCGATTCACAGGTACACATCTGGGCCGCGAACACGCCCGAGCGTCCATGGCCTGCACGGCACGAGGCGCATCGCCCGCAGCCCATCACCAAAGACGATCTGCTCAACGAAATGGACGCGGCAGGTGTCGATCGCGCGGTGCTGGTGCCGCCATCCTGGGAGGGCGAGCGTAACGACCTCGTGCTCGCCGCTGCGCAAGCACATCCTGACCGCTTCGCCGTGATGGGGCGTTTCGATGCCGAAGCTGCCGATGCCCGGGCGATGATACCGAGGTGGCTCGATCAGCCGGGCATGCTTGGATTGAGATTCACGTTCCATCGCGAATCACTGCGCCCTCTGCTGCTGGAGGGCAAAGTTGACTGGCTATGGTCCCAAGCGGCTAAGTTCGGGGTGCCGATCATGGTGCTCACCCTGCCGCAGGATCTGCATATGATTGGCAACGTTGCGCAACAGTATCCGGATCTCCGGCTTACGATCGATCATCTGGCGCTCGCGCGCGGCACGGACGACGTTGCCTTTGCCGAATTCGACAGACTACTGGCGCTAGCAAAGCATCCGAACGTTGCGGTCAAAGCCACTTGTCTGCCGCACTATACGACGGATAGTTACCCGTACCGCTGGCTCCATCCATACATCAAGCGCGTATACGACAGCTTCGGGCCGCGGCGCATGTTCTGGGGCTCGGACATCTCGCGGCTGCCGTGTACGCTGCGCCAGGGCGTAACGATGTTCACCGAGGAATTGCCGTGGCTCACCACAAATGATCTCGAGTGGATCATGGGACGCGGCGTGTGCAACTGGCTGGGCTGGAAAATCTGAACAGGTCACCGGCACATGCGAGCGGATATTGAACTATCGCATCCGATGACGGACACTAAGACAGCCCATCGATGTGCAGCTCGCGCAACTTTCAATGGAGGATGTATGTCGCAAAAATACTCGCTGATGCCGCTCGCCGCGATGGTGTTGGCCGGCGCTTCGGCAATCGGCGCAGATACCTTTCCGGAAGGCAATGGGAAGCAGCTTGTCGAGAACGCATGCGCCGGGTGCCATGAGCTCGAGCGCGTGAGCGCAGCGGGCTACACCGAGGAGGAGTGGCGCAATAACATCAACCAGATGGTCAACGTCGGCGCGCCGCTGGCGAAAGACCAGATGGAAACGGTGGTGCAGTATCTCGCCGAAAAGTTTTCCGGCCAAACCCAAGCCGGCGCCCGCAGTGATTGCCGGTCCGGTCAAGGTCTCGATCGAAGAGTGGATCGTGCCGACACCGGGTTCACGTCCACACGATCCGCTCGCTACAGCTGACGGCGCGATCTGGTACACGGGACAGTTCGCAAACCTGCTCGGCCGCATGGACCCGAAGACGCACGAGATCAAGGAATACCCGCTGCCTGCGAACGCGGGGCCGCATGGGCTGATCGACGACAAGGAAGGCAACATTTGGTACGCGGCGAATTTCGGCAGCCACATCGGGAAGCTCGATCCAAAGACCGGCAAGGTCACGCAGTATCCGATGCCCGATCCAAAGGTGAAAGACGTGCACACGCTTGTGTGGGATCACAAGGGCATGATGTTCTTTACCGCGCAAAACGCCAACGTAGTCGGGCGGCTGAACCCGAACACGGGCGAAATCAAGATCGTCCAATCGCCCACACCGAAATCACGGCCGTACGGGATTCTGGTCAATTCAAAAGGTATTCCTTTCTTCGTCGAGTTCGGATCGAACAAGATCGGCAGCATCGACCCGGAGACATTGGCGATACGCGAATATCCGCTGCCTCATGCCGAGTCACGTCCGCGCCGGCTTGCGATCAGCAGCGATGATGCGGTCTGGTACGCGGATTACTCGCGCGGCTACGTGGGACGCTTCGATCCGGCGACCGGGAAGACAACAGAGTGGGCTTCGCCGGGCGGCCCGCGGTCTCAGCCCTATGGCATGGCGGTTATCAATGACATCGTCTGGTACAACGAATCGGGAACGAAGCCGAACACGATGGTGCGCTTTGACCCGAAGACCGAGAAATTTCAGACGTGGATCATCCCTTCGGGCGGCAACGTTGTACGCAACGTGAGCGTGACGCGTGACGGAAATATAGCGATTGCCTCGAGCGGCGTGAACCGGATAGGGCTCGTGAAAATCAATTAGCGACGGACCCTGGAACCCGGGTGGACCCCAATAAACAGCCCGCAACGGCGGGCTGTTTTTGCGGTCGATGCCTGCGTCGATGTTATTGCGGAGGTTTGACCCCGTCCTTCGCAGCCTGTATGCGTTGCGTGGTCATGGTGCCGTCCGCTGCAACCTGCGCGATTGTGAAGATATAAGTGCCGGGCGTTAAGAGCGCCCGGTCCGCCGGAACGGTGGTGACGATGGGCGTCCCGTCCGGCACCTGTATCGTTTGCGAGCCGCCCCTGTACTTGAGTGTCAGTTCATGGCCGCTCGTCGATTTGACGGCTTTCGCGATGTTCGCGTTGGTCATGCTTGATTCAGGTTCGAGATCCCAGGGTGTGTGGCCTTCGGCCGCGGTGCGCGGAATGGTATGCACTTCGCGCGCCGTCAACACACCGTCCTTGCGGATCGAGGTGACGCCGACATAGTCGCCCGGTTTGAGATCAGCGAGCGTAATCGCCTTCGCGGCGACGACGGCGCCGCTTTCCGGAAACTGCAACTTCAAATCCTTGCCGTCGCGCGATTTGACGGAGACGACTTTGCCATCAAGCGCAGTCACCGTGCCACGCACACGCATGTTCGTTTGTGCATACGCTGCAGCGCAAGCGAACGTCAGCACTGCACAAATAATCCCCGCCTTTAGTTTTTTCATGACAGCCTCTTTTCGTTGTGGTCGAAACGCAATTGGTATTTCTACGACGCAAACAGTATCGAACTCGATTGTATTCCGCCATCATTGATCTAGTGCATAGGCGCTTCGTCCCAATACAGCCGTGTGGGATTATCGACCACGATGCGTCTGCGCAGCGCTTCGTCATCGCACATGCGCGCGAAGAGGTCGACCAGGGCGCCGTCATTCGGCATTTGTTTTACGTTGGGATGCGGAAAGTCGGTGCCCCACAGCACGCGGCCGGGCGCCGTCTCGATCAGCTTGCGCGCAAAGGGAAGCGCGTCTTCGAACGGCTTCCCGGTAGATGAGACGCGTTCAGGTCCGCTCACCTTGATCCATGCCAGCTCGTTCTTCATCAGCTCAAGCAGAAGCTTGAATGGCTGCTGGTCGAGGCCATGCCCGGCCTGGACGCGTCCCATGTGATCGATGATGAACGGTATTTGCAGACCATCCAGGAAGTCGCGATAAGTAAGAATGTCCTCCGCATCGAGATGCACTTGCAAGTGCCACCCGAGATCGGCAATGCGCGCAGCCACGCCTGCGACCACTTTGAGATCCGGCGCGCCGCCGAGATGTGCGACGAAGTTAAAGCGTGCGCCGCGCACACCGGCCGTGTGGAGACGTTCGAGCTCGCGATCCGTGACATCGCCGCTCACCATCGCCACACCGCGAATACTGCCATTCGACGCCGCGATTGCATCCAGCATCGCGCTGTTATCGGTGCCGTGGCAACTCGCCTGAACCAGCACTGCGCGCGAGAAGCCGAGATGTTTGTGCAGCGCCGCCAGCTTTTCCTTCGGCGCATCGGGCGGCGTGTAGCTCCGGCCAGGCGAGTAAGGAAAACGGTCGCCGGGACCGAACACGTGACAATGCGCGTCACAGGCGCCGGGTGGCAGCACGTAAGCGGGTTTCACCGGGTTCGGGTCGGGTGCAAGAATATCTTTCATGATGTCGATATGGTGTGCGATGTTGAAAACAGACGGTTGCGTCGACGATTTGAGTTGTCTCAGAGTCTCGGAATTTTAGCTTTGTCGATCAGCGCATTCCACTTCGCGATCTCGTCGACAAGGAGCTTGCGCATGCCGTCAGGACTGGAAAGATTCGGTTCAACGCCGAGCTCCTGAAAACGCTGCTTGATCTGCGCGGAATTTACCGCGGCGTGCAGCTCTTTGTTCAGGCGCTCGACGATCGCGTGCGGTGTTCTGACCGCCGCGGCAATGCCATTCCATGAATTCACTTCGTATCCCGCGAGGCCGCTTTCATTGAGCGTCGGCACGTCGGGCAGCAAGGTGAAGCGGGTGCGCGACGTGACCGCGATGGCGCGCAAGCCGTTCGCGCGGATCTGTCCCAATACCGGCGGCAGGAATTCCAGCGCGACCTGCACACTGCCGCCCCTCAGCGCCGTGAGTACGCCAGCGGTGTTATTGAAAGGCACCGTCGTTGCATCGATAGTCGCCATCGACTTCAGTAACTCCCCGGCCAGATATTGAGTAGTGCCGATATTTATCGTGCCGATATTAAACTTGCCGGGGTTCGACTTCGCTTGTGCAATCAATTCTTTCACTGTCTTGACCGGCGAGTCCGGACTCACCAGCATGCCGAGACTGAATGCGCCGATGGTGGAGATCATGGCAAAATCTTTCAGCGTGTCGTACGGCAGCTTCTTGAACATCGCTGCGCTCACCGCATTTGTATTGTTAAGCAGCATCAGGGTGTAGCCATCGGGTTCGGATTTGGCGACCGTCTCCGTCGCAACGATGCCGCCGGCGCTCGGCCGGTTATCGATGATTATCTGCTGGCCCATTGCCTCGCTCATTTTCTGCATGACGGCACGCGATGTAATGTCGCCGACACCGCCCGGGCCGAACGGGACGAGCAGGCGAATCGGTTTGCTCGGGTAAGCGGGCTGCGCAAGCACACTAATGGCAGGCAGCATTGCGGCGCAGAACAGCACTGCACGCGATGTCGTAATTGTGTTCACGTTTTCATTTCCCTGATGGATGTGCGGCGGGACGCGGTGCGCCATGCCGCCCGTCAGTCATGCCCCAAGTTAAGGCCAGCATTCTTGACGAGATTGCTCCAGCGCGCAATCTCTGTAACCAGATGGCGGTTGAACTGCACGGGCGTGCTGCCGACCGGCTCCGCGCCATCGGCCGCAAGTTGATCGAGCAGATCGGGCGAGCGTGCCGCACGCGCCAACTCTGCACTCAGTTTGTTGACGATCGGGGGCGGAGTTCCGGCGGGCGCGAGCCAGCCGTGCCACGTCGTCGTCACATATGTGGGCACTCCCGACTCGGCAACTGTGGGTACATCGGGCACGACCGCTGAACGTTTCGCGCTAGTCACAGCAAGCACTCGCGCGCGGCCCGCCTTGACGTGAGGCAGTGACGACACGATGTTGCCGAACATCATCTGCACCTGGCCGGCCATGAAGTCGACGAGCGCCGGACCGGTTCCTTTGTATGGAATGTGCACGATGCGCACGCCGGCCAGATTGTTGAATAGCTCGAGCGCAAGATGGTTTGAAGTGCCCACGCCCGCCGATGCGGCATCGAGCGCACCGGCTTTGGACTTGGCGAGCGCCAACAGCTCGCGTGTCGAACGCACTGGCAATGATGGATGCACCATCAGCAATATCGGTGCTTCGGCGACGAGAGAAATCGGCGCGAAGTCCGCAATTGAATCGTAGGAAAGATTCTTGTAGAAGGCCGGCGTAATCGAATAGCCGCTGGCAACAGCGAGCAGCGTGTAACCATCCGCGGGCGATTTCGCGACGCTCGCATAAGCCACGGTGCCGCCGGCGCCGGGCCGGCTGTCGACTACGAATGGACGGCCGAGCGTGCTCGTCAGCTTCTGCGCGAAAAGCCGGGCGAGGATGTCCGTTCCGCCGCCAGGCGCAAGACCGACGATGACGCGCACCGGCTTTGATGGATAGGCGTCGGGGCTGCCTCCACTTACCTGCGCTCGCACTGCGGTCGCCAACGACAAGCCAACCATCGCCGCGGCGACGGTGACGGACGGCCCGTAGAAAACACTCAGGCGTTCAGGCATCTCGACTCGACAGTGCGCATCCTCGTGTATACACTAGTATACGCAGCCGCGCATGGCACTGACTCATGGCATCGCTCAACTGCGGCAACGGTGGCTCTCAACTCTTCAAGGCCCGTGATGGAACAAACAATGTGCGATGTTGTTATTGTCGGCGGCGGCAATGCCGCGCTTTGCGCCGCGCTGTCGGCGCGCGAACAGGGCGCGAACGTGATCGTGCTCGAGCGGGCGCCACAAGGCAAGCACGGCGGCAACAGCGCTTTCACGGGTGGCGGATTTCGCATCGTGCATCATGGTGCGGCTGACATCAAAAAGATCGTGCCGGACCTTAGCGACGACGATATCGCGCGCACCGATTTCGGAGAATATTCGGCTGAGCAGTACCTCGACGACCTCGGGCGCATCACGCAATACTACATCGACCCGGATCTTGCAGAGATCATCGTGCGCAGCAGCACTGACACAGTGCACTGGATGCGTGAGCGCGGAATTCGGTTCATACCGAACTACGGCCGCCAGGCGTTCAACGTTAACGGCCGCTTCAGATTTTTCGGCGGCGTCGTGATCTATGCGAATGGCGGCGGACGCGGATTGATGGATTTGCATTACAAAGCCGCTGACAAGCACGGCATCGAGATTCGCTACAGTACACGCGCCACGTCGCTTTTGCACGGCGCGTCAGGCGTAGAGGGTGTCCGGGTTATCGAGAATGGAGCAGAGCGTGAGGTTCGCGCTCGCGCGGTCGTGCTCGCTTCCGGCGGTTTTGAAGCGAATCGCGAAATGCGCACACGGTATCTCGGTCCCGGCTGGGACATGGCAAAGGTCCGCGGCACTCGCTACAACACGGGCGATGGCATCAGCATGGCGCTCGACATGGGGGCGCAGTCGTACGGTCAATGGTCAGGCTGTCATTCCGTCGCGTGGGAGCGCTATGCGTCGGACTTCGGCGATGTCGAGTCACCGCACGCCGGTTATCGCCACAGCTATCCGTTCAGCATCATGGTGAATTCGGAAGGTGAGCGCTTTGTAGACGAGGGCGCCGATTTTCGCAATTACACGTACGCCAAATACGGGCGCATTGTGCTGCAGCAGCCGGGCAGCTTTGCCTGGCAGGTGTTCGATGCGCAGGTCAAGCATCTGCTGCGCGATGAGTACAAGCTGCGCGGTGCCACCAAAGTACAAGCCGATACGCTCGAGGGCCTCGTCGAAAAGATGCAGGACGTGCATCCGATGAATTTTCTGAGGACCGTGCGCGAATACAACGCCGCGATCGCGCGTGACGTGCCGTTCGATCCCAACATCAAGGACGGCCGGACTACGCGCGGACTCGCTATCGACAAGACCAATTGGGCGAACGCGATCGAAGTTCCGCCGTTCGAGGCGTATTCGGTGGGCTGCGGAATCACGTTCACATTCGGCGGTTTGAAGATCGATACGAACACATGCGTGCTCGACATGGAGGACGCGCCGGTGCCGGGCTTATATGCAGCCGGCGAGCTGGTCGGCGGACTCTATTACTTCAACTATCCTGGCAGCACCGGCCTCATGGCGGGCTCGGTATTCGGCCGCATCGCTGGACGCGAAGCCGCTGCATTTGCGAAGTCGAAATAGTCAAAACGCGAACGGAAGTCTCTACCTGGTTTCGGCGAGATAGCGCTGGCGCGCAAATTCCGGCAATCCCCCGCACGCAAAAATCTGTTCGATGAGCGGCGGAAACTTCCGCAGCGTAATGGTTTTGCCCGTTGCAATGCTGCGCGCGATGGCTTGCGGGTAATCGACTTCAAGCTCGTCGCCGTCTTCGACGATACTTGTGATTCCAGGCGCCATCAGAATCGGAATCGCCCGCGAAATACTGTTGCGCAGGAAAAGCCGCGACACTGACTCAGCGATGATCAGCGCAATCCCGACTTCCCGCAGTACGAGGCCGGGACGGCTCGAGCCGCATCCGAAATTGCGTCCCGCGACGAGGATGTCGCCGGGCTTCACCTGCTGCGGAAATTCCGGCCGGTATGCTTCCATCGTGTGCTGCTTCAACTCATCCATCGTCGGATACTGGTAATACGGATTAATAGCGTCGCTTTCGACTGAATCGCCGAATTTCCAGACGCGCCCGCGCACGACGCGCGTGAGATCAAAGCCCATCGAACACCTGCTTCGGATTGACGATCTCACCGGCGACTGCTGCGGCGGTGACGGTTAACGGACCGCCGAGATATATATCCGCTTTCATGCTGCCTTTGCGGCCCTTGAAGTTGCGAGTCGTCGCCGTGATGCAAACCTCGCCATCGGAGAGAAAGCCGACTCTGGGCTGGCACACTCCGCAACCCGGCGTTACAACCTGCGCGCCCGCCTCCACGAGTTGCTCGATCAAACCGGCTTTCAGGCATTGCAGATATACCATCTGTGACGCCGGCGAAATGATGAAGCGCACGCCTTTGGCGACTTTGCGGCCTTTGATCATGCGCGCGGCGATTTCGATATCCTCGAAGCGGCCATTCGCGCATGAGCCGATTTGAGCCTGGTTGATGCGTGTACCGGTCACGTCATCCACAGGGCCGACGTTGCCGAACTGATGCGGTTTGGCGACGACGAACGGCATCTCGTCGACATCGAGCACGATGGTTTTCTCATAGCTTGCATCCGCGTCCGCCGCAAGCGCCTCATACGGTTTATCCGTGCGTCCGTTGAGGAAGGCGCGCGTCTTTTCGTCGCACGGGAAAAAAGCGAATTTCGCGCCGACTTCGACACCATGGGCGGACAGGCACATGCGGCTGTCAATGCTGAGCCCGGGAACGAGCGATCCCGAGTACTCGATCGACATATTGCCGGCGAAATCGTCTCCGTACTCTCCCGCGAGATAAAGGATGATGTCCTTCGCAATCGGATAATTCCGCTGGCGACCGTTGAGCACAACCTTGATCGAGTGCGGCACCTGAAACCACAGTTCTCCGAACAGGAGGACGTAAAACATGTCGGCCCGTGTGATGCCCGTGCCGCCGGAGTTCAGAGCGCCGTAGCTGATGGTATGCGAATCGTTGCCGACGACGAGCTCGCCGGGGCGCATCAGACCGTAGTCCGCCATCATCTGATGCGAGATTCCCGGTTCCGCATCATGAAAACAGCGAATGCCGAGACGATTGACCTCTTCGCGTATCACCGCGTTCTCGTCAGCAAGCTTCTGGCTTAGTGCAGGCTGATGATGATCGACGAGCACGAAGATCTTGTCCGGATCCCACACGCGCGGCAAGCCATCCTTGAAGCCCGCTTGCAACGCGAGGTCGCGCATCGGCTCCGACGCGTGGTAGTGGCACATCGCGCCGTCGATGCGCGCTTCGACGATATCCCCGGCATGCGCCGGCGCCTGCGCCAGGTTATTTCGCGTGAGCAGCTTTTCGGCGATGGTTTGCGACATGGCTATAGATTGCGCTTATCCCAATGATCAGGTGAGGCCGCTGCGTGCATAGAGTTTGACGGCATTGTCCCAGAAGAGTTTGCGTTTGCGCGCTTCCGGCATGTCCCAGTTGAGCACCATTTCGACCGACTTGGGAAAGTGACTCTCGCCATGTGGATAATCGGATGCGTACATGAGCACGCCGTCGCCGACCAGATCCATCACCGCGCTCGTGAGCTTTACGCCTTCCGGAATCTCGATGCTCTGGAAATAGCGGCCGCTCGTCACGTATTCGCTCGGTGTGTGTTTGAGCTCGGGCAATGCCGGCCTATCGTTGTCATGGCATGCTCATCGAGACGCGCCATCCAGAATGGCAGCCAGCCGTGTCCGGCTTCGAGGGTGCCGATGCGCAGATTGGGATGCCGGTCCATCACGCCGCTGCCGATCAGCGACGCCATGTTGCGCATGCCGCACCACGGATGCGCGGCCGAGCGCTGCAGCCACAGGTTGTCCCAGGTATCGAGACCGCCCGGCGCATACGGCGGCATCACGGTGAACGTGTGCAAGCATCACTGCCAGATCGAGCGCCTGCGCTTCCGCCCAGAGCGGCTCGAGATCCGGATGATCGAGCGGCATGCCGTACGGCGCATACACCAGAATGCCCCACGCCCAGCGCGCTTTGCTCCAGCGCCGCATTTCCTCAAGGCTGCCCTGCAACGTCGCGCGCACTCGACCAGCATCACGCCGCCGAGCCGATCGGGATAGGCTGCGCAATAGTCGTCCATCCAGCGGTGATACGCGCGATACATGCCCATTTCGAGTGCGACGTCGTCGCCCGCCGTCCAGGTGCCGAACCAGCCGGACGGCAGCATCAGGTTCACGTCGACGCCTTCGAAATCCATGTCCTTGATGCGCTCGGCACGGATCGTCGTCCACGCGCGGAGACGACATCGCGCTCGCGCTTCACGCCGGTGAAGTCGGCCATGTAGCGCGGCGGGTCGTAGTCAGCGGCTCCGGCGGTGCCGAGTCGGCGCTGATATTTGCGCTGACCCTTGCTGTAGGTCACGTGGCCTTCTTTGCTGACCGATTTGAATTGTTCCCAGCCGGCGAGCCGCGACTTGTCAGCGTCGGTCAGTAACGCGTCGAGCACCTCGATGTACGGGACCGACATGCGTGTCCGAATCAAAAATTCGGTAGCCGTTGCGTGCCATGCGAGTATGAAGTTCCTGGAATCTTGAGGATGGAAACGGAGGTCAGGGCCGATACTTCTTGAGTGTCTCAGCGGAGAAGTAACGCTCCTCGAGCTCGCGTTGCTTTGGCAGGCCTTCACCATCCGGCACATCGAGCGGATTTGGATAAGGGCGGTCTTTGCGGCTAGCGGCGAACTCGTTCCACGCTGCAACATCGCGCGTCTGAAACGCCTGCATGAAGTCCCACAGCGCGGCCCAGGTGACGTGATGCGTAAAGCCGGGATACCAGGCGATGTTCACGCCGAGCGCTCGATGCTCGTCCAAGCTCAGATAGCGATCGAGCTTGCCTTTCATGAAAGAGAACGGGCCGCTCAGTTCAGCACGGGCGCGTTTGATCTCTTCTACTCATGCGGTGACTCGAGCTGTACCCAGTCGACGCCGGCATCCGTTTTATAAGCCTTGAGACGCGATAGTGCAGTCTTCGAAACTGCCGTTCGCCGCATCGCGTGCGTAGCACTGCGCCATAATCACAAAGTCCGGATCGATCTCGTTCTGCATATCCACCGCGGCGCGGTAGCGTGCGATCGCCTGCTCGATAGGCACCACTTCGACGCCGGCGCTTTGCGTTTTGCGCTTGCCCTCGATCGGCTGATCATCGATACGGATGCCGGCGATTCCGGCGTGTATGCATTCACGCACGAGGCGCCGCACCGCCATGATGCCGCCATGGCCGGTATCGCCATCGATGATGATCGGAAAGTTGACACTTTGGGCGATCCAGCCCGCGATCTGCACGCACTCAGTCATCGTCGCAGTTCCGACGTCCGCAAGGCCGGTATACGTGCCGACGACCCCGCTAGTGCCGACGAAAGCGGCCTCACAGCCTGCGTCCGCCATGATCCGCGCGTGCGCCGCAGTGGGCGCGTGCAGGATCGCAAGCACCTTGTCCTGCCGGTGTATGAGCTGCTGCAGGCGTTTGGTTTTTTTGCGCGCGATATCGTCAGTCATGCGGTGTGTTGTCGCAGTTATGCCGCGGTGACGGCCACTTCGTCACCGGCAATCTCGAAGCGATGAGGAAATCCTTCGGACGCCCATTCCATGTAGCGCACTGCATCCGTGAAGCGCGCATCCGGCTGGCGCAGGATTTCGGGGCGCAACTTCTTGTCGATCAGCACCGGCACAAATGAAACATTTCGCACGCCGTCAGCCGCAAGCACCGCTTTCGCCAGCAGGCTTCGCTTGGCGTCCGTACCATAAGGTAGCTTCGGATATTCCGGATCCATGACTGTGCCGTAGTCACGCGTGAAAGCGGCGATCTGCTGCGGCGACCGCGCGTTCGCCGACATGATGAAATTGCTGAGACTATAGAAGCACACCGTTCCACTGTATACGCCGATTGCTTTGGGCACATGGGCGTGATGACCCAGTATGAGATCGGCGCCCGCGTTGACTGCGGCGCTCGCCGCAATGCGCTGATAGTCAGCGACTACGCGCGGGACAAAATGCACGCCCCAATGCAGTGAGAGAACGACGATATGCGCAGATTTTTTCGCTGCCGTGATGTCATCAACCATCGCCTGCAGATCTTCTTCGTACGGGACACTGACGACTCTCGGCGGCACACCGGCCTGATAATCGACGGGTTCGTAGTGCGTACGTGCGCGCAGCGGCGCGACGCCAGGCGTGCTCGGCGCCGCGGCGTAACCTTCGTTGAGTACCGAGCAGTACGCGAGAAACGCAACACGAACTTTGTTGCGCTCGATAATCGCGGGTTGCCTCGCGTCTTCGAGATTGCGTCCGGCGCCGATCGTTTGAATGCCTTTATCGCGCAAGACACCAATCGTATCGAGCATCGCGTCAGCGCCCCAATCCATCGCGTGATTGCTCGCAACCGACACGACATCGAATCCACAATCAGTGAACACTGAAGCCATCTGCGGCTTGACGCGGCTGTGGCTGCCATGGGAGTGCAGCTGCAGCGCGCCGCGCTCGGAGTACACGCGCTCGCATTGAGCAAAGCGCAGGTCCGCCGCAGCAAGTGTCGGTCGCACCAACTCGCTGTATGCACTCATCGGCTCGTGAATAGGACCGACGTCGCCGCAGCCGTAGAGCACAATGCTGTCGCCGCTCATTGATTCAGCACCGACTCAACCCGATTGCGGACGGCAACACCTTCATGCGGAGACCATGACCTCGTCGCCTGCCACACTGAACTGATGGTCGAATCCCGTCGATACCCATTCCATATACCGCACCATGTCGTCGAAGCGCGGATCGCCGTTGCGCAATACCTCGGGGCGATAGAGTTTGTCGATCATCATCGGCACGAACGAAACACTTTTTACGCCCTGCCTGGTCAATACCGCTCTTGCCAGCAAGGTCCTCTTCGCGTCGCGCCCATAAGGCAGCAGCGGATATTCCGGATCCTGATCGGCATGATTGCGCAGCGCTCCATGCGCCCACGGTTCTTCCTGCCATGACGCCGATGGAAACGGTTTCGTCATGCAGAAATTGCTCAGGCTGTAAAATATGGCTTTGCCCTTGTACATCTCGATCGCTTTCGGCACATGCGCATGATGGCCGAGTACCATGTCCGCGCCGGCGTCGATGCATGCATGTGCAACCGTAACCTGATAATCCGCGATCACGCGTGGGACCCAGATCACGCCCCAGTGAAAAACGGGGATCACGATATCGACCTGCGCACGCAAGGCTTTCACATCGTCGAGTACCATCTGCAGGTCGCGCTCGTCCGGCGCAGTGAGCACGCGTACCGGCGCATGCGGCCCGCGTGTGTCGTATGACGTCTTGACGCGCAGCGGTGCGATGCCGACTTTAGCAGGGCCCGCTTCCCCGCCGGGCGGAATGACGGAACAGTAGCCGAGAAAGCCGACCTTCACGCCATTGCGTTCAACGATCGCCGGCTCGCGCGCTTCGTCGAGGTTACGACCTGCGCCCGTGACCTGTATTCCTTTTTCGAGCAGCAATTCGCGTGTATCGAGCAGGGCGTCAGGCCCATAGTCGTACATGTGATTGTTCGCGACGGTGACGGCATCGAAGCCGCAGTCAGTGAAGATCTTGGCCATCGATGGCGGCTGGCGGCCGTGCGGCGCGCGCTCGCTGACGGTGCCGCGCGCGGATACTGGCGCTCGCAATTTGCCAAAGCGCAGATCGGCCGCGGCGAGCGTCGGTCGCACGAGCTCCGTATAGCGCTCGATCGGAAACCCGTCGGCCGGGCCGTGCACCGGGCCGCAATCCCCGGTGCCCAGGAAAACAACCTCAGAGCAGACTTCGTAGTCGGTGTCGCCAATCGCGATTCCTTTCGATCCAACCTTTATGTTTCGGGAAACAGACGCTTCAGCCGCTCGCGTTGCGCGGCGCGGACATGTTTGCGCGTCGTTTCTTCGGCCAGGTCGGCATTGCGCTTTGCTATCGCGTATGAGATTTCGCTGTGCTCAATGAACGCCGCTTTTGCGCGTTCGGGCAGCAGCATCTGTGACTTACCAAGCAGCACCATCGAATCGTTCACGGCGCTCAGACTTTTTACGAGGTAACGATTATGAGCACCGCGGCGAATCGCGTCGTGAAAGCGCTGATTATGTTGCGCGAGCGCTTCGTAATTGCCGGTGAGCTGCCTCTCCGTTTTCACGAGCTCGACCAATTCTTCAACTTCCATGTCTGACGCGTGACGCGCGCACAAGCGGGCGGCTGTTCCTTCCAGCACTTCGCGCATCACATATAATTCCATGACAGCCTGGCGGTCGAGCTTGGCGATCACGAGCCCGCTGCGCGGCTCGTGCGTGACCATTCCTTCGCTCTCGAGGCGCCGCATCGCGTCGCGCACCGGAGTGCGGCTTACCTTCAGCCATTCCGCGATTTCGATTTCCATGATGCGCTGGCCGGGCTTGAGGGTGCCGGCATGAATCGCATCGCGTAGTTTCCGGTACGCGAGTTCGCTGCGCGAGCCGTGATCCGAGGCTGACGGCACGACCGTAAGCTCGCGCTTGATTGCATTTCGTCGTCTGCTTGCTTGAATCAAGATGCTCCGCGTTTCGATGGTTGCGTCGGCTTGACCGTCAGGAGGTCGCTTTGTATGCTAGTGTATACATATGAATTTACGGTGTCCATCGCCGCTTCCGGCGCTTCACTCGAGCGCCTGCAGTCGCTCTACTCGCGTCGCTTTTGCGCTCATGGTTGCAAACGCTCCGGTGCACGCGCAAGACGTCTCTGCTTATCCGTCAAGGCCGATACGCGGTGCTCGTCGGATTTCAGCCAGGCGGCGGCAGCGATCTGCTCGCGAGGCTGATTGGTCCCAAGCTAGGCGAGCGCCTCGGACAGTCCGTCGTCATCGACAACCGGAGCGGCGCCGGCGGCACGATCGCGATGGAAATCACCGCGAAGTCGCAGCCCGACGGCTACACGCTGATGGTTGCGTCCGGCAGTCAGATCACCAACGCGAGTCTCTTCACCAAAGTGAATTACGATTTGTTGAAAGCGTTCGCACCGGTCTCGCAATTCACGTCGGAGCCGTATCTGTGGCTGGTGCGCCCGTCGCTGCCCGTGAATACAGTGAGCGAACTGATCGCGCTGGCCAAATCAAAACCGGGCGCGTTGACGTGCGGATCGTCGGGGACAGGATCATCCGCGCATCTGGGCATCGAGCTGTTCAATAGTCTCGCCGGGGTGCGCTTGACGCACGTGCCCTATAAAGGAACCGGCCAGGCGCTGATCGATTTGCTCGGCGGCCAGATCGACATGACGCTCGCGAGCGCAATCTCCGGCGCACCGCACATCAGATCCGGCCGTGCGCGTGCGCTTGCGGTGACCAGTGCAAAGCGTTCGCCGCTTTTTCCGGAGCTACCGACGATCGCGGAAGGCGGCGTCCCGGGCTATGAAGTCGTCGGTTGGTATGGCCTCGTCGCGCCGCACGGAACGCCGGGCGCAATTATCCACAAACTGAATACGGAGATTGGCGTGATTCTAAAAACACCTGAGGTGATAACCAGTCTTGCGAACAACGGGACCGAGGCGGCCCCGAGCACACCGCAGGAACTTGGTGCAAAGATGCAAGCCGATGTCAGGAAGTGGACGAAGGTCGTGACCGAAGCAGGCATAAAGCTTCAGTAGAATTGAATGCATAGTCGCACTGCGTTGATGGCGGCTCTGTTCGCGTCGACTTCCTCCTTGTTTTTTGCGCAATCGAGCGATCCAGCGAAAGCATCCGCGCGCCGTTCCGAATATCCGGTGAAGCCCATTCGCCTGGTGGTCGGCCAGGCGCCGGGCGGAGCGGCGGATATCGTCGCCCGCGCTATCGCGCAAAAGCTCACCGAAAGCCTCGGCCAGTCGGTGATCGTGGACAACCGGGCGGGCGCAGCCGGCTCGATTGCTGCCGCGCAAGTCGTGAAGTCGGCGCCGGACGGTTACACGGCGTTGTTCGTCTCCAGCAGCTACGCGATCAACCCCGGCCTTTACACTGATCTGCCATTCGATCCGCTGCGTGATCTGGCGCCCGTTTCGCTGATTGCCGAGGCGCCGTTTTTACTCGTGGTCAATCCTTCCTTGCCGGCAAAGTCAGTCAGCGAATTGATATCCCTCGCGAAAGCGCGGCCCGGAGCGCTGAATTTTTCTTCCGGCGGCAACGGCAGTTCGGGTCATCTCGCCGGGGAGCTGTTCAAAAGTCTCGCGCATGTGTCTTTGAATCATGTGCCCTATAAAGGCGCCGGCCCGGCAACCATCGACGTGATCGCCGGACAGATCGATATGACTTTCGCCAGCGTTGTATCGGCGCTGCCGCACGTAAAAAGCGGCAAGTTGCGTGCGCTCGGCGTTACGAGCGTCAAACGTTCGCTGGCGGCGCCCCAGATCCCGACGATCGCGGAATCCGGCTTGAACGGTTATCAAACGGGAACCTGGTATGGCGTCCTGGTGCCTGTGGGAACGCCCGGCGAAATTATCGGTCGGCTCAATAGCGAGATTGCGAAAATGCTCAAAGTTCCTGACATGCAGCAGCGCCTCGCAAGCGAGGGCGCAGATCCGATCGGCAGCACACCCGCGCAGTTTGCCGCTCATCTCGAGAATGAGATCGCGAGATGGGGCAAGATCATCAAGGCATCGGGCGTGCGCAGCGAATGAGCGCCACGCAAAGGGTATTCAGTTGACGCTGATGTCCGCCGCCTTCACGAGCGCGGCGTTGATGGTGATTTCGTGCTTGATGTAGGCATCGAACTCTTTCGGTGTCATCACCATCGGCTCCGCGCCGATTTTCGCCATACGTTCTTTGAGGTCCGTTGCCTGCAACGCTTTGACCGTGTGCTGGTAGAGCTTGTCGACAATTTCACGCGGCGTCTTTGCGGGCACCATCATGCCGACCCAGAAGTTGTAATCTGAATTGGGAATGCCCGCTTCGAGTGTGGTCACGACGTCCGGTAAAGCGGATGAGCGTTTAGTGCTGCCGGCCGCGAGTGCGAGCAAACGGCCTTCCTTGATGAACTGCAGCACTGAAATCACCGGGCAAAAATAGTAGTCGACGCGGCCCGTCAGTATTTCGGTCAACGCTTCCGGCGTGCCTTTGAACGGAACATGCACCGCGCTGAAGCCGGCGCCGAGCCGGAAGCGCTCGGCGTTCAACTGCGTCGCGCTGCCCGCGCCCGCCGATGCGTAGGTCAACGCACCCGGTTTCGCCTTGGCTGCAGCCACCAGGTCCTTCACGGATCGGATGCCTTTTGACGGCGCAATAACGAGCACGTTCGGCAAATTGGCGAGCGGCATGATGCCCGCGAAATCGCGCTGCGTGTTGTACGGTGTGTCGGGGTACGTCGAGGGCGTAACCGTGAATGAAGAGGAGTGGACAAGTATCGTGTAGCCGTCGGGTTCTGCTTTCGCGACCACGCCTACGCCTATCGTACCGCCGGCGCCGGGCCGGTTCTCGACAACAAATGTCTGGCCGAGTTGAGATGACAGTCTCTCGACAACGACGCGCGCGGTCGTGTCGGTCGCGCTCGCGGCGGTGAATGGCACCACGACGCGCAGCGATTTAGTCGGCCACGTCTGGGCCGAAACAGCATTGCTCACAAGCAAACCACCGCTGAGTACACAGAGGACAGTGAGAAGATTGATAGCGAAAGTCCTGGTTATCTCGTTTTGCACTGACAACTGTGTGCCCGCTGAAGCACAATTATTCCGTATCCAGTGTCGCTGTCTAATGTTCATTTCAGCTTCGCGTCCATGCGTCGGCGCGCATGCGAAAAACTTTTTGCGCAGTATCGGACAAGATGATCTTCTTCTGCTCGTCGGTCAGATTTGCGCCGTCGAACACCTTGAGCGGCTCGGGATCGCCGATGGGGAATGGCGCGTCGGACCCGAGCATGACGCGCTCTACGCCCGCTTTTTTAACAAGATAGTCGAGCGAGTCGGTGTCGAACACGCAGGAGTCGAAGTACATGGTCGCGAAACCTTTGCGAGGATCGGCGACTTTGCCTGCCTGAGCAGTGTGGCTGCGCGCGAGGCGCCCGAGACCGAATGGCAACGCCGCACCGCCATGGCACAACACGAACTTCATTCCCGCGTGCTTAAGCAGATGGCCGGAAAAAAGCAGGCGTGAGACTGCGATGGTCGAGTCCACGAGACGTCCGATGGCGTTCACGAGGTCATAGTCCGCGAGTCGCGACTCGCCGCACACAAACATCGGATGCATCACCACCGCTGCGCCAAGTTTGGCTGCGGCTTCCCAGAAAGGATCCAACGATGGATCGTCGAGACTGCCGCCATGCTCACCGTGCGGCAACGTGCCGACCATCACGCCTGCGAAGCCGCGCTCCATCGCCTCGGCCAGAATTTCCGCCGCGAGCTTGCCATCCTGGAGCGGGACTGTTGCTAGCGCAGAAAACCGGCGTTCATCGCGAAACTGCTCCCACATACAGTCGTTGAGATAGCGGCTCCACGCCGCACCCTGCGGGGCCGACAGTTCATAACCGAAGCTATCGAGCCAGCCGCCAATGATCTGGTGGTCGATGCCGTTTTTATCCATCCACGCCTGGCGTCCGGCGAGATCGGACAGCCCCGGCATGATAGGCCGCGTCGGCTGAGTCCCCGGAAATTGGAGCGTGACGCCTTTATCACTTTTCACGACCTTAACATCGGGAAACTTGTCTTTGTTGGTTTCAAAACGCTCGGCGATAAGTTTCGGTGCAAAGTGTGCATGGACGTCGACTACGATGGATTTCATGGTTGCGCTTTTCTTGGTTATACAGAGACTGTTAGCCGCAGGTGAACGCACATTCGGTCGAACACAATGACGTTCTCGATTCGATTCTCATTGTTGTTTTTCAGCGGCCTTGCGCGCTTTCGATATGGTCTGCCACAGCGCATCGTGCGTCATCGGCAGTGTGTCGATGCGCGCGTTGAGCGGCGCCAAAGCGTCATTGATCGCATTCGCAATAGCCGCAGGCCCGCCGAGATAGCCGGCTTCGCCTGAGCCCTTTTGCCCGAACGTCGTGAGCGGCGAAGGCGTGCAGTGATCGACGATCGTGATCGATGGCACTTCCATCGCGCTCGGCAGCAGATAGTCCATGAAGGTGCCGCTCGCGAGCTGGCCGTCCTCGGTGTAGCTGAATTTTTCGTAAAGCGCGGCGCCGATGCCATGCGCGATGCCGCCGTAGGTCATGCCGTGCACGATGTCCGGCGTGATCATGACGCCGCAATCGTGGCCGCAGACGTACCTACGGAGTATCGGCGCTGCGGTATCGCCGTCGATTTCTACATAGACGACATGCGCTTCGAACGAATAGCACGGATAGATTTGTATGGTCCCATCTGCGGTGGGCAGCGCGCCACCGGTTGGCACTTCCCATACAAATTTCGCCTGTAAACCCGGCTCGAGCCCTGCGGGCATCTGATGGATCTTTCGGTGCGCGATTGCAATCAGGTCATCCCACGTCATGCGCTTGTCCGGCCGCCCCCGCACACTTACGTTGCCGTTTTCGTATTCGACGGACTCGAGCGTGCAGCCGAGATTGTGCGCGGCGATGTCGATCAGCGTTTCCTTGATTTTGCGGGCCGCGCCGGCCGCTGCACCGCCAAGCATAATCGCCATGCGGCTGCCCACCGGACTATTGGACGGCAGCGCCTGCAGGGAGTCGGCACGAACGACGCGGACATCAGCGGGATCCCGTTCGAGAATTTCGCCGATCACTGTCGACACCAGCGTTTCGTGGCCCTGGCCCGATGACGACGTGCCCATGACGCCCGTAATAGCGCCCGACAAATCGACGCGCACAAGGCACGAGTCCATCCAGGTGGTCGTATCGTTTTTAGGATTCAGCAGCGGCTCGAATCCGGAATTGCCGCCATTGGGTTCGAGACACGTCGAGATGCCGATGCCCGCCAGCTTGCCGGCGCGGCGCGCACTGTCGCGCTCCATAAGCAGCGCCGGATGGTCGATTGCCTTGAGTGCCTTGTCGAGCACGGCGTGGTAATCACCCGAATCGTAAGTGGAACCGCTCGGAATCAGATACGGAAATTCGTCTCTGCGGATCAGGTTGCGTCGCCGCAGCTCGATCGGATCCATATTGAGATGACGCGCGACGCTGTCGAGCGTGCGTTCGAGTGCGAAGTTGGTCGGCGCCTGGCCGAAACCACGCACCGCTTCTTCGGGCGTCTTGTTGGTCAATACCGCGATAGGCTCGTACTCGATCGCGCCGATGCGGTACGGTCCGCAGATCGCGGTCACCGGTTTGCCGAGCTGGAACGGCGAGCGTCCGGCGTACGCGCCGACGTCGTCGAGCGCGCGGATTTTCAGTGCCCGCAAAGTGCCGTCGCTGTCGAAGGCAACCTGCATGTCGAATATGCGGTCCGGACCGTGCATGTCTCCGCCGCGCATGTTCTCGAGCCGGTCTTCGATCAGCCGCACCGGCATGCCAAGCCGCTTCGCGAGATAGGCAACGAGCACCGTGTGCTTGATGCCGCGCTTAACACCATAGCTGCCGCCCACATCGACATCGTAATGCACGCGCACTGCATTGCCGGGCAGGCGCAGCGCGCGTGCAGCCTGATCGGGAAATTTCGGCATCTGAATCGACGCCCAGATGTCGAGCATCTGAAGTCCCGGCTGCCATTGCGCAGCGACGCCGAATGTTTCGATGGGTACCGTCGAACTGCGTCCCCACACCGCGCGCAAAGCGAGCTTGTGTTGCGCGGCGGCAAACGCCTCTTCGACCGGGCCCCACACAAAGTGCTTGTGCAGAATCACGTTGGAGCCATGCGCGGGATGAACTTGCGGGCTGCTGTGTTCGACCGCAAGTTCCGCGTCGACGACGTGCGGCGTCGGCTCGTACTCGACTTCAACCCGTTCGACCGCATCTTCGGCGATGGCGCGCGTATCCGCCACCACCGCTGCGACCCACTCGCCGGCGTAACGCACGACGTCACGCGCGAGTGAATAGCGCATTACTTTCGGTGCATCAACGCCGATTGCGAGTGCATCCGTCGCGTCGCAAAATTCCTCACCGGTCAATACATAATGCACGCCCGGCAGTGCGAGCGCGGCGTCGGTCTTGATCGAAACGATGCGCGCGCTGGGATAAGGCGATGCAACGAGCGCGACATGCTTCATGCCGGGCAGCGCTATGTCGGCGACAAAGCGCCCGTGCCCCATTACGAAGCGCGGGTCTTCTTTCGTTCTGCGCTGCTTGCCGATATAGCGAAATGTCTCGTTCATGCTAAGACGTTGGATGCAGGGACAGATACACGCGCATGACGTGAATATCCATTCGAGCTCTCATCCGGGTTTATCCACTGCTGAATCCTCATGCAGACGCGCAGCAGCGTGTTTGACGGCATCGACGATCTGTTGATAGCCGGTGCAGCGGCACAAGTTGCCGCCGATGGCTTCACGTATATCCGCTTCGCTCGGTTGAGGAATGGCCTGGAGCAGTGCGTGCGCTGCGATCAGCATGCCGGGTGTGCAATACCCGCATTGCAGTGCGTGCGTATGGCAAAAGCTATCCTGCAATGCGCTTGGCGAGCCATCTGCATTGCAAAGCCCTTCGACAGTGGTGACGCGATGACCGTCGGCTTGCACGGCGAACATGAGGCACGAGCGCACCGGATCACCGTCGAGCAGAACCGAGCATGCGCCGCATATGCCATGTTCGCAGCCGACATGCGTGCCGGTCAGGCGCAACTCGTCTCTCAGCCAATCGACGAGCGATAAGCGCGCCGGTACATTGGCGGTGCGTCGCTTGCCGTTGACCTCAACGGCGATTGCGTAGAGTTTTTCGGTCACGACTTGTCTAACGCTTCCGCAGCAGCCGCGCGGATCACGCGAGCGGCAAGCACCGTCGCAAGGTGCTTGCGGTACTCCGCGCTTGCATGAAGATCGCTGCCGGCATCAAGTTGTACCGCAGCTTCTTGCGCGACGCTTTGGACAAGATCGTCGTCGAGGCGTGTGCCAATCAAGCGCGCGGATAGAGCAGGGAACGCGAGCGGCGTAGTACCCTCCGCCGCCAAGACCGAACACGACTCTAGTGCAATGACCGTTATCGTCGACCGCCACTTGCGCACACGCCTCAATCATCGCGAAGTCACCGTGACGCCGGCTGACTTCCATGAATGAGGAGCCGACGCGGCGTTCGTTCCACACTGGCCAGTGTATTTCCTCGAGGCATTCCTTTGCATCGAGCGCGGTAGTCAGCGGGCCCATAAAAAATCCGCACGCAGTCAACGCGCGCCTGCCATCACATGAACGCACATGCATCTCTGCGCCCAAAACCTGCGCTACGAGCGGCAACTCGGCCGCGGGATCCGCATGTGCAAGGCTGCCGCCGACCGTCCCGCGATTGCGGGTCTGTGTATGGCCGACCCACGCCAGCGCCTTGCGCAAAAGCGGCACCCGCTCGGCGAGCACATTGTGACGAGCGAGGTCGCATTGCCGGGTGCAGGCGCCAATGCGCGCTGCATTGCGTTCGAGTGCGATGAATTTGAGGGCAGCGATTTCATTGATGTCGACGAGCCGCGATGGCCGCGTGAGACGCATCGCCATCATCGGAGCCAGGCTTTGTCCGCCCGCAATCAGCTTGATATCGTCGCCGTCCTGGCGCAGCAGTTCGCACGCTTCGCTGACTGAAGCGGCGCGCACGTACTCGAAAGGGGCTGCTTTCAAAAGGGAGCCTTCAGCGCATCACCGAACGTGCGTGCTTTCGCTTAAAATCAGCGCACGAACGCGGAACGTGTCTCACTAAACTAGCGTGCGGTTTGTTTGAGCTTATTATCGCACACGCTTTCCGGAGCGAAATCCAAAATGACCGACGCCACGCGCGGCTATCCCGACCTGCATGCACATCTCGAGGCGCTCCGCGCGCAGGGATTGTTGCTGGCGATCGACGAACCGATCGACAAGGATGCGGAGCTGCATGCGCTCGTGCGCTGGCAATTCGTCGGCGGCATTGAGGAATCGGCGCGCAAGGCGTTCCTTTTCAACAATGTTGTCGACGGCCGCGGCCGCGAGTATGCAATGCCGGTAGTCGTCGGTGCGATTGCGGCGAATCGCGCCATTTACAGTCTCGGCATGGGCGTGCCGGTCGAAGACATCCAGGCCAAGTGGGACGATGCGATTGCTCATCCGATCCGTCCGCACCATGTCACGAATGCGCCGTGTCACGACGTCGTGATGGAAGGCGCCGCGTTGCAGGGCGAGGGCCACGGACTGGATACGCTGCCGATACCCGTGTCGACGCCGGGGTTTGATAGCGCGCCTACGCTGACGGCCACCAACGTGATCACGCGCGATCCGGAAACCGGCGTGCAGAACATGGGCACCTACCGCGCAGCTTTGAAAGCGCCTGACCGGCTCGTCGTGCGCATGGCGACACGCGTCGGCGGCGCCGGCGGTTATCAGCATTACCTCAAGCACCAGAAGCGCGGCGACAGACAGATGCCGTGCGCGATCGTTCTCGGCTGTCCGCCGTACGTTGCTTTCATGGGCCCGCAAAAGCTGCCGATCGACGTCGATGAGTTCGACGTCGCCGGCGGACTCGCGGGCGTGCCAATCAACGTCGTCAAAGCGAGGACCGTGGATTTGCTCGTGCCCGCCGAGTCGGAAGTGGTCATCGAGGGTTTCATCGATACTGAGTATGTCGAACCCGAAGCACCCTTTGGTGAGTCGCACGGACATGTCGCCCTCGAGGAATACAACATGCCGATGCGCGTGACGGCGATCAGTCATCGCAGCAACGCGATCATCCCCTCGTATATCAGCCAGGTCGCACCAAGCGAATCGAGCGTTATCAAGCGCGTCGCCTATGAGCCGCTCTTCCTCGCGCATTTGCGCACGACGCTCGGCATCCGTGGCGTGAAGCACGTATCCCTACATGAACCGTTGACGGGACTTCTCCGCGTCACGCTCATCACCATCGAGAAGGGGACCCCGCGTACCGAGATCTGGCGCGCGTTAAACGGGGCAGCATTTTTCAAGGGCGACTGCGGGAAGATTTGCATCGCCGTCAATGACGATATCGATGCCGATAATGCAAATGCGATCCTGTGGGCAATGGCGTATCGCATGAATCCGGTCGAGGACGTGCGGACACTGCCGCATCGCGGCCAGGGGCACGGCCCCAAGCGTGAGAGCGAACATGAAGAAGACTCGACGCTGCTGATGGACGCGACGACGAAGGGCGATATGCCGCCGCTCGCGCTGCCGACCCAGGAGTATATGGAGCGCGCCAAAAAAATATGGGAGCGGCTCGGCTTGCCGGCTTTGCGTCCGGAGGCGCCGTGGTTCGGTTATTCGCTAGGCGACTGGCTGCCGCAGTGGGATGCAGCCGCGCGACGCGCGGCCTCGGGACAATATCTCGAGAACGGACGCATCAGCGAAAAGCAGCGGCGCAAGGGATTGAAGCCTGAAACGAAGTTCAGGCCGGGAGATTAACTTAAGCTCGCGGTGCTACGTTGGGCGACGACCTCGTGCGTTTGCTATTTTCGCTTTAGGACGAAATCTAAAATCATGAGCGCGCTTAGTTGTAGACCGCTTCTAAGGCGCTAACGTTCGATGGTTGTCACTATGCAACGTGGTATCATTGACTTGTACCAATACTTGTACAGGTGAACCATGGAAGTGATTTCGTACTCTGCTGTTCGCGCTAAATTGGCTGAGGCTATGGATAAGGTGAACGATGACCACAGGCCGGTGATCATTACGCGCCAGCGCGGCAAACCAGCTGTACTGATCTCGCTTGACGATTTCAACAGCTACGTCGAAACCGACTATTTGCTGTCGAGCCCCAAGAACGCCGCCCGGCTTACTAAGGCGATGCGCGACTTAAAGTCAGGGCGCGGGCGGGCGCATAAACTGATTCGGTGAGAATTGTCTGGGCGCCCGGCGCCTGGCAGGATTATCTTTATTGGGCGCGCACCGATGCGAGAGTGCGCGATAAAATCAATAGCTTGATCGAAGATATTCAGCGCCATCCGTTTAGTGGACTTGGCAAACCGGAACCGTTAAAGCGCAATCTGAAAGGCTTTTGGTCCCGGCGGATAAATCGTGAGCATCGGCTTGTTTATCGTGTCGATGCGGGTGCGCTACAAATCGCACAGTGCCGTTTTCACTATTGATAAAAAAGTCGCCGGGTAGCTCCCGGCGAGTCTTCTAACAACGAGGCCAATCTGTTATCGGGACGTTGTGGCGTTGATTGATCAGATGTCAGCGCTTCGTGTTTATTGGATAGGCGAGAACGCCGACGGCATTAAGATTTTGTTTTCCTGCGCGACCATCTCGTAACCGGGCAGTCCTAATTTTTTCGACAACAGCGAGGGCGGCCATACGCCAGCCGCTTTCGCTCTGTCGCGCACCTGGTTGCGCTCATCGATCGACTTGTATGGCCAGATATGAATGAACTTGTTGAGACCTCCCAATTCCGAAATCCATGCCGCGCACAGCGGGCTCAATTTGGTACGCTCGGGAATGCCGACTTCCCATAGCTTGTGAAGCTTCGGCAGCTCGCCGCTATTGGCGAGCGTGTATGTGCGCATCTCAAAGTACGGCCCGACCTTCGCGGGCTTGAGCTCCGGCGACATCGAAAGCGGTGTCATGATGTCGGCGCGCTGGCTCACGAGAAACTCTTTGATCTTCGGCGGCCAGCTGCCGTCTTTCACGGCGGCGGCGCGAATGCGGCCGCGCTCTTCGAGGTCCTTGTAACCCCACACGTGGATGATCTGATTCAGCGGTCCGATCTCGGTGTGCCAGAACGCCGCGAGCGGCGAATATTTCTTGCGCTGCTCATACGCCTCGCCGAATCTCTGTTCGACTTCCGGCACGGAATGCGGCTTCAGATCGTACGTCCTCACTTCATAGATCATGTCGAATCCTTTTTACGTTCGGGTAAATAAAGGGCGCCTTCCGACGCCCGTCAGGGTGCCAATGTAACCGCAAGCCGGCGTGCTGGCCACTGTGGAGCGTGAACTAGCGCTTTGCCGCGGTGGACCAGCGTACGGGCAGAACTGCCGCGTCGCTTTTACCCAATCCATCGCGCGATGCCTGGTCGAAGCATTCGAGTGCACGCGCGGTGACGGGCAGCGTGCCGCCGAGTCCCTGCGCTTCTTCGATCATCGTTTGCAGGTCTTTGCGTATCGAATCGACATCGAAAGTCACTGGCCCCGAATCGCCGCCATTCAATGCAGCGGCAATCGATGGTCCGCGTACTTTCAAAACGTTGGGACCGCCCGACGTGTCGGCGAAGATATTCATCAGACGTGCGGGGTCCAGGCCCAGCGGTTTGCATAGCAGCAGTGCTTCACCGAGCGCCTGCCAGTAAACAAGCAGTGGCAGGTTGATCGCGAGTTTCATGCTGGCGCCGGATCCGACCGGCCCGACGTGCTCGACGCGGCGGCACATCTGTTCGAGCAACGGGCGGGCGCGCGCCACGTCGTCAGCATCGCCGCCTACGAAGCCGAGCAGCTTGCCTTCGCGTGCCGGCCCCACGGTGCCGCCTACCGGGCAATCGATGAATGCAGCGCCAAGTGCACGCGCTTTTGCGGCGAGCTGTTTTTCAGTCTGCGGCCGCACAGTGCTCATCTCGATAAAGAGCTTGCCTTGGATGTCGCCCTTCAAGAGTCCATCCGCGCCTTCGTAAGCGGCGTCGATCGCTGCAGCGTTGGTGAGTATGCTAATGATCGTCTCAACGTCGCTCGCCAATTCGCGCGGCGTCGCGGCTACTTTTGCGCCCGACACTGCTTTTGCTTTTTCGGCGCTACGATTCCAGACCACGACTTCGTGGCCGAGCCCCAGCAGCCGCGTTGCAATCGCAGCACCCATTTTTCCGATGCCGACAACTCCGATCTTCACTTGCCTCTCCTCTTTGTACTCAAGTCAGGGGCGCTAAGTTGACACGCGCCGGAGGCTAGAGTCAAATTATCACGCGCCGAAGTGCAGCACAGAATGTACAAGGCCATCATTGTTGGAGGCGTTGAATGAGGCCGCCAGTCAGCGAAGTTCGCGACGGCATGTGCATTGAGTGGGACGTTGCATTACCGATGGACGACGGCCTCGTTCTGCGCGCCGATGTCTTCCGGCCGCCCGACGCAGCGCGCTATCCGGTGATTCTCAGTTACGGTCCATATGCAAAAGGCCTGCACTTCGAGGATGGCTACCCGAGTGCGTGGCAGCGCATGATCACGACACATCCCGACGTCGCCGCCGGTTCGTCAAACAAGTATCAGAACTGGGAAGTCGTGGATCCGGAAAAATGGGTACCAGACGGCTACGCAGTCGTGCGTGTCGATTCGCGCGGCACCGGCCGGTCGCCCGGCCGCATCGATTGTTTCTCGCCACGGGAAACCAGGGACTTCCATGACTGTATCGAGTGGGCTGCGCGCCAGCCGTGGTCGACCGGCAGGATAGGTCTCAACGGCATCTCCTACTATGGCATCAATCAATGGCACGTCGCATCGCTGCAGCCACCGCATCTTGCCGCCATGTGCATCTGGGAAGGCGCTGCCGACTGGTACCGCGACATGACGCACCATGGCGGCATCCTGAGCACGTTCTGGGAAAACTGGTACGACATGCAGGTGAAGACGGTGCAGTATGGCTGCGGCGAAAGAGGCGGTCGCAGCCGTGTCACCGGACAGCTGATATGCGGGGATGAACTTTTGAGCGACGCCGAGCTCGACGCGAATCGCGTTGATTTCGGCAGCGAGATATGCGCCCATCCGCTCGATGATGCGTATCACAAGGCGCGTTCGCCGCAATGGGAAAAAGTGACCGTACCATTTCTCTCGGCGGCGAACTGGGGCGGACAAGGGCTGCATCCGCGCGGCAATTTCGAGGGATATATGCGCGCGGCGTCGAAGGATAAATGGCTGGAAGCGCACGGCATCGAGCATTGGACGCATTTCTACACGGACTATGGCGTCGGTCTCCAGAAACGTTTCTTCGGACAGTTTCTAAAAGGGGAAGACAACGGCTGGCGCGAGCAGCAACCGCGCGTGCAGTTGCAGATACGTCATCCGAATCCGGCACGCTTCGTCGAGCGCCCGGAGCCGCAATGGCCGATCGCGCGCACGCAATGGACGAAGATGTATCTTGATCCGGTGATGCAAGCGCTGTCAGCCGAGCCGAACGAAGCAGAGACGAGCATCGCGTACGACGCGATGGGCGACGGTCTCACATTTGTATCGCCGCCGCTGACCGCGGCAACTGAAATCACTGGTCCGTCGGCAGCGAAGCTGTTCGTTTCGTCATCGACTGCAGACGCGGATCTGTTTCTCGTACTGCGCGTGTTTTCAGCGGACTTCAAGGAAGTGGCTTTTCAAGGAGCAATCGATCCGCATACGCCGGTCGCGCAGGGATGGCTGCGTGCGTCTCATCGCAAGCTGGACCGAAAACTCTCGACGCCTTTTCGTCCGTATCACACGCATGATGAACTGCAGCCTCTCGAGCCCGATGAAATCGTCGAGCTCGACATTGAGTTATGGCCGACCTCTGTTGTCGTGCCGGCAGGCTATCGCATTGCATTGACCGTGCGCGGTCGCGACTACGTATACCCCGGCGGCAGCGGCGGCAAGTTATCCAATTTCAAGAACGAGCTGACCGGGTGCGGCCCGTTTTTGCATGACGATCCTCGTGACCGTCCAGCGGGTGTATTCGGCTAACCGCGTGACCCTGCACTTTGGCGCCCAACGACCGGCGTATGTTTTGTTGCCTATAATTCCCGCTGCGCGCTGAGTATGGAGATCTGACGCATGAAGCTCTATGGATTTTGGCGTTCTCTGGCGACCTATCGTGTTCGTGTTGCGCTGGGTCTCAAAGGGTTGCCGGTCGAACAGGTATCGATCGATCTCCTGCAAGGCAAGCAGCACAGCGACGAATACAGGGCAGTCAATCCGCAGGGCGTCGTGCCGGCGCTGATCGTCGATAACGGGCCGCCGCTATTTCAGTCGATGGCAATCATGGAGTATCTGGAAGAGACTCATGCTCAGCCGCCACTGCTGCCGAAAGATGCACGCGGACGCGCGCGCGTGCGCGGACTCGCGCAGATCTGCGTAAGCGACGGTCATCCGCTGATCGTACCGCGAATTCGCGCGTATCTAGAAAAGGAGCTGCACGTTGACGAGCCGGCGCGTAATCGCTGGCTTGCGCATTGGTCCTTGCAAGCTCTGCAGGCCGTCGAAGCGCATCTTGTGAACGAACAAGAAACCGGCCGCTTTTGTCACGGTGATTCGCCAACGATCGCGGACATCTGTGTCGCTTCGCAGGTAATAGGGGCGAAGAATTATTTCAATTGCGACGTGTCGTCCGTACCGGTCGTCATGCGCGTGTTCACTGAGTGCATGAAGATAGAGGCGTTCGACCGCGCGCTCCCCGGTAAGCAGCCGGACGCACCGAAGAATCCCGCGCACTGATTGCTGCCGATGGTGCGTCAAATCGAGATCGTCGATCGATCGAGCCTGATGAACGGGTTGTATGACGAGCTCGAGCTCGACGCCCGCGAAACGGCGATTGTCACCATCGATATGCACCGCGGTCACCTCGATATGGACGTGGCGACGATGCCGGCCCAACCGGAAGACGCCAAACGCGTCATCGCCAATGCACGCGCCGCGCTCGACTTCGTACACGACAAAGGCGTACCGGTCATTCACGTGATTCTCGTCTATCGCCGCATTCCTGGGCTTGGCAGTGAAGGCATGGTTTCGCCGTTTTGGCGCGCCATGCATGCGGCGCTCGGCGAGCGCGACCGTCTGACGCCGGGTCGCACGAGCACTGTGCGTGAGCACAATATCGAGGGCTCGCGCGGCACCGAGATCATTCCCGAGCTATTCCGCGAAGGCGATTATGTAATCGACAACAAAAAGCGCCTCGACTGTTTCTACGGAACCGATTTGCGCTTCCTGCTCGATACGCTGGGCGTGCGCAACGTGGTGCTAATGGGGATCAACACCAACACCTGCGTGCTGAATACGTCTTTCACGGCGTTCAACTTCGATTACCGCGTCGTCGTGCTTTCGGATTGCGTGGCGAGCATGTATGGTAACGATCTCCATGTGCTCGGATTGCAAAACATTGCACGCTGTCTTGGCTGGGTCATCACCAACGAGCAGTTGTATGAAAAACTGAGCCCGGCTACGGACGCGGCGCGGCACGCGCGCGTCGCAGGCGAAACAAAATAATTGAACATCGAGGAGTGTGATATGAGCATCACCCGCAGACGTTTTGTGCAGGCGGCCGGCGCCGGACTCGGCATCTCAGCGCTCGGTATTCCCGTCGCGAACGCGCAGGGCGAGCCGATCCGGCTCGGATTGCTAACTGTGAAAACGGGCCCGCTGGCCTCGGGTGGGCTCGACATGGAACGCGCGCTCGTCATGTATTTGCGCGAACGCAATAACACACTCGCCGGCCGCAAGATCGACTTGATCGTCGCCGACACGGCGGGCGCGCCGGCCACGGCCCGCACCAAGACGCAGGAGCTGGTCGAGAAAAATCGTGTGCATGCGCTCATGGGGCCGCTCGATGCCGGGTCCGCGCTCGCGATTGACGACTACATTCGTGATCAGCAGGTGCCGACAATGTCAGTCGCAGCGGCCGAGGACATGACCCAGCGCAAGCCCAACCCGTGGTTTGTTCGCGCAACATCGACGTCGTCGCAGTGCTCACAACCGATGGCCGACTATTCCGCGAAGACGCTCAAGTATCAGCGCATGGCGGTAATCGCAGACGACATTCCATATGGCCATGAAATGTGCGCCGGGTTTCAGCGCGTGTTCGAGGAAGCGGGCGGCAAGATCGTGCAGAAGCTTTTTCCGCCGCTCACAGTGCCCGATTACAGCACTTACCTCGCGCAAATGAGCCAAAAGATTGACGGTATCTTCCTCGGCTTCGCGGGCTCGAACGGCTTTCGCTGGTACCGCCAGTTCAACGAATACGGGTTGAAGGGCAAGATCAACGTCGTCGGCGGCATGACGGCGTTCGACGAAGCGGTACTGCGCAACATGGGCGACGAGGCGCTCGGCATCCTGACCGCCTGCTGGTATTCAGCCGAAATCGACAATCCGATCAATCGTAAATTCGCACCCGCCTTCCGCGCCGAAGCGAAATATGATCCCGGTTTCTACGCGGCCGCAACGTATACGAATGGTGCGGTGTTTCAGGCCGCGCTCGAAGCGATCAAGGGCAAGGTGGAAGACAAGCAGGCCTTCATGAAGGCGCTGCGTGCAACCAAGGTCGATACGTGTCGCGGCCCCGTGTCATTCGATGCGTACGGCAATGTCGTCGGCAACGTTTACATACGCAAAGTCGAGCGCAAGGAAGGCCGGCTCGTCAATTCAGTCATCCATACGTATCCAAACGTGAGCCAGTTCTGGACGTACAAGCCCGAGGAGTTCCTGAAGAATCCGGTGTACTCGCGCGACTTCCCGCCCGCGAAAAATCTCGAACAGTAACTGAGCGACGGGGCCGCAAAGCCGTCGGCCCGCCGCTTTCCCGACGTGCAATTCTGGATCATTCAAACTCTGAACAGCCTCGCGCTAGGCGGGCTGCTCTTTCTGCTGTCGTCTGGCTTCTCGCTGATTTTCGGGCTCATGCGGATCGCCAATCTGACGCATGGCGCGCTCTTCATGCTGGGCGCTTACGTGGGCGTTTCGGTTCTGAAGTTCGCGCCGAATTTATGGCTCGCCGCCCTCCTCGCAGGACTTGTCGTTGCGCTTTTTGGCGGTCTGCTCGAACGCTTCATTTTGCGCGCGCTCGCTGGTAATGCGCTTGGCCAGGTGCTCGTGACGCTGGGTTTCGCTTTCATCATCGCGGACTTTTGTTTGATAGTGTGGGGCGGCGATCCGATTCCTGTGCCGACACCGGAATCGCTGCGTAAACCGCTGATCATCGCCGGTGTCGCGTTCCCAAGCTATCGGCTGGCGGTCATCGGTATTGCAGTTGTCACTGCAATCGCCCTTTACCTGCTCATGGAACGCACGCGGCTGGGCGCGATGATTCGCGCGGGCGTCGATGATATGCAGATGGCGCGAGCCGTCGGAATCCCGGTCTCAAAGCTGTTTACGATTGTGTTTTGCCTCGGCGCGGCACTCGCTGGCGCGGGCGGCGTCATCGGCGGTCCCATCCTGTCCGCATACCCCGGACTCGACGGCGATATGCTGCCGCTCGCGTTGATCGTCGTCATACTCGGCGGCGTCGGCAGCCTTGCCGGCGCCTTCGTCGGCAGCTTCATTATCGGGTTCATCTATACATTTGGTTCGGCGCTGCTACCTGATCTCGCTTATGTGATCCTCTTTTTACCCATGATCTTCGTTATCGCTTTCCGGCCAAGGGGAATGTTCGGAAAGGCCACCTCTTGAGCACCGCAGCAGGCACCGCGTTGAATGGCAGCGATCGGCTGGCGAAAAATTTGCTGTGGCTCGGACTCTTGATTGCATTGATCGCGCTGCCCTTCATCGCCGGCGACTATTACATCAATTTCACGAGCCAGATTTTGATTGCGGTGATTTTTGCCGCCAGCCTCAATCTTCTTGTTGGCTATGCGGGCCTGCCCTCGCTGGGCCACGCCGCTTATCTCGGCGTCGCCGCCTATCTATCCGCATGGCTGTATCTGAAACTGGGCATCGCACACTGGATGGCCGCGCCGATTGCGCTTGCTGCGACCACGCTGATGGCGGCGCTGTTCGGACTCATCGCATTGCGCGCGACAGGACTCGGATTTCTCATGCTCACGCTCGCGTTGTCGCAGGTGCTATGGGGCACCGCGTATCGCTGGGTGTCGGTCACCGAGGGCGACAATGGCTTGCGCGGACTGACCAGGCCTGCGCCGTTCGGCGTGAGTCTTGACGATCCGACTGCGTTTTATTTTTTTGCGCTCGCCGTCACCGTTGTAGCGTTATGGCTCATCGCACGATTCGTCGGATCGCCATTCGGTGCCGTCCTCAAAGGCACGCGCGATCAGCCGCGGCGCATGAGTGCGCTCGGACATCACGTGTGGCTCGTGCGCTGGATTACATTCGTTTACGCCGGATTTTGGGGCGCGGCATCGGGCCTCCTGTTCGTTTACTACCATAAGTACATACATCCGGCGTCGCTCTCGCTGACAAGTTCGGCGGAAGGATTGATCGGCGTGATTGCCGGCGGATCCGGCACGCTCGCGGGTCCGGTGATCGGCGCAGCGATAGTGATGATACTCAAGAACTATGTGTCGTCTTACATCGAGCGCTGGAACATGCTGCTCGGGTTCGTGTTTGTCGTCATCGTGATCTTCATGCCCGACGGGCTCGTGCCTGGCGTGAAGCGCTTATGGGCGCGCTGGAGCACGCGGTGATACCTGCCCTCAACATCACTGCGCTCAAGAAAGCGTTCGGCGGCCTTCCTGCCACGAATGGCATCTCGCTCGAAGTAAAAACAGGCGAGCGCAGGCTCATCATCGGCCCCAACGGCGCTGGCAAGACCACACTCTTCAATCTCATCACGGGCGATCTGCGGCGCGACAGCGGCACCATCTGCATGTTTGGCGAAGAGGTGCAGCGCCTGACACCGCATCAGCGCGCGCATCGCGGACTCGCTCGCACTTATCAGATAATCACGCTCTTCGGTCAGGATACCCTCGAACATAACGTTGCACTGTCATTGCTCGGGCTGACAAAGGCGCGCTGGAACATGTTCACGCCGCTATCTGCGCTTTCGCACCTCTATGTTGAAGCGCGCGCAGTACTGGAGCGCGTCGGTCTCGCGCATCTCGCGGCGAAACCACTCGGCGTGGTCTCGTACGGAGAAAAGCGGCGCGTCGAGATCGCCCTAGCACTCGCGCAAAAACCGAAGCTGTTGCTGCTCGACGAGCCGCTCGCAGGCTTGTCGCGCGAGGAGCGCGGTTCGATTAAACAACTGATTGCCGACATCCCGCGCGAAACTACGGTGGTCATGATCGAGCACGACATGGACACTGCGCTCGATCTCGCTGAACACATCACTGTGCTGCACTACGGCAGCGTGATTGTCGAAGGGACGCGCAGCGAAGTCGTTGCCAATCCAAAGACGCGCGAGGTCTACCTCGGTGACTGAAGCCCTCGCTCTGAATGGCATCAACACGCTTTATGGCGACAGTCATGTACTGCATGATGTGTCGTTTTCGTTTGAGGCCGGGCGCGTGCTCGCCCTCCTGGGACGCAACGGCGCGGGCAAGACGACTTGCATGAGCTCGATCATAGGATTCGTCCCGCCACGGGACGGCGACATTCGTGTATTCGGCGAGCCGGTCACACGGCTGACACCCGAATTGATCTCGCGCAAAGGCGTCGGCTTCGTGCCGCAGGGCCGGCGCATTTTTCCAACGCTCAGCGTGCGCGAGAATCTGCTCGTCGCGCGTCAATCGCGCGGTATGGGTGGAAATGCCTGGACGTTCGACCGCGTGACTGAACTTTTCCCGCGGCTCAAAGAGCGGCTCGAGCAGGCGGCGGGTTCGTTATCCGGCGGCGAGCAGCAGATGCTCGCGATCGGCCGCGCGTTAATGGGTAATCCGCGGCTGCTGCTGATGGATGAGCCGTCTGAAGGACTCGCGCCATTGATCGTCGCCGAAGTGGGGCGGACGATTGCGCGCCTGAAAGCAGAAGGGCAGTCGATCGTGCTGGTAGAGCAGAACGTCAAGCTCGCATTCGATCTCGCCGATGATGTCGTGATGCTGAACACCGGTCGTGTCGTTTTTGCGGGACGCGCGATCGAAGTGCGGGACAATCAAGCGCTCATTACTCAACATCTGGGCGTGCATTAGCAAACAAGGCTCGTACGTAGCGTGCGATGAACGGAGCCGTTCGCAAGAAACAGCCACATAGCAGAGACGGAGGACAGAGGGATCGCAAACGGTAACAAGCTAATTACTACTTTCATAAAGGAAATGCCGACATGATGTTCACCTGCACGCCCGGTTGCACTGATTCCACCCATGTCCATCGGCCTGCGCTGTTCGCGCGTCAGGCCTCGATGAAAACGGCGGCCAGGCCGCGTGCTGCCGCCTCGACCAAAACGGTGCGCGATCGTAAAGGCCGCAGCCTGCGGGTCGACATTCATTGCCATTACCAGAATCCGGCGATAGCGGAAAAAGTCGCGCCGCTGAACGCGAGCCAGTACGAACCGTCCGGACAGTTCGCTAACGCGCTGACGCGCGAAGTGAACGTGAAGCAGATAAAGGATCGCGGGCCGAAGCTCACGACCATCGAAGTGAGGCTAAAGGACATGGACCGCATGGGCGTCGACGTGCAAGCGGTATGCCCGGCGCCCAATCAGTGCATATACTGGAGTGAGCCGGATCTCGGCCGTGAGCTCGCGCGCATGGCGAACGAGCGGCTTGCGGAAATCGCGGCAACGTGGCCGGATCGCTTCGTCGCAATGGGAACGGTGCCGCTGCAAAATGCAGACCTTGCCGTCGCCGAGCTCGAGAACTGCGTGAAAAATCTCGGCATGCGCGGCGTCGAGATTCTCCCCAACGTCAACGGCAAGGATCTCACCGACCCGAGTCTGGGTCTCGAGAAATTCTTTGCCAAGGCGCAGGAGCTCGACATCGTGATCTTCATGCACCCGCTCGGCTACACGCAGGGCGACCGGCTCATGGATCACTACTTCAACAACGTTATCGGCAATCCGCTGGAAACGACGGTCGCGGTAAGCCATCTAATATTCGACGGCGTAATCGACCGCAATCCGAGGTTGAAGGTTGTGCTGCCGCATGCCGGCGGTTATCTCGCACACTATTGGGCCCGCATGGACCATGCGCATCGCGCGCGGCCGGATTGCCGCACAGTCATAAAAAAAGCGCCGTCAAGCTACCTCAAGAAATTTTATTTCGACACCATCACCTTCGATACGCAAATGCTCCGGCAGTTAATCGACAAGTACGGCCCCGACCATGTGCTGCTCGGCACGGATTATCCATATGACATGGGGGAGGAAAACCCCGTCAAGCTGATCGAGAGCGTTCCCCGGCTTGCGCGCGGCGATAAAGAACTCATCATGGGCGCGAATGCGGCGCGGCTGTTGAAGATCAAGCGATAGGCTGGCTGAAGCGATACCTGGCGGCATCGGCTTAATCCAAAAATCGCTCGATCTCGCTGACGAAGGTTTCGGGCTTCTCGATTTGCGGGCAGTGTCCGCACTCGGGAATCTTCAGGAATTTCCCGCCTGGAATACCGTTGGCGAGTTCACGCGCCAACGGCGCCGGTGTCGCTCCGTCGAGCGCGCCCACCATGACGAATGTGCGGTTCGCAATGGTATTGAGCAACGGCGTGAGGTCGACTCGGGCAAGCGCTGCGCAGGCGATGCTGAAGCAAACAGGATCTGCTTTAGCGAGCACTGCTTTGCGCTCCTCGACGATAGCGGGATTCGCTGCAATGAACGCCGGTGCAAACATGCGGTTGATTGCCGCATCGAGCACTGCGCTCATGCCGTGTGCCCGAACGCGCTCCCCCATTAAGCGCAGCGGTTCCTTGCCTGCCGGTGGAAACGTCGCCAGCGAGTCGGCGATGACGAGCCGGTCGAAAGCCGTGCCATGCCGGCACGCGAGCGCCACCGCGATAAAGCCGCCGAGGCCATTGCCGAGGACATCGGTTGCATGTGGAAGCTCGAGCCCGCGCAGCAGTGCGGCAACGTGATCGGCATAAGCTTCCACACTGTCACCATGCGGTGCGGAGCCACCATAACCGGGCAGATTGACGAGGGTCAGCCGGCGTTTCTTTGCAAGCGCCGGTACGACGTGATCAAACGCCGTGCGGTCGGCAAGCAGTGAATGCAGCAGCACGAGATCGCGTCCCGACCCGGTCTGAATGTAATCGACGTCCGCGCCGTTCACTTTAACGATAGGCATTTAAGACCTTTGGTTAACCACCGTTGAACCCGATATAAGTGAAAGGCTGAGGCAAGAGCATTCGTGGCCTCCCACGCTCGCGACATCGGTTTGTC
Source organism: uncultured beta proteobacterium (assembly GCA_963829085.1). Lineage (GTDB taxonomy): Bacteria > Pseudomonadota > Gammaproteobacteria > Burkholderiales > SG8-41 > PALSA-1004. Next base: position 109,762 of record CAWHHJ010000006.1, on the reverse strand, counting down.
GGCCTTGTGATCAGCGTCTATCTGCGGTTGTTGTGATCTAAGAAGTCATTCGAGGTTTTTAGACGGCGGATAGTCGCGCGAGTAGGGCGGGTTGGCGAGAAACTGTTTCGCGTCGTACTTCCAGAACTGTCCCACGTTCGGCACCGTGTCGACGATCGTATTGACCAACTGGCCGTTTTTGCGCTCGACCTTGCGGATATAGATGTTGAGTATGGGCTTGCCGTATTCGTCGAGGCGAATCGGGCCCATCGGGCCGCTCGAGACGCGCACGTTATGCAGCGCCCGGACAAATCCCGCCTTATCTTCGACTTTGCCGTTGATCGCCTTCATGGCCTCTTCGAGGAACAGTCCGGCTGTGTAAGTGCCAGCCGTATAAAAGCCCGGCACTGTTTTGTATTCGTCCATGACCGCCTGCACGAAGCGTTTGTTGTCCGGTGAATCGATGGTTGCGGTATACCAGCTCGCCGAATAAACGCCGAGCGCTTCGTCACCCATGTTTTTCAGCACGCCTTCATCCACGCATGTGGGATTGCCGAGCACAGCCACCTTCGCTTTCAAACCGTACTCATTGAGCGGACGCAGAAAGCGCAGGCCATTGATGCCGGCGAAACCGGCGTAAACGCCATCCACGTTTGATTTGATCCGCGTCACATACGAGCCGTAATCGGCAACGTTGAGCGGCGACCAAAGCTTCTGCACGACTTTGCCGCCATTCTCCTCGTAGGCATATTGGAATCCGGCTTCGCCTTCGTGTCCGTAGGTAAAGTCATCCGCGATAGTTGCTACGCGCTTTAGAGCAAGTTTCTTCGCTGCATATTCGCCCAGCACATGCATCGGCTGAGCTGCAGTGCCGACGGCGTGCAGCACATAATCGCTTTTCTTCTGCTGCGCGAGATCGTTTTGCGCCGCGGAGGTCGGCGTGATCAGAGGTACCCGCGCATCCCGGATGTAATCGTCGATCGCAAGCGCTTCAAACGTTGCGAGCGGTCCGATAATGACATGCACTTTATCGCGTTCGACAAGCTCTTGCGTCTTGCTCTTCGCGAGGGCCGGCTGCCCGCCCGTGTCCGCGATGAAAAGCTCTACTTTGCGGCCGGCAAGCATGTAATTGCGCTGTTTGAGGAATAGCGTGATGCCTTCTTCCATCTGCTTCCCGCCGGCAGCGAGAGCGCCGGACCGCACTGTCAGGAAGCCGAGTCGAAGCGATTCGCTTTGCGCTCTCGCCGCAAACGGCAGCAGAGAAACCAGCGTTGCGATCATTGCGCTCACAACGATCAATGACTTCGAACGGCTCATAATCCCTCCACCCTACGGTTGTATTCGAATGCACATCAGTTCGAGCGCTGAACGTCAGGCGTGATGCGAATGATGTCTATATCCACCGTGATGGTCATGTGCGGCGCAAGCGCGTGTATTTGCGCGCGCAGTGCGTCCACGGTCGGATAACCCGCATCGTGCCCGAAGCAGCGCGCATCGTCGATGAGAATCACATGCCGCGACTTTGCTGTCGACAGTATCGCATCGAGTTCTTCGCGGACCGGCGTGTCGCGCTCACCGCGCGCGGTGACGCCCGCTGACCAATGTCCATCCAACCAGAATAGTGCAGGCGCATTAAGCTTCATCATGACGGATTTCATCACGCTGCCGCTATCGCCTTGAATGAGTTCGACACACGGATCACCGTCGAAACGTTCACATGCTCGGGCGTGCAGTTTTTCGCTCAATTCGATCGAGTACACGCGGTCGAAATCGCTCTTCATCGCATCGACCATGTCGCCAAAATACGTGCCGGTTTCGACAAATACGCGGCTCCCATAGCGTCGCGCATACGAGCGAACGACCGCCTGCTTCACAATGTGCGGCGCCGGCACCGGCAAGCCCTGATTGATCCATTCGGCGATGACCGCATTAGCGCGAGAGTCCGCGGATACTCTCAAAGGCGCAGCGCTGCCTTCCTCGCCGGGAGAACGGGCGCCGAGATGCTGTGCGATGAACGATTTAAGCAGCCCCATGTCCGCGGTAAATCCCTATTGGCGTTAGAGTCTCGCGCCGGGCGCAACGATTTTGTCGTATGCAGTTTACCGGTTCATGATCGCATCGGCGAATTGTATGGCGAGCCTTGACAGCATGCAGGCAAATAGACGACCTTATTCCTTTCCCGGGCAAGCCGCCGCAGGTCCATGCGCTTGCTTACATTCGCGAACCGCAGGAGACATCATGCCGCTGAACAAAATCGCCCACTATTCGATCCGTACTCTCGATCTCGAAGCAACCCGCAAGTTTTACACGGAAGTCATGGGATTCACCGTTGGTCCACGACCAAAGTTCAATTTCCCCGGTCTCTGGCTGTACAACGGCAACCATGATTCTTATGACAACGCGATTGTGCATATCATCGGCATCGATCCGAATGATCCGCAAGGTCTCAAAGACTATCTTGGTGATCGGGACGTTGCGAGCCTCAAAGGGGGCACGGGCACCTTCGATCACATTGCTTTTTCAGCAACCGATGTAAGCGGGATGGTCGCTCATCTTAAAAAAGCCTCCGTGCCGTTTCGCGAGCGCACGGTGCCCGATCTGAACCTGCATCAGATTTTTCTCGATGATCCGAGCGGCGTTGTCATCGAGCTCAACTATCCAGCGGACGAAAAAGTGGCCGCCTGATCTGTTAACTGTCGGTGATCGTTGCATGAACGCCGGATGGCGTCGCTGGTGAGCGCAGTTCGCAAAGCGCTCGTGATTGGCGGCTCGATGGGCGGTCTTTTCGCGGCCACGCTGCTTACTCGCGCCGGTTGGGATGTCCAGGTTTTCGAGCGCATCGGCGAAGCACTTGCCGGACGCGGTGCGGGCATCGTCACTCATGACGAGCTCTTCGACGTGCTGCGACGTGCCGGCGCCACGCTCGACGTGAGCATCGGGTGCGAAACCCATTCGCGCGTAACACTCGGTGCCGACGGTCGCATCATTGCCGAAATTCCGCTGCAGCAGACGCTCACTGCGTGGGGCAGGTTGTATCGACTCTTGAAGGATGTGCTGCCGGCGGATCGTTATCACTTCAACAAGTCGCTGGTGAGGGTGGAACAAACTACTCGGGAAATCACCGCTCATTTCGCCGATGGCTCGTACGAAACCGGTGACTTGTTGATCGGCGCGGACGGTATACGGTCAACCGTGCGTGCGCAGCTTCTCCCGGCAGCGGCGCCAAGATACGTCGGTTATCTCGCTTGGCGCGGGCTCGCCGATGAAAGCGCCGTCAGCGACGCTACGCGCGAAGCGTTGCGCGATCGTATGGTCTTCGGACTGCCGCCGGGCGAGCAGATGCTCACGTACCTGGTGGCCGGCCGCAACAACAGCACTACTGAGGGCGAGCGCCGCTTCAATTTCGTATGGTATCGGCCTGCGGACGAGCAGAAGGATTTACCCGTTCTGTTTACCGACGCGGACGGCCGGCGGCATGAGCAGAATATTCCGCCCGATCGCATTCGCAAGGAAGTCGTGATGGACATGCACGCGACGGCGGCGCGTCTGCTCGCGCCGGCGTTTGTGGACGTGATACGGGCAACCAGCGATCCGCTGTTCCAACCGATTTACGACCTCGAATCGCCGCAGCTTGTATTCGGCCGCGCGGTACTGATGGGGGACGCGGCGTTTGTCGCTCGTCCGCATGTCGGCTTGGGCGTTACCAAAGCAGCAGGCGACGCGGTGACTTTGGTCGATGCGCTGCTGGCGCACGCCGATGATCTTGCCGTTGCCTTGCAGAAGTACGAAAGCCAGCGACTGCACTTCGGACGATCGATCGTCGCGCATGCGCGGGCGCTCGGTCTCGCGATCGGCGCGCCGCTCGTCGCAGGTCCCCAAGCGGAGCTCATTAACTATCTGCGGCGGCCGGAGGTCGTCATGCGCGAGATCGCCGTTCCCGATTGGGCCGAGCGATCTGTCGCGCTGGGTCGGCTTCAAGTAACATAGCTCGCCATTACAAAACCGCCGCTCGGGCGCCGGTTATAAGTTCACCCAAGGAGGCAAGATGAGTGAGTGCAGCAAGAAACCTGCAGCCAATGGAACGCGACGCAAGCTGATACTCGCGGCGGGCGGCGCGGCGGTCACGGCGGCTACTTCGCCCTTTTCGGTCAACATCGTTCACGCGCAGGACAAGTCGCCGATCAAGGTTGGCTTCCCGACGCCGCTTACGGGTGCCTTCGGAACAGAGGCGCAGGACCAGGTGCGCTGTGCTGAAATTGCAGTCAAGGAATTTAACGAGTCCGGCGGGCTCAATGGCCGCATGGCGGAATTGCTGGTGCGCGATGACAAATTGAATCCGGGCGAGGCCGCGACGCGCACGCTCGAGCTCATCGAGAAAGAAAAGGTCAGCTTTATCGTCGGCGCGCTGTCCGCCGCTGTGCAACTGTCGGTGAACAACGTGTGCAAAGAGCGCGGCGTTATCTATAACTCGATCAGCCAGTCCGATGCCATCAGCGAAGTCAAAGACTTCAGCAAATTTACCTTCCACGAGGCGATGAATCCGCACATGACGTCTGGTGCGGTCGCGCGGTTCGCCATTCCGAAATTCGGCAAGCGTGTCGTCTTCTTTACGCCTGATTACGCTTACGGGCATGAGATGTTGCGCGGCTTTCAGCGTGCCGGCAAAGAATTCGGTATGGAGACGCTTGCCGATCTGCGCTATCCGCTCGGCACCAGCGACTACACCTCGTTCTTTCCGCGCGTGCAATCTTTGAAGCCCGACATTTTGTGCATGATCAATTTCGGCCGCGACCTCGTTAACGCCGCCAAGCAGGCCTACGATTTCGGCATCACGAAGCAGGTCAAGATCATCACGCCGGTGCTGCTGATCAGCGCGCGCATGGCGGCCGGTCCGGAGCCGTTCGAAGGGGTCGTCGGCGCCACATCGGTACTATTGGAAAATCGAAGACTCGCTGCCCAGCGCCAAAGCGTTCAATGATCGCTATCGCAAAGCACACCCCGGAACGGTGCCGACTGATTACGGCGCGCTCGGGTACGCGGGCGTACGATCTGTGTTGACCGCCGCGCGCAACGCGAAGAGCACAGATGCCGACAAAGTGATTACCGCGCTCGAAAATCTTAAATATGATTTCTACAAAGGGCCGCAATCCTATCGCAAGTGCGACCACCAATCGGTGCAGTCGCTGATCATGCTGCAGTCAAAGGCCGCAAATCAGGTGCGCGATAAAAATGATGTCTTCGACGTCATCGGCATCGACAATGGCAGCGAAAAAATGCTGCGCAGCTGCCAGGAACTCGGACACAAGGCGTGATCGTTAGCATATAAGTCGATCCCTCCGTTCGCGCCAGCGGCGAGGGTTAGCTTAATGGGCCACATAACCCTCGACCTGCTGTTGCTCCAGATCGTGACCGGCGTCGCACTCGGCGCCGTTTACGTGCTGGTCGCGCTTGGTCTGTCGCTGATATTCGGCATGCTTGCGGTGGTGAACTTCGCGCACGGTGCGTTCTTCATGGTCGGCGCATACATGGGCGTCTGGCTCTTTACCCACACCGGCAATTTCTGGGTCTGCCTGGTACTAGTGCCGCTCGGCGTGGGCGCCATCGGACTTCTTACCGAGCGTGTACTGGTGCGCCCGCTCTACGGACGCGGCATCGATTATCCGCTGCTACTCACGTTCGGCCTGTCGTACATCTTTGTCGAAGTGGTGCGCATGATCTTCGGCCTCAACGGGATTCCGTTTTCCACGCCGCAGGGCCTGACCGGCGCGGTGAATCTCGGCATCGGCCACTTTCCGCTTTATCGTCTTTTTCTGATTGGCGCGACGGCGGTAATCGTCATCGCGCTATATCTGTTCATCGAGAAGACGTCGTACGGGCTCATTATCCGTGCCGGTGCACGCGACCCCGAGATCGTGCGCGTACTTGGCATCGACGTCTCAAAAATCTGGCTCGTCGTTTTTGGTATCGGCACCGGTATCGCGGGACTGTCGGGAATACTATCGGCGCCGCTGCAATCGGTTACACCCGAGATGGGCGTATCGCTGCTCGCCGATGCTTTCGTCGTCACGGTTGTCGGCGGAATGGGTTCGCTTACCGGAGCGGTAGTCGCCGGTGTGCTCGTTGGGGTAGTGGTGAGCCTGACGTCGCTGGTATCGCCCGAAGCTGGCCGCGTCTCGATCTTTGTTTTGATGGCCGTCGTGCTGCTCGTGCGGCCACAGGGATTGTTCGGCCGCACCGGCGCATTAGGATAACCGTGACCCAGGCGACGATGCCCGTAACCAAGCCGCGAAGCTTATCGCGGAATATGATCGAGGCGATTACGCGCCATCGAGTCGCTGCGACGCTTCTCTTCCTGCTCGTATTCCCGTGGCTCGTGCCCTATCACGCGCTCGCGATCAACATCCTTATCTGGGGGCTCTTCGCGCTCGGGTTCAACCTTCTTTACGGTTACGCAGGTCTCTTATCGTTTGGGCACGCGGCGCTTCTGGGCGTGGGCAGTTACGGATGCGGCATTGCGATCGTCCATCTTGGCTGGCCGTGGTACGTCGCAATCCTGTGCGGCATCGCATTCGCCTCGGCAGTCGCCTGCGTAATCGGGTTTCTGGCCATACGCACGCGGGGCATTTATTTTTCGATGGTGACGCTTGCGCTCGCAGAATGTGTCTACTACATATTCTATAAATGGGAAAGCGTGACCGGCGGTGAAAACGGGCTGCGCGGCATCAACGTTTCAACCATCAACCTGTTCGGCTTCCAAGTCGACTTCGTGGATCCGGTTAACAAGTACTATGTGATGCTCGGTGTCGTTGCCATTGCATTGTGGCTTTTCTCGCGCATACTCGCGTCGCCATTCGGCGCCGTGCTCGAGACAATACGCGAGAACGACGCGCGTGCCGCGGCGTGCGGCTACAACGTGGCCAACACCAAGCTCGCTGCATTCGTGCTGTCGGGCGCATTCTGCGGCGTTGCAGGCGCACTGCGCGCATTGCACCTATCCACCGTCCCGGTTGAAGTGTTGCAGATTTCTACATCCGGTGATGTTGTGATGATGGCGCTGCTCGGCGGCTTCGGAACGTTCTTTGGTCCGTTCATTGGCGCCGGGGTATTCCAGTTGTTCGGCGACGTGCTCACACTGTGGACCACTCATTGGCAGCTATATCTCGGGGCGACCTTCATCGTATTCGTCCTGTTCTTCCCGCGCGGAATCTGGGGTTCCGTACTGCATTGGTTAAATGTGAAGTAGCAATCCTCGCAGAGAGCACTGAGATCTCTGTGTTGTCTTCCACTCTATGGACAAGAAGCCATTGGTGAGCTCGAACGACATACTGGTGGCTGAAGGCGTCGGCAAGAAGTTCGGCGGCTTCGTGGCGCTGAAAGACGTCACCGTCAGTTTCGCCAAGGACAAACTGTCGGCGATCATCGGCCCGAACGGCGCCGGCAAGAGCACTTTCTTCAACATCATATCGGGCGCTTTTCCAGCGTCGAGCGGCCGTGTCCATTTCGAAGGTCGCGACATTACGGCTCTGCCCAAGCATGAATATGCCCGCCGCGGCATCGCCAAGTCGTTTCAGATCACAAACGTGTTTCCGCACCTGTCCGCGCATGAAAATGTGCGCGTTGCAGCGCAAATGCAGAAGACGCGCTACAACATGTGGACGCCGCGCGCGCGGATTGGCGAACTGATCGAGCAGGCGGACATGCTGCTCGAGCGCGTCGGCATAGCGGCGAAGCGCAATGCCGTAGCCAGGGACATGGCGCATGGAGAACAGCGCTGCCTCGAAATCGCCATGGCGCTCGCGTGTAAACCGCGTCTGCTGCTGCTCGATGAGCCGACCGCCGGCATGTCACCCGAGGAGACGATAAAGATGATGGATCTTATCGTGCGCCTCGCCGCCGAGCGGACGGTGATACTCGTGGAACACAAGATGAAGCTGGTGATGGGTATCTGCCAGCAGCTCGTTGTGCTGCATCACGGCGAATTGCTCGCGCAAGGCGCGCCCGGCGATATCCGCGCCAACGAGGAAGTGAAGCGAGTCTATCTGGGCCAGGGAAAAGCGTGATGGCTGCGATGCTGACGCTGAAAGACCTCAACGCGTGGTACGGGCACAGCCATGTCCTGCAAGGCGTTTCTCTCGAGGTAAACGCCGGCGAAATTGTGACGCTGGTGGGCCGCAACGGCGCGGGCAAAACAACGACACTGCGCACGGTGATGGGTCTGGTCACAAAGCGAAGCGGCAATGTGATCTTCGATGGTGCCGATATGCTCAACGAGCCGGCGTTCCGACGCTATCATCGCGGACTCGCCTATGTTCCGGAGGAGCGGCGCATTGTGCCCGGCCTCTCGGTGCTCGAGAACCTCCAGCTTGGATTGATCGCATCATCCCATCGCCACCGCGAAAGCGAGATCATCGAACGGATTGCGCAAACATTCCCGCGGCTCAAGCAGCGGCTGGACCAGCCCGGTGAGACGCTGTCGGGCGGGGAGCAGCAGATGCTGGCGATCGCACGCGCCATGATGGCCGAGCCGAAGATGATTTTGCTCGACGAGCCTTCGGAAGGCATCATGCCCATCCTGGTCGACGAGATGTTCAAGCTTTTCGAAGACATGAAAACTGCGGGCACTACGATATTGCTCGTCGAGCAAAACGTCGAGCGCGCCCTCTCGATCTCAGATCGCGCGTACATCATGGATCAGGGCTTAATCGTGCATCACGACTCGGCGGCGAAGCTGCTCGCGGATAAAGCAATTCAGGAGCGCTATTGCGCGGTTTAGCAATTAACGAGGGCGCGCAATGAGCGACCAGTCAGGCCAGCTTCGTTTCAGATATCGGACGCTTTGGCTGGTAATGGGTTGGGCGCTCGTGCTCGCCATCGTCTACCTGTCGTTGACGCCGCATCCGATCGAAATCCAGGTGGAGGAAGGCGACAAGATGGGCCATCTCCTCGCCTACGGGACACTGATGTTGTGGTTTGCACAACTCTACGACACTACCAAGGCGCGCTGTCTTCTTGCGGTCGGGTGTGTCGCACTCGGCGTTGGACTCGAATTTGCGCAGATTTTTACCGACGCGCGTTCATTCGAGCTTGCGGATATGGCGGCAGATGCGGCCGGCGCCGGTATCGGATGGGTGCTCGCTCCGCCGCGCCTCTTTAACTTCCTGTTCCACATTGAGGCTGTGCTGCCATAACGCGCTTAAACCGTTTGCATGGAGACAGGTCGAAAACGGTTTGCGCCTGCCAATGAAGCACGCCCAAACGGAGCAGGACCGGTTTATGCCGTTTTCATGCCGCATGGATGTACTAGTGATAAACTGCCCGTCAAACTTTCAAGAGGGAACTCATGCGCGTAGACATCTATAGCAAATCCCAGATCAACGACGAGTCGTGCGCAGAAACGATGCGCTTCGACACGGTGCGGTTCGATGCCGACAAGCCGCGGATCAAACTGGAAATGACGCCACCGGCGGGCGAGGATGCGCCGTCATGGCACGTAGACCTGAGAGGCGAGTGCTTGCAGAAAACCGGTAGCGATGAGACCGACGATAGCGCGGACTACCGGCTGATCAGCCGCGAGCTGTTTGTACGGCTGACACCTGCCGACGTTTCACAATTGCTGAAGCTGGCCATCGCGCATAATCTGGTTGCTCTTTCGGTTACGCAGCCGGTTTCTGCCGATCTCAGAACCGTCAGCACGTCACAAGCGCGTAAAAGAGAGGCGGCTTGATCGAGCAACGTAAGTGAGTGGTGTTTGCGAATCGCGGGTCTCAGTTTCCGGCGGAGTTGCGCAAAAACGCGTTGAGGAGCCGTGAGAGCGCCGCCGGCGATTCCTCAGGCACGAAGTGGCCGCACGCGGGAATAGTTTCAACCTGCACTTTCTCTGCTACCGGCTCCACCATCTTCCGCATCATCGGACCGAGCCATTGCTCGCCGCCGATCGCCAACGTAGGCACGGTGAGCTTGTGCGCCGCAGTCCGCTGGTTTTGCGCAATCGAATCGAATATCGCGCGGTAGTAGTCAAAGCCGCGCTGCATTGCACCCGGAGCCGCATAAGCGCGCGCATACTCGTCGAGCGCAGCCTCGTCCATAGCCGCCTTGTTGGCCGACCGCGCATTAAAGAGCCAGGCTAAGTACATCCGTTCGCGGCCGGCGACGAGTGCCTCCGGCAAATCGGTCAAAGCATTGAAGTAGAAATGCCACGTTTTGGCGATGCGCTCGGGCGTCAACGCGAACGCGTCCGTCGGAGCGATGCCCGGAATCGCCGCATCGATTAACACAAGACCTGACAGCTTGCTTTGATAACGCGCTGCATACGCATAGCCGATCCACGCACCAATGTCATGGCCGACGAAAGAGAATCGATCGATTCCAATCGCGGCGACGAACGCATCGACGCATTCGGCGATCGCGGCAGTATCGTAGCTTGGCGGCTTTTCTGATTGGCCCAGGCCCGGCGGGTCGATTGCTATAACGCGATGACCGTCGGCAAGCGCGGGCATGACGTGGCGCCAGGCGTACCACGACTGCGGCCAGCCGGGTACAAGCAGTACCGCTGGACCGTCACCGCCTTCGACATAATGGATTTTGATGCCGTGGGCCCCGGCATAGCGATGCGTGAAGCGCTCGCCGAACACTGCGGAATCAAAGTTCGCCACAAAAGAATCGAGTAGTCGCGCTTTAGACTTTGCCAAGCGCCTGCAGAACTCGCTCGGGCGTGACTGGCTGCGCGGTTACGCGCGCTTGGAACGGGCGCAACGCATCATTGATCGCGTTCATCACCGCACCCGGTGCGCCGGCAGTGCCCGCTTCGCCTGCGCCTTTGGCGCCCAGCTCGGAAGTCTTGGTGGGCGTGACGACGTGCGCGACTTCGATGTCCGGCATCTCCGCCGCCATTGGCACCAGGTACTCTGCCATGTTGCCATTAAGCAACTGGCCTTCATCACTGTAGATGCAGTGCTCGAACAGCACGCCGCCTATGCCCTGCACGATGCCGCCGCGAATCTGCTCGTCTACCAGCTGCGGATTTATCACCGTGCCGCAGTCTTCGACGCACCAGTGTTTGAGCAGCTTCACGAATCCCGTCTCGACATCGACTTCGACCAGCGAAGCCTGCATGCCATTCGTGAAGGCAAACCCGTATCCACGAGGGGTGTAATGGCGGGTAACGACAAGCTCTGACTGAAAATCCATCGGTAACGTGTCCGGACGGAAGTATGCGATGCGGCCGAGTTCCGCAAGCGACAGCTTCACTTCGCCGGTGCGCACGTCGACGACATCGTTGTTGCGCACGTCGAGCATTTCATGGCCGGTTTGCAGAATGGCGCCGGCGACTTCCAGGACGTGAGCGCGCAGTGTTTTGCCCGACTGCAGTACCGCCTCACCGCCAATGCCCGCGCCCCGCGACGCCCATGTGCCGCCACCGTAGGGTGTGGTGCCCGTGTCGCCGGTGATGACGCGTACTTTGTCGATGCTAACTCCCACCGCATCAGCGGCGATCTGCGCCATGATGGCTTCCGTTCCCTGGCCCTGTTCAGTCACGCTGACCATGCAGTTGACCATGCCGGACGGATCAAGCCGCAGCGTCGCACCATCCTGGGCGGAAATGCGCGCGCCGCCGACGCCGTAGAATGCCGGCGACGGGTTGGTCACCTCGATCATCGCCGCAAGACCGATACCGCGATAGATGCCTCGTTTGCGCAGTTCGGTTTGCTCAGCCCGCAACGCATCGTAATTCATCATGGCAAGCAGTTTGTCGAGCGTTTGGTGGTGAGACAGCTTTTCGAATTTCATTCCGGACGCGGAGGTATAGGGATAAGCGTCGTCCGCAATGAGATTCCGGCGCCGGAATTCGGCGGGATCGATGCCCAGCTTTTGCGCGGCAAGATCGACGATGCATTCGGTGATCGACACGGCGATTGGATGGCCCACGGCGCGGTATTGGCACGTCACATTCTTGTTTGTGAAGACAACGTTTAGCCTCGCGCGATATTGCTTGTGTGCGTATGGCCCGCCGGTGAGATTGACCACCTGGTTGCCTTCAATACCGCTGGTGCGGGGATACACTGAATACGGGCCAATGCCGGTCAGATCATCCAGATCGAAGGCGAGTATTTTTCCGTTCCGCGTTGCCGCGAGGCGCACGCGCGCCCGGTGCTCACGCGCATGAATGTCGGTGACGAATGATTCGAGGCGATCTGCAACAAACTTTACCGGGCGTCGCAGCATCACAGACAGCGCGGCCGTCGCCATCTCGTCAGGATACACATGAACTTTTATGCCATATGACCCGCCGACATCCCTGGCTATCACGCGCACGCTGCCTTCGGGAATGTCGAGATGCCGCGAGATGATGTCCTGCATCATGTGCGGCGCCTGCGTCGAGTGATAGACGGTCAGCGTATGTTCGGCCGCATTGTAGTCGGCGAGCAGCGAACGTCCTTCCAGCGTCACGCCGGTATGACGTCCAAAGTCGTAAGTTTCCTCGACGACGACATCCGCCTCAGCAAATGCCGCATCGACGTCACCGGTGTCCAGTTCGCGCTTGAAGCAGATGTTGTCTCCAAGCTCGGGATGGATCACATATTTTCCGCTCAGCGCATCTGTCATCGAGACGACGACTGGCAGCTCTTCCCATTCCGCCTCTATAAGATCGGCGGCGTCTTCGGCCTGCGCGCGCGTTTCAGCGACGACCGCCGCAACTGCTTCGCCCTGCCAACAGGCACGGTCGATCGCAAGCGGGTGCTGCGGCGCTGATTTGATGCCTTTCAGATGGCCGAGGACCGCGACCCACGGCTTGCAGTGCTGCACCAGCGACTTCCCGTCGACGACCGAGATCACACCCGGCATCGTCCGCGCTTGAGTAAAGTCGAGCCTGCGGATTCGCGCATGCGCGTGCGGACTGCGAAAGAAAACGACGTGCGCGAGGCGCGGCAAACGCAGATCGTCCGTGTAAACGCCGCGGCCCTGCAGCAGGCGTTTCGCGTTCGCTCGAGGAACGCTCGCGCCGACGTACGCGGATTTGTTATCGGTATTCATGGTTGCGCTTTTGCGCGTGTCAACAGCACCGATTCGATTGCGTCGACGATGGCGTGGTAGCCGGTGCATCGGCAATAGTTACCCGATAGATGATCGCGAATCTCATCACGCGTCGCCCCCGGCTTTGTCAGCAGTAAGTCCTGAGCTGCCATCAACATGCCGGGCGTGCAGAAGCCGCACTGCAGTGCATTGCGTTCATGGAATGCGCGTTGAAGATCGGCAATTTCACCGGAGTCGGACAAGCCCTCGATCGTATCCACGCGCTTACCCTCACTCTGCACTGCCAGCATTAAACAGCCGCGAACTATTCGCCCGTCGACACGCACGGTGCAGGCGCCGCACACACCGTGCTCGCACGCAGTGTGCGACCCGGTCAGTCCGAGCTCTTCGCGCAGGAAGTCGATCAGATGCTGGCGCGGCTGAACGCGCCGCGTCGTCTTGTTGCCGTTCACGATCAGCGTCGTTTCAATCGAATGATCCATGCAGTTGGCCGATCGATGTCTTAGTGATTGAGTGCTGCGAGCGCTCGCTTTGTGATTACGCGTGCTAGGTGAAGCTTGGTTGCCGCCGTTGAATAGATGTCATCGCCCGGATCGAGATCCGAAGCGAGGGCGACTGCCGCTTCTGCGACGACACTATCGGACAGTGATTTGTTCTCGAGTTTGGCCATGGCCGTTTTGGCAAGGACCGGTGTGTGGCCGGCGCCCAGATAGGCAAGCTGCACGTTGGTGAGAGCGCCATCGTTCTTTTGTGCCGTTGCGGCCAGACCCACGATGGCGTAATCCCCGCGGCGCCGCGTGAGTTCGACGAATGCGCTGCGCGATCCGTTTACAGGAATCCCAATCTCGATCGCGAGCAGAACGTCTCGCGGGCCGATCGCCGTCGTATAGAGCGCCTGGAAAAAATCGCGCGCCTTGACTTTGCGCTGGCCATCCTTGTTGGCAATGACGAAATCCGCGTCGAGCGCGAGGCAGCACGCCGGCCATTCCGCGGCCGGATCCGCCATCGCAATGCTGCCGCCGATCGTACCCGCATTGCGGATTGCGACATGTGCAATATGCGGCGCCGCCTGTGCAAGCAGCGGCAGATTGTTCGCGATTTCCGCAGAGCGCTCGAGCTCTGCGTGTGTCGTTAGTGCGCCGATGACGACCTTGTCGTGCTCGACTGTGATGCCCGCGAGGTCGCGCATACCGGTAATGTCGATCAAGATTTCAGGCGACGACAACCGCAGGTTGAGCGTCGCGAGCAAGCTCTGTCCGCCCGCGAGCAGGCGCGCGCCGTCGCCGTGCTTCTCCAGCAAGTCAAACACCTGCTCGAGTGTTCGGGCTTTTGTATACGCGAAGGCGGGCGCTTTCATTGGTCTGCCAGAGAGGGCGCACAAGTTGCGCCATAGATGATGCCATCGTGCTGAGCCACGTGATCGCTGTCAAGACTTATCGCGGCGTTTGGAAACGAGCACGAGTCCGCGATGATTGCGACCACATAAACGGGCTGTTATATTCAGCGCCCGAAATAAAACCGGAGAAGACTGAGTGAAGTCGCCAACCATACGCCAGCTAGCACAAACCGAGAAACCGCTGGTTCTGCCCGGCGCGCACGATGCCTTGTCCGCGTTGCTCATCAAGCAGGCGGGGTTCAAAGGATTCTTCATCGGCGGCTTTCAAACCGCCGGCGCGAGGTATGGGTTGCCCGATATCGGGTTATGCCAGCTCGGCGAATTCTCAGCGGCATTTCGCGACATGATCGCGGCCTGCGACCTGCCGGTGCTCGTCGACGCGGATAACGGCTATGGCGATGTGAAGAACGCCGTGCATCTGCTCAATACCTACGAGCGCATGGGCGTGCAGGCGATGTTTATCGAAGATCAGGTCTCGCCGAAACGGTGCGGCCATATGGCAGGCAAGCAAGTGGTGCCCGCGGCTGAAATGGAGGCGAAGCTGCGCGCGATGGCGGCCAACCGCATGAACCCGGATACGTTCATCGTCGCGCGTACTGATGCGCGAGCTATCCACGGCATGGATGAGGCGCTGCGACGCGCCGAGCGTTATGTGCGCGCGGGCGCTGACGGCGTTTTCATCGAGTCGATGTTGAATGAAGACGAGATCGCGCGTGCGGTGCGCGAGGTGCAGACCTGCCATGTCGCGAACATGCTGGAAGGCGGCATCACGCCGATATTGAAGCCTTCGGTATTGGGTCAGATGGGATACGGGATTGCGCTGTATGGCATTACGCTGTTATTGCGTGTCACGAAGACCATGCAGCTTGCTCTTGCCGATCTCAAGAGCGATGAGCTGAAGCTGGTTGGTAGCGGCACGCCGTTCGAGGAATACACCAAAATAGTCGGCGTGGAAAAGTGGCGCACCATCGAACAAAATTTTGGTGCTAAGTGACACAACCAGATTGAGCAGCAGACGAACGCAGATAAATCAAAACTCAGAACCAGTGAATTCGGAATAAGCAGGTTTCGATGTATCTGCGCTATGTGCGTGTAGGAAAAAAAGGAGTTTGAATTGGCTGCATACTGGCTCGCCCGCTGTCGGATCGATGATCCGGTGCAGTATAAAAAGTACACCGATCTTGTGCCCGCGATCATCGCAAAATTCGGCGGCAAGGTGCTCGCCCGCGGCGGCCGCTACAAGATCGTCGAAGGCCCGGAAAATTTTCAACGCTTCGTCGTGATCGAGTTTCCGAGTCTCGAGCAGGCAGCGGCGTGCCATGCGTCGCCCGAATACCAGGCGGCTGCTGCATTCAGGCGCAACGGCGGCGGCGTGGTTGAGCAGGTGATCGTTGAAAGCGGCGACGCGACGCACTAAGCGTGCACTGAGTTGGCGATGAGGCTGCTCTCCCGTTTTGTTTTGTTCGTTGCAACTGTTCTAACGCTCGTTCACATTCGCGCGGACGCGCAGCCGTACCCTGTGAAACCCATCCGCTTCGTGACCGGCGGCGGGCCGGACGCGATGGCACGCATTCTAGGACCGAAGATCACCGAGGCGTGGGGCCAGCAGGTCGTGATCGAGGAGCGCAGCGGCGGGGGCGGCATGTTGTCCGCGGAGACGGTCGCGCGCGCATCAGCCGACGGTTACACATTATTGCTGGCCACCGGCACGCATACCATCAGTCCGAACTTCTTCAAGCTCTCGTACGACATGACGCGCGATTTTGCGCCGGTGACCCTGCTCGGCACGATACCTTTCGCGCTCGCAGTGCAGCCTTCGCTGCCGGTGAAATCCGTCGACGATCTCATTCGCATCGCCCGCGCCAAGCCCGGTGAATTAAATTACGGCTCAGGCGGCAACGGCTCGCCCGGACATCTGATCGGTGAGATGTTCAAGAGCAGAACAGGTATCAACCTGGTACATGTGCCATACAAGACGGTGGCAGCCGGTGTTACCGCATTGATCGGCGATCAGGTGCAAGTTATGTTTGTGGTCGCGCCGTCAGCGGTGCCGCAGATCAAAGCGGGCCGCATACGGCCGCTTGCAGTTAGCACCTTACAACGAACGCGCAGCCTTCCCGACGTTCCAACCATAGCGGAATCCGGTCTGCCGGGCTTTGATGCACCCGCGTGGAATGGCGTGCTCGTCCCGGCACGCACGCCGCAGGCAATCATCGCGAAACTGAATACGGAACTGGTCAAAGACCTGCGATTGCCGGATATCATCGAGCGCATCACCGCACTCGGCTTCGAACCGGTCGGCAGCACGCCGCAGGAATTCGGCGAATTCCTCAAAACTGAATTAGCCAAATGGGCGAAGGTCGCGAAAGAAGCGGGCGCGAAAGCCGAGTAAAACTGATATCGGGCGCTATTCGACGCGCGCGCCGGAATCTTTCACGGCCTTGCGCCATTTCTGCATTTCGCTGCGAACGAATTGGCCGAACGCCTGGGGCGTCGTGCCAATTGGATCGGCGCCAAGCGCGATGAAGCGCTCTTGCAGATCGGCGGTCTTCAATGCGGCTATGGCTTCAGCGTTGAGACGTTTCACTATTTCAGCAGGTGTTCCAACCGGAGCCATCAAGCCATACCACCCGAACGCTTCGAACCCCGGCAATGATTCCGCGATTGTCGGCACATCGGGCGCGAGCGGGGTGCGCTTTTCGCTCGTTACAGCCAGCGCGCGTAATTTATTTGCGCGAATGAGCGGCAAGCCCGCGGGTACCACTGAAAACACAAACTGCACCTGTCCGGCGAGCAGGTCCGTGAGTGCGGGCGTAACACCCTTATACGGCACATGCACCACATCGATGCCGGCTCTCGATTTGAGAATCTCTGCGCACAAGTGCGGCGGTGTTCCGCTGCCACCGGATCCGTAATGCAAGGCGCCGGGTTTCGCCTTCGCCAACGCGATCAGTTCATTGACAGACGTTGCGGGCACTGCGGGATTTACCACGAGAAGAAACGGCGTCGATGCAATCAGGCTCACGGGTACGAAATCCCGGATGAGATCGTAGTTGAGCTTCGAGTACAACGCGGCGCCGATCGGCTGGCTGGCAGTCGCCATCAAAAGCGTATAACCGTCAGGAGGTGCATGCGCGACAATTTCAGCGCCCATGTTGCCGCCAGCGCCAGTGCGGTTGTCCGCGATGATTTGCTGGCCCCAGGCGTCGCTGAGTTTGCGCCCGATGAGTCGCGTAACGATATCCGGACCGGAGCCGGGTGCACTCGCGACGACGATGCGAATCGATTTAACCGGGTATGACTGCGCCCATGCGGCGAACGGCAGCATCAGTGCACCGTAAACCAGCGTCGCGCAACTCAACCGCTGATCTCTGTGCGTCACTGCCGGGGACTACCTGGCGTCGTGAATCGAAAACGCGATTGTGCACGGTTTGGTCGAGCGGTTGCTCCAGGCGTGATTGGTGCCGCGCTGAACGATCGTATCGCCGGCTTTCAGTTGTACTTCCTGGGTGTCGAGCACAAGCGTGATTTCTCCTTCAAGCACAAGGCAGAGATCCAGCGTGCATGTTTTCTGTATATAAGGGTGCGGCGACGTTGCAGAGTAAGTCGACGCTTGCGGCGAGCCCATTGCCGTGAAATACGTCTGCACTTCGCTTGCGCCGACGCGTGCCATAAATGAATCGTCGGGCGGAAAGGTGACGATGCGGCACACCGAGCCGCCGGCGGGCGCTTCCAGCGTATGCGGCGCGTCAAGTGTGTCAGTGATACCTTCGATACGTGCCGGCGTGCGGTCGGTTACCCAGATGCGCGTCGAGGTGTAGCCGGGACGTGCGGGATCCGTCCGCACGTCGGGCGCCGGACCATCGGCAATCGCCCTTGATTTTCCATTCGCGTCGTCGACCGAGATGATTCTGCGCACGGGCTTTGCTTGCTTCAGTCATCTCATCAGCCCTTATATTTCGCGCCCATCATGACGAACGCCATGAGACTGCCTTCGCGTGGATTGCACCAGCCGTGCCAGTTGCCGAGCTGCACGACAACATCGCCGGGTTTCATTACGCGCTCGCCGTCATCGAGCAAGAGCACGCGCTCTCCTTCGAGGACGATTCCATAGTCGACAGTTTCAGATTTATGCACGGGCGACGAGAACGCGTTCGCACCGCCCTTATCCCAGGTTCCTCCCGGCCGTTGCCTCGGCTCATGTAATGGAACCGCCTTTGGATCCGTAGCAGGATCATAGTCCGGCGGTTTTGGCTGCGATTGCACGATGCGCAGATGTCCGCCATTGTGCGGCGGCTCGAAATTGAACGGCAGATTGCCGTCATCGCGCGCACCGCTGATCGGCGCCGGCGATTCCTGATAAACCCAGATGTCGGTCATGCCGGCGCCCGGTCGTATCGGAGCAGGGTTTACGTTTGGCGCATCGCTGTCAAAGAGCACGCACGAGCGGCCTTGCGCGTCGTTGCCGGTTACGACACGGCGTATCGGTTTCAGTGCGGTTGCCATAAATCAACCTTCTTCAGTTTTGTATTCTGTGTTTCAAACGCAAGGATAAAAACAGATGATCTCGCGCGGAGCAGCAGTAATTATAAGCAGTGGTTATTGAACAATAGATAAAGATTCTTTCCGCGACATTTCGATCATTGGTAGTATTGCGGTCCGCTCGAGGAGGCAGAATGGCAAAAATAACCGGCTCGCGATTGATCGCGGAAGTGCTGCACGGCTACGGCGTAACACACGTGTTCTACGTGCCGACGATTCTCATGCGCGCGCTCGCCGAGATGGATGAGCTCAAAATGCAGAAGATTATGACGCACGGCGAAAAGGCCGCTGCATACATGGCCGACGGTTACGCGCGCGCGAGCGGCAGACCCGGCGTTTGCATGGCGCAGCAGATCGGCGCCTCGAACCTTGCCGCCGGCTTGCGCGACGGGTTCATGGCGTGCTCTCCTATGATCGCAATCACCGGCGGCTCAGGTCCCGGCTCGCGTTACCGGCATGCGTATCAGGAAGTAGAAGATATGACGCAATTCGAGGGCGTCACCAAATTCAGTGCGCACGTCGACGACATCAAGCGCCTGCCCGATCTTTTGCGGCAGGCTTTTCGTGCAGCAACGTCCGGCGCGCCAGGCCCCGCGCATCTGCGTCTCAGCAGTCTGCACGGCGGTGCGATTGCGGAGGCCGAAACGGATCTCGCGCCACTCGTGGAACTGCAGTTCGCACGTGTTCCGGCGTTTCGTCCGGAACCGGAGCCCGGACGAGTACGCGAAGCGCTCGCTGTTCTTGCAAAAGCGCAGAAACCGATCATCGTCGCCGGCGGCGGTGTGATGTCATCGCAGGCGCAGACAGAGCTCGCGGAGCTCGCGGAAAAATTGCAAATACCGGTGGCCACGTCCCTGAACGCCAAGGCAGCGATTCTCGACAGTCATCCGCTCGCGGTTGGCGTGGCCGGTGTCTACTCTCGTAGCTGCGCGAACAAGGCTATTGCAGAAGCGGACCTCGTCTTTTTCATCGGCAGCCATACGGGAGGCCAGGTAACGACAAGCTGGAAAGTTCCTGCTGTCGGCACACCGGTTATTCAGCTCGACATCGACGCCGAAGAGCTCGGGCGCAATTATCCGAACGTGGTGTCCTTGCTGGGCGACGTCAAGGTCACCCTGCGGCACATGATTACAGCGGCGCAGACAGCGAAACCGGCCGCAGGCTCTAAGGCGTGGCTGAGCCGTGTTCACGAGCTCATTGCAGAGTGGCGTGCTGAAGCGGAACCGATGATGAATTCGGACGCGATGCCGATGCGGCCCGAACGCGTGTGCAGGGAAATTTCGCAAGCGCTGCCGCCGGACGGCGTCGTGGTTTCCGATACGGGTCATTCGGGAATGTGGACCGGCCAGATGATTGAGTTCACCGATTTGCGCCAGGCGTTCGTGCGCTGCGCGGGGTCGCTGGGCTGGGGGCTGCCCGGAGCGATCGGCGTCAAGTGCGCCTTGCCCGATCGCGCGGTAGTTTGTTTTACCGGAGACGGCGGCGCCTACTATCACCTCGCTGAACTCGAGACGGCCGCGCGCTTCGGTATCAATCTTGTCGTCGTCGTCAATAACAACAGTTCCCTTAATCAAGAAATTCCGCTCGTCGATGCGGCATACAAAGGCAAACAGACGAACCGCTCAGGTGAGATCTGGCGCTTTCAGAAGGCTGTTGATTTTTCCAAAGTCGCCGAGACGCTCGGATGCGCTGGTTTCAGAATCGACAAGCCGGGCCAACTGAAAGAATTATTGCCGCGCGCATTTGCCATGGGCAGACCCATCGTCATCGACGTGGTAACAGACGAAAACGCACTCGCGCCGACCGCGTGGGCGCCAGGAGGTGCAGGTGGACATTGATCTAATCGCGCCCGGTTTCGAGCGCCTGGTGGACCGTGATCCACCGCTCGACCGGATTGCGTACGGGCTCACTTTCGGTGAAGGGCCCGTCTGGGACAAACGCACCAAGCAGTTGTACTGGGTCGACATTATCGGCAACACAATATGGAAATGGAAGCCGGGTGTTGGACGCGAAGTCGTGCTCAAACCGTCGGGCCATGCAAATGGCATGACCTTCGACAAGGAAGGCAGACTGACGGTTGCGGGCTGGTGCAATCGTACAATCTTCCGCTTCGAGCACGACGGCAGCATCACGACGATCGCATCGAAATACGACGGCAAAAAACTCAACAGTCCGAACGATATCGTCGTGCGATCGGATGGCTCGACGTACTGGACCGATTCAGCGGGTGGACTCGTAATTCCCGGTATGGTCGCGCAGGATGTCCAGCGCTATCTCGATGTGCAAGGCGTCTACCGCCTGACACCGGATGGCAGTGAAGTGCAGCTTGCTATTCCCGATTGCACCTACCCCAATGGACTTGCATTCTCGCCCGACGAAAAACTTCTTTACGTGAACGACAGCCGGCTTGCGCTCATACGCGTGTTCGATGTCGCTGCGGATGGCAGCGTCGGCCCCGGTCGTCTCTTCCATAAGATGACGGGTACTGAGTCCGGTGTCGCGGATGGCATGAAAGTCGACGTCGAAGGCAACGTGTATTGCACCGGTCCCGGCGGCGTTCATGTGATCGATGCGTCCGGCAAATTGCTGGGGCGTCTCAAGATACCGGGGCATAGCACCAACATGGCATGGGGAGACGACGACAACTGCTCACTCTATGTAACCACGTTTAATTCGGTTTACCGCACGCGCGTGAAAGTGCCGGGCGTTGCGGTCTGGTAGGGAGAAGAGATGAGCTGGAACTTCGAACGAATCGCCGGACCCTACCAGGGCGGCATGGGCGGACTCGCATGGAACGGCGAGCTGATGCTGTTCAGCGTGATCGACGAAGGCTTTATACGGAGTTTTGATCCGCGCTCGGGCGCTATCAGCGAATACCGCAAGTATACGAATCGCGTTAACGGCATCGCATTTGCCCCCGACGGCAGGCTGTTCGCTTGTCAAGATGGCGGCCGTCGCGTCATTCAGTTTCTGCCGGATGGAACTGCGAGCACAACCGCGACGCGACTGGACGGTCAGATACATAACCATCCGTCGGATCTTGTCATCGATCGCGCGGGGCGCGTGTGGTTCTCGGATCCCTACAGCACCGTCCTTGCATTCGGGCCGCAGATCTTCCCGGCGCTGGACCATGCGTCGGTGCTGCGTCTCGAAGTGGACGAGCGCCACTCATGGACGATCAAGCGCGTCACTTACGATACGACGGCGCCCCGGGCGCTGACGCTTATCTCCCGATGAGAAAACGTTATACGTCGCCGAAGGTGAGACCGGACGCAAAGGGCCGCGCGAATTGCGCGCATATCCAGTCAAAGAGGATGGGTCGGTCGGACCTTACAGCGTGCTGCAGACGTTCGGCGCCGACCATCGCGGCGAGCATCGCGGCATCGAGGGCATGTGCATCGACGGCGGCGGTGACATCGTCGCGTGCGGCGGTTCCCGGAAGTCCGGTCCGGGGCCCATGATCACCGTATTCTCCGCATCGGGTGCGGTCCTCGAATCTCATCCGCTGCCTGCTGATATGCCGATGCGCTGCGCCTTCGGCGATGCGGAATTAAACAGTCTTTACGTCACATGCGGCGACGGCTGCGTCTATCGCGCGCAAGGCGTCGGACGTCAGGGATTCAAGCGCTGGTAGCGGGTGCAGGGACTCACCGCCTGCAATCGCAGAGAGTATCGCGTGAACGCAGATACGTCGAAGGTCACATCGAGGATTGCGGTGTTTCTGCCTTGGATGACCGTAAGTCCGAGGGCGAGTCGTGATAAGCGTGCATAACGAGGGCACCATGAAGCGTTGTCTTCCTTGCGTTGCAAGCGTGATTGCGCTGACTACGGGCGTGGGCGCGATAGCGCAGGAATATCCGTCCAAAGCGATACGCGTGATCGTCGGTCCGGGCCCGATATCGTGGCGCGCATCATGGGACAGAAGTTCACCGAGGCGTGGGGTCAGCAGGTCGTCATCGATCCGCGTCCGGCTGCAGGCGGCGTCGTCGCTGCCGACGCCGTTGCAAAGGCGCCGGCTGACGGTTATACGTTCCTTTTATCGAGCGCATCGTATCCGATCAACGCCGCGCTGAAGGTCGGGACAACCGACGTCATCAAGGACTTCAGTCCGGTTGCGCTCGCGGCATCGGCGCCCTTCATTCTGATGGTGCATCCTTCATTGCCGGTTAAATCAGTGCAGGAACTGATAGCGCTTGCCAAGGCGCGTCCGGGGCAGATCAATTACGCTTCGTCAGGCAATGGCACGCCACCGCATCTCGCGGGGGAAATGTTCAAGTCCGCGGCCGCCATCAATATCGTACATGTGCCGTATAAAGGCGCGGGCCAGGCGATGATCGATCTCGTCGGCGGACAGGTGCAGATGGCGTTCGCGATCGTATCGGCGGCAATGCCGCAAGTGCAGGCCGGCAAAGTCCGCGCGCTTGGCGTATCAAGTCCGCAGCCATCGCCGCTGGCGCCGGACTTGCCGACGCTCAGTCAGTCCGGTCTGCCCGGCTTCGACGTCAAAGGCTGGAATGGTTTTGTGGCGCCAGCCGGAACGCCGCGCGCTGTTGTTGCGAAGGTCAATGCTGAAACGATGCGCGCGCTCAAGCAGCCGGAAGTCGTGCAGCGGTTGAAGGGCGCGGGCTATGATGCGGCAGCCGAGAACACGCCCGAGCAATTTGCGGATTTCATCAAGGCGGAATTGACGAAGTGGACGAAGGTAGTCAGGGAGTCGGGTGCGAAAGTCGACTGACGTTGTAATAGAAAAGGACGAGCAAACATGGCAACCGCCGCACAGACTCTGGCTGAATTCGCAACGCAGCTCCAATACGACCGCATACCCGCAGACGTTATCGACCGCGCCAAAGCGAGCGTCATCGATACCGTCGGCGCCTGCACGTATGGCAGTACGCTGCCGTGGAGCAAGATCGTTATCGATTACGCGTCGCAGTACGGCAAAGGCGGCCAAAGCAGCATTCTCGGCACTCAGCAAAAAGTACACGCACCGCTCGCAGCGCTTGCAAACGGCGCGCTCGCGCACGCTTTCGAGATGGATTGTCTGGTGCAGCCGAGCGCCGGCGTACATCCGGGCGCATCGCTGACTTCGCCCGGCCTTGCTGTAGCGCAGGAGGTTGGCGCGAGCGGCAGGGAATTTATGACTGCCGTTGTCGCCGGCGGTGAAGTGATGCATCGAATCGGCGATGCGTCGAAGCAATCGACCGAGCACATCGGATTCCATGCGCCGGGCGTGACCGGGGCGTTCGGCGGCGCCGTTGTAGCCGGCCGGTTATTGAAGCTCGATGCAGGACAGATGACAAATGCGCTTGGCATTGCAGGCTCGCTTGCGTCAGGTCTGCTCGAATTTTCAAAGTCGGGCGGCGGCATGGTCAAGCGGCTGCATCTCGGGCGCGCGGCTGAATCGGGCGTCCTCGCCGCAAGCCTCGCGAAAAACGGATTTAGCGGGCCCGCGACCGTACTCGAAGGCAAGTTCGGCTACATGAATGTGTTCTGCCATGAAGGCGATCCGGCGCGTCTCACGGCCGGACTCGGCGAAGCGTGGAAGCTGCTTACGCTCACGTTGAAACGCTACTCGTGCCATGTCACCTCGCACGTACCGGTGACTGCGGCGCTCGAGCTCAAGGAGAAGCACAAAATCCAGGCCGACGACGTCGCGGCCATCACCATCGAAGGCAGCGAGAAAATGTTCAGCCACCATAATATTCTCGAGCCGCAGGACATGACCATGGCGCAGTACAGCGCGCCGTTCAACGTGGCGCTGTCGTTCTACCGCAATCCGCGCGACCCGGATTCATTCTCAGAAGAATCGCGCAACGATACAAAAATTCGCGCGCTGTGCCGCAACGTCAAAGTCCTGGTGCGGAAAGATCCGGTGAAAAACAATCCACTCGCGAGCCGCGTCACGGTCAAGCTCAAGGACGGCAAAGAGTTCTCGCTCGACCTGCCCCATTTTCCCGGCATGCCGCAGCAGCCGCTCAATCACGATCAGCTGCGCGAGAAATTCATGACGATCACGCGGTCGGTGCTCGGGACAGGCGCCGACAAAGTATTCGACCAGCTTAGCGCTGTAGAGAAGGTGCCCACCATGCGAGGACTCGTTTAGGAGCATCAGTCCCTGCCTCGCAACGTGGCGACGCCGGTCACAATCCCAGATCGGACAAGCCGGGATGATCGTCGGGACGGCGGCCCAACGCCCAGTGATACTTCCGATCGCTTTGCGGGATCGGCAGGTCGTTGATGCTTGCAATACGACGCATCATGAATCCATCGCCGTCGAACTCCCAGTTCTCATTGCCATACGAGCGGAACCATTGCCCCGAGTCGTCATGCCATTCGTACGCGAAACGCACGGCAATACGATTCTCGCGGAATGCCCACAGTTCTTTGATGAGGCGGTAGTCGAGTTCGCGAATCCATTTACGCGTCAGGAACTGCACGATCTCCGCGCGCCCGGATAAAAACTCGGAGCGGTTACGCCACTTACTATCCGGCGTGTAGGCGAGCGATACGCGTTCGGGATTGCGCGTATTCCAGGCGTCTTCGGCCATGCGAACTTTCTGCACGGCGGATTGTTCATCAAACGGCGGAAATGGCGGACGTGGATTTTCAGTAGGTGTCATAACCTCTCCCGTCAATGGCGAACGCTGAAGTGCTACCAAAACATGCACTTCGACTTTGTTTATCAGGACGCTGCACTTTACGCGAGCAATGCCTTGAACAAGATCACCGAATAACAGTGTTTTGCCGCGGAAGCTAATCCACCCGCAACCCCGCATCCCGAATCACCTTACCCCACTTATTCATTTCCGCTTTTTGAAACGTCGAAAATTCCGCCGGCGTGTTCACGGTGAAGTTTGCGCCCTCGGCCGCGAGCCGCGACGAAACTTCGGGCAGCCGCATAACGCGCATGATTTCGGCGTTCACTTTGTTAACGATCTCGGGCGCCGTGCCGGCGGGCGCTGACATCGCAATCCAGTTGGTGACTTCGAAACCCGGCAGTGTCTCCGCGACTGTCGGCGTCTCGGGAAGGGCTGCATTGCGGCGTCCGCCTGTGCTCGCGATTGCGCGAAGGCGCCCGCCTTGCACTTGCGGCAACACGGTGGGCAGCGTGGCAAAGGTCATCGAAGTCTGGCCGCCGATTAAATCGGTGATTGCAGGCACGTTTCCTTTGTAAGGGATGTGCACGATCTCGACCTTCCCAAGCAGTTTGAAAAGCTCGCCCGCGAGATGACCTGCGGTGCCGGCGCCGGCGGACGCGTACGTAAGCTGCCCGGGCTTCGCTTTGGCGAGTGCGATCATCTCCTTGACGGTTTTTACCGGCAGCGACGGATGTACCACCAGCAGATTGTCCGATTTGAGAATGAGCGCAATCGGCGCAAAGTCGCGCACAGGGTCATAGCCGATTTTCGAGAAGAGGCTCACGTTCACCGCATGCGTGCCGATCGCGCCGAGCAGCAGCGTGTAGCCGTCGGGCGGCGCTTTGGCTACCGCTTCGGCGCCGATGTTGCCGCCTGCGCCGGTGCGATTTTCTACGACGACAGATTGGCCCCACGAGTCACTGAATTTTTGCGCCAGGACGCGCGCCATCACGTCGGAAATGCCGCCCGGCGGAAACGGCACGACGATGCGAATCGTTTTTGCCGGGTAAGCGGGCACATCGGCGCCTGCAGACGGCATCGCGGCGAGTAAGGTTGCGATGGCGGCGATGCTTGATACGGTTCTCATGTCTTGCTCCCTATCCGCTTACTGCGCGCGGCGCGTGAATTAAGCTGATCAGACTGTTCTACGTCAATGAATCCATGAAGCTCAAGTGTTTCGCGTTATCAAACCACTAAGCCATCTGCGCAATCTTTTCATTGCTATGCGCGGGTGCTGTGCGAGCACATAGAACATGAGCATTCGTTTGTCGCGGGCGGAATAGTTACCTGAAAAGCGGCGCAGCATTCCCGGCAATTGCTGTACTTTCGATTCCTTCATGGGCATGCCGTGCCATGGCAACCGGCAGTAGCCGCGCAGGAAGATGGTGCCGTCGTATCCTGAGAACAGGTGTGTGATCAGATCGAGATTGGTTCTGAGTACTTCAGGTGCATTCGATTCGACCTCGAAGGCTGCGTAGTCCTCGCGCCGCACGAAGAATGCATTACACAGCAGCACGCAAACGAGCTCGTAGCCTTTGTCCCGGGCCAATTCAACAAACGACAGCAAGCTCGAACCTTGATTGACTGCGGGGTCTGCTGCCTGCACGAACCTTATATGCGTCGGAATCGTCGGATTGAATTCGACGACCACGAGTCTTTGGCCGGTAGGCCGAGACTTGTTTCCACACGTGGTAGTCGTTGCCGTCGATGTCGATCGAAAGCAGATCGAAATCGCGTGGTATCGGCGTATCACTCAGGATGTCGTCGAGGTTGTCGTGCGGCAGAAACCCGACCGCCTCGTTGATGGGAATTACATTCTCGAATTTCGCATAGTTTCGCTGCAGCTCAAGAAATTTATCGCGGTCCGCCTCGATCAAGACCGCTGAATATGCGGCAGACTCGATGAGATGACGTGTATTCGACTGATATAGGCCATCCCATGCTCCGAATTCGACACACCACTTGTCGCGGCCGGGGAGGACTTCGAGAATTTTTGCGATGATGCCGTCTTCGCCTGATTGGGAATGCACGTTCGACTGATATTCCGCCAACCAGGTGGAAGGTTTCTTCATACATTCGCTCGTTGCATCCTGCGCTTTCTTATTCGAATCGTGACGATGCTTTGCCGCCGTGAGCTGCGGCGATGCGCTCGCAGCACATGTTATATTCCCGCCTCTGCGCGCGACAACTTATTATTCACATCCGAATGTTGAGGCCGCAAGACACTTGTTATCGTGAGGAGAGCAGTCGGTGCATCACAAAAGTATAGCCGCATTCGCGGCCGTGATTGCTATTGCAACGCATGGTGCCGATGGCGCCGAGCGCGAGGCTGGCACGTATCCGGCGCGGCCGATCCGGCTCATGGTGCCGCAAAATGCCGGCGCGTCGGTCGATAACGTGAGCCGCATACTCGCGGCGAAGATGGGCGAAGAGCTCGGACAGCAGATCGTGGCGGATAACCGCGCTGGAGCAGGCGGCACTCTTGCCGCCGAAGTCGTCGCGCACGCAGCGCCCGATGGCCAGACCTTGTTGGCAGTGGCTACCGGCACCGCCGTGATATCGCCGCAGACTTTCAAGAAGCTGAGCTACGATCCAATCAAGGACTTTGAGTACATCTCTCTTTTCGCGATCACGCAGAATGTGCTCGTCGTGCATCCATCGCTGCCGGTGAAATCCGTAAAGGAGCTTCTTGAATACGCCAAGGCCAACTCCGGCAAGCTCAATATGGCGAACGCAGGCTCCGCGTCGCAAAGCCATCTCGCATGCGTTTTGTTCACACACATGGCCGGCATCGACGTCGTGCATGTACCGTATAAAGGCGGTGGCGCCTCAGTCACCGCGTTGATCGCCAACGAATCGCAAGTCACCATTACACCGGCGCCTGCCGTGCTGAGTCATGTACGTGCAGGCCGGCTGCGCGCGCTGGCACAGGCGGGAAGCAAGCGCTCGCCGCTGATGCCTGATCTGCCCACGGTCAGCGAATCGGGTGTGCCCGGTTATTTCTCGAGCGGATGGATGGGATTGATGGCACCGGCAAAAACGCCGAAGGCGATACTCGACAGGCTTCATTCGACACTGGTCAAAGTCATTGGCATGCCTGCCACTCGCGAGCTCTTCGAGCGCCAGGGTGCAGACCCGGTTACGAGCACGCCGGCCGAATTCAAGAAATTCGTGGCCGAGGAGTATGCGCGCTTCTCGCAGGCGATCAAGCTCGCCAACCTGAAACCCGAATAAGACGACCATATGCAATTTCCTCTCGCGCGCCACCGGTCTATTGGGCACCCTGTTTGTCAATTCAGTGGAAGCTGCGGCGACGACAGACCCGTATCTAAGCAAGCCGGTAAGGTCGATCGTGCCGTTTGCAGAAGGCGGCACATCCGGACTCGTTAGCCCTTCGTTCGACGAAGGGCCCGGTCGCGGGGAGGATGTGCGGGCCGCCGGGTTTTATCGCGTAGCTGCGGCTAGCGTAGACCAGTATCCAAGCAAGCCGGTAAGGTTGATCGTGCCGTTTGCAGAAGGCGGCACATCCGGACTCGTTAGCCCTTCGTTCGACGAAGGGCCCGCTCGCGGGAAGGATGTGCGGGCCGCCGGGTTTTATCGCGTAGCTGCGGCTACCGTAGACCAGTATCCAAGCAAGCCGGTAAGATTGATCGTGCCGTTTGCGCCAGGCGGCGCAACTGACATCGTCGCGCGCATTCTCACGCCGGGACTCGGCGAAGTGCTAGGCCAGCAGTTCGTCGTCGATAATCGGTCCGGCGCTTCGGGAAATATCGCTGTGGAGCTCGTCGTCCGGGCGCAACCTGATGGGTACACGATACTGATCAACAACGTGTCGACCGGCGCCATCAATCCGATTGCGTTCAAGTCGACGCTGAAATTCGATCCGACCCGCGAGCTTGCGCCCGTTGCACTGCTGGCGTCCATCCCTAATCTGCTGGTGTCGGGTGCCAGCTTCCCGCCGAACAACATGAAAGAGCTCATTGCGTACGCCAAAGCGCGTCCCGGTCAGCTGAACTATTCGAATCCGGTCGGTGCTTATTCGCATCTCGATATGCTCGAATTCATGTCGAAGGCGGGCATCCAGATGGTAAATGTGCCGTCGAAAGGAGCCGGCTCGTCGTTCGCGCCGGTGATCGCTGGTGAGATCCATTTTTCTTTTCTCAACGCCGCGACGGTGACGCCGCAGGTCAAGGCGGGCAGAATGAAAGCATTCGCGACGACCGCGAAGAAGCGCTTGCCGGAGCTGCCGGACGTGCCCACGATGGCGGAAGCAGGCTTTCCAGGAGTCGGCAGCGCGAACTGGAACGGCCTATTCGTCCCTGTAAAAACGCCGCGCGCTATCATTGACAAGCTGCATGCAGCGACAAACCAGGTTCTACAGCGACCCGCGGTCCAGGAAGCGTTTGCAAAGGCAGGTGTGCCGCTCACTCCGAGCGCTTCGCCCGAAGAATTCCAGGCATTCGTGCGCGACGAGCTGCAGCGCTGGACGCGCATCATCAAAGAAAACAATGTGAAGTTCGAGTAGCGCATGAGTTCGATGAAGCAAGCGCCACGGGCACTGGCCTTTTCCCGATGTATGTCGGCGTTGATCTTCCTTTTCGCAGCAGGTGCAGGGATGTCTGCGCAGGAATATCCATCGAAACCCGTTCGTTTCGTCGTGCCGTTCGCGGAAGGCGGCACATCCGGACTCGTTAGCCCTTCGTTCGACGAAGGGCCCGCTCGCGGGAAGGGTGTGCGGGCCGCCGGGTTTCATCGCGTGGCGGTCGCTTCATCACAAGCGTATCCATCGAAGCCCGTTCGCTTTGTCGTGCCGTTCGCGGAAGGCGGCACATCCGGACTCGTTAGCCCTTCGTTCGACGAAGGGCCCGCTCGCGGGAAGGATGTGCGGGCCGCCGGGTTTCATCGCGTGGCGGCCGCTTCATCACAAGCGTATCCATCGAAGCCCGTTCGCTTTGTCGTGCCGTTCGCGGAAGGCGGCACATCCGGACTCGTTAGCCCTTCGTTCGACGAAGGGCCCGCTCGCGGGAAGGATGTGCGGGCCGCCGGGTTTCATCGCGTGGCGGTCGCTTCATCACAAGAGTATCCATCGAAGCCCGTTCGTTTCGTCGTGCCCTTCGCGCCAGGCGGCGGCAATGACATCGTGGGCCGCATCATGGCGTCGGTGTTGAGCGAAGAGCTGGGTCAGCAGTTCGTTGTAGACAATCGTCCGGGCGCCGCCGGGAACATCGGGGTAGAAATCGTTGCCCGAGCGCAGCCCGACGGCCACACCGTTCTAGTCGGCAACGTGTCGACAAACGCGATCAATCCTACCGGTTTCGCTTCAGTGCTGACGTTCGATCCGGTAAAAGATCTGACCGGTGTCACATTGCTCGCATCGATTCCCAACGTACTCGTGTCAGGTGCGGCATTCCCGCCGAACCACATTCGTGAGCTGATCGAGTACGCGAAGGCACGCCCCGGTCAGCTCAATTACTCAAACCCGATCGGCGCGTACTCGCACCTTGATATGCTCGAGTTCACATCCAAGGCGGGGATGCGCATGGTCAATGTGCCATCGAAGGGGGCAGGCTCATCATTCGCGTCGATCATCGGCGGTGAAATCCACTGCTCGTTTCTGAATGCGGCGACAGTCACGCCCCAAATCAAAGGCGGACGTATGAAAGGCTTCGTCACCACTGCCCGCCAACGATTGGGGGAGTTGCCGGAGGTGCCGACGATGGCGGAAGCTGGCTTTCCCGGCGTTGGCAGCGAATTGTGGATAGGGTTATTTGTGCCTGCCAGAACACCCGCGACCATCATAGACAAACTCCACTCGACTGTAATGCAGGCAACGCAGCGCCCGACCGTACGCGACGCATTCACGAAAAGCGGCGTGCCGATGGCGGTGAGCAAATCGCCGCAGGAGTTTCAGTCCTTCGTAAACGGCGAGATCAAGCGCTGGGCGCGCATCATCAAGGACAACAACGTTAAGCTGCAGTAATCGTTTTGCATTACCTCATTACCTCCCGGAGAAAAGCATATGGACGCACCGTCGTATAAAGTTTCCCAGCCGCGCGATCTCAAACTGATCGTCGAGAAAGATGTGCAAATCACGCTGCGCGATGGCAGCGTGTTATACGCCGACGTCTTCCGGCCGGACACCACAGAGAAGGTGCCGGTCATCATGAATCTGAGCGTCTATCAAAAGGACAAGCTGTGGATTCCGCCCGCCGATCTGGAAGAAGAAGCGAATCCGTATATGAATTGGGAAACCGTGAACCCGAACTGGTGGTGCCCGCGCGGATATGCATGTGTGCGCGTCGATGCGCGCGGCTCCGGCAAATCGCCGGGTGAATCGGAACCCAGCTCGTATCAGGAATCGCTCGATTACTACGACTCGATCGAGTTCATCGCCAAGCGCGAATGGTGTTCAGGCAGCGTCGGTTTGCTCGGCATCTCTTACCACGCGTCCTCTCAGTGGAGAGTCGCAAATCTGATGCCGCCCTCGCTCAAAGCGATCATGCCATGGGAAGGGCGCGCAGATCAGTATCGCGATCAGGCGTATCACGGTGGAATATTCGCGCTTGGTTTCATCGGCAACTGGTGGCTTACTCATACCGCGCATCATCTGCTCGGCCGTCCGCGCAGCTATAACCCGGATGCTTTTCACAACGACATGATGTGGAAATACATGCGCAACGATCTCGACTCGGAATACTGGCGCTTGAGCGGCGCGCGCTGGGACCAGATCAAGGTGCCGGTTTACAGCGTCGGCAACTGGGGTGGATTCTCGATGCATCTGCGCGGGAACACTGAAGCGTTTTTGAACGCCGCATCCAAGCATAAGAAGCTCCGTATACATACGGGCACACATTTCCATCCTTTCCACGCGGAAGAGGGACGCATGGATCAGTTGCGTTGGTTCGATCACTGGCTCAAGGGCATCGACACCGGCATCATGACCGAGCCGCCGGTCAAGCTCGAGATCCGCACCGGCGGCAGTCCTGACCGCTATGCGTTTCGCACCGAGAACGAATGGCCGCTCGCCCGCACCCGATGGACGAAGATGTATTTGCAGATCGACCGCGAACCGACCGCCGATCTGATGGGCGTCGAAGGCGAGCTCGTTACCAGCGCACCCAAAAACGCCGGCAAGGTCAGCTACTCCGCGAGCGGATCGACCAAGGCAGGCGTCGCATCCGGCTCGTCACTTGCAACTACGCATGGCAACGTCGGCCGTTCCGGCGTTTCATTTGCGACGCAGCCGCTCGACAAAGACACTGAGGTTACGGGTCCCCTTGTGCTGAACATCTGGGTCTCGAGCACCTCGGAAGACATGGATATCTTCGTCACGCTGCGCAACATCGGTCCGGACGGCAAAGATGTGTGCGAAGTCGGACAGCACGGTCAGCCGGTGCCCTGCGTCACCAAAGGATGGCTGCGCGCGTCGCACCGAAAGCTCGATCCGCAAAGAACGCTGCCCTATCGCCCTTACCACGCGCACAACGAGCGGTTATGGTTAAAAGCGGGCGAGATCGTGGAGTGTCAGGTGGAGGTGTGGTCGACGTCGATGGTATTTAAAAAGGGACATCGCATTCGCGTCGACGTGCAGCCGCGTGACGGCGTTGGCAGCGCGCCCTATACGCATTATCACGGCGACTACAACGCCGGGGCCGAAAACACGATTTACTCAGGCGGCGACAAGGCGTCGTATCTAATGCTGCCGATCATTCCAGCGAAATAAAGCTGGACCGCAGCGAGAAAGGCCGGCGCGGCTGTATCCGCGCCGGTCGATTGTTGCTACGGGATCTGGATCTTTCCGCCACCGCCGCCCATGCCGGGCAGGGCGCCTGCTCCGCCCTGCGGGATTACGATCGATGACGCGGCCTGTCTGCGGTACTCCTGGATCTCTTTGACCGTACGCTCGACGCCTTCTTTAGCCGCTGCGGCATAGCCTTTCATCGCCTCGTCGAGCGTTGTGGCGTCGATGTCGAACGTGACAGGCACGGCGCCCATCGGCGTCAGGATCTGCGCTTCGCCGACATAAAGCGATTCGCGGCTTGAATCCGGCGACCCGTCGCTTTTTACCGGCGTCAGGCAACGTATGGTGCCGACTTTGCGGTCCGTATAGACGTCTTCGCGGTAAACGTTTGCCGCGTCCATCGACAAATTGGGGGTTTTGCCTTCCTGCTGCTGAGCCATGATTGCGTCCTCAAAACTGTGCAAACGCCAATCGTACCAGAGATGCCCGCAGAAGTTGAGCGTACGAGCGCTTTTCGCGTAGTGTGCGAACCGGCCTACGCCGAGATATGCGGTCGGACTGACGCTTGTCTATCTTTCGATTTTAATGCCCGAACTCTTGATCAGAGTGCCGTAGCGATCGTAGTCCGAGCGAAGTCGGGCGGCGAATTGCTCGGGCGTCGAAGGAAAGATTTCCATTGCCTGGGTATTCCAAAGCTCAGTCATGGCAGGAGCGGACAGGATTTTTGCAATCGAGCCATTCAGCTTATCTACGATTTCGCGGGGCGTTCCAGCGGGTGCAAAAACGCCGTGCCAGCCGATCATCTCGTAACGCGGCAGTCCACTCTCAGCTATGGTTGCAACGTCAGGCAGCGCCGCCGCCCGGCGTGCACCTGTCGTGCCTATCGCATGTAGCTTCCCCGCGCGCATCTGCGGCAGCACGACGGCAAGGCTGTCCCACATCAGATCGACGCGTCCGGCGACGAGATCCACAATCGCTGCCGAGCCGCCGCCGCGATACGGCACGTGCAGCAGCTTAACCCCCGCCATGGACGCGAACAATTCGCCTGCGAGATGAAATCCACTGCCAACACCCGTCGAGCCGTAGGTCAATGGCTCGCGCCGGGTTTTCGCTAGCGTGATGAGATCGCGTGCCGATTTCACCGGCACGGCGGGATGCGCGACGAGCACGTATGAAAACGTACTGATCTGGATGATGGGCGCGAAATCGCGCAGCGGGTCATAAGGCACCTTGTATAGATGCGGCGTTGCAGCCATCGCAGGAGCCGGGCGCCGCGAGCAGCGTGTAGCCATCCGGCGGGCTCTTGGCAACGAGCTCATTCGCAATCATGCCCGTCGCGCCAGGCCTGCCGTCGACCACCACTTGCTGGCCCAGCGTCTCGGTCAGTTTCTGCGCGAGCGGCCGTGAGAAGACATCGATCGCACTGCCTGCAGCAAACCCGTGGATGAGACGTACCGGTTTCAGCGGATAGCTTTGCGCGAGCGAAGCGGCCGGCGAGAACATAACGACAATGGCACAAGCGGCGAGCGCTGCGAGCGGCAATGCAGGGAATCTATTCACGCCGGCGACCGCTTTGTTGGACATGTTGATCCCCGCTGAAAATGAGTGCAAGTTTAGCGGCGGCGCGTCATTCGTCCAAGCATCTAAAGCCAGTTACACTAGCCGCTCACTCCTGTATCACCGGCCGTACGTGTGACTACACTCAACATTATTGGCAGCGGGCGCGCCGGACGCACGCTCGCGCGCGTGTTCGCGGATTGCGGGTCGTTTGAAATCTGCGACGTGCTCGATCGCACGCGGGCAAACGCGGATTCCGCGATCCGTTTTATCGGCCGGGGCGCGGCCGTCGACACACTCGAGAAAATGCGCGATGCGGATGTCTGGATGCTGACGCCGCCGGACGACGAGATCGGCGCCGCATGTGCGGCACTTGCCGCAAGCGCCATTTTGAAGCGAGGACAAATCGTATTTCATTGCAGCGGCGCATCGCCATCCAGCGATCTCGCTATTGCGAGGAACTGCGGTGCGCTTATCGCAAGTATCCATCCATTGCGCAGCTTTGCAGATCCGGCGACGGCAGCGCAAACATTCAGCGGTACTTATTGCGCTGCGGAAGGCGATCCGGAAGCGCTCGCGGTGCTGCGCCCGGCATTCGAGCGTGCGGGCGCGCATGTGTCGGAGATCGATGTTGCCTATAAAACGGTCTACCATGCATCGAGCGTGATCGTGTGCAATTACCTGCCTGCGTTGCTGGAGGCCGGCATTCGCGGCTATGAGAGAGCCGGCTTCGCTCGCGACGTCGCGCTGCGCATGATAGAGACACTGGTGCGCGAAACACTCGACAATGTGTTCAAGCTGGGGCCTGTTAGCGCCCTGACAGGGCCGGTCGCGCGCGGCGACCGCAGCGTTGTCCAGCATCATGTGGAGGCGCTGGCTGCATGGGATGCGCGGATCGCTGCCATCTATCGCGATCTGGGCGGCGTCGCCGTTGATCTCGCCCGGGCACAAGCGAAGGCCGACCCGGAGGCGCTGACCGCAATCGATCATCTACTGAGCGGCAAGGATAGTTAGCTCCGTTGCACGATCAGAATCCGCGCACCGATGCAACCTGCATTTGCTCGCCTGCTCCGTCGATGTTGCGACGCTTTACTTCCGTCGAGCCCATGACTTAGAGTCTCGCATGCCTTTGAAAACTATCAACCGCGAACACGCCATCGCGCGCAAGGGTCGCGGCGCAAGCATCAATCCCGAAGGCCGCTTCGAGCATACGGCGCGTGAAGCGTTCGATGACGGCTGGCACACGACGACGGGCGATCCGGACGAGGAATTGCCGCCGCTCAAAACGCATGTGACGGAAGAGCACGCGAAAAGCATTATTTCGCGCAACGACTCGCCGGACGTTTCGTTCACGCAATCGATCAATCCGTATCGCGGGTGCGAGCATGGCTGCATTTACTGCTATGCGCGGCCAAGCCACGCGTATGTGAACCTGTCGCCGGGCGTCGACTTCGAGACGCGCTTGTTTGCCAAGGTGAATGCGGCGGATCTGCTTCGCAGCGAACTCTCAAAGCCTGGCTATCGCTGTGAGTTGATTTCGGTGGGAGCGAATACGGATCCGTATCAGCCCATCGAGCGCGACTACCGCATAACGCGCAGCATTCTCGAAGTGCTGGCGGAGTGCAATCATCCGGTTGGCATAGTTACCAAGAACGCGATGGTCGAGCGCGACATAGATATCCTTGCACCGATGGCGGAAAAGAATCTGGTCAACGTTTATGTGTCTTTGAATAATCTCGATCATGGTCTGGCGCGCAGGCTGGAGCCGCGCTGCTCCGCGCCGTCGCGGCGCCTGGAAGCGATGCGGCGGCTGAGCAGCGCAGGCATTCCAGTTGGCGTGCTCGTTGCGCCCGTCATCCCGTTCCTCACTGACCATGAAATCGAACCGGTGCTCGAAGCCGCATATGCGGCCGGTGCACGCAGCGCAGCCTATGTATTGATGCGCCTTCCCTATGAAGTCAAAGATTTGTTCAGGGACTGGCTGGAAGTACACTATCCGCTGAAGGCGAAGCACGTCATGAGCCGCGTGCATCAGATGCGCGGCGGGCGCGACAATGATCCGTCTTTTGTCAGTCGCATGAGCGGCACCGGAGAATTCGCAGCCCTGCTGGGTAAACGTTTCGACATTGCCTGTCAGCGCCTCGGTTTCAACGCCGAGCGTTTGAACAAGTCGGCCACCACAACAATGTTCACGCCGCCACGATCGCTGACACCCGAAGAAAAGCAAATGCCGTTGTTCTGAACGGCAGCCGGCGTCACAACACATTCACTTATTCGGATTTCCATACGGGAGGACGCATGACTGTTAGCAGACGGAGATTTCTCGGCGGATTGGCCGCCACAGGTGCTGCAATGCTCGCAGGTTGCGCTACAACGTCGGGCGAGCGCGGCATTCGGGGTTTGAACGTAAAAACCATCGACACGCACGCGCATTGGCATGCGCCCGAGTTCGTCGCGCTGCTCGAGAAGGAAGGTGCAGCCAACGGCGCCAAGATCAGTCGCGATGCGCGCGGCCAGTTGAACTTTAACTTCCCGGGCTACACGACCGTCTTTCAGGCGACGTACATGGATCTCGGTATCCGGCTCAAGGAAATGGACGCATCGGGCGTCGACATCCACGTCCTGTCGCTGACGTCACCGATGGTGTACTGGGCGCCGCCCGCGTTTGGTCTAAAACTCGCGCAGGTCTACAACGACAGTCTCGCTACCGCGCATACGCAGTATCCGAATCGCTTCTACGGAATGCTGACGCTGCCGATGCAGGCCCCTGACCTTGCGCTTACTGAGTTGGACCGCGCGGCGAAGCTGCCCGGCATCCGTGGTGTCTACATGGCCACGCACGTGATGGGCAAGAATCTCGACGAGAAGGCATTCTGGCCGATCTACGAGCGCAGCGAAGCGTTGGGTTTTCCGATTTTCCTGCATCCGATCGACCCCGTTGGTGCGGATCGCATGCGCAGGTACTATCTACGAAATTTTCTGGGCAATCCGTACGATACCGGCATCGCGGCGTCATCGCTCATGTTCGGTGGCGTCATGGATGCGTTTCCCAAGCTCGAAGTAATGCTGCCTCATGCCGGCGGCACCTTTCCCTCTCTGATCGGGCGCATGACGCACGGGTCCGCAGTGCGTCCGGAAACCAAGCACATGACGAAACCGCCGATGGCGTATCTGCGCCGTTTCTATTACGACACGATCAGTCACAACGAACAGATCATGCTCAACATCATTCGCCAGGTTGGCGCCGACAGAGTGGTGATGGGCAGCGATCATCCGGCCGACATGAGCACCGAGCGGCCGGTCGACTTTGTCGAGCGCATACCCGATCTTTCGACGTATGAACGCGAGCTGATCCTCGGCGGGAACGCGGCGCGCCTGCTGAAGATCTAAGACAAATAATCCATTGGAGGACTGCATGAAAAGAAAGCTATTCGCCGTCGCGGCTGCTGGCGTGGCATTGATTGCAACGCTGCCACCGGCGTCGGCGGCGGATACCTATCCGAGCCACCCGATCCGGCTGATCACACCCGCGGCCCCTGGCGGCACGACGGATTTTCTCGCCAGGTTGATGGGTACCCGACTCAGTGAGGTCCTCAAAGAACAAGTCGTCGTCGACAATCGCGCGAGCGCCTCCGGCGTGATTGCTGCGGACATTACAGCGCATTCGCCGCCTGACGGGTACACGCTTTTTCTCGGCTATCACCAACACACGGTAAATGCGGCGCTCAATCCAAAACTGCCATACAAGGTGGTGGATGACTTCACGCCCATCACGCAGCTTACGGCGGCCGGGCTGCTGCTGCTCGTGAATCCGTCGTCGCCACCGAAGACGCTAAAAGAATTTGTCGAATGGACGCAAAACTTCAAAGGTCCGCTCAACTTTGGATCGGCCGGCATCGGCAGCGGCGGACACCTTGCGGGCGAACTCTACAACTTAATGGCCCACGTGCACGCGCAGCACATCCCGTATAAGGGAACGGGACCCGCGCTCATCGATCTCATAGGCGGCCAGTACCATACAACTTTGCCGGTCTCGCCGGCGCAGTCACGCAGATGCGGTCGGGCAAGCTGCGAGGGCTTGCAGTCACAACACCGAAGCGCCTCGCGGCTTTGCCCGACATTCCGGCAATGGCGGAGGTGTTGCCCGGCTTTGAAATCGTCGGATGGTACGGTGTGATGGGTCCCGCAAAGATGCCAAAACCAATCGTGACCCGGCTGCACGACGAGCTCGTAAAAATTCTGCAGCGGCCGGACGTAAAAGATCGTATTGCGGAAGATGGCGCCGAGCCTGTGGGTAACACGCCGGAAGAGTTTCGCAAATACTTGTATGCGGACGTTGCAAAGTGGGCCAAGCTCGTGAAAGAAAGCGGAGCAAAACTCAATTGATGCGGCGCGTGGCCCGCGGGAAGCGTGAGGAACTCAGATGAGTGCGGAAGTATTGCTGTACGTGGGCGACGCCTTGGGAAAATACGGTTTCCCGAACGGGCATCCGTTCGGTCCTGATCGCCAGGACGCCTTCTGGAAGGAAACGCTCAAGCAGGGTCTCGACAAGGAGGCGAAGGTCGTCCCGCCACGAACGGCATCAGCCGATGAGATCGAGCGTTTTCACACGGCCGATTATGTCGGCCGCGTAGAGCACCTGTCCGAAGTCGGATACGGATCCATCGACTATGGAGACACACCTGCCTACCCGGGCGTTTACGACGCGTCTGCCGCGGTCGTAGGCGCAGCGCTCGAAGGACTCGAGCGCGTCATGAACGGTGATTGTTATCGTACCTTCCAGCCCATCGGCGGGTTGCACCATGCGCGCCGCAATACCGGTGCCGGCTTCTGCGTCTTCAATGATTGCGGCGTTGTCATCGACACGCTGCGCGAAAAATATGGAATCCGGCGCGTCGCTTATGTCGATATCGATGTGCACCATGGCGATGGTCTGTACTATCCCTATGAAAGTGATCCGGAGGTGTTTGTCGCGGACATCCACGAGGACGGCAGGTTTCTGTACCCGGGCACCGGAGACGCCGGGGAAACGGGCAAAGGCCAGGCCGAGGGAACCAAACTCAATGTGCCGATGGCGCCGGGCGCGGGCGATGCGCAGTTCTTGCGCGAATGGGAGCGTGTAGTCGAGTTTTTGCGGCGCTCTAAACCTGAGTTCATCGTCTTCCAGTGTGGCGCCGACAGTCTCGATGGTGATCCGCTTGCCCATCTGCAATATTCGCCTCGTGCCCACGCGCATGCCGCACAAAGCCTGTGCGAACTGGCGAACGAGCTCTCCGACGGCCGCATCATGGGCTTTGGAGGCGGCGGCTATAATCGTACGAATCTTGCACTTGCCTGGAACGCGGTATTGAAGGCGTTTCTGCGCGGGTCCGAGCGCTGATCAGACGACTAATCGATTTTCTATTCACACTCTGATACGCACAGCTACACGTAAAAACGCAGCGTCATACGACGCTTGCCCTGGCTCATTGGTTTCGTTCCGCTGCAGTTGCGTTTCACGCTGGTCGTTATTTGTCGTATGTCGAAATCCGCACTTAATCTAAGTACAACTAATTGAAACTCAGCGTACTCGACCAATCGCCGATCATCAGCGGACACACGGCCGCGCAGGC
Organism: uncultured beta proteobacterium; assembly: GCA_963829085.1. Taxonomy (GTDB): domain Bacteria; phylum Pseudomonadota; class Gammaproteobacteria; order Burkholderiales; family SG8-41; genus PALSA-1004. The sequence continues at coordinate 69,265 of CAWHHJ010000006.1, read as the reverse complement.
AGTGGGTGAAACGATCAAGCTCGCACAAGCGGTCGAGGAACTCGGTTATTACCGCTACTGGCTCGCTGAACATCATGCCCTTGCGGCGTTAGCCGATCCGTGTCCCGAGATACTCGTCACGCGGGTTGCATCTGCGACTTCGACGATACGCGTGGGCACCGGCGGCATACTGCTGCCGTACTACAGTCCGCTCAAGATCGCCGAACAGTTCCGCATGCTCGAGGCGCTCTTTCCCCAGCGTATCGATCTGGGAATAGGACGGGCGCCCGGCGGCGATCAGACCACCGCGCTCGCAATGGGCGAAGGTCGTTATCCGAGCGCCGAAAATTTTCCGGAGCATGTGCAGTACCTCGTCACGTATCTTGACGATGCGATGCCTGCCGGTCATCCGTTTGCAAAAGTAAAAGCGCAACCGATGGGCCCGACATCGCCTGAAGTGTGGCTGCTCGGATCTTCGGATTACAGTGGTGCGCTCGCCGCACAGCTCGGTTTGCGGTTTGCGTTCGCGCACTTCATTAGCGCCGATGGCGGTGACGGTGTGATGCGTAATTACAAAAGGCGGTTTGAACCGTCGGCACGTGAAAGTGAGCCGCATGCGTTGCTTACGGTGTTCGTGATCTGCGCGGAAACGGATACCGAGGCTCAACGGCTGGCCGCTAGTGTGGATCTGCGACGGCTCAACATGGATTATGGAATCAACTCCGTAGTCCCCAACCAGCACGAAGCCGAGACTCGAAGTTATAGCAATCAGGAGCGTGCCCGTATTGCATACCACCGCCGGCGCGTTGTACTCGGGGCGCCTGCGACGGTCAAAGCGCGGCTGCTGGATCTACAAGTGCAGTTCGAAGCCGATGAATTAATGGTTATTACGATAACGGGCGATTACAGGACGCGGTTTGAGTCGTATCGCCTGCTGGCCGCTGCGTTTGATCTGCGTCAGCCGGATGAAGGGTCCGGACGTTAGTCAACTTGCCTGTTCAATCTCCGCAGCCAACATGGCTTCCCGTGAGATCAGTGAACCGGCCTTAACTAACCGAAAACGGAGAGAATGATGAAAAAGATGATCGCGTTAATGTGCTTTATGTTTGCACTTTCGCCACTTGCAATGGCGCAGGACAAAGGCAAAGACGATAAGAAAGCAGCGCCGGCCACAGAGCAAGCTAAAAAAGAGCCGACAGAAAAACAAAAAGCTCAGCAGGAACGCATGAAGGTATGCAACGAAAAGGCAAGCGATAAGAAAGGCGATGACCGCAAGAAATTCATGAGCTCATGTCTGAAAGGCGAAGACGCCGACGCGTCGCCAAAACAAAAGGCGCAGCAGGACAAAATGACAGCGTGCAACAAAGAAGCCGGCGACAAGAAGATGAAAGGCGACGAGCGCAAAGCGTTCATGCAGAATTGCCTGAAAGGCTGATAGCAGCAGCGATATCCATTACGTAAACGCACCGGCGGGAGCCCCGCGGGTGCGTTTTCTTTGCGACCTCTTTTATTCTTGCGTGGACGCGCCAGATCGCGCGACTATTTGCCGGTGTTTTCCGGTTGTGCAACGACTTCTGTTTTCACCGACGCCTTGCCGTCGTGCTTGAACCCGAGCTCCTTGGCGGCTTGCTCCGAAACATCGATGATTACGCCTTTCTCCTGATATTTCTCGGCGGGCCCGCGGTCATTGATGCGCACCTCCTTCTCTTTGCCGTTCTCGAGATTCGTTACGCGAACACGGCTCCCGAGCGGCAGTGTGGGATGCGCCGCCACCATCTCGTTTTTGTCGAACGTCTCGCCATCCGCGGTCTTCTTGCCCTGAAATCCCTTGCCGTAATACGAGGCCTTGCCCACTTCTGTTGCGCCGGGCTTCGCGGACTTCTGCCGTTTTGCTTTTTTTGCTTTGGCGCTATGAGTGCTTGTGGCCGATTTTGCACTCGCACCATCCTCTGCCAGGGCAGGCAGCATACATGCGCTCGTCGTAAACAACATGAGCACAGCGCCGCATGCGCGTCTCGTCGAGTCGTTTGGTTTGACACAGGTCATTGCGCCTCCATGATTGTTGAACGAAAGACATTGGACGCGCGATGTCACACTAAATTCCACGGTCGCTTGTAGGTTGCAGACTACAGTCAAACAAGACACGCTTGACTTATATGACGGATAGATAACCGTCAAAATCGATCGCCTACCAGAGGCATTAGTCGAAGTCGGAACCAAGCGTCCGCGCAGCTTGCAACTATCACCAGAGTCCTATGCAAGGAGCATGTCATGAGATATGTTTGCTGCGTCATCTTTGCTTCAAGTCTTATTACAGTCGCTACGCCGGTAATGGCACAGGTCGTTATCAAGGATAGCGTCGAGCGCAGCAGCCCGCAGGACACCAATCCGGCTTGCCTCGACCGTAATGGTCCGGTATGCGTGCTTGACGACGGTCGCGGTCCGCGCGTTCTCGTCCCACCCGGGAGCACTGACTTGACGCCAGTTACAGGACTGGGATCGCCGGCCACAGGCACAAGTCCGCAACTCACCCTATCCGCGCCGCAGGGCGCTTCACGTCAACTCGATGCAAGCAACGCAGGCGCTGTCGCCAACAATAGTGGTTCTGGAGGTGCAGTCGGGAGCGGCGCTGCCGGCAATTCGGGCGTGTCTAGTTCCGGTCCAGCAACGGGCGGTGGCGCTACACTCAAGCGCGGACGGTGACCGCTGCACCGCAATTAACGATTGCAGCAGACGGCGAATTTTTTTCTCGATTAGGTAGCGACCCACGCGGGTGTCCTGAACGCAGTCGAATCACCTTTCGAGATCACATCCGCCTCGTCCAGCAAAGCGGAGCGCGTTCCGCGATTGAATGCCACTCGAGCGTGCCAGTCAAAACGCCGATCGAATTGCGACGCTGCGTAGTTTCGGCACTATCCGGACGACGATTGCACTTTGATGGTGATGCTCATCAGCTAACAACCGTGAATGGTGCACCAATACAATGCGGCCAATGCTCCGCGTGCACCGCTAGTTTGCGTTGATCCGCACAGCTCGCTGCCGAAATCGATTTACGTCCATGATTTGAATTACCTGTCGCACTGGCACGTGCGTTGCTAATCACGCTCCATGGGCGAAATCAAGTCGACGTGTTGCTATTGCGGTGTCGGTTGCGGAGTCGTAATCGAGACAGACGGCGAAGGTATCACGGGTATCCGGGGCGACACGGAGCATCCGGCGAATTTCGGCCGCCTGTGTACTAAAGGTTCGACGTTGCACCTAAGCACCGGTCGCGCCGGCCGCGCACTGCATCCGGAACTGCGGCTCGAGCGAGCAGCTGATCGCGCATACGTAACGTGGGATACAGCGCTCGAGCACGCGGCCGAAAAGTTTGCGACAGTCATCCGCGAACACGGTCCCGACAGCGTCGCGTTTTACGTCTCAGGTCAACTGTTGACCGAAGACTATTACGTCTTCAACAAGCTCGCGAAAGGCCTCATCGGCACCAATAACGTCGACACGAATTCGCGTTTGTGCATGTCTTCGGCGGTCGCCGGTTACAAGGCGACACTGGGCGCCGATGCGCCGCCGCCGTGTTATGCCGATATCGACTCCGCGGATTGTATCTTCATAGCCGGATCGAACACCGCCTACGCGCATCCTATCTTGTTCCGCCGCATCGAAGATGCCAAGGCGGCCAACCCGGCTGTCAGAATCATCGTGGTTGATCCTCGCCGCACTGACACCGCGGCCGCCGCAGATCTATTCCTGCCGATCCTTCCCGGAACAGATATCGCGCTCTACAACGCGATGCTTCACGTCATGTTCTGGGAGGGCTTATGCAATATGGAATACATTCGCGAACACACCGACGGTTTCGATGCATTGAAAGATGCCGTACGGGAGTCACACCGCAGGCGGCGGCAGCCATATGCGGCGTAGCGGCAACAGACATTGTGCAGGCGGCCAAATGGTTCGCCGGTGCCCGGGCAACTCTTTCGCTCTACTGTCAGGGCCTGAACCAGTCGTCTCACGGCACACACAATAACGCCGCCCTGATCAACTTGCATCTTGCTACCGGCCATATCGGCAGGAGCGGCGCCGGCCCGCTTTCGCTTACCGGACAACCGAACGCGATGGGCGGACGCGAGGTAGGCGGCATGGCGAACCTGCTGTCGGCACATCGGGATCTTGCAAACGCTGCGCATCGTGCGCAAGTAGCCGCGCTGTGGGGCGTCGAGACGGTACCGTCACAACCCGGCAAGACAGCCGTCGAGTTGTTCGACGCGATTCACAGCGGTGACATCAAGGCCGTCTGGATCGCATGCACCAATCCGGCCCAGTCGATGCCCGATGTTCAGCGCGTACGTGAGGCGCTCATGCGCTGTGAATTCGTCGTCGTGCAGGACGCGTATCGCAACATCGACACCGCGCATTACGCCGATCTCATTTTGCCCGCCACTACATGGGGTGAGAAAGAAGGCACGGTCACTAATTCCGAACGGCGCATTACGCGTGTGCGCGCGGCCGTAGCAGCGCCCGGCGAGGCGCGAGACGACTGGCGGATCGCTACCGAGTTCGCCCGGCGACTTGGCGCGCGGCTCGGCGTTTCGCGTACGTTGCGGCTGTTTCCCTATGCTTCGCCGGAACAAATTTTCAATGAGCATCGCGAGACGACACGCGGGCGCGATCTTGATATCACCGGATTGTCGTACGACATGCTCGATAGTGCCGGCCCGCAGCAATGGCCGCTCGTAGAAGGGGAACATAGCGGCAAAGCGCGGCTATACGAGGACGGCATCTTTCCCACAGCAAACGGGCGCGCGCGGTTTGTGATTGCGGGCGAGCACGGTACTGCCGAAAAGGTGAACGCCCGCTACCCGCTGGCGTTGAATACAGGGCGGCTTCGCGATCAATGGCACGGTATGAGCCGCACGGGCACCGTCGCACGTCTCTTCAATCATGTCAGCGAGCCATTGCTGTCCATGCATACGCGGGATATGGAGCGCCGCGGGCTGAAGAGCGGCGATATCGCCCGGATCACAAGCCGCCGGGGCGAGCTTACTGTGCGCGTTGAGACGTCGGACGATGTGCGTGCGGCACAAGTATTCATGCCGATGCATTGGGGTAGCCAGACCATGCAGGGTGCGGGCGTAAACGCGCTGACCACGCCGGTCTTCGATCCGGCATCAAAGCAGCCCGAGCTTAAACATGCGGCGGTTGAAGTAAAGAAGCTGGATCTGCCGCATCAGATAGTCGCGATGCGCAGATTTACGCCCGTGCAGTCGGATTCAGCCGAGACATTGCGCGCTAACCTTCAGCCCCTCTTGCAAAGTTTCGACTATTCGACGCTGACGCTGAGCGGACGCGATGACGTTGTCGTTGTCATGCGCGCTTACTCGGCACATCCCATTCCTGAGTCGATGCTGCAGAATCTCGAGCGCCTTTTCGAGCTCGACGATGCGTCCTGCACAATGCGCTATGTGGATGCACGGCGACGCGTCGAAAAGATTGCGCGTATTGAGGACGGCATCGTTAACAGCGTCTGCCTCGCAGGTGAAACGGCAGCTCAGGAGTGGCTCAAGAACATGATGGTGCAGGGCGCCTCTGCCGAGGCGACGCGGTCATGGATACTTGCGCCGGTGCGCGAGCCGCCACATGGCACGTTCACGCGCGGCGCGGTCGTATGCAATTGCTTGGACGTCTCGGCGCTCGAGATAAATGCGGCGCTTGCGGGCGGTGCGGGCCTTGCTCAACTACAAAAGCAATTGAAGTGCGGCACTGAATGCGGCTCCTGTCTCCCCGAGCTCAAACGCATGGTTAATCGAAGAGCCGATGCGCAATCGCTCGCGAGCCAGCTCGCAAACGTCCCCACGGACGTCCAGGCCATATCGCCGTCCAAACCCGGAACGACTCTTACCGTCTCACCCATCAAATGAGCTTTGCACATTACATCAAGGAAATCGGACGCGGCGATTCAGGCGCTGATCTCTCCGAATATGACGCGCAGCAATTGTTCGCTGCCATGCTCGATGGCGGAGTGCCGGAACTCGAATTGGGTGCCATCCTGCTTGCGCTGCGCATCAAGTCCGAGTCGTTGTCGGAGCTATTGGGTTTCTATAACGCACTCGACGAACGCTTATTCCGCTTACACGCCCCGCCGGGCAAAGCGAAGCCCGTCGTTCTGCCGAGCTACAGCGGCGCGCGCGACCAGCCGAATCTGCTTCCTCTGCTTGCAATGCTGCTGCAGCGATTCGGCGTGCCGGTCCTTGTCCATGGCCCGCTGAGCGGCAATGGTCGCATCGCGAGTGCGTACATTCTGCGCGAACTCGGAATCATGCCGTGCGCGAACCTCGTGCAAGCGCAGCACGCGCTCGACAACGGCGCCATTGCATTCGTTCCCAGCGCAGCGCTGGCTCCCGGCCTCACCGATTTAATGAGTTTGCGCGCGCGTCTGGGCGTGCGCTCGAGTCCGCACTCATTGGCCAAGTTGATCGATCCATTCAATGGCGACAGTCTGCGCGTCGTCAGCGTGTCACATCCGCCGTTTCTCGAGATCATGCGCGAGTTTCTGCTTACAACCGGCGCTAATGCGCTGCTGTTGCGCAGCACCGAGGGCGAGCCGTTTGCGAATCCAAAACGGCGTCCGCAGCTCGAATATTTCCACGATGGCAGCTCACAGGTGTTATTCGAAGCGGAACTCGGTCCGCTGAAGATGGTGCCGACGCTGCCTGCCGTCATCGAGGCGGCGACCACAGCCGGTTGGATAAAAGGGGCGATGAGCGGCGAAGCGCCGGTGCCGCTGCCGATTGTGAATCAGCTGGCATGCTGCCTCTACGGCGCCGGATATACGAGCGACATGAATCAGGCCAAGGCGATTGTCGCGGTCGAAACCGGCAGCCTGGCGGCCGCATGAAGGACGCATGCAAAGACGCTGAATGCTGAGAGTCATGATTGTGGATCAGGTGGTCGAGCGCGCTGAGGTGCTCGAGCAGGCACTCGTACGGGCGGGCTACGAAGTGATCGCCTATGTTCCGTCAACATATGATCTGCACCGGCAGGTAAGCGCCAGGCAGCCCGACATCGTCATCATCGATATGGACTCGCCCGATCGGGACACGCTTGAGAACATCTGCGTGGTGAGCCGCGACGAACCGCGTCCAGTCGTCATGTTTGCGCACGACGGTAACACTGAAAAGATTCGCGCCGCGACCTTGGCCGGCGTGAGCGCATATGTCGTGGGCGGGATGTCAGCGGAGCGCATTCGTCCGATTATCGATGCGGCAGTCGCTCGCTTCGACCAGTTCCAGGCGTTGAAGCGCGAACTCGATGACATCGAAGAAAAACTGGCCGACCGTAAAGTGATTGAACGCGCTAAAGGCATTCTCATGAAGGGCCGGCAGCTTTCGGAGGAAGAAGCGTTTCGTGCCCTGCGCAAGCAGGCGATGCAAAGCAACGCCAAGCTGGCGACAGTCGCGCGACAGGTGATTGAGATGGAGCCTTTCATTGTGTCGTGACCTTGCCCATATTGAGGCGCAGCGATGGGTGGTGCACCGCGAGCGTGCGCTGAGCGCGCAGTCCGGTAACAACGTGTCCACACGTTCCCGTATAAGATTCATACACTTGGCTTCAGGCGGAGGGATGGCATAGCGATTGCTAAAGGTTAACCGCAACGCATAGTTCCCAACGACGGGGACATGCACAATGGACAACGGCGTCCATTTTTCGAGGCGGCTTCGCCCCGGGAAATGGACGCTTTGCTTTTGTAAGCAGTCAACCTTGAATGGAGCACGCCATGAGCGACGAGGTAAAAGGTGAACCGGAAGCCATCGAAACGCCGGCAGCCAACAAGCGACGCGAATTTCTGCGACGCGGCGGCGCCCTCACCGGAGCGGCAATCATGAGCCTGGTACCCGATGCGGTGCGTCAGGGTGCGTGGGCCGCAGGCTCGGATGCGCCGGAAAAAACCGAATTGAAGATTGGTTTTATTCCGTTGACCGACTGTTCTTCTGTCGTCATGGCATCTGTCATGGAATTCGACCGGAAGTACGGCATCAAGATCATTCCGACCAAGGAAGCATCGTGGGCGTCGGTCCGCGACAAACTCGTCAACGGTGAACTCGACGCAGCGCATGTGCTTTACGGATTGATTTACGGCGTACAGATGGGCATTGGCGGTCCCAGGAAGGACATGGCGGTGCTCATGAGTCTGAATAACAATGGTCAGGCGATTACGCTCTCGAAAAAACTTAACGACAAGGGCGTTAAAGACGGCGCCACGCTGAAAGCCCTGATGGACAAGGAAAAGCGTGGGTCCACATTTGCGCAAACGTTCCCGACTGGAACGCATGCCATGTGGATCTACTACTGGCTCGCCGCGAACGGCATCAATCCGTTCACGGACGCAAAAATCATTACGGTCCCGCCGCCGCAAATGGTCGCCAACATGCGCGTCGGTGCGATGGACGGGTACTGCGTTGGCGAGCCGTGGGGCAATCGCGCGATTGTCGATGGCATCGGTTTTACCGCCGAGACCACACAGGCGATCTGGAAAGATCATCCTGAAAAGACGCTCGGCACCACAGCAGATTTTATCGCCAAGTATCCGAACACGGCACGCGCGATGACTGCCGCAATCATTGAAGCCGGCCGATGGATCGATGGATCACTCTCAAACCGCCAAAAAACCGCGCAGACCGTTGCCGACAAATCGTACGTCAACACTGATGCGGAAGTGATACTGGCGCGCATGCTCGGACGTTATGAAAACGGCATTGGCAAAAAATGGGACGAGCCCGATTACATGAAGTTCTACAACGAAGGTATGGTGAATTACCCGTACCTGTCGGACGGCATGTGGTTCATGACGCAACATCGCCGATGGGGTCTGCTCAAAGAAGAACCGGATTATCTGGCGGTCGCGAAGAAGGTGAACCGCATTGAGATCTACAAGGAAGCAGCGACCGCCGCCAAGGCGCCCGTGCCGAAGACGGACTTCCGGACATCAAAGCTGATCGACGGCGTAGTCTGGGATGGCAAGAATCCAAAACTGTATGCCGGCTCGTTCAAGATCAAGGTGGCGTGAGATGACAGCGGCAATTCTCCTGCATCAGAAATTCAGCGCAGATTCACAGCACGCAACGTTCTCATCGCCGTCCGGCGCTGCTGAGACTGGCGTAGTCGAGTTGCCGCCGCCTGTTCGTCGGCATACGCCGCTCGTGGAGCGTTACGGGCAGGACATCGCAGACTTTTTCCGCAAGGTCATTCCCATTGTGTTTGGAATTGCGCTGTTCGTCGCGGTGTGGGCGATCGTGTCGCAAGGCAGCGCGCTGCCGGGTCCGGTGAAGACCTGGCACTCCGCGGTGGGCGTGTTCAGCGATCCCTTCTACCGTAAGGGACCAAACGACCAGGGCATCGGCTGGAATGTTCTGAACTCGCTCGGACGTGTCGGGATAGGGTTTGGGTTGGCGGCGCTGATCGGCATTCCCCTGGGATTCATGATCGGACGTTTCCGCTTCCTGTCGGGGATGGCAGCACCCATTGTGAGTCTGCTGCGGCCCGTCTCTCCGCTGGCCTGGTTGCCGATCGGTTTGCTCGTGTTCAAAGCCGCGAATCCGGCAGCGATATGGGTGATATTCATTTCCAGCATCTGGCCCATGATCGTCAATACAGCGGCGGGTGTCCGTGAAGTGCCGCAGGACTATCTCAATGTCGCCAAGGTGTTGAACCTTTCGGAATGGAAAGTGTTCACGAAAATCTTATTTCCGGCGGTGCTGCCGTTCATGCTGACCGGCATCCGGCTCGCCATTGGCGTCGCCTGGCTGGTGATTGTTGCTGCCGAGATGCTGACCGGTGGTGTGGGCATCGGATTCTGGGTCTGGGACGAGTGGAACAACCTCAATGTGGAGCACATCATCATCGCAATCTTTACTGTTGGCATCGTTGGGCTCCTGCTCGAGCAGACGCTCATGCTGCTGGCGCGCCGGTTCGAATACCGCTAGGAGGACCCGGATGGACAAATTCGTATCGGTCGAAAACGCGAAAATGGTATTCAAGACGAAGTCCGGCAGTTTCGTCGCGCTGAAAGACATTTCGCTCTCCATCGCAGAAGGCGAATTCGTGGCCCTGATCGGACACTCGGGCTGCGGCAAATCGACGCTGCTCAATCTTGTCGCCGGATTGCTGCGCCCGAGCGACGGCGTCCTCATATGTGGAGGGCGCGAGATTGCGGGGCCGGGTCCTGATCGCGGCGTCGTGTTTCAAAATCACTCGCTACTGCCATGGCTCACCTGTGCCGAAAATGTTCACCTCGCGGTGGAGCGTGTGTTCGGCGGCATTGAAACAAAATCGCAGTTGAAGGCGCGCACTATGAATGCGCTCGAGCTCGTGCAGCTTGGACATGCGGCGCATCAGCGGCCAAATGAAATATCCGGCGGAATGAAACAGCGCGTCGGCATTGCACGGGCGCTGTCGATGGAGCCCAGCGTACTGCTGCTCGATGAGCCGTTCGGTGCGCTCGACGCTCTGACGAGAGCACATCTACAGGACGAATTGCTCAAGATCGTAGCGAAGACGCGCAGCACGGTGCTCATGGTCACGCACGACGTCGACGAAGCGGTGCTGCTCTCAGATCGTATCGTGATGATGACCAACGGACCGGCCGCCACGATCGGCGAGATCGTCGACGTGAGTCTGTCGCGTCCTCGCGAGCGCCTCGCGCTCGTCAACGACACCCGCTATCACCATATACGCGGCCGCGTCCTGGAGTTTCTGTATCAGAAGCAGTTACGGCCGGCGGCATGATGTATCTGAGCATGGATGAGCCGGCTGGCGCGGCGTCTTAACGCCATAAAAAAAGGTAGATGGTGATGACGCCTCAACAAATAGGCCTGGTGAAGGCGAGCTGGCAGCAAGTGCTGCCGATCAGCGCTACCGCCGCAGATATTTTCTATACCAAATTATTTGCGAGCGATCCGACTCTGAGATCTCTGTTCAGGGGTGACATGGCCGTACAGGGCAAAAAGCTCATGAGCATGATCAACACTGCGGTCGTATCACTCGACCGCCTGGACGCGATCGTGCCGACGATCAAGGACCTCGGGCGACGTCACGGCGGCTACGGCGTTAAGTCGCAAGACTACGATACTGTTGCGGGCGCTTTACTGTCGACGCTGCATGAGGGGCTCGGCGAGGCGTTTACCGATGATGTAAAGCAGGCATGGGTCACGGCTTATACAGTATTGGCGACCACCATGAAGGACGCCGCGGCGCGCGGTCATAGTTAGTGAGTCCTGGCATGAAGCGAGTCACTAACTCACCGGCCCTCGGTATCGTCTATCTGATTGGCGCAGGTCCGGGCGATCCTGAGCTTCTGACGCTCAAAGCCGTGCGCGCGCTTCAAAGCGCGGACGTTGTACTCCTCGATGAGCTCGTCGATCGCCGCGTGCTGCAGTTCGCATCGCATGCACGCCTGATTAAAGTCGGCAAACGGGGCGGCTGCCGGTCGACGCCGCAAGCTTTTATTGAGCGGTTACTCGTGCGGCTCGCCCGACAGGGGCAGGTCGTCGCGCGGCTCAAAGGAGGCGACCCGTTCGTCTTTGGCCGCGGCGGCGAAGAAACCTTGGCGCTGGCTCGAGCCGGCGTGCCATTTGAAGTGATTCCCGGGATCACCGCGGGCATCGCGGTGCCGGCGACGCTGGGTATCCCTGTCACGCACCGCGAGATGGCGCGCGGCGTTACCTTCGTTACCGGTCACACGCGCAATGGCGACGAGCCGAATTGGAAGGCGCTTACAGAAAGCGGCACTACGTTGGTGATCTACATGGGCATGCAGCGAGCCGGCGCAATCTCGCATGCGCTGCTTGCTGCCGGTATGCCGGCGAATACGCCCGCGGCCGCGATAGCACATGGAACGCGTCCCGGTCAGCGTGAGGTCGTCACATCGCTGGCTGCGCTTGCCGGTGAGATCGCCCAGGCCGATCTGGATAGTCCAGCGCTGATTGTTATCGGGAAAGTCGTGGGCTTCGCGGGGGAACAATTGCACGCCTGCCGCAGCGCGGCTTAAGGCCGCGGAGGATTCTTATGCAAAAGATGAAACTGGTGATGATCGGCAACGGCATGGCAGGCGTGCGAACGCTCGAAGAGCTGTTGAAGATCGCACCCGACTTATACGACATCACAGTGTTCGGCGCTGAGCCGCACGCTAACTACAACCGCATATTGCTGTCGCCCGTGCTCGCCGGAGAGATGACGCTGACCGACATCATGCTCAACGACGTCGACTGGTATGCGGCAAACGGCATTACGCTTCATCTCAACAGTAAGATCGTGCGAATTGACCGGCACGCCAAAAAAGTCATTGCGGCGAACGGCGTCGAGGCCCAGTACGACCGCTTGCTGCTGGCCACAGGCTCAAATCCGTTGATGCTCCCGATTCCCGGTTGCGGACTCAACGGTGTAATCACTTACCGCGACATCCACGACACGAATGCGATGATCGAATCGGCGTCGCAGTATCAGAACGCAGTGGTGATCGGCGGCGGCTTACTCGGTCTCGAGGCAGCGAACGGACTTAAGCTGCGCGGCATGCAGGTGACCGTCGTGCACCTGATGGAATGGCTGATGGAGCGCCAGCTCGATCGGACCGCCGCGCGGATGTTGCAGCAGTCGCTCGAAGCCAAAGGCCTGCGCTTCCGGCTCAACACGCAGACGGCGGAAATCGTCGGAGATGCGGACGGCGGCAAGGCGGGCCGCGTCACCGGCGTGCGCTTCAAAGACGGCTCTGAAATCGCGGCCGACATCGTCGTAATGGCGGTGGGCATACGTCCCAATATCGAGCTCGCGCAATCCGCGGGCCTCTTTTGTAATCGCGGCATCGTCGTCAGCGACACGATGCAGACTTACGATCCGAAAATCTATGCGGTTGGCGAATGCGTTGCCCACCGGGGTATTGGATACGGTCTGGTGGCGCCGCTATTCGAGATGGCGAAAGTCTGCGCGAACCACCTTGCTCACTTCGGAATCGGCCGCTACGTTGGATCGGCTATCTCGACCAAGCTCAAAGTGACGGGTGTGGATCTTTTTTCCGCCGGCGACTTTTCCGGTGGACCCGACACCGAGGAGATCGTCCTTCATGATTCCGCCGGCGGGGTTTACAAGCGGCTGGTGCTGCGCGATGACCGGGTAATCGGCAGCGTGCTCTATGGCGATACGGTCGACGGGGCCTGGTACTTTCAATTGCTGCGCGACCGGCAAAGCATCAGCGATATTCGCGACCACCTGATGTTCGGTCAGTCTCACCTCGGCAACAGCGGACATCAGGGGCAGAACAAGGCGGCCGCCATGTCGGATGAAATGGAGGTGTGCGGCTGCAACGGCGTCTGCAAGGGAACGATCGTAAAAGCGATCAAGGGCCAGGGACTGTTCACGCTTGACGACGTGCGCAAGTACACAAAAGCATCGAGCTCGTGCGGCTCGTGTACCGGACTTGTCGAGCAGATACTCGCGTCTACTGTGGGCGGCGCTTATGAGCCGGCGGCTGCGCGGAACAAGCCGGTGTGCGGCTGCACCGAGCACACACATGAAGAAGTACGTCGCGTCATTCGCGAACAGCACCTGCTGTCCATTCCCGACGTGATGCAATTTATGGAGTGGAGCACGCCGAACGGATGCGCGACGTGCCGGCCGGCGCTCAACTACTACCTGCTATCGACATGGCCGCACGAAGCCCTCGACGACCCTCAGTCGCGATTCATTAACGAACGCGCGCACGCCAACATTCAGAAAGATGGAACTTACTCCGTGATACCGCGCATGTGGGGCGGTACCGACGAATGCCAGTGAACTGCGCCGAATCGCGGATGTCGTCGACAAATACAAGATACCTACCGTAAAGGTGACCGGCGGACAGCGCATGGATCTGCTCGGCGTCAGGAAAGAGGATCTACCGAGTGTCTGGCGTGATCTGGATATGCCTTCCGGACATGCGTACGCAAAGGCGCTACGCACGGTCAAGACTTGCGTCGGCTCCGAATGGTGCAGATTCGGCGTCCAGGATTCCACCAACATGGGCATCGAACTGGAAAAGGATCTGTGGCGTATGTATGCCCCGCACAAAGTGAAGCTCGCGGTGTCCGGGTGTCCACGCAACTGCGCTGAGGCGACGATCAAGGACGTCGGCGTCATCGGCGTCGACTCCGGATGGGAGATCTACGTCGCAGGCAACGGCGGCATCAAAGCGGAAGTCGCGCAATTCCTATGTAAATTGAAGACGCGCGAAGAGGTGCTCGAATACGCCGGCGCTTTCCTTCAGCTTTATCGCGAGGAGGGCCGCTATCTTGACCGCACGGTTCACTATGTCGCGCGCGTCGGCCTTGATTACATCAAAGAGCGGATCGTCGTCGACAGCGCGAACCGCAAAGCACTTTATGCGCGATTGCGCTTCGCGCTTCAGGGCGAGCCGGATCCGTGGCGTGAGCGCGCTAAAGGCGCCGCAGTGCGCGAGTTCGAGCCATTGCACGTCTGATGGACATGAATGATTTCGGTGATCGCGCCGGCAGTGTGCCGAATGGCGCCGCATCAGCCGATATCGCAACATGCGCGCCGGTTGCTTCGCCAGCGCCCTGGCGTCGGGTGTGCGATGTGGATGCGATTCCGCGGCTGGGCGCCCGGGTCGTTACCAGTGTGCACGGCAACATCGCGGTGTTCCGCACGGCCGCCGATGAAGTTTTCGCACTGCTCGACAAATGTCCGCACAAAGGCGGCCCGCTGTCTCAAGGTATCGTATTCGGACGCAAAGTTGCGTGTCCTCTACACGGCTGGAACATCAACCTTGGAGAAGGCACCGCGGTTGCGCCTGACGCCGGATGCACGCGCCGCTTCGCCGTGAAGATCGAGAATGACGCGGTCTTCCTGCTGATCTAAGGTTTGCGCAAACAATAACCCCGCGCGAGGCACGTTATGACCAATGACTAACACTGGTCGTGACGAAGTACGCCCGCGTGCGCCCTTGTGCTAATATTTGCGCGCGGAGTCTCTGCCTCGAACAACATACATAAGGAGGTGCCATGGGCGCATTTTTCCAGTCGCTTGGTAAAACAATAATTGCGGGCATTGTCATTCTCATCGTGATTATTCTGGCAGTTAACGGTTTGACTGGCGGTGGTGGCGCCCGGGCCGGCGATCATGTGTGGTGGACGTTTGTCATGCGCTGGCTGCATGTGATGTCCGGTGTCATGTGGATTGGCCTGCTTTGGTATTTCAACTTCGTGCAGACGCCTTCCATGCCGAAGATTCCAGACGACCAGAAGCCGGCTATCGGCAAGGTGATCGCACCGGCAGCGCTGTTCTGGTTTCGCTGGGCCGCTTTAGCGACAGTAATTACCGGAGCGCTCGTCGCCGGCATGAACGGCTATCTAGGTCAAGCTCTGGCCCTGAACAAGGGCGTGCACGCGATCGGCATCGGGATGTGGCTTGGGTTGATCATGGCCTTCAACGTCTGGTTCATCATTTGGCCGAATCAGAAGAAGGCGCTCGGCATCGTGCAGGTGACGCCGGAGGAGAAAGCAGCTGCCGCAAAACTCGCCGGCATGACTTCACGCATCAATACCATGCTGTCGATACCGATGCTGTTCTGCATGGTCGCGCAGTCGCACGGCGGACTCTGATCCGGCAACCGGCTTACTCCGGATCGCCGAAAAACGCGCGGTTCTGCCGCGCGTTTTTTATCGCGGCGCCGGTGCGTTTTTCAGTCCCTGCACGCTGGCGCCGGCCTTGATTCCATGCTTCGCAAACCAGCCCTGATTCATCTCAAGCGCGTACTTCGCTGGTTTCGCTGAAGGGTGGGGATCGGGTAGTCAGCGGTTGCATATCGTCGATATTGATAATCGTGCCAGTGTCATCGATAAACGCAATGCTGAGCGGAATGTAAGTGTTCATCATCCAAAAACTTTGCGGCTGCGCATAAGCGAACACAAACAGCATGCCGCGATTTTCAGGCATCATGCGCCGGTGCATCAGGCCGGTCATACGGGCGTCATCCGTTGCCGCTACTTCAACGGTGATTTTCTGGCCTTTGATCTGCAGCGCTATCTCAGGCAGTGTTCCCTGTGCGTAGCTGTGTGCGGTCAACAAAGCACATAACAGACCGGCGAAGATAACCCTCATGCGTAATGCTCCAATCTCGGTGACAAACGTACGCGGTATATAAAACGCAGCCCGGTCGTAAAGCACATTAACTCGCGCTGACGCCAAGCAGCCACTCCGAGATCGCGTTCAGCACCGGTTCTACTTCGCCGATCGGTGGCAACAGCCTGATGTGCGTCTCTTTATGCTCGGCGCGAATGGCATTGAGTATCTTCGGTAGGTCGTTCTTCAGGTGTCCGCCCTGCGCCATGAAGATTGGCGCTATGGTGATCGAGCGGTGTCCTTCGTTAACCAGCGCGGAAATCGCGTCGGGCAGCGACGGCTCCATGACGTCCAAAAACGCCAGCTCGACCGTCAGGCCGGGGCGCTTTGCGTGCAACGTCCGCTGGATTTTGCGGAACGGCTCAGCCCACTCCGGGTCGCGTGCGCCATGCGCAAACAAGATGATGGCAGGGCTTTCTGTAGTGCGCGACGCCATAGGAGATTATTCGATGAGCTCAAGCCGGCACACGACAGTTACGCCTTACCGGTACTGCCGAAGCCGGCCGCGCCCCGTTCGCTTTGGGTGAAATCCTCGACGATGTTGAGTGCCACCTGGACGACCGGCACCACAACGAGTTGCGCGAGCCGCTCGAGTGGATTGAGCACGAAACGGCGCATTGCCGCGATTCCATGTCGATACGAAGATCTGCCCCTGGTAATCCGAGTCGATCAAACCCACCAGGTTACCGAGCACGATTCCATGTTTGTGGCCGAGTCCCGACCGCGGCAGGATTAATGCGGCGAGTGCCGGATCTGCGATGTGAATCGCAATGCCGGTCGGTACAAGCGCGGTGTCGCCCGGCGAAAGCGTGATCGGTGCGTCGATGCAGGCGCGAAGGTCAACGCCCGGCCGATCCGGCCGTTGCGTGTTGCGGTAGCTGATCGCGGACTCTGGCATCGAGTATTTTTACGTCAAGTCGTTTCATTGATGGATACGCGGGTGAAGCTCCCGGCTGCGATCATTTCTTTTCGTTTATGCCGCGTTGTGCATACAGCTTAGCGATGTGATCGATGAGCTCGCGCGCCAGCGAGGCCTTGGATGCACGCGGGAGCGTGCGCGTGCCGCTATCGTCCAACAGCGTGATCTCGTTGTCGTCGGCTCCGATGGCGCTTTGGGCAAGATTCGCGACCATAAGCGGCACCTTCTTCTTGCGGCGCTTCACGTCCGCGAACTCCTGCAGATTCTGGCTTTCAGCGGCAAATCCGACGCAAAACGGGGCGTCAGGAAGTGCCGCGACCCACGCGAGGATATCCGGATTCGGCACGAGCTGAAGCGTCAGGTTCGCGTCCGTGCGTTTTATTTTTTGTGTCTGCGCTTTTTCGACGCGGTAGTCGGCCACCGCAGCGACGGCGATGAAGATATCTGTCTTAATATGTTTCTTTACCGCATCAAACATTTGCTCTGCGCTTTCGACACGTTCAAGCCGTGCCCCCGCAGGCGGATCGAGTGTGACCGGGCCGGAAATAAGCGTGACGTCAGCGTTCGCGTCAAGTGCCGCTTGCGCGAGCGCATAGCCCATTTTTCCCGAGCTGCGGTTGGTTATGCCGCGGACCGGGTCTATGGCTTCAAAGGTGGGTCCGGCCGTGATGACGACACGTTTGCCCGTCAGCGCCTTGGGTCCGAGCAACGCCCGCACGTCATCGAAAAGCTGTTGCGCTTCGAGCATTCTGCCCATGCCGACCTCGCCGCATGCCTGGTCGCCGCTTGCCGGACCGAGGATAGCCACGCCATCGCGCTTGAGTTGCGCGATATTGCGCTGAGTCGCCTTGTTGTCCCACATCTGCCGGTTCATCGCCGGCGCAACGATGAGCGGACAGTCGCGCGCGACACAAAGCGTCGACAGCAAGTCGTCCGCAAAACCTGTAGCGAGCTTGGCGAGAAAATCCGCAGTCGCAGGAGCAACGACTATTGCATCGGCGCCACGTGATAACTCGATATGCGCCATGCTGTCCGCGACGCGCGGGTCCCACATATCTGTGAATACGGGCTTGCCGGACAATGCCTGCATGGTTGCCGGCGTGATGAAACCGCAGGCCGCCTGGGTCATAACTACTTGCACGCCTATACCGTCCTTCACTAGAAGGCGCACGAATTCGGCGGACTTGTATGCGGCGATCCCGCCCGTGACGCCGAGCACGATGCGCTTCTTAGCCATTTTTACTGTCAATTCAGCGCTTTCTGTGAGCGAGCGCAAGAGTGTAAACCAAAATATGCGCTGCACAAACTCACCGCGACACCGGCCAAAGTCGCATATGTATGACGTTAGGACTATGCACCGGTGATTGGCGCATGCGTTAGTTAATGAGGGATGTAAAGGAGCAATCATGTCAATTACCGACTGGCCGCTTGATGATCGGCCGCGCGAGAAACTGCTGGCGAAAGGCGTCGACGCCCTCTCCGATGCGGAGCTCCTCGCGATTTTTTTACGAACAGGCATAGCGGGTATCAGCGCGGTGGATCTCGCCCGGCAGTTATTGACTCGAAGCGGCTCGCTTGCCGCACTGTGTTCGGCGCCGGAGCGCGACGTTTGTGAGCTTCCAGGCATGGGCCCGGCGAAATTTGCGCAACTGCAGGCTGTCATGGAAATGGCGCGACGGGCTTTGCGGGAGAAGCTCGTAGCAGGCGATGCTCTGAATTCGCCTTCCGCGGTGCGCGACTATCTGCGGTTGAGACTGCAGTCCCTGCCGCACGAAGTTTTCGTTGCGCTTTTTCTCGACGCTCAACATCGCGTGATCGGCATTGAGGAATTGTTTCGCGGCACCTTGACGCAGACGAGCGTGTATCCGCGCGAGGTCGTCAAGCGCGCGCTTCATCACAACGCAGGCGCGATGATATTTGCGCACAACCATCCATCAGGTGTCGCGGAGCCCAGCCATGCGGACGAGACACTGACTCAGGCACTCAAGCAGGCGCTCGCGCTGGTCGACGTTCGCGTTATCGATCATTTCATCGTTGCAGGCAGCGGGGTGCTTTCGTTTGCCGAACGCGGGCTGATCTAGCCTGGCTTGTAATAACGTCAAAGTGGCTACTATTGAATTGCGCAAACGCATCAAGCAGACATGTTGTGCTCGGCGTAAGGACTATCGGGATGGTTCGCTGAGAATAATGCGCCGACTCCATGGTCTGGTGTGCTGTCCGTGCATACCGATACCCGGTTGGGCAAACGCGTCGGATAGTGTAGAATCGCGCCTTTTACGATTTTGGAGTCGCGCCATGTCCCGCGTATGTCAGGTCACCGGCAAGAAGCCGCAACTGGGAAACCACGTTTCCCATGCGAACAACAAGACGCGCCGGCGTTTTCTGCCTAACCTGCAGTATCGCCGCTTCTGGCTCGAAAACGAGAGCCGGTGGGTGCGCATGCGGGTATCGCAGAATGCTTTGCGGACAATCGACAAGAAGGGCATTGATGTTGTGGTCGCCGAAATGCGGGCGCGCGGCGAGCAGATTTAAAGGAGACGATCATGCGCGAAAAGATCAAACTCGAGTCGACGGCCGGAACCGGCCACTTCTACACCACTAATAAGAACAAGCGGACGACCCCCGACAAAATCGAGATCAGAAAATTCGATCCGGTGGCGCGCAAGCACGTGGTTTACAAGGAAACGAAGATTAAATAGCTGCCTCTGGCGCAGCCGTTATTGCACTGGCAGTGGCCAAATAAAAAGCCCGCGTAAGCGGGCTTTTTAATTAAGGCTAGCGGCGCGCGTTCACGCCGGCGCCAACTGGTAACGCCGCAGATGCCGCGAAAAATCATGCAGAGCGACGATGCCGCTCGCCTCCGCGCGGTGGCACCAGTCTTCGAGCTGGCGTATCAGTTGCTCTTTCGTCGAAGTCGAACGCTGCCAGAGCGTCGTCAGTTCCTCCCGCATCGAGTGCACGGTGTGCAGCGTCTTGCTATTGCTCAGCACTTCCTTAAGGCGCTCACGATCCACTGCCGACAACCGGTGCTCCTCGTTGTGCAGCCAACGCTTAACCATCGCCCGATCGACACGCACGGCGCGGGCCTTCAGATGCGCAATTTCGTCGCTGCACGTCTGCTTCAGCGGAGCGCGCGTACTTCGCCAACACGTCATAGCGGTTCATGATCACAGCGTGCAGCGTGTCCTGATCGCATTGGGCTTTGTTGGCCACGAGCGTCACTTTCGGCGCAATTTTCTTGACGTTCGCCAGACCGCAGACTTCCATGAGCCGGATGTACAGCCAGCCGATATCGAATTCCCACCACTTGTTCGAAAGGCGCGCCGATGACGGATAAGCATGGTGATTGTTGTGCAGTTCCTCGCCACCGATAATGATGCCCCACGGAACGATATTGCGGCTCGCGTCTTCAGCCTGAAAACTGCGATAACCCCAGTAGTGTCCGACGCCGTTGATGACGCCGGCGGCAAACAGCGGGATCCACATCATCTGGACCGCCCAGATTGTCAAACCGATAAACCCGAAGAGCGCAAGATTGATAACCATCATCGCTGCGATGCCGAGCACCGAATGTTTCGAATACACATTGCGCTCGATCCAGTCGTCCGGCGTACCCTGACCGAAGCGCTCCATCGTCTCCTGGTTTCGAGCTTCGATCTTGTAGAGGTCTGCGCCTTCCCACATTACCTTTTCGATGCCTAGAATTTGCGGGCTATGCGGGTCTTCTTTGGTTTCGCAGCGCGCATGGTGTTTACGATGAATGGCCGTCCACTGCTTCGTTTCCATGCCGGTCGTCAACCACAGCCAGAACCGGAAGAAGTGGCTGACAGCCGGATGCAGATCAAGCGCGCGGTGCGCCGAGTGGCGATGCAGATAGATCGTTACGCCCGCGATGGTAATGTGCGTAAAGACTAGCGCGACTACGATGTAGCCCCACCATGGAAGACTGAATACGCCTGAATACATAGAGTTAGATTACTTTCATAAGAGTGGACATGCGGGGGGTATTCTAGCAAACAGGACAGCATGCCAAAGGATTTATTTTGGATTGTCCAAAACGCACGCAGCGGCTTTTCACTCCCCTATAAGCTCCTGTTTTTGCGTCTAAAGCTCAGACTGCACGAATGCTCAAACGTTCACGGCATCCCCTGCATTTTCTTTCAGTATGCTTAATTCGCGCCTCACCGTCGCGAACTCGATGCCGTTCTGTCTGAATTCCTGCCAGATCTCATGGTAGATGTCCGATCTCAAATTGCCCGTACCTTCTTCAGGATTCTGCATCCACACACTCAATTCGAGTTCGATCCCGTTTTCGCCAAAGGCCCTGATCGCTACCTTCGGCGCCGGTTCGGCCAGCGCGCGCACGTGTCGTTTCGCCACGTCCGCCATGATGCGCATCGCAAGGTCGAGATCGCTGCGGTAACTTATCTTTAGTGGAACACCCACGCCGAGCTTGCGATCGGTGTAGGACTGGTTGATGACTACCGAAGTTATGAGCGTCTCATTCGGAACGATCGCCTCGGTGCCGTCGAGCGCGCGCACCACGACGTAGCGCGCGGTCATCTTGGTTAGTTTGCCCGTCTGCTTTTCAATCGTGACGACATCGCCGATCGTGACCGAGCGGTCGAACAGGATAATGAATCCGCTGATGTAATTGCTCGCGATTTTTTGCAGGCCAAAACCGACACCCACGCCGATTGCGCCACCGAGCAACGAAAGCGCAGTGAGGTCAATGCCGACTGCCGGCAGGACTATCAGCACGGCAAGCAACACCAGCACCGCGCGCGTGAGCTTCGCGAGCATCACTCGCAGCGCCATGTTGAGCCCGTGCGCTGTCATCAAGCGCTCTTCGATCAGTCGCCCGGCCCATAGCGCAATCATTAGTGAGAAAAGCACCCACAGGATGCCTTCGCCGATTGTGAGCAGCGAGATCCGCTGCTTGCCGAACTCAAAGCCTATGCCGTCAAAAAAATTGATGACATCCGGCGCAAGCCCGGAAAAGTAGAACGCAACGGCGAGCCATACGGCCCATGTGATCACGCGCTCGAATTGCACCAGCACTCGGCCGCTGGGAAAGATGAGCCGCTGCATATAGACGACCAGACGAATTACTGCCATCGCCGTCAGCAGCACAATCGCGCCGCTCAGCAGATTCGTGCTCACGTCAAAATGCGACAACGAAAGGCGCGCAAGCAGCACGAGCAGCAGCGCCGTCAGCGGAAAAATCAGGCGGCGCAATCCGCCGAGACCGAACTTGAAACGGCTGTTATCGTCGCCGTGGAGTCGGGGCTGCGAGCGGCGGGAGATCCATGCCGCTGCAATCAGTCCGAGGGCGATCGCTGCTGCCTGCCACAGCACGCGAATATTGCTGAGATCGCCCCACAGAGAAAGCAGCAGTGGTTCGATGGAGTTCGTCACATCCGCGGCGGAGCACCTTAGTTAAGTGGCGCGCGGGATTCTAGCATGTCGCCCTTTAACGAAATTGCGGCAGAGAATGCGCATGGTGTCGGCGCCAGTTGTTCAAGTAGGCGTCGCACAGCGGCGGGTTGCCGCGCATGAGGATTGCGTTCTCCGCATTGCGGTGCTGCGCTGCGTACGTGAAGTTGAAGCTGCCGGTGACAACGCCGCAATCCGGCGATTGCGCATCGATGACGATGATCTTGTTGTGCGCTGCTGCGTGTTGCGGATCGACGAGCACCGGCACGCCCTCCCGCACCATGTTGCGCAACATGTCAGGACCTGGCGGCGGCGGTTGCTGATCGACGAGCACTGCCACCTCGACGCCGCGTCGGTGGGCAGATATGAGCGCATCAGCGATGCGCCGGTGCGTGAAGCTGTACGCCTGCACAAGTATCTGCAGGCGAGCAGAGTTGATAGCCGCGATGATCATACTATCTGCGTGATCATCCGGCGCGAACGCGTACTGTATGGTTCCAGTCGCCGCAAAAGGTGTGACCGGCAGCGCGCCTTGGCGCGCAAGCCCGGCACCGGCAGCAATCGCCAGGAGTACGCAGACACAGCTACGACCGATCATGCTTATCAAACGGTCGTGACGCTCGTCAGTTGACGAATCTACCGGGCTCTTCTTCTTTGCGCGACAACACAGCCGCAAAAAAACCGTCGCAACCATGGCGATGAGGGTAAAGCTGCAGATAGTCGCCCGTATCGAGCGGAATGTACTGTTGAGCGAGCACTTCGCTCGCCGGGCGGAGCACGAAGTCGGGGTGCGCGGTCAGGAAGGCTGCCACGATGTCCTGATTTTCTGCGCGCAGGAAACTGCATGTTGCATAGACAAGTCGGCCACCGGGTTTCACGAGCGCCGCCGCTGCCGTGAGAATCGCCTGTTGTTTGACGGTCAGCTCTTCGATTGCGGCGCGTGTCTGGCGCCATTTGAGATCAGGATTGCGACGTAATGTGCCAAATCCGCTGCATGGCGCATCCACGAGTACGCGATCGATCTTGCCGCCCAGGCGTTTGACCTTGATGTCGTTTTCGTTGTGCAGCAACTGCGGATGAACATTCGACAGTGCGGAGCGCTTGAGACGCGGCTTGAGCCTGTTCAGTCGTGCGTCGGATACGTCGAACGCGTATAGCCTGCCTTGTGATTGCATCATCGCGCCGAGCGCAAGTGTCTTTCCGCCGGCCCCTGCGCAGAAGTCAACGACCATCTCACGGCGCTTGGGCGCGACGAGGTGACATAGGAGCTGGCTGCCTTCATCCTGTACTTCTATCCGGCCGCTGGTAAACAGCGGATTGCGGCTCAGCGCCGGACTCCCGGTGACGCGAATGCCGAGCGGGCTAAGCGGTACGGGTTGCGCATCGAGGCCCTGCGTCGTGAGCTCGTGTATGACATCCTCGCGCGTTGCCAGCAGCGAATTCACGCGTAGATCAAGCGGCGCGGGTTCCTGCAGCGCGCGACCGAGCGCTAACACCTCCTCTGACGGCAGGTCGACGCTTAACATATCGGCGAGCCACTCCGGCAACTCGGCACGAACATGCAAGGGCGCGTCGGCATCCGGCCGCGGATTGATCGCCGCTGCCCAGCGAATATCGTCTCCACCGAGCGCGGGCTCCAGCTGCCGGAAACTCATCCCCTGAATGCGATTCAAATAGGCAAGCACCAATCGACGGGCTGTATCAGCGCCGGTTTGGTATTCAAGTCCAATGCGCCGTCGCAGTACTCCAAAGACTGTTTCGGCAATGAACTGTCGGTCGTGCTGCCCGAGTTCATGATGCGTGCGGAAGTAGCTCGACAGCACCACGTCGGCGGGTTGCGTCATAGGAAGAATCCGGCCGAGCGCCGCCTCAACCGCCGTAAAGTGCGCGAATGCGGGTTTCACCCGAAGCGGCGTTTTTCGAGCGTGTGATCTGCCCGTTTGCGAACGCAGTGATGGCATGACGACAAGGTTGTATGGCCAGCGTGCATAGGCGGCCTGGATGAGGAGGCGCGAGCTTACTCGAATTTCATTCGCCGCTCACACGTATTTCACTGACGAGCTGTTCGCCGGAAGGCTCGCCGTCGCGATTGAAAAAGCGTATCCGCACGGGCAACCAGCGATACGCCGGCGCCAGCCACAGCTCGATGCTTTCGCGGTCGGCATGGCGCACTTGTTTAACGGGTATCGCGCGCAGTTCGCCAAATGGTGTTTCAAGCGGTTCTTCCCTGCCAACATCAAGCTCATAGCGCTCGAGCTTCCATCCATTGGTAATCGGTAATTCGATGCGGCCCGGGGTGAGCGGCAACAGGCCGAGCTGGTACATGAAGCTGACAATGTCCTGTGCGTTCGCCGGCAGCGCTACGTCATGCGCCGGATTGCCGACTGTCGCCGAGGCAGCGCTCCAGTCGAAATCTGCGCGCGCTTTTTCGAGGTTTCCTGAGCGCACACGCTCAGTGGTGAAGTGTTCCGGCCGCAAGCCGCGCGCGGTCAGTTTGCCGCGGCTTTCGTAAGCGAGGCGCTGTCGCACGAATACTGCAACCAGTCCCGAAGTTTCGGACACACTCTGCAGACGGTAGCTGTCGCCGTCGATCTCCCAGCTTTGCAGCGTACTTCCAACGTTGAATTTGTCAGTGCCAAGGTACAACGCATAGGTGATTTGCCCCTTGCGAGGTAAGCGCCGTGCGACCGGCAACACGGGTTCTGTGGCTACGGCAGGCTGCTCTGCAGCTTGCGCGCTCGCCATCGTGTCTAGCTGACCAGCGTTTATAGGACCTGCATCGGCGGTTGCCGCGCTTGCGTCAGCGCCCGATTGAGCGGGCGTATCGGCAATCGCGGACGTATCGACACGCGGCGCTGCGGGTATTGGTGCAGGTGCCGGCGTTACGCGCTCTACGTGTTTGACGGATGGTTTGTGTTTATGCTGCGCGCGCGTGCGTGGCACTGGCGCCTGCGTGATCGCAGGCAGAACCGGCGGCAGCCGCGGCGCCGGTTCGAGACGTGCCTCCAACGGAGGCGGAGCGCGCTCGAAGTCGGGCAACTGTATGCGTATGCCCGCCAGGATCAGTAAATGCGCGATGAGCGATAGCCCGACAAAAACTACGAGCGTGCGCCGCATGTGTAATTGCATCACTTGAATTCAAGACGCGTTATCACTTGTTCGATCGTCGATCCGTCGTTTTCCCGAAATACAACTTTTACGGGAAACAGGTGACGATCCGCAGCCAACCATACGTCGATCCCATTCTCGCCCGCCTCTCGATGTTTGACGAGATGCAGCGTCTCAAGTTTACCCAAGGCGCTATCGACCGCTTGAACGTCTGCCAATTCATAACGGTAATGCTCGATCTTTCTGCCGTTGGTCATTGGAAATTCGAGTACTTTCAACTTTTCCGGTGACAAAAACATGAACTGATACATGACACTGAGACGGTCCTGTATACCGGGCACCAGCGGCGCGGTCTCGTTGCGTCCCTCGAATGTCATATTGAGCCGCTGTGCGCGCCAGTCGAATGCAGCGCTTATGTTCTTGCCCGGATCGTCGGCCCGGCGGTACTCGAGATAATCAGGTTTCAGTCCCTGGCTCGAGAGAGATCCATTGCTGCTCACGGTGATCTTGCGTAGGAATACGGCCGCGATGCCAATGGGCGTGGTTTCGCTCGTTATCCGGTAAGTGTCAGCGCTTCGCGAGTAAACCTCGTGCACCGTCGCGACATGCAGACTGTCTCTGTAAACGTTGTAATCTGCAGACACAAATTCCGGCGATGCAGCATGCGCGGTGCTTACCAGTGCGAACGCCGCGGCGAGTAAGGCTAAACGACGCACAGTTGCCATCAGCTCAACGCCGGCGAGAGCAGGCTGCCCGACCCGTCCGCCGCATGCTCAATGCGTACGCCGCCGGCGGCCGTAACGGTGATCCGGTCCTCACAGAAACACCGAACAGCTTGTGGATAGATCCGGTGCTCTTGTTCGAGCACGCGCGCAGCAAGCGTTTGTTCGCTGTCGGATTGCAGGACAGGCACAGCGGCCTGAATGATAATGGGCCCGTGATCGAGCTCCGGTGTCACGAAGTGCACGCTGCAGCCATGCACTTTGACGCCGGCTGCGAGCGCCCGCCGGTGCGTGTGCAAGCCGGCAAACGCCGGCAGCAGCGACGGGTGTATGTTCATCAGGCGTTCGCTATAACGCTGCACGAACTCGTCAGTAAGAATGCGCATGAAGCCCGCGAGCACGACGAGATCGGGCTGGAAGTGATCGATTTCTGCGGCGAGCGCAGCGTCGAATGACGCGCGATTAGGGAAGGCACGATGGTCAACTACGCGTGTAGCGACTCCATGAGCGGCGGCAATTTCAAGTCCGCCGGCGTGCGGTTGATTACTGATCACAGCCGCAATTTTTGCCGGCAGTCGCGCTTCGAGGATGGTCTGCATGTTGCTGCCGCGTCCCGAAATCAGGATCACGATTGTTTTCATGTGACGATAGCTTGCGGCTCGTTGCCTTTTCTCTCATGAACAGCGCCGATCCACCACACGGTTTCCCCGCTTGCCTGAAGCGTTGTAATCGCAGCCTGCGAGTGCTCTTGCCCGACGATCACGACCATGCCGATACCGCAGTTGAAGACCCGCAACATTTCATCGTCCGACACATTCCCTGCGCGCTGCAGCCATCCGAATAGCGGCGTCAAAGGCCACGCCTTGCGCTCCATGCGTGCCGTCAAGCGTTCGGGCATTATGCGCGGCACATTTTCAGTGAGACCACCGCCTGTAATGTGGGCAAGTCCTTTGACCGGCAGCTTGGCGAGCAGTTGCAAAATTGCTTTCACGTAGATCCGCGTCGGAGCGAGCAACGCGTCCCCAAGTGTGCTGCCCGCGAACTCCTGCGCGAGATCGTCGCGGCGAGTACCGATAATCTTGCGGATCAGAGAGTAGCCATTCGAATGCGCGCCGCTCGATGCAAGACCAAGCACCACGTCGCCTTCACCAATCGTCGACCCATCGATGATCTGGTTTTTTTCAACGACGCCGACAGCGAACCCCGCAAGATCGTATTCGCCCGCCGGATACATCCCGGGCATCTCGGCCGTTTCGCCGCCGATCAATGCGCAACCCGCCTGCTCGCAGCCCTCCGCTATACCCTTGACCACTTTCGTCGCTCTTGCAACGTCGAGTTTTCCGCATGCGAAGTAATCAAGAAAGAACAGCGGCTCGGCGCCCTGCACGAGGATATCGTTGACACTCATCGCAACAAGATCGATGCCGATCGTCTCGTGTCGATCAAGCTCGAACGCAAGCTTCAGCTTGGTGCCGACTCCGTCTGTTCCGGATACCAGCACCGGATCACGATACTTAGCAGGAATCCCGCACAAGGCGCCGAATCCGCCAATGCCGGCGAGCACCTCCGGGCGCATGGTACGTTTTGCATAAGGCTTGATGTTGTCGACCAGCGCGTCACCGGCATCGATGTCGACGCCTGCATCGCGGTAGGTCATGGCTTTGGAGCGGTCGCTTGTGCTCAAGGCGTTCTCGCTGCGTGTATGCGGTGGCGGGCGTCAGGACGTCAGGCAGCGTTCCTTTCTGCGCGGAAGGTTAATAGTACAATCGCACATGCCGCCGTTGCCCGTCGAATTTTACCCGAAATGACCTGCTACCGCTGCGCGCAAATGCCTCGCGCATGAAACAACTCGCGCTCGATATAGCAGCACCGGCCGCGCCATCGCTCGACAATTTTATTGCGGGCCGTAATGCAGAAGCCATCGTAGCGCTCTACGCGTTAGCCAATGGTGCGAACACGGAGAGTTTCATTTATCTATGGGGTGCAAGCGGCTGCGGACGCACGCATCTGCTTCGTGCGGTGGGGACAGCGGCACGCAGCAATGACTTGCCGGTGCAGTGGTTTCATGCGCGCCGGGACGAGCACGCACAAACACGCGGCGTCATCTGGATTGCAGATGATGTGCACAGGCTAACCGGCGATGATCAGATCGCGCTATTCAATCTACACAACCGGGTGGGCGCCGACGGCGGGTGGCTGCTCACGGCGGGCGACAATGCACCGTCCCGGCTTTCATTACGCGCCGATTTAGTGACCCGGCTTGCCAGCGGACTCGTCTACCATCTCAACGGACTGAACGACGACGAGAAGGCCGCCGCACTTGCGCGTCATGCTGATGCGCGCGGGATTCGGCTTTCGCGCGAGGTTGCGGAGTATTTGCTTCGACACGCGCGGCGCGACCTGCCGTCGCTGCTGGCGATGCTCGACGCGCTCGACCGCTATTCGCTCGAAACCAAGCGTGCGATTACCGTGCCGCTCGTGCGCGAGCTGATCGCTCCATAGCAGAGTCGCAGTTGAACCTCGCGCTCTTCGATCTTGATAACACGCTGTTGTCCGGCGATAGCGACTTTGAATGGGCGCAGTTTCTCATCGAGCAAGGCGTGCTCGATCGCGAAGTGTATGAAGCCCGCAATAATGAATTCTATGCGCAGTACAAGGACGGGACGCTCGACATCCACGAGTTCCTCGATTTTCAACTGAAGCCGTTGTCGCGGCATCCGCGGCGCGTGCTGGATGATTGGCACGCTGCATTCATGCGCAGCAAGATCATTCCCATCATTCGACCGCGTGCACGCGCACTCGTGGAGCGTCACAACACCGACCTTTGCGTGATCATCACTGCAACCAACAGCTTCGTCACGGCACCCGTCGCGCGCGCTTTTAAAGTCGACAACCTGATCGCCACTGAACCGGCGCACATCAATGGGGAATTCACCGGCGAAGTCGTCGGCACGCCGTGTTTTCGCGAAGGCAAGGTCGAGCGGCTCAATGAGTGGCTGTCGGCGCGCGGCAAAACGCTCGCTGCATTCAAGCGCAGTTGGTTCTACAGCGACTCGCTCAACGACCTTCCCCTCCTATCGCTTGTGACAGATCCGGTCGCGGTAGACCCCGACGCGACACTGCGTTCGCATGCTGAAGCAAAGCAGTGGCCGATCATGAGCCTTGCCTGAATGTCGCACCGCGCGTTGCTTGCCATACTCATTCTGATTGCGATCAGCAGCATACTTGTAGCGCTTATGTTCGGCAGTCTGCCCGTATCGCTGAGCGCGCTCTTGCGCACGCTTGTTGACTCATCGCTAGGCGTAGTAGACGACGTCGTGTGGAAGCTGCGTCTGCCGCGCGCATTAGCGGCGTTTGCCTGCGGCGGCCTGCTTGCAGTGTCGGGGGTGCTGCTGCAGGTGCTGTTGCGAAACCCGCTCGCCGATCCTTACATACTCGGTGTATCGGGCGGAGCCGCGCTCGGTGCGATAGGCGCCCTGCTCTTCGGCGGTGGACTGGCGATCACTAATCTTGCCGCCTTGGGCGGCGCCCTCGCCGCGATCGCCATCGTCTTCGCGTTGTCATTCCGATCCGGCGACTGGAACGTGCACCGCTTGCTATTGACCGGCGTTGTGCTGTCAGCGGGTTTTGGCGCCCTCATCAGTCTGGTGCTCACCGTTGCGCCGCAGGCACAGTTGAAGAGCATGCTCTACTGGCTGATGGGTGACCTGTCGCACGCACATGAAAGCGCGACGGCGTGGCTTGTCCTTGCAGTGGTTCTGACGCTGTTCATGTTGCTTGCGACCGGTCTCAACGCATTAGCGCTGGGCGCGATAAAGGCCCGAGCGCTTGGCGTGCCGGTCGGCAGCTTGCAAGCGGCGATTTACTTTTGCGCTGCGGCAGCGACCGTCGCAGCAGTCATGCTTGGCGGCAGTATTGCGTTCGTCGGTATGATGGTGCCGCACGCAATGCGGCTCGTTGGTGTCACTGATCACCGCTGGCTGTTACCAGCTTCGGCGATGGTCGGCGGCAGTTTCGTCACGCTTGCAGATACGTTTGCACGCACTATATGGGCGCCTCAGCAATTGCCGGTCGGTGTGTTTACGGCGTTGATTGGCGTGCCGGTGCTGTTACTTCTGTTATCACGCAAAGCATGACGTTGAGCTGTGAGCACCTGACGGTGGCGGTGGGGACTCGCGCCTTGTGCCGTGATTTAAAGTTGACCGTAGCGACCGGCGAATTGTGGGCCGTGCTTGGATGCAACGGCAGCGGCAAAACCACGTTGCTGCATACCTTGGCCGGGCTCGCCATGCCAGCGGCTGGTGAGGTCGACGTCGATGGACGTCCGCTGGCCGAATACGGTAGACGCGAACTCGGGCGTGCGCTCGGCATCCTGCTGCAGCGCGAAGATCACGAATACTGGGGTACGTTATCCGACTACGTAAAGCTTGGCCGGTATCCGCATGCACGCTCCATGTTCGGGCCGGGTGCGGCTGATGAAGAAGCGGCATGCCGGGCCATTGCGGCATTCGATCTGACTGCGCTCGCAGCGCGGCCATACGCGACGTTGTCCGGCGGTGAGCGTCAACGCGCGCGTCTCGCGCAACTGTGGGCGCAGGACTGCAGCACGCTGCTGCTCGACGAGCCGTTGCAGCATCTTGATTTGCGCCACCAGCTGCAAACTCTGCAGCTGCTGCGCCAAGTGACGCGTGATGATGGTAAATGTGCGGCGGTTGTACTACATGATTTAACATTCGCCAGCCGCTGCGATCGCGTGCTCATGCTTTATGGTGATGGACGCTACGCGAGCGGCAGAACGGCGGAATTGCTGCAATCACATGTGTTGCAGGCGTTGTATGGGTGTCGTGTGCACGCCTACGGTACCGGCGCCGATGCGCACTTTATCCCCGTTATATAATCAGAGCGCCACAAATTCGAGCGGATGCACTCACGTGCGCCGCTCAATTTGTTTCACCCATAGGCATTTTTCCTGATGATCAGGCGTTTTCTCGGCAAGGTTTTTTCCGGCGGTTTGTTCAAGACGCGGAAGCCTGCAGTCATACCGTTCAAAACTCATCGCATCGAGCGCGCTCACGTGAGCCGGTGTGCTCTGAAAACGTGTGAGACGCTGCAACAGCAGGGACACGCTGCATACGTCGTCGGCGGTGCAGTGCGCGATCTGCTGCTGGGGGGCATACCGAAAGACTATGACGTGGCCACCTCCGCGACGCCTGAACAGGTGCGCGGCATATTCCGCCGGTCGCGGATCATCGGCCGCCGTTTTCGGCTCGTGCATGTGATGTGCGGCAGTGACACTATCGAGGTCTCGACATTTCGCGGCAGCGCGGACAGCAACGATGAGGGCGAGCAGCATACAGACGAGCACGGCAGAATCCTGCGCGATAATGTATTCGGCAGCCTTGTGGACGATGCGCGCCGGCGCGATTTCACTGTCAACGCGATGTTCTACGATCCGGTCCGCGAAGAAGTGCTCGACTATCACGGCGGCGTCGCCGACATCAAGGCGCGGCGCTTGCGGATGATCGGCGATCCGGCCCAGCGGTATCGCGAAGATCCCATACGGATGCTGCGCGCAGTACGCCTGGCGGCGGCGCGCGGCCTCGAAATCGACGCTCGTACCCGAAAACCCATTCGGTCGCTGGCCGGGCTGTTACTGAACGTGCCGAAAGCGCGCGTGTTTGATGAAATGATGAAGCTGCTGATGTCGGGCCATGTCGCCGAAGGCGTGCGGCGGCTGCGCAAAGAGGGGCTTCATCATGGCGTGCTGCCGCTGCTCGACGTGATTCTCGAGCAGCCGCTCGGGGAGCGTTTTGTCATGCTCGCGCTCGAGAACACCGATAAGCGCATCAATGAAGGAAAGCCGGTATCGCCGGGATTTTTGTTCGCGGCGCTGCTATGGCACGAAGTGCTGGCCGCGTGGAAAGCGGCCGAAGCGCGCAAGATGCACACGATGCCGGCCCTATACCACGCGATGGATCAGGTCCTGCAGGTGCAGGCAGAGAAACTGGCGATTCCACGCCGCTACGGCGCGGACATGAAAGACATCTGGGCGCTGCAAGCGCGATTCCTGAATCGCTCAGGTCGCCGGCCTTACCAGTTGCTCGAACATGTACGCTTCAGGGCAGGGTTCGATTTTCTGCTGTTGCGCTGCGCGAGCGGCGAGCTGGATGCCGAGATCGGCACCTGGTGGGAAAAATTCCAGCACGCTGACGAGGCGACGCGCGCCGGCATGCTTGTGAAAGACGCTCCTGCAGCGGCGAAGAAACGCCGCCGCCGGCCACGCAAGCGCAAACTGCCCGCAGCCGGCGCACCTTCACCCGCTGAACCGGCATGACCGATGTCATCGCGTACGTCGCGCTGGGCGCTAACTTGAGCGATCCTGTCAGACAGGTCGTCTCGGCGCTTGCTGCGCTCGACAGCTTGCCGGGCACACATGTGACGAAAAAATCAGCGCTCTACCGCACAGCACCCGTCGGTAATATCGATCAGCCGGAGTTCGTCAATGCCGTCGCAGAGATCGAGACGCGTTTGCCGCCTCACGAGTTACTTGCAGCGCTGCTTGCTCTAGAAGCGCGGCAGGGACGCGTACGGGCATTTCCGAATGCCCCGCGCACGCTTGATCTCGATGTGCTGCTGTATGACAACCTGCAACTCGATGAGCCGGGTCTCACTATTCCGCATCCACGCATGCACGAGCGCGGGTTCGTACTTGTTCCGCTGCGCGAGATCGCGCCGGAGTGCATCATTCCCGGGCGCGGCGTGGTAAGCGAACTGTTGTCTGAGATCGATACAAGCGATATCCGGCGTGAGCAACCGCCCACGACTATCGCATGACTGCGCTTATCGAGAAGTATCGCTATATCGTCGTCGAGGGACCGATAGGCGCAGGCAAGACGACCCTCGCTCACAAGCTTGCAGAGGCGTCGGGCAGCACGCCGCTGCTCGAGGATCCGGCGGCAAACCCGTTCCTGGCCCGCTTCTATCAGGACAGCGCCCGCTACGCGCTGCCGACTCAGTTATTTTTCCTGTTCCAGCGCATGAATCAAGTGCGCGAGCTCAATCAGGCTGATCTCTTCCGGCGTGCAACGGTCGCGGACTTCATTCTGGATAAGGACCCGCTATTTGCGCGCCTGACCTTGAACAGCGATGAACTCAATCTTTACGAGCAGATTTACCAGCAGCTCAAGCCTGAGGCAGCCACGCCGGATCTCGTTATTTATCTGCAAGCTTCCACCGAGACACTCATCGATCGGGTGCGCCGCCGCGCGATCAATTACGAGCGCACCATATCCGAAGAATATCTGGTTCGACTGGCGGAGAGCTATGCGCGGTTCTTTTACGAGTACGCCGCCGCGCCGCTGCTGATCGTTAACTCGGACCATCTCAATTTCGTCGATGCGCCCGCGGACTTTCAGTTATTGTTGGAGCGCATCAGCGACATGCGCAGTGCGCGCGAATTCTTCAGTTTCGGGGAGTGATGTCCATGCGCAATACCTTGACGACTTTGAACAACATGAAGCAGAGCGGCGACAAGATCACGATGCTGACCTGCTATGACGCGAGCTTCGCTGCGGTTCTCGACGCGGCGGGTGTCGATACCCTGTTAATCGGCGACTCGCTGGGCATGGTGCTGCAGGGTCATGATTCGACGCTGCGCGTAACGTTGCGCGACGTCGAATACCATACCGGATGTGTCGCGAGAGGCGCACAGCGTGCATTGATCATTGCCGACATGCCGTTCGGATCTTTCCAGGTGACGCCGCAGAAAGCGTTCACCAATGCAGCCAGACTAATGGCGGCCGGCGCGCAGATGGTCAAGATCGAAGGCGGCGAGACTATGGTGCCGACTATCGAGTTCCTATCCGCACGTGGCGTGCCTGTGTGCGGTCATCTCGGCCTGACGCCCCAGTCTGTCCATACGCTGGGCGGGTTCCGCGTGCAGGGCAAGACGCAGACGCAAGCGCAGGCGTTGATCAGCGAAGCGAAAATGCTCGAAGCTTCCGGAGCCGCAATGCTGGTACTCGAGTTGATCCCGGCGGTGCTCGCACGCGAAGTGACGGCGGCACTGCGCATTCCGACTATCGGGATTGGCGCCGGCGTCGATTGCACCGGGCAGGTACTCGTCCTGCACGATATGCTCGACATTTATCCCGGCAAGAAAGCAAAGTTCGTCAAGAATTTCATGCGTGGAACGGGAAGCGTGCAAGGCGCGATCGAGGCCTTTGTGAAAGAGGTCAAAGCGAAGAGTTTTCCCGCGGCCGAACATTCGTATTGATGTACGCAATGCGGGCAGGGTCTGATTTTCTAAAAGGCCAATGCAGGCGCATTCTCATGGCTGGCGCCGCATGGGATTAGAATAGCGTTCCTCGTGCCCAGTCCCCGACAGTGCAGCCCCGCTACTATAGAGCTTCACATCCCTGCGCCATGTTGCTCGTCGCTCCCGCACTTACGACCTCTCTCTTGGAGGACGAGCTCAGTGTCGGGCGGAACCAGTCTGTCTGCCGGTCTCATAATTCTCACTAATGGATGTCATACACTCTGTTGCGGCTTTACGCGAGCGTCTGCAGCGCGTGCCGAACAACGTGTTTGTGCCGACAATGGGCAACCTGCACGCCGGCCACATTCAGTTAATAAACATCGCCAAGCCGCGTGCGGCCTGCACGGTCGTAAGCATCTTCGTGAACCGGCTTCAGTTCGGACCGCAGGAAGACTTCGAGCGCTATCCGCGCACCCTCGCGGCCGATTGCGAGAAACTACGTGCAGCCGGCGTCGATGTCGTCTTTGCTCCGGATGAGAAAGAGATCTATCCGGAACCTCAGACCTATGTCGTTGAGCCATCGAACCTGCAGCATATCCTCGACGGGGCGGTGCGGCCCGGACACTTTCGCGGCGTCGCCACTGTCGTTTTAAAGCTCTTCAATATGGTTGCGCCGCATTCGGCGATCTTCGGCAAAAAGGATTATCAACAGTGTCTGGTCCTCACCAACCTGGTGCGTCAACTGGCGCTGCCGATCGACCTGATACTCGCCGAGACAGTGCGCGCCGAAGACGGACTCGCGCTATCCTCACGCAATATGTATCTTTCTCCCGAGGAGCGCCGGGAAGCGCCGCGACTCTATGCGCTGCTGCGTAAGGCGCGCGACGAACTCGCGACCGGTGCGCGCGACTATCAGCGCATAGAACTGGACGTGATGGCGGAACTCGCGCACCATGGCTGGAAACCCGATTACATCGCCGTGCGAGGTCGCACGGACCTCGAACCGCCGCAGAATGGCGAGCGCAATGTGGTCGTGTTGGCGGCCGCGCGACTGGGCAGGACGCGCCTGATAGACAACATCGAGGTCGAGCGATGAGAGCGCCCGGTCGGCACACCGGGGCAGATTCGTGGTGTCGGCCTCGCGCATAGTTGCACCATGTCGGCTGTCAAAGATGTGTGGATGGAGAGAAAATGACGGGTGAAATCAAAAAGAGGTTTTGCAGCACCGGCAGCCACTGGACGACCGGTGAGTTCCGTAAGATTGGTACCACACGATGGATTTGTATCGCCTGCTACCAGCGCCGCAAGGCAGAGTTGCGCAACCTAGCCAAGAACAAGCTACTCGCGGTCGGTAAGAAAAAATAAATCAGCGTTAGGCTGCTGATTCGTCGCGCGGTGCTTCCGCACGACGCCTTACAATCCTTCGACCATGCCGACTCAGCAGAGGCTAAATTGCAGCGCGTTTCGTCATGCGCCGGTCCTGCTGATGTTTCTAACCTTCTCTACGACGGTGTCTGCGCAAAACTTTCCAGTCAGGCCTATCCGTCTGGTCACGGCAGCGGCCGGCGGCGGCAATGACTTCGTGGCGCGCCTCATAGCGCCGGTGATCACCGCCCGTCTGGGCGAATCGCTCGTCATCGATAATCGCGGCGGTGCAGGCGGAGTTTTCGCGGCGGAGACAGTCGCACGCTCTGCGCCGGACGGATACACATTGCTCTTCTACGGCCCTTCGATGTGGCTGCTGCCCTTCATGCGCAAAGCGGTCCCCTATGATCCCATCCGCGATTTCGCGCCGGTGACGATGCCAGTCAGCTCGCCCAACATCCTTGTCGTGCATCCCTCGCTACCGGTAAAGTCCGTCAAAGAATTGATCGTGCTCGCGAAGGCGCGCCCCGGCGAATTGAATGATGCGGGCGCGGATGCCGCTTCTTCCGCACATCTCGCGGTCGAACTATTCAAAAGCACGGCCGGCGTGAAGATCGTGCGCGTCGCATATAAGGGCGTCGGACCGGCGCTCAATGCGTTAATCGCCGGCGAAGTGCAGTTGATGTTTCCGATTGCCGGCGCGGTGACAGCGCATATAAATTCGGGACGGCTGCGCGCATTGGCGGTCACGAGTGCGCAGCCCACGAAACTAGCGCCTGGTCTGCCGACCGTTGCTGCAGCCGGTGTGCCCGGTTATGAATCCATTGCGCTAACCGGAATCTTTGCACCGGCTGGAACGCCGCCGGCGATCATTCAGCGACTCAATGAGGAACTGGCGCGCGCTCTTCATGCGGAAAGCGTCAAAGCGAGATTATTCAGCGCCGGAGTCGAAGCAGTAGGTACCACACCGCAGGAATTCGCCCGTATGCTGCAACTCGATATGGCGAAATGGGGAAAGGTGATTAGGGATGCCGGTATACGCGAGGACTGAAGGCGTGACCTTGCGAGCGTTAATGCGCACATGCAAGGGCGACCCGTGAAGGCTCTACAGATCGACCGCTATGGCGGGCCCGAAGTCATTGTCCATCGCGACATCGAACTACCGACACCGGGCGACGGTGAGGTGCAGATACGGCTCAGTCGTGCCGGCATCAACTTCATGGACATACATACGCGCGAAGGCAAGTACGCCGGCTCGCGGACCTATCCGCTGTCATTGCCGCTGACGCTCGGCATGGAAGGCGCAGGCTACATCACCTCTATCGGCAGTGGCGTGAGCGGATTTTCAATCGGCGAGCGGGTAGCGTATTGCATAGTCTGGGGCAGTTACGCCGAATACGCGGTCGTGCCGGCATGGCGTGTCGTGAAAGTGCCGGATGCGCTGTCGCTCGATGTGGCTGCTGCGTCGTTGTTTCACGGCTGCACTGCCCATTATCTTGTCACTGATGTCGCGAAGCTCGCGCCGGGCATGTCCTGTCTGGTACATGCGGCCTCGGGCGGCATCGGCCAAATGCTCATACAGATGGCGAAACGCCTTGGAGCAGTTGTGCTCGCAACGACGAGCACGGCAGACAAAGCACAGGTCGCGCGGTCGCGAGGCGCTGACTCTGCACTCATGTATGACAACGGACGGTTTGCCGATGCGGTCCGCGACCTGACTGACGGGCGCGGCGTCGACGTCGTCTTTGATTCGATCGGGCAGGCGACGCTGCGCGACAGTTTTCGCGCGACCCGCGTGCGCGGACTCGTGGTCAACTATGGGACAGTGTCAGGTTCGGTCCGCGATCTCGATCCCATCGAGCTTGGCGAGGCGGGTTCGCTGTTCCTCACGCGCCCGCGGCTCGCGGACCATATTTCGGATGGCGCTAGTTTGCGCCGGCGCGCAGCCGACATCTTTGCAGCGTTGCTCGACGGCTCCTTGAGAATGGATATCGCAGGTCACTTTGATCTTACCAACGTCGACCAGGCGCATGCCGCGCTTGCCGGGCGGCGTATCACAGGCAAACCGCTACTCGACATCGCGGATTAGCGAGCAGCTGCTGATGTAGCGCAACACGGGGAGAACATTCTATGCGGTTACCATGGTTCATCAGGATACCGATGCTATGCGCCGTCGTCGTAACGGCGATGGTGCCGATCGGTGACGCACAGGATTATCCGCGGCGCCCGATTCGCATGATCGTTGGTTTGCCGCCGGGCGGATCGACCGACATCATGGGTAGACTGCTCGCCGCAAAGC
Source organism: uncultured beta proteobacterium (assembly GCA_963829085.1). Lineage (GTDB taxonomy): Bacteria > Pseudomonadota > Gammaproteobacteria > Burkholderiales > SG8-41 > PALSA-1004. The sequence goes on along the minus strand of CAWHHJ010000006.1, from coordinate 31,016 downwards.
TGAGCGATCGTCTCAAAGTACAGATAGTCGTCGACAATCGCGCCGGCGCGAGCGGCATCATCGGTGCAGATCTCGTCGCCAAATCGCAGCCCGATGGCTATACGCTCCTGATGGCCGGCGGTTCGTTCGGCACCATCGGCAATTTATATGCAAAGCTCCCGTTCGATACGGCAAGAGACTTCGCGCCGATCGCACTATTCGCGCTGTCGCCGTACGTGTTTGTTGTACACCCGTCAGTACCCGTTACATCGATGAAGGATTTCATCGTTTATGCGAAGGCCCACCCGGGTCGGATGAACTTTGCGGGGTCGACGCCGGGCTCAGTGCAGCGTCTCAGCGGTGAGCTGCTGAAGCGCGTCACCGGTATCGATATGGTTTACGTTCCGTATAAGGGCACAGGGGCCCTCATTCCTGACTTGCTGGGTGGTCGCCTGCAGGCGGCGATCGATAACGTTCTGATCGTTACGCCGCACATGAAAGCCGGCGCGCTGCGCGGCCTGGCTGTGACGAGTGCAGAGCGCTCACCCGTTGTCCCTGAGCTACCGACAATCGCAGAATCCGGCGCGCCCGGATTCCAATCGAGCGGCTGGTTCGGCATTCTCGCTGCAACGGGAACGCCGGCAGCGATTGTACGCAAACTCAATATAGAGATAGCTGCAGCGATGCAACAGCCTGATCTGCGCGAGCGTTTGCTTGCTCAGGGCGCCACGCCACTTTCCGGTCCACCGGATGACTTGCGCAGGCTGCTGGCGCGCGAGCATGAAGTGTGGGGTAAGGTCATACGCGACGCCGGCATCAAGCCGGACTAACTCAAGTGCTTAGCGCCGCGCGAGGAGCACTGTGCGCCGAACAATCACCGCCTTGCGCGTAATTGCTTGAGGGCTTCCTGTGGCTTGTTCCCGTATGCGAGCTCTATGAGCTTCAAAACGGGTTTGGGAATGCGGCGGTCCGACTCGTAGCGGCTGCCGCCCGATTGAGTGACACCCAGAGGTGACCAGAATTCATGCTGGTTGAGTCCGAGCCGGCGCCGCAGCTTTAATACCTCGGGGCCTGTTTTCTTCATACCTGCCATTCGATTGCTCCTTGTCCATGTGTGCCGCGAGAGCGGACGCCTAAGTCTGCTCAGATCGTGGCTACGCGTTTGGCGCGCTTTCGCAGACGGCTGAAAGGCGCGCACCGTTCAGTCAGTCGCAAAGCATTTCGCCGCGACGTGACAAATTTTCGCGCGATCGTTGACCGACATCGAACCGAAGTATCTGCACTTACGGTTCAGTCTAGTCGTCGATTGTTGCTATCGTGCCAGTGGTTTACGGCGGTCCGCCGTGAGACGATGATGTAACGGCTTGTATTCGCCGCTACAACTACAACGCGCGCCATGGAAAATCATAGCATACAGACGATGCGTATGCAGAACGGACGCATGGAGACGAGACTAAACGGCTATGCGATCCGCAATAAGCGATTGATACGACGTGAAGAGTACTAAATTCTGCGTGTTGACTTCGTCGTCGGGCGCTCGGCAACTGGTCGGCTGCTGTGAAGGAGATGGCGGTGTCTAGCGCAAGGCAACGCCATCGAATGCTACTTCTTGTCGTAAAGCGTGCCCTGTTGCGCGTCCTGGAGCTTGGTGCAATCGAGGCCTTCGACGCAGACGTTCGGATACATAAAGCCGGCAGTGCATAAGAATACGATGAAGCGCCCGATTCGACCCAACATGCCGCCGGGTCCGACTGGAACTACATACGCTTCACGGGATTTATCGATCATAAGGACTCCTGAGATCAAAGAATGGCAAAGAAGACGACGCGAATAATCCACGGGCTAACTTACACCACGCTTACAAATGAGCTACGCTAATGGCTGAGCTCGACTTCCAAGAACAGCGGCGCTCGGCCGCATGACATGAGAAGATATTTGCGCGGGAATCTACGTGCGGCGGTAGAGAAGGGACCGGGAGGCTCACCATGTATGTATTACGTCAGATCACATTGCTGTTGGCAGGCGTGTCGATGGCCATGGCGGTGATTGCTGGCACAGCGCTTTATGTCATGCACGTCGCCGAGCCCGGGCTCTCGTATCCCACGATTTCGAGCACGTTCAGCGCCGCGGGCAGCACTTGCGCCGAGTTGGCCCGGCTCTACAAGTCCGGCGGCGAGTTGATCCAGGAAAGTGTGCGCTTCATACATCTGGTGCTGACCGGCTGCCTCATCTGGGGTCTGCTGTCCGCGATCATGTTCTTCCTTGTGTATGTCGGGTTCGGCATCCTTGAGGGCAAAAACGCTTCATTAGACAAAAAGTGGCAACTGGCCCAACGGGCGCAACAGGACGCGGACGCCGAATTCGCCGATTAGACGCCGAGCCGTCGGCGCCGTGCGCGCGGTCGGGGCACTTGTCCACATTTTCTGTGGATAACCCGGTGGGTAAGTGAAGAATGGCGTCCGCCAAAGGCTGACAAAGTCACGAAAGTAGTTAGATCGCACAACTTTTACGCATTCTTTTGCGCCGGTACTGCGCGCACCGACGAAGTGTCGAACCTGCCGCATTTTGCGCAAGACGTAACGTGAAAGATGTCACATTCGAGTGGTTCAGTCGCACCGTCGGAAGGATGGGAGCGGTCGATCTCAGCGGCGATACAGCCGCGTAAATTGGTCCGGATTGTATGGTTATGGTTTGTCAACTCCTTGGACACCACATCAATCTCTCCGCCGGGCGGCCGGCCGTGTGCGAGTGCGATGCGCGGGGCGCGATACAGCCGCGTTCAACCAATCATTGGGGCGTCCGCAGAAACGCATGTCGATAGGAAATCGCCTCCGCAAATCGCCGCCTCAACGATTGAACTGCACTGCACGGTTAATCACTCACCCACGGTGCAGAGCCAGCCTAAGATTCACGTGCCGTTGGGTTAAACTATGGCGGTCACGTCGGATGGGATCGCCCATTGCTCGGCCTGTTCCTCAATAAGAAGACCACCCCGCGACTCGAACGCCTGCGCGCTTTGTCTCTGTTCGTCAATTTGACGGCCAGCGAACTCAATATTGTCGACGCGCTGCTGCACGAGCGTCAGTTCATCAAGGATGAGGTGATCTTCGATGAAGGCGATCAGGGTGAAGCGATTTACATCATTATCGAAGGCAGCGTGCTTATCTGCCGGCAGGGACGTCCCCGCGATGGACAGATCATAGAACTTGGGCCAGGCACTTTCTTCGGCGATCTCGCGCTGCTCGATAACACGGTGCGAAGCGCACAGGCGCGGGCGGCGGTGAACACGACACTTGCGGTGTTCTTTCGTGCAGACTTCATGAGCCTGCTGGAAAGCCATGGCCTGATTGCTTCCAAGCTATCACTGCAGCTCGCGAGACATATCGGCAGACGTTTGCGCGAAGCTAACAAGGAGCTCGCAGCCGTTCATGCGTATGAATGACCAGACGAGCGACTCGGGGCCCATCGTCTGGACATCGATACTGGCAGTTACCTGCCTGCTGCTGCTCGCATTCCAAAAGATCCTGTTTCTTGTCGTGCCTTTTCTGCTGGCACTGATTCTATATTATTTGCTCTATCCGCCAATGCAGCGACTCGTGCTTGCCGGAATGAGCCGGGCGAGTGCTGCTGCCATTCTGATGCTGATCTTTCTGGTTCTGCTCGCGATAGCGGCAACCGCGACGCTCGCATGGGCAACGATCCATCTCGGCGACTGGCAGTTGGCTATCGAGCGCTATTTGCAGGGCGGTATCGGACTGCTCGAGCGGTCGCTTGCCGGACTGGAAAAACGCTATTCCGCGCTCGAACACGCGCATTTTGCATCAACCGTCGTTAATCGGCTGAACGACGCAACGAGCAGGTTCGCGGAGCACTATGAGCCGCTCGCGTTGGGCATTGCCGCATGGACGCCATCGTTGTTACTCGCGCCATTCCTCGCTTTTTTCTTTCTCAAGGATGGCCGCCACTTTCAGCGCTTTCTCGCGCGAGCGGTGCCGAACGCGTTCTTCGAGAGAACACTGCATCTACTGAGTGAGGTGGACCGCGCTGCCCGTTCTTACTTCGTTGGGCTGATCACACTAACGATATTGGATACGCTGACACTCGCGTTCGGACTCTGGACCATTGGCATGTCGTCACCGCTTGCGCTTGGCCTGATCGCCGCTGTGTTCGCATGGGTGCCTTATGTTGGCTCGATTGCGGGCGGCTTGCTCGTCGTGCTCGTTGCAGCGACCGATTTTCCGGCCGAGCCGGCGGTAGCGACTTCCGCCATCATTCTTTTTGTGCTGGTACGCCTTCTCGACGACTTTGTTTATATGCCGCTCACGATCGGCAAAAGCCTTGATATTCATCCGCTCGTTGCGGTACTGATGATTTTCGTCGGCGGCGCCATCGCCGGCATTCCCGGCCTGATGCTTGTTTTACCGGTGCTCGGCGTCGTCATGGTGATCGGCGAAACGGTCGGCGCCATCGTCTCCGACCGTCGTCTGATGGCACGTTATTCGCATGGCAAAGCGCTGCGCAGAGCGCAGGCCAGCGCGGATCTCGCCACGCCTTACTAGCGCAAGATCTGCGTGCAGCGTGCCGGGAGGTTAACGCTCTCGAAAGGTTCGCTCTTCCGCAAATACTCCCCTTGCGGTGCCGATGCGCACCGTGCCGCCTTGCTTTCCAAGGAGTTTCTGCAATACGCCCGTGCGCGTTGCCTGTTCCTTTTTCTCAAAGCGCTTGATAATTTTTTCCGTGGACTGGTTTTTCAAAACCCACTTGTCTTCACCCATGTCGAAGGACAACACATACCTGCGCGATGCCATGGCCTTTCTCTCCTGGTTGTAACCGGTTTCACTGCCTCCGGTCTTCTAACAACGCCAGAGGATTGCCTGAGTCTGCGTGGTGCGGGAGGGGCTAACACATTCCGCCGCGAGACCCGCGCCGCGACTAGCTTAAGCAATCTCGCTTGTCTTGCATACCCCCAAAAATACCCCCAAGCGGGATAGCGAGGCGGGCATCAGGGCGGTTGGCAATGCCGTGATTTTGCGCCCTAACCCATTTATCGCGCACTTACTTTTTCGGTACAGTGCCGCGTATGCCTCCCTCATCCAATCTCGTAACACGGGTCGCGTGAGATGGTTAGCTGTATGTTTGTTTGGTTGACTTCAGCCGACACTATACGGTTCGGTCAGCAAGAAGCGGTCGCGATATCGCGTCGAGCGACTGCTTTCGGCCAATGCCGTCGTTGGCTTCAATGCCGTTGGCATGGCGCTGGGTCTGCTCAATCCCAAATGTTAGGTTTGAGTGTCATGAACGATCGCCAGCACCGAGTCGGACTCGCTGCAGAGACACCGGTGACATCAGGCGGACGCAAGGAACGCCAGAACAGGGCGTCTTGCGCACTGCTTTCCGAGAGAGTTAGATCGCAGTATACATGCCGAACGTTACTGGTCGAACGCTAACGCTAACGCTAACGCTAACGCAACAAGAGCTACTTTGCACTACTGGCGGCAGTGCTGGCGTGTGCCGTCTAGCGTGTTAACGCGCGTCGCACCTTTGTCGTTGGAACCAGAGCCGTGGCTTACGCGTCCCCCTTTTGCTGAGAGGTCGCACCCACCGAGTCGAGCAGTCTTTGCATCGGTAATTAAGATCGCCAGGCGGATGCAAGATGCCAACACTGTCGGGCATCAATCGATCGTGCGCCGGCTTTATGGTCGGCTCATCGAATAGGTTCTTGCACGCGGTGCATTTCATGCCGTGGTCCAGACATGGGGCAGGCAGGCGACCCGGGGAGAAAGCGGGCACGCGGCGGTGCCAGCTCGTGCCGCATCTTTTGCAGCGATAGGTCAGTTCGGATACCGTTCCGCGCAAGGCGTTAAAGCCCCCCGGAATAAGCTCGGCGTGAGGTGCACGGGAAGTGGGCTGCGCATTGAGCGCGTTACATTCGACGCATTGCATACATGGCCAATCTCGCGTTGCGCAAGGCGGCCAGTCGACGCCCGGTTGCCGGGAGGAATTGCAGCGATCACATATTATGCTCGCCGTCTCATCAACATTTAGTAGGACAAAAGCGGTTTGTGATGGCACTAGCGAGCTGCCAATGCGTTTTTAACTTGCGCCCAACCTTTCCGCGCTTCTTCGCGATCCTTCACCTTCGCACGTGCAACCCGTCTGCCAATGCATACCAAGCGAATCTTCAGCGCGGCCAGCGCGTAGCGCGTAAACGCGGTCGACAACGTAGGCAGGAGATACACGGCGCCGATTAAAACCGACAGACGATGGTAGGATGTAATCGCTCTTCCCTTTGCTCGTTGATGCCAATCCGTAGTTCAGGGATCGAATAGGCCGCTTCCCCCGAGGGCCTATTCTTTTGACCGCTTGCCTCACGATCAGCATTTGGCGTACTGGAAAGTGGATGAGACGGCGAGCACCATCTCATCTCCTTTTGGTGGGCTGTTGCTTTTGGAGTTAACGGAAGGGCCGTGTCGCACACACGGTCCTTTTGTTCGTACACGATTATGAAATGCGCGGCCTGCAACGCCCTATTCGATGAGCCGACCATAAAGCCGGCTCACGATCGATTGCTGCCCGACAGTGTTGGCGTCCTGCAGCAGGCCGCGCTTGGCGATCGCGCTTACCGATGCAAAGACTGCTCGACGCGCTGGCTGCGCCCTGTCGGCAAAAGTGGAATGCGTAAGGTGTGGATCCAACGACGCGTTTAAACGCTCTAGGACGCTTTCAGGGGCATGCCTTGTATGCGGACACCGCGCGCGTGAGAACAAAGTATTGGACCCGGCGCTTGGATTCGAACCAACATCTGCATCAGTTCTGCCCGGCTAACCGTCCGAAGTAAATTTGTAACTGAGTGCCGCTCGGTCCATCGAGCTGCGCGGGTTCATGACAAAGCCCACTGGCAGGTGGGCTTTTTTTGCCCGTACCATTCGCATGGGCCGGTGACTCCCATTATGTAATTCCGCAGAGAATCAGTGACCGCGTGACAACCGACCGGCGCGATTGTGAGAAATCGCGCGCATGTCGCGCGCGGGAGAACTCAAGCCAATCTACGTGCCGGACCAGCCTTAACGGCGCACGACGGTCATTTCTTTTCGTTGGCTTGAAACATCGATGGATTGCGGTCACAGGACAAGCTAGCTGCGACGCCCTGGGCGCACGTCGGTGTAAGCATGACGTAATTATAGGGGCTTATCTCTTACGTGGACATTGACCGTGCCGTATGCTTGCGCGTCTGGTGGTACCGTAGTGCAGTTGGAACGGTAAATCGACTTACGGGCAGGTATTTCCGGTCGAATCAAAACAAAAACGCACCTGCCTGCAAACCACGAGGGCCCCGGAACCCCGCCGACGCACCGCCCTTTCGCCGTCACACCACTTCGAAGGAATAAATCATCATGAAAGTACCCCGTCACATCTCTATTCCCCGAAACCGTGCCGTTTGGTGGGCCGCAGGCGCAGTGGCGGCATCAGCATTAGCCATCGTTTACAAGGCACGCCAAGCTGAACACGCAAATCCGCCTCAAGGGAAGTTCATCAACATCGGTGACGTGAAACTGCACTACCGGGAGACCGGCGCCGGACAGCCCCTCGTGTTGTTGCACGGTAACGGCACGATGATCCAGGATTATGAAATCAGCGGACTGGTTGACCAGGCGTCCACGAACTACCGCGTAATAACTTTCGACCGCCCGGGGTTCGGATGCACAAATCGACCGCGAACCACAGTATGGACTGCGCACGCCCAGGCGAAACTGTTAAGCGAAGCCTTTGATCGTCTCAGTTTGGTGCGCCCCGTAGTGGTTGGACATTCGTGGGGCACGCAGGTGGCACTTGCGCTCGCGCTCGATCATCCCGAGAAGGTCAAGAGCCTCGTTTTGCTATCCGGCTATTATTTCCCGGGATTTCGTCTGGATGTATTTTTACTGTCGCCACCGGCACTCCCCGTAATCGGTGACCTCCTCCGTTATACGATTTCGCCATGGGTGGGGCGCCTTATCTGGCCGCTGATACTCAAGAAACTCTTCGGCCCGAGTCCAGTGCCCAAGCGTTTCCGTGCCTTTCCCACATGGATGGCGCTGCGCCCGTCTCAGCTTCGCGCAGGCGCCGCGGAATCCGCGCTCATGGTCCCGGGTGCGGCTGCATTGCGACGACGCTACAACGAACTGAAGTTGCCTGTGTATATCATCGCAGGAGAGGACGATCGCATCGTAAATCCGCACCGTCAATCAGCACGCCTGCATGATTCGATTCCACAAAGCGAGTTCCGCTTAATGGCGGGCGTTGGGCACATGGTCCATCACACCGCATGCGATCAGGTAATGGACTTGATCGAGCAGGCCGCCGGCTCTTCCAGCAGCCCTACGAGGACCAGCGCACTCTCCACACTCGATGAAGCCGCATAGAGTCGTCGATTTCATCGGGTTGTGAATCAGCGTTACGAACGGGTCGCGAATAGCCGTCCGTTGCATCGTCGACAAGGTTGACTTTAACCTACGGTGAAAAAGGTGCGCGTATGGACGACTCCATCCCATCAGCTGAGCTTTCAGCGCAAACCTTTCCGGTAGTCGGCGTCGGGGCGTCGGCCGGCGGCCTCGAAGCGTTAACCGAATTCCTGGAGTCGCTGCCCGCAACTCCCGGGATGTCATTCATCATTGTGCAGCACCTCAGTCCCGTGCACGAGAGCACGCTGGCAAAACTCCTGCAAGGTCATACAACGCTGCCGGTTGTCGCGCTGTCGCACGGCCAGCCGATTGCCTGTGATGAAGTTTACGTAATCGTAGAGAACACGGCCTTAACGGTCTGCGATGGGAAGTTGCATGTAGAGAGTCGAGATCATGCTCAGAAGCCGCACATGCCGATCGACGTGCTCTTCAAGTCGATGGCTGAAGAGTTGCAGCAGCGCGCGTTCGGCGCGGTCTTTTCGGTGGTGGGTCCGATGGCAATCGGGGCTTAAGCACGATCAAAGAGGCCGGCGGCGTTACCTTCGCGCAGGATCCGGCATCAGCACGCGTCGATCTAATGCCGCGAAGCGCGATTGGTCGGATAGCGGACGGCTGATGTAGTGGCAGTTAATGTCTCTTCGGAGTCGTGAGCGACATTGTCTACCAGCGAATCGCGACTATTACGAGTCAGCCATTAATCTTCAACGGCAGCTAGTGACACTGGTCTCAGGACGTCTCGAATCAGTGAACAGTTGCGCCATGCCGCTCGAAGCGCTCCAGCAAAGTAAATGGATCAATACGAGCGTCCAATAGACACGTTTCGATACTGCCACGATGCGTGCGTATCGCCACCGCCACCACACAGCGACCATTAGGCTGCGGCTTTCCAACGACGGCCCGCACGTCGCCAGGTCGAGTGCGGATAATTTCGACGGCGCGCGTAATAAGCGGCGACTCGATTGATGCCAGCAGCTCGTGCTTATGTGCCCTGATGAGCTCCAACATTTCTGGCGTCACCGCAGCGCGAGGGCGGGCCACGATATTGCCGCCGCGCGCCGAGAGACTGACGCCGGCAGCCATGATGCGCGCCAGTAGTTCGGGAGTGTTCATATCACAACCTCATCTCCCGGTCCGGCTATATGGGCGCGATGCGCGTTTTCCCCCTTCTGAACGGTTACACGGTTACAACCCGCGCCAGTATTGGCCTGTAACTCTTCGCGAAGAGTCACACGGAAATTGCTTGTAACCGTTTGCAAAGCGTCACAACCCACGCCACCATTGGCTTGTAACCGTGTAACCGTTTGTAGACCCCTTTCGGCGCTATTGTGGAGATAGCGCTCAAAAACTTCGCTGAATTTGTCCAGCAAGTATCCCTTAAAAATGTCATCGCCCAATCGCGTCGGAGCTGGCGAAATCCCGAATTCACCGAGTATGCGGGCCAGCTGATTTGCAGTGATCGGCTTGGCGTGCCGATACTCCGCCCATGGTCGCCCCTCGATGGCTGCTAACGCCTCCGCCAATGCCTTACTCGGCATGCGGTCCGTGTTCCTGTCGGTAAAGACCGCTTTAATGTCGGAGAGCAACGTCACGCCCAGAGCCTCCTCGTGGCGCTCGCCCGAAAGCGTCTTGGCGGTTAATCGCGCCATTTCCGGCCATGACCCTCCGATGAGGTCGGCAAGAACAAGTAATGGTCGCCAGCTGTCCGCCGCACGGTCATTAAGTTCTTCGGGAATCGCGGCGCTGGAGGTAACGATCAAATCCGCGTGGTCGTTGACCCATCTTGCCACCTTCCCCCGTAATTCATGGAAACGGTGTTGTCGCGTTAGCCTGGTCACCCGGTCGCTCGGCAACTTACGGCGCAAGCTGATCACGATCGAGCGGTCAGCGATCGTCCCTGGCAGCCGGGAGATCGACGCGACCGCCTTCGGCGCCCACGTCGAGAACTGGCGCGGCTCATGATCATCCCCCACCGTGCGAATCACGTAGGCCGACTCTCGCGCGTGACCGCTATTGATAACGCCGCGCAGCTCAATGTTCTCGCGCATGAACGTGTCGGCCTCATCAATCAGGAGGGTCGGCCGACACGCTTCTATGGTGCGGAATAGCGATGATGTCGAAATATTGGCGGCCGGCAACGGGCGATTGACGAGTCGCGCCAGCAAATTGAGCGTGGTGGTCTTGCCACATCGTGGCGTAGGCGAGATCAACGCCAAGATCGGCGAACATTCGCCCAAGTCAAACGCGTATGTATGCATCGCCCATAACGCCAGTGCGATGTCAGCATAGTGAGGAAGGGCTACGAATCGTCGGACTTGCGAAACGATGTCATGCAGCAGTTCGATACCATCCACCGGCCCAGAGCACGGTTCTACATCCTCGAGCGTGAGCACCTTGCCGGCGCCGGATGGCGTCATGTCGGTCGCCGCACGTAATTTCTTGACCTCCGAATCCAAGATGGTTGTGCGCACGTCTAATCGCGCTGCCGCGTTAAGTCTCGCGCGCTCGTAGTCGAGCAGTGATAGTGCTGCCAGCTTCCTAACTTCAGCTGCAAGATCCGGACTCTGCATGACGCACGTCGCCGGTGCGCGTTGGATAACATCGTTCTCAATCTGCGCTTGCGTCATGGCGACCTCCATCAGCGTTAGACTCGACATCGCTGCGCGCAATGCGTACACGCTCCGCGATCCAGTTGCTAACCTCGGACTCGAGCCAGCCAACCGCGCGAGGACCCAATGGGATGGGTCGCGGGAACGTACCATCCTGGATCTGTTGGTACATGGTGCTGCGTGCAAGTCCTGTGCGCGCCTGAACCTGCTTGCGTCTAAGGATCGAATACTGAATTGCATTGCTCATGTTGATCGCCTCGCCGTTAAAAAGAATTGCATTGCCAGCGTGCCGCTGCGGTGCCGTGCGACCGCTGTCGGAGCGCAGTCTTCTGCAGTCGGAGTGCAGTCATCACCGCCCCAGATAAACTGCCGTGATGTCTTCACGGCTATGCCCGAGCTCGGCACTGATCACGAGCCGTGTTTCATGGTCGATCGCTTTCTGATCGGCCGTGAATTCTTTTGAGCGAAGTCCACCCTGTGCCGGACAGGCGTGGCCCGTGAGTTCCTGATAGCGCGCCTGTGCATACTGGTGCCGATGTCCGTGCACATGATGAATGCCCGCGGCTCGGCACTGCCCTTTGAAGCGATTCAGCTGCTGGACGTAGGTCAGCTCTTTCGGAATGAGGCTGCCTCTGCCAGCGAATTGCTTGGCTTCGTCCAGTAATTGCCGTTGCCCGGCGATGCGAATCGGGACCGCTCTTGCACGCCCGCCCTTGGTCCAGCTCGCCTGCAATGCCACGTAATTACCTTTGTCTGCTTGCAGGGGCCGTATCTTGATCGACTCCTCGAGGCGTAGTCCGAAGGCGGCCTGCAACTTCAGCGACAGCGCCGTGTAAGGATCGGTGATCCGCGTGAGGTCGCCCGTCGTGAGTTCTCGCGACTTGCTGAGGTTCGTCACGTAGTGCCGCCGGGCAATCCCGTAGTGGTCGTTATCGCGATGGATAACGTTCTTCTTGCCGATCTTCTCGGCCCACCAGCGAAGCTCCGTCATCCGGTTCTTGATCGTGCCCGCAGACAGTGACTCCGCTTTCCAGCGCTGCGCGAGCGCTTCAACGTGCTTGGGCTTAAGGCTTAATACGCCGAGATCCCTGAAGCCCGTCTCGTGCAGCTGGTTCGCAATCATGGTCAGAATGCGCTCACGCGCATACTGCGTTGCGTAGCTGCCATCGCGGTTACGCAAACAGAGTTGCTTCAATTCATAGTTCAGATCTCTCATGAGCGCCTCGTGCCGACTGCAATGCTTTTATCCAGGGATTTCCAGCCGCTTCCTGCTAGCACCCATTCTCCGCACTTGTACGGCCCAGCACCTCGTCTAATCCCCCCGACTTGTGGCGGGGTTGGACAGGAAAAGATGCCCATGCGATTTTTGCTTCTCCGTTTCTGTTCCATTCCTTTCAATTGTTTGCAAATAGGTACTCAGTTACCGGTGCATAGTGCCTGTCAGGTTAGTGTTACTGTCCGTCTCGTCTGCCTGAGCAGAGCGAGCGCTACGAGGGACGCGGGACACCACTCCCGTTGTGTGCAGTACTCCTGTTTACGTCTTGCCGCGGCTGCACCCGCTCTCGGCTGCGATGGTTCTTCCTGTGGGAAGTAGATCCATCGAACGAGTCGTGACCCCGACTCGGGAAGGGTTGCGTGGGTTGCACGCTCATCAACAGAGGCCCGTTGTGGGAACGGGCGGATGGACGAACCGCATTGCGCGGTTGTAAAACAATGCGTGATGCGCCATAAGTAAGCTCATCACGGGGCTGCGTCACTTTCAAAAGCACCGTATAACTCGTTGATGCCTCGAGCTGAGTGCGCTCTGTCACTAGCGTCAAGCCGCCAGTGACAGAGCGTCATTGGCGCAAGACGAATTGATGCAGAATTACAGAAGATTGGCGCAGACATCACGATCGCTTGAGAGCGGTTGCAATGCCGGCCGAGGTTTCGGGACAACGTTATGCACGACGCGGTGGGCGTACGCGGGCATCCAGCGTTGCGGCGGATCTAAGGACTTAACGACAGAAGAAAGTTGCTTCAGATTGCGCAGCCCATGAAAACTTGCTACGACCGCACGACACGAATGTACTGCTGCACAGACGCGAACGATTGCGCCGTGCGCGAGTACCAGGCCCCGAAGGGCGGCTTAACTTACCAGCACCGACAAGCCTTGCGGCCACCGGCTCTCAGGCGACTCTTCCGGTTTAGATGCTCTTGCGAGCAAAGGGCGATGCGATAACGGGCATCAAGCGGGCTGCCACAGCCAACGAAATTCAGTAATGTCCAGAAAAGTCCATTAGCATATTGTGCTGATGGTTTCCAAGCGCCATTGCATTCAATAAATAATTGACGCTGTGACTGTGGACGTGAAATGGAAGTTCCCGGACGTTCAATTACAGGTCGCAGCGCGAGCTAAAACGTGCTCCATGAATCAACGTTCTTGCTCGCAGTCGTTCGCGAAAACTAATTGTCAGGTGAACGCGCCGTCCCGAATTCCAGCGTAATTAGGCCGATGCCTGTTTCTGGCGGCTATTGAGAATGCAATTCCTCAGTGCCTATCGAATCCTTTTCGCGTTCGAGAATTGTTACGCAGCGTGCCTAATATTGCGAATCTTCGCACCGGACGCGAGGCCGTCGAGATAGTCAGCCCAGGCTTGCATCATTCTGCGACGTGCCGGCAGATATTCGGCTTTGTTGTACGCGGCGCGGACCTTGTTTCTTTCGCCATGCGCAAGTTGGCGCTCTATAGCGTCGGCAGGAAAGCCCTGTTCATTTAATATTGTCGAGGCAGTGGTGCGAAACCCGTGTCCCGTCGCCCTTGAGTGATAGCCCATGCGATATATCGCATACAACATGGTGTTGTTACTCATACACGTTTCGGGATTGGCCATGTTAGGAAATAGAAAACGGCTATGTCCGGTGATCGGGCGTAATGCCTCAATCGTTGCCATTGTCTGCCTTGACAGCGGCACGATATGTTCGACGCCCATCTTCATGCGCTCGGGAGGGACACGCCATTCGGCAGCGTCCACATTTATCTCAGTCCATTGAGCGCCGCGTAGTTCGCGTGTGCGGACGAATGTGAGGAGCAAGAGGCGGAGCGCGTGTCTCGTCTCGGGCCTACCGTCATAACCTGCGAGCTTTGTTAGATATTCGGGCAGATCCGCCGCTCCCAGTGCAGCATAGTTCCCCGACTTCGGTGACTTCACTGCGCCGTGAAGATCGGCGGCTGGGTTAGTAACGCAAATTCCTGATGCGATGGCGTATCGAAACACAGCGCTGCAGCGCTGCAGCACTCTTTGTGCGGTCTCAAGGGCGCCGCGATTCTCGATCTTGCGCAGCGTTGCGAGAAGGTCGGGCGGCGTGATGTCTTTGATGGGTCGGCTTCCCAGGTCACCGAAGACGTTGGCCACTAAGGACTCCAGCACGCGGGCGGTATGATCAGAAACCCATTGGTGTTGCTGTCTCTGTACCCAATCGCGCGCGACAACCTCGAATGTATTCGCCGTCGCAATCTCCATCTCGCGCCGTCGTCGTTTGCGGCTTGCAATCGGGTCGAGCCCTTGCTTCAGCAGAACTTTAGCTTTGTCACGTTCGGCCCGTGCTTCAGCAAGCGTTACCGGTGGGTATACGCCGAACGATAGTAATTTTTCCTTCCCGCCGTGCCGATACTTTGCGCGCCAGTACTTCGCACCGTCTGGTTTGATGAGCAAGTAGAGCCCACCGGAGTCGCCAAGTTTGTATTGCTTGATACGAGGTTTCGCTTTGCGAATTGCGATTTCAGTGAGTGGCACAAATACCCCCTGTGATACCCCCGGCGAGATTCTGGGCACCCCCAATAATACCCCCTCACATATGCGGCTTCAACCAGATGTAGGTGGATAATGCAGGACACGGGAAAGGGACATTTCCCTATGAAAAACAGATAAAGTTGGACTGAAATGGATGCTGCTGGATTTTATTCTAGTGCCGGGAGGGGGAATCGAACCCCCACGGTATCGCTACCGCCGGATTTTGAGTCCGGTGCGTCTACCAGTTCCGCCATCCCGGCAAAGAGGCCGCATTATCCCGCAATCGGCCACAAGCGACAATTTATAGGGCTCGGCACGGCGACGGCTGATCAGCCGCCATCGCCGCTTCGGCGGTCAGCGCGTTTTTGCCTTATTCTCTCGCTCGCTCGAATTATGGATACGGACCTTGAGGCTTAGCGATTTCGACTACGATTTGCCGCCGGAGCTCATTGCCCAGTCCCCGGCGAATGAACGGCAAGGCAGTCGTCTGCTCCATCTCGATGGCCGCAGCGGTGAGCTGACGGACCGGCATTTCCGCGATTTGCCGGAGCTTGTAGCCGCCGGCGACGTGCTCGTCTTGAATGACACCCGCGTCATCAAGGCGCGACTGTCAGGGCACAAAGAAAGTGGCGGCAGTATCGAGGTGTTGATCGAGCGCGTCCTCGGTGACGCCCGTGTGCTTGCGCAGATTCGGGCAAGCAAGACGCCGCGCACCGGATCAAAATTAGTGCTCCAGCACGACGTAACGGCGCAAGTGCTCGGACGCGTGAATGAATTCTACGAGCTGCGTTTTCTTGACTGCGACGATGTGTTCGCGCTGCTCGAGCGTGCCGGCAGTGTGCCGCTGCCGCCTTATATTGCGCACCCCGCTCAGCACGATGACAATGCGCGCTATCAAACAGTGTATGCAAAAACGCCCGGGGCGGTCGCGGCGCCCACTGCCGGGCTGCATTTCGACACTGCGTTGCTCGGCGATCTGGCGGCGCGCGGCGTCAACCTGGTTTATCTGACTTTGCATGTCGGCGCCGGCACGTTCCAACCGGTCCGCGTCGATGACGTGAGCGAACATGTGATGCACGCCGAATGGTATTCATTGCCTAAGCACGCGGTGGATGCAATCGCTGCGGCGCGCAGCGCTGGTAAGCGGGTGATCGCTGTCGGCACGACGAGCTTGCGCGCTCTCGAATCCGCCGCGGGCAATGGCGAACTGAAAGCAGGCAGCGCCGAAACGCGTCTTTTTATCGTGCCCGGCTATCAGTTTCGCGTGGTCGACCGCCTGATTACGAATTTTCACTTACCGCGCTCGACGCTGCTCATGCTGGTTGCGGCCTTCGGCGGCATGGATAATATCCGCCGCGCATATCGCCACGCGGTCGAACAACGCTACCGCTTCTTTAGCTATGGCGACGCGATGCTCATCGAAAAACGTTAAATCGCTATTCCCATGGCCAAAACGAACCCGGAAACGCGCGCGCGTTATGCGCACTTTCTGACGATCACTACGCGCTGGATGGATAACGACGTCTACAACCACGTCAATAACGTTAACTACTATTCGTACTTCGATACGGTCGTCAACGAATACATGCTGCGCGAGGGTGTGTTAGCGCTGGGCGAGGGTCCGGTCTGCCTCGTGGTGGAAACCGGCTGCCAGTACTTCAGTCCTATTTCGTTTCCGGACCAGGTCCATTGCGGCTTGCGTGCCGGACACATCGGTTCGAGCAGCGTGCGCTTCGAGATAGGCGTATTCCGCAATCAGGACGCGAGTGCGGCGGCTCAAGGCCACTTCGTGCATGTCTGCTGTGATCGCGCCACCCACCGGCCAATGCCGATGCCGGATGATATGCGGCGGGCGTTGATCAAGTTGCTGCCCTCCTGATGCAGTTCAATGTCGCGGCTACCGACGGCGCCGCACGTACTGGCACCCTCACGCTTGCGCACGGAGTGGTGGAAACGCCGGTTTTCATGCCGGTAGGAACGTACGGCACGGTCAAGGCGATGAGCCCGGCCGAACTGCATGAGATCGGCGCCCGGATCGTGCTCGGCAACACATTCCATCTATGGCTGCGGCCCGGACTGGATGTGATCGCCGCGCATGGCGGCCTGCATCGATTCATGGGATGGAACGGCCCGATCCTTACCGATTCGGGCGGCTTCCAGGTTTTCAGTCTCGGAGACCTCCGCAAGGTCAGCGAGGAGGGCGTGAAGTTCCAGTCGCCGGTCAACGGCGACGCCTGTTTTTTGACGCCCGAAGAGTCGATGCGCATTCAGAGCGTATTGAACAGTGACATCGTTATGGTGTTCGACGAGTGCACCGCTTACCCGGCTGACGTCGCTCAGGCGGGTGCGTCCATGGAGCTTTCATTGCGATGGGCCGAACGCTCTAAGCGTGCATTCGAAGCTGAACGTCGCTCGCATGCGAACGCACTGTTTGGAATCGTCCAGGGCGGTATGCATGAGCATCTGCGCGATCGTTCGCTCTCGGGCCTGCTGGACATCGGCTTCGACGGCTATGCGATCGGCGGACTGTCAGTCGGGGAGTCCAAGGCTGAAATGCAGCGCACACTTGCGCACACTGCGCCGCGGTTACCGGCGGACAAGCCGCGCTATCTCATGGGCGTCGGCACTCCGGAAGATATCGTCGAAGCGGTCAGCGCCGGGATCGACATGTTCGATTGCGTCCTGCCCACGCGTAACGCGCGCAATGGGTGGATTTATACGCACGCCGGAACGATCAAGCTGAGGAACGCGCGATACCGCGACGACACGAATCCCCTCGACGCGTCCTGCGATTGCTACACGTGCCGCAACTTCACGCGTGCTTACCTGCATCATTTGCAGAAAGTGAACGAGATTCTGGGCGCACGGCTCAATACCTGGCACAACCTGCATTATTTTCTCGCGCTGATGCGCAGTCTGCGCAACGCCATCCAACACCAGCGCCTGGCGCAGTTCGTCGACGAGTTCAGGCGCCTGCGTGCAACCGCAGCGGCCAGACGCGAGCAAAACGATGAAAATTCCTGATCGGCAACACCGGACCGAGAGGAAAGTATCGGTTGGCGTTACATAGCAACGGAGGGCCGCGTGTTAGAATCGACTATTTTTATGAGCTGCCGCTAAATCCGCGCGCGGTGAGGAGGAGCTAGCGTGTTTATCAGTCAAGCATGGGCACAGGCTGCCGCGCCGGGCGGCGTCGACATCATGTCGATGATGCCTATCATCCTGATGTTCGTCGTATTGTACTTCGTGATGATCCGTCCGCAAATGAAACGCGGCAAGGAGCACAAGGCGATGATCGACGCTTTGCAAAAAGGCGATGAAGTCGTGGCCGCCGGCGGGATTGTCGGCAAGATCACGCGGCTGAACGAAAATTACGTGACGCTGCAAGTCGCCGACAATGTCGAGATTCGTGTTCAGCGTCCCGCCATACAGCTCGCGCTGCCTAAGGGCTCGCTGAAAAGCATTGAGTAACGAAACGGCGATGGGGTGTCCTTGGCGACGTGTGATTCCTGCCATAGCCGCTACGCCTGCATAAAATAATGAACCGTTACCCGCTCTGGAAAAACCTGCTGATTGGCCTCACCCTGCTGATTGGTCTTCTATACACGCTGCCGAATTTTTTTGGCGAGGCACCGGCTATTCAGG
The DNA here is from genome assembly GCA_963829085.1 of uncultured beta proteobacterium. Classification (GTDB taxonomy): domain Bacteria; phylum Pseudomonadota; class Gammaproteobacteria; order Burkholderiales; family SG8-41; genus PALSA-1004. The sequence continues at coordinate 12,572 of CAWHHJ010000006.1, read as the reverse complement.
TATCGCCCGCCAAATCGACGCAGAAAGTCGACGCCGATCTCATGAACCGCGTCGAGCAGGCGCTTAAAGAAGCGAAGATTGCCACCGATGGCGTATTCCTCGATGCGACGAGTCTCAAAGTGCGTTTTGAGGACATCGACACGCAGTTGAAGGGAAAAGAGGTCGTGCAGTCGCGCCTGGGCGAGGACTACGTCGTCGCCTTGAATCTGTTATCGCGCAGCCCGCGCTGGCTGACTGCAATCGGTGCGCTGCCCATGTATCTCGGTCTCGACCTGCGGGGAGGCGTGCACTTCCTGCTGCAGGTTGATATGGCGTCAGCGCTCACCAAAAAGATAGACGGCGCGGGCAGCAGCATACGCGGCCTGCTGCGTGACAAGCGCATCTCATATAACGGCATCTCGCGCGAAGGCCAGACGCTGCTGATCAAATTCCGCGACAGCGACACGCGCGAGAAGGCGCGCAGGGAAATCGAAACCTCGGCACCCGAGCTCGCGCTGGCAGACCAGGAGCAGGGCGGCGAATTCCGGTTGCTGGCGACGTTAAAGCCCGAAGAACAAAAGCGCACACAGGAGCTCGCACTACAGCAGAACATCGCGACCTTGCGTAACCGGGTAAACGAGCTGGGCGTTGCGGAACCGCTGATTCAGCAGCAGGGTGCTGATCGAATCGTCGTGCAGCTGCCGGGCGTGCAGGACACTGCCCGGGCCAAAGAACTGCTCGGACGCACGGCAAGCCTCGAATTGCGGCTGGTCGAAGCGCACGCCGGCGACTCGAATGCGCGCGACTACGATCCGCAGAAAATACAGGACGCGATTGCCGGCAATATTCCGTTCGGCACTGAGCTTCATTACGAGCGCCGCGGCAAGACGAGCGAGCCGCTGCTATTGTCGAAAAACGTAATCATCACCGGCGAACGGCTGACCAACGCGGCACCGAGCTTCGACCAGCAAAACAACGAGCCCATTGTCAGCATTGAGCTGGATGGGCAGGGCGCGCGCATCATGCGCGACGTTACGCGCGATGCTGTCAAGCGGCGCATGGCCGTTCTTCTGATCGAGAAAGGCAAGCCCGAAGTCATCACCGCGCCCGTGATCAATTCGGAGCTCGGCGGGCGCTTCCAGATTTCCGGGCGCATGTCGACGCGCGAAGCAAACGACCTCGCGCTGCTGCTGCGGGCCGGCTCGCTTGCGGCCCCCATGGACATCATTGAAGAGCGCACGGTGGGACCCAGCCTTGGCGCCGACAACATCAAGATTGGTTTCCACTCGACATGGATCGGTTTCACACTCATTGCGATCTTCATGATTGCGTACTACCACGTCATCGGCGTCATCTCGATCACGGCGCTTGCCGTCAACGTTTTGCTGCTCGTATCGCTGCTGTCGATGCTGCAGGCGACACTGACGCTGCCGGGCATGGCGGGGATTGCGCTCACCGTAGGTATGGCGATTGACGCGAACGTGCTGATCAACGAGCGCATTCGCGAGGAGCTGCGCAACGGCAATACGCCCCAGGCCGCAATTTATGCGGGCTACGATCGCGCGTGGGGCACTATTCTGGATTCGAACATCACGACGCTGATCGGCGGTCTCGCGCTGTTCGCATTCGGCTCAGGGCCGGTAAAAGGATTTGCGGTGGTGCTGTGCCTCGGGATCGCGACTTCAATTTTCAGCGCGGTGATGGTTTCCCGCAGCATCGTCAACCTGTATTACGGCAGCCGCCGGCGCCTGGATCGCATCTCGATCGGGCAGGTGTGGAAAGCGGGCGCCGAAAAAATCGAAGCGCGCGCCAGACGCACGTGAGAAGCATCTGTTTGACGCGGGTTCAGCGAATCGACTCTTACGAATAACAAAACACGGTAGGCAACATGGAATTTTTCCGCATCACAAAAGACATCCCCTTCATGCGCCATGCGCTGCTGTTCAACGTGATATCCGTTATTACGTTTTTCATCGCGGTGATCTCGCTGGCGACCAAGGGGCTCAATTTCGGCGTCGACTTCACCGGCGGCACCGTAATGGAGATGCACTACGAGCATGCGCCGGACATCAACAAAATCCGGGATACGATGAGCAAGCTCGGGTTCGCCGACGCTTCCGTGCAGAATTTCGGCACCTCACGTGATGTCTTGATCCGGCTGCCTGTCAAACAGGGCGTGACAAGCGCCAAGCTCTCCGAACAGGTGCGCGATGAGTTGCGCAAGGAAGACGCGACAGCGGAGGTGCGGCGGGTCGAGTTCGTAGGGCCGCAGGTCGGCAAGGAGCTCATCGAGAACGGCGGACTTGCACTGCTCTTCGTCTCGATCGGAATCGTCGCCTACCTTGCGTTGCGCTTTGAATGGAAGTTCGGTCTTGCGGCGATCATCGCGAACCTGCACGACGTGGTGATCATTCTGGGTTTCTTCTCGATATTTCAGTGGGAATTTTCACTGACAGTGCTGGCGGCGGTGCTTGCGATTCTCGGCTACTCGGTCAACGAGTCGGTGGTGGTCTTTGACCGGATCCGTGAGAACTTCCGCAAGATGCGCAAGGTAAGCGTGACCACGGTTATCGACAACGCGATCACGCGCACGATTTCGCGCACGATCATCACGCACGGCTGTACTCAATTGATGGTTACATCGATGCTCATTTTCGGCGGCGAGACGCTGCATTACTTCGCGCTTGCGCTGACCATCGGCATTTGCTTCGGCATTTACTCCTCGGTGCTCGTCGCGAGCCCGATCGTTATGTGGCTCGGCGTGTCGCGCGAAGATCTCGTCAAGGCTGAAAAGAAAAACGAAGTCGGCGCGGCGATCTAGAAAACACGATTCGCCGAACGCCCGCCATGGAATTGCTCACGCAATTCATCGACATCGTCCTGCATCTGGACCAGCACCTCACTGTTCTCATCCAGAACTACGGGTCGTGGGTTTACCTCATACTTTTCCTGATCATTTTTTGTGAGACGGGCCTTGTCGTGACGCCGTTTTTGCCCGGCGATTCGCTGTTATTCGTGGCTGGAGCGTTGTGCGCCACCGGCGCTCTACATGTGCACGGCGTGTTCGCGTTGCTCGCCCTGGCTGCTTTCAGCGGCGACAATACGAACTACTGGATCGGCCGCTACCTCGGGCCGCGCGTTTTTTCGCGGCAGCGCTCACGTTTGTTCAATCCAGCGCATCTACAGCGCACACAGCGCTTTTATGAGCGGCACGGCGGCAAGACGATCGTGCTGGCGCGGTTCATGCCGATCATCCGGACTTTCGCGCCGTTCGTGGCGGGCATCGGCCGCATGACGTATCTTCATTTCCTGCTTTACAGCATTTGCGGCAGCATCTTCTGGATCGGCTTTTTTGTGTACGGCGGCTACTACTTCGGCAACATCCCTATAGTGAAGAATAACCTTACGTTATTCATGCTTGGCATCGTCGTGCTCTCTATTTCCCCCGCCGTTGTGCAATTCGCGCGCGCTAAACTAAGTTCCGGCCCCGTGCGTCGCGCTTAGGCGCACCAAACAAAGCCATCGCTTGTCTCGCGCTCGGCGCGCGCCCGGCGTTCTCCGACGCATTGAGCATCCACCTTCATCCGCGTAGACTCAAGCCGAGCGTTTCGTGTGTTCCTGACAAGCATATAAGGGAGGGACAATGGCGATAACCATCAAGGCAGCCCTGTACACGAACAGCGACGATGCATTCGTCGCCTGGGCGCCGAGCGAATTCATTCCCGGCTGCCGCGGTTTTCTGCTCGAGCGCGGGCGCAAGAACGGGGCAAGCATTAAGACCGAACCCGTCGAGAATCGCGTCGGCTTCAGCACGGACAAGCCCAAGTCCGGCGATCATCGCCCTTCGGACGAATGGCCGTTTCAGCGCTTCAACTGGACGGATCACGCCGCGGACGTAGGTAACCAGGTTCGCTACCGGGTTACCGCTATGGTGGATGCGGGCAGCGGACGGCCGTACAAAAAAGGCCCCGCGAGCAGGTGGACCGCATGGGCGACGCTGTCGAGTGACGCGGGTGGAAATTTCAGTTGTTTTTTCAACCGCGGGCTTGTCCTGTCGCAATTCGTCGCGCGTTACCTCAAAGAAAAGAAGCTCACGCCCGCGAAATTTAAGGCGCAGCTCAAGACGAGGACCGATCCGAAGTTCCGCGCCTTTCTGGAAGGTGATCTCGGCATCGAGCTTGGAGACATGCTGAAGCACGGGAAGGATGCAGGCGCTGCCATGCATGCCGCTCTCTATGAGCTTGGGGATGCCAAGCTTGAGGACGCGATGATCGCATTGGGCACGCGGCTCAATCTGATCCTTTCGAATGGATCGGATCCGGCGGACGGCAACGCTGCCGCACGCAAGCATCTGAACGACTCAGGCATCGTCACCATCAACCGCATGCTGAAGTCGAAGGGCCTTGGCCATAACAAGTTTGTGGTTCTGTCGAATGCCCGAGGTCCGCGCGCAGTATGGACCGGCAGTACCAACTGGAGCACCACCGGCTTGTGCACCCAGGTCAATAATGGATTGTTGATCGAGAATGCGGACATAGCGAAGCTCTATCGCCAGCAGTGGGATCTCCTGCAAGCTGCGTCACCGCCCAAGCTCGATCCCGCATCTTTTCCCCCGGAACTCGTTGCTGCCAACGACACCTCGCACACATTCTCGATCGGCAGCGCGAAGGCCGAAATCTGGTTTACGCGTACATCCGATGGTCGCGATATGGATGTGCTGCGGAAGATTATCGCGTCTGCAAAGGATTCGATTCTGTTTCTGATGTTCACGCCGGGTAAAGACGGCTTGCATACGCTCGCGGGCAAGCGTGCCAACGAGGCGAACATGTATGTGCGGGGTGTCGTGAGCACGCTTGGCACGACGGCTGCCGACAGCGACAAGAATGTTCTCGATATCAACATCGTCAGCAGCGACCGCAAATTCAAGCCGGACCACTACACGGTCGTGCAGCCGCAAGGCGAGGATGCTGACATCGGACCGTGGATTGCCGAAGTGACGCGCAAGGATTTCCTATCGCAGGTCGGCCATGCGATCGTGCACTCAAAAGTGCTCGTGATCGATCCGCTATCGAATGACCCGGTGCTGGTGACGGGGAGCCATAATTTCTCGACATCGGCGAGCGAAAAGAACGACGAGAACCTCGTGATCGTGCGCGGCCACAAAAAACTGACGATCGCATACGCCACCTACGTCATGTCCGTTTACGACCATTACCGCTATCGCTCGTATATTCGAGAGATGCGCGCGCAGGGTAAGATACCGTGGAGCTATCTCGACGACGATGACCAGTGGCTAAAGCGCGAGCTCGTCTCGAAAGCGCTCGAGATCGGGTTCTGGGCCTGAGTGTTCTGGGCATTAGGAAGCGACCGGCGCGACCTTTAAGAGCGGGTCCGGGCGATTGTTGCTCGCGTACGGCGCGCTAGATCTTTCTTGCCAGTTCGGCAGCCTTCCCGGTATAGCGCCCGGGCGTTAAGGCAAGCAGGCGCTTGCGCGCATCTTGCGGGATGTCGAGCTTTTCGATGAGCGCATGCAGCGTTTCACGAGTGATCCCTGCCTTGCCGCGCGTGAGCTCTTTCAATTGCTCGTAAGCACCGCCGACGCCGAAGCGCCGCATCACCGTTTGAATGGGCTCGGCCAGCACCTCCCACGTCGCATCGAGATCTGCTGCCAGGCGCTCGCTATTCGCCTCAAGCTTACCGAGTCCCTTCAATAGGGAATCGTATGCGAGCAGCGTATGGCCAAGTGCAACACCCATATTGCGCAACACCGTTGAATCGGTCAGATCGCGCTGCCAGCGCGAGATGGGCAGTTTTTCGGAAAGATGCCGCAGAAGCGCATTCGCAATCCCGAAGTTACCCTCTGAGTTCTCGAAATCGATCGGATTGACCTTATGCGGCATGGTCGACGAGCCGATCTCGCCCGCCTTGGTGCGCTGTCTGAAATAGCCAAGCGAAATGTAGCCCCAGGTATCGCGCGCGAGATCGATGAGTATGGTGTTGGCACGGGCATAAGCATCGAACAGCTCGGCCATCGCATCATGCGGCTCGATCTGTATCGTGTACGGATTGAATTCGACGCCCAGTCTCTCGACGAAACGGCGTGCGAACGATTCCCAATCGACCTCCGGGTAGGCGGCTATGTGCGCGTTGTAATTGCCGACAGCGCCATTCATCTTTCCCGAAATCAGTACTTTTGCGATGCGATCGCGCGCGCGATGCAGTCGCCAGACGACGTTCGCCAGCTCCTTGCCCAATGTCGTCGGACTCGCTGCCTGGCCGTGCGTATGCGCGAGCATCGGCAGATCAGCGAGGTCATGCGCAAGCGCGGTCAGGCGCTCCACGATCGCGTCGAGCGCGGGCAGCATCACGCGCACACGCGATTCCTCGAGCATCAGCGCATGACAAAGGTTGTTGATGTCTTCGGAGGTGCACGCGAAATGAATGAACTCGGCGACTGCTGCGATCTCCGCATTCCCGGCGAGCTTCTCCTTTAGGAAATACTCGATCGCTTTAACATCGTGATTGGTACGCGACTCGATCGCCTTGACGGCGCCGCCGTCGCCTTCCGAAAAGCCACTGACGATAGTCTCGAGCTCGCTAAGCGTCGCCGCCGATAGCGGGGGCACTTCCTTGATAGCGGGCTCTGCAGCGAGTGCCTTCAGCCATTCCACTTCGACGCGCACGCGCAGGCGTATGAGACCCAGCTCGCTGAAGTGCGGGCGGAGCGATTCGACTTTGGATGCGTAGCGGCCGTCGAGCGGTGAGAGGGCGGTGAGGGGCGAAAGCGCCATGGCAGCTCGCTGATGATGAGTGTGCAATTTTAACACACGCTATCTGACGCTCTGTTCGAGCGGCTTCACATCTTGGCGGGCGAAATAGCGCGCAGTTACGCGCTGTAACCGTAAACGGTGCGGGCTATGTCCGCGGTAATTTTGCGGTTCGCAAGATCGGTGCGCACGCGCTCGCGGGCGCGTTTGCGCGGATCTCCATAACCGCCGCCACCCGGCGTCTTGATCAGGACGCGGTCGCCGGTTTCAAGCGTGGTGACAATCTTAGAATGGATCTCTTCAACGCGGCCATCTCGCCGCCGAATCTCGGAATACGCAGTGCCACCGGAAGCACCGCCCAACAGGCCGTGCGCTTGCGAATAGTGGCGCTCGCCGCGATGCGAAAACTTCATTGGCCCGTGCAGGATTTCGTACTCGCGGATAATACCGACACCGCCGCGGAATTCGCCGGCTCCGCCGGTATCGGTGCGCAGTTCATTGCGGATAAGACGGATCGGCGCTTCCATTTCGAGCGCTTCTTCAGGCATCGCCATGCCGTTCGTCATATCGGTCGCGATGCAATCGACGCCATCGTGCCCTTGGGCGCCGCCCGATGCGCCGTTGATGAGATCGGTGACGACGAAGTTGCGCCCGCCCGGCCATTGCCCGCCGTACGTGAGCACGAGCAGTGAGGCGGCGGCAGGGGCGGCAAAGCGGTCAGGAAGCGCCTGCGCCAGCGCGCCCACGATGCATGACGCGATGCGTTTCATAGGATGTGTGCGACCGTTTACCGGCGCACCGACCCTGGGATTGACCAGGGTTCCTTCAGGCGTGATGACTTTGACCGGCCGGAAACATCCGCCATTCGTGGGGATGCTGGCGTCGGTTATCGCGCGCACGCCATAGCACGCCGATGAATAAACACCCGACGGAACGATATTGATCGGCCCTTTCACCTGCGGGCTGGTGCCGGTGAAGTCGAATAGCACTTCGCCGTCCTTTATGGTGACCGCGACTTTGATGGTCACACGCTGATCGAGATCGACGCCGTCATTGTCAAGCGTGTCTTCGTAGACGTAAGTGCCCTGCGGTAATTCACGCAGCGCATCGCGCGTCATTTTCTCCGAACGGTTGATCAGCTCATCGAAAATCCGCACGACGAGATCGTGGCTGTAACGTGCGCCGAGTTCGGTCAGGCGCCGCACCGCAATCTTGCCGGCTGCGATCTGCGCATTGAGGTCGCCGATTACGCTGTCCGGCATGCGTGTGTTGCTGCGAATCAGACGAACGATGCCTTCGGTCCATCTTACCGGCACACGAGAGTTGCATCGGCGGGATGCGCAAACCCTCGTGGAATATGTCAGTGGCGTTCGCCGCGGACGAGCCCGGAATGGTCCCGCCGAGATCTATGTGGTGTGCGATGCTCGCAGTCAACGCAACCACGCGCCGATCACCGATGACCGGAATCACTACCGCAATGTCCGGGATATGAGTGCCGCCCATATACGGATCGTTAAAAATATAGATGTCGCCGTCCCGCATCGATGTGATGGGGTAATGCTTGAGGATGGCTTTAAGGGAATAGATCAGTGAACCGAGATGGCTCGGATTCGAGCGCGATTGAGCGACGGTCGTGCCGTCCGTTGTAAACAGGCAGCACGACGCGTCATTCGCTTCCTTCACGATCGGCGAGAACGATCCGCGTACGAGGCTCGATTGCATTTCCTCGGCGATGCTTTCGAGCTTGTAACGCACGACCTCCATGAGGATGGGGTCGAGTGCGGTGAGGACTTCCACTGGCTTGTTCATAGCGTCGCGGGATTGAGTCGGACCAGCGTCAGCCGGAATACGTCATGATGATATCACCGGTCGCGATGCGCTTCGCGCGCCATCCCGGCAGCACCAGAGTTGTTGTGTCGGTCTGCTCGACTATCGCTGGTCCCGCGATTTCGGTATCCGCGGCAAGCGTCGTGCGGTCGTAGATGTCAGCGGTTACCGCATCAGCACTTCCCGGCAGCAGGAGCTTGCGTTGACCTTTGGCGTGCAAGCCGCTGCCCGCGGTTGCGCTCTCGCGCAGGTCCACGCCACCGCCCGCACGATGGACCGAGCGCAGGTTGACGATACGCGCCGGCGATTGTGTGCTGTGGCCGTAGATTCGTTCATGCACGACGACGAAGTCCCGGTAGAGCGTGTCGAGCATCGTGGTTGGATCGGCCGCGTCGATGCGCACCTCGAGGTAATACGACTGCCCGATATAGCACACGTCGGCCGCATATTCGATGCGCACCGCGTCGGGCCGCACACCGTCGGTCTTCATCAACGCAGTGCACTGAATGTCGAGCTTGCGTAGCTGGTCCATGATGTCATCAGCGTGTGCGTCATCGAAACGCTTGGTGTAAGCGACAAACGATTCGTGTTCGACCGGTGCCGCAAGCAGACCGATTGCAGAAAGCACGCCGGGCCGGCTCGGGATCACGACCCGCGTCATATACAGCTCTTCTGCGAGCGCGCATGCATGCAAAGGGCCGGCGCCCCCGAGCGCGACGAGCGCATATTCGCGCGGGTCGACGCCGCGGTTGATTGACATCAAGCGTATGCCCTCTGCCATTTGCGCGTTGACAACGCGGTGTATGCCGAGCGCCGCCTGCTCGACGCTATATCCCATGGGTAGCGCGATGCGTTCGTGGATGGCCTCGTGCGCAAGTTGCGGATTCAGCGTTAGCGCACCGCCCGCGAAGTAGTCGGGATTCAGATAGCCCAACACGACTGAAGCGTCGGTGACCGTCGGCTCGGAGGCGCCGCGGCCGTAACAAACCGGACCCGGCTCTGAACCGGCCGAATGCGGCCCGACACGCAGCGACCCTGACGCATCGAGCCAAGCGATACTGCCGCCGCCGGAGCCGATTGCATTGACGTCAACCATCGCGACGCGTACCGGAAAGCGATCGATCACGCCGTCGGCGCGGATCATCGGTATGCCATTGCTGATTAGCGCAATGTCGCAGCTCGTGCCGCCGATATCCACAGTGATGACATTCTGTTCGCCGACGCGCTTGCCGACGAGCGCACCGCCAATTGCGCCTGCCGCAGGCCCGGACAGGAACATGCGAACCGGCCGTCTCCGCGCGACCGTCGCCGAGCACACGCCGCCGCGCGACTGCATGATTTGCAATGGCGCAGTCACGCCGTCCGCCGCGAGGTTTTGCTCCATGCCGTTCAAGTAGGCGTCGAGCACCGGCTTCACATAAGCATCGAAGGCAGTGACTGTCATGCGCTCGTATTCGCGGAACGCGGGATCGACATCGCTTGAGAGCGAGACGTACAAGCTCTCATCCACTTCGCGGATGAGTTCACGGGTGCGCTGCTCATGGCGCGGGTCGAGATACGAGAACAGGAAACTCACCGCAATTGCAGTCGCACCTGAGGCCTTGAGTTCAATCACTGCCTGCTTGAGCGCTGATTCATCGAGCGGCGTCACCACTTCGCCAGCTACGCTCAAGCGCTCAGGCACGCCTCGCCGCATTGCGCGCGGCGCAAGAAACACCGGCGTTTGCGGAAGCATCACGGTGTCGTAGATCTCGCGCCGGTTGCCGCGGCCGATCTCCAGTACATCGCTGAACCCTTCGCTTGTGATTACGCCGATCGTGGCGCCCTTGCGCTCGAGTACAGCATTGGTGGCGACGGTCGGTACCGTGCACGAAGCGCGCAATGTCTGACGGCGCGATTGCCCAGGTGGCAACCATGTGCGCGATCGCGTGGCGCACAGCCTCGGCGGGATCGGCGCGCGTCGTGGGTAGCTTGAACTGCTTTAGTGAACCGTCGGCGAAGCGGCAGACAACGTCAGTGAAGGTGCCGCCGATGTCGATGCCGATATCGAGTGTTTCAGCCACTGCTTCTCATTCCAGCACTTTCACGGAGTGCGCGCCTGCGCCGGGCGACGCATCTATATATCACTGCGCTTTCGTGCTGCGGCCGAAATGCAGCATTTTCAATAGACACCGCTCAAAAGCGCCTCAGCGATTCGCCAGTTCGATTAACGATGCGGTGAGCACGCGCGCACCGGCCGCTAAATCAGCGGGTGTCGCATTCTCCGCCTCGTTATGCGAAATGCCGTGCTCGCACGGCACGAAAATCATCGCGGTCGGGCATAGCCGCGCCATGTACATTGCATCATGGCTTGCGCCCGACGGCAGCCGCATATTCGGCAGGCGCAGCGTTTGCGCGGCAGCTTCGATCACGCCTGCGACCTCCGGGTTAAACACGCACGGGTCATCGTGCAGCGTGGGAATTACTTTGACGTCACACACTGTCGCGGCTTTGCGCGCGGCCGGCTCGACTGCTTCGCCGAGCTCTCGGATGCGTTGAGGATCGGGATGGCGTATATCGACTGAGAAGAGCACGTGGCTCGCGACAGAATTGGGGGAATTCGGTGTCACGAGCATGCGACCCACGGTAAAGCGCGTGATGTCATGCGGATCTCGCGTGAGGTCGGTCAGCGCGTTGATGATGGCGATCGCATCGCGTACGGCATCTTTGCGCAGCGCGAGCGGGGTCGTCCCGGCATGATCGGTCTTGCCAAACACTTCGATGTTAAACCAGCGCAGGCCCTGGATTCCAGTGACGACACCGATGGTGTTGCGCGCATTTTCGAGCAGCGGCCCCTGTTCGATATGCGCCTCGATGTAAGCGGCGGCGGGGGACTTGAATGCCCGCTGAGCTGCTTGCGGTGTTGCCGCCAATGTCTGCGCAAGTGCGTCACGCAATCGCGTGCCTTCGTTATCCGTCACGTCGAGCACGTCGGCGAGCGAACGTGCGCCGCTGAACACCATCGAGCCCATTGTGCACGGTGAAAAACGGCCGCCTTCTTCGTTTGTCCAGGCGACGACTTCGACCGGGCGGCGTGTGATGACGCCGGCTTCATCCATTGCTTCGAGCGCTTCGAAACCCGCGAGCACGCCGTAGATGCCATCAAACCGGCCGCCGCGCGGCTGTGAATCCATATGGCTGCCGGTCAATACGGGATCTGCGTTTGCATCCGTGCCGGGCCGTCGCACGAATAGATTGCCGATTCCATCTGCGCTGATCGTGAAATTGCGCGCGGTTGCCCATGACAGGAGAAGCTTGCGCGCCTGGATGTCTTCCGGCGACAGCGCCGGGCGGTTGACGCCATTGCCGGGGATCGCGCCGATTGCGGCCATCTCGGCGTGACGCTGCCAGAGCCGTTGCTCATTGACGCGGGCCGCAGCATCGCGCGCATCTTCTCTCATGTGGGGTCCTGCGGATAAAGCGCGATTCTATTCGATCCTGACGTTGGCGGTCCGCACCACCTTGCCCCATTTTGCGACGTCTTTGCGTATCTGCGCGGCCATGTCGTCAGGCGTGCCGCCATGAACGAGGCCGCCCTGCGCCAACAGCTTTTCCTTGATGTCTGCGCTCGTCAATACTTTCTGTACCTCGGCATTCAGCTTCACGACAACGTCACGCGGCGTGCCGGCCGGCGCCATCAAGCCGAACCAGCTATCAGCTTCAAATCCCTTGAGCGACTCGCCGATCGTGGGCAAGTCCGGCAATGCCGGCGAGCGCTGTGAGGAGGCAACACCGATTCCGCGCAAACGCCCGGTTTTCACATAGGGAGCGGACGACGGGATGCTGTCGAAGAAAAGCTGCACGTTACCGGGAATCAGATCCGAAAGCCCCGGCGCGCTGCCCTTGTAAGGAATGTGGTTCGCCGTGAAGCCGCCCAATTGCTTCAACATTTCCTGCTCGAGGTGCGACAACGTGCCGTTCCCCTGGGACGCGAAATTGAGCTCCCCGGGATGCGCTTTG
>CAWHHJ010000005.1:0-392485 GCA_963829085.1 uncultured beta proteobacterium | reverse complement strand
ATCGCCGCATACAGGCAGACGGCTCGTTCACCGGCATGCGTTTTGCGTTTACTGCGTGGCACTGGAACTATGCGCTCGCGCAACGCACAAAGCCTTATTTGATTTAGTCAGGGATTGGCAGGGCTGAACTTTGAAGTACGTAAACAAGCTAACCCCGCGGCTGGTTCCCGGACGCAATGGCCCCAAACGCAGGGGCCGCGGGCGCATCCCCGATGAGCCGATTTTCCTGCGCCAAGGTGATCTGGACGGTGCCTGCGGATACTACTGCCTGCTTATGGCGCTGATAGCGTTGGGACTTTTCCGGCGCAGCGAAGTCCTCGAACTGGATGTACGTAAGCCCGTCAAGGCGTTGGCCCGGATTCGCGCGAGCGCGCGACCTCATTACTTCAGCGGCACCGGCACCAAAACTTTGCAGAAACTACTGTCGCCGGTCAAGCATGCTCTGCAAGTGGGCATTACAAACGGCAAAGACAATAAGGTGCGCGATTTTGTTGTCGAGCATCTGGCGCGCGGAGATTTCGTAGTGTTGGGAATGGAAAACGTCCGGCAGGAACTGGCCCATTGGGTCCTTGCGGTAGGCATGAGCGGGACCCGCACCCGCGGTGAGTTTAAACCGACGCGGTTTCTTCTCCTCGACCCGGATGTGAATGGTCCCCGGCGTAAGCGCTGGAACAGCGCAGTCGACATGCAGGCCTCCACCACGCACGGTCAACTACGGCGCGTGCGCGAAGTCGAAGGCAGACAATGGCTGGCGCGTTTCGACGGTGCGGTTGCGATCGGCCTCAAAGATGAAGCCGTCCGCCGATTCGGGCCGCTTCGGCATCTTACGTAGGCGCAGGATGCTAGGGATGTCTTAGAGCGGTTTTTTTGGCTGGCTAATCACGCCGCCGGCTCCCATCATCAGCGCATTAATAAAGAAGACTGGAGCGAGTCCGAAGCCGGAAACTATAAAGCCGAAGAAGGCAGGCGCGATGACGCGCACCAGGTTGTTCGCTGTCAGGCGCAGCCCCAATGCCTCGCCCGAGCGCCCTTCGGTCGAGCGGCTGAACATCATCATTGTCGCGATCGGCTGTCCGCAACCGGTGCCGAGACCGAATATGAAAGACACCAGGCCCAACATCACTGCGCTTTGAAACAGCGGCACCAGCACGAATCCCACGCCGGCGATGAAGAAGGAATATGCGAGCAGGCGGTCTGTGCCTAGTCTTGCAATCAACCGCGATAAGCCAAACCGCACGACGAATGAAGCGGCAGCGAAAGTCGCAAGCAGCGTACCAATCGCTGACGCGGACAGTCCTATGCTGACGCCATACACGGGAATATAGAACTGAAATAGATCCGTGCCGAGTTGCACGAGACTGCCGATCGCAAGAATTCGCACGATTGCCGGATCACGAAGCGTATCCACGATGCGCGTCTTCGCGGCAGCACGCGCGCTTGCGCCCGGGAGTAACCTGCCCCACATGACGACAATGACTCCGGTCGCCAACGCCAATACGGCTGCTGTGATGCATGCCGCCGGGTAGCCGAAGTTGTCGATAGAGAAACCGGCGACCAGCGGGCCAATAAAATTAGAGGTCGCCCCGACGAGGCTGAAGTTGCTGAAGTTTTGGGCGCGCTTGTCCGGTGCGCTCAATACCCCGACCAGGTTTTGCACAATGACGAGGAAAAACGCAAACGACAGACCGCTCATTGCGCCACCGATAAAGAGCGCCGGCAAGGTGTGCCAAAAATACGGAATAACAAGACCGGCAGTACCGCAGGCTGCACTCAGGAGTAATGGACGCTGCGGGCCGAGCCGGTCGCCCATCGATCCCGCAGTTAACGAGAGCAGCAAGGGGCACACATGGTACGATGCGACGAGTATGCCGACTTGTGTGGGATTGGCGCCGATATCGAGGGCATACAATTGCAGCACCACGCGCGCTGCGTTGACCGCAACGAAGCCGATCAAAGTAATGATGAAGGTCAGATAAAGCGGCATTGGCGGCAGCAACGGTCAGACAAGATCGAAAGATGGCGCGTACCCAAGACGATGTCTTCATGCGAACCAGTCGTTCGCATGGCGTCGGGCAACGTCGGGTATTGAAGCGGAAACCGCGCATCAGCGACTTGCGGCAAACACGAATAAAGCAAGCGCATTGACTTCGCAGGTAGCCGAGTATTGGCAGGTCGCTATTTACTTGTCAACTGTGGGCGTTTGCCATGCCGCAGCACGTCGTACCGAGGCTTGTCGTATATCATCTCCTGATTACTTTGTGCGACGGGAGTTTCATGACGGCAGTACACGCGAAAAAAACCACATCGCCAACGAGTCGACTTGCACAATTTGCATCAGCGCTGCGCTTTGAAGATCTTCCCGCGCAGGTCGTCGAAAAGGCGAAAACCTGCCTGCTCGATACGCTGGGCTGCTGCCTATTCGGCTCGACCCTCGATTCGGTCCGCAAGCTAACGACGTTCATTGCGTCAGAAGGATGCGGCAATCAAGCCACTGTCTTCGGTTCCAGACTGCGGACCTCCGCGGCTAATGCGGCGCTCGTCAATGCAACCGGTGCGCACGCGTTCCAGCTTGATGAAATCCACATCAAGTCCACTCTGCATCCCGGATCACTCGCGGGCCCTGTCGCATTGAATGTAGCTGAATCCATCGGCAACTATGATGGGAAGCAACTCATCGCTGCGCTCGTTGCCGGCTACGAGGTCGGCATACGCATTGGCCTTGCGTGCAAGGGCGGCATGTTTACGCGCGGATTCCACAATCAGGGAACGACTGGCGTGTTTGTCGCCGCAGCGTGCGCGGCCCGCCTGCTCGGCCTCAATCACGCACAGACGGTGCATGCCCTGGGTATCGCCGGCTCGCAGGCAGCCGGTTTGATGGCTGTGCAGGAAGGCGCGATGACGAAGAGCTTCCACTCGGGGCGCGCTGCGCAAAGCGGCGTATACGCAGCAAGGCTGGCACAAATCGGCTATACCGGCATACCGGATGTTCTGGAAGCGCCTTACGGAGGTTTTTTGAGCGCGCTTATCGGCGACGGGTATTCCGAAGAGGAACTTTGCGACGAGCTTGGCGAGCAGTGGCATATCCTGCAGGTGGGATTCAAGCCGGCGCCCGCGTCAAATGGCAGCATTACAGCGATGGCTGCGATGGACAAGGTGATGCGCGAACATCGATTGCAAGCGCAGGACATCGAGCGCGTGACTGCCCTGGTGAGCACGAATACGCTGCATCACTGCGGTTGGGCATACGAAGCAGCGAATGTTCAGGGGGTGCTGGCGGCACAGATGAATCTGCGCTATGGAATCGCCGTCATGGCGCTCGAGCGTGAAGCCACGGTAAAGCAGTTCACACAGGAGAAGCTGCGCGATGCTGCCATCCTCGCCTTCATCGAGCGCATAGAGGTCGCAGTCAATCCGCCTTACGACGAGAGTAGCGGCAAGTATCGGGTCGCGTGCAAGTTGCGCGTGCGGTGCCGCGACGGAGTACAGCACGAGTCTGAAGTGCTGTACCGAAAAGGCAGCATCGAAGATCCAATGAGCGCGTCCGAACTGGACTACAAATTCGTTACACTGGCTACAAGCGCACTACCGGAATCAACAGCGCGCAAGATCGCAGACGCAGTCGCACATATAGATGACGACGGCACGCGCGAACTTTTGCGGCTCCTCGCGGCACCGGTCAACACATAAGATCTATCCGGTAACACGACGCGTCCGGCAACGCGCTAGGGCTCGTTCTTGACGGCGCCCCGCACGTTGAGTGCGAACAGCCCGACCTGCAGCGCGATCAACGCGTACGCGCTGTCGTGCCAGCCCCAGATGACCCAGAGAATGTTGCTGACAATAAAGCACCAGAAACCCCAGCCACGCTTTTTCTTCGACTGAGACGCGACCAGCCATGCGGCGACGAGCGTCACGATCATAGCGGGCCATTGTAATGCGCTGAGCAGACCGTCCATTACGAAGAACCGATTGAAGCGATGCAGGCTTGGGAAATGGGCGGATGAGCAGGCTAGAAAACAAAACGGGCCACGCACAGACCGCGGCCCGTTAACATCTGGTCGGGGCGAGAGGATTTGAACCTCCGACCACCTGCACCCCATGCAGGTACGCTACCAGGCTGCGCTACGCCCCGACTGGCGCGAATTATATCAGAGCGCCATGCAGTGACGTCCGGATCGAGCGCTCAGCGACGCAGGATTTCCAGGACGGTTTTGATTTCCTTGCGCAAAGCGCTGAGTCGGCTTGCGCCGCTGGCTGGCGCGATTTGCTTTGCGGGAGCCTCGCAGCGATCTCATCGAGCCGGTTTCTGGCGCCACTGATCGTGAACCCTTCTATCGTACAGCAAGTCGCGGATGCGGCGAATCAGCAGCACCTCGTGGTGCTGGTAGTAGCGCCGATTGCCTCTGCGTTTACCGGCTTTAAGCTGGGTGAACTCCTGTTCCCAGTAACGCAGTACGTGCGGCTTTACGCCGCACAATTCGCTGACTTCGCCGATGGTGAAGTAGCGTTTCGCAGGTATCGGCGGCAGCGCTTCGCTTACTGGAGCTGTGGTTCGCGTCTCATCTTTATAATTTTGTTCGACCATCGCCTTCAATTTCTGCGATCGCATGGAAACGTGACCACGCGACGTGCAGTAATCGGAATCTCCTCGCCTGTCTTGGGATTGCGGCCCGGACGTTGCGGCTTGTCGCGCAATTGAAAATTGCCGAAACCCGATAGCTTGACGCCCTCGCCCGTTCTCCAGCGCCATACGTACTTCTTCGAAAAACGACTCGACCATGTCTTTGGCTTCGCGCTTGTTGAACCCGACCTTCTCAAACAGCAGGTCTGCCAGCTCGGCCTTGGTCAAAGTCATCATCTTCCCCTTATCGCGAAGCTTTGCATCAAATTCATCTCGCAACCCCTGGACCAAGTCGGCGATGGCGGCTTCGGCTTCGGCGTCCGTCAACGTTTTCTGAGTATCTTGCAATAACACACGGAAAGCAACACTTTTTTTATCTGAATCAATGCCTTTGCCACGATATACGTCAAATAGCGCGATATGCTTCACGGACGCCGGCGCCTGACGCTTCAGGCTTGCCAGAACGCTTGCGTATGGAACGTTTTCGGCAAGCTCGACGGCGATGTCTCGACGGATTACCGGTTGGTTCGAAAAGGGCTCGAACGCCGCAGCCGCGTTCTGCGCAAGCAGCTCGATGTTGATGCTGAAAGCCATTGGCGCCGCGGGTAAATCATATTTTCGCTGCAGCCGGGGATGTAGCTCGCCGACCCACCCGACTGCCTGATCACCAATGCGTATCTGAGCCGTGCGGCCCGGATGTAGCGCCGGGTGCTGCCACGCGACAAACGCCGCCGCGCTGCCTAGCAACGCTTCGAGGTCACCTTTAACGTCATAAAAGTCTACAGTGCGTTTCGGTGAAGCCCATTGGTCGGGCACCGCACCTCCATACGCCAAGCCACCGAGCTCGCTCCATTCCAAATACGCACCGCCATCTGTGTGCCGGAAACACCTGCCGATCTCGAATAGCCTGACGCGCGACTGTTGCCGGCTTAGGTTCAAACGCAGGCAATCGACAAGGCTGCCGAGCATGCTCGAGCGCATGGCATTCATCTGCGCTGCAATGGGATTTGCAAGCATCACCGGATCTACGTTCGCGCAAAAATCAAGTTCCCACTGCTTATCGACAAAGCTGTAGGTAATCGTTTCCTGATAATCGCGCGCGACAAGGAGCTCGCGGATGCTGTGTGCCGCGCTGTCCCGCTCCGGCGCCGGTAGCATCGTCAATCGTCCAACGGGCGCAGCCGCATCAATGTTGTTGTAGCCATGCATGCGGGCGACTTCTTCGATGAAGTCTTCTTCAATCGTGAGGTCAAATCGATGCGGCGAAGGTGTAATCGAAAAATGATCTTCGTTGTCTACGAAGCTAAATCCAGACCGTCGCAGCAGTAACGCAATCGCTTCATTCGCCAGCTCAACGCCAAGCAGGCGCCTGACGCGCGCTGCACGCAGCATGACGGGATTGCGCTCGGGCAGCACAGCTTTCGCTTCACACACCGGCCCTGCCTTGCCGCCGCAGATCTCGAGCACCAGTTGCGTCGCGCGCTCGAGTGCCCGTGCGGTGACGCTGAAGTCGACGCCGCGCTCGAACCGGTATGAGGAATCAGAACCGAAGCCGAGCATGCGGGATTTGCCCGCGATTGCAGAGGGATCAAAAAACGCGCTTTCCAGCAGGACGTCTCGCGTCGCTGCTGTAACGGCGCTCTCTTCACCGCCCATGATGCCGGCGAGCGCCAAAGGCTTTGCATGGTCGGCTATGACGAGGAAGTCAGCGCGGATATCGATCTGCTCCCCGTTGAGTAACTTCAGTTTCTCGCCGGAACGGCCCGCACGGACTTGTATGCCCTCATCGATATACGCCAGATCGAACGCGTGCATCGGTTGGCCCAATTCGAGCATCACGTAATTCGTGACATCTACAACGGCGCTGACGCTTCGCAGACCGCTGCGCTCGAGACGTTGCGTGATCCAGCGCGGCGTCGGCGCGAGCGCGTCTATGCCGCGCACAATGCGTCCGCAATACAGCGGACATGCTGACTTATCGATGAGATCGATATCTATCGCGTCCGCCAGCGTTGCCCGAACAGAGGAAACTGTGACCGGAGTCAGAGAACTCCCCGTAATTGCCGCAACTTCACGTGCGATGCCGCTCACGCTCAGGCAATCGCCCCGGTTGGGAGTCGGCTTGATGGTCAGAATACGATCGTCCAATGCTAAATACTCGCGAATATCTTTACCGACGGGAGCGTCGTCCTCCAGTATCAATAGTCCGGCTGCATCTTCGGAAAGGCCGAGTTCCTGCGCGGAACACAGCATTCCGCTCGATTCGATTCCACGCACTGCAGCCGACTTTATCTTACCGCCCGGCAGTTTCGCGCCGACCTTCGCGAGCGGCACGCGGATACCCGCGCGAACGTTCGGAGCGCCGCAAACGACCTGGATCGGCGCGTCGCCCGCGTTGACACTGCAAACAGTCAGCCGGTCAGCATGCGGATGTTTTTTGACGTCGAGCACCTCGGCAACAACGACTTGATCAAAGGGAGGCGCCACGGGGTCGATGGCCTCGACTTCGATGCCTGCCATCGTCACCGCATCGCCGAGCGCATCGCTGCTAAGCGGTGGATTGACGAGCGTTCGCAACCAGTTTTCCGAGAATCTCATCAGCGTAATTTCATACCGGGTACAGCGAAGCGATGCTCGTCAGGCGAGCCGGCCGACTGGAAACGCATGCAAGTTGAATTGCGTCAGAAACCGCAGATCGTTCTCGAAGAACAACCGCAGATCATTGACGCCGTGTCGCAGCATCGCCATGCGATCCGGTCCGAGCCCGAATGCGAAACCTTGATATTTTTCTTTGTCGATACCGACATTGCGCAAGACGTTCGGATGGACCATGCCGCACCCGCCGATCTCGAGCCAGCCGCCGCCGAAACTCATGTCGATCTCGGCGGACGGCTCGGTAAACGGAAAAAACGAAGGACGAAAGTGTACCTTCAGGTTTTCGCGCTCGAAAAATCGGCGCAGGAAGTCGGCGACTACACCCTTAAGATTAGCGAAGGTCACGTGCTCATCGATCCATAGCCCTTCGATCTGATGAAACATCGGAGAATGCGTTGCATCCGAGTCGACGCGGTACACGCGTCCGGGCGCGATAATTTTTATCGGTGGCTTGTGCTTTTCCATGTAACGAATCTGGATCGGTGACGTGTGTGTCCTCAGCAGATGTTTACCGTCATCGAGGTAGAACGTATCGTGCATGGAACGCGCCGGGTGATTTTCCGGCTGATTGAGCGCCGTGAAGTTGTAGTAGTCGGATTCTATTTCGGGACCTTCCGCGACCTCGAATCCGATCGAGCGGAATAGCGCCTCCATGCGCTCAAGCGTGCGAGTTACCGGATGAAGACCGCCGGTTCCTGGTCCGCGGCCGGGCAAGGTGACATCGAGCGCTTCCTGCGCGAGTTGCGCTTCGAGTTTTGCAGACGAAATTCTGTCGCGCTGGTCGGCAAGCGCGTTCTCGATCTGCTCCTTCGCCGCATTGAAGCGCGCGCCCATCGCGGGCCGCTCGGCAGGCGCAAGCTTGCCGAGACTTTTTTGCAGATCGGTAAGAGCGCCGGACTTGCCGAGGAAACGCGCTTTGGCTTGTTCAAGCTGCGCTGCATCGGTGATACCTGCAAACAGCAGGACCGCATCCTGAACGATTGAATCGAGTTTTTCCACCGCGACCCCGAAAGAAAAACAGGCTGGGTGCGTGAACGAAGAGTCAAGACCCGTTCATCGTGTTACAGCCGAACGACACGTTGGCCTGCGTCCGGCTACATCGCGCTGACTGCAGTCAACTCCGTGCCCGAGGACATGGAATCCGCTCCACCCTCCGCAGCCTCCCCTGATGCGTTACCGCTTAGACGCCCAAGCTCGCCTTCGCTTTCTCGACAAACTTGCCGAATGCCGGCTTGTCGAGCACTGCAATGTCGGCCAGCACTTTGCGATCAACCGTAATCGCCGCCTTCTTGAGTCCGTTCATGAATACGCTATACGACAGACCGTGCTCGCGCACCGCCGCGTTGATACGCGTGATCCACAGGCTGCGAAAGTCGCGCTTCTTATTGCGCCGGTCGCGGTACGCATACTGACCGGCGCGCATGACCGCTTCATTGGCAATCCGGAATACGTTGTTGCGACGGCCGCGAAAACCTTTTGCGCGCGCGATGACTTTCTTATGAGCCGCGCGCGCCGTTACACCACGTTTAACTCTTGGCATGACTTATGTCCCTACGCGTAGGGAAGCATGGTGCGCACGGAACGCTGATCGCTCTCGTGAACGCCGGTGCCGCCGCGTAATTGACGTTTTCGCTTGGTTGTCTTTTTGGTGAGGATGTGGCGCAGATACGCACTGCCACGTTTGATGCGGCCACTGGCCGCAACCTTAAAGCGCTTTTTAGCGCCGCTCTTTGTTTTCATTTTAGGCATTGCTGTTCCTTTTCTGACATAGCGCCGGGTGCTTCCCACGGGGAAGACTTCGGGAACCCGGACTACTACTTATTGCTGCAACTGCTTTTTCTCGGCGCCGGCAGCGTGCGCCACTGCAGCGGCTGGCACCGGTTTGCCAGTTTCCTTTTTGGGCGGAGCCACTTTCTTCGGCGATAAAACCATCACCATCTGCCGCCCTTCCATCTTCGGATACTGCTCGACCACGCTGACTGCTTCGAGATCGTTCTTCACACGCTCGATCAGTCTGATGCCGAATTCCTGGTGCGCCATCTCCCGTCCGCGAAACCGCAGCGTCACCTTGCACTTATCACCCTCGTCGAGGAACCGGGTCAGGTTCCGCAGTTTGATCTTGTAGTCGCCTTCGTCTGTGCTCGGTCGGAACTTGACCTCTTTGACGATGATCTGCTTTTGCTTAAGCTTCGCCTCGTGCCGCCGCTTGCTTTCCCGGTACTTGAATTTGCCGAAATCCATGACACGACAAACCGGGGGCACCGCGGTCGGTGCGATTTCCACAAGATCAAGCTCTGCCGCTTCCGCCTGCGCATTGGCGACCGCAATCGGGACTACGCCCACCTGCTCGCCGTTCGGTCCGATCAACCGAACTTCAGGGACATTGATTTCGCCGTTAATGCGCGGCTCTTTTTCCTGTGCTATATGAAGACCCCGCTATATCAAAAATTAAGCCGTGCGCCCGAGCTGTAGCGCCTCATGTTGCAGGCGCTCGGTAAAGGCCTGAAGGGACATCTGTCCCAGGTCCTCGCCTTTGCGGGTCCGCACGGCAACTGTCTGCGCTGCCCGCTCTTTGTCGCCTACGATGACTTGATACGGCAGCTTTTGCAGACTATGTTCCCGAATTTTATAGGTTATTTTCTCATTTCTCAAGTCGGCGTTCGCCCGTATGCCAGCGCGCCTGAGTTGTCCGACCACCGTCTCGGCGTAACCCGACTGGTTGGCGCTGATATTCATGACCACGACCTGAACGGGCGCGAGCCATATCGGCAGCGCACCGGCATAATTTTCCAACAGAATTCCAATGAATCGCTCCATCGAGCCGACGATGGCGCGATGAAGCATGACCGGCGTTTTGCGGGTGTTGTCTTCGTCGACGTACTCGGCGCCCAGCCTCTCCGGCATCGAAAAGTCCACCTGAATAGTGCCGCATTGCCACACCCGGCCGATGGAGTCCTGCAAGGAAAATTCGATCTTCGGACCGTAGAACGCGCCTTCTCCCGGCAGCGTTTCCCATTTCACACCTTTGCAGTTCAGCGCGTCAGCAAGCGCTTTCTCGGCTACATCCCACGTCTCGTCCGCACCAACGCGCTTCGTGGGCCGGGTCGATAATTTGTAAATGATGTCCGTGAAGCCGAAGTCCCGGTACGTGTCGATCAATAGATCAATGAAGTTCGCGACTTCCGGTTGAATCTGCGCTTCACTGCAGAAGATATGCCCATCGTCCTGCGTGAAGCCGCGCACGCGCATGATCCCATGCAATGCGCCTGAAGGCTCGTTGCGATGACACGCACCGAATTCACCGTATCTGAGCGGCAGCTCCCGATAACTGCGCAGGCCCGTATTAAAAATCTGAACGTGTCCCGGACAATTCATCGGCTTCACCGCATAGTCACGGTTCTCACTCGATGTCGTAAACATATTTTCTTTGTAATTGTCCCAGTGCCCGGACTTCTCCCAAAGTGTGCGGTCGAGTATCTGAGGGCACTTCACTTCCTGGTAACCGTTTTCCTGATAGACGCGCCGCATGTACTGCTCTATCTGCTGCCAGATGGTCCAGCCGTGCGGGTGCCAGAACACAAGTCCAGGCGCTTCGTCCTGCATGTGAAACAGATCTAGCTGTTTAGCAAGCCGGCGGTGATCGCGCTTTTCGGCTTCCTCGAGCATGTGCAAGTGCGCGTCCTGCTCTTCTTTCTTCGCCCACGCCGTGCCATAGATCCGCTGCAGCATTTCGTTTTTTGAGTCGCCGCGCCAGTACGCGCCCGCAACCTTCATGAGCTTGAACACTTTGAGCTTGCCGGTCGAAGGAACATGCGGGCCGCGGCACAAATCAATGAAATCGCCTTCGCGGTATAGCGACACGTCTTCGCCGGACGGGATGGACGCAATAATTTCCGCCTTGTAATGCTCGCCGGTAGACTTGAAGAACTCGACCGCCTTGTCGCGCGGCCACACTTCGCGCGTGACCGGCAAGTCGCGCTTCGCGAGTTCCGCCATGCGCTTCTCTATCGCGGCGAGATCGTCCGGCGTGAACGGGCGCTTGTACGAAAAATCGTAATAGAAACCGTTTTCAATGACCGGGCCGATCGTCACCTGCGCGTCGCTGAACAATTCCTTGACCGCATATGCGAGGAGATGCGCAGTCGAATGACGTATTACATCGAGGCCGTCCGAACTTTTATCGGTGACAATCGCGACGTCGCTGTCATGATCGATCACGAACGACGTATCGACCAGCTTGCCATTTACCTTACCTGCGAGCGCTGCCTTGGCAAGCCCCGGACCGATCGCCGCAGCGACGTCCGAAACCTTCACCGGATTGTCGAATTGACGGATCGAACCGTCCGGGAGTTTCACATTGACCATACAGTTCTTTCAGGACGAATAGGCGAAAAAAAAGTGCGGACCGGCCGCACTTTTTTCGCATCGCGAAAAATCAGGACAACCGGAATCTCATCATCGACCTGCAAGTTCGCGGTGTCATAACGCTCGCTTTCCGTCTAGCTATCACTTGCAACTCTGCGTCGTCCAACGCAGTGCCTAATTGGTAGGCGCGATTGGACTCGAACCAACGACCCCCACCATGTCAAGGTGGTGCTCTAACCAGCTGAGCTACGCGCCTGAAAGCGAAGCATTCTACCCGTTTCGGGTCAGTCGTTCAATTGGACATGCAGCGACGATGGTAACTTGCGATCTGCCGGCGTGCGCAATATAGTCCAACGCACCGCAAACAGCGCACCCTTCGCAAGGAGCAAGCATGTCCGCTTACATCATCGTGCAGGTCACTGTTAAGCAGCCCGGCGAGTATGAAGCGTACAAGGCGATGGTTCCATCATCGCTTGCCGCATATGACGGCAAATTCGCCGTGAGGGGTGGCATTTGTGAAACATTGGAAGGATCGTGGAAACCGGCTCGTCTTGTAGTGCTCGAATTCCCGACGGTCGCGCGGGCGAAAGAGTGGTGGGCGTCACCGGAATACCGCGAAGCGAAGTTGCTGCGTCAGCGCACTGCGCACACCGAGATGATCGTGGTCGAAGGCGTCGCATGAGTTTGAAGACCGCTGCACTGTCTTGCATGGTGTGGAGTGCGGCGGCTGGCGCGGTAGATGTTAGTGTGCCGCCTGACATGATCACCGTCCCGTCAGGAACATTCATTATGGGAAGCGATCAGGGTCCCGCTGACGAACGCCCCGCGCATAAAGTCGATCTGCGCGCATTCATGATCGATCGGCTGCCCGTTACCAACGCCCAATTCGCGGAGTTCCTGCAAAGCCACGGCACGCAAAACAAAAACAGTGAGCGGCTGGTACGACTTCGATGACGATGACGCACGCATTCATGAGCACGCCGGCCGCTGGCTCGCTGATAAGGGCTTCGAGAATCATCCGGTCGTGGAACCGTCGTGGGTCGGCGCGCGCGATTATTGCGCCTGGCGCGGGAAAAGACTGCCGTCCGAAGCGGAATGGGAAAAGGCGGCGCGGGGAACAGACGCCAGAACATATCCGTGGGGCAACTCAGCGCCCGACGGTACTCGAGCACAGTTCGGTAAGCGGTTTAACGACACAGCGCCTGTCACGTCGTTCAGCGCGGGCGGAAGTCCGTACGGTTTATTAGATATGGCAGGCAACGCCTGGGAATGGGTTTCCAGCGCCTATCGGCCCTATCCCTACGACGCTTCTGATGGCCGCGAGGACTTGAAAGCCGGACCGGTGCGGGGCACGCGAGGCGGCGGCCACGACTCGACAGCGGAAGAACTGACGACTACGCACCGCGGACGAAATTTGTCACGCAATCCATCCGCCGGGCATCACAACATCGGCTTTCGTTGCGCGAAGTAAGGGACCGAAAATTGTTTGCAGGTGACGTTCACTAGACCGAGCGACACAACGATGCCATCAATCGCATCAATTGCACGCGACCTGCTTGACGCCTATGACAACGGCACTCTTATCCCCCCGCCGTCCTCGCACAATGTAAACTTCGATTGGGCTTCTGCGTATCGCGTCGCCGCCGAGATGGCAGCATTGCGCCGTCAACGCGGAGAGCGCACGGTCGGCCGTAAAATCGGTTTCACCAACCGTAACATTTGGCCCGAGTATGGCGCGACATCGCCGATCTGGGCCTATGTCTACGACACGACGCTCGTCTATGCACGCGACAATCACGCGGTACTTTCCTTGCGCGGCAGTTGCGCGCCACGGCTCGAGCCTGAAATCGCGTTCAAGCTGCGCGCCCCCGTGCCGTCCGGATGCACGGATCCCGAAATGATACTGCGCTCCATAGAATGGCTTGCACCGAGTTTCGAAGTTGTCGACTGCCACTTCGTCGACTGGCGCTTCAAGGCACCCGACTCGGCGGCTGATCAGTCGTTTCACTGGCGTCTGCTGATCGGCACGCCTTACGTTATCGACGCTGCTGACCTGCGCGACATGCCTAAGCGCCTTGCGGACTGCACCGTTACGTTGAAGCGAGATGGCGAGGTACGCGATCGAGGCGTCGGCAAGAATGCGCTAGACCATCCCGCTTTGGCGCTTGCATTCCTTGCGGACATTCTTGCGTCGCAGCCTGCCTTCGATGCGTTAGGCGTCGGAGAAGTAGTAACGACCGGCACACTGACCGCTGCGCTGCCCGTTCATATCGGCGAAACGTGGACGTCGGAGATCAGCGGCTTACCCGTTCGGCCGCTAACTATAGCGTTTTCAAGTTAACGGCGCACGGCGCGCGACACACCCGCGACATTCTTCACCAGCGTCAACACTCGATGCAGATGTTCGAGGTTGTCGATCTCGACTGTCAGCAGGATGCGTGCACTGCTATCGCGGCTCGCGCTGTTAGTCGCGGTAACATTGAGCCGTTCACGGGAAAGTATCTCGGTGATGTCACGCAGCAGTCCGGTGCGATCCATTGCTTCGATAAGCACGTCGACCGCAAACATGGCGTCGGCAGAATAACCCCAGTCAGCTGCGATGAGGCGCTCGCTGTCCAGGCGCGCTACGTTTGCACAGCTCTTGCGATGTATGGTCACACCACGACCGCGCGAAACAAAGCCCACGATGGCATCGGGCGGCGCAGGTTTACAGCAGCGCGCCGGCACTGTGAGCAGTTTATCGACACCCACCACCAGTATCCCGCCAGGCTGTGCGCGCGCTTTCTTCACGATCGGCGCCGCGTCAGGCACAACGGTCGCAGGCGCATCAGCAGCGAGAGCAATCTGCAATTGGTGCGGACTTAATTCGCCACGTCCGACCACTGCAAGAAAATCATTCAGCTTGGCAAACTCGAACTTATGCGCAAGTTCATCGAGATTGATGCCTGTCATACCATTGCGCTGCAGCTCTTTGTCGAGAACCGCGCGTCCATCTGTGATAGACGCCTCGTAGTTCAGCCGGTTGAACCATTGCCTGACTTTGCCGCGCGCCCCAGGACCCTTCAAGTATCCGAGTGCCGGATTTAACCAGTCCCTGCTTGGGCCGCCCTGTTTTGCTGCGATGACCTCCACGCGCTGACCGTTTCTCAGCGGCGTGTTAAGCGGCACCATCGCGCCGTCGACACGCGCACCGCGACACCGATGGCCCAGGTCCGTATGTACCCGGTAAGCGAAATCGATGGGCGTTGCGTCGCGCGGCAGATCGATCACGCGGCCCTCCGGTGTAAGCACATAGATGGTGTCGCCGAAGACATCATCCTGAATGCGTGGATTCACGTGTCTGGTGTCGGCAAGTTCTTCCTTCCACCGCACCATCTGACGCAGCCACGCAATCTTGCGATCGTAACCGGCGTCCTTGCGCGCCCCTTCCTTATAGCGCCAGTGCGCAGCGATACCCAGCTCCGCGTCGCGGTGCATCTCGAATGTGCGAATTTGTATCTCGAGCGGTTTTCCGTCCGGACCTGTCACGGCAGTATGCAGCGATCGGTACTCATTGCTCTTCGGCTTCGCGATATAATCGTCGAACTCGTTTGCCAGCGGCGGCCATAAGCCATGCACTGCATCCAGCGCCGCATAGCAGTCGGCGACATCGTTCACCAGGATGCGAAGCGCATGCACGTCGTAAAGTGCATCGAAGCCCACGCCTTTACGCCGCATCTTTTTGTAGATGCTATAGATGTGCTTGGCGCGTCCGCTTATTTCAGTTTGTATTCCCGCTTGCCCAACTGACTGCCGCAACAGTGAGATAGCGCCTTCGATGTAATGATTGCGAACCGCGCGCTTTTCGTCGATGAGACTCGCGATATGCTTGTAAGTCTGCGGCTCGAGCACACGCAGGGCGAGGTCTTCTAATTCCCATTTCAATTGCCATACGCCGAGCCGGTTGGCAAGCGGCGCAAATATGTCCAGCGCGATCCGGGCCCCCGGTCGACCTTCGTTCGGGTCGTGAGACTTGACCACGAACCGAAGCGTTTGCAGTTCATCAGCGAGTTTGATGAGAACTACGCGCAAGTCCTGCGCCATCGCCAGCAGCATCTTACGCCAGCCTTCGAGTTGCGCTGCGTCGGCGTCGGGCCGTGCGGTGCCTTGAGTGAGCGATTCGATAACGCGCATACGGTTCACACCGTCGGCAAGCGCTTCGATCGCTCCACCGAAACGCTGCCGTATGCTGTTGAGCATGTCCGGCGTGTCACCGAGCTGCACAAGCATACCGGCAGCTATGCAGTCGGCATCAAGCTTGAGTGCCGCGAGGATGTCCGCGATGCCGAGCGCGTGTGCAAGCGCCGGTTCTCCGCCACTTGAGGTCTTCGTGGCGAGCACAGGCGACGCCCAGTCCAGCGCGCGATCGATCAACGCAACGTCGTCCGGGGAGTAATCCTCGAGTGCAGGTATACGCCGTCGCACTGGCGTACTTTCTACGCCGGTCACCAGCTTCAAATGAAGCGCGCCTGCCATGCTAATCTTTGTGGTCGATGTTCGCGTGTTGCTTGAGCAGGAGGTATGCACCCCACGCAAACGCAAGCAGCATCACGAGCGCGCCGATGGCATGCGCGATCGAAGCTATCCGGAGATCATGCTGAATCAGATTGAGATCCAGCAGAATGTTTTCCCAGTCATGGGCGCCGGGCCGGTCTGCCCCCGTACCGCCACCGACCAGCTGCAGTTGCAGCGCACGTGCGTCCGCAATGTATGGCGCACAATCCATCAGGCTTTGCCCAAGCCACCAAAGACCGACCGAGGCGCCGAAAGTATCGCCACTCGTCACAATCAATGCAACGATCACGACGACCGGCATAATCAATTGACCGAGCGTTCCCCCGAGTATCGCCATGAAAGCGCCAAATGGCATGAAGAAAACATGTCCCGCCTCGTGAAAAACAAGATCGATGCGATGCATGAAGGAGTTCATGATGTCGGCGCTGCGGTAGTCCATAAGGATGAACTGCCAGCCCCACAAAAACAGCGCCGCGAAAATCGCGACACGGGCCCAGAACGACATCGAGTCTACGCGCGCTTCGACATGCGTGAGCGCCGAAACCAATTGCTGTAAACGGCCATTTCCGTCGTCACGGACGTTGACGGCCGCTCGAATTTGTAACCGCCCGAGACTGCGGTCGACCCACTTGGAAAATACCAGCCCGCACGCGGTGCAGATGCCCGCCGGTCCGATGTCGGTTGGCTTACGCTCGTACGCACATTTGGGGCACAGCTTCATGGGCGCGATTTTACGCGATCGGCCGCAATAAACACTTGGAATCAAAATGTAACGCTTGAAAGCGTAGACCGTTAGATTGCTCAACAGCACGCTAACGTCCCGGGCGCTTGTTGTTGCGAAACACCCGGCCCGTCGCCGCGGGGGACCCCCAAGTGTTGAAAAAGTCACGGTTACCGGATAATAATAGGGAGGTCGCGAATAAGGGTGCACAGACAGGAGGCGCGCCATGTACCGTTGTTTGATGCTGACTGCCATCGCAATGGCGGCTAGCCATTTCTTCATTGCCGGTTCTTATGCGCAAAGTGAAGGCACAGCGATCGTCCCGCCAGCCGATCTTCATCCTCCGGTAAGTCTTGATGCAGACACGTTGCGTGCGAGACTCTCGCCAAGTCAGCTCGGATTGAGGCCTAATACAAGCAGCAAGTCGCTCGGCGTCGATCTGCCCTTTGGTCTCAGCTACAGTAACGAATCTAAAGGCGTCGTCGTGCCGCTGGACCAGAAAAGTGAATGGGGTGTAGGCGTTGGTCTCAACCTCAACAATCCGAACACGGTCGAGCTAAGTCCCAGCAGCAGTCTGGGATTGCAACCGAAACGAGCTCCCGGCGTAATGCTCAACAAGCGGTTCTAGCTCCGTCCGGTTTTTAGTACCGTGCCTTGCTTCAGTGAGGTATCGGCCAGAGGTTTTGACGGCGCTTCAGATCGCATCCCCTGTATACGCAGACTGCGCACGCCGCCAATCATTGCAGCTCCTCATCTTCAAGCAGGTCTGGATTTTCAAGCGCCGCATGCCAATAGCGTCGATATAGCGCACGATAGCGCCGGGCACTAATAGCACCGTCCGCTGCGATTTCGAGCAGCAGCGCTCCGTCATGGTCGGTGCGATAGATGCGGCTGCCGATTGCACGATAACGGTCGAGCACGTCGTCCTTCGGATGGCCGAAACGATTTCGATAGCCTGCCGCGACTAGCGCAATATCCGGATTGACCTGCGCGACAAAGTCTGCCGATGAAGACGTGCGGCTACCGTGGTGCGGTATCAATAAAACTTGCGCGCGCAGTTTGTCAGGAACACTCTCAAGCATTTCCCGCTCGGATTTCTGTTCGACGTCCGCCGTAATTAGAACACTCGCGCCTTGAGTGCTGATTCTCAGTACGCAACCGCGGTCGTTGCTGCGGAACTTTGCGCGGTCGTAGTTCTCGCGTGCCGGGTGCAGTAGTTCAAACGACACCCCGTCCCAATCCCAATTTCCGCCGGCCTCACACCTGCGGGTGCGCACGACCAATGAATTTAGCGCGTGGCCTTCGGGCAATGACGTCAGAAGCCAGTCTGCCGGAACTGCCTGCACTACCGAACGTGCGCCGCCGCTGTGATCGTTGTCGCCGTGGCTGATCACCATACCGCTCAAAGTTTGCACGCCGCTCGCGCGCAAATACGGCACGACGATCCGGTTGCCGCTGTCTACCTGTGGCCCGTATGCCGGCCCCGCATCGAAAAGCAATGCGTGCGTATTCGTCTGTGCGACGATGGCAAGTCCCTGACCGACGTCGAGCACCGTGAGTCTGAGCGCGCCTTGCGCCGGCAGCAACGGCAGGACAAGAAACACGGGCAATAACGCGATCGCGCCGATCCAACGCGCCGGGAACCCGCGCGGTAACAGCATCCAGAGTATGCCTACCATCGCAACGACTACCGTCCACATCGGCGGTGCATGCTGCTGCCAGACCGAAACCGGCAGTGCGCTCATCCACTCGAGCATAGCGCCGCATACGGACATGACCAGATGAGCGAGATGTAGAACGGCATCGAAAGGCATCGCAACACCGATTAGCGTGAGCGGAACAACAGCCAGGCTCACGACGGGAATCGCAATCGCGTTTGCAAGTGGTGAAACGAGTGAGATCTGCTGAAACATGGCCAGCAGCAACGGAATCAGACCGAGCGTAATCGTCCATTGCACGCGCGCCCAAGTAACGAACCAATGTGACTGGGCCAGCCGCCCGGCCGTCACGAACAAGATCAAACCGACCGCGCCGAACGACAGCCAGAAACCGGGTGCGAGCACTGCCCACGGGTCGATAAGGAGAACAATGAATAAGGCGGCGCTGAGCACTACCGACGCGGAAGTGATACGGCCCGACCATAAAGCGACGGCGACTACTGCGAGCATGTACACGGTGCGTTGTGCCGGTAACGCGAATCCCGACAGCCACGCGTACGCAAGGGCCGTGAGGAAACCGGCGACCACCGCCGCTTTGCGTGCCGGCAACGCCAGCGTTAAATGCACGTTACGTCGCCAGAGCCAATAAATCATGGCAAAAACGAGACCTGAGATCATGGTGACATGTAAGCCCGATATGCTCATAAGATGGTTGACACCGGTGCGTGTGAATACCTGCCACTGGTCGGGACTGATCGCACGCTGATCACCGATAGCGAGCGCCGAGAGCACGCCTGCATATGTCGCTTGCGGCAAAGCACTCTCAATGCGTGCGCGCACCGCCTCACGCACGCGTTCAATCAGATATCCCGGTCTGATGACCAGAGTTGAAAGGCGTATGTTCGCGCTGCCGGGGCGAACATAACCCGTGGCGCGGATGCCGCGCTCGAGCAACCATGCTTCGTAGTCGAATCCGTGCGGGTTGAGCGTTCCATGCGGCCGCCGCAATCGGACGGTGAGTTGCCAGCGCTCCCCGGCACGAACGTCGGACGTTGCCAGCGCGGCGCTCTTCCACCATGAGAGCACAATATGTGCTGGAACGACCGCATCAGCAGTCAATACACGTTCGACGTCGAACTCAAAACGTACGCTCCGTTCGTAAGGCTGAGGCATCGACGCTACGACGCCGACGACGCGAATATCTTCGCCCTCCCATTCAGGAGATAAGGCATCGGCTAACCGGAATTGAGCAAATAAGGCTGCCCATAGGAAACCGCAAAGCACGCATGCCCCGGCGGCGAATACGCGATATATATGACGCATCGTTGTAGACTGCACCGGTGCGAGGACCAGCAGTGCCACTGCCAGCAACGGAGCGCCCCAATACCAATCGACGACCGGCAGTGCGGACTGCGATTGCAGCCACCAGACACCGGCCGCAAAGCAAACTACGAACAGACGCACGAACGAATCAATTGCAAGCATGTTCATGTGTATACAACGCGTCCGCCTCCCCGATGGACTACGAATCTAGGTAGAATACAGTTTGTCTCATGCCTCGCAAGTTCTTTAGGAAGTACCTGCCTACGCACGCTGCGATCAGCGAAAACCGCTACATGATCCGTTTCGGGTCATGGTTCCGGCATCACAATCTCTGGCATCTCCACCGTCGTTCGGTGGCCGGCGGCGTCGCCGTTGGCATGTTTGCGGGTCTGGTACCCGGCAGCAATCCGGTGCAGTTTGCCGTCAGCGCCCTGCTCGCTGTAGCATTCCGCGTCAACTTACCCATCGCCATAGTCGTTACGCTATATACGAATCCGTTCACCATCGTGCCCTTGTACTATGTGGCTTTCAAGCTCGGGCAACTGGTGTTGGGCGATAGCAGCAGTGAGATGCCGTCCATGACGTTTGACGTTGACGGCAATGATTTCGCCGGGTGGTTAGCAGCGGCTGCAGATTGGTTGTTCTCGATCGGCAAACCACTGCTTGTCGGGCTGCCGCTGCTAGCACTGCTGTTAAGCGCCGTTGGGTACGCGGTGACACGGCTCGCATGGCGATGGTATGTTGTCAGTGAGTGGCAGCGGCGCAAGTTAAGAATGAAAGGCAGCACATAACGCCATGGCGGTCCCCGACTACTGGAAGCAAGCCACGCGCGAGTTGTCCGCCAGCGATCCCGTGATCAAGAAACTCGCCGCGCGTTCGCGCGGGCTTACACTTCGCTCGCGGGGCGATGCGTTCAACACGCTTGCCAGGTCGATCGTAGGTCAACAGATTTCGGTCAAAGCCGCACAAAGCGTCTGGGACAAGTTGACGGCCACAGTACCCGGAGATGCTCCCCGAAATGATTCATGCGCACGATGCGGACGCACTGCGATTGTGCGGACTCTCGCGCAGTAAAGTCGTCTATCTGCACGATCTGGCCCGCCATTTCGTCGAGGGCCGCATGAGGGTCGCGCGCTGGAAAGAGATGTCTGATGACGAGTTAATCTCTGAGCTCACGCAGGTGCGCGGCGTCGGCCGCTGGACGGCAGAGATGTTTTTAATTTTCTACATGTCGCGACCGGACGTGCTGCCGCTCGACGATATCGGTCTACAGCGAGCAATGAGCCTGCATTACAACGAGGGGAAGCCGCTGTCAAAGCTCAAGATAAACGCGATCGCGAAAAGCTGGAAGCCCTGGCGTTCAGTCGCGACCTGGTACATGTGGCGTAGTCTCGATCCGGTGCCCGTCGAGTACTAGCTGTCTGCAATGCAGGCGCAGGCACTACTAAGTGCGGCACAAGGCCATCAGTGCCAGTGACGCCGTCCCCAATAGCCGCCGTATACGCCAACGCCGACTGAAGGACCGTAATACGCCGGCGGTCCATAATAGGCCGGTGCAGGTCCGTAGTAGGCCGCTTGCGGTGCGTAGTAACCAGGTCCCGCCGGCACAGCCACGCAGCCTCCCAATGCTGCAAGTGTCGATACCACAAAAGCTGTCTTCGTTAATCTCATGATTTGAGTCCTCCTGTGCATTAGAGGACTCGCGGCAGCCTGATATCCCGGAAAAAAAGTAACAATGTGTTGCGCGACTTTGCCGTAGCGCCGGTCAGATCGCTCCGGCGGTTGCGCCTAGACGCATAGTCTGGTCGCTGACTTCCGCATCGAGTAAGTCGATAAGCGCGAGCACCCACGTCTGCCGGATGTTGCGGCCGATGAAGACGATGCGCGTGCGGCGATCGTCCGATGGCCAGTGATCGAGCCATACCGGCGCGTGATACACGTGCTGAACCCCGTGAATCACCGCAGGGCGCTCGGGTTCTTCGGTGATCGCGACAATGCCTTTCATCGCGCAGCAAGTCTGCGCCGCAATTGTCGGCCAGCGCAGACAGCAGAAGCGCGAGCGTTACGCCGTGCAGCGGCTGCTCTCGCACGATGCAAAATGTGGAAATCTCTTCGGTATGTTGGTGTCCGTAGGATTTGCCATTCGCGGATTCCGGCGGCATCCACCTGCTGACGCTTTCGAGGATATCGACGCTGCGCGGACCGAGAGACCGAAATAATGTAGAAGCGTCAAGCACTCCGTTTATGGCGATAGTAACTGGTGCGCTTGGATTGATGCTGGAAATTCGCTTGCATATTGCTGCTGTTCCGGCAGGCGCGAGGTCCGTTTTTGTCAATATGATTCGATCGGCGACTGCGACCTGTCGCACTGACTCAGGGTGCTTCTCGATAGTCGACAGCCCCGTGACAGTATCGACCGTAGTGATGACGTCGTCGAGCGCGTAATTTTCACAGACGCCGCTGTCCGTCATCAATGCATGAAGAATGGGCGCCGGGTCCGCGAGTCCGCTCGTCTCTATCACGACACGCTCAAAGCACGGCACCGTTCCTGCTGAGCGTCGCGACGCGAGATCAATGAGCGTCAGCACTAGATCGGTTCTGACATTGCAACAAAGACAACCGTTGGAGAGCTGGATAAAGCTCTCGTCACTCGTTTCGATCAGGTCATGGTCGAGACCGACAGCACCGAACTCATTGATAATTATCGCGGTGCGGCTCATTGCGGGGTCGCGCAGCATATGCGCGAGCAGCGTCGTTTTGCCGCTCCCGAGAAACCCGGTAATGAGAGACACGGGGATCATGCACTGCGCGCAGGAGCCCCTGCTACCCGAAGCGCACTACCCCGCTCCACCTTCAGCCCGATCCGCAATGCATTCAACAGACCGATGAGTGAAGAGCATGGGCGCGCGCGCGCCTTTGTCGGGTCAGATAGTGAATCGATTGCGAAGCGCACGATCCACCGGAATGTCATATCCGTCGGGGCCGCGCGCTCGACCCATGCTATTGCGCGTTTGTCGACCCGCACAACAGCGACACAAGGCGCGCGAGCCGCTTCTACGGTTGCCTCGACCCGCCACAGTTCGAGCGTATCGACAAGGAATTGCACAACTCGCGTGTCATCCGTACATGCCATATCAAATAAGTTTACAGATTGGCCCCGCCGCGTATCTCCTCGGAGATCTTGCGCTTGAGGTACTTACCGTCGCTCAGATCGCCGAAGAACTTGCCGTCGTCAACAACAACTTTCCCGCGCAGGACGGTGACCGATGGCCAGGAATGTACTTCGTGCCCCTCCCACGGCGTGTAATCTGCCTCGTGTAACATCTCTTTGCGAATCGTCATGCGCTTACCCGGATCCAGAACGACAATGTCGGCATCCGCGCCCGCGGTGATCGCGCCCTTGCGCGGGTAAAGTCCCATGATGCGCGCCGCGTTTGTCGACACCAGGTCCACGAACTTTTCGAGAGAATATCCCCGGCGTCCGACCATCTCGGTATACATGAGCGCCACCCGCGGCTCCACGCCGACATTGCCGCCCGTCGTATCGTCGATGCGTTTACCCATGGTCTTCACTTTCAGCGAGCAGCACACCTCGTCGGTCGCGACGGTATGGATGGTGCCATCAACCGTGCCGCCCCAGAGAGCATCCTGATCTGTCTTGGCTTTGATCGACGGGTACGTGTGGTAGATCTGACCATTGGGCCGTAGGTAATCGTCGGAGGTGTACATCAAGTACTGATGAAGTGTCTCGCCGTAGACAGGCATGCCGCGCGCCCTAGCCTCCCGTATTGCTTCCACACCATACGCAGCGCTCACATGCATGAAGTAGAGAACGATACCGGGGACATTCTTGGCAAGACCAAGCACACGGCGGAATGACAGGTCTTCAGACATCGCATTGTGCACTTCCGCCATGTGCTCGAAGCCCACGCGGCCTTCGCGAATCAGCTTGTCGTACATGTGCATCACGATGTCATTGTCTTCACCGTGCATAACACACATGCCGCGTTCTTGGGCTACCACCTTGAACACCTCCCAGATATCACCAAAGTCGACCATGCGACCGCGGCGGCTGGGCGTTATGTCGGTCGTAAAAATTTTCACCGTCGGATATCCGGCGCGCAACGCTTCAGCAAGCTGACCGAATATTTCCGGCGGCAGTGCGCCTTCTACCATGACATGAAAGCTGTAGTCGCAGTAGCATTGCGCCGTCCAGTCTTCGTGGCGTCGTTCGATCGCCTGCTGAATCGTATTGCCATGTGTCCAGCGGGCGAAATCGATCATTGTCGTCGTTCCACCGTGTAGCGCAGCCCGGCTAACAACCGACGGCGGGTCTGTGAAAGTAACTGTTCCGTCCGGATGCGGCGTATACCATTTCAAATGTACATGTGGATCAATGCCGCCCGGCATGACAATCTTTCCGCGCGCATCCATGACACGACCAGCGGCGGTGTTGTTAAAGGTGCCCAACGCTGCGACAGCAACTATTTTTTCACCCTGAATGGCGACGTCGCAGGCATCTGCGCCGGCCGGAGTGACGACTCGATCGCCGCGAATTATCAAATCGAACATATTCAGATCCTCGAATCTAGGTGCGGCCATAGCGGCGCATGAGATCGGTCAATTCCTGTACGCTTTTCCATTGCTCGCAACGTCCGACCGCTTCCTCGACATGCGCAACCCCGTCCGGCGTGAGCACTGTGCTTGCAAGCTCATGGAATTTGTCGCGCAGTTCCGACTCTTCGAATGGCTGTTGGAAATCACCGCGATGGCTCTCGCAAGCATGTATGCTCTCGCGGCCATCCTTCAGAGTGAGCGTTACTCGCGCCGGCCGCAGGCGGGGTGCGACTGCGCTCATCGTCGCGTCTTCGGTGATATGAACGCGATGGCGCAGAGCGGCGATAACGGGGTCAGCCAACGCTGCATCGTCGAGTGCGGCATAACCTGCACTGTTTTTTACGACCATAGTCGCTGCGGCATGCGGCAGTGAATACTTGGATGCAAAGTAATTCGGTGGATCGGGGTTGCGCATCACCGATGCAAAACGATAGGTCGCGATATCGATGCGCTCGACGTCTTCCGGCTTCGGCGTCAGCTTCGCAAGCGTTTCCTTCAGGCAATCGAGTGCCGGATGAATCGGATTACAGCATGCATACAATCTAAAGTAATTGCGCGTGATCTCCCAGCGCTCACCCAATGCGTCGAGTAAACGCGCGGGATCAAAGCCGCCGCCCACGAGCTGGCCCAGCGATTCCTCGATCGCATTCGCCTGTGCTTCGAATCCCGCCAGGGCTAGATCCGGTACAAGGGCAGCAGCAAATCCGCTCATGCCGCCTGCCACATTCAGTGTCGTCGCACCCGCGACTGCATTCGTATAACTCGGCGTCAGCACAAGCGTCGTTGCGATGCGCATCGCACGACTGACTCCGCTCGCATCTAGCCCTCGCAGACGCGCACCGGCCGCCACGGCTGCAAGCAGCGACGCCTGGCCATTCTGGTGCGCAAGCGGCCGCGGCGTGAATGCGAAACAAAACCGGGACGCAAGATCATAGCCGGTAACAAAGGCAGCAAGCAGCTCGCGGCCGCTTGCCTGTACGTGCTCCGCCACGGCGAGCGCTCCCGGCAAAACCTGCATCGCGGCCTGTCCCGACACCAGACGCAATCCTTCGCACAGCTCGATTGCCCGCCCGCCAATGCCGTTCAGAAGCGCAGCAGTACGCGGATCGTGCACGGGCCAACCACGCGCATATACAGTGGCGCCCGTGCCGGCGGTTGGAGTTAAGCGCGCGCGCAGTTGGGACACTTCCGGTCGCTCGCCACCCGCAAGTATCACGCCGAGCGTATCAAGCACGACAAGCTTGGTATGTTCGCGAACGGGCGCGGGTACATCTTCCCACTGTGTGCTTGCCGCAAACTCCGCAAGCGTTTCAATTTCTCGGCCCACTTACTGTCCTCTGTTATTCAGAACGATCTCGGCGAATCTTCGTGTGCTCTCTGGGTGACGCACGTTGACCAGTGGAGCGTCTTTACTCGCGCGACTTGGAAGCCTGATCTGCGAACATCAATCGAGCTTGAGGCCAAGGTCGCGGATGATGCGTGTCCATTTTGCGATCTCATCACGCAGAAAGCGCTCAAACTCCGGCGGCGTGCTGCCGACGGGCTTAGCGCCCTCCTGCGCTGTACGCTCCTGGAGCACCGGCGTCGCCAAGGCCTTACGAACTTCGCTGCTTAGTTGCTCGACGATTGCCGCCGGTGTGCTGGCCGGAGCGAGCAATCCGTACCATCCCGTGACTTCATAACCCTTGATGCCAGCTTCGGCTGCTGTAGGCACATCGGGCAGGGCCGCAGCTCGTTCGCTGGTTGATACGGCAAGCGGTCGCAATTTCTTTCCGTGCACGAGCGGCAGCACGGTCTCGATGGTCGCGAATGTGACGATGGCCTCCCCTCCAAGTACTGCCATAGCTGCCGCCGGCGCGCCCTTGTACGGGACGTGAGTTAAGTCGGATTTCGACACAACGCTGAACAGGGCGCCCGCCAGATGCATCGCGCTACCCGGACCTGCCGACGAATACAGAATTTGTCCCGGCTTTGACTTCGCAAGCTTGATGAGATCCTGCAGCGAGTTTGCGGGGAACGTCGGTAGTACTGCGATGACAATAGGCACGGCGACCACTTGCGACACCGGCGCGAAATCCTTCATCGAGTCATACCGCAGCTTAGGGTAAAGACCCGGATTGAAAGAAAACGATGCGGAAGTCATGAGGAACGTGTAGCCGTCGGCGGGCGCCCTGGCGACGAACTCGGTTCCTGTAGTTGACCCAGCGCCCGGCCGATTGTCGACGAAGAATTGCTGGCCAAATACTTCGGAGAAGCGCTGGGCAAGGATGCGTGCGAACACATCAGTTCCGCCGCCCGGCGCAAACGGCGTCACGATCCGAACCGGCTTCTCGGGCCACTTCTGAGCTTGAGCGTCGGTGACGACGGTTGTGATCAGAGCCGTGAACGCCAGTGACCTGATCAAAACACTAAACTTGATTTTGCGCGCTGCTAAACGATCCATCTTGTTCGTTATCATTTATTCCGTATCGGTGACCACATTCGCCGAGTCGAACTCACGCGGTCACTCAATCTTACAGCAAGCGCGGCATACGATCGTCGCATGTCCTGCATCGGCCTTAGCGGCGCATACGCACACGACGCAGCCCCAGTGGACGGTGCGCGTCCGGTGCCAAGTCCATTCACAAATGGTGCGGGCCGCCGCTGATAGCAACTGTCGATTTACAGCTGCGCGCGAGCGCGAAGCGGCACGAGTGTGTAAGCGAAGGCGCACAGCAGGGCAGCCGGCGCAGTCGTGACATCGATCAAGACGCGATGGAATACGAAGGTCGCGTATTGCGCAGCGGGCACTTCGACCGAGCGGATCGTTGGTTAAGACGCTCCAGCAACCGCCCGCGCGGCGGTCGGTTCGGTGTTGGCTACGCTGGTGATGACCATTCCTGCGGTGATCATCATCGCAATGGCCGGTCACACCACACTCGAACTTGGACTGACTCCGGACGGGCAGGTGATGCTCGCGCTGACTCTGATTATCTCGATGCTGACCTTCGGCAACAGGAGGACAAATGTATTGCAGGGGACAGTCCATCTCGGCCTCTTTCTTGCCTACCTGCTGCTAATTTTTATCCCCTGACAGCGGTGACTTTCTGGCCCTTCGGCCGCGCGGGTGGGCGCGATCCACATACGAGCCACAGTCGCAATTTGTGCCCTGGCAGCCTTCGCCTTCACGGGTTGCTTTGAGTTCACCGTGACGTATCGTGTCACCCGTGTTTCCGCCGACTCCCGATTTGCCTGTCTACGCATGCGTCGCCCGACCCGGTGACTAACCGAACGTCGGCTGCTGCCCGCACTAATGTGAGCGCAGCCCCGGGCGGTTTGCCTTGATGCGTTGACCGTCCGTTTGAGAGCAAGCTGCCAATACCGGAAGTCCACGTTAACACTTGGTGATGAAGATTGATTGTCACTTATAGTAGGGCTTGCATGAAACTGCGACGCGATTGAAGACGCCCCCCGCGAAGCATAGAGTGCGTTGAGGAGAGGAGAGGAAATGGCATGCGAAATTCGTATCCGCTCTTTATGCGTCACAAAGGGCAGTGGCATGAGGCGGCGGGAGTTCATTGCACTGGTTGGTGGTGCGGTGACGTGGCCGCTGTCAACCCGGGCGCAGCAGCCTCGCATGCCGGTGATAGGGTTTCTCCACCTCGGATCACCCCGACCATACGCGCCCATGGTGGCCGCCTTCCATCAAGGCCTGAGTGAAGCTGGCTTTATCGAGGCCCGAAACGTTGCGATTGAATACCGCTGGGCCGAGAACCTGAGCGATCGACTCCCAGCTCTGGCTGCGGATCTTGTGCGTCGAGGAGTTGATGTCATCGCGCCGGCAGGCGGCCCCGCGTCGGTGCGCGCGGCAAAAGCAGCGACGACGACGATTCCTATTGTATTCAGCCTGGGCTCGGATCCAGTCAAGATGGGTTTCGTCGATAGCCTCAACCGGCCGGGCGGAAATGTCACCGGCGTGACTTTCTTGGCCAATGAATTGGAGGCGAAACAGCTGGAACGGCTCCGCGAGTTGGTGCCCACGGCCGATGCAATTGCCTATCTCGTCAACCCAAGCAACCCGAATACCGCGACGGCCGTGCGGGCAGCTGGTCAAGTGCTCGGACGACGAATCCACGTTTTCAATGCGAGTACCGAACGTGACTTGGACACTGCCTTCACAGGGCTCGGCCAGCAACGTGCCGGAGCGCTCCTCATCAGCCCCGATCCGCTTTTCACTAGCCGACGTGAACAGATCATCGCACTGGCGCACCGGCATGCAATGCCCACAATGTACCAGTTTCGAGAGTCCGTCGCAGCCGGCGGCCTGATCAGCTACGGGGTCGACCTGAACGACACGTACCGACAGCATGGCATTTACGTCGGCCGCATGCTCAAAGGTGCCAGCCCGGCGAACTGCCGGTGATCCAGCCGACCAAATTTTTGCTCGTGATCAATCTTAAGACCGCGAAGACGCTCGGACTCACCGTTCCGCAGTCAATCCTGCTGCGTGCTGATGAAGTCATCGAGTGAGGAAGTCAACCTTCGACATGCGCTCGATACACCAAGCGTCATTAGCTGCGCGCGTTCAGCGCCGCGATGCGTTGCTCCATCGGTGGATGCGTAGAAAACAACGCCAGCCAGCCGGGCCGATTCGTAATGCCATGCGTTGCGATCGAATCCGGCAGGGAGCTCGGCTCCATGCCGGCGAGCCGCTTGAGGGCGTTGACCATGGGACGCGGCGTACCCAGCAGATTCGCGGAGCCCGCGTCGGCGCGAAACTCACGTTGCCGCGAGAACCAGGCAACAATTATCGATGCGAGTATCGAGAAGACCATCTGGCACACAAACACCGTTATATAAAATCCAGGACCGGTGCCGCGTTCAGTCCTGAAGATTGCCTTGTCGATGACGTAGCCGACGATGCGCGAAAGAAATACTACGAACGTATTTACAACACCCTGGATCAAGGTCAGTGTAACCATGTCGCCGTTGGCCACGTGTGATACCTCGTGGCCGAGCACCGCTTCTGCTTCTTCCCGATTCATTGTTTGCAGCAAGCCCGTGGAGACCGCGACCAGCGCCGAGTTTTTGAACGCCCCGGTAGCAAAAGCGTTGGGCTCACCTTCGTAAATTGCAACTTGCGGCATGCCGATATGGGCTTGATTCGCAAGCCGCTGCACCGTCGCCAACAACCATTGCTCATCGGCGTCGCGCGGCTGGTCAATGACCTGTGCCCCCGTCGACCACTTTGCCATCGGCTTTGAGATGAGTAGCGAAATGAACGAGCCCGTGAATCCGACGATCAACGAGAACACGAGCAACATTCCAACGTTGAGCCCGTTCTCGCTCAGGTAACGGTCTACGCCGAGCACATTGAGCACCACGGACAACACCACCAGCACGGCGATGTTTGTTAGCAGGAACAGAACTACACGTTTCATATCCCTCTCACCGTGTCACGAGCTCGCACGCCGAGTCTAACACTGGGTATTTATTATACTCGTCACGTCCGTGCAAGCTTAAGTTGCACGACCGAAATAGCACCGCCGCCGTTCCGGCGCACGCGCACATGACCCGGCGCGTCGTCCTCCGGCGAGGGGGCGTTGGCAAGTCAGCGTTACGTGGCTGTGACCGCTATAGCGTGTTGCCGTTCGCTGACTATTCCGCTTTGTTCCCAGACGGCGATCACGACATTTAAGGGCAGCTTAAACGGCAGCCCATGATCCACTAAACCGACGCTTCACTCTGCTGTGATCGCCGCGTCCTTGATGAGCTTCGCCCAACGTGAGCTTTCAGACTTTATGAGTGCCGCAAACTCGTCCGGCGAACGTCCCACGGGCTCGAGACCCAGCTCAGCAAACCTCGCACGCATATTGGCGGACGCCAAAGCCTTCGCCGCTTCCAGGTGCAGCGCGCGCATGATCGCTTGGGGTGTGTTTGCCGGCGCGAGCAGTCCATTCCAGGTCGTAAATTGAAATGACGCTACACCGGACTCGGCAATGGTCGGCAGATCCTGCGCGGCCGAGAAGCGGTTCGCCGAAGTTACGGCGAGCGCCCGGAGCTTGCCGTCGCGCACCAGTGGCAACGCCAGCGACGCAGGCGCAAACATCATCGTAACGCGGCCCGCGAGCACATCAGGAACGGCCGCTGCCACGCCCTTATACGGAATGTGTCGAATATCGAGGCCGGCCGCGGCTTTCAGCAGCTCTGCGGCTATATGCGGAGAGCTGCCGCTTCCGCCGGAGGCAAAGGTGAGCTCTCCCGGCGTAGTCCGCGCGAGCTTGATCAGCTCACGTGCGTTTGCAACCGACAACGCGTTGCTGACGACCAGAATGCTCGGCGACGCGCTGATCTGCGACGCGGGTGTGAGATCCCTCATCGTGTCGAATGCCAGCCGGTACAGGCTCGGATTCACGGCGATCTGTCCTTGGGTGAGCAGGCCGAGCGTGTAGCCGTCAGGCGCTGCTTTGGTGACCCGTTCGGTGGCGATGTTGCCGGCCGCACCGGTGACGTTGTCAATCACGACCTGCCTTCCCCAGACGCCCGCAAGCGTGTGCGCGAGCAGCCGCGCGACCGTGTCCGGTTGGCTACCTGCCGGAAGGCCGACGATGATTTGGATGACCTTGCTTGGGTACGCCGTCTCCGCCGCCAAGGCCGCGGTCGCGAACACGCATACGCATGGACATCGACACGCGTATGCGCAGACACGCTATTTCGAGCTTACCGGCTGGGCCGCGCGAGCCAGCCGGTGGCCTTCGCTCAAAGGAATTAACACCGGAGCAGCGGGAAACCGACCACGAGGCGCGCATCACGATCAGCCGCGAGCTGGGGCATGAGCGTGAGCAGATAACAGCAATCTATCTAGGGCGCTGACGG
Organism: uncultured beta proteobacterium; assembly: GCA_963829085.1. GTDB lineage: Bacteria > Pseudomonadota > Gammaproteobacteria > Burkholderiales > SG8-41 > PALSA-1004. The sequence continues at coordinate 361,116 of CAWHHJ010000005.1, read as the reverse complement.
TGCGCTTCGTTGTTTAGAGACATTCAGCCACGCATGTCTAATGAGCACCTGCAGCACCAGTAGTCTGGAGTGCTTCCCGACACGGCAGTGTTTGCTTGTGATCGATCTGCGACGGCATGCCCAACGCTTAACGGGCCAACAAGACCGATCACGATTGCATTCGGACGACTGCTTTTCGGCCAATGCGGCCGTTGGCCCTGCGCGACGTAGGCGACCGGTGTAGATCAGTGACCGGCCATTGCCCACGAATTCCATATGACGGATGGGTACTCACGACCCGTACCGGCCAGTCACCTTGCTCTGAAGCGAACATTCAACGTTTTGGTGAACGGCGGGTGGTTCTTCAAGTTGGTGCTCGCCCCCGGCGCGGCGGAGCAATATCGAGCATGGACGACGCGATGAGATAAGCTCGTGCAGCCGCCGGTTCAGCCGCTATTGATTGTATCTCCGTAAGCCACGCCGCCCGGGTCCTTATACTGCGGTAGGAGACAGGAATAGATGCTGCTGTCCGCCACCATCCGGCGATTTCGGCGCGACTTACGCACTCGCTCTCTTCCGCCGTGCAATGCAGAAGGCGCACAACCACATCAACTAGCGAGTAGGCGTCGTGTATGCCGCAGCATTCTATTCCGCCGCGCGTATTGGTTACGTGTGCAGCGTCGCCCACCAGAAAGATGCGCCCGTCCCGGTAACGTTCTGCGACCCGCCGGCTGGCGGTATAGACATCCTTCCACACGACATGCATGCGACCTCCGTCCGGTGGAAAGGCGTCCCCCAGGAGCGTGTGGATATATCCGTCTCTCAACGCCACTTCGTCGGTTTGGCTCGTCGGTATGCGGAACAGAATGCGCCAACCATGTGTCATCTTGCGTACGCTGACGGAGCGTTCATCGTCATACAAGTAGGAAACCGGCGCAATGTCCGGAATGAATTCGGCGAGATCGGAATCGGTGAAAATCCGGAGCACTCGCGAGGCATAGTCTTCGCCTTCGAAGGCGATGCCGAGATACTCACGTAGCGCGCTTTTTACGCCATCGGCCGCGATCAGCAGTGAACCACTGACGCAGCGACCGTCTTGACGCTACCAGTCTGCACCCGGACGCAGTGTTCTCCGCCGCGGTCACGCCCGCGCCGAGATGCATGGTGGCATTCGAACAGGCGGAAAGCGCTGCGGCCATGTCGGCGGTGACATTCCTCTGCTCATTATGGATACGAAATGGATAGCGAGTCAGATCGGCGATCAGGCCCATTTCGAGCCGCGCTACGCGGCGGCCGCGATCGTAGTAGTCGATTTGACGCACGCTGCCCCTTGCGGAGCGCGTTGCTTCCGACGCCCAGCTCGTCGAGGATTTCAAGTGTCGGCGGATGAAACGTCGAGCTCTTCGACGCGAGGTTTGGCGTTGCGCGCCTTTCAAACACCTCGACGTGCACGCCCGCCTGAGCCAGTGCCAGCGCTGCCGTCAGGCCCACTGGTCCGGCGCCCGCAATCGTACAGGTTCAGCATCCCGACCATGCATTGCGTGCAAATATCCTATTTGGCAATTCCGGTGCTGTGGGCACACATGATCACGCGCAATCCCCAACCGTGTTTGTCATCCTACGCACTGGTCCAGAGCCGGGAATAACGGATCATTCAATTTTGACGCCGATGTCGTTTACGACCTTGCGCCAGACCTCGATATCCTTCTTGATCGTCCCCAGGAACTGGTCGGGTGTCCCGCCGCCGGGCATCAAGCCGTCGTCCTGGAACCGTTCCACCGTTTCACTCGATTTCAAGATCATTGTCACTTCGCTGTTGATGCGATCCACGATTTGGTGCGGCAGTCCCCTGGGACCGGCCAGGCCGTACCCGAAGAACGAGTTCGTAACCTGGCAGTCCAGATTCGGCGACGGTCGGAATGTCCTGCACGGTCGGAAAGCGCTGGATCGTCGTGACTGCGACAGCGTGCAGCCTTCTCGAGTTGACGTGGGGGAGCACGGTCGGGATGCTGCTAAAGTAGAGATCTGTCTGCCCAGCGATCGTATCGGTGAGCGCCGGACCGCCCCCCTTGTAAGGCACGTGATTCATCTTGATTCCTGCCATGCTCACAAACAACTCGGTGGCGAGATGAATGGTGGAGCCTTGCCCAGGGGAGGCGGCAGTTTAGACCTTTCCCCGGCTTTGACTTCGCGAACGCGATCAAGTCTGCTGTCGTTTTCACTGCGAGCGCCGGATGTACCACAATCAGCAGTGGATACCGGGAGATCTGGATAATTGGTGTGATGTCGATGACCGGATCGTACTTGAGCTTGTAGAGGCTTGGGTTAGCCGAATAACTGGACGGGATCAGTGTAAGCGTGTAACCGTCGGGCGAGGACTTGAGCCCCGCTTCCACCCCGATGGAACCGCCGGCGCCGGGCCGGTTCTCGATAATGAATTGCTGCCCGAGCGCCGCGGTGAGGCGCTGCGCCATGATGCGGCCAATAAAGTCATTGCCGCCTCCGGGTGCGAAGGGCACGATGATCCTCACCGACTTGGTGGGGTAGCAACCGGGCCGAGATTGGAGACGATGCAACGATAGTCGCCGCAGCAACGAACGCTGCACACGGCCAAGTTGCACGGCGTCTGTTCATATGATTCTCCCTACGACTAACCGATGAGGGCAGCCTTACCGCAGCTTTCATCCGACGCCTGCTGTGACGTTCCGCCGGGGCGCGACAATGTCGCGGCAAGCCCGCTACCGACCGGATTGCCAGCGGTCATGATTAAGATCGGTATCTCACGGGTCGCATTGCGCGCGGCCATCGCCGGCGCTGTGCCCGACGCAGAACTCCGCCGCCAATGCCGGAAGACGGGCAATATCATTTTGGGAAGACCGTTGCTCGATCGCGTAGTCCCGGCCTTCGGCGTAGCCGAGTTCGCGCATTGCCGCCTTGAATGTATCCAAGTATTGGACCGATTGCTCGCTTTCCCGCCAATAACTGATGCGCCAGACTTTGCCCAGCTGTTGAGCGACAGAGTGGAATGACGCCGCGAACGCGCCAAGCGCGATGACCAGTTTGCGACGTTTATTCAATTCGCCCCCTGTAGTCCCCTCGCATTATGCCCAACTGAGGCCGCAAGCCTCACGAGTTTTATGACAAGGAGTTAAATTCCTGATCAAAACAAAATTCAAATTTAACCGCGACCGGCCGGTTTGCGCCGATTGCCGCAGATCGGTGAACTGCGCTTTCGAGCCTGTGCGGGCGACACGACCAAGACCTGACGAACCGCGGTCCTCGACCTATCGGTCGTTGAGTCTCCGCGAATCAGGCGACTGGTGACAGACCCGTCACCGGCCATTGCCACAAACTTAGATCGTGTGGCAGCTTTCCATTATGACGAATGCGTGCTCACGACCCGAAGGGGACATACAAGTTTCTCGAAAGCAGACGTTCGCATTCTTACTCGACCACCTTAGTCGCTTGCACCAGTATCGAGTTGGGAATCGTCAGGCCGAGCGCCTTTGCGGCTTTCATGTTGACCACCAGATCGAATTTGGTCGGTTGCTCAATGGGCAAATCGCTCGGCTTCGCCCCCTTGAAGATCTTATCGACGTAGGTCGCGACGCGACGATACAGGTCATCTCTATTCACGCCATAGGTGATCAGGCCGGTATAAGCAGTTCGCCGCATATACCGCTGGCAGACGATTTTTTTCCGCTTGTTCGACAATGCGATCCTGAAAGGCAGTTGTTGTGCTGCCGGCACTCACAATCAATCCCTGCGCTCTGTCACGTCGTAATATCTTGAACGCTGCTTCAACTTCATCTCCATTGCGTATAGTGGTAAGTATGGGTATTAGGCCAAGTTTTCCGCAGTCGACTTCAAATTGCCGGAGAATTAGCAGGTTTGTGGGGTTTTCTGGATTGTAGAGAAAACCTACACGACGCATCCCAGGCACAATTTCTGTCAGCAAATCCAAACGCTTGCTGCCGAGGTCTTGACCTACGTCTTGAGTGAGCCCGAGTGACATTTCCGCCAGGCCGCGAGAACGACCTGGCAAGACCAATAACAATTGGGTCGCTAACCGTCACGATTAATATCGGCAGGTCGCGAGTGGCATTGTTTGCAGCGATCGCAGAAGGCGTGCCGGAGACCATAATTAAGTTGACTTTCAGAGCAAGCAATTCCGCCATCAAGGCGGGTAAATGGGCAAGATCATTTTGGGCGGACCGTTGTTCAATCGCATAGTCTTTGCCTTCGGCATAGCCGAGCCCTCGCATTCCTCCTTTAAACGCTTCCAAGCTCGGGCTGTAATCGGATTGCGCTCTTTCCCAGAGCATGCCGATGCGCCAGACTTTGCCTTGCTGCTGAGCAAAGGACCCAAGCGACGCTTGGAACGCGCTCGCGCAGAGGGCGATGACCAGTCTACGGCGAGTGTTCATTTCCCTGCCTTGATAGGCGGCCATTATGCCCGCTGCTAATGGCAAACGGCGGAGTTCTCAACCGACAGGCGGGTGCAGGTTGAGCGATCATTCGCCATCTTACTCAATCAGCATGTCGGCGGATCGTCAGGAGCAACTGCGGGATGACGAGGCCCAATGCATTCGCGGTCTTGCGGTTGATCACCAGTTCAAATTTCGTAGGTTGTTCGACAGGGAGGACACCTGGCTTGACACCCTTGAATATCTTGTCTACGTACGTGGCGACGTGTCGGTAGTGCTCGACGAAGTCCACTCCGTAACTCATCAGAACGCCAACCTCTCGATACACCACATCCTGAGCCGCCGCCGGCAGCCGATATTTCGCACACAAGTCTGAAATCTGGCTTCGTTGTTGCTGGAAAAGCGGTTCAAGAAATACGATCAGCCCATCGGCATTCTGCTGCTGCATCCAGGAGAATGCATTGCTAATTTCCTGTGGAGTTCGCGCGTCCGCGCGCAGAATCTTTATGCCGCGCCGGTGCGCTGCAGCCTCGACCATCTCGAGACTCCTGATATGGTCAGTGTTGGATGGGTTTACCAGAACCGCAAGGCGCGACAGTTTCCCGACCACGGTTAGTAGCATCTCAACCAGCTTCGCCCTCGTTTCTGCGCTCATGATTGACAGGCCAGTAATATTGCCTCCAGGCTGCGCGAGGCTCTTAACCAATCCGCTACCGACCGGGTCGCCGACACCTCCGATTACGATCGGGATTGTGCTGGTCGCTTTGTGCACGGCGTTCGCCGCCGGCGTGCCCGATAGCACGATAACGTCTACTTTAAGATTCGCCAACTCGGTTGCGAGACCAGGAAGGCGGTCGTTCTCGCCGTCGGCGAAACGCCAATCGATCACAAAATTCTTACCCTCGACGTAACCGAGTTCACGCATGCCTTGCCTGAACGGCCCGTACAAAAACGTCAGAGTCGACAAATTTCGCACGCCGCGATGACAAGAACCCGACGTGCCAGACTTTGCCCTGCTGTTGAGCAAAAGAGCCGAATGGCGATCCGAACGCGCCCGCGCGAGCGCTATGATCAGTTTGCGCCGATTGTTCATACCGCCTCCAGTGTTGGCGCCCATTATGCTGCGAGGGCGGAAACCGACTCGAAGCAGCCAGCGTACGTCCTCCAACTCAGACGTCTGTCTTACTCGATGACCTTGGTCGCCCGAAGCAGAATTGAATTGGGAATCTTGATGCCAAGGGCGGTGGCGGTTTTTTTGTTAATCACCAGTTCCAACTGCGAGATTTGTTCGACTGGCAGATCTGCGGGTTTCGCACCTTTCAGAATCTTGGCCGCCTGACGCGCCATATCTAGCCGACCGACGGCGCGAACATCGGGGCTATAAGAAAATAATGCGCCGCGTTCCACCCATCCCGCGCGATATCCGACTAACGGTATGCGCAGCTTGGAGGCTTCATCGAGGATCAACCCGTGAAATTCAATTCGCAGATGCGGCGAGCAAATGAACACGCTGTCGACTTCGCCCGGCTTGAGCTGGGAAAAGATGCGCTGAACGTCGACCGCGCGCTTTGCTTGACGCTCGACAGGCTGCAAATTCATTACCTGTGCCGCTCGGCGCGCATGATCGACCCAGCGTAACGATGCCGGATCATCGTCCGCGAACAGCAGCAGCGGACGCTTGAGCGATGGAATAAATTCCTTGAGCAGCTCAAGCTCCTTCGCGGGCATTTCTCCCGAGGCGGTAAATCCAGTAATGTTTCCCCCGGGTCGCGCTAGGCTTTTTACGAAGCCATCGGCAACCGCATCACTAAGGTTAAGCATGATTATGGGGATTTCGGCAGTAGCATCTTTGGCGGCCTGTATAGGTAGATTCTCGAATGCGACGATTAGATCAACTTTGTTGCGAACGAATTCCCCAACAGTGGTTCTTGCGGCTTTCATATCGGCGAGATTGCGAAAATCGTAAGTAATATTTTTACCTTCTTCGTAACCGAGCGCCTTGAGTCCCTCCTTGAGGCCGTCGAGCGCTGGCGGAACATGGTCGAGTCCAACGTGAAAGAGACCGATGCGCCAAATTTTCTCTCGCTGTTGCGCGAATACAAAAAGTGGTGCCGCAAGAGCGTCCGCACCAAGCGCAATTAAAATCTCCCGCCGCTTAATCATGTGATTCCACCCGGGTCCCTTCCAAATCGCAATGTAAAACTACGCTAGAGGTTCGACATTCGGAAGCTTTGTGCCGCACGCAATCATTGTGACCTATTTACGCCATCGGTGCGCCAGGAATCACCGCCTGCTAAGCGTCTGCTTGCAGGTGGACTGGGGGCTTCCAACTGACGCTTCGGCCGAGCAGCAATCATTGCCGGAGCTAATCCTCGCTGTCCGGTTGTCGCCGTTGCCGTCCACCCTGATCGACTGCTGGCGACCGAGGCTGTGTGGAAAGGCGCCGCGGCAGTGGGCCTACTAAGCCCGACGGACGAACGCCGCGGTGTTTTTGAACAAGACGGCCGCGGGCGTTAGAACGCCCGCATCGCCTCTATCAGCGAGGCGATTCCAATGAGACTGATCATTCGCTTCATGTTGTAGGCCAACACGTGCAAGCTCATCTCCGTTCGCACATTTGGTAGCGTGCGTGTCAGGAAGTGTGTGGCGCCCATCCATGCTTTAAGCGTGCCGAACGGATGCTCGACGGTCTGTCGTCGCTCCCGCGCGGCCTTGGGACGCTGATTCAACCGCAGCTGCATCAGCTCGAGCACACCCTCATGCTCCCAGCGCGTAATGCGACGATTCTTGCCGGTGGTGCATTTGGGCTTCAGCGGACACTGCGGACAGGTGGATGACCAATACTTGCGAAGCATTAGTCCGCCTTCAACCCTCGTTAGGCGATGGATCGCACGTTTGCCGGCGGGACACACATACTCGTCATCGCGTTGAACATAGACGAAGTCGCTTCTATCAAACAGTCCCGCTGCCTTATTGTTGGAGGTTTGCGGCTTGGGCACCAATGGGACGATTCCGTCTTCGCTACAGCGCAGGATCTCCTCACCTTTGAAGTAGCCGCGGTCAGCGAGCACGGTGATCTGCTGCCCGATGGCTTCCTTTGCCCGCGTCGCCATGTGAGCCAATTGAGTGCGATCGTGCCCGACGTTGACGACCTCATGCGACACGATGAGATGATTCTGTAGATCCACGGCGGTCTGAACGTTATAGCCGACAACGCCTGTGCCTCTGCCACTGGTGGCCATGGACCGAGCGTCTGGATCGGTCAGAGAGACCTGCCGATCGGGCGCTGCATTTAGCTGCTGCTCGATTTGACGCAGCTTCTGCATCTGCGCCTTCACCGTCGCCAACTTCTCCTTCAGATGTTCGACGCGAGCTTCCGGCACAAGGCTCGGGTCACGATCAGCTCGGTCCAGTTCAGTAAGGTAGCGGTTCACGCTGTCGTCCAGTTGCTGCAGCCTCGCTGTGATCTTGCGATCGGTAAAGTTCTTGTCGCGGTTGTTAACTGCTTTGAACTTGCTGCCGTCGATCGCCACCGCGGCCTCCTTGAACAGGCCCAATCCCCGACACAGCAGAACGAACTCGCGGCACGCATTGCGGATCGCCTCGCCGTTGTCCTTGCGGAAATCCGCGATCGTCTTGAAGTCGGGCATCAACCGGCCGGTCAGCCAGATCAACTCGACATTGCGCTGAGCTTCACGCTCAAGCCGCCGGCTGGATTGGACGCGGTTTAGGTAGCCGTAGATGTAAATCTTGAGGAGTGTCGCCGGGTGATAGGCCGGGCGCCCTGTCTCAGCAGGCTGCGCCCGCTCGAAGCCCAAGCGCCCCAGATCCAGTTCCTCAACGAACACGTCGACCGCACGCACCGGATTATCTTCATCGATCCAGTCATCCAGTCGCTCGGGAAACAGGACACTTTGCGTTCGGTCTTGGCCATCGATGTATCGGCCCATGCTCCGCTCCAGCAACGCGATGCATAATCATAGTACAGGTAGCTGGAGTCGAGTTTCCACACAGCCTCGACCCAGAGCGGTCATAAGGATTTGTCGAGAGTGGCCATTTGAGGCACTACTCAATCGCCTTATCAGCGCGTAAGAGTATGGAATCGGGGATCTTGATGCCGAGAGCGGTAGCGGTGCTTTTGTTTACTACAAGTTCAAACCTGCTCGCTTGTTCAATCGGCAAATCGCCGGGCTTTGCTCCGTTGAGTATCTTGTCGACGTACGTAGCTGCGCGGCGCCACATTTCAACAATGTTCGGTCCATAAGCAATGAGACCGCCGCCCTGCGCAACTTCCTTGAAGCCAATCGCGGCAATTCGATGCTTCAATGCTGCCGCTCCCATTCGTTTACCGATGGATATCAGCAACGGCGTCTCCATCGCCACGATGCCGCCTACGTGTCTTTTCGCAAGCTCCGCGATAGCGCTTTCAAGCTTGTCCGGACTATCTAGGTTGACTGGCTCGAGCACCATTTTCATAGCAAGCGCTGCGCGATCCATTGCGGTTAAATAATCGGATGGAATCGTGCGATCTTTCAAGAACGCCACATGCGTTAGGCCCGGCGAAGCCTCCTTCAATAGTTCAAGGCGCTTAACTGCGATTTCTTTGCCGAAAAATGTTAATCCGGTAATGTTTGCTCCCGGGCGCGACAGATTGGTAACAAATCCGGATGCAACCGGATCACCAATCGCTCCCATGACTATCGGGATAGATGTAGTCGCTCGTCGGGCGGCACCGACTCCCGACGTCGCGTTGCTGACGATTACATCTACTTTCAGCCGAACGAGATCGTTAGCGAGTTTTGGAAGTTGGTCATATTGGTCCTCGGCCGATCGATATTCGATGTTGATGTTCTTGCCCTCAATGTAACCGAGCTCGATCTAAGCCGGATCGCAACGCCTCCACCATTGGTGCCCAAGCGGATGCAGAGCCTGGAACTAAAACACCGATACGCCACACCTTGCTCCGCTGTTGTGCAAATAAGTCCAGCGGTGCAGCAAACGCACCGGCACTTAATGCAACGATTAATTTGCGGCGACGGTTCACTCAATCACCTTGTCAGCACGCAATAGAATCGAATTGGGGATCTTGAGGCCGAGGGCCTTGGCAGTTTTCATGTTGATGGTCAGCTCGAACTTCGTGGGTTGCTGGACCTCCAGGTCAGCGGGTTTTGCACCTTTAAGGATTTTGTCCACATAGATGGCGCCGCGGCGCCACTGATCTGCATAGTCAGGCCCGAAGCTCATGAGTCCTCCGGCCTCCACTTGTGTCCTCGCACCAAACAGCGAAGGCAGTTTGTGCATCAGCGCGAGTTCCGCGAGCGGTTTTGCCCCGGCAACGAATATGGGCGTGTTAAGCACCAGAACCGCGCCGGCACGTTCCTGAACAATGGCCGAAAAGGCGCCGGCAAACTCCGACGCGCTGCGCACGCCGACAGGTTGAATCCGCAGTCCCAGTGCGGGGGCTGCGACCTCGACGGCCTTCAAGCCCACCCTATGCGAAGGCGTGGCGGGGTCAAAGATAACCGCAACGCGCGAGAGTCCGGGAATGGTGTCCTTGAGCGACTCCAGGCTTTTGACGTTTGTTTCAGTCCTCATGATGGTGAGGCCCGTGATATTGCCGCCAGGCCGCACGAGGTTGGCCACGTGTCCGCTGCCGATTGCGTCCGCGTGGACCAAGAATATTATGGGAATCGTCGCGGTCGCTCGCTTCGCCGCCTCGGTGTAAACGGAACTCGGAGCAACGATGACATCCACCCTGAGTCGGACCAGTTCCTCCGCAAGCTCGCGCATCCGCTCCGGCTTGCCTTCCGCCCACCGATATTCGATGACGATGTTCCGGCCTTCCACGTAACCCAGGTCGCGAAGCCCTTGGCGGAAAGCCTCGATGGCATCGGGAAGCACGGCAGGACTATCCCACAAAATGCCGATGCGCCAGAGTCGGCGTCGCTCCTGTGCGAACGACGTGAGTGATACTGCGAACGCACCCGCGGCGAGTGCAACAATCAATTTGCGGCGGCTGTTCATTTCCTCCCCCTTGCTGCCCATTATGCGCGTACATAAGGAAAGGCCCGCCGGCAAGTTCTCTAGGGGGCTTTTATGGTCGTTCGTTACGAAAAGCAAATGTAACTGCGGGCGACCGGTTGTGGCCGGTTTGCGACGGTCACTGATCGGTTGCACGCCGATGCGAAGCGGCACTAAGCGGTCTAGCGCAGCATCAGGACACAACGACTGCGCGACGGCCCGTGCTGGCAGCGGACAGCGAACGGCGCCGCACGCGAGCCAGACACAAAGCACGCGCCCGGCTGACCCTTACACCCAGTTTGCCCGCGCGCGTAAAGATGCCGCGCACTCCGCCGCCTGCTTCAGCACCTGCTCATAATCAAGCGCTGTAAAAGCGCCGCCTCTTCTGAGGATGCGACCGTCGACCACGACTGTATCGATGTTGCGCGTCTGACCGAACCAGACGAGCGCCTGATACGGCTCGCCTGCGGGGCCCATGTTGACGTCGCCGGTCCGCACGAGGATGAGGTCAGCGCGCTTGCCCGGTGTCAGAGAGCCGGTTCGGTCCGCGATGCCGAGGTCGACCGCTCCGTCGATCGTGGCGAGCTGGACGAGTCGCCGGGCAGTGAGCGGAATGCGCGAGCCGATGCGATGCTCGTGCAGGCTGTACAGCGTGCGCATGCATTGGAAGTAATCGCATGCGAAGCTGCCCGTGTTGTCGATGGATAGACTCACCTTAACGCCGGCCTCGAGCAGCTCGCCAAGTTGTATCACGCCCGCGCTCGCCGGGCGCCGCGACTCGCTCGTGGGTGAAGTGCTGTAGCTCACGCCGCGCTCTTTCATGATGCGGCGCTCTTCCGCCGTCGTAAGCAGCGGATGCACGAGCTGCACATCGGGGCCGAGCAGTTTCGAGTCTTCCAGCAGCTTGATGGGCGTCGGTCCCGACGTATGCATCGTGATGGGCACGCCCAGCGCGCGGGCGCCGCCCCAATCGATGCGCGCCGTTTCGACTGATGTATTGCCGCGGAGCGGGTTCGTCGTATCGCCGACGTTGCGCGAGCAGATGCCCAGACTCAGCATGCCGTCGTTGGGCATCCACTGCCGGTGGATGCGCGCGAGTCCCTCGAGGTCCATTGGCTGCTCGTCGGGATAGCCCTGAGGCGTGCCATAGGCAAGTCGGCCGCGTACACCCACGTCGCGCATCGCGCGCAACTCGGCGTCCGCCTGCGCGGGCGAGCGGATGTTGTGCGCCCAATTGTGCACCGTCGTCGCACCGGCGCTTAGCGCTTCTGCAAGGCCGAGACGAACGCTGCGATAGGCGTCCTCGGGCGTGTAATGTCTGCCGACCGCGTTCGTCACCTCATAGTAGCCGCGCTTTGGATCGTCGAACACGATCATCTCGCGGCAGACGGTCGTCCAGAGGTGCCAATGCGTGTCGACGAAACCGGGCATACAAATCGTGCCGCGGCCGTCGATCGTGCTCGCTCCTGTCGCGATTTGCGGCGCAACCGCGACAATCATGCCGTCTCGCACATACACGTCACCGCGCGGCAGATCGCCGATCGAACGGTCCATCGTCAGCACAGTGGCGCCGCGAACAACGAACTCGCCGCGGGCAGGCAGCCCTTCCGCCGGACCGGCCCCTACGCCGGCCTGCGGCTGCGCCGTGGTGCATGCAGGAAGCAATGCACTCGCTGCGAGCACCGCGCCGCCTTTGACGAATGCGCGGCGACGGATCATGTGCATGTCGGTCATGGGTCTGGAATGCAAATCCGCAGTATCGTCGGCGCCTAAGCATTTGGCAAACGGCCGAGCCCCACCGAGGCGACGCCTCACGTGCTAGGCAGCGGGAGGTTTTTGCCGCGTGATTGGCGGGCGCTGGTAGTTGCGTCTTGAACTTTGCTCGCGAGAGTTCGAAGGACTGCTTCTGGCCGACTGTACGCATACGGCATTCAACCTAAAAGCTGCCTTTGCATAGAAGTAGAACAATCCGACTCCGATCAACAATGAAGGAGTCTGTCATGCAATCAGTTCAACAACGGGAACCCTGGAACAAAGGCAAGCTGGTTGGCCAAAAGCCGCCGCTGAAGCCGAAGGACATCTGGGCCATCCGGATTCAGCTTCAGAACGCGCATCAGGCCCGAGATTTGGCATTGTTCAACCTCGCGATTGACAGCAAGCTGCGTGCTTGCGATCTCGTAAATCTGCGTGTGCGCGACATCACCCACGGCAATCAGATTCTGGCGCGAGCGATGGTTGTGCAGCAAAAGACTCAGCGGCCCGTGCAGTTTGAACTGACCGAGCCGACGAGAAATGCAGTCTCCGCCTGGATTGAGAAGGCGAAACTGAAGTCGGAACACTGTCTATTTCCGAGCCGCGTCTCGAAATCGCCCCACGTCTCGACGCGACAATACGCCCGGATCGTCCATCAGTGGGTCGCTACCATAGGGCTTGATCCGACTGTCTACGGCACCCACACCATGCGCCGAACCAAGGCCACGCTGATCTACAAGCGAACGAAGAACCTGCGGGCTGTTCAGCTTCTGCTGGGCCATAGCAAGTTGGAGAGCACGGTTCGATACCTTGGAATCGAGGTTGATGACGCGCTCGAGATCTCGGAGCAGACTGAAATCTAGCTGCGCCGTCACGGCCGCGCGTTCGGCGCTTTGCTCGAAGTCGTGCGGCCGCTTTTCGGCTTGATGCGCTATGCGCACCATCGGCCAATAGCTGCCAGTCCCTGTTACTTTTCAATTTAACGTTTGATCGTCACGCCGTACATGCCTGCCACAAAAAGTTCGCTGGACTGCTGCCCTTGTCACAAGTGGGCATAATGGCCGTCTTGCATGGGAATGAACAATCGTCGCAAGCTGATTATCGCGCTTGGCACTGGTGGGCTCGCTTCGGCGGGCGCGGTACGCGCGCAGGCGCCATCAACAGTTCGCCGGATAGGACTGTTCTCGCAAACCTCGCCTTCGGTTAACGCGCCCTCGTACCAAGCATTCCGGCTCGGTCTACGCGACCTCGGATGGATTGAGGGAAAAAACATCAGCATCGAGTATCGCTATGCGGAGGGCAGACACGATCGCCTCCCTGACCTCGCGGCCGATCTCGTCGGTCTCAAGGTTGACGTCATCGTCACTTTCGCCACTTCCGATACTCTGGCTGTCAAAAAAGCTACGAGCTCTATCCCTATCGTTATGGCGGGCGGGGCTGACCCTGTTGCGAGTGGGCTGGTTGAGAGCTTGGCGCGGTCCGGCGGCAACGTCACAGGGTTATCCCAAATGATCGTCGAGCTGGCTGGAAAACGGCTGGAGCTGCTCAAGGAAGTCATCCCCAAGCTCTCCCGCGTGGCTGTGCTCTGGAATCCACTGAGCGTAAGCGCGACATTCAATTGGAACGAAATCCAACAACCAGCACGGCAGCTAGGAATCCAGCTTCATTCGCTGGAAGTGCGGAGCTCCAACGATTTCGACCAAGCGCCTCCAAGACGCAATTAGGGCGGGCGCGGGCGCTCTTGTCACCCTGGCAGACCCAGTGACCGGTGCGAATATAAAACAGATAGCGGGCCTTGCGGCAAAGAGCCGCCTGCCGTCGATATATCACGATTCTGCGTTCGCGGACGCTGGCGGTCTTCTGACCTATGGCGCCCACCGTCCCGACTTCTACCGGCGCGCCGCCACCTACGTGGACAAGATCCTCAAGGGCGCCAAACCTGGCGATCTGCCGTCGAGCAGCCCACCAAGTTCGAGCTGGTGATCAACCTCAAGACCGCCAAGGCGCTCGGCCTCACCATCCCACAGTCGATGCTTGCTGCGCGCGGATCAGGGTGATCGAGTGATCACGCGGCGAATAAGTATCTTAGCGTTAGCAGCCGGTGCAATGGCACCGCTCGCATGTTTTGCCCAGCAGCCGCTGCGCAGCATCGCAGTCTTGCTTGTTGGGCTTTCGAGGAGCAGTAAAGAGGTGCAGCAATTCCGCGACGGACTCGCGGCCGCAGGATATGTCGAAGGCCGTAACTTGTTAGTGGAGTGGCGATCAGCCGATGGCGATTACGATCGTGTACCTGACTTAATTGCGGCTGCAATTAAGAGCAAGGTTAGTGTCATCGTGGTGGATAGTACGGTTACGGCACAAGTGGCGAAGCGGGCAACTTCAACCATTCCAATCGTGATGGCGCTCGTTGTCGACCCAATTGGATCAGGCTTGGTCAAGAGTCTCGCGCATCCGGGCGGTAATGTGACCGGACTTTCGATGATGACGAGCGACCTTAACGCCAAGCGTCTCGAACTACTCAAAGAAGCAATCCCCCGGCTTAGTCGGGTCGCAGTCCTCTGGAATCCAGACCATCCTTTCCACATTAGAGTCGTTGATGATTTAAAGAAGATCGCGCCACCCTTATCCATCGACTTAACTTTCGTCGCACTCCGAACGCCTCAAAACCTCGGCCAGGCATTTGCGCAAATTACCCAAGCGCACGCTCAAGCGCTATACGTCGTGGAGGATCCGATTTTCTTCGCGCATCGAGCGGTGCTTCTAGACCTGACGACAAAGGCGCACTTGCCAACGATCCACGAGCTCAGTCGTTTCCCGGAGGCGGGGGCGCTGCTATCTTATGGACCTAATCTCAGTGACCTCATGCGCCGGTCGGCCGGATACGTGGACCGCATCTTGAAGGGTGCCAAAGCCGGCGAACTGCCGATCGAGCAGCCCACCACTTTCGAGCTTGTCATCAACATGAAGGCCGCGAAGGCGCTCGGCATGACGATCCCGCAGTCGATCTTGTTGCGCGCTGACAAGGTGATCGAGTAGGGCTCCAATGTTCCGGTTTGGAGAAAACTGACCGACCGCTTGGGGTCAGTTTCCGCCCCTCGCACGTAGGTCGCAGAACGGCCACAACCGGCCGCTCGCGGTTACGTTTCAATTCAGCAAGGGTCGAAACCCGAACAGGCTGAATGGCTTATTCAGCAGTCATCGTCGAAACCAAACTTCAAGCCGGCGCGAGGCGGTCAGTAGTTCGAGGAGAGCTATATGTTCTCTGATTGTTCCAAATACGCACGCACGGCAACTGCCATTACACCAACCGCATTGACGGCTTCTCGCAGTCGTTTTTCGCTGACGCGAAATCGTTTGCACCAGTATTGGAGAGCCCACGCCTCGTTGAGGTTGATGTGACGAGGATCGGGAGTTTCACGATGTGCGTGATTATTGCTCACGATGTTTCCTTTTTCTACTCTTTATCGCTCGGTCCTCCACCGGCAATTTCAATTCTAAAGTTGCGCCTTTAGCGACGCTACATCGAGCGGATAAGCGGTCACCACGTGGATATAGACGGCCAAAATCGGCCATTCGTTTCGCATGCGCGTGTAATAGTTCCTCAAGCTCTTATAGCGTGCGGCGCAACAATATAAACGTCTGTAACTCTTCTGATAATGCGGGGCAGATGAGCGGATAGTTATTTAGCATAATCACAAGGAGGCATTCCATGTCTGAACCCAATACCAAGATGAATCCTTTGATGGCGACGGCCGCAGTCGCGATAATTATATTTAGTGCAGTCGGAGTCGGCGTGATGACAGGGATAATTCCGAGCTCTAAGTCCGCGAATGACTCACTGACTCCGGCCGAGGCCAGGATCGCGCCTGCGCCCGAAGTGAAGGCGGCGCCTGCACCGGTGCACAAACCTGCTGCGCAGGTTGCTCACAAACGCACGCCGGATGCTGAATACAGGCAGCGGCCGGCGCAGGTTGCGATGAGCGAATCCGCGGCTGCGCCTGTGCCACGCATTTGCACAGAATGCGGCGTAATCGATACGATCAATGTGGTGGACAAAAAGGGCGAAGGCAGCGGAGTAGGTGCAGTCGGCGGTGCGGTCGTCGGCGGGCTCGTGGGCAATCAGATTGGCAACGGTCGCGGTAATACGGTAGCCACTGTAGCCGGTGCCTTGGGCGGCGCGTTCGCTGGTAATGAAGTCGAGAAGCGAGTGAAGTCGGTCAAGGAATACCAAGTCACCGTGCGCATGGATGACGGTAACACCCGCAGCTTCACGCTCGATGGTGCGCCGGGTTACGCCGTCGGCGACAAGGTCAAAGTAATTGACGGCAGGCTCGTCAAGGGTTGATCGATGACTCCGGTCTGAACTGTCCACGAAACGTGGGTAACTTCAGGGGGCGGCCCTTAGTGCACGCCCGCTCTGCGGCCGTTCCACCTCCGACTGCGTCAACAGTGCGCGATAGATCGCGTGCCAGTTCCGACAAGTCAAGCGATCTCACCGCAGCTTCTCGACTCTGCACCGGAACCCTCGAGGAGCTGAGCAGTTACAACGGGGTCGCCCGTTGTGCCTTCGCGCTCCAACGGCGCCTCAGGCGAACGTTCTGCCCTCAGCGGCCCTTCGCCGACGAACCCAACCCACCACAGCCAACTTACCGAAGCCGATCATCACCGCGCTCGTGGGCTCCGGAATGGCACTCACGGAGAACGACAACGGTCCCGTGGACGGAAGTAACGCGAGATTGAAGCCAGAGAGGTTCGAGCCGTAGACAGTCCTCCCCGGGTCGAATTGGATGGCGCCGTTCCCCGGCGCGATCGCCCGCAGGGTGAAGGAGTAGAAAAGCCCGTTTCCCGTGATCGCCTCTGAGGGCGTCGGCATACTCGAGAAATTCCCGGTCACGGCGCCAAGCGTGATTGACGAAAGCGCATTGAAGGTGTCCCGCTGCGACGCGACGGCGAGAACCGGACCCGGTGACAGCCCGGAGCCGTTGGCCGAATCAGCGATGACCTGGAAGAGCGAAGACGGGAACGTCTCCCGCGTGTTCAGGACGAAGAGGTATTCGCTGAACGACGACACGCCGCCCAAGGTCACGTCGACTCGGATTTGATCGCCCACGGTGAGGTGTGTCAGGTCGCTTTGCGAGGAGAGGCTGACCAAGGGGACCGCACTAACTGCGACGGTCCCCGTCATTACGGCCATCAAGACGAAGACGACACGCCCGAGGATGCTCGCCATCGGTTCCTCCAAGTTTGCCTGTGCCGGAAGGGCACCCCATGAAGATACTGGGTGCGAGGCTCGGGCGCAAGGCCAAGGCCAGCAAGACCGCGGCCGTTCGCGCTCTCGCCACTTGCGCCCACCTCAGCGCCCCGCTGCCGGCCAGTTGCGGTCGCTCAAGCATGTCGGGTTTGCGGCCCCAATGAGCCTCGTTGCCATGCTTCGCGCAGCGACGGTTCGCAGTTCCTACAGCGTACGATGTCGAACATCCCATCGCCAAGAGATTCGATGACGGCCCGGCGGGCGGTGCTACGCGTGCCAAACTGCCGCACTGATCGCCGGCTCTCGAGCGAGCGGGCAACAGCAACAGGGGACCGAGGCAGCGCGCGTCGCGCCAGTAGAGCAACCTACAAATCGGAACTGGTCGTAAACGCCAACCGCCAAAGCACTCGGTATCAGGATTCCGCAGTCTATTCTCCTGAGTGCCGACAGGATTATCGAATAGGGCCGGGTACTTCCCGTGGGCAAAGTTGAGTGTCTGCTATGGGGTCGACTGCGGCCACTAGCCCTTACAGATACCGGCCGTTCACGTTTGCCGAGTTCAGACACTGGCGTTTGAGCAAATGCAGACGACTGGAATGTTGTGCTTGAGAGACATGCTGCCGAATAGAATTCAGCGCCTCGCACTACGCTACTATGGTGTCGTCATTGTTTCGGTTGCAGGACCGGCAGCCGCTCCGTTGCTCATTATGAGTGGCGGGCACTACGTTTGTCACTCGAGGTCGACTGTCGCAAATACTGGTAAAGCGTTTCCCGACTGATCGCGAAGTCGCGAGCGATAGTCGCTTTCTGAGTTCCCTTTACGACAAGGTGATCGAGTGATCTCGCGTGAATGACCGCTTTCAGGAATGGTCTACGTCGCCAGCAGTCGATCGCGGACACCGCAATCGGCCACAAGCGGAAGGTCACGGTTACGTTTGTTCGGCCCAATCGGTGATGACACCCCCTCGCAAATCTATTCCCTTCCTACGATTTGGCATAATGGTCGCTCAGTTTGTCTCGGAGGGAGAGATGAACAATCGCCGCAGACTTATCGTTGCGCTTGGTGTGGGGGCGCTTGCGTGTTCGCTCGACTCCTTCGCGCAACAGCAGGGTAAAGTTTGGCGTGTCGGTGTCCTGTCAGTGCGCCGTCGTCCGGATTCTCTCGACTCGTACACGTACGAGGCGTTCGCTGATGGAATGCGCGAGCTTGGACATGTCGTAGAGAGAAACCTGGTGATTGAATGGCGTTTTGCCGATGACAAGAGGCCGAAGCCAATGCAATCGGCACTGTGCATATGTACGCGCCGACCTACTGCCAGTGCAGACGCCGCAAAAGTCCGAGCGCAGTTATTGACGTACACCGAGCAACGAATATTGTTTTATACAACCTATGATAATTCAGCGGTCAACCAGATCAACGCCAAAACCATGACAGTTCAAAAGGAGTTGTGGGCTGCAATAGTCGGACCGTCGACTTCCAACCCGACACCCGTGATGGCGCTTGTTACTGCCGGAATGAATGATGTGCTGAACTCGCAAGGCTACACACAATCGGCTTGGTCAAATCGCATTCCCCCTGCGGCATGGGCCCTTATGTTTCTAGTTGCGACGTGCGCTGTTATTTTCATAGGCGTCGGCGGATCGGGTGGCAAGACTGACGTTTACTTGCTGCCCATTCTGCCAATCATTGTCTCGATCGCATTCTTCCTCATCGCCGATATCGATAGCCCACGCTTGGGCATCATTCGGGTCAGCCCGCAAAACTTGCTGATCCTTCTGGAATCGTTGCGCACGCCGTAAACCGGCTCCACTCTGCGCAAAAACAGCGCGCGCATTTATACCCTTCGCGGTGGCGAGGAGGCGATGGATGCTCAACGCGAATCGCTGCCATCATGGATTTGGTGCTGCCCGCAATTCGGCCGCTCATGTGCTCCGGCGAGCTGCCACACGAACAGCGCAAGATCCTTGGTGTGAACTTCCGAGTGCCTGGCTACTTGCCCGTCGGGAGAACCGACTCAAAACCAGGAGGCACCTTGGACTAGCTCATTGCCTTCACTGTCAAGCCATAGCCGACGTCGTAGAGTTGCGCATAATCGGCACCGAACACTTCCCTGTGACGGCAAACCAGCAATAGAGGAATCGCATCAGGCTCTGAAAGGCGACGGCGCGTTTACGCAGCAGCATGCAATGTTGCAATGTTATCTTTGCAGGAACCAGGCAGGCTGCCAAACTGCGTCCTTTGCACGAGCCGTTGCGCTTGGACCTCGCAACCTTGTGAGATATGACAAAATGGCAGTCGCTTACTTGCGCGCGGCCTGCGACACCTGCTGCACCAAGCGGTCGCCCTTGCTGGTGTGCACGGAATGCCGCACAAGGATATCGACGGGCGATGCGGCCTGGCCGAAATATTTGTCATTCCATTCCTGGTTCACTTTGACCAGCGTGCCGTCAAGGTTTACGCCTCCATAAAGCCCTTTCGCGCGGCTGAACGACACGATGTCCGTTGTGAAGTCCTTTTCCGCACCCGTGCCGACGGGGCCAGCCGCGATACTCGCATCGCCTCCCAGTTTCATTTGGGTGTTGAGCAGGTTCGTTAACCCTTTGTCGGTCATCACCAGCATCACCACTTCCGACTTATCCGCGCCCGCCTGAAAGCCAACGCTTGCACTTGCGAGTGTGTAAAACGCCGGCCCCGACCACTTGCCCGAGGGGTCGCGCCCGATGAGGACTGCGCGGCCGCCGGAGCCGCCAAGAACAAATCCCGCTCTGCGCACTTCCGGCGCGATCATGACCGCCTTCGCGTCCTTGAGATGAGTGCGAATCCACGTCATCTGCGGATCGTTCTGGAAATGTTTGAGCGTCGCCTCGGCCTTACTGACGAGCTGCTCTTGATCGCTGGCGGCGAACGCCGGATGAACGAACGCAAGCGTCGCCAGCGCTCCTGCGAACAATGAGATCGAAATATGGTGCAACGTGTAACTGCGCATCGACGACTCTCCCGAAAATTTGAATCGTGTCCTATCATGATTGCTTCCGTGTTTTGTTATTACGGGGTTGCGTTACTTCACTGAGTACCCACGGCCCGACAGGCACGCCGCGCGCGCGTTTTGATAGGCGCTCATGCCCGCCTGCTGCTGCTGCGTCGCCGCCTGCTGCTGCTGTTGCCCCTGCGCCGCATTTTGCCGGCGGCTCTGGCCGCGCGCGGCGACCGCCCCTACGGCAGCGCCCGTGCGCGCGTCATCGCCGACCACTTCACCGACCACAGCACCCCGCGCTGCGCCGCGCACGCCAGCGCCCGGCGTGGTCCCCGACGCTGTGGTGGGCGGCGGTGCAACCGCTGCCGGCGGCGGCTTGGCCGGGTCGTACTTGCTCTGCTGCACGGCCCACGTGTGGCATTGCCCTTCGTCCTTCTGCTGTTGCGCGGGTGACTGGCCCTTGGCCGGATAGACGAAAGACTGCGCCGAAACCGCAGTCGCACACAGCGCGGCTACCATCAGTGCTGAAACTTCCAGTGTTTTGCTCGTAACCTGCATAACTTCACCGTCCTTTCCGATTAAGTGATCACTTCATGATTGCCGGTGAGACGTAACGCTTTCCAGCGAGCAAGGCGTGCACCGCACGCATGAGATCAGTGGTAAGCGCGCGCTTCAGGCCGATCATAGTTGTTTGAGACACGCCGCGAGCCACATTCGGATTGGACCAAGGTCCACTGGGGCACCACTTTCGCCCATGCTAGAAGGTTTAAACATTGGCTAACAGGAGGTGACGGGATTTTGAGTCTCCGATCATTGATCGCTTTCGCAGGTGTGGTCGCGGCGCTGCTGCTCGCGGGATGTGCGTCGCCGCCGGAACGAGCGCTGTCGCAAAAGGCGTCGGCCTATGCCTCGCTGCAGAATGGTTACGATCCGCTGAATCCGGGCCAGGTTTCGCCTATTTACGCAGAGGTTGTGGCGGCAGGCGGAAATCTTATCCGTCAAATGGAGCGCAAGAAAGGGCGTGCGCTGAATCTCCTGTCCCTCTCGGGCGGCGGCCAGAACGGCGCCTTCGGTGCCGGCCTGCTGACCGGTTGGCGCGAAAGCGGTCAACGGCCCGAGTTTGATATGGTCGGCGGTGTGAGCACCGGTGCATTACTGGCGACCCACGCGCTGCTCGGCACCCCGGCCGACGATGCGCAGCTCGTAGAGATGTACACGCAGATCGCCAAGAAAGACGTCCATAACGAAAGAGGGGTCTTCAGTCTCGCATTCGGGGCCGATTCGCTCTCGGACACCGCACCGTTGCGGGCACTCATCGCCAGATTCATTACCGCGGAGACCTTGAAACGCGTGGCTGCCGCGTACAACAACGACGACCGGTTCCTGTTCGTGGGCACGACCAACATCGATTACGGCCAGACCTGGGTCTGGAATATGTCGCTGATCGCGAAAGACGGCAACCTCGAGCTTTATCGTCAGGTGTTGCTCGCCTCAGCATCGTTTCCCATCGTCTTTCCGCCGGTGGAAATCGACGGTCATCTGTTCGTCGACGGGGCCGCCCGTTCGAATATTGTCATCGCAGGGATAGGCGGGACCGTGCGTCCCCCGCCTCCGCCATTTGGGCCGGGTAACCTATATCTGGTCGACAACGGCAAGCTGCATAGCCCGCCCGAAGCCTTGCGCAGGGCGCTCGGTGACGTGGCAGCCACAACCGTCAGCGTAATGATGGACCAGTCCATGCTGACGGCGATGACGCGGGCCTACTTCGGCGCCAAGTTTCTGGGCTACAACTTCAAGATGGTGGCGATTCCCGACAACGTAAACATCGGCAAAGACCCGCTCGCCTTCGACCCGAAACAGATGCGCGCGGCATTTGATGCGGGACGCGCGATTGCGAAGAACCCCAACCATTGGTTGAGCCTTCCGCCGAACACCGGCGATGTCCCCAGTTGGGCCTTCGAGCAGATAAAGTAGCGCCACCGGGACGGAAATTCCCAGGGCGTGTCTAGCCGGCTGGTCGTGTGCCTGTAGCGGTTAACATGCAAACCGCCAAGGCACTCGGCATCAAGATTTCCAACTCGATCCTCGTGTGTGCCGATAAAGTGATCGAGGAACACCGCGAATGACCGCTATTGAGAAACATGAACATCTCTTTCGGGTCGGGATATACCGATTTGTCGTAATGGAAAGCTGCCATATGATCTAATTCGCGGGCAGTGGCCGGTCAGTGATCTACACCGGTCGCCTACGTCGCGCAGGGCCAACGGCCGCATTGGCCGAGAAGCCGCTAGCGGTGCAATTCGAGTCAAAGGCAGCTTGATATCTGAAAGCAGACTGTTCCGTGACGAGCGACCGAAGGTCGGCTTTGGCCGTTCAGGGCAAAGCAATAAACTCGCTCCAGTGCCCGAATTCGCCCAAGTCGGCGAGCTTGGGACGCATCGAACTTCAACGTTCGCTCAAGCGACATAATTCCGAGCGGCCAGAATTAGTCAATATCTTTGAGTCGAGAACACCATGCGTCGTGCAATAAGGCGGGTGAATCCTCGTGGTTCTAAAAATGGGTATACTTTTGGGACACTTATAGACCTGTACTGTCGCTTTTAGTCATACGATTGCAGAGCCGGCATGCGTAAGACGTTGATTTGCGATTTGTTACACATATGATGCTAGCATTCACACGGCAGGGGCCACTGGTTCGATCCCAGTACCACCCACCATAACAACAGTGACTCGCCTGCAGGGGCGGCGGTCTCGCCTAAGGAAGTATGGACCTGCACAAGACGCCACCGATGCGATTGCGTCGGCGCCGCCTATAGCGCACTGGCCGCAGGTGAATTCGTGAAAGCCATGAACGACTCTGGTAATCGTAACGCATCCGTACTAGCGGTGTCTCGACGTGGACAATGCCATGCACGACGTCGTTAAAAAAGCTACGGCACTGAAAGCACTCGATCTCGAGACATGCTCGGACGATGAGGTGTTAACGCGATTCAGGGACTTCGGTATTGCCTCGTCGTACACAGGCCTCGGCATTTCCCTGGATACAAGCAATATATGGCACCGAGGCCGACTGCTCGCGCCCGTCGAGCCAATAAAAGATAGTCTTTACGACTTGATTTATCCGCAAAAGCCTAGTCCGAGATACGGACGATTCAGTTGCCCCGGCGAACGGGTGTTTTATGCGTCGTGGAATCGCGCAACGGTCGATGCCGAACTATTGCCCGTCGTGCTGCCGCCGGGAGGACAAACAATCCAATACATCATTTGTCGTCCGCGCGCCGATGTGCAGATAACTGCCCTGGTGATCGGTGCGTATGAACATTTTTTTCATACCGGCAGATTCTTCTTTCCTGCCAAGAATGTTGAAGACACTCTAGCGGCATTTTTCGCGACTACTCCGGAAGCCATAATCAAGAAAACGTTGTACGCCGATGCTTTTTTAGCAGCGTTGTTTCGCCAGCCCGACGACTCTCTGTACAAGCTTAGTAGTGTTGTCGGACGATACTTTCTTGGCATTCTGCAGCCGACCGCAGTGCTTTATCCGAGCGTCAAAACCGTCGCCTCGTTGAACCTCGCGGTTCAAGACCGGGTTTTCGACAATTGCTTCGAGGTGCTTCTCACGGGCGTATGCCATGTCGTGCGATCGTACGGACATGGTGTTGTCGACCGGTCATGGCAACGCCCCACACATGGCTTTGGCACCGATGGCTCAATTGATTGGGCTGCACCGTTAGAGCCGTCTATTTTTTCAGTCACAACCGGGTTTACATTTCCGGTCGACACACCAGCGTGGCGCGTCGCGACTTAGCACTTAGATCATGGCACCATCGCTCGACAGGACCGCAGTGATCATAACGGGCTATTGCGACGAGTCACTTAAACGGTGTTAATGACGACGAATGGAACGAAGGAACCGAATGCCCGTTTCCAGCGCTAGGCGCCCGTGAGTGCGGAATCCGACGGCGGTCAGTCGTCGAATATATATTGTCTTGCCGGCGGCGTTGTTAATCATTATGGGTGCTGTTTGGTTTGTAGCACCCTACTTGTTACTTACTAACTGATGCCCTCTTCGCGACGCTGTTAGCGAAATTGGAGGCAGCTCCATCCGGGGCGCTTTTTGGCGGCCACTGACGCACCACACATTACACGATCTACGGCGCTCGTCACCTGTAGTTTCATTGCAAATCTCGAACACCACCAAGCTCGCGCAGACGCCCGCGCATACTATCGTTAAGATGCAGTAAGAGAGCGGCCATCGCCAGCCTTCTGCGAGAACAGCTTATGCCCATTGGTCTATTGCACACATAGAACGCCGGCGTAGGATACATGCTGTGCAAACGCGCTGAGCTGACAAGGAGGCAATATGTTGATACCACTGTGGGTGCTCACCATAATCGCTGTCGTGGCGGTAGTTGGATTCTCCTTGGTGTCAGTAGTCGTCGGCCTGACTTTATCAATGAAACTGAATCGAAAAAACTGGCTACATTCGCGATTCCCCTAGTCACTGCTGATCGTCACTGCACGCGGCGCGCGCTTAACGTCATGGCGCCCTTGTGGGCGGAACAAACATCCAACCTGCTGAAGCGTCCATCATAAGAAGCTCGACGGGATCGTGCCTGCGTCGCGCCAATGCGCGTGACGGGACGCGCCTACGCTGTAGGGAAGTGCAATACAATGTGGCGCAATTAAACAGTGAAGCGTAGCTGCAAAGTTCTTAGCGTGTCACAGAATTGAATGCCAAAAAATCAGTGGCGACGAAGATCGCCACGTTTAACATCAATAGCATCCGCAATCGACTTCCGCGACTCCTGGAGTGGCTCGACACCGCCAAACCCGATGTCGTGTGCTTACAGGAATTGCGTATCTACCACGACGAGTTTCCGGTCGAAGAGATACATAACGCTGGCTACGGCGCCGTCTGGCAAGGACAGAAACCGCGCTACAACGGCGTCGCCATTCTCGCCCGCGGAACGCAGCCCTCCCAAGTCCAACGCGGATTACCCGGAGACGACGACGATGTTCAGGCTCGTTATATCCAGGCGACCGTAGGCGACATCGTGGTGGGATGCATCTACGCACCTAACGGCAATCCCCAGCCAGGCCCTAAATTCGATTACAAGCTCGCCTGGCTCGACCGCCTTATCTCGCATGCCTCGAGTTTATATACGAGCGACACGCCAGTCGTTCTTGCGGGGGACTATAACGTCGTTCCCACTGAAGCAGACATCTATGCCACCACTTCCTACGACGATGACGCCCTCGTGCAACCGCAAAGCCGCGAGGCTTTCCGCCGTTTGTTGCAGCCTGGGTGGATAGACGCTATTCGGGCTCGCCATCCGACGGATCGCATCTTCACGTACTGGGACTATATGCGAAAGCGCTGGGAGCGGGATGCAGGCCTGCGCATCGACCACCTACTCCTTAATCCTCAGCTTTCGGCACGTCTGATCGATGCAAACGTCGATAAGTCCGTACGCGGCGTGCCTGGTGCAAGCGACCATGCGCCGACCTGGATTGTTGTCAGCAAGGGTACGGACAAGCGATCCGGTCAAAACCAGGAGACGACCCGGACCGGCGCTCCGCGCTAACCTCTCAGTCAACGCACTGCGTCATATCCGGTGTCGATGAACTGGATCAGGCAGAATCCATGACCGAATGGGTCACTCAGTGTGGCCAGATGTCCCCAAATGTAGGTTGCGATTTGGCCATGCAGTACTGCACCAGCTGCAACCGCGCGGTCCACGGTGCCCGAAATGTCCTCGACGGCGAAGTCTAAATGCACAGGCGTCCAGTGCCGTTGATAGTGACGAGTGACTCCTGATGAGTCAAACGGAGCAGTGCCGGCGGGTTTCAAAAGAAGATGTATCGTCGCCGTCGGCCCAACCATTTCGGCCACTGAGCTATCGAATAGGCGTCGATTGAGCCGAAGGTCCAGGGCCGTCGTATAAAACTGTATGGCCTTGTCTAAATCATCGACATCGATATTCACAATTACTTGCATACTCAACGCTCTCAGCGCTACCTGGTATATGTCGAAAACCTCAAGAAGTGATGTGCGTCCATACGGGACTAAACCTTCAGGAGTGCTGTCGTGATGCGCTTCGACTGTAAATCATAGCGCCCAAGCATTTACGGGGCGATGTTGAGCGGATATTTACGTCGATCGTGGACTACAATTGGCTATAGAATCTATTGAAACATGTTTGCCGTTGTGCGGAAGGTGAGAAGTATGCGTATTGCACACTTTGCGATAATCAGTTTCGCCATAACTTTTCTTCTCGCGTACGAACAGTTCCGCGACCCCTACGAGATTTCCAAAGTCGACAATGGCCGGTTTGTAGTCAGTGACAAAACGACCGGGGAGCTTGGCGCCGGTAGCGACGAAGTAACGGCAGAAAAGCGCATAGAGCAGATGCACAAGCAACTGGATGACCTGCGCGTGTCCGTACAGCCGATGGTGCCGAAAGCAACCGACTCTTCACAAATCAATTTGCCGAATATGCTGGAAACAACATGGCGCGATGGTCATCCGGTCGCGAACCTTTCCCCGGACTTCACGCACGAGCACATCACCTCTGTGTCGATCGCCGATGAAATCGGCATGCACGCTGGAGTCAGCGCCAAGGACATGAGCTCGATTTCGGATGTCCATACGAGCTTCGGGGACGGCGGGAGCAATACACCGAAATTCTAACGCCAGCAGAGGCCTGCGTCGGAACGATGGACGGGCGACTCCGGAGTTCGCGTTTGAGCTGCCTCGTCCCGCTCTCAGGGGCTCGTCAGAAACCTCTTGATTTACAGAACTACGACTTGATCTATTGAGCGCGGTTTTCCAATCGCGAATCCTTGCGCGTAGTCGATCTGCAATTGTGCAAGCATATTGACGACATGGTCGCTTTCGGCGAACTGAGCGATAGTCTTCATGCCGATCACTTTGCTCACGCGCGCGATAGCCCTGATCTTCGCCTGACTAACGGGATCCTCGATTACGTTGCGGACAAGATCGCCGTCGATCTTCAGAAAATCTACCGGCAAATGTTTAAGGGTATCGAATGACACCTTACCTCCGCCGAATCCGCCCAGCGATACGCGGCAGCCGATGCGGCGCAGATCGCCGACAAACTTGGCGACGGCCGGGTGGCCGCTGACCGCTTCCTGCTCACTCACCTCGAAGCACAATACGTGCGGCGGTACCTGATTATCGGCGAGTTGCTTGCGCACGTATTCAACGAAATTCGCGTCGTGTATCGATGATGTGAACAGATTGATGAAGTAGATTGAATTCGTCCATGCGGGACTTTTGCGCCGGTGGTCTCCGTGCCAGCTGAGTACGTTACGTACAACCCAGCAGTCGAGATCCGTCGTCATGTTGAACTGCTCTGCGACCGGAATGAAAGCACCGGGAGGTGTCAGATTTTCCTCTTCTTCTTTTAGCCTGATCAGAATCTCGTAGCCCCATTGCTGGACCGAATCGTCGAAAACGGCAGCGATGTCCTGGCAGTACCAATCGGAATTCGTTGCTATCGAGCGCGTGGCGCAGACGTTGCTGCGGGTCGCTCCAACCGGTTAGCTGCTCGGTCATCGAGCGCAGATAAAGCGTTTGGCCGCCTTCATCGGTTACCACCAACGGATTTTGGGCCAGCCGGTGTTCGGTACCGGCCCTGACAGCGTCATCGTCTAACGGCTCAAGCGAAAACGTCGGGACGGCGGCATCTTCCAGTAACGCCAGGAAGCCCATCACCTTGCGATTGGCGTCGAAGTGAGGCAGGTAGGTGATCTTGAGATCCCGCGGCAACGTCTTGCCCACGGTTTGCGTTCTTTCGTAATGAACCTGCTCTCCCGCCAGGGCTCTCGCTACCTTATCTTCGATTTCCGCATAAACCCCAAGCCCGAGTACGTCGCATAGAAGTTGGCCATCGACGAGAGCCGAGCGTAATCCAAGCCACTCACGAAACATCCGGTTATGAAAGCGTATGCGCTGACCAGCGTCGATATAGGCGACCATCGCCGTCATTGCGTCGCTCAGCAGACGCAGTTGATTGATGCTCAGCCATGCCGCTGCCTCCGCCTGCATCTTGGCCGCCGTCTCCCGGCTAAGCTCATCTCGCACACGGGTAAGCTCTGCTACGCGACGCGAGATCGCCCACTCGGCCTGCGAAGCGCGGCTGGCAAGCGCGAGCAGCGCAGCAAACAGGACCCCGCCCAGGAATGCGACCCACTGCCAGTCGAGCAGCGTGAAGTAGATCGTGCTCAGGAGAACGCCGCCAAGTGCCACTGTAGCGAGCGCTGGACTGACCGCTGTCAACCAAAGCGGGATTGCCGGACGTTTTATTATCAGGCGTCCGTTCGCAGCCACGGGCAAGATGTCAGGGGTGCTGACCGTCGCTTCGTTACAAGCTAGCGCAGCGGTGACCTTTTCATAAGTGCCGCCATTCATCGGAAAACTCCGTCGATGACTTGCTCGGACCAGGTCACGGGATTGCTGCAAATAAAGCGCAGCGGATAGCGCAGGCTGCAGGCCGAGGGCCGTTGCAAAATGCATTGGTACACAGCGCCCGCTCCATGTACGCAGACGTTCGAGGACGTCACTGTCCAGGCGCTAAGGCGAACACTGCAACTCATGCAACATATTTTTCTGATTATGGGGTCGTCGAAACTGTGTTCAGTTTCGGTTGTTGTGCGCTTAACTCTATAGGTATTTTGTCCGTAGCAAACGAAAATTGCTGTTCCGCTGTTGGTCCGTCGCAGCTTATAACTCCGCTGCCGTCTGCACGAGCCCCGACTGTAGGAAGACGACGAACTGTAGCTTCTACAGGTTAGTCGCTGCGCGCTATTCAAATCCAGCCGATGTGCCGGGAAGTCATTTCAATGGTGACGATGCTCAAGCGGGCGCGTGTCACTCATCGGACAACTGGATGCTCCGTGTGCTTTTGCGTGCTCGTCGTGGCAATGCACGCCGACAATCACTTCAACACCGAGCGCCAGGCCGAAGAGCATCATGCCGTAAAGCCCGAGGTCAATTGACTCAACGATCATGAGATACAGTCCGCATAGCGCCGCTGCGACGGCGAGGCCATGCGCTATACGCAAACATGGTTCATGCAGTCCATTCATGGCTACCCTCCGCAGGGTTACGCACTCGGCAACTAGCATGAACGTATGCGGTGTCGCGAAATAAGGACAAATTGCTGCATTTAATTCTTATACTGTTGTCAGGCGTGCGTTGCTGCTAATGTAAAACCTAAATAAAACCAGCACTATAAAACTGATACTTGTAAATGACAGTAAGTGATGGCTGGATCGGGCGCTGGTCGCCGGGTATCGGTGATCCGACGATTATCGGCTGGGTCACTGTTGGCTTATATGCGTTGGGCGCCTGGCAAAGCTACCGACTTGTGAAGAGGCATTCACATCTTGATGAAGCCGCGCGAAGCGACACTGTGGCGGATTCTTGCCTTGGGCTTGCTAGCGTTGGGAATTAACAAACAACTGGACCTGCAGTCGGCGCTGACGGAGATCGGCCGCATGATTGCAGTCCAACAGGGCTGGTATGTGCGCCGCCATGAAGTACCAAAAAGAGTTTATCTATACCATCGCTGTCTGCGCCGGACTAGCAGTTGCAGGTGCGGCAATCTACGCTCGCAAAGTGCATGCAGCGACCGTTCTCGCCCTCGTAGGCAGCGTATGTCTGCTCGCCTTTGTCGTTCTGCGTGCCGCTTCGTTTCATCATGTCGACGCGCTCATCAACTCTGAATATATCGGCATTAAGATGAACTGGTTGTTCGAGATTGGCGGAATCTACATTATTCTCGCTGCCGGACGCTGGCGGTTGCGAGCCGCACTCGCGCAGACAAATGTCCACTCCTCCGTTGCCGGTCAAGCGACGGCGTAGTCGAACGGAATCAGCGCTTTTTGAACGTGAAGTTGCATACTCGCGCCTCCATGCGGCTGCCCTTGCCGCCCTTCTCGTCGAACTGCGCTTTGATGCGATACGTGTACGCGGAGCCTCGAGACGGCTTGTTCACCGCGTAATCGGGATTATTGGTGCGGCCCCGCGCGTGGAGTTCGGCGGTTCCATCAGAGTTGATCGGGCCTTCGATATGAAGAGAACCTGCTGATCCCTCTTCACCGTGCGAGCCGGATAGCTCGCCGTTCACAACGGTGGCGGGAAATTCAAACGTGTAGCCCTTGGCGCCCGATTCCTCGCTGTTAGAGGGACAATAGATGCGCACGTCCCAGTTGCCATCAAACCGGTTTGCGCGCTCGGATAATGCTGGCTGGGCATGTGCCCCGATCGAGCACAGCAGCGATAGACACGCAGTGATGCCATTGCGCACGACTTGCCTCCCGCATGCGGACGATGAATATCTTATCGGCATCAGTGGCAGCGTGTCGACTCCCTTGGCGCCGACCGGAGGGTTCCACGAGTGCGGTTGCCCTCATTGAATTCACGCACGCAGGGTGCGACGTGCGGCGACGGTCCTTTCGTACATCGTTCCTTCCCTGCTCAAGTACAACAGAATGCCTCCGGTGCCGTACAGGCTGGCGGCAAAAGGCACCGCGTCCAAAGCTCCTATGATTGCTTGTTTGAATTCAATCGACGGCAGCGAGAGCACAAGTCGCGCCAGTCCGTTTTCAATCGATACGAGGGTCACGACAAGCGGTTGACCGGCCGTGACTGCCGCATTGAGAAAGGCAGCGTGAAACACATTGATCGGGACCCAAACACCTGTCTTCACCCAATACACCGCCTGAGCACTGAGTACGATCGTTGCCCAGACCACCAAGGCGACACCCGAAACGACCAGCGCCGCCGACCATACCCGTCCGCCAATGGCTTGGACCCGCGCGAGTGGGTACGCGCGCATGTTCACAAGCGCGCCGCGCACAACAAAATATCGCGTTGAACCATGCGGCGCCCGGTTCTCGGATGTTTGCTAAGGCAATGCCCGAACGAAGCAGCCCGAGTAGCGTCGCGCGTTAGATTACCAGTCACGTCTGAATGAAAACACATGGCAAGCTCGATCGCTCAATCCTTTGGATAGTTCCGTTAGCGGCGCACTGGTGCGGTCTTGTTCAACTCGCGCTCGATCTGATCACATTGAATGGGAGTTACTCCAGATACGCAGGCACATCTCGCACATCATTATGAAGTCATACAGCGGCAATGCTATCGGCGGGGACCACTTTCATGTGCTAGCGGTCGCCGTCGGACAAGTACTGGCGCACGGCTCGCCGGAAATTAACGCCGGTCGCTACGGGTGGGCGACAGAATTGCGGCGTAAAGGCGCGAGAATCCTCTCCAATTCAAGCGGATCAGCCGGCTTGACCAGGTGATGATCGAAACCCGCATCGCGCGAGCGGCGCCGGTCTTCTTCCTGGCCCCAGCCCGTCAGCGCGATCAGCATCAGACGCTCGCCCCCGGGCTGCTTACGGATTTGGCGAGCGGCTTCATACCCGTTTAGTTTCGGCAGGCCGATGTCGAGCAGTATGGCCTCGGGATGAAAATGCTCGGTAGCGCTGATTGCTTCGAGCCCATCGTATGCCGCAGCGGTTATGTGCCCCTGCAGCCGGAGCAGCGCCGTCAAACTGTCATTCGCGTCGCGATTGTCATCGACCACAAGTACGCGGCAGCGGTTGCCCGGCCCTCCGTCGGGATCTGCGTCTTGGGCAGCTTGAAACGTCGGTGTCGTCGCGGTCGCCACCAACGGCAATCGTACGACAAACTCACTGCCGCGGCCTTCGCCTTCGCTGCGCGCTTCCACCGTCCCGCCGTGCATTTCCACCAGCCGCTTGACGAGCGTCAGGCCGATGCCGAGGCCGCCCTGAGCGCGATCGAGGGCACGATCGACTTGCGTGAACAACTCAAATACGAGCGGGAGCATTTCTTGCGGAATGCCGATACCGGTGTCCCGCACGCTAATACAAACATCGCTGCCTTCCGTCACGGCCGTCAATATGATGCGTCCGTTCGCGGGTGTATATTTTGCGGCGTTGTTCAATAGATTGACGAAAACCTGCGCGAGGCGCGTGCTGTCGGCATCGACTACCACCGGTGATGCCGGCAGGTTGACGGTCAACTCATGCGATGATGCCTCTATGAGCGGCCGGCTCGTCTCAACGGCGTTCTGAATCACGGTCGCGAGGTAGGTGCGTTGTTTGCGCAGCTCGACGCGGCCCAACGTAATGCGACTGACGTCAAGCAGGTCATCGACCAGACGCACCATTTGCGTCAACTGCCGTTCAATCATGTTGCGGGCCTGTATTCGAACTTCGCGCACGGGCGAGAGCCGCATGATCTCGATCGCGTTGCGTATGGGCGCCAGCGGATTGCGCAACTCGTGCGCCAGCGTCGCAAGAAACTCATCCTTGCGCCGGCTCGTCTCGTGAGCCGCTGCCTCGGCGCGCTTGCGCTCCGTGATGTCATGACCGACGCACAGGCACGAAACGACGCTGCCGGTCAGGTCTTTTTCCGGAATTAGATAAGTATAGAAAGTAGACGACGTCCCGCGGGCGTCTCGTATTCGAATTCGAATTTCGACTCCGTTTCGGATCTGAAGACAAGTGTCAGATGATCGTCCCACAGCGCGCAAAGCGCTGGAATAATGCCTAGCTCACCATTGGTATGTCCGTGAAACGCTCGTACATCAATTCCCGTCGCGCTGGCAACCGCCTTATTGACAAATAGATAACGGTGGTCGGCATCGAATCGCGCGACGAGCTCCGGGAGATTGTTAGCCAGACTTCGCAATTCCCGCGCGCTGCGTTGCTGCGTCATCGAGATATCCAGCAAGGACTGCTCGGCGCGTTTGCGCGCGGTCGAGTCGCGGATCACCGCCAGTATGCCGCTCGTGCCATTGGAATGAAGCAGCCGGCTTACCGACGTTTCAACGTAAATTTCCTCGCCGCTCTTCTTTATATGAATATTCTCGCCGCGCCAGTAACCGCTTGTGCGTAACATCGCATCGGCAGTATCTTCATCGTTTTCGCCGAGCCAGCGCTCGCGGTAGACCTCTTCAAGCGGGCAACCGAGCACCGCTGAAGCTGCGACATCGTATAGCCTCTCGGCCGCGGCGTTAAAGTAAGTGACGCGATATTCGTCATCCACCGCAATGACTGCATCGTTGATCTGATCCAGAACGTTGCCGCGAAAACGGTTCGACGCGGCATCGGCGCTCTCCAGTGTATAGAGCTGCGTGCCGACGACGAGCGCATCTACTTCGCCGGACCGAATGGCGCGTATCGTTTCCTCTGCCTCTTCGAGCCGCGCACGCAGTTGCGCGTTTTCATCAAGCAGGGTCTGCTGAGCCAGCTCTTTGATAGGCATGACAATACGCGTATTCGAATCTATCCCGGATCCGACTGCCCTGATTTTTCACCCACATGACGAAGATCGAGGCCCAGCAACAGACGCTCCGGTTGCGACATATCACCGATGAACCGACGCAATGGTAGCGGAAGCTTTTTTATAAGCGTCGGGGCAGCGATGATTTGCTCCCCTTCCGCCAGCGCTGGATTCTGCGCGATGTCGATCACCTCGAGCTCATAGCGGCCTTTGAGGTGCTGCTCACAGATCTTGCGAATATTCACGATCGCGCGCATCGAATGCGGCGTCGTGCCGGTCACATAGAGCCGCAGCACATAGCGTGCGTTGTGCGCGGCTTCAATGGCCGCTTCAAGAAACTGGGCGTCCGATTTACCGGAGGTCGTCTTTTTCCGGGCCATGTCGCTGCTGCATTTTCACTTGAGTGGCTGCACGTCGAGACCGACGAGCACACGCGCCTCGTTTGACAAATCGCCGATGATCTTCTTGATCGGCTGCGGCAATTTGCGGACCAGCGTCGGCACTGCCAATATCTGGTCTCCCGCGGCAAGCTGCGGATTCACGAGGAGGTCAATGATTTCGATAACGTAGCGGCCGGACAGGTGCGTCTCGCAAATGCGTTCGAGGTTGGCTAACGCGGTCACCGACTTGCTGGTTTGACCGGCTACATAAAGACGTAACTGCCATTCGGGCTTAGGCGGGACCGCCCTGATTTTTTTACGGGAGTGCGCGGAACTTGTACTCATCGCGTCGCCCTTTTTCGAGCACCTTTGGCTGCCGCCGCGCGTCCGGCAGTTGCATCAACCCCAGCCCGTCGCAGGCCGTCCAATGCGCGGTCATGCGCTTGCTGCTGCACGCGTGCGGAGCCGGTCAGTATCCCATCCCGCCCGAGAAACACGTCTGCGAGCGTTATGCCTTGATCCGTCAGGAGAAATTCGCGTACTCGATTCGAGTGCGCCATACCGCGAGACTTCAACAGAAAGAGCATGCGATTACGTTCGCCATTGGATTCGACGTTGCGCACCAACAGCCACGTATCCATAAGCGACGACACACCGACTTCGGAATCCTCGCGCGATGCTGCGTCCGTAGTAACGAGACTGGTAAAGATCGTCGTTACCTGCTTCCGCTTGAGAAAATCGATGAGACGCATCAACGCCGGCCGCACGTCAACGGGATCATTATTGAGCGTGAGATTGCTGATGGGATCGATTGCCACAACCGAAGGCGCAAAAGCGCGAACAGCATCATGCATTATGACTAAATGCTGCTCGAGACCGCACAGCGTCGGGCGTGACGAATGCACCTGCAACAGTTTGCGCTTTATCCATCGCTCGACATCGATGCCGATCGACTGCATATTGCGAGTCAGCTGCGCGGGCGATTCTTCGTATGCAAACAAGAGACACCGTTCCCCCCGCGCGCACGCCGCTTCGACAAACCTGGCGGCGATGCTGCTCTTGCCCGTGCCGGCGGTGCCTGACACCAACACACTGCTGCCGCGGAAGACGCCCTTTCCGCCGAGCATCTCGTCGAGCCCCTGAATCCCGGTCGACACGCGCTCACGCGAAGCCTGATGGTCGAGGGTTAGCGAAGTAACGGGCAGCACGGAGATGCCGGTATTGCCAATGAGGAAGGGATATTCATTAGTGCCGTGCGTCGAGCCGCGATACTTCACGACTCGCAGGCGGCGCGTAGAAATTTGATCGTGAACACGGTTGTCGAGTGTGATCACGCAATCAGCGACATACTCTTCGAGACCGTAGCGAGTCAGCGAATTCTCGCCGCGCTCGCCGGTAATGATAGCGGTCACGTTGCGATCTTTGAGCCATTGGAAAAGTCGTCGCAACTCCGCGCGCAGGATCCCGTGATTCGGCAGTCCCGCGAACAGCGCTTCGATTGTATCCAACACTACGCGCTTGGCGCGGACTGAGTCGATCGCATGACCGAGCCGTATGAACAGGCCTTCGAGATCATACTCGCCCGTCTCTTCGATTTCGCTGCGCTCGACACGCACATATTCCAGTTTGATTTTCTTTTGCGCAACCAGCTTGTCAACGTCGAAACCCAGCCCGCGGACGTTCGCTATGATTTCGGCCGGCCTTTCCTCGAACATCATGAACACGCCTGCGTCCCCGTATTGCGAGGCGCCGCGCACAAGGAACTCCATCGCGAGCATTGTTTTACCGCAGCCCGCCGCCCCGCAGACAAGCGTCGCCCGTCCCTCGGGTAAGCCACCTGCCGTAATTTCATCCAGTCCCTGGATGCCTGTTAGTGCCTTGCTGATCGATCCTGTTTTCTTCACCATCGATGCGGACTCACGTGTTCCCGTTAACTGATGACAGTATGAGGATACTTGGCCTTGATCGCGCGAATCGGGCCGCCGTCGCGGTTTAATGTACGCCGCATGGAACATCGATATCTGCGCGGCGTTTGTTCGCGCACTAAAGTATAACAAACGCGCGATGTTCTAAGCGACAATAGACGGCCTAACGGTGACCGTATGCTAGTCGTCGCGGTTGCATCACAATTGGGGGGACACATCCATGATACGTATTCTGGTGGCGGACGATCATCAGATCGTGCGAGCCGGCCTGAAGGACCTGTTGTCCGACTTCCACGATCTCACTATCGCGGGCGAAGCAGCGTCCGGCGCCCAAGTCATCAAGATGGTGCGCGAATCGGCATGGGATATCGTTCTGCTTGATGTTTCGATGCCCGGAATGAACGGCGTCGATACGCTCAAGCAGATTAAACGATTCAAACCTGAGCTGCCGGTGCTCATCTTCAGCATGCACCCCGAGGATAGCTATGCGGTGAACCTATTAAGGGCCGGGGCGAGTGGATATTTATCGAAAGCGTGCGAAGCTGCGGAGCTTGTCGCCGCCGTTCGTAGAGTGCTGGCGGGCCGACGCTACATCAGCCCCTCACTGGGCGAACAATTGGCGGGCGACCTTAACGGCGAATCGGCGAAAGCACCGCATACAGAATTATCGGAGCGCGAATTTCAGGTGTTCTGCAAACTGGCGCATGGCCAGGTCGTGTCTGAAATCGCTGATGAGCTTTGCCTTAGCGCAAAAACTATCAGCACTTACCGTACGCGCATACTCGAAAAGATGGGCATGAAGACCAATGCCAATCTCACATATTACGCTGTCAAGTACGGATTGATGGAATAGCGTCCCGCGCGACTCCGAACGTTTGCAGAGTCAGGCAATAACCGGCTAACCTTTTTTCACTTCCGCCCGGATTCGCGCGATGGATTCCGCAGCTGCAACAAGGTGGTACTGGGCGCGCTGATAGTCTTTAGAGTACGGGATTCTCGTGTAGAGGAAGGCGAGCCGGTGTGTCAGGCTGCCCAACTCTGCCGATATCCTTACCAGTTCGTCATAAGGCGCGGGCTTGGGATGTCCTGGCATGCTCGGTCCTCAACATGTGATGCTAGCTGCGTCAGCGAATGTCGTCGTCGCAAGCGCGGCACGTATTACCCGGCGGGTTCACGGTGCGAGCTCATTCACGTTAATGCCGCGCAAATGAAGTCATCCACCGCCCCGGCGCATCTCATCGTCGTTGTTGTTGATTGATGTTCACACCCGCACATTGTTCGCGCGGATTCGCGAATGATACACCTCCCCGCTAGGAGGACCGGCACCGCGCCGCACTGCGGTGAGCAAGGGGCCAGGGACGACGGCCGCACTCGTTGAATCGATCGGAGATAGACGAGATTCAGCGCACCGCGATCCATGACGCATCGCAGAAGGAAACTGTCGACGCCAGCGCTCGCTTAGTCGATCCGTGATTCCAGCGCGTGTGAAATCAGATAAACGCGTTAAGCGGGGAACGCGGAAGTACCCGGGGCGAGATCGTCATCCAATTCGTCGCAGACCCGCTCGGCTTTCGTCCATTCGAGCGGGAAGCAGTTCGATGCGCCGTAGCGTTTATGCGCTTCTTCAATAGTGGAGCGGCATCGGGTCTGCAGCCACTCGCCCGAGGTTTTGTGGCGATATTTGAATTTGTATACCGTCGTTGTTTGCACTTATTGTCCCGTCAGTGAGCGCTTTATGTATTTTTGTGAATTAGGAGCGCAGCTGTTTTATATCGACGATTTTTGCTAACTTTCCGACCCGTGGGTGCTTGACAACCGGTTTGCATTGCTCACGGCGAAGGCGCGCAAACGTTTTCCTGAGATCCGTTTCTGCACTCGGCGTGTATTTGAAAGAACTGTCGAGAATCGATTTCACCGTGCCTCCCTTTTCTTCGCTTGGACAGTGATGAGGATGAAGCGGTCGCGTATCGAAGTCGATAGCTAGAAGTGACTAGTCAATTGAGCGCCCTTGTAAGAGAACGCTGATTACGTTGTAGGAACGGCCACCTGGGCGCCGTAAGGGGGACAAAAAGCCACCGAGTGATGTCCCCGCTTGCTGCGTGACGACGGCATATCGTCTCGCCGGCGAGACGGCCAGCCTGCGTAGTTACGGGATATCGAGGTGACGCGGCGGGACGGGTTCCTTTTTCAAAAGGATGACGCGCAAAACACCATTCTCATAAGCAATCTCCGCGCGTTCGCTATCTATGTCACGGGGCAAATGAACATTGCGCTCAAACTTGCCATACGCGCGTTCGGTAAGGTGGTAGAAGCGTCCTTCGTGTTCCGATTCTTCGCGCTTGTGACCGCGAATCCGCAACGTATTGCCGTCGATAGAAACATTCAGATCTTCCTTTGCAATGCCAGGCAGCTCGACACGAATAATTATCGAGTGAGCGGTTTCCCATGTTTCCGCTGCCAGCATCCCCCACCGGGGAAATTGCGGCGCGTCCTTGCCGGAGTCCGGCGCAGACGTAAAGTAAGTGAGCGCCCCGCTGCTGCGGCCAATCAGGTCCCGCCAGCCATCGGCGACGCTTTCCCAAGCGCGCGTGAGACCCTCTTCCAGCGACCGAAAATGTTTGAAAAACGGATCCATGCCGTCCTCCAGTCGGGATGCGCTTCGACTATCTGGGCTCACATGCGCGTTTTTCAATACGCGTTGAAGCGCGCTCGACGCTTAGAATGTCAGGCACCTGTATCCGTCGCCCTGAGTCACTGCGCAATAAGTCAGCGTACGAGCGGGCGCGTCCATCGCATCGCGCGTGCGTTCGAGTCGATCAGTGGAACGTGCCGCATAATTCGCTTGGATGCATTGAATCCATCCGGACGTCCATTCCTCGAAGCCCGCGCTTTCGCAATTTGGACTCAAGCGGTCCACCCATATTTTCGCTTCATCCATCGGTGGTGATGTGGCACAGCCCGCAAGCAACAGCGCGATTCCTAGCACCTTGCCGACCATGCCGAGCTTGGTCCGATCGAATATGTAAGCTTTTTTCCTACGTCGCTTTAACAGGCTGCCCGATACCTGCTTATGCACAGTGCGGGTACGATGCTTTCGCAACGCTAATTTCGGCCCACTTAAAACAAGGAGCTTCACGATGCTGAAATACGCTATCATTTTTGCGGTTCTATCATTGATCGCAGGTCTGTTTGGATTTACCGGCATTGCAGCAGGCGCAGCAGGCATTGCGAAGATACTGTTTGGCCTCTTCGTCATCCTGTGTATTCTTTTTCTTGTGCTTGGGGCCTTTGCTGTCAACAAGGTGCGAGGTAACTAGCGCACTGCAAGTCTAGTTGTTGCACCACTTGGGCCGGCGGCGATAATCAAAGATCGTCGCCGGTTTCACATCAAGGTTACATTCCGAGGATACGTCCGATCTCAGCGACGTATTGACTGCCCTTCATACCGTCAGCCACGGCTTCATCCAGCGCGCGCTCGAACGTGTCGCGGATGCTATGCAGTCCCTGCTTCACATCGTGATGCTCCCGCGCTGGCGAATCGAGCATCACTTTCAGCCGTGCTACTTCGTCGCGCAGAAGCTGAATATCCGCCGAATCGCCCGAGACCTTTCCCAGGTCCCGCTCCAACGCTTGAACAAGCTGTGTCGCCTCCTCGAGGTCGACGTCGTGGCCAACGCTTTCTTTCGGGTCTGTCATGTCGACTCCTTGCACCGGCGCATTGAGTGTAATCCACATACATCGTAGCGCATAGCGCACCACCGATCTCATTGAACGAAGCCGGCGCTACCTTCCAACCTAACCGCGCCAGCGCTGCGGCGTGTCATGTCGCTAAACACATCGCCGCTGCAAGCTGGATGATAAAATATCGCATGTCTGACGAATACCAGCCGCTGGTCACCGGTCCGGCCGAGCGCAACGAGCCGGCTCTGTGGTTTGCGTTTCATCGCGGCGAGCTCCTGATAGCCCGCGTCGATGACGAGGCGAGCCTTCCTCATTGCCATGACCTTGCAGATCTCGGATTGAATTCGGTCCGCAATCTGTACCTCGGCACGTATGCAGGTAAACACTGCTATGTCTCCGAGCTCGAGCATGCAGACGAGCTGCCGCATGGACACGAGATGCATGGATTACGTGCGGTGTTCGGTCTCGTCGATGAAACGCTCGCGGCGCTGGCCGGAAGAGCGTTTCAGATCATCGAGTGGGATCGCAATCACCAGGTACCTGCAGCCGTTGCGGCACAGCGACTGTGCCTCGCAGCGAGGAGCGTGCGCGCGCCTGCCCGAAGTGCAGATTTACAATCTACCCGCCGGTCTCGCCTGCGATAATGATCCTGATCAAGCGCGGCCGCGAAGTCCTGCTCGGCCGCAAGAAAGAGTGGGCGCCGGGAAGGTACAGCGCGTTAGCCGGGTTTGTCGAACCGGGCGAGACGCTTGAGCAAACGGTGCGCCGTGAAACACGTGAGGAAGTCGGCGTTGAGGTCGACAACATCCGCTACTTCGGCAGCCAACCCTGGCCGTTCCCGCACTCGTTGATGATTGCTTTTACGGCGGACTACGCAGGGGGAGACGTCCGGCCGGATGGCATCGAAATC
The DNA here is from genome assembly GCA_963829085.1 of uncultured beta proteobacterium. Taxonomy (GTDB): domain Bacteria; phylum Pseudomonadota; class Gammaproteobacteria; order Burkholderiales; family SG8-41; genus PALSA-1004. The sequence goes on along the minus strand of CAWHHJ010000005.1, from coordinate 320,470 downwards.
GAAGAAGCGCGCTTCTTTGACGCCGAGCAGTTGCCGCATTTGCCGCCGAGCATCAGTATTTCACGCCGTCTGATCGTTAGTGTGTGCGGCAAGCTCTCGCGTGGCGAAGCGGTGTAAAGCTGTCCGCCGCTAAGGACACCAACTGCCTATTGCAGCGTCGTCATTGCGAGCTTCTTCCATACGCACGCGCCATTACTGACATTGTCGATCGCAGCAAGCTGCAGCTCGTGTTCCGTTAGCTCTTCGGTGCTCGCAGCAATCACGATGAGCTCGAGCGTGTCGATCGCCACACGGATTTCCTGTGCCTCCTCGCTGCTAGATACTTCTTCGATGATCAAGCTTTCCTGCCCGCGCGTCATCGCGAGGTAGACTTCAGCGAGCAGGTTTGCGTCGAGCAGCGCACCATGCAGCGTGCGCGTCGAGTTATCGATCGCGTAACGCTCGCACAATGCGTCTAGGCTGTTGCGCTTGCCGGGATGCAGGTCGCGCGCCATATTCAGCGTGTCGATAATTTTCCTGCAGTGCGCTGTGATCGGCTTCAGGTTGAACAGTGCGAGCTCAACATCCAGGAATTCGCAATCAAACGCCGCGTTGTGAATGATGAGTTCTGCGTCGCGCACAAAATCGAGAAATTCATTCGCGATGTCGGAGAAGCGGGGCTTGTCGCGCAAAAACTCGTCCGTAAGCCCGTGTATCTGCAGGGCGCCGTCATCGCTCACGCGCCCGGGATTCACGTAGCGGTGAAAATGGTTTCCGGTGTGTCGCCGGTCAACAATTTCGACAGCGGCGATTTCGATCACTCTATGGCCCAGCTTGGGATCAAGACCGGTCGTCTCCGTGTCGACGATTATCTGGCGCATCATTGAAGTGCACCATTAGGCAGAGGTCCAGCTGACGTCTGCACGATGCGTATGTTCACAATCCGCCGCCACTCGCCGCGCTATCCGCGGTAAGGGCGTTCACCGTGGCGACGCCACGATTCGCCAGGGCGTCGGCGCGCTCATTTCCATCATGTCCGGAGTGGCCCTTGACCCACAGCCATTCGATATCGTGTTCGGCGGCAAGCTCATCGAGGCGCCGCCACAGGTCCGCGTTTTTAACCGGTTTCTTATCCGCGGTCTTCCAGCCGCGTCTCTTCCATACGTGTATCCATATGGAAATCCCCTGCTGCACATACTTGGAATCCGTGTGTAGACGGATATGACACTTGCGGTTGAGCGCTTCCAGCGCGCGAATCACCGCAGTCAGCTCCATCCTGTTATTGGTCGTGTGCGCTTCGCCACCGAACAATTCTCTTGTACGGTCGCCGTATTTGAGCAAAGCACCCCACCCCCCGGCGCCGGGATTCCCTTTACACGCCCCATCCGTGTAAACGTCTATTTCGCCGATCATCGCGGATTGGTCAAATCACGCGCTGCCGCCGGCTCGTCATTATCCTGGGTCTTGGGCACAACTGCGAGATTTGGGCGCACAACTTTGTGACGCCAGTTCGGCATGATCACGCGCATGCCGCGCACCCGTTTGATCACGTGCAGAAAGTACACGCCGCCTGCGATGGGCCACCATCTGTCGCCCGCCGCCTCAAGAAACCGGAAGCGCTGGATCCACCGTTCCTGCGAGAAAGGCGGCACATAACATCCCATGCGACCCGCCACGATCTCCAGTTCGAGCAGTGCAAGCCAGTCCTTCATCCGCGGCAAAGTGATGAAGTGACCTTCCCATGGATAGACGTCGGACCGGCTGAACAACCGGCGAACGCCCCAGAGACTGCGTGGATTGAAGCAGGTAATAACCGCGTGGCCGTCGGGCATTAAAACGCGATGGATCTCCCGCAGGATTTGATGCGGGTTCACGCTGAATTCAAGAACATGCGGAAGGACGAGCAGATCAATACTATTGGTCTCAATCGGCAAGTCACGAAAACGGGCGACGAGATCCGCCGGTGCAGCGGCGCCGACACGGCACCTCAGCGGAATGCGACTTGCACTCAGAAAGTCATATTCGACGAGACCGAGTTGGAGTGCATTGAAGCCGAAAACGTCGGAGACCGTCTCTTCAACGTACTTGAGTTCGCTTTCCAGGACGTAGCGGCCGAGCGGCGTCGTAAGCCATGCAGCGGGCGCCGCTGTATCAGTCACGGTTGACATGGGGGCAGTTTAAAACAAAGATAAGGGCTCCGCATTATTCCCATCGAGTCATTTCCATGAATGAAATAACAGTCCATCCGGTGCGCGCGTTCCAGGACAACTATGTATGGACATTGCGCCGCGGCGACGAGGCGGTGGTCGTCGATCCGGGCGATGCAACCCCCGTGCTCCAATATCTGCGTTCGGAGAACCTGCGGCTAACCGCCATTTTGAATACCCATCATCACGCCGATCACGTGGGAGGCAACGCGGAATTACTGAGCCAGCACTCGGTTCCTGTCTACGGACCGTACGATGACCGGATACCCACGGTCAGTCATCGCGTGCGCGAAAACGACCGTTTTACGCTCGATAGTCTGGACGTTGACTTCAGCGTTCTCGAAATACCGGGACACACGCGCAGCCACATTGCGTTTTACGGCGGGGGCATGCTTTTTTGCGGCGACACGCTGTTTGCATGTGGCTGCGGGCGCCTGTTCGAGGGAACGCCGGCACAAATGTACGCGTCGCTTAGCAAGCTGACGGCTTTGCCGGATGACACACGCGTGTATTGCGGACATGAATATACAGTGGCGAACATCCGCTTTGCTCGCGCTGCGGAACCAACGAACCCAGAACTGCGAAAGTGGGAGGAGGCGGCGACCGCTATGCGCAACCGCGACGAGCCAACCCTGCCGTCGACCCTCGCACAGGAAAAACGCGGAAATCCATTCGTGCGTTGTAATCAGCCCGCCGTAATTGCGGCAATTAACGCCCATACAGGCAAAGTGCTCGCCGATCCGGTGTCCGTACTGGCGGCCTTGCGGGAGTGGAAAAACGCGTATTAGCGTTTAACATCAACTACTTATCTAATACTGTTCGAGCACAAATGCCTTGACGCCGGCGTTGACGGCTGGTTACCATGCTGCCGTCTCAACAATTCCCCTGCCAGCATATGTTGACTTCCCGCAAGTCGCTGCTGATTGCAGCCGGTCTGGTCTTCTATTCCCAGTGTTCGCTTGCCGCCGAGGCGGTATCAGGGGAGGAGACTGGCGTCGAAGCGCCGACCGTCAACACGTCCGAAGACCTGGCAATTCCGGCGCTTCCGGCGGATGGCGAACAAGTCGTTATCCCGGACGCGACTCCACCCTTGGAATCGCCCGTCGCGTCAGCCAAGCCGGCCCCGGCAGTCGCGCCGCTGATGGATCTCACCTCAGCGCCGCCCAGTCTCTGGCAGCGTATCCGGAATGGGTTTGGGTTGCCAGACATGGCGAGCCCGCTCGTTCGCGAGCAGGAGGAATGGTTCGCTAAGCGCCCCGAGTATATGGCGCGGACCGTCGAGCGCAGCAGCCGTTACCTCTATCACATCGTAGACCGGATCGAGAAACGGGGCATGCCGAGCGAAATCGCGCTACTGCCGATCATAGAGAGCGCCTATAACCCGGTTGCTTACTCGCGGGCGCACGCGTCCGGCATCTGGCAATTTATCCCATCGACCGGGAAGCTCTATGGCCTGCAGCAGAATTTCTGGTACGACGGCCGGCGTGATGTCATGGCCGCAACCGACGCCGCACTCGATTATCTTGAAAAGCTATACGACATGTTCGGAAGCTGGGATCTCGCGCTTGCCGCCTACAATTGGGGCGAGGGTGCGGTGTCCCGGGCAATCGCAAAGAATGTAGCGAAGGGCCAGCCCATCGACTACCGTAGCCTTCACATGCCCGCCGAGACGCGCTATTACATGCCGAAGCTGCAAGCGGTGAAGAATATTATTGCGAATCCAGCCCAATACGGCATCGAGCTGGCGGAAGTGCCGAACCGTCCGTATTTTGTGGCAATCACGACCACGAAACATATGGACGTGAAACTTGCCGCCAAACTTGCTGACATGGACGTCCAAGAATTCGTTTCGCTGAATCCCGGCAACAGCCGCGCGGTCATCAAGGCGGACAGCGAGCGCTCCCTGTTATTGCCAGCCGATAAGGCCGGCACTTTCCTGTCGAACCTCGAGACGCACAATGAGCCGTTGTTGACCTGGCAGGCGTACAAGCTCAAATCCGGTGAGACAGTGGACCGTGTGGCGGCGCGCTACGGAATCGACGTCGGTCAGCTGAAACACGTTAACAGCATCAAAGGCGCCCAACGAGTCGGGGCTGGCGCCACACTCTTAGTGCCGCGCCAAGGCAACTCCGCACCGTATCTGCCCGACATGCCCGCGACGCACGAGAAGATCGCCAAGGCCAAGAAGTCGGCCAAACACGCGCACGCAGCACGCAAAGGCCGCCCGGTTAAAGTCGCGGATTCGCGTGGAACAACCAGACGGGTTGCCGCTGCTGGGCCCAAAAAATCCGGCACGGCCAGCGCAAAGTCCATGGTCGCAGACCACTCCGATTAGGCACGCGTCGTTTGCCGGTCGATTGCGCCCGGCCAACCCTTCGGAACAGACGCCAGCAATCGGCGCGTGTACGGATGTTGCGGCCTGAGATAGACGTCATCCGAATCGCCAAATTCGACGACCTCCCCCGCATTCATCACCATGATCTCGTCCGCCATGTACTTGACGACTGCGAGGTCGTGCGAAATAAATATGTAACTCAACGCGTACTCGTCCTGAAGGTCCTGCAGAAGGTTGAGTATCTGGGCCTGCACCGACACGTCGAGCGCCGATACGGACTCGTCGCAAATGAGCACTTCGGGCCGCATGACGAGGCAGCGAGCGATCGCGATGCGCTGACGCTGCCCGCCCGAGAATTCATGCGGATACTTGGTGAATGACGATGCCGGCAGGCCGACTTTCTCGAGCATCGCGTAAGTGAGAGTTCGCCGTTCGCTGGTCGCGCCGATGCCATGGATTACCATTGGTTCCATCACAATCTGACCGACTGTAAACCGCGGATTCAAGGACGCATAAGGATTCTGAAATACGATCTGTACGCGGCGCTTATATGCGAACAGGTCGTCGCCGGAGAGCGAAGAAATGTTCCGGCCATCGAGAAAAACCTCGCCGGTCGACTGGTCGTACAGCCGCATCAAGGTAAGCGCGAGTGTCGTCTTACCGGAACCGGATTCGCCTACAATGCCGAGCGTTTTGCCTTTAGCGACGACGAACGAAACGTCTTTCACTGCCTCGAACCCGCGCTTGCCAAACAACCCTGACCGCGAATAGAAGCTTTTGGCCAGGTGGCGGACCTCCAGAACAATCTGTTCGTTATCATTCAGACCGCGTGAGCGTTCGGCGGTGCCAGACTGGGTCCGCCGATGAGCGTCCGTGAAGTCCTCGATGACCGGGAGCCGCCGCGGTCGAAACGCCATCTGCGGCCGGCACATCAGGAGCGCCTTTGTGTATGCATCCTGCGGCGCATTGAAGATCTGTTCCGCGGTTCCCTGTTCGCGAATGATGCCGTCGCGCATAACGATGACGCGATCGGCGATTTCGCCCACGACTGCCAGATCGTGAGTAATGAACAACACTGACATTCGCCGCCGCTTCTGTAATTGTGAAATCAATTCCAGAACCTGCTTCTGGATCGTAACGTCGAGCGCAGTCGTCGGCTCATCTGCAATGAGCAGTTTGGGTTCGCAGGCGATCGCCATCGCTATCATGACGCGCTGCTGCTGGCCGCCTGACAACTCAAACGGATAAGCATCGATACGACTTTCCGGCTCGGGAATGCCGACCTCGCGCAGCAGTTCGACTGCACGCGTTCGCGCTTCCCCTCGCTTAAGCGGAAGGTGCCGATTGAGCACCTCCATAAGCTGAAATCCAACGCTGAACACTGGGTTGAGCGAGCTCATCGGCTCCTGGAAAATCATTGAAAGTTCCGCGCCTCGCACTGTTTGTAGCTCACGCGCGCTGCATGTAAGCAGATTTCGGCCGCCAAAAAGCACGCAGCTGTCCGCAGCGACATTTGCATTCTCTTTCGGTAAAAGTCCCATGATTGCCAGTGCAGTCACTGACTTGCCGCTGCCCGACTCGCCGACCAAAGCCACCGTGCTGTTAGCGGGGATATCGAACTGGATTCCCTTAACAGCGTCGAACGTGGTCGCTTTATCCACGCGGAAACTGACCGCAAGCGCACGAACGCTCAACAGCGCATCGACGCTTCTGTCGTCGTTCATTTCAGCCTTGGATCCAGCGCATCGCGCAGCGCATCCGTCAACAGGCTGAAGGCTGTCACTAGAACAGCCATCGCGACGGTTGCTGCTGCAAGCTGCCACCACTTGCCAAGGATCAGTTCGTTTTGCGCTTCGTTCAGCATGCTGCCCCAAGACACCGTATCGACTCCGACGCCAAAACCGAGAAAGCTCAATATCACTTCGGACTTGATGAACAGCACGACGTGCAGTGACAACTGGACGAGAATGACATGGCTCACGTTAGGTAAGATATGAACGAACATCCGCCGCGCGTTTGAAGCGCCAATCGCGTCGGCCGCCTGTATGTATTCGCGTACTTTGTGTTTGAGGTACTCAGCGCGGACCAGTCTGAAAATCCCGGTCCAGCCGGTGAGGCCGAGTATGAGAACCACCGTCAGCGTGCCTTTTTGATTTAGCACCGCCGCAATCGCAAGTATCAAAAGCAGGTAGGGCACTGAGGTAAAAACGCTATAGAACCAGTTGAAAAAATCGTCGACAGCGCGACCGTAGTAACCGGCAACCGCGCCGAAGATTGTGCCGAGTAACGTGGCCAGCACAGCTGCGGCGAGACCGACGAATAGCGAAGTCTCAGTGCCCTTGATCGTTTTCTTGAGCACGTCGCGGCCCCATTTGTCGCCGCCGAATATAAGCGTCGCTGCTCTCGTCTCAGCTGGATTCGTTCCGACGGACTGTTTGCGGATTTCAGCAAGAACACTCGCGAGCGGGTCAACGATCGCTGTATCTTGCCGCTCGTGCGGCGCATCTTTGCGTATTTCTGACAACACGTTGCCAAGCGGATCCACAATCGACGATGCCTCTCCCGCCGCACTACGTTCGGCATCGCTGCTTGCAGCCGACGGTTGCGGCGACGACGGTGTAGCGGATGGTTCGGGCCCGAGAAATGCGGGCGGCGCAAAGTTGACGCCTGCTTCCTGAGACCAATCGTCCGCGATGAGACGTAGTCCAGACGCGGCCATGACACAGAAGAAGAACAACACGGTTAAAAGCGATACGATGCCAACGCTATCGCGCGCAAAACGCTGCCACGCAAGACGCCACAGGTTGGCTGACTCATTCCCTGCGCCGCTGTCAAAAGGAATTGCTGCCGCGGTCATTTCAGTTGCACGCGCGGGTCGACCGCCTTATACATCAGGTCTGCGAGCAAATTGATGATCATCGTCGCGATTGCCACGTAAATAGTAACCGCCTTGATCACCGGGAAGTCGCTACGCTCGACGGCGAGAATCACCTCCCGCCCGATGCCGGGTATCGAGAAAAATCGCTCGATCAGGAATGCGCCCGCCAACAACCCCGGCAGCTGAATCATTACGTTGGTGATGATCGGAATCGCCGCATTGCGCAGGACGTGCACCCACATTACGCGCGTTTCGCTCAGGCCCTTCGCCCGCGCAGTGCGCACGTAATCCTGATTGATTTCGTCGAGGAGGAACGTCCGGTACAGCCGCGTATCGGGGGCAAGGGACACAATAACGCCGACGATGATCGGCAGCAGGCTAAACTTAAACAGGTTTTCAGCAAACGAATTGCCCCAGCCTTGCACCGGAAACCAGCCCAACTGATAGGCCAGGACGTACTGAAATACGATGATGTAAACAAGGATGCTGATCGACTGGCCTACGGTGCAGCCTATCATCACAATGCGGTCGGTCAGCGAGCCGCGCACATAAGCGACAAGCATGGCCGCGCCGACCGCCAGCAGCGTATCCACAACAAGCAATGGCACTAATACGGTCAGCGAGGGACCCAGCCGCGTGGCGAATATGCTGGACACTTTTTCGTTTGTCGCCCAGCTCACGCCGAAATCGCCGGTGACCACCTGCTTAACGAATATCCAGATCTGGACATACAGCGGCTGATCGACGCCGAGCTGGCGACGAATGTTCTCGATCTGTTCGGGGTTGGATATTTTCCCGGCAAGGATATAGGCGGGATCGCCGCCCACCCAGTTGAATAGAAAAAACACCAGCAGCAAGACACCGAGCAGCGTGGGTATCATTTGCCAGAGGCGGCGAACTACATATGCGAGCATCTTGGCGGTTTCTGCTCAGCGCTTCCTTTGACCGGTGATCTCGTCAAAGAAAGCATCGCGCGAGGGCGCACGGCCAAGAAAATCGCGCACCATTTCTTCAGCAGGCTTTTGTCCGCCTTGCTCGAGTATCAACGACCGGAAACGCCTTCCGGCGGCGGCATTCATCAAGTTGTCTCCGTACGTCGACACCATATCGAGTGCCAGCGCTTTGGACCACATGTACCCATAGTAGCCCGCCGAGTATCCGCTGATGACGTGCGTGAAGGTCCCCGGAAATTGCGTGCCCTGCGCATAACCGACCGCGGACTCGTTCTCCATCGGTATCCATGTCGCCATTGCGTCGGCTTGCCGCACTCCGGTGATTGCGAGATCGAACGATGCGTATAAGTGCTGTCTTGCATAACGTATGCCTTGGCCGTATGCGCGCGCTGCATTGAGGCGCTCAACGAGCGCTGCATCGACCGCGGGACAGTCCCCGCAATAGTTTTGAATCAGCCGCAAGGGTTCGATCGCGTGCGCCCATTCTTCATACATCTGCGATGGCGCTTCTACAAAATCGCGTTCGACATGTGTGCCCCCATGGCTCGCATAGCGCGTGCGGGACAGCACGCCGTGCAACACGTGGCCGAATTCGTGTAGCAGCGTGACGAGTTCGCCATGCGTTAAGCCAGTACGGTTGAAGTTGGTTACCAGCACGCTGATCGGCGTGCGCTTTGCAAGCGAGCTGGAACTGCGCACGTTGAAAGCGGCCGCGTGGCTGTACTTGCCAGCGCGGGGAAAGAGATCGAGATAGATGCCGCCGAGTAAGACGCCGGTCTCCCCGTCATTGACACTGTAATAACGCACATCCCGGTCCCAGACGGGCACCGTCGCAACTGTAAATTTAATCCCATACAACGCTGACGAGAGACCGAGAGCCCAGTCGATTGCGACGTCAGTCGGAAAGTAGGCGCGCAAGGCTTCCTGGTCTACATTGAAACGCAACTTCTTGTACTGTTCCTGATAGTAAGCAAGGTCCCAGCGGTTGAAAGTTGAACCTGTCTCAGCATCGCCGCCGCGCTCTGCTTTGAACGCGCGAAGTTCTCCCACTTCACGCCGCTCAAGTGGGCCGACACGTGTTTTGACATCATCCAAGAAGCGCTCGACCGTGCCGGGCGTTCGAACCATGCGGCGGCGCATGACGAAGTGCGCGTAACTCGGCATTTCAAACAGCCGCGCGATCTCAAGACGAAGACTGCCTGCTTCATCGAGCAGAGCAAGGTTGCGGTCACTACCGCGATTGTTGAAAGCAACGTAGTAACGATGCCTCGCCGATGCGTCTTGCGCATTCGCCATTAATGGATCGTACTCAGGATAAGCGAAGCCGAGCAGGTACTTGCCATCACCATCGCGCCGTGCCTTGCTGATATACGCCTCGGGCAACCCCTTCAATTCCTCGGCCGTAAACACCACTTTCGCTTGGTTGTCGCGAATGTTGCGATTGAACGCCTGGGATATTTCTTCAAGACGCTGCAAGATGGCTTGCATGCGTGCGCGCTTCGCTTCGGGCAGACCAGCACCGGTGTACTCGAACGCCTCGACGATGTCTTTCTTCAGCTTTTGGTCGATGGCATCGCCCGGCTGCGCGGCTTGCATGCGCGTAAATATCTTCGTATTCTGGTGCAGCTCTGTGTAGAACGCGCGGAATTCAAGCTGGCACGCCTCGGCCGCAGCACGCGTCGCGGGATCGGGCGCGACATTCGCAAACAGATCGATCGGCCCGTCGGCGTCCTCGAGCAAGATCTGCAAGTCGTCCCACGCTTTGAAGAGACGAGCTGCAGTTATGCTGGCATCGCTTTGTTCCAGGCGAGCAGCGTGTGCGCGAGCGTTTGCCAGCGTTTCTGTGCAAACTCGAGGAATGGCGACCGCGTCCCACATCGGTATTTCGGGCAGCGCAGCGCCGAGAGCACAGGTCATCGACAAGCAGCCGCATGCCGCAATTACAAGCGCAGCGCTCTGCTTGACGATGAGCAGGATGCCCTGCCCGGACTTGCGGGGATCAGCGCGGGCCGGATTCAAGATCGATATAAAGCCATTCAGCGTGCATGACCGGATGTTTCTTGTAGCCGATAACGTAGGGCTGAAGCAGCACATTGCGGTAGCGGCTGTCTTCGAGCAGCCAGACCGTGTGCGCCTCGATCAAGCGCGCCATCTCACGATACAGCCGGTTACGTTCAGGGCTGTCGGGAATCGTCTTCGACTGTTCATAAAGTCGGTCATATTCAGGCGAACGGTAACATGCGTTGTTGCTCTGCCCTGTGTTGGGTCCGTAAAGCAGCTGCATGAAATTATCGCCATCCGGGTAATCCGCGATCCACGCCGAATTGTGCATCATGAGCCGACACTGCTTTTGCAGCTTGATCAGTTCGGGAAAACGATCCTTATGAATCTCCACGCGCACCGCAATCGAATCGAGCGAGCGTTTCACCAGTTCATCGAACTGGCGATCACGCTCCGTGGGCATCGACGAATAACGGACCGTTAAGGGCTTTCCGTCGGGTAAATTCCGATAGCCATCGGCTCCTTTTTTATACCCGAACCGGTCGAGCAGCGCATTCGCAGTCCGCGGCTCATAGCGAATGCTGTTCCGGTATGCAGGATCGTGGCCGGCGATTCCGGGTGGAATCGGAAATTCCGCTCTGATCGCCTGACCTTTGCGTATGACATTGATTTGATCATCGATCTTATACGCCATCGCAATCGCACGCCGCAGCGCAATCTTCTCGAGGCTGAATCCACCGACCGGATTCGGCTGGCCGCCGATTTGCTCTTGCATATTGAAATGCAGATATACGATCTCCGGATCGATCGTGCGGTTTAGCCGAATGCCGCGTCGTACGAAATCCGGCTTGAGTTTGCCGTCTGCGGTCATGAACTTGGGCGCGACGTCCCACAGTTGATATTCGATATCCGTTTCCCCGCGCTCGAAAGCGAGCCATCGGCTTTGTGTTTCCTCCATGATGCTGATCTCGACAGAGCGGATACGCGGCAGCTTCTTGCCTTTCATCAGCGCCACGATCTGCGCATCGAGCGGATCGTCACCCGGCTTGAAATCCCATACTGCGCCGCGATAAGCCGGATTCGCCCCGAGAACGATCTTGGCCGAGCGCGTGTACTTTTTAAGCACGTAAGGACCGGTGCCCACCGGATGTGAATTCGAGTCATCGCCGTATGCGTCGATCACTTCGCGCGCAACAGCGCCGGTCAGCGGAAACGCGAGTACATGTGAGAAACTGAAATCCGTTTCCTTGAGCCGGATACGCAGCGTATAGCGATCGAGCACTTCGAGTCCGGCGATCTTCGCCGCGTAGTCAAAGTTGCCGGTCTTTTGCGCATTCGCCGCCAGTTCGCCAAGACCGATAATCTTGCCGTCGAAGAGAAATGCATATGGCGAGCGGTTCTTCGGATCAAGAAAGCGCTTGATCGAATATGCGTAATCCTCTGCGATCAGTTCGCGCGGCGTGCCGTTGAACGCAGGGTCGGCGGCGAAATAAATGCCTTTCTTAATCCTTATCGTATACGTCTTGCCGCTATCGGAGACCGTCGGCAATTCCACGGCGACATTCGGGACAAGCTTCGCCGGGCGTGCGAGATAATCGTAAGTGAGAAGCGGCTCGAAGATTGATTCGATGACCGTGCCCGAATAATAGTCGGACACTTTGACCGGATCGAAGCCTGTTTCGGCAGCCATGAAGGTGACGCGCAGCACTTTGTCTTGCGCGTGAGCACCCGACGTCACGAAAACGAGCAGCCACAAAACCGCGCGCCAGGTGCGGGCTGAAACTTTCACCTTATGATTTGCTCCAGCATTCCCTTGTTAAGTGAGGTATTGCAGAGACGATCGATCCAACAGCGCGATTGTACACGTCGTGATCGCGATGTCAGCCGTTTTCCATGCAGCGATGCCGACCGTGACGTGAGCAATCTCTTTAGCTAAACTCCAAGCCCATGCTCACAGCGATAGCTTGGCGTGCTCTCCGGAAGTATTCGCTTTTCGCGTTGACGATCGCGTGTACGGGCACCGCATTTGCAGATCATGCGTTGTCGCTCGGCAGCGTACCGAAGTATGCCGCTGATTTCGATCATTTCGAATGGGTGAATCCGAATGCGCCGAAAGGTGGAGATCTCGATCTGGTGCCGCCGCTGCGCATCACGAATTATGATAAGTACAATCCATTCACCCTTAAAGGAACCGCACCGCCCGGCCTTTCCAGCCTGATTTTCGAAACGCTGTTGACGGGAACGCTCGATGAGCCAACCACCGCCTATGGGTTGCTCGCGCAGGACGTCACGGTCGCCCCGGATAAGCTATCTGCGACGTTTACGCTCAATCCGCTCGCGCGCTTTCATGATGGTTCACCCGTCATGGCCGCAGATGTGAAACATAGCTTCGACACATTGATCAGCAAGGAAGCGGCGCCACAGTACCGGGTGGTTTTCGGCGATGTGTCGCGAGCCGTCGTGACGGCACCGCGCGCCGTACGGTTCGAGTTCAAACGAGCGAGCATCGAGCTGCCACTACTGGTAGGAAATATTCCGGTATTCAGCCGTGCATGGGGCGCGGGCAAGCCCTTCGATAAGGTCGTGATGGACATGCCGATAGCCAGCGGCCCGTACAAGGTCGGACGCGTGAACTTCGGACGCGACATCACGTATCAGCGGGATCCCAATTACTGGGCGCGCGATGTCAACGTGCGGCGCGGCCTCTATAACTTCGACCGCGTCACCTACAAGATATACAAGGACGACACCGCACAAAGCGAAGCGTTCAAGGCGGGCGAGTTTGACTACATCGAAGTGTTCGGCGCGCGCGTGTGGGCCCGTACGTATACCGGCAAACAGTTCGACACAGGTGTGCTCATCAAGAAGGAGATGCCGTCCAAGAACGCTGCTGATTTTCAGGGTTTCCTGATCAACACGCGGCGTGAGAAGTTCAAGGATCCCCGCGTGCGCCAGGCGCTCGGCCTCGCCTTCGATTTCGAATGGCTCAACCGGCAACTTTTTTATAACACGTATTCGCGCGTGCGCGGATTCTTCAATGGCAGTGACTTCGAAGCCAAAGGTCTGCCGGGAGCTGATGAATTGGCGGTGCTGACACCGTTGCGCGACAAACTGCCGGCAAAGATATTCAACGAAGAGGTTCCGCAGCCGCCTTCAACTGCTGCGCCCGGCAGCCTGCGGGCGAACCTCGTCAAGGCGAAGCAATTGCTCGCGGACGCGGGCTGGACTTATCGCGACGGCGCTTTACGCAATGCCCGGGGCGAGCCATTTACCATCGAGTACCTGTCGGGTGACACGCGAGGCGAATTGGTGACTGCGCCCTACGCACGTGCGCTCGCAAAACTGGGTATCGAGCTTAACTACCGGCGCGCGGACTTCGCACTGATCCAGAAGCGGATGGATGTATTCGACTTTGATTTTTTTACCATCCGGGTGCCCGGCAGCGAATGGCCCGGTGCAGAGTTGCAGGACCGCTTCGATTCGAGGTCGGCCGAAACTGAAGGCTCGAACAATCTGATCGGCGTGCATGATCCGAGTGTCGATTACCTGGTGAATCTCGCCGTGTCCTCGACGACGAGGGTCGAGCACATTGCCCGTCTGCGGGCGCTCGATCGCGTCTTACGCCATGGCTATTACGTGGTGCCGCAGTATTACCGCACAGGTTTTCCTATTGCTTACCGCGCCGGAAAATTCGAGCAACCGGCAATAGCGCCATCATATTTTCACCCGGAAGATTGGGTCGTCTCGACGTGGTGGAGAAAACAGTAGGCTGCCTGCCATGTGGTCATACATACTCAAACGGTTGTTGTTGATGATTCCGACGCTCCTCGGCATCCTGCTCATCACTTTCATCATCATTCAGTTCGTTCCCGGCGGGCCGGTCGAGCAGATGGTTGCGCAGTTGCAGGGACGCGATGCGGCCGGCGTTGGTGAGGGCCCCGCGCGCAGCCAAGGCGCATATCGCGGACGCCAAGGCGTAGATGCGGCGCGCGTTGAGGAGATTAAAAAGCTCTACGGATTCGACAAGCCTGCACCCGAACGCTTCCTGCAAATGCTCGGGCAGTTCGCGAGGTTTGACCTTGGCAAGAGCTTCTTTCACAACAAGGACGTGTGGCAGCTGATCAAAGAAAAGCTGCCGGTGTCGATCAGCCTTGGCGTGTGGACGTTTCTTCTCACATATTTGATCTCGGTGCCATTGGGTATCTCCAAGGCGGTGCGCGCCGGCAGCCGCTTCGATACCGCCACGACATTCATTGTCCTGCTCGGCTATGCGATTCCGAGCTTCGTGCTGGGCGTGGTGTTGCTCGTGTATTTTGCAGGAGGCAGCTTCGTGCAATGGTTCCCGCTGCGCGATATAACCTCATCCAACTGGAACGAATTGAGCTGGTTCGGCAAGATTACCGATTATCTTTGGCACATCACTCTGCCAGTCACCGCGATGGTCGTCGGAAGTTTTGCCGTCATCACGATCATGACGAAGAATTCGGTGCTCGAGGAAATTCGCAAACAGTACGTGCTCACGGCGCGCGCGAAGGGCCTTGCCGAGCACGACGTCATGTGGCGGCACGTGTTTCGCAATTCACTGATTCCGATCATGACTGGCTTCCCTGCAGCGTTCGTGGGCGCATTCTTCGGCAGTTCACTGTTGATCGAAACTTTGTTTTCCCTCGATGGCCTCGGACTGCTCTCATACGAGTCAGTGATCCGGCGCGATTACCCGGTCGTCTTCGGAACGCTTTTCATGTTCACCATCATCGGTTTACTCACCACGCTGCTGCGGGACCTCAGTTATCTATGGGTCGATCCGCGCGTCAGGTTTTTCGATTGACCATAACTTCTTCGTCCGTTGTGAGCGCGCTTCCACCAGCCGCCGCGATACCGGCATCACCGCCCGGTCTCAGCCCCGGACGGCGTGCGTGGCAACGCTTTCGCAGCAACCGCCTCGGCTATATCAGTCTCGTCATCTTCCTCATCCTGTTCGGCATCAGTTTGATCGCGGAGGTCATCTCCAACGACAATCCGCTGCTGGTGCGCTACGAGGGCCACTGGTACATACCGGTCGTGCAAACGCTGCCCGAGACTACGTTTGGCGGTGACTTTCCGACGCCCACCGACTTTCTCGATCCAGTGATTCGCGCAAACCTCGCCAAGCCGGGCAATTTCGCGCTCTATCCGCCGAATCATTATCACTACAAGACGATCAACTACTTCGCGAAGAATCCGAATCCGGCGCGACCCGATTCCGAAAACCTGCTGGGAACCGACGACAAAGGACGCGATCTGCTCGCGCGATTGCTCTACGGTTTCCGAATCTCCGTTGTGTTCGCATTGATAGTCACCGCAATGTGCACTTTGTTTGGAGTGCTCTATGGCTCAGTGCAGGGTTATTTCGCCGGCTGGACGGACATAGCCATGGAGCGCTTCCATGAGATCTGGGGGGCGATGCCGACGCTTTACATGTTGATCATCTTTGCGGCGTTGTTCTCGCCTAGCTTCTGGCTGCTGGTCATTCTGCTATCGCTGTTTGGATGGATGGGTATTGCAAGTTATGTGCGCGCGGAGTTTCTTAAGAATCGCACACTGGACTACGTGCGGGCCGCCAGGGCGCTTGGTCAAAGCAACCGCAAGATCATGTTCCGGCATATCCTGCCGAACAGCATCACGCCTGTCGTAACGCTGATTCCATTTGAGATGGCCGCAGCGATCGGCTCACTCACGAGCCTCGACTTTCTCGGTCTCGGAGTGCCGCCTGGAACCCCAAGCCTCGGCGAGCTCCTCAATCAGGGCAAGGAGAACCTGGATGCATGGTGGATTTCGCTGTCGACATTCGGCGTGCTGGTACTCATGCTGCTGCTATTGATTTTGATCGGCGATGCACTGCGCGATGCGCTCGATCCCCGCAAGGTGCTTGAAGGCGAGGCCAGGTGAGCCTCCTCGAGGTGCGCGATCTGAGCGTCCAATTCGGTCGCAATCGCGTGGTCGATGGCGTCTCATTCTCCATCGACATCGGCGAGAAAGTTGCGATCGTCGGTGAGTCCGGTTCGGGCAAGACAGTCACCGCATTGGCGTTGTTGCGCCTTACAGAAGGTGCCGACGTAAGCGGCAGGATTGATTTCGACGGCAGGGACGTTTTTCAAATGTCGCCGTCTGCGCTGCGCGAACTCCGCGGAAGCGAAATCGCCATGATTTTTCAGGAGCCGATGACGGCGCTCAATCCCATTTATACGATCGGGCGGCAGATTGTCGAAGCAATACAGCTGCACGAACACATGACGTATGCAGAGGCGGCCGCGCGCAGCGTTGAGTTATTGCGCCGCACCGGCGTTCCCGAGCCTGAGCGGCGAATAAAAAGTTATCCGCACCAGCTGTCGGGCGGCCAGCGTCAACGTGCGATGATTGCCATGGCGCTTGCCTGCCGTCCGAAGCTGCTCATCGCGGACGAGCCGACAACTGCACTGGACGTCACCGTGCAGGTTCAGATTGTTGCGCTTTTGAATGAGCTGCAACGCGAATTTGGAATGGCGGTGCTTCTAATCACGCACGACCTGAACATGGTGCGCCGCTTCGCGGACCGGGTTGCTGTTATGCAGGCTGGCCACTTGGTGGAATCGGCGCCGACCGCTGATCTCTTCGCATCACCTCGCCACGATTACACGCGTCACTTGATTGCAAGCCGGCCCGAGCGCATGGCAATAGCACTGCCGGCCAATACGACTTCACTGCTCGATGTGCGTAACCTCAATTGCGTCTATCCGATCAAGCGAGGATGGTTCGGCCATGATGATTTTTATGCGGTGCGTGATGCGGATCTGCAGCTCAATCGCGGCGAAACCCTCGGCATCGTCGGCGAATCAGGATCCGGCAAAACCACACTGGGACTTGCGGTGCTGCGTCTGCAGCCCGGCAGTGGCACGATCGAATTCGATCGGAACCGGCTCGACAACCTGTCGCAAGGCGCACTGCGTCCGTTGCGCAAGCGCATGCAAGTGGTTTTCCAGGATCCGTTTTCGTCGCTATCTCCGCGCCGGACAGTCGAGCAAATCGTGGGCGAAGGTCTCGAGCTGCACTTCCCGCAGCTCGACCAAACGGCACGGCGGCAGCGCATTGTGGATGCGCTGCTTGAAGTCGGTCTCGACGCAAACATGCTCGACCGCTATCCACATGAATTCTCCGGCGGCCAGCGCCAGCGCATCGCCATCGCCCGCGTCGTCGTGCTGCACCCTGAGCTTGTGCTGCTCGACGAGCCGACAAGCGCACTCGACGCGTCTGTCCAGCGGCAGGTGTTGAAACTTCTCACCGACCTGCAGGCACGGCTCGGCATGAGCTATCTGTTTATCAGCCACGATCTCGCCGTCATACGAGCAGTGGCGCATCGCATCGTCGTCATGAAGGATGGAGCGATTGTCGAACGCGGCGAAACTGCGTCGATCATGAGCCGCCCGCAGCATCCATACACTCAGGAGTTACTTGCGGCAGCGTTCGGTTCCTGAGTGGACCGCGCCATTCCCGCTATAATTGCATCTTCGTAATCCGGGGGAATTCATGGGCTTTCTGCAGGACAGGAAAATCCTGATCACCGGGCTTCTAAGCAACCGCTCTATAGCTTACGGCATTGCGACCGCGATGAAGCGCCAAGGGGCGACGCTCGCGTTCACTTACCAGGGCGAGGGCGTCAAAGAGCGGGTGCTGAAACTCGCCGCCGAGTTCGCGAGCGATATCGTATTGCCATGCGACGTGGCGAGCGACGCAGAGATTGAAACGCTGTTTGCCGATTTGGCCACGCGCTGGGACGCACTGGACGGAGTCGTGCACGCGATCGCGTTCGCTCCGCGCGAGGCGCTTGCCGGTTCCTACCTTGAGGGCCTGACCCGTGAGACGTTTCGTATCGCGCACGACGTGAGTTCTTACAGCTTTGCAGCGCTCGCCAAGGCTGCGCTACCTATGATGAAAGGGCGGCAAGGATCTCTACTGACGCTGAGTTACCTCGGCGCTGAGCGCGCCGTGCCGCATTACAATGTCATGGGTCTTGCAAAGGCGAGCCTCGAAGCCAACGTGCGCTACCTGGCAGCAGAACTTGGCCGCGATGGCATCCGCGTGAATGGCATCTCCGCCGGCCCGATCAAGACGCTGGCGGCCGCGGGTATCGGCGGCTTCGGCAAGATCTTGAAATTTGTCGAACAACATGCCCCGCTCCGCCGCAACGTGACCGCTGAGGAAGTCGGAAATGCGGCTGCGTTTCTGATGAGCGATCTCGCGAGCGGGATCAGCGGTGAGATCACTTACGTGGACTGCGGCTTCAATACCACCGCGGCCGGCATGGATTGAATGACCGCGCCGCTTTAGCGGCCCGACTCGTTACTGCTTTTTCTCGATCCGGTCCTGCAGGATTTTTACGTCGGACTTGAGCTTCGCGCTGGCGACGTAAGCATTCAACTCTTCCTGACCAAGCACCTGGCGCAGCTCATCGGTCGCTGCTTTGCGCTTCGTCGGATCGGTCTTGTCCGCCTCAACGACGCGCGTGATCTTCAGAAGCGCATATGCGCCTTCCGCCTGCTCGACGCCCGCGTATGCCGGTAGCTTTCCGGTGTCGACTTTGAAAATCTCGAGCAGCGCGGGTCCGGTATAGCCTTGCGCATTCTCGCGGCTGACAAGCTTGGGCGTGCCCCAGGTGACATCATCTTTACCCTGCTCGAGCTTGGCGAGCAGTTCGCGTCCCTGCTTGGCGGCGAGCTGGGCGGCCTGCTGCTGCGTCAATCGCCGCGTGATATCGGCGCTGACTTCCTCGAACGGCCGCGTCGTTGGCGGCTTGTGGTCAACGACGCGCGCCGCTACCAGTGTGTTGCTACCGACATCAACGACTTCCGTATTGCGCTTATTCTTGATCGTGTCTTCGGAAAAGATCGCTTGTAGAAGCTTGGGATTGTTGAATAGCTTGTTATCGCTGCCCCTGCGGCTCACCCACGGGCCCGTCTGCACATTCGTCTTGAGCATGTCCGCCGCCGGCTTCAATGTGTCGCCCTGCTCGAACACGATGTTGTTGAATTGCTCGGCGAGCCGCGCGAACTCTTTGCTGGCTTTCTGCCGTTTCAGATCGAGTTCCACCTGATTTCTAACTTCGTCGTATCCCTGTCCCCTGACAGCAGTTAGGCGGATGATGTGATAACCAAATTGCGTTTCCACCAGCCCTTTGATCTCACCGACCTTCATCGAGAACAGAGCGTCATCGAATGGCTTTACCATCGTACCGCGCGGCGTGAAGCCGAGATCGCCGCCCTTCGCCGCCGATCCGGGATCCTGTGAATTCTTCCTGGCGAGATCAGCGAAGCTCGCCGGATTCTGTTTTAGCTGTTTTAAAAGCTGTTCCGCCTTTTCGCGGGCCGCTTTCTTTTCGTCGGCACTCGCTTTAGGGTCGACGGTAATGAGAATGTGGCTCGCTTGACGCTCGTCGCCGCGCGCGTATTGCTTGAGATTTTGCTCGTAGTACCTGTTTTACTTCCTCTGGTGTCGCGCTCATCTGAGCGGCGATGCCGTCCAGCGACAGCACCACGTACTCCACGCGTGCCTGCTCCGGCACCTGGAACTCACCCTGGTGCGCGTCGTAGTATTTGCGTGCGGCGCCCTCTTCCAGTTTCACCTGCGATAAAAACTTCGCCGGCTCCAACACCGTCTCCCGTACCTCACGCTGCTGTGCGTTGATGCGCAGCAAGCGCTCCGCAACACTGTCGGCGACGATTGCCGTGCCGTTGTACGCGGAATTGAAACTCTGCAGCATCAGATCCCGTCGCAGGCTATTCTCGAACGACACTGCTGTCATGCCTTGTCGCTTGAGAAGCTCCTCATATCGCGCATGTGAGAACTTTCCGTCTTCCTGAAACGCGGGCTGCTCTGCGATCACCTGCTGTAATTGCTCATCAGGGACCAGCAGACCGCCGCGCACTGCCTGATTGATCAGTATGCGCTGCCGGATAATTCCGTCGAGGACAGCGAAGCGCAGATCCGGACTGTCCAGCAATGCGGGATCCACGCGGCTACCGACCATCTTTTGCAAGGCATTCTGCCGTTCCTGCAGCGCTTGCGAAAACTCCTGTTGACTGATTTTTTGGCCACCCACAGTCGCCACATGATTGCCGCTGTCGCCGCTGCGAAAGTACGAATCGACGCCGAAGAATGCGAATGGAAGAAAGATAAGCGCAAGCACGAACTGCAGTATTCGCTTATGTTTGTTTACAAGATCGAACATGGTCGGATAGCCCCGTAACGGAGCGTGAATGCTACTGTAAATGTGAATATTGCGCGTGCAGAAAAAAGGCGAACCTGCGTTCGCCTTTTTGAAGATGGCGGAGTGGACGGGACTCGAACCCGCGACCCCCGGCGTGACAGGCCGGTATTCTAACCAACTGAACTACCACTCCCATGGTGCGCGCTCTTGAGACCTTGGTGGGTGCTGACGGGCTCGAACCGCCGACATTCGCCTTGTAAGGGCGACGCTCTACCAACTGAGCTAAGCACCCGTGGCAGGAATCGTTGAACCCCGGCTACCACGAATTTGGGGTAGATGCGCACGGCACATCTACCCCAAGAATTTATTCACCTTCGGACTGCAGAACGGCCGCTAGTTTACCGCATCCTTCAATGCCTTGCCAGCGCTGAACTTCGGCACCAGTGCAGCTTTTATGTTGATTTCTTCGCCGGTGCGCGGGTTGCGTCCGGTGCGCGCGGCGCGCTTACCTACTTTGAATGTTCCGAAACCCACGAGCGTGACGGTCGAACCCATTTTAAGCGCACCTTTGATTGCACCCAATGCGCCGTCGAGCGCTTTTTCGGCTGCGGCCTTTGAAATGTCGGCGGACTTCGCAACCGCCTCTATCATCTCCGATTTGTTCACCTGGTATCCCCCTTTTCAACAATTGACGCAGCGCGCAGGAACAATAATTTTGAGCGGTAGCACGCTTCGAATCACGCGCGCCTGGATGTGAATTCCTGTAGACGATTTATAGCAAGTGCGAAAACGCAGTGTCAAGCAAATGCGCGCATTAGAACGACGTCTATCTGCACGACACTGCGCGAATTTCCACAAGCGTTTTTCGCACTTCGCGTGAAGCGACAATCAGTGCTTGATTGCGGGTGCGCTTGGCTGCTCGACCGGGGGAACCGGCGCCACATCAGTTTTCTCAGGTAGCGCTTCAGGCTTGCGCTCGAGCGCCATCTCGAGTACCTGATCGATCCATTTCACCGGATGAATATCGAGCCGGTTTTTAATGTTGTCAGGTATTTCCGCAAGGTCCTTAACGTTCTCCTGCGGAATAAGCACTGTCTTGATACCGCCGCGATGCGCTGCCAATAACTTTTCTTTGAGTCCGCCGATCGGCAGCACTTCGCCGCGTAACGTGATTTCACCCGTCATCGCAACATCAGCGCGCACCGGTATACCGGTAAACACAGAGACCATCGCGGTGCAAATGCCGATACCCGCGCTCGGTCCGTCCTTCGGCGTCGCCCCTTCGGGCAAGTGAATATGGATATCGTTTTTCTGATAGAAGTCCTCGCTGATACCGAGTGTGCGCGACCGGCTACGCACCACCGATAGGGCTGCTTGTATCGATTCCTGCATCACCTCGCCAAGCTTACCGGTGGTGATTGTTTTGCCTTTACCGGGCATCACCGAACTCTCGATCGTCAGCAGTTCCCCGCCAACTTCCGTCCAAGCAAGACCAGTGACTTGGCCGACCTGGTTATTTTTCTCAGCGAGGCCGAATGTGTAACGGCGTACGCCGAGGAACTTGTCCAGATTGCGCGCATTCACCGAAACCTTGCGCAGGGCCGTTTCACCTTTGCGCACCACCAGCATCTTCACGACCTTGCGGCAAATCTTCGAGACTTCGCGCTCCAAACTGCGCACGCCAGCCTCGCGTGAGTAGTAGCGGATGATGTCGCGAACCGCGC
This sequence comes from uncultured beta proteobacterium, assembly GCA_963829085.1. Lineage (GTDB taxonomy): Bacteria > Pseudomonadota > Gammaproteobacteria > Burkholderiales > SG8-41 > PALSA-1004. The sequence goes on along the minus strand of CAWHHJ010000005.1, from coordinate 298,174 downwards.
TATCGGACACAGTGATCTCGTCCGCTTTCAGTCCATGATTCTTCATTTGCTTTGGCAGCAGATGATGTATCGCGATGTGTACTTTCTCGTCTTCCGTATAGCCAGACAACCGTATCACTTCCATACGATCGAGCAGCGCGGGCGGGATGTTGAGCGTGTTTGCGGTCGCGACGAACATCACGTCTGACAGATCGTACTCAACCTCGATATAGTGATCGACGAAGGTATGGTTTTGCTCCGGATCGAGCACTTCGAGTAAGGCGCTCGCCGGGTCACCACGGAAATCCATCCCCATCTTGTCGACTTCGTCGAGCAGGAACAGCGGATTGCGCACGGCGACCTTCGTCATGTTCTGCAGGATCTTGCCGGGCATCGAGCCGATATACGTGCGGCGATGACCACGAATTTCCGCCTCGTCGCGCACGCCGCCCAGTGACATGCGAACGAACTTACGATTGGTTGCGCGGGCGATCGACTGCCCGAGAGATGTCTTGCCGACACCCGGCGCGCCCACGAGACAAAGAATCGGCGCCTTCATCTTGTCAACGCGCTGTTGAACCGCGAGATATTCGACGATGCGTTCTTTGACCTTCTCAAGGCCATAGTGGTCCTCGTCGAGCACCGCTTCCGCTTTGACGAGATCGGTGCTGATCTTGCTTTTCTTTTTCCACGGCAGAGAGACGATGGCGTCGATGTAGTTGCGCACGACCGTCGCTTCAGCGGACATGGGAGACATCAGCCGCAGCTTCTTGAACTCCGTCTCCGCTTTCTTGCGCGCTTCTTTCGGCATGTGCGAGGACTTGATGCGCTTTTCCATCTCATCAAGATCAGCGCCCTCTTCAAGTTCGCCCAGCTCTTTCTGGATTGCTTTCACCTGCTCGTTCAAATAGTACTCGCGCTGGCTTTTCTCCATCTGACGCTTGACGCGTCCGCGAATGCGCTTCTCGACCTGCAGAATATCAAGCTCGCCTTCGATCAGCGTGAGTAGATGCTCCAGCCGCTTCTTGGCGCCGAACATCTCGAGCACTTCCTGTTTCTGCTCGAGCTTCAACGGCAAGTGCGCCGCGATGGTGTCCGCAAGGCGGCCCGGCTCGTCTATCCCGGACAGCGAGGTCAAAATCTCGGGCGGTATTTTCTTATTGAGCTTTACGTATTGATCGAATTGCGCAACCAGCGTGCGGCGCATCGCCTCTACTTCTGCGGTGATCTCGTTATCGGCCGCAACGGGCGTTGCCTCGACTGTGAAGTGCGTCGTGGCGTCGACCACGCGGTTGATATGCGCGCGTTGGCTACCTTCGACCAGGACCTTCACGGTACCGTCGGGAAGCTTGAGCATCTGCAGAATATTCGCCAGCGTCCCGATCGTGTAGAGGTCCTCGGGCGCGGGCTCATCTTTGGCGGCCGATTTCTGCGCGATCAACACGATGCTCTTGCCGGCTTCCATCGCGGTCTCGAGCGCCTTGATCGATTTGGGACGTCCGACGAACAGCGGAATGACCATGTGCGGAAATACGACGACGTCGCGCAACGGCAATAAGGGCAATTGCACTAAGTTCGTCATCTGGTCATTGGGTATAGACATGTGATTTCACCTCGAGTGGTCGGTAGACTCGTTGTTGGGGCGTGACCGGGCAAATCAATTGGTAATGCAGCCCCGCGGCTCTAATCAGAGCCGTGGGACGAGTCATCTGAGCGATGATTATACCGAACCCGCTACCTTGGGTTGATCGGAATAAATGAGGATGGGACGGGTGTCCGTTCCGATTGAACCTTCATCGACTACCACCTTGATTACATTATCCATCGAAGGCAGGTCGAACATGGTATCGAGCAATGTCTGCTCAAGAATTGAGCGCAGGCCGCGCGCTCCGGTCTTTCTTTCCAGCGCCTTGTGCGATACCGCGCGCAGGGCAGCGTCGCGAACTTCCAGCTCGACACCTTCCATCGCAAACATTTTCTGATACTGCTTGAGCAGCGCGTTCTTGGGCTCGGTAAGAATCTGAATCAACGCAACTTCATCGAGCTCTTCGAGCGTCGCGACAACGGGTAGACGCCCGACGAACTCAGGAATGAGGCCGTATTTGATGAGGTCTTCAGGTTGAACATCGCGCAGCACCTTCGTCGCATCCTTGCGGTTGTCGCGGCTTTTCACTTCGGCGCCGAAACCAATGCCGCCTTTCTCAGAGCGCGCGCGGATGACTTTATCGAGGCCGTCGAAGGCGCCCCCGCACACGAAAAGGATGTTTGTCGTGTCAACCTGCACGAACTCCTGGTTTGGATGCTTGCGCCCACCTTGCGGCGGAACCGACGCGATCGTGCCTTCGATCAATTTTAACAGCGCCTGCTGCACGCCTTCGCCTGACACATCACGGGTTATCGACGGATTGTCCGACTTGCGCGAGATCTTATCGATCTCATCGATGTAAACGATGCCGCGCTGCGCCTTCTCTACGTCGTAGTCGCATTTCTGCAACAGCTTCTGAATGATGTTCTCGACGTCCTCACCGACATAGCCCGCTTCTGTCAGGGTCGTTGCATCAGCCATTACGAACGGGACATTCAACAAACGCGCGAGCGTCTGCGCCAACAAGGTCTTTCCCGAACCCGTCGGTCCAACAAGCAGGATGTTGCTTTTCGCTAACTCGACGTCGTCGTTCTTCGTTAAATTCTTGAGGCGCTTGTAATGGTTATACACGGCAACCGACAGAATTTTTTTTGCGAGGTCCTGACCGATGACGTACTCATCCAGTATCTCGCGAATCTCGTGCGGTACCGGTAAATCCGATTTGGCGCCCTTGCTGCCGTGCTCGCCCTGCGTTTCTTCGCGAATGATGTCGTTGCAAAGCTCGATACATTCGTCGCAGATAAAGACCGACGGTCCGGCGATCAGCTTGCGAACCTCGTGCTGGCTCTTACCGCAAAACGAGCAGTAGAGCAGTTTCTCGCCGCCAATCTTGTCTGACATACGTTGTTTCCCTTATCGCCCGTATTTTACGACACTATTTCGCGGAATCGGTTCGGTTAACCAGCACCTTGTCCACCAAACCATACTTCACGGCCTGGTCAGCAGAAAGGAAGTTGTCACGATCAGTGTCTTTTTCGATCGTCTCAATCTTCTGCCCCGAATGCTTCGCCAGGATCTCGTTCAATCGGCCCTTCAGGAACAGTATCTCTTTTGCGTGAATCTCGATATCTGACGCCTGGCCCTGGAAACCACCCATGGGTTGGTGAATCATCACCCGCGAATTCGGCAGGCAGAACCGCTTGCCTTTCGAGCCTGCGGCCAACAACAACGATCCCATGCTCGCCGCCTGCCCGACGCACAGCGTCGACACATCCGGCTTGATGAATTGCATGGTGTCGTATATTGCGAGGCCCGCAGACACTGACCCGCCCGGTGAATTAATGTAGAACGAGATGTCTTTGTCCGGGTTGTCAGATTCAAGAAAAAGCAGTTGTGCAACGATTACATTTGCTGTCACTTCCGTGACCGGACCGACCAGAAAGACCACGCGCTCTTTGAGCAGGCGTGAGTAAATATCATACGCGCGTTCGCCCCGACCGCTCTGCTCGATCACCATCGGGATGAGTCCCAGGCCTTGCGGCTCGAGACCTGTGCGCTGCCACTTTTCCTGAATCATTTTTTGTTTCCCATCAATTCGTCGAAATCGGTTGCCTGGTCGGACACTTTTGCAGTAGCGAGTGCCCATGCGACCACGTTTTCTTCAGAGTACCATCGATTCAATTTCGCGCAAACGCTCGGGCGACTGGTAGTACCACTTCACCACTTGCTCTGGATGCTCGTAACTTTTTGACTGCTCCTCGACCATCGCCCTCACCTGCTCCGGTTTCGCCTGCAGGCCATGCTGCTTAACCGCTTCTGCGAGAATCAGGCCCAGCGTAACCCGGCGTTGTGCTTGTTTCTCAAATACATCCCGCGGCAAGGGCATGCCTTCCGTCTTGACACCGCGCGACGTCAGATCCTTTTGTGCCGCGCCCTGCATGCGCTCGATCTCCATGTCAACGAGTGACTTCGGCGCCGCGACCTCGGTCGAATCGATCAATGCTTGCATAATCTGATCCTTGAGCCGTGCGCTGATGCGACGTTTTACTTCGCGTTCGAGATTCTCCCGTACCTCGCGGCGCATCGTGTCGAGGCTACCATCGGAAACCCCCAGGCTCTTTGCAAAATCCGCATCTACGGCCGGCAAGCGCGCTTCGGCAACCTGCTTTAGATTAACGTCGAAAGTCGCGGTTTTTCCAGCCAATTCCTTTGCATGATAGTCCTCCGGGAAACGCATTTCAAACGACTTTTGAGCGCCCGGCTGCAGCCCCACTAACTGCTGTTCGAAATCGTTCAAAAGGCGGCCTTCGCCGAGCACAAGATCGAAGTTTTCGCCCTTGCCGCCCTCGAAGTCCTGACCATCCATCTTACCGTTGAAGTCAATAGTCACCTTGTCGCCAAGCGCTGCGGCCCGGGTCACAACGTCATAGCTGGCGCGCTGTTTACGCATGATCTCGAGCGTCTTTTCGACCTCCGCGTCACTCACGTTCGCGACCGGACGAGTGATAGCGACACTGCTGATGTCGCCGATTCTCACTTCGGGATACACCTCAAACGTCGCGCTGAACTGAACCTCCGCTGCGGCGTCAGCGGTGTCTTTTGGTTCAAAGCGGGGATACCCGGCAACTTTGAGATTTTGTTCCCGTACTGTGTCGCCGAACGTTTTCTGCAATGCGTCGCCAAGCACTTCGTTGCGCACCTGGTTTTCATATTGCTGGGCTACGACCTTGAGCGGAACCTTCCCGGGCCGGAATCCATGCATTTTCACGTCACGCGCGAGACGCTTGAGACGCGTCTGCACTTCACTGTCGATGTCCTGCGCCGGCAGCGTGATATTAATTCGTCGTTCAAGTTGACTTATGTTTTCAAGAGTAGCTGCCATATTTTCCCTAATAGAGCTTGATCGTGCGGTTCGATCGCGGGCGCGACCTGGTGCGAAAGGAGGGACTCGAACCCACACGCCTTTCGGCGCCAGAACCTAAATCTGGTGCGTCTACCAATTTCGCCACTTTCGCAAGGCGTTGATTGTAATATACTTAGCGATACCCCGTCAGCCTGCAATCCGGGCCGCGCATTCGAGCCCGCATCACTAACTCCTTGAATCAGTCAGTTAGGCTTTGCAGCATGGCTGTGAACCACTACGAAAATTTTCCCGTCGCTTCGGTGCTGTTGCCGCCGCGGCTGCGCGCGCCCGTCGCGCTAATTTATCGCTTTGCGCGCACCGCGGACGACTTCGCCGATGAAGGCGTTTTAACTGACAGCGAGCGACTTTCGCTGCTCGCTGGTTTTGAAGCGGAACTCTGCAGGATCGACCGCGGCGAAGCGCCGCATCAAGCGCTGTTCCAAGAGCTTGCAATCGCGATTGCGCAACATAACCTACCAGTGCAGCCGTTTCACGATCTCTTGTCTGCATTCATGCAGGACGTTACGCAGAAGCGCTACGCGAACTTTGCGGCGGTGATGGATTATTGCCGGCGTTCGGCCAATCCCATTGGACGCCTGCTGCTCGTGTTGTATGGCAGCGCCAGCACGCAAAACAACACAAGATCGGACAGCATATGTACAGCGCTACAGCTCATCAATTTCCTGCAGGATGTCGCCATCGACTATGCGAACGGGCGGATATACATGCCGCAAGACGAGATGCTGCGCTTTGGAATCAGCGAAGCGTCGATTGGTGCAAAGGACACGAGTGAGGCATGGCGCAGATTCATGGACTTCCAGGTGCAGCGCGCGCGCCGCATGCTGTTTGATGGCGCAATGTTGGGACGCGTACTAAAAGGACGCGTCGGACTTGAAATGCGCATGATTATCGCCGGCGGTGACCGCATCCTGACCAAGATCGCGAACGCCCGGTATGACGTCTTCGACTCACGACCCGTGCTGCGACCACACGATTGGTTGTTAATGACGGCCCATGCTGTGATCGCACGGCCGCGGTCCCGCACTGAACTGCAAAGAACATTGCTGTGACTCCCGACGAATATTGCCAGGAAAAAGCGTCGAAGAGCGGCTCGAGTTTTTACTACAGCTTCCTGTTCCTGCCGCCGCCGCGGCGCCGCGCAATCACCGCGCTCTACGCTTTCTGTCGTGAAGTCGATGATGTCGTAGACGAATGCAGCGATGTCAATGTTGCGCGCACAAAGCTCACGTGGTGGCGTGGGCAGATCGCGGGGATTTATGACGTAGGTATAAGAGTAGACGCGCCGCAGCACCCGGTGACCCAGGCACTCGTACCGGTCGTCAAGGCGTTCGAATTGCCACAGGAACAGCTGCAGGAAATCATCGATGGCATGGAAATGGATCTCACGCAAAGACGCTATCCGGATTTCGCGCAATTGAAGGAGTACTGCCATCGGGTAGCGGGCGTTGTGGGTCTACTGTCGGCTCAGATATTCGGATATCGCAACGCCGCCACGCTCACTTATGCCGAGAATCTCGGCATTGCGTTTCAGTTGACGAATATCATCCGCGATGTCGGTGAAGACTCGCGGCGCGATCGCGTGTATCTGCCGCTCGATGAGCTGATGCGTTACAAAGTGCCGGTCACCGATCTGATGCATGCGCGCATGAGCGAGAACTTCAGACAGCTCATGGAATTTCAAGTGGCGCGCGCGCGCGCGTACTACCGCGACGCTTTCGCGGCCTTGCCTGCGGAAGATCGCAAGACGCAGCGGCCGGGACTTGTAATGGCCTCTATCTACCAGACGCTGCTTGGGGAAATCGGCGCTGGCGGCATGCAAGTGCTGATGCAGCGGACATCACTTACGCCGCTAAGAAAGCTGTGGATCGCGTGGAAGACCTGGGTCACTACTTGAAACAACACGGCGCCCGCGTCCACTAAAATGCCGGCAGCTGTGTCGAAACGATAGAAAGGAATACCCGCCATGGAACTGCAACTCAAAGGAAAAACCGCGCTGGTCACCGGTGCCAGTCAAGGCATTGGCCGTGCCATCGCAAAGGGGCTCGCGGCTGAAGGTGTAAAGGTCTGCATTGCCGCGCGCCGGCGCGAGTTGCTTGATGAGTTAGCGGCGCAAATTGCGGCAGCCGGTGGCCCAGCGCCGTTTGTAGTGACCGTAGATGTTATGCAAGAAGGCGCACCTTCCAAGCTTGCACAGCAGGCGCTACAGGGGCTCGGCAAAATTCAAATACTCGTCAATTGTGCCGGCGGCAGCCGTCCGCTGGCGATCGATGCGCCCGAAGAAAAATGGGCGGAAGCGATGACGCTCAACTTCACGCGCGTGCGCCAGCTAACTCACGCCGTCTTCCCGGACATGATCAAACATCGGTGGGGGCGCATCATTAACATCACCGGCAAGTCGGAACCCGAGGGCCTCAACGCAGCGTTCTCGGCGAAGGCAGGCATACACGCGTGGTCGAAAGGCTTGTCGCGCGAGATCGGCAAACACGGCATCACCATCAACTCGATCCCGCCGGGCCGCATTATGAGCGAACAGATCCGCCGCAATTACCCCGAGGAATATCGCGCCGAGCATTCCGCAAAGGAAATTCCCGTGGGCCGCTACGGGGAACCGGAAGAACTCGCTAACCTGGCTGTCTTCCTGGCATCTCCACTCGCCTCGTACATTACCGGCGCCGTTATGCCGGTCGACGGCGGCCTGCGGCGTTATGCGTTCTAGCACTGGATGACTCATGTCGCCGTAGTTGGTGGCGGCTATGCAGGCATGGCGGCGGCAACGACGCTGGCCGCACAAGGGATTCGAGCCACAGTGTTTGAAGCGGCAAAACAACTTGGTGGACGCGCGCGTCTCGTCGAGTATCGCTCAACAGCCATCGACAACGGTCTTCATATTTTGATCGGCGCATATCGGGAAACACTGCGCCTTATCACGCTCGTCAACCCGAACGCCGCTGATGCGATCTGCCGGACACCGCTCGAGTGGCGAATTCACGGCGAATTTCATTTGGCAGCGGCCACGCTGCCCGCGCCATTTCATTTACTGGCCGGCTTCCTTCTCGCTGACGGCCTTAGCATCCGCGAAAAATTTTCGGCTATTCGCTTTCTTGCATCGTTACGCGCGTGCCGTTATGCGCTTGACATTGATACGAGTGTGGAGCTGTTGCTCGACCAGCACCGCCAAAGCGAAAAGTTACGACGAGTGCTGTGGCGGCCGCTCTGCGTTTCAGCATTGAACACGCCGCCCGGGTGCGCGTCCGCCCGCATTTTTCTCAATGTGCTGCGCGATAGCCTCGATGGCCCGCGCCACGCGAGTGATCTTGTGCTTTCGAAGGTCGATCTCTCGGCGCTATTTCCTGAACCAGCGGCGGCATTTATCGCTGATCACGGCGGGACCGTACTCCGATCGCGGCGCGTCACCGCGATTGATCCTCAGAATGACAACTTCGAAGTCGAGGCAGACGGCAAGCGCAGCATATTCAGTCATGTGATCTGCGCCATTTCGCCGCATCTCGTCAATGCGTTCGCACTGGGCATAACTGCGCTGTCTGAGATCGCCGAATCGATCAGACAACTACGTTATCAGCCCATTCACTCGGTCTGGCTGCAATATCCGTCTACCGTTCGAATGCCCGGTCCCATGCTCGGACTTGGCCACGGTCTCGTGCAGTGGGTCTTCGACCGCGAGCGATTGTGCGGACAACGCGGCATGTTAGGCGCAGTTATTAGTGCACAAGGAACTCACGAGGACTTGCCGCAGCACGAACTGGGGTCAAGGGTACATGGAGAATTGAAATCAGTAGTACCCGATCTGCCGGCGCCGGTGTGGACACGCGTGATCGCTGAAAAGCGCGCGACGTTCGCCTGCACGCCCGGCCTCGTCCGTCCATCGTCAATCACCCCACTCAAGAATTTCTACCTTGCTGGCGATTACACTGCGAGCGAGTACCCGGCAACGATAGAGTCAGCGGTGCGCAGCGGCGTTGGTTGCGCGCGCCTGATCGCCAACGCATTCGCAGACGGCGCCGGGTGACAGAGTCAGGTATAAAATTACACACCTCGAGTGAACAAGGAACCACGGTGACGGATCGCGAAGCGATGGAGTACAGACATAGTCGTTGTCGGTGCGGGACCTGCGGGTCTTGCGGCTGCGATTCGTCTTAAACAACTGGCCGCGCAGCACAGCCACGATGTCAACGTATGCGTGATCGAAAAAGGCTCGGAAGTGGGCGCGCATATACTCTCGGGCGCCGTGATGGATCCGCGCGCGCTGAATGAGCTGCTGCCTGACTGGCAGCAGTTGAACGCACCGCTCAAAGCGCCGGTCAGCGAAGACCGTTTTCTGTTTCTCACCGAAAACTCATCGTATAGAGTTCCGTCATTCCTGCTGCCGCAATGCTTCCAGAACCATGGTAATTACGTGATCAGTTTGGGCAACGTATGCCGCTGGCTGGGCCAGCAGGCCGAACGGCTCGGCGTCGAAATCTTTCCCGGATTTGCGGCCGCTGAAGTTCTATACAACGACGATGGGAGTGTGAAGGGCGTCGCGACCGGCGACATGGGCGTCGATAAGGAAGGCAAGCCGACAGACGCATTCCAGCGCGGCATGGAGTTGCATGCCAAGTACACATTCTTTGCCGAAGGCTGCCGCGGCCATCTCGGCAAGCAACTGCAGGAGCGGTTCAAGCTACGCGAGGGTGCGGACCCGCAGGTTTACGGGATCGGCCTCAAGGAGCTTTGGCAAATTGCGCCCGAGCAGCATCAACTGGGACTCGTTATCCACACGGCAGGGTGGCCGCTGCCAAGCGATACCTACGGCGGATCTTTTTTTGTACCACATGGAAGACAATCTCGTCGCCATCGGCTATGTCGTCGGTCTCGGCTACACCAATCCATATCTCAACCCGTACGAGGAATTTCAGCGCTATAAAACCCATCCGTCCATACGCAAATTTTTGGAAGGTGGAAAGCGCATCTCCTACGGTGCGCGCGCAATCACAGCCGGTGGATTGCAATCTTTGCCTAAGCTCGTATTTCCGGGCGGAAGTTTGATCGGCGACGACGCTGGGTTCCTCAACGCGTCGCGGATTAAAGGAAGCCACTGCGCCATCAAATCCGGCATGCTTGCCGCCGAAGCAGCCTTTACGGCGATCAAATCCGGCCGCTCGGGTGATGAGCTCGCCGAGTATCCGGAGTCGTTCCGCAGGAGCTGGCTATACGAAGAGCTTCATCGCGGCCGCAATTTCAAGCCGTGGATGAGTAAAGGCCTTTACACCGGTACGCTGATGGTGGGCATCGATCAGGTCGTGTTTGGCGGACGGGCGCCGTGGACGCTAAGACACAATCACGCCGACAACGAGATGCTAGAGACAAAAGACGAGGCGACGCCGATCCAATATCCGAAACCCGACGGCGTGCTCAGCTTCGACCGCCTGTCATCCGTTTTTATTTCCAATACCAATCACAACGAAGACCAGCCGGTCCACTTGAAGTTAAAAGATGCGTCCGTCCCCGTGAATGTGAATCTGAAACTTTATGATGCACCGGAACAACGGTACTGCCCCGCTGGCGTGTATGAAATCGTCCGTGAAACTGATGGCTCGAACCCGCGGCTACAGATCAACGCGCAGAATTGCGTTCACTGCAAGACGTGCGATATCAAAGACCCGACGCAGAACATCGTATGGGTTACCCCCGAGGGCGGTGGCGGTCCGAACTATCCGAATATGTGAGAACTAGCGCGCGGCGAATATGTTGCGCTGCGCGAGATCTCGAAAGTCTGCATTGCCGCCGCTGATCACGACGCCGATGCGTGCACCGGGCGCAACCAACGCGCGCTCGAGCAAGGCTGCTGCCGCCAGCGCACCCGTCGGCTCGACGACGATTTTCATACGTTCCCACAAGTAAAGCATGGTACGCAGCAGCTCTTCGTCGGTGACGGTAAGCATTCCTTGCACATGGCGCAGGATCAGCGGAAACGTAATCTCGCCCGCTGAGGTCGTGCGCGCGCCGTCGGCGATGGTGTCCGGATTGTTCACCGTTTGGAGAGTCTTCGATTTAAACGAGCGCGTCACGTCGTCACCTGCGGCAGGCTCGACTCCGATTACTTTAATGCCAGGCGAAAGATAACTCGCTGCTACGGCGCACCCGGACAGCAGTCCGCCACCGCCGCATGGCACGAGTAGATAATCGAGCGGGCCGACTTCTTCTACAAGTTCTTTGGCTGCCGTCCCTTGCCCGGCGATTACGTGCGGATGATCGAAAGGCGGCACCATCGTCAAACGGCGATCCGCAGCCAATGTCCGTGTCAACTCCTCGCGATTCTGCGTCTGGCGGTTATACGTGATGACTTCTGCACCGTAGCCGCGCGTTGCATCGAGTTTGACTTGTGGAGCATCCGCAGGCATTACGATTACTGTTGGTATCTCGAGCAGGCGGCCGGCGAGGGCGACGGCCTGTGCATGATTGCCCGACGAATAAGCAACCACCCCGCGCAGCTTCTCTTCCTCGCCGAGGTTTGACAACGCGGTATAGGCGCCGCGGAACTTAAAAGCGCCCATCCGCTGCAGGTTCTCACATTTGAAAAACACCCTAGCATGTGTGCGCTCATCGATCGTACTCGACGTCAGCACAGGCGTTCGGTGAGCGACGCCTTGCAGTATGCGCGCCGCTGCGGCGATGTTCGCGTAGTGAACGAGTTCACGATTGAGGTCTGAAGTATTCATTTCGTGTAGTACTTAAGATGCGATCCGCCTGATGGCGGACAGCACGCCGAGCGTCAGTTACCAAATACCTCCGCGCGAATGTGACAAATCGCACGCAGAGGGATTGTAGTAGTCATCGCCAACCCGTCGTCGAATCGACAGTGAAATCTCCGTTTCCATGGCCTCTCAATTCGCCCTGTCTTCGTAGGCGGTCGCAACGAACACGTTTCGCATCAAGCGCTTGTCCGATGTCGCGCAAGCTCTCCGAAAATCCAATCCGGCCCTGGCCTGCAACTTGCGAATAGGTTGGCCAAGAACAAACTGGCGATAGCGGAGGTAAATGATGGTGATCTACCTGCAACAACGTAAATTGGCGCAGACGGCCCAAATCGATTTTCGTAAAGACGGTACTTATGGAGAAGAAATCATGCAAGCAAACTGGAACCCGGCGGTAATGCAAGTGCGTGAGACGATACCTGCGGTCGAGAGCCCGGAATTGGCGGATGACGGCTCGACGATCGATACAGAAGCGTTCTTGAACCGGGTCTACGCACTGGCATCACAGGTTTAACGCGCTGCTTCGCGGCAGCGGCGGCGATGCCGGGCTCCCTCCTCCCCCGGCGTCGCCGTAATTTTTCGCAGTACAGAAAACGCCGCCTGATCGCGGCGTTTTCTTTTGGTGATCAAGCGAGAGCCGCAATCACACGCTCGCGGGTAATCGGCATGTCCCGTATCCGCGTGCCTAATGCCGCTGCAACGGCATTTCCGATGGCGGCAGCGGTTGGCCCTGCTGCGCCTTCACCGGCACCGAGGGGCGGCTGCTCGGGACGGTCGATGAGGAGCACGTCAACTTCCGGCACTTCGCTGAATTTCAAAACAGGATAGTCAAGCCAGTTAAGCGATGTAATGCCATCGCGGTCGAAAGTAACCTGTTCCTTGAGCGTCATGCTTGCAGCCTGAACGATGCCGCCTTCGATCTGACTTCGAACGCCATCCGGATTGATGATGAGCCCTACATCCGCAACTGCCCATGCGCGCGTGACGCGCACATCGGCTTCCACGTCGATCTCGGCGACGACGGCGACATAGCAACCTAGATTCTTATAACGCGCGAATCCGAGGCCGCGACCGCGCGTGCCGTCATTTGGCTCGTCGGCTTTCCATCCGGATGTTTTGCGAACAGCCTCGAGGACGCTTCTGGCGCGGGCATCTTTGAGATGGCGCAGTCTGAATTCGATCGGATCGACGCCCGCGAGCAACGCCAACTCGTCCATGAATGACTCGATAGCGAATACATTCGCGTGCGCGCCCAACGCACGCAGCGCGGATGCACGTAGCGGCGAGCGCATGACGAGATGATTAGTCACGCGCTGATTTGGAAAATCGTATAGCGGAACGGCGTTACGATGACTGCCGCCGGCAGGCAGCGGCGGATCAGCCGGGGTGCCCGCAGGTCTTGGCGTACCGAGATGCCAGGCGGCAAGCAGGTTGATGCCGTTTTTACCTTCCGGCCGCGTGCTGTGCGGATAGCTCCATATATCTGCCTGCCAATCGACTACGTTACCGGCGTCGTCCAGGGCAGCACTCGTCTTCACGACTGACGGCGGCCCATACGGTTCCCATGCAAATTCATCTTCGCGCATCCATTGCACTTTCACCGGCCGGCCGGGCACCGCCCTCGCCAGTAGCGCCGCATCCAGCGCGACATCATCGGCACCATTGTGTCCGTAGCATCCGGCGCCATCTGCATGCATCAGCGACAACGCGTCCGGCGCGATACCAAGCGCCTTGGCCAGATCGCGCCGCAACGGATGAATACCCTGGCTATGTGTCCAGACCGAATAACGCCCGCCCTCCAGCCGCGCGATCGCGCAAGACGGCCCCATAGATGCATGCGCGATGTATGGGCGGGTGTAGGTCGCACTCAAACTTTTGACGCGACGCTGCACAGCAGCCGGATCTGACTTCGGTACTGATCACAGCATCGACAGCGTCTTGTGCCATCAGATATTTGTCGACTGGCGAGTCCGCCGGTAAACGTTCCGCACTTCGCCACTCGGCGCTTCGGGCAAGGCGCCGAACTGCGCGTATCGCCTGCTCTTCGCGCTCGGCAATGACACCGACGAAGCTGCCATCGCGCACGACTGTAACAACGCCCGGCAGCGCCTGGACTTCGCTCACTTCGATGGCAGCAAGTCGCGCCGCGTATGACGGCGGACGCGCAATGCGTCCAAAGAGCATGCCTGGCAGTTCCATATCCTGAATGTATGCAGCCGCGCCCGTAATCTTGCCAGGCAGATCAACACGGCTAAGCACAGCGCCAATATGCTTATGCTCGCTAGCGGGCTTGGGCCCTGTCTGCGCCGTTGCTTCGCGTTTCACCAACTCGTCATCCGCGAGTTCCCAATACGTGACTTCCGCACCGGCACCGCTCACGACGCCATCCGCGACCTGCACTTTTTCGATAGAAACACCGAGCCTTACGGCAGCACGTTGCAACAGCAGCTCGCGCACTTCCGCGCATGCATAGCGCAAAGCAACAGCGCTTTCCTCGATAGATCGGCTGCCCGACGTGATCCCTTCGTTCGGACCGTGGTCTGTCGTCGCCGTCTGCAGTTTGATTCGCTCGAGCGCTACATCGAGTTCATCGGCAACCACTTGCCTCAATGCGGTGAGTATGCCCTGACCGATTTCGACCTTACCCGTGTACACGGTGACTGTGCCGTCACGATTCACGCGCAGCCAGTACTCGAGCTTGCGATTCGTCTCCAAACTTCCCGGCAGTTTGAGCGGCGCGATCATTGTTTGCTTTGGCTGCCATCTAACATGCAGTTTCCTAGTGCCGGCAATCGCATGCGATCACTCATGCGCTAGTTGCTGTGCCGCGCGCTTTACTGCACGCAGTACGCGCCCATGAGAACCGCATCGGCACAGGTTTCCGTCCAGCGCCGCACGAATCTCGGATTCGCTTGGACGCGGATTAAGCGCGAGCAACGCGTAGGCTGTCATGATAATGCCGCTCGTACAATAACCGCACTGCGCCGCCTGCTCGGCGATGAATGCGCTCTGCAGGGCGTGCATCTTTGCGATGCTGCCGATACCTTCAATCGTGGTCACCTGCCTGCCCGCAGCAGCGCTGAGCGAAATGTCGCACGACTGCACCGCGTTACCGTCGATCACGACAGTACATGCGCCGCAGGCTCCGATACCGCAGCCGAAGCGTGCGCCCTTGAGTTTGAGATCGTTGCGCAGGATGTACAGCAACGGGGTCGTATCGTCTGCATCGACGACGTGCACCTGTCCGTTTACATTGATCGTTGTTGCCATTGAATGATGAGCTATGAAGCCAACGCCGCTTTGATGCGCTCGCGGCTTAACGGTAAATCGCGCACTCGCGTGCCGGTCGCGTTGGCGACCGCATTGGCGATTGCCGCGGCAGTCGGTCCCTGCGAACCCTCGCCGGTTCCGAGCGACTTTTCCTCGGGCCGGTTAAGCAATACCACGTCGACTGCGGGCACTTCGGGAAAAGTAAGGATTGGATAATCGGCCCAGGATCGCGTTTGCACGCGTTGACCGTCGTAACTGACTTGCTCTTTTAAAGTCCAGCTCGTCGACTGAATGATACCGCCTTCGATCTGGTTCGTAACACCGTCAGGATTGATGATAAGTCCGGCATCAACCGCAGACACCGCTTTGACAACACGTACATTGCCGGTTCGTTTGTCGATCTCTACATCGGCCACCACAGCGACATAGGCAGCAAGATTTTTATATTTGGCAAACGCGATTCCGCGGCCGCGTGTGCCATCGCCCTTCTGATTCGGTTTCCAGCCGGCTTTTTGCGCGGCGGCTTCTATAACCGCCCGCGCACGTGCGTCGCGCAGATGGCGCAGACGAAATTCAACGGGATCCGCTTTGGCTGCTGCAGCCACTTCGTCGATGAACGATTCGAGCGCAAATACGTTCGCGTAAGCGCCTAGCGTGCGCAGCGCGGATGTGCGCAGCGGCATCTGAGGCAAATAGTGCAAGGTTATACGCTGGTTCGGGAACTCATAGAGCGGGACCGCATTACGATCGGCTGCGCCCGCCGGTTGCGGACTATTTTCGGGTGCGCCCATCGCAACCGGGTCCGCAATGTGCCAGCCCGCGAGCAAATTGCTGCCGGCACCGCCGGGACGCGTGCTGTGTGGATGACTCCAGGTGTCATGCCGCCAGTCGACGATCCGCCCTTGCTCATCGAGGCGCGCCTGCATCTTCATCACCATTGCCGAGCCGTATGGCTCCCATCCGAATTCATCTTCACGCATCCATTGCAACTTGACAGGTCGTCCCTTGAGCGCTCGTGCGACCAGCGCCGCGTCGCATGCAACGTCGTCAGCACCGTTGTGTCCATAGCAGCCCGATCCTTCGACATGTACGGCGGTGATGCTGTTCACGGGCAAGCGTGTGACCCGCGCGAGATGCTGCCTCAGCGGATACACGCCCTGGCTATGGGTCCACACAGTGAGCTTGCCATCTTTCATCTGTGCGACGGCGCATGACGGACCGATCGACGCATGACACATGTAAGGCCGTGTATACGTCGCGCCAAGTGTTGTCACAGGTCCCGAGGATGCGGCCGCACCGACCTTGGAATTTACCAGCGATTCCTGCGACGGCAGTTTCATTAGGTGCTCGTAGAGTGCCATGCCATTCGGCGGCAGGTCCGGCACCTCGCTCCATTTCGCCGCGGCGCGCAGCGCCTGCGCGGCCTTGATCGCCTGCTCCTCACGCTCGGCCACCACCGCGAGAAAGCCGCCGTCGCAAACAACCGCTACAACGCCAGGCATGGTGCGCGTTGTCGATTCGTCGCATGAGACGAGACGCGCCCGCGGGGACGGCGGTCGCACCACACGTCCGAACGTCATGCCGGGAAGGCGCATGTCTTGCACGTACGCCAAATTGCCGGTAACTTTGTTGGGGATATCACGCCGTTTGATCGACTTGCCCACGATGCGATGTTGAGCCGGCGGCTTCGGTTGCATGCGTGCGGTTGCTTCCCGCTTCAAGTCAGCGTTGCGCGCGAGCTCCCAGTACGTCGTCTTCCTGTCGCCCGCAGTGACCGTACCATCGTTGACGGAGAACTTCTCGAGCGGAACAGAAAACTCCGTCGCAGCGAGTTGGAGCAGAATGCCGCGCGCTTCTGCCGCCGCATAACGCAGCGCACTGCCGCTATTCTCAACCGATTGGCTGCCGGCGGTCATACCCTCATCCGGACTGCGCGAAGTGTCGGCTGACACGATCGCCACACGCTCGTATGCAACATCGAGTTCCTCGGCGGCGATTTGCGCGAGTGCGGTGAGGATTCCTTGCCCGAGTTCCACTTTGCCCGTGAATACAATAACGCTGCCATCGGCATTGATGCTGAGCCACCCGTCAAGCATGCGGTTCGTATTAAGGCTTCCAGGCAGGGCTGGACGCGTGCTGCTTTGCTGCGCAATGCCGGTGGATGTCAAGGTGAAGCCGATGACGAGCGCGCCGCTTTTCTTGAGAAACTCGCGGCGGCTCGCAACATGTCCGGTAGCCATTGTCATGCCTCCACCGATGCACGCTGTATGGCACGCACGATACGATTATGCGTTCCGCAGCGACAAAAGTTTGCTGCCAGTGCCTTTCTGATTTGCGCTTTGGTCGGTTTTGAATTTCTCTCTAGCAACGCCTGTGCCGTCATGATCATGCCATTCGCACAATAACCGCATTGCGCAGCCTGTTCTTCAACGAACGCCTTCTGCAAGCGATGCATTGTTTGCGGCCCGCCGAGTCCCTCTATGGTGGTAATCGCCTTTCCCTGCACCGTCGATAAGAGGGTGACGCACGAACGGGTTGCTTTCCCATCGACGAGCACCGTGCAGGCGCCACATTGCGCAAACCCGCAACCATACTTGGCGCCGTTCAGCTGCAAGTCATTGCGCAGCACATATAGCAATGGCGTGTCGCCGTCTGCTTCGATCGATTGGGTCTTTCCATTCACCGAAATACTCGTGGCCATCGTCACTCCCGTTATGTATGCGGCGTTACAAAGACTGAAAAAACAGCGCGTTATATTACGCAAGGAACCGCACGCTAAAACTATTTCATCGTCTCGAATTTGGGACTATACTTTTTACGTCATGTGGATGGAGGCCTGCCCATGCAGACTACGGAGATTTTGAAAGAACGCATCACGCAACTGCATCTCGAACATCGCGATCTAGACGACGTCATCGCCCGCCTCGGCGAAAAACCCGGCCAGGACCAACTGCAACTCCAGCGTCTGAAAAAGAAAAAGCTGCTCGTCAAGGATCAAATCTGGCAATTGGAGCGACAGCTTACGCCTGATATTCGCGCCTAGCGCGACCCGTTCGACATAACGCCGGCGCTTGCAGGCGCTGAGCGTTACGGTGCCAGATCAAAGGCTGTGCACCGCTGAGGTGTCGCGCTTCGCACGCAGGCGTACGATCCGTGAACTTCGTGTTTGGGCCACGCTCGTCGCGGCCTGCGTGTCCATCATGATCTTGACTGCCTACCGCAGTGGCGCCTTTGCTGCAACGCTTCTCCCCAGCGGCGCCCTTGCTGCAACGCTCCTCTGCAGCGGCGCCTTTGCTGCAACATAAATAGCGTATGCAGCAAGTATCAAGAACCATATCAATGACCATTCGGCGATCGATAGCCCGAGCATGGTCCACGTCACTTCTGCGCATTCGCCCGATCCGCGAAACACTTTCTCGAGCGTATCGATGAGCGGAAACTTGTTGAGCATGTAAGTCAGGCCTGGGCCGCATTCGGGCACGCGGTCCTTCGGTAGATGCTGCAACCATACCTGTCGAAAGGCGATAGCTGCGCCCGCGATGCCGATGATTACAAGCAGAGTGCTGTACGCCCAGGCGCCGGCGCGACGCGGTCCATGCAGCGCACCGATCAAAAATACAACCATCAAGGCGATGTAAGCGACGCGCTGCAAGATACACAGCGGACAAGGATTCTGGTACTCGTAATATTGCAGGTACAGCGCATATGCAAGCAATCCGCCGCAGACGACGAAGCCCGCGAGATAGCCGAGCCGCGGTGTTAACTGCAATCGCATGCCACGTGCTCCATTAGTAGTGTGAACGACGAACAACCGGGCGGGCTGGATCGCTTCGAGGGACGATCAGCGCGCCACTGCCCGTGAAACTGCGCGGATTTTAACACTGCAGCGGCGCCTTGTTGCCGCCAACGGCCACCGCTATCATGCGCGCACGCAGCTAACTCGTTCAAAAGGCGTTTCGCCGGTGCGATACCTGTCATCGATTGTTTTCACTCTGCTGGCGGTTGCTGTAAACGCGCAGACTTATCCCGACAAACCGGTGACAATGATCGCGCCTTTTCCACCAGGTGGATCGGTAGATCTTGTCGCACGCGCTGTTGCGCAACAAATGAGCGAGACGTGGAAGCAGCCGGTCGTCGTCACCAACCGGCCGGGCGCAGGCGGCAATATCGGCGCTGAAGCAGTGGCGCGCGCGGCGCCGGATGGATACACCGTTTTGATAGGAACGACAGCGCTGTCGAGCAGCCCCGCGCTGTACTCGAGGCTGAGCTACGACGTAACTCGTGACTTAGCGCCCGTTAGCTTGGTCGTGACGATGAGCAATGTGCTTGTCATTCATCCGTCGCTGCCTGCACGATCGGTGAAACAACTGCTGTCGCTGTCCAAAGCGCAGCAGGGCACGCTCGCATCTGCTTCGGCGGGTGTCGGCAGCTCCAATCATCTCGCGCTCGTGTTATTCAACACGATGACCGGGGCCGACATCGCGCACATTCCATATAAAGGCGCGGCGCCCGCAGTAGCCGATGTCATGGGGGGACATGTCGCAATGACCTTCGTCCCTATCGCCGCAGCGGTTCCGCCGGTCAGAGCCAACCGTTTGCGTGCGCTGGCGGTCACAGGCATTCGGCGCTCGCCGACTTTGCCGGACGTCCCGACAATCGATGAATCCGGCGTGAGCGGCTACGAAGCGACCTCGTGGAACGCGTTGCTGGCGCCCCGTGCCACGTCGCGCGAACTCGTACAGAGAATAAATGCTGCGTTAGTCGAGAGTCTGCATGCAGTGAAGGTACGCACAATCATCACAAGCGCCGGCGCGGACGCGGTGGGCAGCTCTCCGGAGCAACTCGCCTCATTCCTGAATGAGGAAATCGTTAAGTGGGGCAAGGTCGTCAAAGCAGCTAACATCAGCCCCGAATAGGAATGGCGAGTGCTCAAGGTCACATCCGACATCCAGATCGACGATAGCGAGCTTTCCGAGCAGTTCGTTCGCGCGTCAGGTCCCGGCGGACAGAATGTAAACAAGGTGTCGAGCGCCGTGCAGTTGCGGTTCAATGTGTCCGGGTCGCGTGCGCTAACCGGCGACGTTCGGCAACGGCTCGTCAAACTTGCCGGTAATCGGATGACTGCGACGGGTGAACTCGTTATTGCGGCTCAGCGGTTCCGTAACCAGGCACAGAATCGCACAGACGCGCGCGAACGACTCGCCGCGTTGATTCGTGCTGCATTGCAGCCGCCTAAGCCAAGGCGCAAGACGAAGCCCACCGCCGCATCGAAGCGCCGGCGTCTGGAAACAAAGAAGCGACGCAGCGAAATCAAGCAAACACGGCGCGGCACATTTTGACAGCGGTCATGGATGCAGGCATACCAAGCATTGGAATAGACCGGCCGTCTGGATTGTTATAGCATCTTCCACGAAGTATTTATCATGATGAACGCATACAACCTCAAGGATGAACATATGAACAGAAAAATTGTTTGCTCGGTTACTCTCATTGCGGCTCTTGGCGCTGCTTATCCGCTCACTGGCTTCTCGCAGGTCAAGCCAGAGACGCAGGTCAAGTGGCGTCAGTCCGCGATGGCACTACAGGGCAAGTATTTCTATGGCACGCTGCGTCCGATGGCGCAGGGAAAGATACCTTACGACGCGAACGCCGCGGCGCGCGCAGTGGGCTATCTCGACGCATTAAGCAAGATGCCATGGGACGGATTTACGCCGAACACCAAGGATGTTAAAAGTGCGGCGCTGCCTGCTATATACACTGAGACGGCGAAGTACAAGGAAGCAGAAGACCGCTTACAGAGCGAGGTCGGTAAACTCGTCGCGGTCACCAAATCCGGTGACGAGGCGGCTATCAAGAATCAGATCACTGCGGTGGACAAGGCGTGCGGCAACTGCCACGAAAACTTCCGCGAAAAGCAGTAACGAAACGGCGCCAGTAGTGCGCGCAGGGACTTTGGCGCGATCCATAGGGCAATTACTGAGCGTCCTTCTGCTCTCATCGGTCGCGACATGCACCGTGGCCGCCGGTGACGCTAAGCATGGCGAATATCTCGCACGGGCAGGCGGCTGCATGGCCTGTCACACACAGGAGAACGGAGGCGCGCCATACGCTGGCGGTCGTGCGCTCAAAACGCCGTTTGGCACATTCTACGGGCCGAACATTACACCGGATGCAGACACCGGCATCGGCCGCTGGACGGAAAGTGATTTCATTCGCGCCATGCGGCAAGGTGACCGACCTGACGGAAGCAACTACTTTCCCGCGTTTCCTTACCCATCCTTCACCCGTATAACCGACAGTGATCTGAGTGACTTGTGGGCTTATCTGCGCTCAGTGGCGCCGACGCGTCGCGTGAGCCAGCCGCATGATTTGCATTTCCCATTCGGGTGGCGGTTCGCAGTGACAGCATGGAAGTGGCTGTTCTTCAAGCCCGGCGGCTACGCCGCGAACCCGCAACTGTCATCCGTCGAGAATCGCGGCGGCTACCTCGTGCGGGCGCTCGGTCACTGCGGCGAGTGTCATACGCCGCGCAATGCACTCGGCGGTCCTCAGCGCAACCGCTACCTTGCGGGCGGCAAAGGACCGTTCGGCAAGAACGTACCGAACCTGACACCGACGCGGCTGAAGAAATGGACGGACGCCGAATTAAAAGAGTTTCTCAAGACGGGCGCGACGCCCGACGGCGACGCTGCGGACGAGACCATGGATGAAGTTATTCGCAATACCACGAGCCGGCTCACGCCCGAAGATCTATCGGCTGTGATCGCCTATTTGCGCTCGCTGCCCGCGTTGGAGAATGAACCGCGGTGACTGCGAACGGTTGCCGAATGGATAGGCGCAAGCAATTCGCTGACTGCCGCACTGCGGCTGCGCTGACGTGGACATTGCGCGGTGTCGACTTAGCTCACGTTGCAGGAACAATCGCAAGATATGACTTGCATCAAAGTGAGTGGAACTTCAGTCGCATTCGCACTGCCCAACGATGCGTTGCACAAGGTCCCTCATGCTGCGCACAAACGCACTGTTTTTCTTGCTCGCGGTCGTTGCGACCGTGTTGCTTGCGGCCGTTGCTTTGCATCGCGGCGAAACCGCTGGTACGGAACAGTGGAGCGCCCCACAGGCGGAGACAGGGCAAGTCGTACCGCAACGACAATCGCCAGCGCCCAGCGGCGCACTGCCTGATTTCAGTACGCTCGTAGACCAAGCAGGTCCCGCGGTGGTGAATATCAGCGTCATACAACAGCGCGGCGCTACAACGCCCGGTGTCGACCCGAATCCCGGTGATCCGATGTCTGAGTTCTTACGCCGATTTCAGGTACCCGAGCAACCGCCCCAGCAAGGCGTGGGTTCGGGCTTCATCATCAGCGCAGACGGCCACATCCTGACCAATGCGCATGTCGTAGCTGACGCGAGTGAAGTCACCGTCAGGCTCACGGACAAGCGCGAGTTTCAGGCGAAAGTTCTCGGCACCGACCGCCGCACGGATGTCGCTTTGATTAAAGTGGAAGCAAGCGCGCTCCCGACCGTGAGAATCGGCGATTCTTCAAAGAGCAAAGTCGGCGCCTGGGTCGCTGCAATCGGCTCGCCATTCGGATTCGACAATTCGGTGACTTCAGGCATCATCAGCGCAAAGGCACGCGCGCTGCCAGAAGAAAGCGACGTACCGTTTCTCCAGACTGATGTCGCGATCAATCCCGGCAATTCCGGAGGACCGCTCTTCAACATGAACGGCGATGTGATCGGCATCAATTCGCAAATCTACAGCCGAACGGGCGGCTACATGGGTTTGTCTTTTGCGATTCCCATTGAAGTGGCTATGAAGGTCAAGGACGACCTGCAAAAGTACGGCAAGGTCAGCCGTGGCCGGCTCGGTGTTGGCGTCCAACCGCTCAGCCGCGATCTTGCCGAGTCGTTCGGCATGAAGACATCAGATGGTGCCCTCGTCACCGCGGTGGAAAACGGCAGCCCTGCCGCGCGAGCGGGCATCGCATCCGGCGATGTCATCGTGGGCATCGATGACCGTGTGATTTCCACTCCGACTGAGCTGGTCCAGGCGATCGGCAATTTCAAGCCGGGCCAAGAGATCGTGGTAAAGATCTGGCGCAATGGAAAACCTCAAGACATAAGCGTGAAGCTGGCGGAAAGTCCACCCGAGAAAACCGCGGCTGTGCAGTAAAGGCGATGCAAATAACGCGTACAGGCCCGGCGCAACCGTCAACCGGGATCGGTGAGCGAAACCAGCAGCGGCTGATGATCCGACGCGATTGAATTCTGATCGACGTGCATGGTCTCCAGACGTAACACAAGGTTGCCGGTGACGTACACGAAATCGCAGCAAAAAGCGCCCTCCGGCCACTGAGCACGATCGTGCACACCGACCGTCGGCGCATGAGGAATCAGCGGATACAACGCCTGCCATACATCATGCAAGGGCGCTCCACTATGAACCAACGGCGTCATGAGTTGTGCATGCAGCGGATCTTCAGGACGAAAATTGAAATCACCGGTGAGAATTGTGGACGCAGTGCGCGCTGGCTCGCGAAACGGACCGGTCGCATGCCCATGCCCGAGACGGGTGTTCGCTCGTGACACCGCTTCATTGTGTAATTCCCGTATTCGCTCGACCTGTGCCGTTCTCTGCCGTAAAGAATAGTATTCAAGATGCGTTGTCATGACACGCAGCGGTCCCCACGGGGCCTGCATCACGCACTCGATCAGGATGCGGGGCATGCTGGCGGTTTCGGGGTCAGCGGGCCATGGCAACGAGTGACGGAACACCTGCAGCACCGGCAGTCGCGAAAATATCATGTTGCCAAATAAACGCCGTGAGCCGTTGGCGGCGAGCAAGTCGGTGGCAGCGGCCATCACGGGGAGATACTCCGGCAGTAGTTCGGCGAGCATCGCCGGCTCGTCCTCGCCCGAGCTGCCGTCGAGGTCCGTAAAGTTGCTAGCGACTTCCTGTAGGCACAGCACATCGAAGTCGGCGAGCGCGCGTGCCGTTTCAACGATGCGCTGCAAGCTCACCACTCCATCGCAGCCGCGGCCCCATTGGATGTTCCAGGTTATGAGTTTCAATGTTCTACTCGTGGCAATACCAGAACGAATTAAAGGACGCGTACTCGTTGCTTAGAGCGTCCGCTTAGTCCTGAAGGTTTTTAATGCTGAAAATGCTCGTGCTCCTGCTCGTTTCATTGCTGCATGCGACAGTCTCAGCGGCAGACCTGCCCATCGAAAAAATCAAGCTGCCCGCCGGTTTCAGCATCAGCGTTTTCGCGGCGAATCTTCCCAGTGCTCGCGAGATGGCGCTGGGCGACAAGGGCACTGTTTTCGTCGGCAGCATGCGTGCAGGAAAAGTGTATGCGATCCGCACGGCTGATAACAAGGCGGCTGAAACGCTCACCGTCGCATCGGGACTCAATCTCCCCGTTGGCGTCGCGTTTCGCAATGGCTCGCTGTATATCTCGGCGGTCAACCGGATTCTGCGTATCGATGATATTGAAGCGACACTCGCAAATCCTCCGCAGCCTGCCCTCGTCACCGATCGGTTGCCGTCGGATACTCATCACGGTTGGAAATTTATCGGGTTCGGGCCCGACGGACTGCTGTACGTCCCGGTCGGCGCTCCCTGTAATGTGTGCAACCTGGACAGCAATCGCTACGCAAACATCATGCGTATCGCTGTAGACCGCAATGCAGACGCTGTACCGGAAGTGTTTGCACGCGGTGTGCGCAACTCGGTCGGTTTTGACTGGCATCCCCAAACGAAGGAACTCTGGTTCACCGACAACGGGCGCGACATGCTAGGCGATGATAAACCGGATTGTGAGCTCGACCACGCGCCGCGGAAGGATATGCACTTCGGGTTTCCGTTCTGTCACGCGGGTGATGTCAGCGATCCCGAATTCGGACATCTGCGCGCATGCAGTGAGTTTACCGCGCCGGCGGCGCGCCTAGGTCCGCACGTGGCGCCGCTCGGCATGCGTTTTTATACGGGCAACATGTTTCCCGCCGAGTACAAAAATAACATCTTCATAGCGGAACATGGCTCATGGAACCGCTCACAGAAAATCGGCTATCGAGTAAAGCGCGTCGTTTTGTCAGGCACCCAAAAAGTGCTGAAACAGGAAGTGTTCGCCGAAGGCTGGCTGCAGGGCCAGTCCGCGTGGGGAAGGCCTGTTGATACGCTGGTTATGCCCGACGGCGCGCTGCTGGTGTCCGATGATCAGGCCGGCGCGGTTTACCGCATCAGCTATAAAGAGCCGCGCTAGGCGCCATCGTGCCGCGTGACCTCGACAAGCTTGGGCAGCGGCCGCTCCTTAACGAACTCTTTAAGCATCACATAGTCCGCCTTGCCGCTGCCGAGCAACGGCAACTCGCTGACATGCGCGATGCGACGTGCGACCGCGAGTTCCTGACTGCCAAGCAACTTCGCTGAACGCTGCAAAGTGCCGCGGGTGAGTTGTGGATCCGTGGTGAAAAGTACGGTTCCCTCGCCACTATCCGCAATTACTTCAACCATTGCAGCGTGCATGTGCAGAGGCGAGGCATGCTGCGCGACACGCTCTACCATTTCGAGCGCGACCATTTCACCCGCTATCTTGGCGAACCGTTTGACGCGGCCGACGACGCTTACGAAACCAGCGGCGTCCACGTCGACGACATCACCTGTGTCGTACCAGCCGGCGCCCACCTCCGACTGCGGCGGCTGCAGGTACTCCGGGCTCCTCATAGCGGTAATAGCCCAACATTACGTTCGGACCGCGAACATGCAACCGGCCGCCGCGGGCGATGCCTTCCACGGGGAGCACCTGATGCTCCACGTCGGGCAGGAACCGCCCGACCGTTTGCGCCTCATACGCGAGCGGCGTGTTGAGACTGATCACCGGTGCGCACTCGGTCGCTCCGTAGCCTTCAAATATCCGCAGTCCGAATTTGCGCAGCCACAGATCGCCCACTTCTGGGTTCAGACGCTCCGCACCCGAGATTACGCAACGAACGCGATAGAAATCGTATGGGTGCGCTTCGCGGCCGTAGCGTGCGAGAAACGTGCCGGTGCCAAATAAAAACGTGCAATCGCGCATGTACGCGATTTCAGGGATGACCCGATAGCGGAGCGGCGTCGTGTAGATGTAGAGTCCAACACCGGAGAGCAATGGCATCAACGTGCAAGCCGTTAAACCGTACGAGTGAAACATCGGGAGCGCGTTGAGAAAGCGGTCGGCGGGCGTGAAGTCGATGACCGCATGCATCTGGGCGATGTTTGCGAGAATTGCGTCGTGACTCAGCGCGACGCCTTTGGGCCGGGATTCTGATCCGGACGTAAATAACACGACAGCGGTTGCGGCCGGATCTGCGCTCTTGAGGACCTGCGCTGGTCGCCATTGTGCCCACGCCAGAAGCCACAATTTATCGAGCGCGCCGAATTGCAGCTTCAAGTCTTCGATGAAGAGGATGCGGTGGTTGCAAAGGGCGTCAAGAACCGGATAGAGCCGCGTTGCCTCCACAAACCGGCGTGAGGTAATTACAGTTCGTATTCCCGCCGCCACGCAGGCGCTGCGGATAGACTCCGCACCCGCCGTGTAATTCAGCAACGCCGGCACCCGGCCGGCGGCGCCCATGCCGAGCAGCAGTGTCACTGTCACGCTCACGTTCGGCATCATGACACCGACAATTTCGCGATCAGCGCCGACGCGCGACGCGATGCGCGCAAGTCCAAGTGTTGCTATCAGTAAATCGCCATAAGTTTCATGCTTGCCGCGCACATCTTCGACAATGCGGTGGCGGCGACCGAAGGTTGCAACGGCGTGCAGGAAAGCTTCATACAGCGTGTGCCGGGTGCGCGACTCGACTGCGGCGCGCTGCATCACGCCGGTTAGCACGTCAGCCGCCGTTTGCCGCTTCACGCGCGAGACGGAAGTAACAAATTCCGGCAGTCGCGTCGCGGCATGTATCCGGATTGTTACCCGCGCCAAACGCCTGCGCGAAAAATCGCCTGGACACAGACCGAAACGCGAATAGAGAAGGCCGCTAATCGTAACGGGCACGACGGTGGCACCCGACCGCGTGGCGATCGTCGCCACTGACTGATAGAGCTTCATCGCCGTGGTCGTCGTCGTTATACGGCCTTGCGGAAACATAACCACTGTTTTTCCTGCAGCAAGCAGACGAACTACACGCTTAACCGTCACCGGCTCCGAAAGGTCAAGCGTCACGCAATTAAAGAAGCGCGCAAGAATGGTACTGCCACGAAATTGCATCGCCTCAGGAGACATCACAACGACGCAAGTTCGCGCCAGAAAAAATCCCAGCAATGCGCCGTCGAGCCACGAGTCGTGATTTGCGAGCACAAGGGTCTTGCCGCTCGAGAGAATCGCGGCGTCACCGCGCACCGTGACCCGGAAAAGGAGCGACAGAACTACTTTAATGATCGTTCGCATGTTCCGGATTCTACGACAGTAACTGTTTAGTGTCTGTATAAATTGTAGTCAGATTGGCGACGCATTGCGGTATGATGCGTATGTCATACCGGCCTGCGCTCTATGTTGCAAGGGCGTTTCTGGCAAAAATAATTAGATTATTACGACACTGCCAAAAGCTACCTTATGCCTGTTTTTTCAAGCGAAAAACTCAAACCTATCAGAATGTTAGATTTGCTTTCCGTGATAAATATCACTCTAATTATTCGGGCGAAGACCTTAATTACTTTACATCTAGGAGAAAGAAACATGAACACACACGATGTTCCGCAAGATGTGCTCGGCCAGCCCGATCCGCATTTTCTCCTGCCGACTGAACCGTGTGTACCGCAATGGCCTATACCGCCACTGCCCGTGCTGGGCCTCGATGTGGTGTTCTCGTCGGCGCAACTCCGCGCAAACTATCGCAAAGACCAGCATGCGATATGGTCGCGCTGGAGTCCTCAACCGCGTCCGTGCTTCAACGCAGAATTGCTTCGCGACATAAAAAGCTATCACGATATTCTCAAAGCAAGTAACGGAAAATTTACGCGCATGGGAGAGGAACAACCCATTGACTACGTCGTACTGGCTTCTGAAAAAACGGGCGTGTTCAATCTCGGCGGCGATCTCGATCTGTTCAAGAAATTGATATCCGAGCAGGATCGCGCGGGACTGTTGCAGTACGGCCGCGCCTGCATAGACGTACTGTATTCAAATTACACGGCGTTCGACTTGCCGGCCACGACCATTTCGCTCGTGCAAGGCGACGCGCTCGGTGGCGGCTTCGAGGCCGCATTGTCGGGCGACGTGATCGTCGCCGAAAAAAGCGCGCGTTTCGGCTTCCCGGAAATTTTGTTCAATCTGTTCCCCGGCATGGGCGCTTACTCGTTCCTCGACCGCAGAATCGGACAACGCGGTGCGGAAGAGATCATTTCGAGCGGACAAATTTATAGCGCTCAACAAATGATGGAAAAAGGGGTCGTCGACGTCGTTGTTGACGACGGCGAAGGCGAAACGGGCGTGGCGGCACTCATCGAGAAGCGTAAGCGCAGTCAGAACGGTTTTGCTGCACTCGCGCGCACGCGCCGTCGTGTGCACCGCATCGATTACGATGAACTGATCGATGTCGTTAAGATTTGGGTCGATAGCGCGCTGCGGCTCAATATACGTGACCTCAAGCTCATGCAACGACTTGTATCCCGGCAGAATGGTCTTGGCGAATCGCAACAGGTCCATTAGGTCTCAGCGCAAACACGAGGAGTCATGCTCGGGCGGTCAGCGTTAGGCAGTGATTTTATTGCTGGAACGGAACGAAATTAGGTATTAACATCGCTTGATAACGGCGTCATAAGCACTTCGTCGAAAGGGCACAAGTGTCCGACCAAGGTCTGTATTACTCGATCCAGGAAGTTTCTGAAAACCTGAGCATCCCTATCCAGAAACTGCGACGCTGGGACAATGACGGCGTCCTGCAGGCGCAGCGTTCGGCGGGTGGCCATCGGCGCTATCTGAAAGAACTCATAGACCGACTCGCCGCGCAATCGATCAGTCCCGCAAAAAGCACCACAGAACTCGCAACCATCAAAAAGACGCTTGCGCAGAAGCAGCGGATCATCCAATTGCTGCTCGAGAGCGAGCATCGATATCGCGATCTCGTAGAAACATCCCACGACCTCGTATGGACGACTGACCCGCAAGGGCGCTTCACTTACCTTAACAATGCAGCGCAGGAAATCTTCGGGCTGCCGCCGAGTGATCTCAGCGGCCGCTGCTTTTTCGATTTCGAAGCCGGCAACGCACACATCGCCAATAGAAGGTTCCTCGCCCTGCTTAAGCGCAGCGGCGAGGTCAAGAATTTCGTCACGCACGTCAAGACGGCGCGCGGTGAAGACCGCTGGATAGGTGTGAACGCGCGCGTCCTCGTCGATGACGACCGCCAGATAAAGGGCATCCGCGGGACGGCACGCGACATCACGGAACAGCACCTGGCAACACGGCGGGTCGAGCATCTCGCGATGCACGATACGCTGACTGATCTACCCAATCGGATCGCGCTGCAAAAGGCAATCGAGGAAGTGATTTCGACCGCCACACCTGGAGCGATTCTTTTTCTCGACATCGATCACTTCAAATACGTCAATGACAATTTCGGCCATCGTACCGGCGATCAGCTGATCAAGGGCGTCGGCAGCGCATTGCGGGGAATGATGCACGACATCCCGGGCAAGATGTTCCGTCTCGGCGGTGATGAATTTGCAATTCTGTTGCCAGGATCGCTGCGCCAGGACGCCATTCACGTTGCCGAGCGTTCGCTGGAAACCGTCCGCCACTACCGCTTCCAGACTACGAACGGAAAGGGCATCTCAAATCTGTCGACGTCAATTGGGATCGCGCTCTATCCCTTCCACGGCTCGGACATAACGGGCCTGCTGTCCAATGTCGATATCGCGATGTATCAGGCGAAAGAGCTTGGGCGCAATCGTTACGTATTGTTCGACCAGGGCTCGAACGGCGTGCGCAGCACCCATAAGCGCGTCCACTGGGCAAAAAAGATACGCGATGCGATCGACGAGGACAGACTGGTGCTCTTCTCGCAGCCCGTCGTGCGGCTGACAGATCAGAAGCCTATGCACCATGAAATCCTGCTGCGCATCCAGGATGATGACGGCAAGATAATCATGCCTGGGAACTTTATCGAAATCGCGGAATCGCTCGGGCTCATCAAGGAGCTCGACATGCGCGTCGTCGAGAAGCTGTTGCTGTACATGCATGAGAACAAGCTGATGGGACAGAAGGTACGTTACTTCGTTAACCTTTCGCGCGTGAGTATTTCCGACCCGAACTGGGTCAAACGCTTCGTCAGCATGTTGTCGGTCAGCAAAGCGAACCCGAGTCAGCTCGTGTTCGAAATCACTGAAACCGCGGCAATGTCGGAAATCGACGTCACGCTCAATTTCATCAAGAAGCTGAAGAACATGGGCAGCCGGTTCGCGCTCGATGACTTCGGCGCGGGCTTCAGTTCCTTCTATTATTTAAAGCGCTTTGACGTCGATTACCTGAAGATCGACGGCGGCTTTATCCGTGATCTGGCGATCGATGAGAGCAATCGCGTCTTCGTAAAAGCATTGAACGACGTGGCACGCGGGATGAACAAGCAGGTGATCGCCGAATGGGTCGAGACGACGGAAGTCCTCAAGCTGCTGCAGAACATGGGCGCGCAATTCGGGCAGGGCTACCTGTTCCGCAAGCCGGCACTACTAAGCAGCGCCGAAAGCGACGGCTTCCCGGGCAGCATAAGCGCTGCCTAATCAAAGCTTCGCTAACGCTTCAGCCACTCGAGCCAGGCCAGGCCCGCGGTTACTTTCACATCGGTGATATGGCCGTCGCGCACGCGCTGGCGCACGTCGTCGATCGCCATCGGCAACACCTCGAGGAACTCGCCGTCATCGAGCGCCGCGCCCTGATGCTCAAGGTCGCGCGCCAGAAATAGCTCGATGCGCTCGTCGGAATAGCCGACGCACGGATGCAATGTCGTCAGATGGCGCCATGATTTCGCGGTATAGCCGCATTCCTCGAGCAACTCACGCTGCGCTGTGACCAATGGCTCTTCGCCCGCTTCGATCTTACCGGCCGGCAACTCGTAGAGATGGCGGCGCAGTGGATACCGATATTGACGCTCCATAATGACGGTCTCGTCATCAAGGAGCGCAATTATTACTACGGCCCCGGGATGGTGTACCCACTCGCGCAGCCCGGTCTTGCCGTCGGGCAAGCGCACGCGGTCCTCGTTGACCTTGAGCATGCGTCCGTCGTACACGACCTTTGTCTCGAGGGGATGCTCTGTGAAGTCGTGTTCAATTTTGTCCGGCATACGCGTGGCTATTGAAATGATTGGGCAATCGCGTTAACGCACAATGCCATGAGCCCGCCTGGGAGCAGGCCGAGCACCAGTATTGCCAGACCGTTGACACTCAGCACCCAGCGCATGCCTGCAGACGGATTGAGAGGCGAGTGGTCAAGCGCTTGATCGAAGTACATCAGCTTGACGATGCGCAGGTAATAAAACGCGCCGATGAGCGAAAACACGACCGCCACTACCGCCAACCATAGAAAGCCGGCGTCGATCACCGCCCATAGTACGGAGAGCTTTGCATAGAAGCCCACCGCCGGCGGCAGGCCGGCCATCGAAAACATGAGCATCAGCATGATGAACGCGTACCAGGGGCTGCGCGAATTTAGACCCTTGAAGTCATCGAGCTGATCAGCCTCGAATCCGGCCCGGGACAGCAGCAAAATCATGCCGAATGTGCCAAGCGTCATCAGGACATAAACCAGAACATAGAACATCGCCGACGCATAGCCGTCCCCGCTCCCTGCGAGGACGCCCAGCAGCAGGAAGCCCATATGCGAAATCGTCGAATATGCGAGCATGCGCTTGAGATTCGTTTGCGCAATTGCCGTTATGTTGCCGATCGCCAGCGACAGCACTGACATGATGATCAGCATCCACTGCCATTGGTCGACCAGATAGTCGGCGCCCAGCCCCGTTATCAGGAGCCGCATAATGAATGCGAACGCCGATATCTTCGGTGCAGCGCTGATGAATAGAGTGACCGCCGTCGGCGCCCCCTGATAGACATCGGGCGCCCACATATGGAACGGCACGGCGCTCAACTTGAATCCCAAACCGGCAACAACGAACACGAGCGCAAACATGAGTATGGTGTCATCCGCTCCGCCGTCCGCAATCACGTCGGCCATGCGCGTCAGATCGAGGCTGCCGCCCGCTGCGCCGTAAAGCATCGACATGCCGTACAACAGCATGCCAGAGGCAAGCGCGCTCAATACAAAATACTTCATTGCGGCCTCGGTCGCCGATGTCGAATCACGCTGCAGGGCAATCATGGCGTAATGCGACAAGCTGAGCAGTTCGAGCCCGAGATACAAGGTCATCAGATTGTTCGCGGAGACCATCACCATCATGCCGAGCATCGCGAACAGCACCAGCACGAAAAACTCGCCGCTGAACATGCCGCGCGCGCGCACATACGCCTGCGAGTAAATCAGAACCACCGCAACGGTTACGTAAATGGCCAGTTTCAGCACATTCGCCATCGGGTCCGCGATGAACATGCCGCTGAACGTGCGGATGTCGCCGCTCCAATCCGTGAATCCGGTTATGAGGAAGCAGCCAAACAGTGTCGCGAGTGTGAGTCCATACGTCACGACGCGCTTCTCGTCTTTCGTGAAGACATCCAGCAGAAGGATTATGCACGCCATGATGAGCAGAAAGGTCTCTGCAAATGCGGGCGCAAACGGCGTGATGTATTGCATTGCCTACGATCCGATCAGAAGTTTGCGGCCGGGCGCAGCCAGCCTCAGGATTTCGCTGACCGATTCATGCAATACATCGCCGAGCGGCGCCGGATAGAGGCCGATTCCGAGCACCGCGACCGCAAGCACGCTGAGCACAAACATCTCACGTCTATCGATGTCCATTAACTCAGCCACATGACTGTTAGTAACGGCGCCGAACACCACGCGCTTATACATCCATAGCGTATAGGCGGCCCCGAATACAAGCGTCGTTGCCGCCAGCGCCGAGTACCAGAAACTGACGTTCATGGATGCCAATATCACCAGCCATTCACCGACGAATCCGCTGGTTCCAGGCAGCCCGGTATTAGCCATCGCAAATAGCATGAATAAGGCCGCAAACACCGGCATTCGATTCGCGACGCCGCCGTAGTCGGCGATCAACCGCGAATGCATGCGGTCGTACATCACCCCGACGCACAGAAACATCGCACCGGAGATAAAGCCGTGCGAGATCATCTGCAGAACTGCGCCCTCCACACCCTGGGCACTGAATATGAAGATGCCGAGCGTGACGAATCCCATGTGCGAGATGGATGAATAGGCGATCAGCTTCTTCATATCCGTCTGCACGAGAGCGACGAGACCGATATACACCACGGCGATCAGCGACAGCGCAATCACGAAGGTAGCGAGCTCCTGACTCGCGTCAGGCACGATCGGCAGTGATAGACGAAGGAATCCGTAGCCGCCGAGCTTCAGCATGATAGCCGCCAGCACGACGGAGCCTCCGGTCGGCGCTTCCACATGCGCGTCCGGCAGCCATGTGTGCACCGGCCACATCGGTACCTTCACCGCGAAGGCCATCATGAATGCGAGGAAAATCAGAATCTGCGCATGTTCGGACAGCGGCACGTCGTAAAAATCGAACAACGAAAAACTGCCGCCCGCGGCGTTGTATAAATAGATGATCGCGATCAGCGACAACAGCGATCCCATGAGCGTATACAGAAAGAATTTGACAGCGGCATATACGCGGTTAGGCCCGCCCCATACGCCGATTATGATGAACATCGGGATCAGCGTAGCCTCAAAGAACACGTAGAAGAGCAGCGCGTCGAGTGCACAAAAAACGCCGTTCATAAGCCCCGACAAAATCAAAAACGACGCCATGTACTGCGACACCCGCTCGGTGATCACCTGCCAGCCGGCAATGATCACGAGAACGGTCGTAATGCAGTTGAGCAGGATAAGCAGCAGCGATATGCCGTCGATGCCGACGTGATAGTTGACGTTGAAAGTCGAGATCCACGGCGCGAAGAAAACGAACTGGAATTCGCTCGCAGCGCGATCGAAATGCGTCCACAGCGGCAAGGCCACGAGCAGCCCCGCGACAGCGCCGAGCAATGCGACACTCCGCGCGGCCTGCGCCCGCTGTTCACCGAGGAGGAGTACCACGACACCGGCAACGATCGGCACCCAGATGACAAAACTCAGGACGTGTTCCATCATCGTGTTGTTTCCGCCTGCCGCATCATTGCATGTGCCGCCAGGTAAACAGCATGACGGACAGCAGCCCGAAGACGCCGATAATCATGATGAAGGCGTAGTGATAGATATAACCGGACTGGATCTGCCGTATTAGCGTCGAAGTCCATCCAACGAGCCGTGCGGAGCCATTGACGAAGAGACCGTCGATCAGCGTTACATCGCCGACCTTCCAGAGGCCGTTGCCCAGACGTCGGGCGCCGCCGGCGAACAGCCAGTCATTCAGACGGTCGAGGCCATACTTTTCTTCCAGGACGGTAACCAGAACGCCCCACTTCTCACGCAGTCGGCCTGCAAGCTCGGGACGAGCGATGTAAATCAACCAGGCGATCGCCGCACCGGCGGTCGCTAACCAGAAGGGCACCGTCGTAAGGCTGTGCACAACCATTGGAATCACGCCGTGAAACTCCTCAGCGAGCTTGCTCATCGTCTCGTGCTCGGGAGCAACGAAAATGGCCTCGCCGAAATAATTTCCGAAGAGGAATTGCCCGATCACCCAGCCAATGGCAATCGACGGGATGGCAAGCAGGATCAAAGGAATAGTGACGACTGCAGGTGACTCGTGCGGCGGACCGCCATGCTCTGCATTCGCATGCGCGGCTGACCCCTGATCTGCACCGTGTGCCAGGTCAGCGCCGTGGTCGTGCGAAGTGAACCGCTCGCTTCCATGGAACGTCAAAAAGATCAGGCGGAATGAGTAGAAGCCGCCGACGAACACGCCGCCGAGAGCTGCGAGATATGCGAACAGCGCACCCGGAGTTCCGGCGGCATATGCCTCGTGCAGCGCTTCAACGATTGTGTCCTTCGAGAAGAATCCGGAGAACGGCGGGAATCCGGCATTCGCAAATGCGCCGATCAGCATGGTGAGATAGGTGATGGGCATGTATTTGCGCAATCCGCCCATCCTGCGCATATCCTGCTCGTGGTGCAGCGCGATGATGACCGAGCCGGCGCCGAGAAACAGCACCGCTTTGAAGAACGCGTGGGTCATCAGGTGGAAAATAGCAACCGAGTACGCAGAGGCGCCCAGCGCCATAGTCATGTAGCCGAGCTGGGACAGCGTCGAATAAGCGACGACTCGCTTGATGTCGTACTGAACGGTGGCGATGAGCGCCATGAAAAACGTGGTGATTGCGCCGATCACCATCACGAACGACAGCGCCGTCTGGGACAACTCAAACAGCGGTGACATGCGGGCCACCATGAAGATGCCCGCGGTCACCATCGTCGCCGCATGAATCAATGCAGAGATCGGTGTCGGGCCCTCCATCGAGTCGGGCAGCCAGACATGGAGCGGGAACTGCGCCGACTTGCCCATCGCGCCCACGAACAGCAGGATGCAGATGACTGTGAGCAGAGACCACGGATGGCCTGAAAAAATCTCGAGTGTGTTGCCCGCAAGCCTGCCCGCATTCGCGAACACTGCGTCGTATTGTAAAGTTCCGAAGTACATCAGCACGAGCGCGATGCCGAGCAGGAAGCCGAAGTCACCGACGCGATTTACCAAAAACGCCTTGAGATTGGCGTAAATTGCAGTAGGCCGCGTGTACCAGAACCCGATTAACAGATATGAGACAAGTCCGACCGCCTCCCAGCCAAAGAAGAGCTGCAGGAAGTTGTTCGACATCACGAGCATCAGCATCGAGAATGTGAAAAGCGAGATGTAGCTGAAGAACCGGTTATACCCGGGGTCATCGGCCATGTAGCCGATGGTGTAGACGTGCACCATCAGAGAAACAAACGTAACGACGAGCATCATGGTTGCCGACAGCCGGTCGATCAGGAAACCGATATCGTACGTAGTCGTACCGCTCACGAGCCATGTATAGACAGGCCCGTTGTACATATGCCCCTGCGCCACGTCGTAAAACACGAACCCCGCAGCCACGGTCGAGACCAGCATGCCGGCTATGGTGACCGAGTGCGCCGCCTGACGGCTGATCTTCATCGCCAGCAAGCCGCTGATCAGTGCGCCGAGCAGGGGCGCAAGCGCGACTATCAGGTAGAGAGTCGGGGTGCTCACCGGACTAGCCTTTCAAGCTGCCGATGTCATCGACATCGATGGTCTTGAGATTTCGGAACAGCACTACCAGGATAGCGAGACCGATTGCCGACTCTGCAGCGGCCACAGTGAGAATGAAGAAAACGAAGATCTGGCCCGAAGGGTCATCGAGAAATCGCGAGAAGGCGATGAAGTTAGTGTTGACCGCGAGCAGCATGAGCTCGATCGCCATCAACAGGATGATGATGTTTTTACGGTTTAGGAATATGCCGGCCACGCTGATGGCGAACAGAATCGCCCCCAGAACAAGATAATGCTGAAGCGATATCAATGCGGCCTCATAAGTGCTGTGCAACGGCGGCGAGCAGACTAACGAAGCGCAGGCAGCAACGGTCGAGGTGCGCTTCACTCATCGCGCACCTCGGTTTTCATGGATACCATGCGTACACGGTCTTTACGCTGGACCTGGATTTGGTCGCTCGGATCTTTATAGCGGGTGGTTTTACGCTTGCGCAGAGTCAACGCAATCGCCGCTACGATTGCCACCAGCAGAATGACGGCGGCGATTTCGAATGCGTATACATAGTCGGTGTATATCAATTGACCGAGCGCCCGGGTGTTGCTGCCGTTTACATACAGGTTGCTCGCCTCGGGTGCATAAACAAGGCCGCCGTAGCTATTGAACAGCATGACGCCCATTTCGAAGACGAGCAGGACCGCAACCAGGCCGCCGAGCGGCAGATACTTCCAGAAGCCTTCGCGCAGCTTGGCCAGATTGATGTCGAGCATCATGACTACAAACAGGAACAGCACCATGACGGCGCCAACGTAGACGAGCACTAGCGCGATAGCCAGAAATTCCGCCTGCAGCTGCAGCCACAGACCCGCAGAAGTAAAAAAGGAGAGAACCAGTAACAGCGCCGAATGCACGGGATTGCGTGACGTGATGACGCCGAGCGCGGCGCCGATGAGCACCGCCGAGAATGCGTAGAAGATAAAGGTCTCGAACGTCATGGCAATCGAACGACAGCCCACTTGCAGTGCCGGACGGCCAGTGGCGTTTTTCCTGTTTTGTTTGCGGCTGCCAAGGCGCTACCTGTATTCCGCGTCCTGAGCGCGATCCTTGGCGATCTGCTCCTCATACATGTCCCCGATCGCAAGCAGCATCGGCTTGGTATAAATCAGATCGCCGCGCTTTTCGCCGTGGTACTCGAGCACGCGCGTCTCCACGATCGAATCGACGGGGCACGATTCCTCGCAGAACCCGCAGAAGATGCACTTGGTTAGGTCGATATCGTAGCGCGTCGTGCGGCGCGTACCGTCGTCGCGCTGCTCCGATTCGATCGTTATCGCCAGCGCCGGGCACACTGCTTCGCAAAGCTTGCAGGCGATGCAGCGCTCTTCGCCGTTCGGATACCGGCGCAATGCATGCAGTCCGCGGAAACGGCCTGATTGCGGCGTCTTCTCCTCGGGGAACTGCACGGTGATCTTCCGCGCGAAAAGATGGCGGCCGGTCAGCATCATTCCCTTGACCAGCTCGAACAACAGAAAAGTCCGGAAAAATTCGCGCACACGCTCGATCATGTCAGCTCCACCACACCCACAGCGGCGTCTGCATCCATGCACCGAGCACCACAATCCATGCGATCGTCACGGGAATGAACACTTTCCAGCCCAGCCGCATGATCTGGTCATAGCGATAGCGCGGAAACGTGGCGCGGAACCAGATAAAAAGGATGAGCACAAAAAATACTTTCGCGAACAACCAATGGAAGCCGCCTGCGCCAATATAGGGCCACGACGCTGGAAACGGCGACAGCCATCCGCCGAGAAACATGGTGCTGCACAATGCGGAGACCAGAATCATATTGATGTATTCGGCGAGGAAAAACACCGCAAACGTCATGCCCGAGTACTCGACGTGAAAGCCGGCGACGATTTCCGACTCGCCTTCAGCGACGTCGAATGGCGCACGATTTGTTTCGGCGACGCCGGCAATCAGATAAATCAGAAAGAACGGAAACAGCGGAATGAAGAACCAGTTGAGCGCGCCGTAGCTGCCTTGCTGCGAGTTGACGATCTGCACAAGGTTTAGACTTTGCGCGGCCATCAGCACACCGACCAGCGCGAAGCCCATCGCGATTTCATAGGACACGATCTGCGCCGCGGAGCGCAGTGCGCCGAGAAACGCGTATTTGGAGTTGGATGCCCACCCGGCAATGATTACGCCGTAAACACCCATGGAGGTGATCGCCATGATGTACAGCAGGCTCGCATCAATATTTGCCAGCACCATCTCGGGCGCAAACGGCATGACTGCCCAGGCGGCAAGCGCCGGCATCATGGCCATGATCGGCGCAAGCACGAAAAGAAATTTGCTTGCTCCCGCCGGGACAATGATTTCCTTCACCAGCAGCTTCAAGCCGTCAGCTATAGGCTGCAGCCATCCGAAGCCAACGCGGTTGGGACCAATGCGTACCTGCATCCAGCCGATTACCTTGCGCTCGAGCAGCGTCAGATACGCCATGCACAGCATCAGCGGTGCGACGATGCAGACAATGAGTAGCAGCGTCTTCGTGCCATAAAGCACATGAGGCGCCATGTCCTGTCCGAAGACGGCCACCGCGGCCGCAGCCAGCAGACCCCACGCCCACGCGCCAAGATTTATCAGTGGTTGGAAGATCGCGCTCAAACGGCCACCTTCTGTTGGGCTGCTATGCGCTCGACTTCAACTGCGCCAAACATAGCGCCGAGTCCAGCGGTCGACGGATGTCCCGCAGGTACGCGTATGCAGTTCGCCGGCAGCTTGTCATCGCGCACGGCAGGCAGAATCGCCGCGCCACCGCCTTGCGTGATTTTGACGGTATCGCCATCGCGCAGCTCGAGTCGCGCGAAAAGCGCGCCGTTCATGGCCGCGACAGGCGCAGCGCCCGCGCGCGTTTTTTGCAAAGGCGCCGAGCGCCGCACGATAGCGTCGGACTGATAAATGGACACTTCGGCGATGCGCTCAATAGCCCCACCCGACGGCGCGGATGCAGTGGAGGCCGGCGCCGACAACCGGTTATTCAGTCGCGTGGCTATATCGACGCCGCCGAGCGCCTCCTTGAGCACCGCATCACTGCTGTCGTAATCGAAACCAGGCACCTGGAGCAGGTTTCCCAGCACGCGCAGGACTTTCCACGCCGGACGCGTTTCCGCGAGCGGCTGCACCACGCCGCGGAAACTTTGCACGCGTCCCTCCGTATTGACGAAGGTACCGGAAGTCTCCGTGAAAGGTGAAACAGGCAGCAGGGCGTGCGCGTACTCCAGTGCATTGTGCTCATACGGGGAAAGGGCAACGACAAACTCCGCCTGCTTCATCGCTATCATTGCCTGCGCGGGATCGAAGCAGTCGAGCTCGGGCTCGACTCCTAGTAACACGTAAGCCTTGCGCGGCTGTGTCATGACCTCCAGCGCGTTTAGACCACTGCCTGTGGCACCCGCGAGATAACCGCCAACGCTGTTTGCGGCTTCGCCCAGAAAGCCGAACTTCGCGCCGAGCAGATCGCCAAGCGTCTGCACGACTGCATGAATTTGCGCTGCTGCAGGATGGTGCTGGGTTAAGTTACCCATCAATATCGCGACATTCTGGCCGGACATCAGACTTTCGGCGATGCGTGCGGCTGCCGGGCCTGCTTCAACTGCAGCGATGTCGGAGGAAACAGTAGCGCCTTTGATCTCACCGACCGCTTTCGCAACTTGTGCGAGCGCATGCGCAATCTGCGACGGTGCGACAATGGCCTTGTTGGCGACTCGCATCAGCAGCTCGTCGTCCACCGGATTGATCAGATTAATCTGCAGGTCCTTCTTCGCCGCCTGCCGCAGCCGGTGGGCGAGCAGCGGATGATCGTTGCGCAACATGCTGCCGACGACAAGGACCCGGTCGAGCCGCCCGATTTCGGCGATTTGCATGCCCAGCCAGGGGACGTTGCTGTCGTTAGAAAACGCTGACTGGCGCGTGCGGAAATCGATGTTGTTGCAACCGATCGCTCGCGCGAGTTTTTGCAGCAGGTAGAGCTCTTCAAGCGTCTGGTGAGGCGTCGCAAGCGCGCTGATTGCGTCTGCGCCGTGTTGATTGCGTACGCGGGTGATGCCGTCGGCGACGAACTGCAGAGCAGTCTGCCAATCGACCTGGCGCCAGGCGCCGTCGACCTTGATCATCGGTCTCGACAAGGCGCTCGGCGGAATTCAGCCCCTCATACGAGAACCGGTCCTTGTCCGAGAGCCAGCATTCGTTGATTGATTCGTTGTCGCGCGGCAGCACGCGCATGACCCGGTTCTGCTTGACCTGTACGGTCAGATTGGACCCCAAGCCGCAATGCGGACTGATCGACTGATAACGGGTGAGCTCCCATGTGCGCGCCGTGTAGCGAAACGGCTTCGAAGTCAGTGCGCCCACCGGACACAAGTCGATCATGTTGCCGGAGAGTTCTGAATCAACCGTCTTGCCGACGAAAGCGATGATTTCGGCGTGCTCGCCGCGGCCGATCATGCCAAGCTCCATGACGCCCGCTATCTCCTGGCCGAAACGCACGCACCGCGTGCAATGTATGCATCGCGTCATGTCGGTCGCGATCAGCGGGCCGAGATTTTTGTTGGTAACCACGCGCTTGGGCTCGTCATAACGCGAGCCGCTGCCACCATAGCCGACTGCAAGATCCTGCAATTGGCACTCACCGCCCTGATCGCAGATCGGACAGTCGAGCGGATGATTGATCAGCAGAAATTCCATCACGCCTTTTTGCGCATCGATCGCTTTATCGGAATGCGTAAAGACTTTCATGCCCTTGGTCACAGGGGTGGCGCATGCGGGCAGCGGTTTCGGCGCCTTCTCGACCTGTACGAGGCACATGCGGCAGTTGGCGGCGATTGAAAGCTTTTTGTGATAGCAGAAGTGCGGGACATAGATGCCCAGCTGATTGGCGGCATCCATGACGGTGCTGCCATCAGCAACTTCGATTGCCCTGCCGTCGATCTCAAGTTCTAACATGCATCGCTTGCAACTTCCCGCATCAGCCCGCCACTCCGGCGTCGCTGAACACGGTGCTTAGTCGCGTCTCCTATATGTAATCAGGCACCACACACCGCTTATGATCGATGTGATACTGGAATTCGTCGCGGTAGTGCTTGATAAAGGCGCGCACCGGCATCGCCGCCGCATCACCGAGGGCGCAAATCGTGCGTCCCTGTATGTTGTCCGCCACTTCATTCAACAAGTCGAGGTCCTCGGGTCTGCCCTTGCCATGCTCGATGCGATCGATCATGCGATATAGCCAACCCGTGCCTTCACGGCATGGCGTGCACTGACCACACGATTCTTCGTAATAAAAATAAGCCAGGCGCAGCAAGCACCTCACCATGCAGCGGCTTTCATCCATCACGATGACGGCACCCGAACCCAGCATGGAACCCGCTTTCGCGATTGAGTCGTAATCCATGTCCGTCGCCATCATGATGTCGGCGGGTAGAACAGGCATCGAAGAACCACCGGGTATCACCGCTTTCAGTTTCTTTCCATCGCGCATGCCGCCGGCCATCTCGAGCAGCTGCGGGAACGGTATCCCGAGTCTGACTTCAAAGTTTCCGGGCCGCGCGACATCGCCGGAGACTGAAAAGAGCTTAGTACCGCCGTTATTGGGCTTGCCAAGGTTCAGGAAAGCATCCGCGCCGTTGTTGATGATCCATGGCACCGCGGCGAACGTCTCAGTGTTATTGATGGTAGTCGGCTTGCCATACAGGCCATAGCTCGCCGGAAACGGCGGCTTGAAGCGCGGCATGCCCTTCTTGCCCTCGAGCGACTCTAGCAGCGCGGTTTCCTCTCCGCAGATGTAAGCGCCCCAACCATGATGGTTATAGAGCTCGAAGCTGAAATCGGAGCCGAGGATGTTCTTTCCGACATATCCGGCGCTGCGCGCTTCGTCGAGCGCTTCTTCCATGCGTTCGTAGACGTCCCAGATTTCGCCGTGAATGTAGTTGTAGCCAACGGGAATGCCCATCGCGTACGCGCCTATCGCCATGCCCTCGATGAGGATGTGCGGGTTGTAGCGCATGATGTCGCGGTCTTTGAAAGTGCCCGGCTCGCCCTCGTCCGAGTTGCAGACCAGATACTTCGCGCCTGCATGCTGGCGCGGCATGAAGCTCCACTTCAATCCGGTCGGAAAGCCCGCGCCGCCGCGTCCGCGCAGTGCCGATTTCTTCAGATCGGCCACGATTTGCTCGGGCGTTATCTTTTCGCTCAGGATTTTCTTGAGCGCCGCATAACCGCCGCGCGCTTCATAGTCCGCCAGCCGCCAGTTCGCGCCGGTGATGCCTTTCATGATTAACGCATCGCGCCCGAAAAGATCAGCCGCAAACGGTGGAACAGGCAGACCCATTATTTGAATTCCCCAATGAGCTTATCGAGCTTGTCAGGACTCATGGCGCACGCCATGCGTTTATTGTTGACGAGCAAAACCGGCGCCTCACCGCATGCGCCAAGGCACTCGGCTTCCTTTAGTGTGAAGGCGCCATCCGGCGTGGTTTCGCCGAAGCCGATGCCCAGCTTTTGCTTTAGATGCAGTGCGGCGGCAGTCGCACCTTGCAGCGCACATGGCAGATTCGTGCAGATCGAAACTTTGCAACGACCGACGGGCGCCAGATCGTACATCGTGTAGAAGCTCGCGACCTCGTATACCGCAATCGGCGGCATGCCGAGGTAGTGCGCGACGAAGTCCATCGTCTCCGTCGACAGCCAGCCTTTTTCGTCCTGCGCTATGGTCAGCGCCGCCATTACAGCCGACCGTTTCTGATCCGGCGGATATTTCGCAACAGCCTTGTCTATCCTGGCTAGCGCGTCAAGGCTCAAGACTAGCGGTGCGTTCACCGGTCAATCTCTCCGAATACGATGTCCTGCGTCCCGATGATCGCGACGACATCGGCAATCATGTGGCCTTTCGCCATTTCGTCGAGCGCCGCCAGATGCGGGAAACCCGGCGCCCGGATTTTCAGCCGATACGGTTTATTCGCGCCGTCGGAAATCAGATAAATTCCAAACTCGCCCTTCGGAGCCTCCACGGCGGCATATGTTTCGCCGGCGGGGACATGCATACCCTCGGTGAAGAGTTTGAAATGATGTATGAGCTCTTCCATGTTCTGCTTCATGGCGACGCGTGACGGCGGCGCCACCTTGTGGCTGTCTGTCATCACCGGGCCGGCGTTTTTTCGCAGCCACTCTATGCACTGACGGATGATCTTGTTCGATTGGCGCATTTCCTCGATGCGTACCAAGTAGCGGTCATAGCAGTCGCCGTTGACGCCAATCGGAATATCGAACTGCATACGCTCATAGACTTCGTACGGCTGCTTCTTGCGCAGGTCCCACTCGATGCCCGAGCCCCTCAACATGGGACCGGTGAAGCCCAGCGCGCGTGCGCGTTCGGGCGCTACGACGCCGATATCTACGGTGCGTTGCTTCCAGATACGGTTATCGGTGAGCAGCGTTTCATAATCGTCCACATACTTGGGAAAGCGGTCGGTGAAGCCCTCTATAAAGTCCAACAGCGACCCTTGCCGGTCCGTATTGAGATCGCGCACCGCACTGGCATTGTGAATGCGCGACGCCTGGTACTGAGGCATGGTGTCCGGGAGATCCCGATAAACGCCGCCCGGACGATAGTAAGCAGCATGCATGCGCGCACCCGACACCGCTTCATAGCAATCCATCAGATCTTCGCGCTCGCGGAAGCAGTACAAGAAAACCGTCATCGCCCCGACGTCGAGCGCATGAGCGCCGAGCCACAAGCAGTGATTGAGGATGCGGGTGATCTCATCGAACATGACGCGAATGTATTGGGCACGCAGCGGTACTTCGATGCCGGCGAGCTTCTCGATTGCCATCACATAAGCGTGCTCGTTGGCCATCATCGACACGTAGTCGAGACGGTCCATGTACGGCACCGATTGAATGAACGTTTTGTATTCCGCAAGCTTTTCCGTTGCCCGGTGCAGGAGCCCGATATGGGGGTCGGCACGCTCGATGACCTCGCCGTCAAGCTCGAGCACGAGCCGCAACACGCCGTGCGCGGCCGGGTGCTGGGGACCGAAATTCATCGTGTAATTGCGGATCTCAGGCATACGGTCAGCCCTTGCGGAAGCCTTCGCTGTCGCCGTAGTGTTCTTCGCGGACGATTCGCGGTATCACCTCGCGTGGCTCAATAGTGACGGGCTGATAGATAACGCGCTGTTGGTCGGGGTCATAACGCATTTCGACATTGCCGGACACCGGGAAGTCCTTGCGAAACGGATGACCGATGAAACCGTAATCTGTGAGAATGCGCCGCAGGTCGGGGTGGCCTTCAAACACGATGCCAAAGAGATCGAACGCTTCGCGCTCATACCAGTTTGCCGCGGGCCATACGCCGACTACCGAATCGAGAACGGGCAGTTCGTCATCGGCGGCATAGACACGCACGCGAAGCCGCCAGTTATGGGTCAGGCTTAGCAGGTGATAGACCACCGCAAAACGTTGA
Organism: uncultured beta proteobacterium; assembly: GCA_963829085.1. Taxonomy (GTDB): domain Bacteria; phylum Pseudomonadota; class Gammaproteobacteria; order Burkholderiales; family SG8-41; genus PALSA-1004. The sequence continues at coordinate 253,291 of CAWHHJ010000005.1, read as the reverse complement.
CGAGCAGTCGCCTCGGCTTCCGGCGCAACGATGTCAAGCGGCGGTCTGGCGTCGCTCTCGGGAGCCGGTCCGCCCAGCGGAGCGCCGGCCGCTCCTTCGGACAGCGGGGTACCGGTCCATGCAATTTTTCCGTAGCCGCCGTAGTCGACGCCGCACAGATCGATCAGTTGATCAAATGCGAGACCGGGATCATCGCGAAGAGCAGTCATCGCATCAATCAAACTGCTCGCAGGAATAACGAACGTCACTTCGCCGAGCGCGTCGGTGATGCTGGTCAGCTTTCCGCTGAGCGTCGCCTTGATGGCCTCGGACAATCTCAGAATGCGTGGAGCCATTTACCGCGCGATCGTGTTGGTGCGTTTGATTTTGTTTTGAAGCTGGATGATGCCGTAAAGCAACGCTTCCGCAGTTGGCGGGCATCCGGGTACGTAAATATCAACGGGGACGATGCGATCACAACCCCGCACGACCGAGTACGAGTAATGATAGTAGCCGCCGCCGTTCGCGCACGACCCCATTGATATCACCCAACGCGGTTCAGCCATCTGGTCGTACACCTTGCGCAAAGCGGGAGCCATCTTGTTGCATAGCGTGCCGGCGACGATCATCACATCGGACTGTCGGGGGCTCGGCCGAAACACGATGCCGAAACGATCAAGATCATAGCGGGCAGCGCCGGCGTGCATCATTTCAACGGCACAGCACGCGAGTCCGAACGTCATCGGCCACATGGACCCGGTACGCGTCCAATTGACGAGCGTATCGAGGCCCGTGACTACGTATCCTTTATCCATAACGCCGCCATCAGGCATAGACCGGACCTCCACAATGAGCCGTTATAACGGCCGCATCGACACGACAAAACTTAATCGGCACGAAGCTCCAAATTCGATTCATCAGTCCCATTCCAGCGCACCCTTCTTCCACTCATAAATGAAGCCAATGACCAGAATTGCAAGGAATACGACCATCGCGAGAAATCCGAACATGCCGATCTCGCGCAGCACGATCGCCCACGGGAAAAGAAATGCGATCTCGAGATCGAAGAGAATAAACAAGATGGCCACGAGGTAGTAGCGCACATCGAACTTCATGCGCGCGTCCTCAAAAGCCTCGAATCCGCATTCGTACGGGGATAGCTTCTCGCTATCCGGGCGATGCACTCCAAGCAATCTGCTGACTACGCTGCCGAGCGCGATAGGCGCGAGACCGGCAATCGCGCCCACGATAATAAACAACAATATTGGAAAATAGTTCTGCAGCATAGCGCGGTCTCAGAGTTAGATCCGCTTGAAGAGGGTCACTGTCAGGTCAGGCATTTAGACTTCAGTCAGCGCGTTACGTTGCGCGAGCTACTCAAAAGAAAACGAATGCTTATCTGCTATTTCATGGTGCCGACGGAGAGACTCGAACTCTCACGGCTTTCGCCACCGCCCCCTCAAGACGGCGTGTCTACCAATTCCACCACGTCGGCATATTGTGCTTGGGACGCGAGCTATACTTTGAACGGGATACCTCCGCGCCTATTCGCTAACTCGCGCCGTTGTTCATTTCGGTACGTCTTTGGCTTTCGAATCTGGGTCGGCCGCGGGTTTGTCGCGAAGCGGTGCGGGAATGTCGGCGGAGCCCGGCGCCGTCGCAGGCGCCTGCGTCGCGGGCACGTTTCCCATGACACCCTTGGTCTCATTCTTGTGCGCCGAGAACCAGGTCAGTCCGAGACTCGTTACGAAAAAAACAGTAGCGAGGACGGCGGTCGCACGGCTCAAGAAATTTGCCGAACCGGTCGCACCAAAAAGACTACCGGACGCGCCGCCGCCGAACGCCGCGCCCATGTCCGCACCTTTGCCGTGCTGTAGCAACACGAGGCCGATTATGGCCAGCGCCGCCAATATGTGAACAACCAGTACCAATGTCTGCATGTGTGATGTCTCGCTTAATTCGTCAATGTGCCTGCGCCGCGCGACAGATAGACACGAATTCGTCCGCTATCAGCGAGGCGCCGCCGATGAGTCCGCCGTCAATATCCGGCATAGCAAACAACTCGCCGGCGTTACTCGCTTTGACGCTCCCGCCGTACAATATGCGCAAACCCGACGCCACGTCCGCATCCTGTTGCGCAATGCGATCGCGAATGAAACGGTGCGCCGCCTGCGCTTGCTCGGGAGACGCGGTTTTGCCGGTGCCTATCGCCCACACCGGTTCGTACGCCACGATCGCGTTGCTCAACGCGGAAATGCCGGCTGCGTCGGTGATGGCATTAATCTGACTCCTCACCACGCTTTCCATCGCTCCGCTTTCCCGCTGTTCAAGCGTTTCCCCGACACACAGAATCGGCGTTAGTTGTGCGTGCAGCGCGGCCTTGAATTTCGCTGCAACCACGGCATCGGTCTCGCCGAAAATACTGCGGCGTTCCGAATGCCCTACGATTGCATAAACCGATCCGAACTCTCGCAACATTGCTCCCGTAACGGCGCCAGTATATGCACCCGCCCCAAACTGGCTGACATCCTGCGCGCCCCAGGTGACCGTCGTTCCTGTCAACAATTGCTGTGTCTGCTGGAGGTAGGGGAAAGGCACACAAACAGCGCAGGTTACGCCCGCAAATGTCGCAGCGTCGGTCCGCAATCGATTGAGCAGTTGCTGATTCGAAGCCAAGTCACCGTTGCACTTCCAATTGCCCGCCACCAGCCTGCCGCGCATCGATAACTTCCGCCGCTTAGAACCTGCTGATTTTACCGGTCCGCCCTGTCAGGGTCAACGGCAGTTGGCCGTGCACCGCGAGCGAGCGCATTGATTCGAGAGCGGTTTTGACAACACGTCGCCGACGCTCTTAGCGCGCTGCCTTACGTACGGCATCCGCAATCGTCTCCGCCCAGCGACCCACCTTCGCGCGCGATTTTCCTTCAACCATCACGCGAATCACCGGTTCAGTGCCCGACGCGCGCAACAGGACGCGACCGTCGCTACCGAGCGCCGCAGTGGCTTTGGCTACCGCCCGCTCGACGTCGCGATCGGCGCCAAAATCGAAGCTGCGCTGAGTGCGCACATTAACGAGAATCTGCGGATAAAGCGTCACGGCGGCGGCCGCTTTTGCGAGTGTCGTTTTGCCGTCCCGAAGGGCAGCGAGCACCTGCAAGGCGGAGACGATGCCGTCACCGGTAGTGTGCTGATCCAGACACACGATATGTCCGGAATTTTCGCCGCCGAGCTTCCATCCCTTTGCCTGCATCATTTCGAGCACATAACGGTCGCCGACCTTGGCACGCGCGAACGGCATATTCAGCTTGCCGAGCGCATGCTCGGTGCCCAGATTCGTCATCAGCGTGCCGACGACACCGCCTGTCATCAGATTCTTGCGGCGGCGGTGGGCCGCGATCACGTAAAGCAATTGGTCGCCATCGTACATTCTCCCGCTGTCATCGACCATCACGAGCCGGTCGCCATCGCCATCGAGTGCAATCCCTAGATCGGCCCGCGCCGACTTGACCGAAGCTTGCAGCGCCTCAGGATGCGTCGCGCCGCAGCCATCATTGATATTGAAGCCATCGGGCTCATTGCCGATCGCGATTACGTCTGCGCCGAGTTCATGAAATACGTGCCCGGCAACGTGATAAGTCGCGCCGTGGGCAGTATCGACGACGACCCGCAACCCGCGCAGATCGAAGCGCGCAGGAAATGTGCTTTTGCAAAACTCGATATAACGCCCCGCAGCATCGTCGATGCGGCGCGCCCTGCCCAGGTGCGCTGACGTCCGGCATTCGAGTGGACGGTCAAGTTCCGCTTCGATGGCGCTTTCGACGCTATCGGCGAGCTTCGCACCGTCACCGGAAAAAAATTTTATTCCGTTGTCATCGTAAGGATTATGTGAGGCGCTGATGACTACGCCTGCGGCGAGCCGCAGAGCGCGCGTAAGATACGCTACGGCCGGAGTCGGCATCGGTCCCACTAATAACGCATCGACACCTCCCGCGGCGAAGCCCGCCTCTAGCGCCGACTCGAGCATGTAACCGGAAATGCGCGTGTCCTTGCCGATCAACACCGACGGGCGGCCGCTGACTTTCAGTGAACGCGTTAGTACTTTCCCCGCCGCGTAGCCCAGCTTCAACACAAACTCGGGCGTGATGGGTCCTTCGCCTACCTTACCGCGTATACCATCCGTGCCGAAGTATTTGCGGCTCATGCAAGATCGCTTGTAGCAGAAAGAACCCTCTGCGCCGCACGCCGGAATTCTCGATCGTTGTCTTTCACGAATTGCCCCCCTTTACCGCTTGTAGAACTGCCAGTGCATCACGGGTTGCGGCCACGTCATGCACGCGCACGATGTGTGCGCCGCGCTCGACCGCGATCATCGCTGCGGCTACGCTCGCATAAACGCGACCATTCAGCTCCCGACCGGTAATGCGCCCGAGCATGCCCTTGCGCGAAATGCCTGCCAGTACGGCCGTGCCGATACTGCGGAAGTCTGCGAGCTTACGCAACAGCGCGAGATTATGCTCCAGCGTCTTGCCGAAGCCAAAACCCGGATCGACAACGATGCGATCGTTAGTGACACCTGCCTCGTTCATTGTCTGTACCCGCATGTTCAAGAATGCAAACACCTCCGCGACGACATCGTGATACCGGGGGTTGATCTGCATGTCTACCGGCGTGCCTTGCATATGCATGAGACACACGCCCACATTGCTGGACGCCACGACGTCGATCACTGTCTGCAGCCGGCCGCCGTTGATATCGTTAATCATCGCCGCACCTGCCGCGATTGCATCGCGCATCAGTTCGGGTTTTCGGGTGTCCGCGGATACCGGCACGTCGCCGGCAGCGAGCTGTTCGATGACCGGCAGCACACGGCGACGCTCCTCATCCAGTGCCACGTCTGCCGAGCCGGGACGCGTTGATTCGCCCCCGACATCGATGATGTCGGCGCCCTCATCGATCAGTCGACGCGCGTGTTCAAGCGCCGCATGCGACGACGAGAATTGGCCGCCATCGGAAAATGAGTCGGGAGTGACATTAACGATGCCCATAACAAGCGGGCGTTCGAGCGCCAGGCGGAAGCGACCGCACTGAAGGTGCATGGCCACTGGATGGTCAGGAAGCGGCGCCAATGTAAAGCGATGAGGGCGCCCGCCTCACCGCTCCATTTTTACGTACCCTGCGCTGGCGCAGTGGTTGCTGCCGCGCTCGGCGGCGTATCCTTCGGCGGGACGCTGGTAGCGGGTGCGGCGGGCTTCGGCGGCCGCGGCTCGCGCCCTTCCATGATGTCTTTCAGCTGGTCCGCGTCCATCGTTTCCCAGTCGAGCAGCGTTTTAGCCATCTTCTCGACCTTGTTGCGATTGTCTTCGATGATATTGCGCGCCACCTGATATTGCTGATCGATGATGCGCCGCAGCTCCGCATCCACTTTCTGCATCGTAGCTTCAGACATATTCTTATGCGTGGTCACTGACCGACCAAGGAATACTTCGCCTTCGTTTTCACCGTAAACCATCGGCCCCAACGCATCGGACATGCCCCACTCAGTGACCATGCGGCGCGCGAGATTGGTTGCGTTCTGGAAGTCGCTGCTCGCGCCGGTAGTCATTTGGCCGAGGAAAACTTCTTCGGCGATGCGGCCGCCCAACGAAACGGAAATATCCTGGAGCAGATGTTCGCGATCCTTGCCGTGACGATCCTGCTCCGGCAGCATCCACGTCACGCCAAGGGCACGCCCGCGAGGAATAATCGTGACCTTATGTACCGGATCCGCTTTTGGCAACGAGTACACAACCACCGCGTGACCGGCCTCGTGATAGGCAGTCGTGATGCGCTCGTCTTCCGGCATCACCATCGAACGGCGTTCCGCGCCCATATATATTTTGTCCTTGGCCTGCTCGAAATCGTCCATGTCGACCAGGCGCTTGTTTTTGCGCGCCGCGAACAGTGCCGCTTCGTTAACCAGGTTCGCTAAGTCGGCGCCCGAAAATCCCGGCGTGCCGCGGCCGATAATATCGGCCTTGACGTCCGGCGCTACCGGCACTTTGCGCATATGCACAAGCAGAATTTGCTCGCGACCGCGAATATCAGGCAACGGCACTACGACCTGGCGGTCAAAACGTCCAGGCCGCAGCAGCGCCGGATCGAGCACGTCAGGCCGGTTGGTAGCCGCAATAACAATGACGCCGGCACTGCCTTCGAACCCATCCATCTCGACGAGCAGCGCGTTCAACGTCTGTTCGCGCTCGTCGTTGCCGCCACCCAGCCCTGCACCGCGCTGGCGCCCTACGGCGTCGATCTCGTCGATGAACACAATGCACGGCGCATGCTTCTTCGCCTGTTCAAACATATCGCGCACGCGGGCAGCGCCCACGCCCACGAACATTTCGACAAAGTCAGAGCCGGAAATGCTGAAGAAGGGGACTTTGGCTTCGCCTGCAATCGCGCGAGCTAATAATGTTTTGCCCGTGCCGGGCGACCCCACCATCAGCACACCGCGCGGGATCCGTCCACCGAGCTTCTGAAATTTGCCGGGATCGCGCAGAAACTCGACGAGTTCGGCGACTTCTTCCTTCGCTTCTTCGCAACCCGCAACGTCGGCGAATGTGACGCTGTTATTGTTCTCGTCCATCATGCGCGCGCGGCTCTTGCCAAAGGAGAACGCTCCGCCGCGTCCGCCGCCCTGCATCTGCCGCATGAAGAAGATCCAGATGCCGATCAGGAGCAGCATCGGAAACCACGAGATGAAAATGTTCATGAGGAACGATTGCTCTTCCTCCGGCTTCGCATCGACCTTTACGCCCGCCTTTAGCAGATCGCTAACCATCCAGAGGTCGCCTGAGCCAGGACTGTACGTCACGTATTTGCGCCCGTCCTGCGACAGCCAGCGCACCGTTCTGCCTTCGACGGAAGCGGAATTCACGCGGCCCTGCTTCACCTCGTCCATGAACTGAGAATACGGAATGACGCTTTGCGCGGCCTGACGGCTGCTGAACTGATTGAATACCGCCATCAGCACCAGCGCAATGACCACCCAGATCGCCACATTCTTAACGAGATTGTTCAAAATAATTCCTTATGACTTTACGCCGCAGAAAAACACACGTATCTAATTCAATTCTAGACTCTTTTTCCGCCGAATGTTAGTCCGGACCAGCGCCGGTGTGAGTTATTCGGCAGGCGGTTTGGCACCCTCGCCCAGCAGGTACAGCTCGTTGCTGCGGCCGCGCGAGGCATCGGGCTTGCGCGTTGCGACACGCTGAAAACGCCGGCGCATGGCCAGCAAATACTCTTGAAATCCAGATCCCTGGAACACTTTGACCAGCATACAGCCACCAGGTTTCAAGTGCTGCTTCGCGAATTCAAGGCCCAGTTCCGCCAGCGACATTGCGCGTGCCTGGTCGCTAAGTGCGATACCGCTGATATTGGGCGACATATCGCTCAGCACAAGGTCCAACGGGCGCCCGCCGAGTTCTTTTTTAAGCGCTTCGGCCGCTTCCGGCTGATGAAAGTCACCTTGGATGAACCTGACATTGGCCAAGGGTGGCATTTCGAGTACGTCGAGCGCGATCACGCGACCGCGCGGCCCTACTTTTGCCGCAGCCACCTGTGACCAGCCGCCAGGCGCTGCGCCAAGGTCGACGACTGTCATGCCTGGCTTCAAGAGCTTGTCGCGCTCGGCAATTTCTATCAGCTTATAGGCAGCGCGCGAACGATAGCCTTGCGCCTTTGCGCGCTGCACGTACACGTCGTTGACGTGCTCCATCATCCATTGCTTGCTGGTTTTACTGCGTTTCATCGGTTAGCATCCCGTCCATGATGCTTCAACTCAGCGCCGCCGAGCGGCGCACGCTGCGCGCCCGCGCCCATGCATTAAATCCCGTTGTGATGATCGGCAATGCCGGCCTCACAACGACAGTTCTAAACGAGATTCACCGCAACCTCGCGAGTCATGAAGTCATCAAGATCCGCACGCTTAGCCACGAGAACGAAGAACGAGAGCGGCTCCTGACTGAGATCTGCACGGCGCTGCACGCTGCGCCTGTGCAGCATATCGGCAAAATACTCGTCGTGTATCGTCCCGCGCCTGAAAAAGAAAAGACGCCTGCCGCACGTAAGCTCGCGCCTCGGCGCGCACCGGCGCGTCGCACTAAGCGCAGTTTCCAGGGCTGAGACTACGCCTTAGCGCGCACCGCGCGACTCCAGGCACACCAGCACGAAGCCTAACGCGCATTCAATCAGGTAGAGCACACTGGCGACGCCATGCCAGACGCCGAAGCGATCGCGGAAGACGCTCTCCACCACGCCTTTAGAAAGTGACTGCCCTTTCAGGCTCGCCAGTATCGGCTGCACGCCGAATTCACCTGCAAGTGTCAGCATTAACAAGAGAATCAACAGCCAGAAAGCACCTTGCCGAAAAGATCGCGCGCCAAAACGCACCATCCGGAAAATCATCATGTAAATAGCGCAACCAATTCCGACGTAAGCAATCAGCGTAAAGATCTTGCCCGCAACAGCGCCTGCTACGAATCGATCCGACAACGCATGAAAAAGCGTCGGCGCGACGATCAGGCCAACCACCCATAGACCGCCGATCCACAGTGTCAATGCCAGGGCGTAAATGGCGTCTGCCAGCGATCTCATTTCACGACCCGCTCGATTGCGGGCAGACTATTTGCCAATCCCCGCGCATGCACCCCTGGATCCCTACGCCACATGACTATTTGTACTTGACGTCCAGGATTTCGTATTCGCGTACACCGCCGGGCGCCTTTACTTCCGCGACATCTCCCGGGTGTTTACCGATCAGGGCCCGTGCGATCGGCGAGCTGATCGAAATCTTGCCCTGTTTGATGTCCGCTTCGTCGTCCCCAACGATCTGATAGGTCACTACTTCGGAGTTATCCATGTCTTCGAGCTCTATCGTTGCGCCGAATACACACCCGCCGTCCGCATCGATGAGTGCGGGATCGATGATTTGCGCATTTGCCAGCTTGCTTTCGATTTCGGCAATCCGGCCCTCAATAAAGCTCTGACGCTCTTTCGCGGCAGCATACTCGGCGTTTTCCGAAAGATCGCCATGCGCGCGCGCTTCCGCAATCGCCGCGATGATGCCCGGCCGCTGGACGCTTTTCAGTTCCTGTAATTCCGCGCGCAGTTTTTCGGCGCCGACAACCGTTAATGGAGTTTTAGCCATGATTTCCTGTCTGTGAGGCCGCTCGAGCCGTCTTCGTCGTTCAGGCCGCTTCAGCCGTCATGCGGCGATGCAGGCCCTGCACATCATATGCCTTGAGCTCACGCGATTGCTGCATGCCGGTGCATGCAGCGCGAGCACCCGCCAGCGTTGTATAAAGTGTGATGCGTGCCTGTAACGCGGCGCGCCGGATAACGTAAGAGTCGCGCACCGCGGTCCGCGATTCTTCGACGGTATTCACAATCAGAACGATGTCGCCGTTCTTGATCATGTCGACGATATGGGGCCGGCCTTCAGCTACTTTGTTGATTGGCATCACGGTGAGTCCGCCAGCGCCAAGCGCCTGCGCGGTGCCGCGCGTCGCCACCACTTGAAAGCCCAGCGCCACGAGGTCTCGGGCGATCACGACAGCGGATGGTTTGTCAGCGTCACGAACACTTATAAAGACCTTGCCGGATTCGGGCAAGCGGTCACCGGCCGCCAGTTGCGACTTCACAAATGCTTCGCCGAAAGTCGCCCCTATGCCCATCACCTCACCGGTCGATTTCATCTCCGGCCCCAGGATGGTGTCGGCGCCGGGAAACTTAATAAACGGAAACACCGCTTCCTTGACCGAGAAATACGGCGGCACAACTTCGACAGTGCATTTTTGCGCCGCAAGCGATTTACCAATCATGCAGCGAGCGGCAATTTTTGCGAGCGGCAACCCGGTTGCCTTCGACACGAACGGAACGGTGCGCGAGGCGCGAGGATTCACTTCAAGCACGAAAATGACCGAGTTCTGAATCGCGAACTGCACGTTCATCAGACCAACCACTTTCAATGCATGCGCCATCGCAACTGTCTGCCGGCGAAGCTCATTCTGGATGTCAGGACTGAGACTGAACGGCGGCAACGAGCACGCAGAGTCACCGGAATGGACGCCCGCCTGCTCAATGTGCTCCATGATGCCGCCGATTAACACGTCTTTGCCATCGCAGATTGCGTCGACGTCGACTTCCGTCGCGTCATTCAGGAATCGATCCAGCAATACCGGTGAATCGTTCGACACTTTGACCGCTTCACGCATGTAGCGCTCGAGTTCGCTCTGCTCATGCACGATCTCCATTGCGCGTCCGCCCAATACATACGACGGCCGCACGACAAGCGGGTAGCCGATTTCAGCTGCGAGGGCGAGCGCTTTCTGCGCACTGCGCGCGGTGCGATTGGGCGGCTGTTTCAGTTTGAGTCTGGTCAACAGCTTCTGAAAGCGTTCACGATCTTCGGCAATGTCGATCGAGTCCGGCGAAGTGCCGATGATCGGCACGCCATTCGCTTCGAGGTCGCGCGCCAGTTTGAGCGGCGTCTGCCCGCCGTACTGCACGATGACACCTTCCGGCTTTTCGATATGAACGATCTCGAGTACGTCTTCCAGAGTGAGCGGCTCGAAGTAAAGCCGGTCGGAGGTATCGTAATCGGTCGACACAGTCTCCGGATTGCAATTGATCATGATGGTCTCGTAGCCATCTTCGCGCAGTGCCAGCGCCGCATGCACGCAGCAATAATCAAACTCGATTCCCTGCCCGATGCGATTCGGTCCGCCGCCCAGGACAATTATCTTTCTGGCGGCTCGTCGGACGGGCTTCGCATTCGTCTTCATACGTCGAATACATGTATGCGGTATTGGTGGAGAACTCCGCGGCACATGTGTCGACACGTTTGAATACCGGACGCACGCCTAATGCGTGGCGCTGTTCGCGCATGGCGGTCTCGTTCGACTTCATGAGATACGCGAGGCGCCGGTCGGAAAACCCTTTGCGCTTGAGGTTGCGCAGCGTTAATGCGTCGAGATCCGTAATCTGCTTGTCGTCGAGCTCCATTTCGAGATCGACGATCTCCTTGATCTGCACGAGAAACCAGCGGTCGATTCTGGTAAGTTGGAATACTTCTTCAAGCGTGAATCCATTCTCGAAAGCGTCGCCGACATACCAGATGCGTTCCGGTCCCGGCTCGCCAAGCTCCTTTTCGATCGTTTCGCGGTCTGTGGTTTTTTGATTCAACCCGTCCACACCGACCTCGAGTCCGCGCAGCGCCTTCTGGAACGACTCCTGAAACGTGCGTCCCATGGCCATGACTTCGCCTACCGATTTCATTTGCGTGGTGAGACGGTCGTTTGCCTGCGGGAATTTTTCGAATGCAAAGCGCGGCACCTTGGTTACGACATAGTCGATGGTCGGTTCGAAGGACGCCGGTGTGGCGCCGCCGGTTATTTCGTTGCGCAATTCATCGAGCGTGTATCCCACAGCAAGCTTGGCCGCAACTTTCGCGATTGGAAAGCCGGTGGCTTTCGAGGCGAGAGCAGACGAGCGCGATACCCGCGGGTTCATTTCGATAATCAGGAGCCGCCCGTCATCGGGATTGACCGCGAACTGCACGTTCGAGCCGCCTGTATCAACGCCGATTTCGCGCAGACACGCGATCGACGCATCGCGCATGATCTGATACTCCTTATCGGTCAGCGTCTGTGCGGGCGCGACGGTAATCGAGTCGCCTGTGTGCACGCCCATCGGGTCCAGATTTTCGATTGAACAGACGATGATGCAGTTGTCGTTCTTATCGCGCACCACTTCCATCTCGAATTCTTTCCAGCCGAGCACCGACTCTTCGATCAGTACTTCGCTGGTCGGACTGGCATCGAGTCCACGCTCGACGATGCCGATAAACTCTTCCTTGTTATATGCAATGCCGCCGCCAGCGCCACCCAGCGTAAACGAAGGACGGATGACGGTCGGAAAGCCGACCATCGCCTGTACTTGCAGCGCTTCTTCGAGACTGTGAGCGATAGCTGAACGCGCACTGGCAAGACCGATCTTCGCCATAGCAGCTTTGAATTTCTCACGGTCTTCGGCCTTGTCGATCGCTTCTTTGCGCGCGCCGATCATCTCGACACCGGTACTTATCGAGCACGCCGTTCTTCGCCAAATCAAGCGCGCAGTTCAGCGCCGTCTGCCCGCCCATCGTAGGCAACAGCGCATCCGGTCGTTCGATCGCAATGACCTTCTCCACCATCTGCCAGGTGACCGGCTCGATGTACGTGGCATCCGCCATCTCCGGGTCCGTCATGATCGTCGCCGGATTCGAATTGACGAGTACCTACGCGATAGCCTTCCTCGCGCAGCGCCTTGCACGCCTGGACGCCCGAATAATCGAACTCGCACGCCTGACCAATGACGATCGGACCCGCGCCGATTATCAGAATACTTTTAATGTCCGTGCGCTTCGGCATTTCGTTAGGCGGTTACCGGCGCGCCACTTCTTTCCATCAAGCGTACAAAGCGGTCGAACAACGGCCCGATATCTTGCGGGCCGGGGCTAGCCTCCGGGTGTCCCTGGAAGCAGAACGCCGGCCGATCGGTGAGCGCAAAGCCCTGCAGCGTGCCGTCGAACAACGACTTGTGCGTCACGCGCACATTTTCGGGGAGTGTCCTGGCATCGACCTCGAAGCCGTGGTTCTGGCTGGTGATCATGACGTGACCGGTGTCGAGATCCTGCACCGGATGATTCGCGCCATGATGTCCAAACTTCATCTTGAGCGTTTTTGCGCCGGTGGCGAGACCGAGCAACTGATGGCCGAGGCAGATCCCGAATACCGGAATGCCGGTATCGACAAGCTCGCGCACCGCTTTGACGGCGTAATCGCAGGGCTCCGGATCGCCGGGCCCGTTTGAAAGGAATATTCCATCGGGCTTCAAGTCGAGAGCATGCTGCGCCGGGCTTTGCGCCGGAATGACAGTAATCCTGCAACCGCGTGTGGCGAGCATGCGCAGGATGTTGCGTTTGATGCCGTAATCGTACGCGACGACGTGGAATCGCGGTTTGTCCTGCGAGCCGTAGCCTTGACCGAGTTCCCAATTGGTTGCCGTCCATGAATACTGCTTATCGCAGCTCACGACTTTCGCGAGATCCATGCCGACGAGACCCGGGAAGTCACGCGCGGCCTGAAGTGCGGCAGCCTCGTCGATATCTCCAGCCATTAAGCAACCATCCTGCGCACCCTGGTCGCGCAGCAGGCGCGTAAGCTTGCGTGTATCGATGTCAGCGATCGCAACGACTTTTTGATCGCGCAGATAAGACGACAAGTCCTGCGTCTGGCGCCAATTGCTTGCAGCGGCTGGCAGATCGCGAATCACGAGTCCGGCCGCATGCACTTTGCTCGCCTCGAGATCTTCCTCGTTAACCCCGGTGTTACCGATGTGCGGATAGGTCAGCGTGACAATCTGACGGTAATACGACGGATCGGTGAGAATTTCCTGATAACCGGTAATCGCGGTGTTGAACACCACCTCGCCGATCGACATGCCGCGCGCGCCAATCGACGAGCCACGAAAAACGGTGCCATCTCTGAGTACGAGAATGGCTCGTTCACGTTGCGACACGTCACACTCCTGGGGTATATATGGAAAGCGGGACGGTCTTAGACCTGTCCCGCTGCGGATGCTGAATTATACGTTAAAAGGCATGCCGCCTCAACGCGAGCAGCGCGCTATCGCGGTTCTTCCAACGCGGTGATATCGCTTAAGATGAACGGAGTTATGGTACCGGTGCTGCGAACGCGCCGCCTGCTATCTGAGATTCAGCACGTCCTGCATATCGAAGAGGCCTTGCTTCCTGTTCTCAAGGAAGCGCGCGCCACGCAGTGCTCCCTGCGCATAAGCCGCGCGACTGCTGGATCGAACGACGATCTCAACGCGTTCGCCCGGACCGGCAAACATCACGGTGTGCTCGCCGACAATATCGCCGCCGCGTACCGTCGCGAAACCTATGGTCTGAGACTTGCGTTCACCGGTTAAGCCTTCGCGTCCGTATACCGCGCAGTCCTCGAGATTACGGTCCAGCGCTTTCGCGATGATGCCGCCAATGTGCAACGCCGTGCCCGACGGTGCATCCACCTTGTGGCGGTGGTGCGCCTCGATGATCTCAACGTCGTAACCTTCATTGAGTGCGCGGGCGGCAGTGTCCACCAGTTTGAAGAGAACGTTGGTCCCAACGCTCATGTTTGGCGCCATCACGATTGCGATATCGCGCGCCACATCAGCAAGTGATTGTTTCTGCGCATCGTCGAACCCGGTGGTGCCGATCACCATGTTGACGCCAAGCTTGCGGCACGCATACGCATGCTTGAGCGTACCCTCGGGACGCGTAAAATCCATAAGCACGCTGCATCCGGCAAGAGCCTTGTCGATATCCGCGCTCACCGTAGCGCCAGTTTTCCTGCCGGCCGCTTCCCCGGCATCGTGTCCAATGTCCGGATTACCGGCTATCTCCAGAGCCGCGCCGAGTTCGAGGTCGCCACTGTTCAGAACTGCCTCGATCAACGCGCGCCCCATCCGACCGCCGCTGCCTGCCACTGCTATTTTCATGCTTGTTATGCCGCTCCCTCGAAGATCCGACGCGGCCTCGCTAAAAGCTATGAGGTCGTCGGTGTTGAAAATTATCCGACGTGGGTATCAAAAGCTCGCACCGCCCAGTGCGACGCCACCACGCGCCGCTTCACGCGCTCACAAACCTATCTTGTCCAGCATCCTGCCGAAGAAGCCGCGCTCTTTCGGCGCATCCTTTTTTTCCTCCGCAGCGTTAGCCGCCGGCGTCCCTGCGCTGACAGTGCTCTCTGGTTTCGCGCTCGAAGTGTTGTCCTTGCCGGGCGAGTCGGCGGTCGGCACCGGCGGCTTTTCAGCCGGCTTAGCGACGTCAGGTTGCACTGGTTTAGTTGCGGGCTTGTCAGCCGGTTTAACGGGTTCCTGCGATCTATCACTGACGACGACATCGCCCTCCAGGCGCGCCAGCTTGTCTTCCTGGAAAATAACAGTCAGCCTGCGCCGCTCGTCCGGCTTACCCTGCTTCTGCAGCAGGTAAACGTAATCCCAACGATCGCTGTGGAACATGTCGACGACCAGCGGCGAGCCGAGCACGAAGCGCACTTGCGAACGCGTCAAGCCGGGCTTGAGCTTGTCCACCATCTCCTGCGTCACCACATTTCCCTGCTGGATATCGATGCGGTACGGTGATAGCACTGCAGGCAGCTTCGGACTTTGCCCGCAGCCGGCGATCGCCAATGCGGCGATTAATAGTACGGATATCCGCATGCTTTCGCTTTGATTATGGGTCGGCACCGGGCGAGCAGTCGGTATGCATCGGCAAGCCGATATGATAGCGTAGCAGGCGCTTCTACGTCAGGCAGACACTGTGAGTTCCCCGACCGATCTCAAGACCATGGGCCTGAAGGCCACGCTGCCACGGCTGCGCATACTCGAGCTCTTCGAAAAGAGCGATGTGCGGCATCTTTCTGCAGAAGAGGTTTATAAGCTGCTCCTCAAAGAGGGGACCGACACGGGCCTTGCCACTGTCTATCGCGTGTTAACCCAGTTCGAACAGGCCGGTCTTCTGGTGCGCCATCACTTCGAGAGCGGCAAGGCGGTGTTCGAGCTCAATAAAGGCGGCCATCACGATCATCTCGTGTGCATGCAGTGCGGTCGGGTCGAGGAGTTCTACGACGAAGCAATCGAGAAACGGCAGATTGCGGTTGCAAAGGAGCGCGGCTTCGTGATCCACGAGCACTCGCTGCATTTATACGTTGACTGCACAAAGGCGAACTGCCCAAACAAGATCAAAACCTGAAGTGCCGAGTTAACGTCCAACAGAAAACGTCGGATTCAGCATGCATAGCGAACCGTTCGGTGCTTCGCTTGTATCAAACGATCGCAGTTTCCCCGTCCCTGCTAATTCCTAGCCGTCTTCGAGTCCGGCGTGCCTGACAACTCACACTAACGGCCGCGGAAGTCTTCGACCGACTTCGCGAGCTGCCCGTCCTTGCGCTTCAACGCGCGGGTCACCGCCTTGGTTGCGCCGAACGTTGGTATGTAAGCGGAGTGTTTGCCGGCGCCGCCGATCACGGCAATGATGATGTCAGCGGCGTTTTGCACCGCATACACTGGCGCGTCGAGACCGGCGTTGGCATATCTATCTTTGAAAGTCACCCGGAAGCGGCGCTCTATATTTTCCTTCGAGAATTTGCCGAGCGGCAACTGCGCGTGCGCCTGCAGAAAGCGCTTGGCGTCGGCTTTGCTGAAATCGTTCGCGACGGTCTTTGCGTGTTCCGGACCCATCACGATCACCGGTTGCGCGGAATAATAAATGTCGTTGGAGCCAGTGATTGCCATCGTGCCGGCAATGGTGGTCAGAATGCCCTCGCCTGCAAGACTTTCGTGGTCGTTGATGTTATGCGGGCACTCTGCGCCAACTACCGTTACTGTATTCGCTTCTTGCGGAAATCCGCGCTCGACATGCAGCGGCTCCCACGGGCTTTGCGCTTCGTTCTCCGCGACTAGATAGCTGAACTTCGACGGCGCACCGAACGTGGACATGTCGCCGAGCGTCGGTATCGCACCACCGATATTGACGAGCGCAAGCCTGATCGCACGGCCGATCGTCGCGTTGCTGTGCGTGCCCGGGCCGAATGCATTGTGACCCGAGTTGATAGCGAGTTCCTGCGCGACCGGTCCGTTCACGATGACCAGCGGCGCGCACAAATGCGTCGTGGCCTGCACACCGTACAGATTGAACGGCTCTTCGCACATCGCTTCGATAGCGAGCATGTACAAAGGAAAGTAACGCGGTTCGCAGCCCGCCATGACGGCATTCGCGGCAAGTCGCAGCGGAGTCGCCTCGCCGTAGCGCGGCGCCATTTTTGCAATCGGTTCATGCCAGGGACGGTCGCAGTATTCGAGCATTTTCTCGACGCGTTCGCTGGTCGGCGGAATGATCGGCAGCCCATCACTCCAGCCCCGCTCCATATAGAGGCGGTTGATTACGTCGAAATCATCGTCGACGTCGATGCTTGCATCTTTGGCCTTCAACAGCTCGGCGAGATCGCTCACTTAGCATGCTCCTCGATGAGCTTGACGATCTGTGGAACCGCGACAAGCGCGCGCCCTTCCACTTGCTCGAGCGACAGCCCTCCCAGCGGATGCGGAATTTTCACCAGCGGCAGATCCGGCGTGCCGAACACCTTCGCCTGTGTCGTGCCAAGCTTTATGAAAGGATCGGAACAAATGACAGCCGTGGTCAATCCGCGTTTGCGCAACTCAGACATGTCGTGGACACTCCACGACGTGCAGGACCCTCAGTCAGCCATTGCGCTGACAACGAAGTCCGCCTCCGCAGTCAGCCGGTCGAGAATTTCTTTAGGCGCCGGCAGGCTGACGCTGCCTTTGCGCAGCGTCACGACTGAAGCAACCGGCACCAGCGCCTTGACCCCATCGGCAATAAATTTGAGCAGGTGATCCGCATTACCCTTGCTGTTGTCGAGTATGCCGAGCCGCAATCCGCCTTGCGCGAACTTGCGCTGGTCCTGCGCTTTGCCGGTTGCCGGCACCGGCGCCTCGGGCACCACCAGTTTCACTTTACGCATTGCTGACTCCTCTCGATTTTGCGCGTTGGCCTACCCTGTTATCCTCTGGACCAGGATTCGTGCCTTTTAACATCTCAGCCGCGTGCTTGCGCGCGGTTTCCGTGATTTTAACGCCGCCCAGCATGCGCGCGATCTCTTCGATGCGCGCCTCACTGTTGAGCAGCGTGACGCGGCTCGCCACTTTACCGTTGGCCGACGCCTTCGTCACCTGCCATTGGTGATTCGCGCACGCGGCGACTTGCGGCAGATGTGTGACGCACATGACCTGACGCTGATGCCCGAGGTCGCGCAGCATGTTACCCACGATTTCGGCCACGCGACCGCCGATTCCAGCGTCGACTTCATCGAAGATCAGAGTCGGCACTTGTGCCGTCTCGGTGGACACCGTCTGAATCGCCAGACTGATACGCGAGAGCTCGCCGCCCGAAGCCACCTTGGCGAGCGGCCGTGCGGTGACGCCCTTATGTGCCGATACCAGGAACTCAATCTGTTCCAGCCCGTTTGCGCCGCCTTCAGCAAGCGGGGTGAGCTCTACCTCAAACCTGCCGCCGGCCATCGCCAGCGATTGCATGGCCGCGCTGACTCTTTCGCTGAGCCTGCGGGCAGCCTTCTTGCGGCCGTCGCTCAGTTTTTTCGAGGCCGCAAGATAGATCGCACGACATTCGGCTTCCTTCGCACGCACAGTTTCGATATCGAGGTTGCCGCCGAGCTCGTGGAGGCGCGTTTTCGCACGCGCGAGCGAATCAGGCAGAGCTTCAGGCGTAGTGCGGTACTTGCGAGCGCATGCATGAACAGCGTCGAGCCGCTGTTCGATCTCCTTGAAGCGCCGGGGATCGAGGTCCAGCCGCTGCTGATAATCGCGCAGCATGTAGACGGCTTCCTGCGCCTGCGCTTGCGCGGACGCGATCACATCAATGATGTCTTTGAGCCGCGCGTCGTACTCGACGAGATGATTGAGTTTGCTGGCAGCCGCGTTGAGCTGAGTGACACTTGAGTTGTCGTCGTCTGATAACACATTCATCGCGAACTGCGCAGCTTCGATCAGACCTTGCGCGTGAGCCAAACGCGCGTGCTCGGCAGCCAGTTGCTGCCATTCTTCAGCACCGAATTTGAGCGCTTCCAGTTCCCGCACCTGCCAGTCAAGCTCCTCGCGCTCAACCGCGGAAGCGGCTGCATTCGACTCGAGCGTCGAGAGCTGCGCACGCATGTCCTGCCACCGCCGCCACGCATTCCCAACCTCTGCCGCGGACTGCTCGAGCCCCGCGTAGGCGTCGAGCAAAACGCGCTGTGAAGCGCTGCGCATGAGCGATTGATGCTCATGTTGGCCGTGAATATCGACGAGGTACTCACCGGCGGCACGCAACTGGCCGGCGGTTGCCGTGCGGCCATTAATGAAGGCGCGCGACCGGCCACCGCTGTCGATTATCCGCCGGACGACGTAATGATCGTCATCTTCCGCGAGATCGTTTTCGGTTAGCCACGTTTTAAGCGCCTTCACGCCGGCGATGTCAAACTCGGCGCTGATTTCTGTTTTGTCAGCGCCCTGCCGAATCACTGTTGCATCGGCCCGTTCGCCGAGAACGAGCGCAAGTGCGTCGATCAGAATTGATTTGCCCGCACCCGTTTCGCCGGTGAGAGCCGAAAATCCGTGCGCGAACTCGAGATCGATGCGGTCGACGATTACAAAATCGCGAATGCTAAGGGCGCGCAACATCGGTAAGCCAAAAATGGCGAACGAGGGAAGCCGAACAGTACGATCTCATGCCGAACCTTGCCCACTTTCCTTTCGCGCGAGCATGTCGGATTTAATAGAACTCAGTCCAATGCAGTTTCGCGCGCAGCATATTGTAATAATCGTGTCCGGTCGGGTGCAGAAGCCGGATCGTGTGGTCATAGCGCCGGACAACGATGCGATTGCCGTCCCGCAAGTCAAGTCGCGAGTGGCTATCGAACTGAGCCCGCACGTCAGCGTCGCTCTTGATGATTATTTCGACAACGCTGTCGCTGCTGATAACGATGGGCCGGCTGGAAAATGTATGCGGACAAATAGGCACCAGCGCCATTGCCGACAACGACGGATGAATAATCGGCCCGCCCGCAGACAATGCGTAGGCGGTGGATCCGGTCGGCGTCGCGCAGATGAGCCCATCGGCCCGCAGCGTGTACAAAAATCTGCCATCGATCCGCACTTCGACTTCTATCATGCCGCCTTTGACGCCTTTGGCGACCACCACTTCGTTGAACGCCAGCACATCGAAAATGCGCTTGTCCCCGTCGAAAACGTCGGCTGCAAGCAGCATGCGCTCCTCGGTTACATAGCTTCCGTCGAGTATCGCGCCGATTGTCTCGACCATAGTATCGAGTGAGATATCGGTCAAAAAACCGAGCCGCCCCTGGTTGATGCCGATGAGCGCCGTATCAAATGGAGCGAGGGTGCGCGCGATGTTGAGCATCGTGCCGTCGCCGCCGAGCACGATCGCGAGGTCTGCTTCCCGTCCGATTTCTTCGAGCGCAAAAACCGGATGCTTGCAATCGCCGATGTTGTGAGCGGTCAGCTTGTCGATGAGTACTTTTACGCCGCGGCGCAGGATGTAGTCGCCGAGCATAAGCAGCGGCTTGGCGATTTCGGGGCTGTTATATTTTCCAATGAGGGCGACGGTCTTGAAGGGCACGTTCATGGCCGCATTATATGTGAACTACTGCACGGCCAGCCCGCTGCCAACTTGGTGCTGCGCGAGCGTTTTCGGCAATTCGCTGTAACGCATGCCTCAGCGGCGTACGCTGTGCGTTCGATTAAACGATCAAGCGTCGTTTCTCAACCGGCGGCGGCCTATTTGTGTAGAATTAATCGATGCCTCACGACACCACGCCGAAACTGAACGAACGCGCGCAAACGCTGCTCAAGGCGCTCGTCGAGCGCTATATTGCCGACGGTCAACCCGTCGGCTCACGCGCGCTGTCGCGCGTCTCCGGCCTGGAACTGTCGCCGGCAAGTATTCGCAACGTGATGGCCGACCTCGAAGAGATGGGTTTCATCGCGAGCCCGCACACATCCGCCGGGCGCGTCCCTACGCCGCGCGGCTATCGTTTTTTTGTCGACACGCTGCTGACTATCAAGCCGCTGGACAACATCGACATCCACCAGCTCGAGGGTCAGCTGCACACTGAAAACCGGCAACGCATCGTATCGTCAACCTCGCAACTGTTATCCGACCTTACAAGATTTGCCGGCGTCGTGGTGACGCCGCGCCGGACGGCGTTGTTCCGTCACATTGAATTCATCAGCTTGTCCGACCGGCGCATTCTTATCATCATCGTATCGCCTGAAGGCGACGTGCAGAATCGCATCTTTACGGTGGACCGCAGCTACTTGCCGTCCGAACTCACGGAAGCCGCTAACATGCTCAACCAGCATTACGCAGGCTGTTCGTTCGAGGAGATACGGCGGCGGGTCCATGACGAACTGAAAGAGCTGCGCGAAAGCATGTCGCAGCTTATGGCTGCGGCGCTCGAAGTCGGCAGCCAGGCGATGCAGCAAGCCGATGACGAAGTCGTGATCTCGGGCGAGCGCAATCTGCTGCAGGTGCACGATCTGTCCGGCAACATGGCGAGCCTGCGCAAGCTGTTCGAGCTCTTCGAGCAGAAGACGAGCCTGCTGCAATTGCTCGACATCTCGAGCCGCGCGCATGGTGTACAGATATTTATCGGCGGCGAGTCCGGGCTGGTACCTCTGGATGAATGCAGTATCGTAACCGCACCATACGAAGTCGATGGCGAGGTTGTGGGCACGCTCGGCGTCATCGGTCCGACGCGTATGGCGTACGAACGCGTCATCCCAATCGTGGACGTCACAGCTAAATTGCTGAGCAGCGCGCTATCGCACGGGTGAGCGAGCTTCGGGCGAACAATCCGCTATGCCGCCCATAACCGCTTCGCCGCCCGCGCTGCGGGTGGCGTTTCAATAAGCCCGTGGCCGCATATCCGGTCGAGCCGCCGTTCACCCACGGCGCACCACTCAAGACTGGCGTGCTGCTGGTCAATCTGGGCACGCCAGATGCACCGACGGCGCCCGCTGTTCGCCGCTACCTTCGCGAGTTCCTGTCGGACCCGCGCGTGGTCGAAATCCCGCGCCCGGTTTGGTGGCTGATACTCAACCTTTTTATCCTGCCATTCCGCCCGAAGAAATCGGCGCAGCGCTACGCCCAGATATGGTCGGCTGACGGCTCGCCGCTCAAGGTTCATACCGAGCGCCAGGCGCGCATGCTGCGCGGCTATCTCGGTGAGCGTATCA
The DNA here is from genome assembly GCA_963829085.1 of uncultured beta proteobacterium. Lineage (GTDB taxonomy): Bacteria > Pseudomonadota > Gammaproteobacteria > Burkholderiales > SG8-41 > PALSA-1004. The sequence continues at coordinate 231,388 of CAWHHJ010000005.1, read as the reverse complement.
AAGCACCGCTCGTCGTCGACTACGCGATGCGTTACGGACGACCCGGCGTCGGCGATGTGCTCGACAGCATGAAGCAGCAGGGCTGCGATCGCATCTTGATGATCCCGCTATATCCGCAATATGCAGCCAGCACCACCGCGACCGCGCTCGATGCCGTCGCTTCAGCATTCGCGCGCATGCGAAATCAACCCGCTTTGCGCACGGTGCGTCATTTCCACGATCATCCAGGTTACATCAGCGCGCTCGTCAACAATATCAGTAGCTATTGGATGAAACACGGCCGTCCTGACCGGTTAGTCATGAGCTTCCACGGCGTGCCGCGTTATACGCTCGAAAAAGGCGACCCCTACCACTGTGAATGCCAGAAGACTGCGCGCCTGGTCGCGGAGGCACTCAAGCTTAGGCCGGACCAGTATCTCGTCGCCTTTCAGTCGCGGTTCGGCCGCGCCGAGTGGCTCACGCCTTATACCGCCGAAGTACTTAATAGCCTTGGAGCACAGCACATTGGCCGTGTCGACGTGACGTGCCCCGGGTTTGTCAGCGATTGCCTTGAAACGCTGGAAGAGATTGCGATCGAAGGCAAGGCGATTTTTAGCATGGCGGGCGGACGCGACTATCACTACATCGACTGCCTGAATGAGCGGGACGACTGGATACACGCGCTTGCAGATATCGCAGCAGCCAATCTTTTGGGATGGGTCGCACACGAACCTTCAACTGAGCAGCTCGTGCGTTCCCGCGAACGCGCCCTCGCGCTAGGCGCCCGCGCCTGATCGACAACGTATGTGGATTGTGCTTGGATGGATCATCAACGCGCTCGCCCTCCTGGCTCTGCCGTATATCTTCGAATCCATCAGGGTCGACAGCTTTTACACAGCATTGGTTACGGCGCTGGTGCTCGGACTCGTCAACACCCTTATCCGTCCGGTCTTGATCGTGCTGACGTTGCCCATCAACGTCCTCACGCTCGGGTTCTTTACTTTGGTCATCAACGGCCTTCTGTTCTGGTTTGTCGCCTCATTCGTGCGCGGGTTCTATGTCGCCGGCTTCTGGTCGGCAGTAGGCGGCGCGATCATCTATAGCGTGTTGAGCTGGGCGCTGAGCAGCCTGCTGCTGCGCGATAAGAAAACGAATTAATAGCGACCGTCATTGGAGTGCCGCCCGGGCGCCATGTGTCGCGTGCCATCTGTGATGTGGTTTTGGCTTTTTTTGTCAGATGCTTGCGATTGCTCTTGAATTAACGGGCCATGCCCCCATTAGGAAAGTGGTCGCATTATTCGTGAGGAAAGAATGCAGGACGCGCAACAACCTACTATGCCGCCGGAAGCCGATGAGCCGCCGACAACGCCCGATTCACAGCAGGGCGGAGGCAGCGACGGACCAGAGTCCGTTCCGGATCTCAAGGGCCTGCTCCGGGACGCCGAGCTCGCCGCTCAGGAGCACCACGACGCATGGCTACGCGCCAAGGCGGACGCTGAGAATATCCGGAAGCGCGCGCAAGCGGACATTACCAGCGCGCACAAGTACGCAATCGAGAATTTCTCAACCGAGCTCCTAGCCGTCAAGGACAGCCTCGAGGCAGCGCTCGCCAACAGCAACGTAACCGTTGATAACCTCAAAAGCGGCGTCGAGCTCACGCTGAAGCAGCTGAACTCGGTATTCGCCAAGTTTCGGGTGACCGAAGTTAATCCCGCGGGCGAGAAATTCGATCCGCATCGCCATCAGGCGATTACGACGGTCGAGACAGATGCCGAGCCCAACACCGTGGTACAGGTCTTCCAAAAGGGATATCTGCTCAATGACCGCGTCATCCGGCCGGCGATGGTCTCGGTATCCAAGGTTAAGGCAGCTTAAGCACGTTAAGGCGGCGAGTTGAAAGTGGATGTCGCATCCCCATATCCGGATCATGGGTTAACATTCCCGCGGTCGTGCGTCGACGGCGGACAATTTTTATAGCAAAAGAGGTTTTGACATGGCAAAAATAATCGGCATTGACCTGGGCACGACCAACTCGTGCGTCGCTGTCATGGAGAACGGCCAGCCCAAGGTGATCGAAAATTCGGAAGGCGCGCGCACTACGCCGTCCATCGTGGCGTATACCGAAGACGGCGAAATTCTGGTCGGTGCATCCGCGAAGCGGCAGGCGGTGACCAACCCGAAGAACACCATCTATGCGGTCAAGCGACTGATCGGCCGCCGCTTTGAAGAAAAAGAAGTGCAGAAAGACATTGACCTCATGCCGTACAAGATCGTGAAGGCAGCCAATGGCGACGCCTGGGTCGAAGTACGCGGCAAGAAGCTGTCTCCGCCGGAAGTCTCGGCACAAGTACTGATCAAGATGAAGAAAACGGCCGAGGACTACCTTGGCGAATCAGTGACGGAGGCGGTCATCACCGTTCCCGCATATTTCAATGACTCGCAGCGCCAGGCGACCAAGGACGCAGGCCGTATCGCGGGCCTCGACGTTAAACGCATTATTAATGAGCCGACGGCCGCGGCACTCGCGTTCGGCATGGACAAGAAAGAAGGCGATCGCAAGATTGCGGTGTATGACCTCGGCGGCGGCACGTTCGATATCTCGATCATCGAAATCGCTGCGGTAGAGGGCGAGCATCAATTCGAAGTCATGTCGACGAATGGCGACACCTTCCTCGGCGGCGAAGACTTCGACCAGCGCCTGATGGATTATCTCTGTGATGAGTTCAAGAAAGAACAGGGCATCGACCTGCGCAAGGACATGCTCGCGTTGCAGCGCCTGAAGGATGCGGCTGAAAAAGCAAAAATCGAATTGTCATCGTCGCAGCAGACGGAAGTGAATCTGCCGTACATCACCGCGGATGCGTCCGGACCTAAGCATCTGGCGATCAAGGTCACCCGCGCGAAGTTCGAAAGTCTCGTCGAAGACCTGATCGAGAAGACGATCAAGCCGTGCGAGCTGGCGGTCAAGGACGCCGGCGTCAAGCTGTCCGATATATCCGACGTCATTCTGGTCGGCGGCCAGACGCGTATGCCGAAGGTGCAGGACAAGGTCAAAGAGTTCTTCGGCAAAGAGCCTCGTAAGGACGTGAATCCGGATGAAGCGGTAGCGGTAGGTGCCGCGATTCAGGGCGGTGTGCTGAAAGGCGACGTGAAGGATGTGCTGTTGCTCGACGTGACGCCGTTGTCGCTCGGTATCGAAACGCTGGGCAGCGTCATGACCAAGCTCATCCAGAAGAACACCACGATTCCGACCAAGGCGTCGCAAGTGTTCTCGACCGCTGACGATAACCAGTCCGCGGTGACCATACACGTGCTGCAGGGCGAACGCGATATTGCGTCAGGCAACAAGAGTCTCGGCCAGTTCAACTTGACCGATATACCGCCTGCGCCGCGCGGTATGCCGCAGATCGAGGTCACGTTCGACATTGACGCAAACGGCATCCTGCACGTGTCTGCCAAGGATAAGGCGACCGGTAAGGAAAACAAGATCAAGATCCAGGCGAACTCCGGCCTTAACGAAGCCGAGATTCAGCGCATGGTGAAAGATGCCGAAGCAAACGCCGAAGAGGACAAGAAAACGATCGAGCTGGTGACGGCGCGCAATCACGCTGACGCGCTCATCCACTCAGTGAAAAAGTCATTGAGTGAATATGGCGACAAGATCAGTGCCGACGAAAAAGCGAAGATCGAAACCGCGGTGAAGGAAGCCGAGGAAGCGCTGAAGAGCGACAACAAGGAATCGATCGACGCCAAATCGCAAGCATTGGCTACCGCGGCGCATAAGATTGCGGAGCAGATGCAGGCGAAGGAGCAGACGTCCCAGCAGCAGTCGGCGGGCAACGAGCAGAAAACCGCTGGCGGCGCCGAGCAAAAAGATGATGGAAACGTCGTTGATGCGGAATATGAGGAAGTCAAAGACGGTAAAAAATAAGCCTGCGGACGGCGTATTCGAAGGATTGAGGAACGGTGAGAGCCGCTCCTCAGTCCTTTTTGCTGTTTAGCAGAAGATAGACTGGTGTGCTTGTAACAGACACTTAATCGTTATCAGGGACTATGGCAAAACGCGATTACTACGAAGTGCTTGGCATCAACCGCGATGCGTCGGACGACGACATCAAGAAGTCATATCGGAAGCTCGCGATGAAGTTTCATCCGGATCGCAATCCGGATAATCCGAAAGCCGAGATTCAATTCAAGGAAGCAAAGGAAGCGTACGAAATCCTGTCCGATCCGAATAAGCGCGCGGCCTATGACCAGCATGGCCATGCCGGAGTGGACGCGACGATGGGGGCAGGTGGCGCAGGCTTCGGGGGCTTCGGCGATGCATTCGGCGATATCTTTGGCGACATCTTCGGCGGCGGACGCGGGCGGTCGAATGTCTACCGCGGGGCCGACCTGCGCTACAACCTCGAAGTGGACTTAGAAGAAGCTGCGCGCGGAACTGAAACCAAGATCCGTATACCGACGCTGCAGGAATGCGAGACCTGTCATGGCAGCGGCGCCAAGCCGGGCACCCAACCGACAAAGTGCAGCACCTGCGACGGTCACGGCCAGGTGCGCATGCAACAGGGATTCTTTTCGATCCAGCAGACGTGTCCAAAGTGCCACGGCACCGGCAAAGTTGTGCAGTCGCCATGCCCGAGCTGCCGCGGCGCGGGGCGGCTCAAACAGCACAAGACGCTTTCCGTAAAAATTCCGTCGGGCGTCGATGAGGGCGATCGCATTCGCTTGTCCGGCGAAGGTGAAGCCGGTGTGAACGGCGGGCCGCCGGGCGACTTGTATGTTGTCATTCATCTGAAACCGCACACCGTCTTCCAGCGCGATCACAACGATCTGCACTGCGAAATGCCGATCAGCTTTACGACCGCGGCGCTGGGGGGCGAGATCGAGATACCGACGCTCGATGGCTATGCAAAAATAAAGATTCCGGCCGAAACGCAATCCGGCAAAGTGTTTCGTCTGCGTGGCAAAGGCATCAAGGGCGTGCGTTCATCGACGCATGGCGATTTGATGTGCCACGTTGTGGTTGAAACACCAGTGCACCTTACTGCCCGTCAGCGCGAACTGCTGATGGAACTGGAGACGATAAACGACAACGATGCGGGCAAGCACAACCCGCGCGCAAAGTCGTGGATGGACAAGGTAAAGGAATTCTTCGCCGACAGCTGACGGCCAGCGGTCATTGCTTCCGCGACCGCATCGGCTGCCGTTTGATAGCGGCGATCAGTCGGTATTAAGAATTACGTGTCCGATTTTTTCGCCGCGCTCGACGGCGAGATGCGCTTTCACGACTTCGCGTAACGGGTAACGTTCCGCTATCGAAAATTGCGGCTTGCCGTCTTTTACCCAGCGCGCGATGTCCGAGTGCGCGGCGGCCTTTGCCTCGTCGGGCATCGTATATACAAATACGGGACGAATCGTAGCGTTCAACGGGAACAGATTTTTATAAGGGAAGCGGGGTTCCATTTCCCCCATTGACGCGTACGATGCAATTGCGCCATTTTCTCGCAGCACCTGGCAAGTGATCGGCAGGTTCTTGCCGAAATCGACATCCACCACGCGATCGACGCCGCCCACTTCTACGCGAATGCGCTCGACTACATCTTCGACGCGGTAGTTGACGACAAGATCGGCACCTCCGGCGCGCGCATGTGCGGCTTTCGGCGCCGAACTCACCGTTGCTACAACGGTTGCGCCGGCCCACTTAGCCAACTGAATGGCGTAGTGTGCGACGACGCCCGCGCCGCCTGTGACGAGCACTGTCTTGCCGGCGACGGGCCCATCCGCGAATACGCAGCGATGCGCCGTCATGACGGGAATTCCAAGGCAAGCGCCCTGCTCCCATGACAGCGCTGGCGTGAGCGGGACCGCCAGCGAAGCCGGCAACGCAATGTATTGAGCACTGGTCCCGAATGGACGGTTCCATTGTCCGTTAAATACCCACACCCGATCGCCGGTACGGTGTGTAGTGACTCCGTCAGCGACGCGATCGACGATGCCGGCACCGTCGCTATTGGGTATGAGCTTCGGCCAGCGAATCGGCCGGCTGCCGGCGCGCGCTTTGACGTCCGATGGATTCACCGCAGATGCGTGAAGCCGCACGCGAACTTCGCCGGGACCCGGTTGAGGGTCCGGCAATTCGCTTACTTTCATGACTTCGGGTGCGGGACCATTCTTTGTATACCAAGCTGCGTACAATTATCTCTCCGGAATTTCTTGGACAATGTTATGAGGATGCGCGCGATGCGCCGGTCGCCGCGCTGCGCGTCGTGATTCGGTTGATTAGCTCCGGCCACAGTCCGGCAGCATTCGCGCTGAAGATGGTCTCCACGTCGGCCGGAAGCACATACCACCCGCCCTGCGCAATCTCTGCCTGCAACTGGCGCGCCACCCAGCCGCAGAACCCTGCGTAGGCTCGAAACGCGATCGCTTTTACACGGCCGCGCGCAACGTCAGCAGCGAGTCCGCGATCGCCGTTGAGCACCACGTCATCGAGTACACGCAAGCCGCTTAAAGTCGAATCGGAGGTGCGTATCAGATAGACCAATTGGTTGCGCGCGACCGGACCGCCTGCATAAATGTCGTCGAACTGCGCTGCTATTCCAGCTGCGTCGGGCAGGATTTTACTCAAGCTTGCGCCGAGGGGACGATTCAGGATCACGCCAAGCGGACCACCGCCCGGCACCGATTGAGTGACCAGCACCACTGTCTCGCGAAAATTCGGGTCGCTCAACTCCGGCTTCGCGACAAGCAGCAGGCTGTTCGCAATCGGCGCTTCAGCGGCGTGCGCGACTCCGATCGACGATAGGAGAACCGCGACACATACACACAGCGCATCCCAGATACTATTCCGCCGCGCGCGCATGGCGGCGCAACAACTACGAACCGCAGGCAAGTGGATCCGTGCTGGCTACGGGAACGCTCGGCGGCGCGCCAATCGAGTCGAGTTTTACGCCACGTCGCACGGCGGTCATCTCAGCGACGATCGACACCGCGATTTCGGCCGGTGTTTTACTGCCGATGCGTAGACCCACAGGCCCATGCATGCGCGATATCTCCTGCGCCGACAATTCAAATTCGGCTAAACGTTTGCGACGCCGCTCATTATTGAGCCGTGAGCCAAGGGCGCCTACGTAGAACGCGGGAGACTTGAGCGCTTCCGTCAGTGCGGCATCATCGAGCTTGGGATCGTGTGTCACCGCTACCACCGCGAGATGCGGGTCGGGATTCATCTGCAGCACCACGTCGTCAGGATACCCGCGCAGCAATATCACGCCCGGCACACTCCATTCGTCTGCATATTCGTCACGCGGATCGCACACGGTTACCTGATAATCGAGAGCCTGCGCCATTTGCGCGAGGAACCGCGAAGTCTGTCCTGCGCCGATGATGAGCAGGCGCCAGCGCGGCCCGTGTATGCTTTTAAGCATCTTGCCGTCGTACTCGAGCACATCGGACCAGCGGCCCGGTTTGAGTGTTACCTCGCCCGTCTCGACGTCGAGGAAGCGCGCCACGAGTTCATGACGCTCGATGGTTGCAAGCAGCTCCTCCAATTGAGATTCAGCACGCACCGGTTCGAGCACGAGTTGGAGTGTGCCGCCGCACGGAAGTCCGAAGCGGGCGGCCTGATCGGCCGTCACCCCGTACGTTACGAGTTGCGGCTTGGCGCTTTGCAGCGGCAGGCCTTTGACGCGTTCGATCAAATCGTCTTCGACGCAGCCGCCGGACACCGAGCCGACGACATGACCATCGTCGCGGATGACGAGCATTGCGCCGATCGGCCGCGGCGCGGAACCCCACGTCTTGATCACCGTCGCGAGAGTCGACGTTCGTCCATCCGCCAGCCACGCAACTGCAGTTTTCAGAACTTCGGTATCGACACTGTCCATTTGAACTCTATAAAGGTTCGTGCGACAAAGTGCACATGAACGACCGAGAGTAGTGCATCGCCCCGCGTCGGGTCAAGCGCGTGACGGGTTGCGAACACGGCATGCATCCGCTAGCATCGAAATCATCAGGAATTCGGGCAGCGGCGCGTCGGTCGCGTGCGACATCACCCGGCGTTGCCGTGCTCATCTGTGGACATCCCGTTTGAACTATGACGCGTCTATGCACGATTGCGTGCTTGCGCTGATGACTGCGCCGGCCCGCGAGCAACATTCATGAATACACCTGCGTTTTTGCAACGGCTGTTGCGGCGCGTCGTGCCGCCGATGGACAGCGGCCGCTCGGCGGAGCGCAAAGCGCACAACGCTATCGAGCTGTGCAAGGCGTTGTTGTCCGAGAGAGGCGAAGTGTCCGGCGCGGCGCTCGCACGCGATGCGCTCGATGCCTACGACGCCCTGCCTGCAGACGCGCTCACGTTCTACATCGATTTGCTTGCCAGTGAATTTTCGCCCGACCCTGCGCACATTGCGCAGCAGGCCGCCGCTTACGCGCAAAATCCGACGCCGCAAAACCTGATCGCTCTGCAGCGAGCCGTCGAATCGCCGCGTCAGGAATTGTTCAGGCGCTTGAACATCGCTCCGGGCGCAACCGCCGCGCTTGTCGACATGCGAAGGCAGTTGCTGGGCGAGCTTCGCACGCATCCGCAGTGGGCGGGCGTCGACGCCGATCTTGCACACCTGTTCCGGTCGTGGTTCAACCGCGGGTTCTTGCGCCTGGAACGAATCGACTGGCACACGCCTGCTATCGTTCTTGAAAAGCTGATTCAGTATGAAGCGGTGCATGAGATTGCCGGCTGGAAAGATCTTCAGCGCAGGCTCTCCGGCGACCGCCGGTGCTTTGCGTTTTTTCACCCGGCGCTGCCTGATGAGCCGCTCATTTTCATTGAAGTAGCCCTCACTGATCGCATGAGCAACACTGTAGCGCCGCTACTCGACCAGGATTCACAGGAAGCCGATCCCGTGCTCGCCGATTGCGCGATGTTCTATTCCATTACTAACTGTCAGGATGGCCTGCGCGGCATTTCGTTCGGCAATCTACTGATCAAACAGGTCGTGGAGGAGCTCGGCCGCGAGTTTCCGCGACTGAAAACCTTCGCCACGCTGTCTCCTCTTCCCGGGTTCAGGTCATGGCTTATCGATGCGATGCGTGACAATTCCGCGATCCCCCCTGAGCTAGCGAATGCGCAGGCTGCCGATCTCATGCCGAAAACCGAAACTGCAGCGAAACTGCGGTCACAACTGCTGTCGCTGGGTGCTTATTATTTGACTGCGGTCAACAAAGACGGCGACCCGCTCGATTCCGTTGCACGATTCCATCTCGGCAATGGCGCGCGCATGGAACGCCTAAATGTGCTTGCCGACACGTCGCGGCACGGCATGCAGCGTTCATTAGGCATGATGGTCAACTATGTTTACCGGCTGGCGGACGTCGAAAGCAATCACCAGGCGTTTCTGCGCGAGCACAAAATCGCCATGTCTCATGAGATACGACGGCTGGCGCGCGAATGCGTGCTTGCCCGGCCGCTGCCTGCAAGCGCGCAATAAACCCGCTCGCCTCGCGATGACACGCAAGGTAACATACGCCGCTCCATGGATATAGCCGGCAGCCAGCTCATACCAAAGCCGCAGCGGCAGACCTGGGATGCCATCTGTGATCCCGAAGTGCTCAAGGTATGCATTCCCGGTTGCGAGACGATGGAGCGCATCTCGGACTCGGAATTTCATTTGACGATGGGCGCAAAGGTCGGTCCCGTCAGCGCCAAATTCAAAAGCAAGATTACGCTGGTCGACGTTTCCCCGCCGGACGCCTACACGCTCGTCTTCGAAGGCCAGGGCGGCGTCGCGGGGTTTGCGAAAGGCGAAGCGCGCGTGACGCTGACACCGGAGGGTGAGCAGACGAATCTTTCATATATCGCTAAGGCGACTATCGGCGGCAAGCTCGCGCAAGTCGGATCGCGCCTCGTCGACGGCGTTGCAAAAAAACTCGCCGAGCAGTTCTTCGTTGCGTTCAACAAGCATGTAACGGAGAGCACCGCGTGATTCCACGCACGATGCGTCAAGCATCGTGATACTGCGCTTAACAGTGCTGCTCCTTGTAATTGCTGGCTTAGTTGCCGGCGCCTCGTCGGCGCGGGCTCAATCGTACCCCTGCAAGTCCGTGCGTTTCATCGTGCCGGCAGCGCCGGGCGGCACGACGGACATCCTTGCGCGCGAGTTAGCGCTCAAAATGGGCGAGAGCCTGAACGTCCAGTTCATCGTTGACAATCGCGCCGGCGCCGCGGGGATCATCGGTAGCGAGATTCTGGTGAAATCGCCTGCTGACGGATGCACGATCATCATGGGCAACATCGGACCGAACGCGATCAACGCAAGTCTGTACAGCAAGCTCCCTTACGATCCGCTCAAAGACTTTGCACCCATATCGCAGGTAATCTCTGTCACGAACGTGCTCGCAGTTCACCCGTCGATACCGGCTAAGAATGTGAAAGAACTCGTAGCTCTCGCCAAAACGAGGCCGGGACAACTGACGTTCGCATCGCCAGGCACTGGACAGTCGCCGCACTTGTCCGGCGAACTCTTTAAAGCGATGACGGGTACCGCCATTACGCATGTACCTTATAAAGGCAGCTTTCCTGCGATGGTCGACCTGGTGGGCGGCCAGGTGTCGATGATGTTCGACAATTTGCCGACTGCCATACCTCACATCAGAACCGGCCGCATTCACGCACTGGGCGTGACGAGCGCACAGCGCTCCCCTTCCCTTCCTGATCTTCCGACCATCGCGGAATCGGGACTTCCAGGGTATGACGTCGTCTCGTGGTTTGGCGTGCTGGGGCCCGCAGCAATGCCGCGACCGCTGATCGACCGCCTGCATGCGGAAATCGTAAAGGCACTCGGGGTCGCTGATGTAAAGGATCGTCTCGCGGGATTGGGCGCGGTCATTGTCGGCAGTAGTCCAGCCGAATTCACTGCATACATAAAAAGTGAAATTATCAAGTGGGAAAAAGTAGTCCGCGTTTCCGGCGCGCGTGCCGAATAAGTGCCGCCGGCGACTGCGTTGCGTGGCAATTTGAAGCGGCGTAAGCTACCCCAGCACTTGAACGGCCGGCCAACGCCGAAACCACACATCAACGTGACTCGGCTATGCGCATATGTCGTGATGCATGCGTTCTGCGGAGGAGCAGCCCATGAAACTCAGTCTCGTCGTTGACGGCAAGGCGCAGTCAGTAGACGCCGATCCGGCGATGCCGCTGTTATACGCACTGCGCGATGATCTCGGTCTTAACAATCCAAAATTCGGTTGCGGACGGGCGCAGTGCGGTGCTTGCACCGTGCACGTCGATGGCATAGCGACGCGCTCGTGCGTAACGCCTGTGGGGACCGTCGCCGGTAAAAGAATCACGACGCTCTCGGGTCTCGGCACAGCCGAGAAACCGCACGTTCTACAAACAGCGTTCATCGAAGAGCAGGTGCCGCAATGCGGCTATTGCCTGAACGGTTGGGTAATGACTGCGGCGGCCTTCCTGCGCGAAAACCCGCAACCGACTGATGCGCAGATACGCACTGCATTGGCCGGTCTTAAATGTCGCTGCGGCACGCACATGGCAATTCTGCGCGCGGTAAAGCGTGCAGCAACGATGAGCGCCTAGGAGGCATGCGATGCATTACTCCCCGATTTCGCGTCGCGATTTTCTCAAAGCGGCCGGCGCGCTCGTCGTAACGATAAGCGTCCCTGGAACCGTCGCCAGTGCACTCAGCCAGAGCACGGACGGCAAGCCGCCGCTTACGCCCGATGAGCTCGATTCATGGATCGCGGTGTTGCCCAATGGCAACGTGACCGCCTTCTTCGGCAAGATGGATATGGGCCAGGGTGTCGATGTTGCAATCGCGCAGATGGTCGCTGAAGAGCTCGATGTTGCATTCGAGCGCGTCGATGTCGTCATGGGCGACACTGCGCTGACTTGCAATCAAGGCGGCGCATCAGGAAGCACCGGGATTCAGTTCGGCGGCATCGCGTTGCGCAACGCTGCGGCGGAAGCGCGTCGACTGCTGCTTGAAGGGGCGTCGCAGCGGTTGTCAGTACCCGACGGAGCAACTGGCGATAGAAAATGGCGTCATCCGCTCAACGACTGATGCGAGCCGGACGATCAGTTATGGGGAGCTCGTCGGCGGCAAGTACTTCAATGCCAAGCTCGACTGGAACAAAAGATATGGTAATCCGCTCGCAGTCCATGGCAAGGCGCAGCCGAAGCGGCCGGCGGAATACAAAGTTGTCGGCAAGACATTTCCGCAGAAAATCATCACTGAAAAGGTGATGGGAAGGCTTCAGTACATCACTGACGTCAAAGTAGATGGCATGGTCCACGCACGCGTTGTGCGCCCACCGACGGCGGGCTGTGGCCCGGTATCCGTCGACGAGAGCTCGCTCAAAGGAATCCCCGGCGCGCGCGTCGTGAAAGAAAAAGAATTCGTCGCAGTGATAGCGGACCGCGAATGGGACGCCGTTCGCGCAGCGGAGGCGTTGAAAGTGACGTGGGCACCGCCATGCACGCCGTTTCCTGCCATGGAGAAACTTCACGATCACATCCGGCAGGCAAAGGGTATCGGCAGCGAGACGCCGATTAAAAAAGGCGATGTTGATGCTGCGCTCAAAAGCGCCGAGCGCGTCATCGAGGTGGAATACGAATGGCCGCTGCAATCGCATGCGAGCATGGGACCCGCGTGCGCGATTGCCGACATTCGCGCGGATAGCGGCATGCTCTTGACCGGCTCACAGAAACCGCACTACGGCCGCAACGGCTGTTCCAAACTGACGGGTGTTCCACTCGATAAGATGCATGCAAAATGGATTCCCGGTCCCGGCTCTTACGGACGCAACGACGCTGGCGATGCTGCGCACGACGCAGCGCTTATCTCCAAGCTTGTCGGGCGTCCAGTACCGGCTGCAGGTACATGCGCGCCGACGCGACGGCGTGGGATCCGAAAGGACCGGCAGTCGTTTATCGTGCCCGCGCCGGTCTCGACGCGCAGGGAAACGTCGTCGCATATGATTTTTTCGCGAAAGGCTTCTCGCGCCAGGACGTGATACAGACGGAGAATGACCCGAAAGATACGCTGGCCGGGCAGATGACCGGCTATGCGCCGAAGCCTGAAATCATTTTTCAGACGCCGGCGGAAAAGTATGAATTTGCAAACAAGCGCTGTGGCTGGGAATGCGTCGCGCCGCTGCTGGCGCGTGCATCGCCGCTTCGAACGGCGCACTTTCGCGACCCGCTCGGTGCAGAGACGCACTTCGCCAGCGAATCGTTTATCGACGAGATAGCAAACGCCGTGGGTTCTGATCCTGTGGAATTCCGTCTGAAATATCTCAAAGACCCGCGGCACATTGCGATTGTGAAGGCCGCCGCCGACAAAGCCGCCTGGAGCGCACGGCCGTATCCGAATCCGAACCGCGGCAAGGGCGATGTCATGACCGGCCGCGGGTTTTCATATACGGAACGCAATGGGACGCTGGTAGCGATGGTATGTGAAGTCGAAGTCGATCGACGAAACGGCCGCGTGTGGGCTAAAAAGTTTACCGTCGCTCATGATTGCGGGCAGATCATCAATCCCGGCGGCCTCAGAATCACCATCGAAGGCAATGTCGTGCAAGCAACGTCGCGGACCCTGTTCGAGGAAGTGCAGTTCGATACCAATCAGGTCAAGAGTGTGGATTGGGCTAGTTACCCGATTCTCGACATCGCCGATGCGCCCGAAGCAATCGATATCGTCCTCATCAACCGCCCGGAGATTGCACCATCGGGCGGCGGCGAGCCGTCGACGCGAACGGTGCCGGCGTCGATCGCGAATGCAATTTTCGATGCGACCGGTATTCGATTGCGCAAGGTTCCGCTTACCCCGCAACGCATGAAGGCGGCTCTCGACAAAGCCTGATCAAGCGCTGATGCAACGTAGTACCGCCCTTCTCCGCTTGCAATGGCGGGGTAGCGTATTACAAGCGCCTGCAGGCACGGGCTGCGTATAGGCAACAGTGGCGGTACCGCTGAGTAGACGTTGTCAGCGCGATAAAACGTGCGGGCTAGTCAGTCCATAACATGCCGACAACCGCGCCGGTCATGCATGTGGCGAGAGTGCCGGCCACTATCGATTTCATGCCAAGGGAGACGACGTCGTCCCGTCGCTCCGGCGCCATCGTCGCAAGCCCGCCGATCAGGATGCCCAGACTGCCGAAGTTCGCGAATCCACAGAGCGCGTAAGTCATCAGCATGCGGCTCCGCAACGAGAGCGCGCCTTCGGGCAGATACGCAAGATCGAGATACGCGATGAATTCGTTGAGTACCTGTCTTGAGTACCAAGCAGCGCACCGGCGGTTCCTGCTTCACTCCATGGCACGCCGACCAGCCAGGCGAGCGGCGCAAGCAGCACGCCGAGCATGCGCTGAAGCGTCAGCGCTCGCCCGTTGAAAGAAGGTAACGACTCGAGCATCAGATTGGCCAGCGTGACAAGCGCCACCAGAACAATCAGCAATGCGATTATGTTAAGCAGCAGTCCGAGGCCGTCGACAGTGCCGCGAGTGATCGCATCGATACTGCCTGACGACTGCTGCGGCGGGAATATCTCGCCGGAGGTGGGCGCGCCTGCCGGCGGCACCATGAGGACTGCAATGACGATCGCCGCAGGGGCGCTGATAATCGATGCGATGAGAATATGGCCGAGCGCATCCGGGATCACCGGGCCGAGGAAGCTCGCGTAGATGACCATCACGGTTCCCGATATGCCGGCCATACCGCAGACCATAACGATGAACAGTTCGCCCCGCGACATCTGTGCGAGATAAGGGCGTATGAACAACGGCGCTTCGACCATGCCCACGAATATATTGGCGGCAGTCGACAATCCGACTGCTCCACCGACGCCCATGGTTGCTTCCAGGACGCGTGAAATAGCGCGCACGATGACAGGCATGACGCGCCAGTAGAAGAGCAAGGACGAGAGTGCGCTGATCACGAGTATGAGGGGCAGCGCCCTGAACGCAAGCACGAAACTCGAGCCACCGCCCGTCTCGGCAAACGGCGGTAGGGCGCCGCCAAGGTATCCGAACACGAATGCTGTGCCGGCTTGCGTTGCCTTCTCGAGCGCAAGCAGCGTCTCGTTCAACGCGAGAAAGAAATGTTTGAAGATTGTGAGTTTCAGCAGCGCCGCTGCGAGTACGACTTGCAGCGCAATGCCGGCAACCACCGTACGCCAGGCGACTACGCGCCGGTTCTCGCTGAAGAGCCACGCGAGTGAGAGGATCGCAACGAATCCGCAGGCGCTTTGCAGGGCTAAGGGCAAGCGAGGACGCTTAAGAGGCGTTGACGGGCGTGGTATGCGTACTATTTATGGATGGCTGCGAATGACGGACGCATGACCAGTGCACTCAGCATGCATTGAATATGACTGCCGTATGGACGGGCAGTGATGCGACGCGGTTAGGCCCGACGCCAGATCGTTCCTTTCGGTGTATCTTCGATAACGATTTGGGCATCGAGCAATTCCTTGCGTAGACGATCGGCCTCGCCGTAATTCTTTGCTTTCTTCGCCGCTGTGCGTGCTTCTATTTGTGCGCCTATGCGCTCCGGCGTCCACCCGTCGCCTCCAGGGGCCGCCTGTAAAAATTGAGTGGGGTCACGCTGCAGGAGCCCGAGTATGCCGCCGAGCGATTTCAGGAGCGCTGCGGCATCGCGCGAATCGTCGCGGTTGGCTTCATTCGCCAGTTCAAACAGAACCGCCACCGCTTCAGCGGTATTGAAGTCGTCATTCATGACTTCGCGAAAACGCGCGGCGTGCGGATTGTTCCACTGAATGGCGCCGGCGGATACGTCATGCGCTTTGAGCGCGGTATACAGACGTGTCAGGGCCTGGCGCGCATCGTCGAGGTGCTGATCCGAATAATTAATAGGGCTTCGGTAATGCGCTCTCAGAATGAAAAACCGTACGACTTCCGCGTCGTACTTGGCCAGGATCTCGCGCACAGTGAAGAAGTTGCCGAGGGATTTCGACATCTTCTCGTCGTCGACGCGGATGAATCCGTTGTGCATCCAGTAATTGACGAACGTATTGCCATACGCGCCTTCGGACTGCGCGATTTCATTCTCATGATGTGGAAACTGCAGATCCTGGCCGCCGCCGTGTATGTCGAAATGCCGGCCGAGTATCGCGCTCGACATTGCCGAGCATTCGATGTGCCAGCCGGGCCTGCCTTCGCCCCATGGACTCGGCCATGCCGGCTCGCCCGCCTTCGAGTGCTTCCACAGCACAAAATCCAGCGGATCGCGCTTTGCCTGCACTACATCGACACGTTCTCCGGCGTTAAGATCTTCCAGTGATTTGCCGGAGAGTTTGCCGTAGCCCGGAAAGTCACGCACCGTATAATTAACGTCGCCGTCACGCGCCTTATATGCAAGGCCCTTTTGTTCGAGCAGGCTTATGATTTCCTGCATCTGCGGTATATAGTCCGTTGCGCGCGGCTCGAAATCGGGCTTGAGAATTCCCAATGCAGCAGCGTCTTCGTTCATCGCCTCGATGAAGCGCGCGGTCAACGCGGCGATCGACTCCTTGTTTTCCGCTGCGCGTTTGATGATCTTGTCGTCGATATCCGTAATATTGCGAACGTAAGTAACTTCATAGCCTGTGGCGCGCAACCATCGCGTAACGATGTCGAAGACGACCATGAATCGCGCATGGCCAAGGTGACAGTAGTCATATACCGTAACCCCGCAAACGTAGATGCGCGCCTGTCCTGAAACGAGCGGCTTGAACTCCTCTTTTTCGCGCGTCAGAGTGTTATAGAGCTTGAGCATTGCGATGCATGCGATTTGTAAGGAGGCTTGTGCCCGCCCGCGGGCAGTTGTCAGTGTCACAGACGTGTCGTCGGGCATGCGGCGCTAAGGGCACGTCAAACGTGCCGCGACCGCATCTGGCCAAACACGTGTTTAACTGCGTCGTGGTTCTTGGTAAAATCTTGAGATTCTTGAACTAACTCCCTGAAGCGAAAAAAGTATAACACAATGAGTTCCTTCTCCGCCTCATGGCGCATAGGGTTGTTCGTCGCTGCTTTTTTATGCGGTGTAAACGCTATTGCGCAGGGTGACGAGTATCAGCAAGCTAACAACCTCTTTCGCGCAGGGCAACCCGCAGAAGCACTCGAGCGACTCGACAACCTTCTCAAGGCGCACCCCAAAGACGCACGCGGTCGGTTTCTGAAGGGACTGATATTAACTGAACAAAACAAACGAGCTGACGCGATCGCCGTTTTCATAGGCCTGGTGCAGGACTATCCCGAACTACCCGAGCCATACAACAATCTCGGAGTCCTGTACGCGTCGCAGGGTGAATATGATAAGGCGCGAACCGCGCTCGAGATGGCGATCCGCACGCATCCGGGCTACGCGACTGCGCATGAAAACCTTGGCGACATATACGCGAAAATGGCGTCCCAGGAGTACGACAGGGCGCTGCAGGTCGACAAGAGCAATGCCGGCGCACGCACGAAGCTGAAAATGATCCAGGAACTGTTTCCTGCCGGCGGCGCAGGCCAGAAGCCTGCGGCCGACAAGTCGACACCTGCGGGCAAGGCACCGCTTGCCACACCGGACACACCCGCCACGCCGGCGACAACAAAAGCTCCAGTCAATTCGTCCACGGCACCACTTAAAAGCGGCGCATCAATCGCCGATTGCCGAGGTGCATTCGCGCAGCGCCCCACCTCTTGAACTGCTGCCATCACTCGCCTATTGGCATGCGTTGCATCATTAGGCGATAGACGCCGTACATCCGGATTTCAATTTCTTTGAGGAACTAGAACGATGATGACCCGCTTGTTTGCTGCTTTCGGTGCAATCATTCTGAGTGTGTACGCACTTGCCGCCGATCCGATCGTTGAGCTGAAAACGAATATGGGGAACATCACGCTCGAGCTGTTTGCCGACAAGGCGCCGAAAACAGTCGACAATTTCCTTCAATATGTAAACGAAGGCCATTTCAAAGGAACGATCTTCCACCGCGTTATACCGGGGTTCATGATTCAGGGCGGCGGTTTCACCAACGATTTCGTGCAGAAAAAAACCCACGCACCGATCCAAAACGAAGCGGCGAATGGAATTCGCAATGAGCCGGGCACAATCGCCATGGCGCGCACCAATGATCCGAATTCGGCCACCGCCCAGTTCTTTATCAACGTCGGGGACAATCAGCCTCTCAATTTCAGCCCCGGTAATCCTGGATATGCTGTATTTGGCAAGGTCGTGAAAGGCATGGACGTCGTCAAAAAAATAGAGGCGGTTGACACGGGGCCGGGCCCCATGCCGCCGCATCAGAACGTCCCGCGCAGAACAGTCATTATCGAGGACGCAAAAGTAATCTCCTCCGAGAAACCTGCTCAAAAATAAGGATGCATCATGGTCAAACTGCATACTAACCACGGCGTGATCACGCTCGAGCTCGATGCCAGCCAAAGCGCCCGCCACGGTAGAAAATTTTCTAAATTACGTCCGCAAGGGCCAGTTCAACAATACGATCTTTCATCGTGTGATCGACGGATTCATGATTCAGGGCGGCGGCTTTGAACCCGGTATGAAACAAAAATCGGCCGGCGCTCAGATCAAGAACGAAGCAGACAATAAAGTGAAGAACGACAAGTACACAGTCGCCATGGCGCGCACGTCTGATCCACACTCCGCAACCGCCCAGTTCTTCATCAATGTCGCGAATAACGATTTCCTGAACCATACGGGACAAAATCAGCAGGGTTGGGGTTATTGCGTATTCGGCAAAGTAACTGGCGGCACGGAAGTTGTAGACAAGATCCAGAAAGTGACGACGGGCAATCGCGGCGGTCATCAGGACGTGCCGGTCGAAGATGTCGTGATCGAAAAAGCGGAAGTCGTCTAACGCATTATGGCGGGCAGACAAGGACGACTTCTAGACTTGATCATCATAGGTTACGGACGAGTCGGCCCGTCACGCGCGGCGAATTCGCAGTTGTAACGAAGCAATGCACAGCATCTTTGTGTCGGACCTGCATCTGTGCCCGAGCCGCCCTGCCATCAATCAGCTTTTCTTGCAATTCTTATGCGGGCCCGCGGCCGCATCGGAGTCGGTCTACATACTTGGTGACTTGTTCGAGTATTGGGCTGGCGATGACGACGACGATCTCTTTAATCGGTCTATCTCAGCGAAACTACGCGAGCTTGCGGATACGGGCGTTGCGCTCTACTTAATGCACGGCAACCGCGACTTCCTCATTGGCGATCGGTTCGCCGCTGACTGCGGAGCGACGCTGCTCGCGGACCCAACGCTTATTGATTTGTACGGCACACCGACACTGGTTTTGCACGGCGATTCGCTCTGCACTGACGACGTCGGCTACCAGCAGTTTCGCAACAAAGTTCGTGATCCTTCGTATCAGGCGCAGTTTCTTGCCCAGCCGCTCGATCAACGCAAAAAAATCATCGCTGGGCTGCGCACCGAAAACACGGAAAAGAAGCAGCTCAAGACGGAGGCGATCATGGACGTGGCGCCCGCAACCGTAGCTGCGGTCCTGCGAAAGTACGGCTGTCCGCGCATGATCCATGGCCACACGCATCGCCCGGCCGTACACGATCATTTGATTAATGGCCGCCATTGCGAACGATGGGTTCTCGCGGATTGGTACACTAGCGGCAGTTATCTTCATTGCGATCCCGCCGGCTGCCGCGTCGTCACGGTTGATTGATGGCGTTGCCGGTCAGTCAACCACAATGAAAAAAACCGTCATCTATTTCCATTCACTGTCGTCGCCGTGGGCATATATGGGCTGGCCGCGCTTCCATGCGCTGATCCGCAAACACGACCTTCGCGTGCTCGTGCGCCCGACCACCATCGTCACGGACAACGGCGGCATACCGCTGCGCAGTCGTCCCGATGCACGACAACGCTATCATGAAGTCGAGCTAGACCGCTGGCGGCAGCGGCTTAACATGCCGCTCGTGCTTCGGCCTCGCTACTATCCGACGGACAACCAGTGGTGTGCGCGCATGGTTATCGCTGCGGACCACCTGGGCCTGGACGCGCTCGCCTTAAGCCATGCACTTTTGCATGCACTATGGAGCGAAGAAAAAGATGTGCGCGACCCCGGCGTCCGCAGGAGCGTTGCCGAGGCTCTCGGGTTTGATAGCGCGCGGCTGCTCTCAATGGAAGACAGCGTCGAGATCATGTCTGCATGGAAAGCGAGTCACGACGAAGCAGTCGAAAACGGTGTTTTCGGCACGCCTACCTACGTCTACAACAACACGCTTTACTGGGGCCAGGATCGTCTCGATTTTCTCGACGAAGCTCTCGCAAAGTGAGTAATGTTGCCGGACCGAGTGAAAATACCCGATCGAGGGCCAGCGCTATAGGCGGCCGTGCATCATAATAGCGGCCGTACTCCAATTTGACAGGACCCGCTATTACCAATGGCCACTTTGCGGCGTAAAGGCTTTCTCCTTGCAGTAACGCTCGTATTGGTCATGGCGGCAGTGTTGATCTTCCGCCTTTATTACACGCCGAAAGCAGCACCTCTGAGGCCGCCTGCCCAGGCGATTCCTGCGGTCACCACAACCGTCGCCGCAGAAGACATTCCAATTTATCTACCCGCGATTGGCACTGTGTCACCGCTTTTTTCGGTAACAGTAAAAGCGCGTGTCGACGGCCAGCTTGATAAAGTATTCTTTAAAGAGGGCCAGGACGTAAAAGCCGGCGACCTTCTCGCGCAGATAGATCCGCGGCCTTACCAGGCCCAGCTTCAGCAGGCTCAGGCGCAAAAAGCGCGTGACGAGGCGCAGCTGCAAAACAGTCTCGTCGATCTCGATCGTTACGCCACGTTGTGGCAGCAGGACTCAATCGCGCGCCAACAACTCGATACGCAGCGAGCGACTGCAGACCAGATGAAGGCCACCGTGCAAGCGGACCAGGCGCAAATCGATACGATCAAGGTTCAGCTCGACTACACCACCATACGGGCGCCAATCACCGGCCGCACGGGCGCGCGCCTGGTCGATGCAGGCAACATTGTGCGGGCGGCAGATGGTACCGGGCATCGTCGTCATCAATCAGATCGACCCGGTCGCCGTCCTTTTCACTGTGCCGGAAGACAAATTCCAGGACGTCAATAAATCGATGCGCAGCAACGGTAAGCCGCTGGCGGTCCAGGCGTATGCACGCGACAACAATGCTTTGTTGGGTAATGGCAACCTGACCCTCGTGAACAACCAGATCGACACGACGACCGGCACGGTGCAGATCAAGGCCGTATTTCCGAACGCGGCCCATGCGCTGTGGCCAGGTCAGTACGTTAATGTGCGGCTCGTTCTCGGCACGCGTGACCGGGCATTGACCATACCCGCATCCGCCGTTCAGCGCGGTCCTGAAGGATTGTTTGCATTCATCGTGAAAGCCGATGACACCGTGGGCGTTCAGCATATCCGCGTCTCGCAGACGCAGGACGGTAAGGCAATCGTCGATGACGGTCTTGCGGCCGGCACGCGCGTCGTTGTCGAAGGCCAGTACCGGTTGAAGCCTGGCGTAAAAGTTAGCGAGCTGAACACTAATGCTGCGCAGGTCAAGCCGCAGCGCGCGGCGCCTGCCGAAAACTCCGGAAAGAAGTAAGCCCGTCCCTTGAGTATCTCCGCGGCCTTCATCAATCGGCCTATCGGCACATCGCTGCTGGCCGCCGCTTTGTTCCTGGTCGGCGCCGCGGCATGGCCGTTACTGCCAGTTGCGCCTTTACCGCAAGTCGACTTCCCGACGATTCAGGTGTCCGCCTCGCTGCCGGGCGCGAGTCCGGAAACGATGGCTTCGAACGTCGCGACGCCGCTCGAGCGTTTTTTCTCGCTGATGAGCGGATTGACCGAGATGACGTCAACCAGCTACTTCGGATCGACGGTCATCGTACTGCAGTTCGATTTGAACCGAAACATCGACGGCGCCGCGGTCGACGTACAGGCGGCCATCAATGCCGCCAGCGGGCAGCTTCCTACCAATCTGCCCAATCCGCCGACCTATCGCAAGGTGAATCCTGCAGACCGGTCGATACTCATCATGGGCGTGAGTTCCGAAACGCTGCCCATTGCGCAGGTCTCCGACTATGCCGATAGCGTTGTTGCGCAGCAGATATCCCAGTTGTCTGGGGTCGGCCAGGTGAACATATTCGGACAGCAGAAGCCTGCGCTGCGCATACAGATCGATCCAGCGAAGGTTTCACGACTCGGCCTGAGCCTTGAGGAGATACGCGCCTCGATCGCAGCGTCTACCGTGAACTCGCCCAAGGGCGCATTTGATGGCATCAAACAGAGCATTACGGTCTACATCAACGATCAGATTTTTTCACCGGACGCCTGGAACAACGTGATCGTCGCATATCGCAACGGCGCCCCGGTTCGGGTGCGTGATATCGGCGAAGCCGTCGACGGTCCCGAGAATCTGAAGCTGGCGGCTTGGGCGTACGCCGGTCCGGGAGGGGACGCGCTCGCCAACCTGCTTGCGAACGGACGCACGATCTTACTCGGCGTCAACAAGCAACCGGGCGCTAACGTTATCGACACGGTCGACAGAATCAGGGAGGCCATGCCGCGCGTCCAAAATGCAATCCCACCGGCGGTCAAGATTGGAACAATCTCGGATCGGTACTCAGACGATACGCGCTTCGGTCATCGACGTGGAGCTCACGCTCGTCCTTACCATAGTGCTCGTGGTAATTGTGATCTTCATCTTCCTGCTTAACGTTCCGGCCACCGTCATTCCAAGCGTCACAATCCCGCTTGCGATTCTCGGTACCGCCGCGGCTATGTATTACGTAGGCTACAGCCTCGATAACCTGTCGCTGATGGCGCTCACGATATCGGTCGGCTTCGTGGTCGACGATGCCATCGTGATGCTGGAAAACATTTATCGGCACGTCGAACGCGGCATGTCGCCGCATGAAGCGGCACTGCAGGGTTCCAGTGAGGTCAGCTTCACCATCATTTCGATTTCAGTTTCGCTCGTCGCCGTATTCATTCCGCTTCTATTGATGGGCGGCATCATCGGCCGGCTCTTTCGCGAGTTTGCGGTTACGGTCACCCTCACCATCGTCATATCGGTGCTGATTTCTCTCACGCTAACGCCCATGTTGTGCTCGCGATTTCTCAAGCAGCACAGCGAAAACGGCGCCCGTCACGGTCGAATTGTCACTTTCTTCGAGCGAGGTTTCGATGGCATGCTGAATGTCTACCGGCGCGCGCTGACCGTCGTGCTCAAGCACCAGCCGCTGACGCTGCTCGTATTCGTCGCAACGGTCGCCGCCACGGTGGCACTTTACATCGTCATCCCGAAAGGCTTCTTTCCGCAGCAGGATACCGGTTTCATAACGGGCGTAGCGGAGGCGAACCAGGACATCTCTTTTGCGGGCATGAGTCAGCGCGCCCTTGCCGTAGCGGACATCGTGCGTCGAGATCCGGATGTATATAGCATCGGCAATACGATAGGTTCATCGACATTGAACGCGAGCAATTTCTTTATTACGCTCAAACCGAAAGACGCCGGCCGTCAATCCAGCGCAAGCGAGGTAATCGCGCGATTACGCGGCAAGCTCGCCGCCGTAGAGGGCGTAAACCTGTACATGCAGGCGGCACAGGACATCACTGTCGGCGGCCGCATTGCTCGCACGCAATATCAGTACACGCTGACGGACGCCAATATCTCTGAACTTGGCGAATGGGCGCCGCGCATACTTGAGCGTCTCCGCCAGCTGCCCCAACTCACGGACGTCGTATCCGATCAGCAAACGAGCGCCGCAGCGCTTAATCTTACGATCGACCGCGATCGCGCCTCGAGCTACGGGATATCACCTGCCGTAATCGATGCCACGATTTACGACGCCATCGGTCAGCGCCAGGTCGCACAGTACTTCACTCAACTCAACGCTTATCGCGTCATCCTCGAAGTCACACCCAAGTTACAGGAAGATCCCGATCTGTTGAACAGGCTATATGTGACATCGCCCTCCACCGGCAAACAGATCCCGCTGGCGACATTCGTGAAAGCTGACAACACCAAGACCAATTACCTGTCGATCAGTCACCAGGGGCAGTTTCCGGCAATCACCATATCGTTCAACCTGGCGCCGGGCGCGGCGCTGGGCGATGCAGTAGACGCTATTCAGGCAGTGATACCCGGCATGGGCACGCCGGCAACCATTAGCGGCGGCTTTCAGGGTACCGCACAGGCCTTCCAGCGGTCGCTGGCGACGCAGCCATATCTGATTGCGGCTGCCTTGATCGCCGTATATATCGTGCTCGGTCTGCTCTACGAGAGTTATATACATCCGCTTACGATTCTCTCAACCCTGCCGTCAGCGGGCGTTGGCGCTCTACTGTTTCTGATCTTGTTCGGTTACGAGCTGAGCGTGATTGCACTGATTGGCATTATCCTGCTCATTGGCATCGTCAAGAAAAATGGGATCATGATGGTCGACTTCGCCCTGACAGCGGAGCGCGAGCGGGGCTTAGCGCCCGAGGCCTCGATCTTCGAGGCCTGCATGCTACGCTTCCGGCCGATCATGATGACGACAATGTGCGCAATGCTCGCCGGGGTGCCACTCATGTTGGGACATGGCACTGGATCAGAACTGAGGCGCCCGCTGGGTGTTGCGATGGTCGGAGGTCTCGCGATATCGCAACTGCTTACTTTGTTCACAACGCCGGTGGTGTACTTGTACCTCGACCGCCTCAGTCACCGGTACAAACGATATAAGGTCGCACGTGCAACGAGAACGGTAACGACCTGACCCTACGAGTGGGGCCGTACGTCTGCGTGCTGCCAACGCTCGTTACCGCGGACTAGGCCGAGAATCGGCGGCGTCTTAGTCGCGAGGTCGTGCTGCCGCGAGGGCATTTCTGATCTACAACGATAGGCACAGAACGTATACCCGCTTCTCGCTCGCGGGCGCGAACGCTCGCGGACATGCAAATATCTCGCGCACGCTTATCCATCCCTTCGCGCATATCCGCCTCGACGCTTCTTTCGATCTCATCGAAGACTTCAAGCAAGGGATCGTATTCGTCGATTGAGAATCCGGTTGGCGTGCGACCGGAGTTATGACCTGCGATTAGGGTTATTCTGGAATTGCCGCTCTTGGGCACTGGCACCTCCTATTCGACGTTAGCATTATGAGGACGCGCTGCGGGGGCTTAAGAAGGTAAACGCTGATAGTCTTGTAGGATCCTACGCTGTCCTACGTCGTTTTGTTCGTGACTTATAGCGCTAGTGTCTGACGCTGACCGTCACCCAACAGGCAGCGCCGGCGTAAGGATCGACTGACGTAAGGCGAAGTGGGCGCACCCGCAACTGCGCAGCGGCGCAGATCTTCTCTTGTAGCGAGGTTCCCTACGTTGCTTAGTGCTCTTACTGATCGGCACGCGAAAATTTCTTCTAATCATTGCTATATCCGTCGTACCTCGAACTGCGGTTAGCTTGGGCGAGCTGGTCTTGGCTCGTCGCAAGCACCGCCGCCGAAGCAGCTTCCGTCGACTTCGACAGAATGAGACAAATTACCGCTCTTAGGCACACTTACTGCTCTCAAGCAGACGTAGCAGAGAGTCACTGGCCTAGGACCAGCAGTTTGCGCCAGTTGTACTCGGGGCCCACCAAGCTTATGCGCGGCGTCGGGTCCGCAGTAACGAGATCGCTATTTCAAATGCGGTCGACCGTTCGATCGCATGAGTAAGTCAGCATGCTCGAACAAGCGAGTAGCAGTAATACGCGGCGGCGTGTGTACGACACTTGAAGTGCTTAACCCGAAGGGGTTGGTGCGACCACGCTGTCAAATTGCTTACCTAATGCGCCGTACTGCACCATGAAAGCACGCCGGCGCACTTGATAGGGAGATTCAGTGTGAATCCGCATGCCACACCTCGCCATCGTCCATCACGGATACACAACCCGCCGGATGCTGCACGTAGAGCACAGGCGGTAGAGCAGTTTCATTCAACGCAGGCTCACGAATGCATGCTCGAACGCTCAGACTACGTCGTCCGCCGCGTCGACACCTGGGGGCGGCTCAAAAAGGCGCGCGACCTTATCCGGCGCATGTATCAGTGGCGCGGTTACGACACCGATAATCTTGCGAGCAGCCAATACAATTCTGATTGGATCGTTCTTGAAGCAACACGCGGAGAAAAGCTTCTCGGCACTCTAACGCTTGGCGTAGATTCTGGCCGCCTGCTCGCCGACGCACTGTACGAGCCTGAGATCAACGCTTTTCGCAATCAGAACCGCAAGGCGTGCGAGGTCTCGAAGCTCGCCGTCGATCCGGAATACAGTTCCAAGGAGATGCTGGCTTCGCTCTTTCATCTTGCATACATCTACCTCCGCGTGATCAATAAAGCGGCTGATATCTTCATCGAAGTCAATCCGCGGCACGCTGGCTTTTACACCCGCATGCTGGGGTTTCACCAAGTCGGCGAACGGCGCATGTGTCCTCGCGTCGATGCACCGGCGGTGCTCTTGCATCTGGAACTCGAATACATGGGCGTGCAAATCGCGAATCATCTGGGTTCGTCTACGACCCACGAACGATCCCTGTATCCGTATTTCTTCGCCGATTGCTCCTCCGCCGACGAGACAGAGAGAGTGGCAAGAGCGTCTTAGCCGCCCGTGGTAAGCGGCCACCCGGCGAGGAACAGCACTTACGCCGCGGCTTTGCACGACTCCTCGACCATCGATGAAACTTAACTGTGTGCGTGAGCTTGCCTCGCTCGCGGCATGCGCGCCATCGGTTAACAACTGTCAGCCATGGGAATTGCGCTGGAACGGCGACGAATTGCGCGTGGGCTTCTCGCGCCGGCTGAACATGCACAGCGTCCTTGACGCCCGCAGTCACGCGAATCTGTTGTCCGTCGGCGCGCTGATGGCGAACCTGCAGAACGGCCTTGCCGCCAATTCCGTGCAGTATGATTGGCGGTGGCCACGGGACCCCGCCGCAGGCAATCCGTATGTAACGCTTGCTATCGATGATGCTCCAGACCGTTTTGTGCTGCCCGAGGGTCCGCTTTGCCGCCACACCAACCGCTTTGCCTTTCGCGACGATGCGTTTGACCCTGCAGTCGTAAACGAAACCAGCGACGATCCGTATACCGGCGCGCGCGCTGTGCTGCTTAGCTCGCGCAGCGACAAGTCGGCGCTTGTAGAGCTCGGTACGCCTTTCGTCTGAAGCGCGCTTCTGCAACCGGCAGCTGCACGAATGGCTGATCGGCAACCTGCGTTTTACTCCCGATCAGGTCGAGCGTGGCGACGGATTGGACGTGGATACTCTCGGCCTGACGCCCGGAGGCAGAAAAATACTCCGGCTGATCTCAGATTGGCGCCGATTGAGCGCCTTCAATAAGATCGGCGCGTATAAATTGCTGGCACTCTCGGAAATCGGACTGCTGGCAAAAGCGCCCGGCATCGTATGCATCGTCGGCAAAGCGGGGACGTGCAGCGTTATCGATGCTGGCCAACTAATGACGCAGCTCTGGACGCAGCTCAATGCTATTGGCATTGCTGTGCATCCCTATTATGTGGTCACTGATCAGATTAACCGCATGCATGAAGGGACCGTCGCAAAAGGATTCGAGCTGCAAATAGCGGACGTCGAAGCGCGCATGCATTCGCTTCTCAACCTGGAACCGGCTGAGTGCGTGCACATGATATTTCGCGTGGGATATCCCACAGTCGTCCCCGAACGCTCCCGGCGGCTGCCGCTGCAAGCGTTGCTTAGCGATGAAACTCAATTTCACTAGCTGGAATGAAGTTCTGATGCTATTGCTAGTTCGTTTGACTGCGCAAGCTGCGCCGGAGTTGTCTGCCGGCAAGCCATAGCGCCAATCGCTGCAGCGGATTTCTGTTACCGCCAGGACGCCATGTTCTGACCATCGTGTTTTTATAGGCATCAAAGTGCATGGCATGCGGTGCCGCGAGAATCGGTCCTCGACCGAGCAGAATTTTAAGCGCTTCAGTCCCTGCGATTCCAGAGCACAGCGCACATGCCATTACCGTGGAAGGCCCTTTGCGTCCGCGCAGGTCAACCGATGACGGGTCCACAAGATAACCATGCTGCAGCATGCGCGGCGCGAGACCCAATAGGAAACGCAATGCCATCTGCTCTTCCGAGCAGCCTGACCAGCGGAAATACTCTTCAAAGGTCATTTTGCCCGGCACGAAGTTGAGCAGCGCAGCACCCATGCCGAGCGGAGCAACGGTAATTGCCGGAATCCGTCTCTTATCGCATGCGGCGAACACTGCCGAGCGTGCGGAGAATGCAAAAAAATCAAGACCGTCTACATACAGGTCCACACCGTCCAAATAAGCGTCCATGTTCTCATGTGTGACGCCATGATTGAAAACCGTTAATTGAGCGTCGGGATTGATATCGCGCGCCATAGTGGACAGCACATCTGATTTCTCGCGGTCGCAGGTGCTCATCACCGCTCCCGCCTGCCGATTGAAGTTTTCGATCGCGAACGTGTCGAAATCGGCAATGTGAAACGCACCGATGCCTAGCCTCGTCAATGTCAGTAAGTGCGATCCACCGACGCCGCCGAGGCCGGCTATCGCAACACGCTTGCCGCGCAGACGGTGTTGCTCGTCGCGTGTCACCCACCCGACATTGCGTGAAAATGCCTGCTCATAGTTGAATTCACCCTGCATCCCGAAGCGTCCTCTTCTCATGCGGGAACGTAAGCACGGGTGCAGTGTACCTCGTGTATAGGAGACAGCGTTGGAGATTGAGACCTTGCGAACGGCCAGCGTTGAGTATCCGCCACCAGTCAGGACCCGCTAGTACGCAAGATATGAGGCGCTCGACCGCCGACATCCTGCTGTGCTGGCTTACCGCGAGCACGGTGAGCGGAATCCCGTCTACGGTTTATGCACTGGCGAGTGGAGGCGATGTCCTCGAAGCGACCCGCGCGGCGGGCACAATGCTCATTTCCTCAGATGCACCCACCGGACATTTAATCGCAGCAGCTGTCCTCGTTCATGGGACAGTTTCATTGTTCTGGGCGACGATCGTCACGCTCGTCTTGCCGCGGAGTAACGTCATTCCGTACGCATTAGTGGCGGCAACTGCAATCGGAGTCTTCGACCTGAAGCTCATCGGGCCCCTTTTCCCGGCGATTGAGGCGTTGTCTTTTTGGCCGCAGATGGCGGATCACATCATGTGGGGACTCGCAGTCGGCCTTGTCTTGTGGTGGCGAGCACGTTGAAATGCAAATCGTTGACATAGGCGTCGCCCGCTCGACCGGCAAGCATCGCTGATCATTCTATCTCTGAGAATGGGAATGACGCACCGTACGCTCGGGGTGTTTACCTGCCCGTAGATTAGGACTAGCATGGCCAATCCCATAGCGCCGCAGCTTCGGCGCATGACGCCCACGCTTTTTCATAACAGGGGGAGTAATGAAAAACGACGGTTTCGATCGCCGCGCTTTCTTAAAGAGTGCTGTGGCAGGCAGCGCCGTAGCCGCCACAGCAAACATACCGCCGCCGGCGCAAGCCCAGCCGACTGCCGCGCAGTCAGCATCGACCGGTGGCTACGCGTTCCTCAACGCCGAAGAGGCGGCTTTCATTGAAGCACTGGTGGATCACATGGTGCCCGCTGATGCGTTAACGCCGAAAGGCACCGATATCGGCCTTAACATTTTTATCGACCGCGCCCTGGCGGGCGGCTGGGGCAAGGGCGACCGGCTGTATATGCAGGGTCCATGGAAGCAGGGCGTACCGAGCCAGGGCTATCAGCTTCCGATGACGCCTGCGGATCTCTACCGCAGCGGCATCGCTGCCGCCAATGTCGTATGCGTAAAATCGTACGGCAAATCGTTCGATAAGCTCAGCGAAGCTCAGCGCGAAGAGTTTCTGCTCAACCTGCAAGCGGGCAAGGTGACGTTTGACAATGGACCGCCGGCGCGCGTCTTTTTTACGACTGTTTACCAGAGCGTCATGGAAGGCATGTTCTCTGACCCCATGTATGGCGGCAATCGCAACAAAGCCGGCTGGAAGCTCATCGGATTTCCCGGTGTCATCGCGGTCCATCATCAGAACGTCGAGAAATTCCGCGACAAGCAGTTCCCCGCCGACCCCGTCGGCATTGCTGACATGAGCTGACGAGGACAATTAAACATGGCTAAAAAACTAAAAGAAGTCGACCTAGTGCTGGTCGGGCTCGGCTGGACCGGCGGCATACTCGCAAAAGAACTAAGCGCGGCAGGGCTCAAGGTGGTTGCGCTCGAGCGCGGCGGCATGCGCACAACGGAGAACGATTATCAGGTGCCGCAGGTCCGTGATGAGCTGCGATATGTGATTCGTCATGACCTCATGCAAAACACCGCAAAAGACACGCTCACCATCCGCAACAACGTTTCGCAGGAAGCGCTGCCGATGCGACGACTGGGATCGTTTTTGCCCGGCGAAGTCGTCGGCGGCTCAGGCGTGCATTGGAGCGGCCACACGTGGCGCTGGACGGACCAGGAATTCAAAGTCCGTACGATGTATGAAGAGCGCTATGGCAAGAAATATATCCCCGCTGATATGACAATACAGGATTGGGGCATCACATATGCAGAACTCGAACCGTATTACGAGCGGTTTGAATATACGGCCGCAGTGTCCGGCAAAGCGGGAAATCTTCAAGGTCAGATCCAAGCCGGCGGAAATCCGTTCGAGGCGCCGCGTGCGCGCGAATATGCGCTGCCGCCCCTCACACCCATCCTGGCGAGCGAGATGTTTACGGCCGCAGCCAAAAACAATGGTTATCATCCATTCCCGCGCCCGAGTGCCAACGCTTCACGCGCCTATACAAATCCCGACGGATCGCGGTTTGGCGCATGCCAGTATTGCGGTTACTGCCAGCGCTTTGGCTGCGAGGCTAACGCGAAGGGTAGCCCGCACATGACCGTGATCCCGATTGCGATGCGCAATCCTAACTTCGAGCTGCGTGCGCATTCATGGGTCACCAAAGTGTTGAAAGATTCGACTGGCAAGCGCGTCACTGGTGTTCTTTACACCAATACTCTCAACGGCGAGGAATTCGAACAGCCTGCGTCCATGGTGGCTTTGACGGCTTATGCAATCAACAACGTGCATCTCATGTTGTTGTCCGGTATCGGCCAGCCATATGATCCGGTCAGCCAACAAGGAGTCATCGGCAAAAACTACTGTTACCAGACGGGTGCTTCGGCGACATTATTCTTTGAAGGCCACCATTTCAATCCATTCATGAACGCGGGCGGTTCAAACGCGACAATGGATGATTTCAATCACAGCAACTGGGAATTCGATCGCGCGAAGTTCGGCTACGTCGGCGGCTTCAACGTCGGTGGCGGCTTTAATACGGCGCTGCCAATCGGGTACCGCCCCGTCCCGCGCGGCACGCCTGCGTGGGGAAAGGCTTGGAAGGCGGCGACTGCAAAGTGGTATCAGACCGCAATGAACGTCAGCGCGAGCGGCAGTGTCATGTCGAATCGCTATAATTATTTTGATCTCGATCCCACGTATCGCAACGCGTTCGGGCAGCCGCTGATGCGCATGACGTTCGACTACAAGGAGAACGAGCACAAGATGGGAACGCATGCCGCTCAAGTGATCAACGATCTTGCAAAGTCTATGAATCCGACTAGCGTCAATACCGCTACCGCGCGGACTGAGCCGTGGACGGTGGTGCCCTATCAGAGTACGCACAACACGGGCGGGACAATTATGGGAACCAATCCCAAGAGCAGCGCGTTGAATAAATATCTGCAAAGCTGGGATTGCCATAATCTGTTCGTCGTTGGCGCGAATGTGTTTCCGCACAACGCCTCATACAACCCGACGGGGCCTGTAGGCGCGCTCGCGTACTGGACCGCCGACGCCATCAAAAATACGTATGTGAAAAATCCAGGCCCCATGGTGTCCGCATGATGATTCGTTTAACGATAGCTGCGATAAGTGCAGCGCTTGTGTTGGCCACCGGCGCAGCGCGCGCGGATGGTGATGCAAAGCGGGGTGAAAAGCTGTTCGAGGAATGTCACGCGTGTCACAGCACTGAAGCAGGCAGTCAGGGCGTCGGTCCAAGCCTTCGCGGGGTATTCGGACGTAAAGCAGGCGAGCAGAGCGATTTCCGTTATTCGCCTGCAATCAAGCGTAGTGGCATCACATGGACACCGCAGACACTGGACGGTTTTATCGCCGAGCCACAAAAAGTGGTCCCTGCCAACCGTATGCCTTATTCAGGTATGCCCGACGCGCGCGACCGTGCTGATCTGATCGCCTATCTCCAGCAGGCCTTCAAATAGCTGGTTGATCGCCGCGGTCGAGTTTCCGGAGTCGACTTAGAACAACGCCCTCGTCTCTGCCACAGATGAGGGCGCTTCGGCGGCCTCAGCGCCTGGCTTCACCAGTCCGCCGGCACGAACGCCAAGCAGCCGTATCCGCCGGTCGAGCGGCACGCGTTTCAAGCACTCCCCGGCAGCGCGCCGCAAGACGCTTCCATCGCAAGTCGGCGCATCGAGTGTAGAGTCGCGCGTGACCGTCCTGAAGTTATCGTAACGCAGCTTGAGCCCGATTGTCTTCCCGGCGTACCCTTTACGCCTGAGATCGTCCGCCAGCCGCATGCATAGTCCCGTAAAGATCTCCGCAAGACGCGCGCGGTCGCGCACTGGATGTAGATCATGCTCGAACGTGGTTTCGCGGCTGATCGATTTCGGCTCGCTATGAGTTACTACCGGCCGCTCGTCGCGGCCGTGCGCAGCCTCGTGCATCCATGCGCCATAAGATTGGCCGAATTGAGCGACGAGCGATGCTGGAATTTCACGTGCAAGTTCACCGATCGTGCGAATACCCATCTTCTCCAGCCGTGCGCCCGCCTTGGGCCCTATGCCGTTTATCTTGCGTACAGCGAGCGGCCAGATGCGCGCTTCAATGTCATCCTCTCCCAGCAACGTGAGTCCAGCGGGTTTCTCGAGGTCGGAAGCGATTTTGGACAGCAGCTTGTTCGGCGTAATGCCAATCGAGCATGAGAGGCCGGTATGTTCGCGCACTGCCGACTGAATACGTGCGGCGACAGCACGCGCGCGCCGCCATGCATCTGAGTTATCACCTTGCGGCGTAATGACGAGTTCTGAGAGATCGATATAAATCTCGTCGATGCCGCGATCTTCGATCACCGGCGCGACAGCGCGCACCGCATCCTTGAACATGCGCGAGTAGCGACGATATTCGTCAAAGTCCGCAGGCAGCACCAACGCATCTGGTGCAAGCAGCGCCGCCTTCATCATTCCCATGCCCGAATGAACGCCGTAGGCGCGCGCTTCATACGTGGCGGTGGTTATCACGCCGCGGCCGGCATACTCACGCAATGTCGGGAACGCATCGTCACGACCGGCATCATTGGCGCTCCGGCGGCGTCCGCCGATGACGAGGGGCCGCCCGCGCAATTGCGGGTAACGCAGCAGCTCGACCGATGCGTAGAACGCATCCATATCGAGATGTGCGATGAAGCGGGCTGCCATCTTAGACTTTGCAGCAACGCTACGGTTATTCGATACGTATGCCGGCAGCACTGATGACTCGCGCCAACTTCGCGCGCTCACCTTTTGCATAGGCCGCCAGAGCCTGCGGTGATCCGGCAGCAATTTCGGCGCCATCCGTTGTCAGGCGTCGCTGCACTTCAGCCGTGTTGAGTATGTTTGCGATCTCGCGGTTCAGATCGGCGATGATCGCGGCGGGTGTGCCTGCAGGTACGAAAAATCCGTTCCATGTCCAAAACTCGTAACCTTTGACTCCGCTTTCCGCAACGGTCGGCAGCGCAGGCATCGATGTCGAACGAGCAGCGCTGGTCACCGCCAGCGCTTTCAATCTCCCGTCCTTTACGAATGGTATGGCGGACAACATGGTATCGAAGAACAGCGCGACGCGTCCTGCCATGACGTCGATCTCGGCAGGCGCCGCGCCTTTGTACGGAACATGTGTGACGTTCACGCCGCCCATCACCTTGAACATTTCGGCGGCGAGATGATTGGGGCTGCCATTGCCGGCAGACGCGTAGTTGAGTGCGGCAGGCTGACTGCGCGCAAGCGCAATGAGCTGCGGCACGGTACTTATTTTCAATTGAGGTGGCACGACCAGAATCAGCGGCTGCCTGATGGTCATGATCACCGGCGCAAAGTCACGCTCCGGATCATAGGGAAGATTGCGATAGAGTGCCGGGTTCGCAGATTGTGTCCCGATGTGTCCCATGAACAACGTGTATCCGTCCGGCATCGAATGCGCGCCAAGTTGCGCGGCGACAATACCGCCTGCACCCGCGCGATTGTCGATGATCACCGGTTGTCCCCACGCTTCAGTGAGCTTCTGGCCGATGATGCGCGCCTGTATGTCAGAGCTGCCACCGGGAGCAAACGGGACCAATAAACGTATCGGCTTCGCGGGATAGTCTTGAACGACTCCTGCGTGCGCCACCAGTGTCATTGGAGTCGACAACAAAAAGCACAGCGCCACTTGATTCATAGAAGCAATGAGTTTCTGCTCGCAAGACGGGTAAGTATGAAGCAGCGCGAGAAGGATTATATTTCCCTGCGGTATTGCACGAAACCCGAGCGCGTAGCGACCTTGTCGTAGAGTTTCATCGCCGTGAGATTCGTTTCGTGCGTCATCCAGTAAACGCGCGTCGAGCCGGCGGCTTCTGCGCGGGCATATACCGCTTCGATCAGTGCGCGGCCAACGCCTGTCCCGCGTGCCGTGCTGCTGGTAAACAGATCCTGCAGATAACAGGTCGGCCCTATCATCGTAGTGTTGCGATGGAAAATATAATGCACGAGACCCACCAGCTCACCGTTCCGCTCGGCGACCATCGCATGAACCGGCTCGTATGCGTCAAAGAAACGCGACCACGTCATCTGTGTTATGTGGCTTGCAAGGGTGCGCTCGTAAAATGTGTTGTAACCCTCCCATAGCGGTTGCCATTGCGCGAAATCACCAGGCACGACAGAGCGAACGGTCGCGGCAGTAGTCATCGTATCGTCTCCGTGATGTTAATGTCGTCGGACTTAGGAGCGAGCTCGAGCGCGGCCCTCACCCGGCGCTTTTATCTTTCTTTTTCAGCAAATCCTCCAATCCTGCAAAAGGATTGTACGTTGCTGTGGGTACATCGCGCTGTGAAGAGACCGGATTCAGATCGGCTTCAAGATATCGCTGGTGTTCGTTGTCGTGGCAGTACAGGCAGAGCAGTTCCCAGTTGCTGCCGTCCGGCGGATTGTTGTCATGGTTATGATCCTTGTGATGCACGGTCAGCTCGCGCACTCTCGCGCCGCTGAACTCGCGCCCGCAGCGCGTGCAGATCCATGGGTACAGTTTGAGTGCCTGCTCGCGATACGTCATTTCGCGTTCACGCTGGTGGCGACGGGCTTCGGTCAGTACGCGGTCGAGTTTTGACGGCGCTGCAGGTCGATTCTTCGATTCCATCGCGGTTGCCGGCACCTACTCGGCGTGCACGCCAAGACGCTGCAGGATTTCTGCCCAGCGCTGAAAATCTGCAGCGAGCAGCCGCGCGAACTCGTCGACAGTGCTCGATCGCGCATCGACGCCCTGGCTCGAGAGGCGTTCCCGGCCGTCCGGCAGCGCCAGTGCCGTGCCGATCTCCGAATTCAGGCGCTGGACGATATCCGGGTGCATGCGCGCCGGCCCGATGAACCCATACCAAAGGCTCGCCTCATATCCGGCAACGCCTGCTTCCGCGACCGTCGCCAGGTCTGGCAGCGCGGGCGAGCGTTGCGCGCCGGTCGTCGCAAGCGCGCGAAGTCTGCCGGTATGTACATGCGGTATCACCGAGAGACTGGTTCCAAAAGTCATCGAAACCTGGCCGCCTATGAGATCGGACACAGCAAGCGCCATACCTTTGTACGGAATGTGAACCATGCTGGTCTTCGTCATCGTTTCGAACAGCGCGCCGGCCAAGTGGCCCGATGCGCCGACCCCTGCTGAAACGTAAGTCAACTGTCCCGGCCGTGCCTTCGCGAGCGCCACGAGTTCCCTGACGTTTCGAGCGGGCAGCGACGGATGGACCGCGAGCACGAGCGGTCCGATGCCCGCCAGCGAAATGGGCGTAAAGTCCTTGATGGCATCGTAAGGTAGCTTGCGATAGAGGCTCGCATTCACCACATGACCGGTCGGCACCAATGCGATGGTGTAGCCGTCGGGCGCAGCACGCGCGGTCGCTTCGGTACCGACTATACCGTTTGCGCCGGCCCGGGTTTCCACATAAACCTGCTGCTTGAAGTATTCCGAAAGTTTTTGCGCCACAGTACGGCACAGGATGTCGTTGCCGCCGCCTGCCGCGAAGGGCGAGATGATACGGATCGGTTTATTCGGATATACCTGTTGTGCCGCTACCGACGCATGCCGGATGGCCAGGACCATGGCGACGATCAGGAGTGCATGGCGGCTTATGCGTTTGAATGGAGTCGTCATCACATGCATCACTCGATTCGTATGCCAGCCGCCTTGATGACTTTGGAGTAACGCGCGATTTCCTGTTTAACCATAGCTGAAAACGCTTCGGGCGTGTTGGTGCGCAATTCATCGGCGCCCAGTTCCTGCATGCGCTCTTTTACGTCCGGCAGGTCGAGCGTTCGATTCAAATCAGAATTGATCTTGCGCACGATGAACGCAGGCGTGCCCACCGGCGCGAATACGCCGTACCAGCTCGAGATCGTGCAATCCGGAATGCCGGCCTCGGCGGTCGTCGGTACGTCAGGCAGCGATGACACGCGTCTCGGCACCGTGATGGCGAGCGGGCGCAGCCGGCCTGCCCTCACGAAATTCAGAACGGCCGGCGTCGTGTCGAAGCTTACTTTGACCTGTCCGGCGACCAATGCCTGCACGGACTGACCTGCGCCCTTGAAGGGGACGTGCACGATATTGGTACCTGTCGTCTGTTTGAAAATTTCTCCAGCGATGTGCGACATGCTGCCATGACCGGACGACGGCGTCGTCAGCTCGCCTGGATGCGCCTTTGCGTAAGTAATCAGTTCTGCAATGCTACGTACAGGCAACGAAGGATGCACCGAAATCAACTGCGGCACCGAGCCTGCGAGCGTCACGAATTCAAAGTCCTTTAGCGGATCAAAGGGAACCTTCGCGTAAATCTGCGGCGCCACAGTATTCGAGCTCGCATGCCCCATCAGCAGCGTATAACCATCCGCTGTTGCATGGGCCACGATGCCTGCCGCAATCGTGCCGGTCGCGCCTGCACGGTTGTCGATGACAACTTGCTCATTCCAGGCATCGCTCAACTTAGGCGCGATGATGCGCGCGACTACATCAGTGCCGCCGCCCGCTACAAACCCGACCACCATGCGCACCGGTTTAATGGGGTAGTCGCACTCCTATACAGAGCGAGCTGGCCAACGCCATGCCGCAGGCCGCTCCGAATGCATACAACCTTGTCGATCGCATATGTAACCTAATACGCGGAGCGCCCGCCATCGGCCGGAATGACGGCGCCGGTGATCATGCGCGACTCGTCCGAAGCGAGAAAGAGCGCGATGTTTGCGATATCGATGGGTTCACCCAGCCAGAACGGATACTCGTTGACGCGACCCGCAGCATCCTGACGGTCGATGATCGAGCCGCCGCCTTTGCCGCCGACGCCATACTTGATTACGTTGCGCTCGGTCTGGATACGTCCTGCGCAGATGGCATTCACCCGGATGTTGTTCTGCACATAGGCGCCGGCCATGGCGCGCGTGAGCGACAGTATCGCGCCCTTGGCAGAAGTGTAGACATGCAAGGGACTGCCACCGCGCAACGCGGCGCCCGACGACATGTTAACGACGGTACCGCCACCCGCGCGAATAATTTCAGGCACCACGTGCCGTGAGCACATCATCGTGCCATAGAGATCGAGCGTCATCGTATGGTTCCACACTTTATCGAGCTCAACCTCGGTGACGAGTCCATCGTTTACTATGGAGCCGCCCGCGCAGTTGTAGAGAATGTCCAGCTTGCCGAAGCGCGTCACCGCCTGCAGTACCGCTTGTTTGACGCTGTCTTCGCGCGTGATGTCCGTTGGAATGAACAACGCATCGCCGCCCTGCTGCCGCACGGTCTTCTCAGTGGCCGCGCCCTTGCCTTCATCAATCTCGATGATCGAGACTTTCGCGCCCTCCTTCGCAAACAGCATTGCCGCGACTCGCGCGATTCCTGCACCAGCGCCGGTAATGAATGCGCTTCTTCCTTCGAGCCTTCCCACTTGCGCCTCTCTATTGCGATTCGATCTTGATGCCGGCCGCCTTGATGAGCTCAGACCACTTTGCGAGCTCGCTGCGAATGGTCTCGGCATATCGTTCGGGCGTGCTGCCGATCACCACATAGCCGCGCTCTTCGAGCCGCTGGCGGATGTCGGTCGTTTGCAATACGTCCGCGATCGCACTGCTCAACCTGCTTACGATTTCCTTCGGCGTCGCGGCGGGTGCGAGGCAGCCCCAATAGGTTCCTGAATCGACACCGCGCAGACCTGATTCCACGAAGGTCGGCACTTCGGGCATCGCCGGCGAGCGCTTCTCGCCGGTGACCGCGATTGCATGCAGCTTTCCGGCTCGGACATGTTGCCTTACGGTGCTTATGCCGGCGAACATCATGCCCACCTGGCCGCCGAGCACATCGGTGATTGCCTGACCGGTACCCTTGTATGAGATATTGACGACATCGACGCCGGCGACCATTTTCAGCAATTCGCCGCCGAGGTGCGTCGAACTGCCGGGCGCTCCGGCAGCGAAGTTGAGCTCGCCAGGTCGCGCTTTTGCGAGCGCGACGAATTCGTTGACGGTTCTAACCGGGACGGATGGATGTGCAACGAGAATCACCGGAGCAGATGCAATCAGCGACACGGGCGCAAAATCGCGCACCGTGTCGTACGGAAGCTTGCCGTAGAGACTGGGATTCGTGGTGAATGATGTGTCCTGCATGACAATCGTATATCCATCGGGCACTGCCTTGGCGGCGATTTCCGTACCGACGACCGCGCCGCCGCCAACCCGGTTATCGATTATGATTTGTTGGCCCAAAGTCTCGCCAAGGCGGCCGGAGATCACTCGCGTAAGCGTGTCAGTACCACCGCCCGGCACATAGGGAACGATCATGCGGATAAAGCGGGACGGAT
Source organism: uncultured beta proteobacterium (assembly GCA_963829085.1). Classification (GTDB taxonomy): domain Bacteria; phylum Pseudomonadota; class Gammaproteobacteria; order Burkholderiales; family SG8-41; genus PALSA-1004. Next base: position 192,250 of record CAWHHJ010000005.1, on the reverse strand, counting down.
AGTTTTGCGCGCCGCATTCGGTGATCAGCGTTCCCATCGCAAGAACATTCAACATCGCCATGATGACAGTTGATATGCCCGACGTGCGCGCATGACCGCCGCATGTCACAACTCTTCTACTCAGCACCGACTGCAATCAGAATTCCGCCTTGATACCGGCTTCTTTCACGACCTTCGTCCACTTTGCAATCTCATTGGCAACAAAGCGGCTGAAGTCGTCGGGCGAACTGCCGATTACGTCCGCGCCGTCACTTGCAAAGCGTTGCCTGATCGCCGGATCTTGCAGCACCTTCACAGCGGCGGCGTGCACACGCGCGACAATGGGTTTGGGCGTTGCTCTTGGCGCGTGTATGCCGAACCAAGCCATTGCCACCACCCCCGGCACGCCTGCCTCTTCCATGGTCGGCACTTCCGGAAACGCCGGCAAACGCTTGTCGCTCGTGAGCGCCAGCAGGCGCAACCTGTTGCTTTTTATGTAGGGCACCGCAGACTGCAGTGTTGGAAACATCAACTGAAAATGACCGCCCAACAGATCGATGAATGCCGGGCCCGCCCCTTTGTAAGGAATATGCACAATGTTGATGTGAGCGGCGAGCTTCAGCAGCTCGCCAGCCATGTGCACCGGTGTGCCAACGCCGCCAGAGCCGAAATTCAATCCGCCGGGTTTTGCTCTCGCGAGCTCGATTAATTCTTTGACAGAATTCGCAGGCACGGCCGGATGCACAACGAGCGCCCCAGGCACGCCGGTGATTTGTGTAACCGGCTGAAAATCGCGCACCGCGTCATAAGGGAGCTTCGCATAAAGACCCGGCACGATGCCAAACGTAGTATCACTCATGAGCAACGTGTATCCGTCAGGCGTTGCTTTTGCGACGAGGTCGGTTCCTATTGTCGAACCCGCACCCGGCCGGTTATCGATCACCACCTGCCGGCCCAGTACATCTGACAGATTCGCCACAATTGTTCGCGCCGCGGCATCCGTACCACCGCCCGGCGGATACGCCACGATGAGGCGTATCGGACGTTCGGGATATGCCTGCCCGAAGGACAGAGAGGAGCCGCACATTATTGCAGTTGCCCACAAGATTCTGGAAAGCATGCGTAGCTCCGGCCTTGTCATCGAGCGTTCACTTTTCTTAAACACTGTGCCGGCCCTGGCACGACCACGCTGCCATAACATAAAACTTCCGTGAGGCCGGGCTTGAGCTCGGTTGCGTCACAGCGCATGGCAATCATCGCGTTCGCTCGAACGTTCGCCGCATGATGAGTGATTGATCCATAGCTCTCCCTGCTAAATCTTTTTATGACGTGTGTTGGGACCACTGTAGGCAAAGTGTAAACGCGAAGGCCACTGACGCGAAGCGTAATTGGCGTTCGGCGAAACGAACGGGCTATACGGCAAACCCTTTACGCACAATCCCCTGAATTGCACGAGCGTTGAGGCCTGCGAGTCCCATCCGTTCCAACGTGCGCGCTTCCAGCTCAAATGTCCGGCCTATCATCAGCGAGGCGACCTTCACGAGCGCATCAATCGTCGGTGTAGACACGTCCGCAGCACGACCCAGCTCGCGAATTGGAATGAGCCCGGTCGGCACATCCTCCGTGATGTACTTATGATCGAGCGTGGCGGACGCTTTATTCGCGACATAAGGTCCGTCCGCGTCATTCGTAAGACGGTGGAAGGTCTGCACCAGATCCGCCTCACGCACGTTATAAGCGCGCTCGATCCAGTCGACGATATTCGGCACGTTTACATGCAGCGCTGCGGCGATTTGCATGCGCTCGAGGTCGATCGCCTCGTACAAATTCGCAACCGCCCGTGTTACACCTTCATAAAATAAGTAGCCGCCACCACGCTCGATGCGACCCGCGTTTGCTATGCAATTCGCAACGTGGAAAACAGCATTAATGTTGGCGAGCCCGGTGTGCAGGATATCCGGCGCCGCGACCATCTGCGGAAACAGCGGTGCGATACGCGCATGCGCGGCGGCACTGTCGCTGCCTGGAAACGCTGCAGCCTGCACCCAACGCTTCTGTGTGGTCTGCCGCATCAACGTCGGTGCAATCCACCGCATCGCATACGGATAGGTATCGGTTTCCGCTAATACAATGTTCGCCCGGCAACCCGCACGGTCGAGCTCACGCCGAACAACGAGAGAACCACCCGTGTTGCCCTGTATCAGCAGAATCATCTGGCGATCAACAAGCAGCGGAGCCAGCGCACGAGCAACTGCCGGGTGTGTGTTGCCGCCTGAAACGACGATGATCAGATCAGCGCCTTCCACCGTCGCGCGCAAGTCTGTGGTCGCAAGCTCGATCGGCGCAAAGCCGCCGGGTGTTCCTTCCACTTCAATGCCGCCGCGCGCGCGAATCGCCGTTAGTTTCGAGTCGACGACGTCATTCAGCCGCAACGCGTACCCGGCGAGACCGAGGTTTGCTACGAGACGGAAACCGCCGGGGCCGGCACCCACAATAGCGACCGTACGCACTTCATTGTTCCTATCGTTCACTTGTCGTTTTAGCGTCGGACGAAATCGTATGCTATCTCAATGCCGGCATTAACTGCTGGCGGAGCGACAAGTTGTGAGGGAACGATGTCCGCGATGAGGAACGCCCAAAAGAACTTTCTGACATGAGCGTGTGTCGTAGCCGAGTGGAAGCAGCGTGCGCCGGCATCGCAGCGCTGCTTGCGTGTAGTCCGATTCCCACTCCTGCAGGCCGCCATGGCGCACAATCGATCGAATCGCCGACCGCTGGCGGCCTTGTTAATTGTCACGCTGCTCGTGGTACTTGCCGCAGTCGCATTCACCTGGCGGCCCGCCATAAATCCTATCGATCCGCCGCCGCGTTCCACTTTCGACGATAACCTTATCCGCGCCGGTGCCCGCCTTGCTGCGATTGGCGATTGTGCCGGCTGCCATACCACGCACGATGGATCTCCGTACGCGGGCGGTGTGCCTCTCAAAACGCCCTTCGGCACGATATACGGAACAAACATAACACCGGACGCAGACACCGGCATCGGGGGGTGGTCGGAAGAAGCGTTTACACGCGCGATGCGAGAAGGAATCGCGCGCAATGGCACACATCTATATCCGGCGTTTCCTTATGTCCATTTCACGCGCGCGACCGATCAGGATCTGAAAGCGGTGTATGCATATCTCATGACGCGCACGCCGGTGCGCGCGGAGCCGCCAGCAAATGAACTGCATTTTCCATTCAACATCCGGCGCCTTGTCGCCGGCTGGAACCTTCTTTTTCTCGATAATGACCGCTTTCAAGCTGACTCGTCACGCAGCGAAGAATGGAATCGCGGCGCGTACCTCGTGCAGTCGTTCGGCCATTGCAGTGCCTGCCATACGCCGTTAAATCCGCTGGGCGCGGAAAAACAGCGTCAGTACTTGTCAGGTGGCGAGGCGGAAGGCTGGTACGCACCCGCACTGAATGAACAATCGCCGTCACCGCTGCCGTGGGAGATTGGCCAGCTCGCCACTTATCTCCGCACGGGAATCGCCGATCAGCACGCCATCGCCGGGGGACCCATGCAGGCGGTTGTCTACAGCCTGGCGCGCGCGTCTGCCGAGGATACCAATGCGATCGCCGCTTATATCGCATCGATGATGGGTGGTGCAACGCCCGAGCGTGAAGCCCGCGCCAGAAAAAGCCTCGATGCCGCGTCGCGGCGTCCACCGCCGTATTCTGCCGCGGCGATGGCGATCACGGCGACACAACCGGGCGAGCGGATTTACCTCGATGCGTGCGCCAGCTGTCATGATGAAGGTCGACAGCTTTCTTCATCGGGTGCGTTGCAATTGCCGATTGCAGTCGCTGTTCACGATCCCGATTCACGCAGCCTCATCCGCATCATCAGAGAAGGCATCGCGCCACGGGAAAATCAGCGCGGCCGCTGGATGCCGGCGTTCGCCGGGATGCTCACCGATGAACAGATGACGTTGCTCGTTCAGTATTTACGCATGCTCGCGCCCGACGCTCCGCCCTGGAACGACGTCGCGAGCGAGGTGCAGAAAGCGAAGCAGTGACGATCAGTCTTAGTATCAACGGCAGTATGCATAACGTCGATGCAGACCCTGCCACGCCGCTGCTGTACGTGTTGCGCGACGAATTGCGGCTCAATGGCGCTAAGTTCGGTTGCGGGTTGGGGCAATGCGGCTCCTGCACCGTAATGGTCGGAGGCGAGCCGGTGTTCTCGTGCCTGATGCCTATCTCGTCTATAGCCGGCCGTCCGATCAAGACGGTTGAAGGCCTGGGCACGCTAGATAAGCCGGGACCCATGCAGCGCGCATTCATAGAGGAACAGGCAGCTCAGTGCGGATACTGCATCGCTGGAATGATGATGCGCGCGCAGGCGCTGCTCGAGAAAAATGCGGCAGCGACTGATGCCGATATCCGCCGGCACATGCAGCCTAATCTGTGCCGGTGCGGAACGCATATGCGAATTCTGCGCGCAGTCCGGCGCGCGTTCGACTTCACGAAATCGGAAACACAGAAATGAGCCCGGACGCGCCCGCGTCGATGCAACGCCGGCGATTCGTCCGCGCAAGCGGCGCGCTCATCGTTTATTTCTCTGTGGCGCCGCGGCTTGGTATTGCGCAAAAGGAAGCACAAAACGTGGGCAAAACGCCCAGCCAGACGCCGCTCCCTGGCAGCCTCAAGACCGAACCCTTCCTCGACTCGTGGATCCGCATTGACGAAAAGGGCAATGTGACTGTGCTGACCGGCAAGGCTGAGCTCGGCCAGGGCATAAAGACCGCATTGATACAAGTCGCTGCCGAAGAACTCGTCGTCAATCCGGCGGGTATCACGCTAATCACGGCAGATACGGCGCGCACCGCTAATGAAGGTTACACCGCCGGCAGCCATTCAATGCAGGACAGCGGAACTGCAATCCGTCATGCCGCTGCACAGGTACGGGAGATCCTATTCGCGCTTGCCGCCGCGCGCCTCAATACCACCACTGATCAAATCACCGCGAGCAACGGATCGATGCGTGGCAAAGAAGGCACCGCGATCGGCTATGGCGAGCTCGTCGCAGGCCAGAAGCTGCATGTTCAGGCTACGACCGGCGGCAGGCTGCGCGATCCAGCCGAGCACGTCTTTGTCGGGAAGCCATGGCGGCGTATCGATATTCCGGCCAAAGTTACCGGTGGTGTCGCGTACATCCAGGACCTGCGTCTTGAGCGCATGATGCATGGACGGGTCATTCGTCCGCCAAGTCCGCTGGCCAAACTGCGTGAGATAGCGTCCGAACCGATAGAAAAGATGCCCGGCGTTACGAAAGTTGTACGCGACGGCAGTTTCCTTGCGGTAGTTGCACAACGCGAATATGAAGCCGTGACGGCCATGCGCGCGCTTGCCCGTGCTGCGGTTTGGGACGAAACCGCGAGCCTGCCGGATGCACAAAGCCTGTACGCGGCATTTCAAGCTTTTCCTCGGGAGAATTACACAATCCTCGATCAGGGCATATTGTCAGGCTCTGGCAAAACCATCGAAGCAACGTATCGCCGGCCATTTCAGTTGCACGGTTCGATTGGGCCGTCGTGTGCGATCGCACAGCTTGAAAACGATAGCTACACGGTATGGACCCACAGTCAGGGCGTTTATCCGCTGCGCAATGCGCTGGCTGAAATGCTCGCCGTTCCAAAAGAGCAGATTCGCTGCATACACGTCGAAGGGTCCGGATGCTACGGGCACAACGCTGCCGACGATGTCGCTGCCGATGCGGCATTGCTGGCGCGCTCGGTTCCCGGCATTCCGGTGCGCGTGCAATGGATGCGTGAAGACGAACACACCTGGGAGCCCTATGGGCCGCCGATGATCATGGCTGCCAAGGCGGCGCTCGATGCGTCAGGCAACGTCAGCGAATGGCAGTACGAGGTATGGAGCAATACGCATTCGACGCGACCGGGTGCAGCGGGAAATCTGCTTGCCGCAACGCATCTTCAGCAGGCATTCACCGCACCACCGCCGAAACCGTTGCCGCAGCCGGAAGGCGGTGGTGACCGCAACGCGATTCCTCTCTACACATTCCCGAACGCGAGGGTCGTTCATCATTTCATCCCGCAGATGCCGCTGCGCGTATCCGCCTTGCGCTCACTCGGTGCATACGCGAACGTGTTCGCGCTCGAGAGCTTCATGGATGAGCTTGCGCTTGCGGCAAAACTCGATCCGGTCGAATTTCGTTTGCGGCACATGCGTGATGAGCGCGCGTCCATGGTCATCCGGCGGGCAGCCGAGCGCTTCGAATGGGCGAAATATCAGAAGCGTCCGGGCCGCGGCCGCGGATTTGCGTTCGCGCGTTATAAGAATCTCGGCGCGTACGCCGCGGTGGCGTTCGACGTTGAGGTACAGCGCGAAAGCGGTCTTGTGCGCGTACGGCGCGCGGTCGCTGCGGTGGACAGCGGTGAAGCAGTCAATCCCGACGGTATCCGCAACCAGATCGAAGGCGGCATCGTTCAATCACTGAGCTGGACGCTTGCCGAAGAAGTGACCTTCGATCGCACCCGCATCACCAGTCGCGATTGGGGCGGCTATCCGATTCTTCGTTTCAGCGGCGTTCCAGACAGTGTCGAGGTGAATGTCATCGATCGTCCTGGTCAGCCCTTTCTCGGTACCGGTGAAGCCACGCAGGGTCCGACCGCGGCCGCCCTCGCCAACGCAGTGGCCGATGCGATGGGCGTTCGCATCCGCGACCTGCCACTATCGCGATCACGCATACGCGCCGCAGCCGGACTTTGATTTTGCGACGTCGCGCACGCGTTAATCGCAACGCGGCAGAAGACATCCATGCGTAGAGCGAACAGTTCGCGACCTCGAATTCCAAATCCTGTTTTTACTCTTTCATCACTCTATGCAATGTGTGGTGCCGATCGCGCGTGAACGGCCGCACCTGTGACGGCCAGCGTCCTGCATCGACAGCTTTCGCGAATGCGGGGCTGATCAACACGTCAGGGTTCTCGAGTTCGAGGATGCACGCGTAGCGCGGATCGGATGATGAATCGACCGTTTTAGTTTCGCCACCCATCGTGACGCGCAGTGTATCGATCTTGCATCGCGTCACCGAGATCACGCCGGGTACCGTTCTCAGAGAAGGCACGTGCTCTGTGTCGTAGACTTCGTTGAACAGGTCTTCCTTGTCCGCATCAACGTTCATCGACGCGGTAAAAATCCATTTAGCGGTAATAGGCATGAATGTGCTTTCTCATGGTGTATATCGGAAGTGCCATCCTAGCAGGAACCTCTGCGCGAACGGGCGACACGTCGCGCGCAGTAAGGGCTAACGTGACAGAGGTCGATCGCGAATGGTAACGTGCTCTAATCTTGGCTTCAGTAGATGAGAGCAACCGCATAAAACGCCCGGTGCGCCGGTTAGCGTTAATCATGTGCGCGGCGTGTGTCTATGCCGTGTCCGGCGCTGGCACCGCGGCGAGCTTTCCTGTCAAGCCGATCCGCATCATCGTGCCGTTCGCGCCCGGCGGTCCGAATGACATTCTTGCACGTCTCGTTGGACAGCGGCTGGCTGAAGCATGGGGTCAGCAGGTAATCATCGACAATCGACCGGGCGGCAGTACGATGATCGGCACTGAGATTGCGGCCAAGGCTGCACCTGACGGCTATACGCTGCTAATGGTTTCAACCAGTCACGCAGTCAATCCGAGCCTGCAGCCGAAGGTTCCATACAACACGTTGCTAGATTTCACGCCGGTGATTCAGCTTGTCTCCTCACCGAATGTACTTGTCACGAACCCGGCGCTACCTGCGAAGACCGTACGCGAACTGGTCTCACTTGCGCGCGCGCGCCCTGGCGACATCACATACGGCTCGGGCGGCACCGGCACTGCGACGCACCTTGGCGGCGCGTTGCTCTGCCTGCTTGCAAAAGTCAACATGACCCACGTTCCATACAAAGGCGATGCGCCTGCGTCGATAGATCTCATCAGTGGTCAAATCCAGTGGATGTTCGGGACGATCCTGCCCATCATGCCGCACATCAAGTCGGGCAAGATGCGAGCGATCGCCGTGAGCAGCGTCACGCGTACACAGAGTCTGCCCGAGGTACCTACAGTCGCCGAAACCATCCCGCAATTCGAAGCAACGTCGTGGTACGGGATTTTCACGCGATCGGGTGTACCAAAGGATATTATTACGCAACTCAATAGCGAGCTTGCGCGCATCATCAACTCGCCGGATATGAAAGACCGCCTGGCGCGCGACGGCACTGAGTCGGTCGGCGGCTCGCCGGAACAGTTCGCCGCTTACTTCCAGGCCAGCATGATGAAGTGGGCACGCGTCATCGCAGAAGCGAAAATCAAAATCGAATAAAGGTGACTGCAGTGAGCACAGCCTCGGACAGAGCAGACAAAATTCGCGCGGACAAGGAAAAGGTTCTGCCGCTGATCGACAAAGGAGAGGTAACGCGCATCGCATGCGATCTCGTCGACATCCCGAGTCCGACCGGGTTCGAGAAGGCGTGCGCGGACTACATTATTGCGCGCTATCGAGCTGCCGGAATCAAAGTGCTGTCGCAAGTATTCGAAGATGGCCGCTCGAACGCGATTGGCATCATCAAGGGCAAAGGCGCGGGGCCGACTCTCATGTTGAACGGCCACATGGATACTTCATTCGTCGGTAATGAAGAACACCTGCCCGATTCGCCCGGCTTCAAACCGAAGGCAGTCATCGACGGCGAGTGGATTTACGGGCTGGGCGTTTACAACATGAAGGCATCGCTCGCCGCCTTTCTCCACGCGGCAGAAACCATACAACGCGCCGGCATTCAGCTCGAGGGTGATCTTGTGATCGCATGTGTCGCAGGTGAGATCGAGAAATCACAGGTCGACAAGTATCAAGGCCCGATCTATCGCGGCGGCGGGTGCGGCACCTGGTATGCGATCACCCACGGCGCAGTCGCCGATCTTGCTGTGGTCGGCGAGCCGTCCGCACTCACGCTCGGGCGCGCGCACGGCGGCTATGTGTGGACGAAGATCACGCTGTTCGGCGATCCGATGCATACCGCCTACGGTACGCCGGAGAAAAATACCATCAATAATATGCTGAAGATCGCGAATGCAATCCAGCAATGGGGTAACGAGTACCAGGAACGGCGCTCGGTCTACGGCATGAAGGCCAACGTGACGCTGTCCGCGATCGAGGGCGGTTGGCCCTTTCGGTGCTCACGCGTGCCCATCTTCTGCACGCTGTATATCGACACGCGGCTGTTGCCCGGCCATGAACCCCTTGAAGTGCAGCGCGAGATCGAAGTCGTGCTCGATACCTTGCGCGGCAAAGACAAGGATCTCGCAAGCCTGCGCTACGATATCTCCATATTCATGAATCAGTGGGCGTCCGAGTGCTCACCCGGGGAATACATCTGGAAAGCGGTCGCGCAATCACATCAGGAGGTGATGGGTTCAGCCGTTGAGATCTCCGCGCGGCCGCCTGCGTCTGATGCAGGCGAACTCGTTGCGCATGGCATCCCGAGCCTCAACTATGGTGTCTCGGGCCGCATGCGTTCGCGCGCCATAGGCATTCGGAACTATGGCAAGACAGACTGGAGTCCGAGCGAAGGCGAGCACGCATCAATTGAAGATCTGTATCTGGGCACCAAGGTGTACACGAGCCTGATCCTCGAAGTATGCAACCGGACACGTGACGAGCTGGGCATCAAGCCGCGGGATCATAAACACGAGCATTGAAACAAGCGGGGTTGCGTTTGGCATCGCATAGATCAACACGAAACGATGGCGCCTTATGCGCGCTCGTTTGCGCAGCAGGATTGATGCTCGCTTGCGGTGCAACGACCGCCGCAGACGCCGGCGCGTATCCGAACAAGCCTGTGCGCATCATTGTCGCGCAGCCGGCGGGCGGAAACGCGGACCTCGTAGCGCGTACATACGCCCAGCGGCTCGTAGATCGCTTCGGGGTGCAGTTCGTCGTTGACAACCGCGGCGGTGGCGGTGGCGTCATCGGCACCGAGCTTGCCGTGCGCGCATTGCCCGACGGCTACACACTGCTGATTGCACCGACGGCGCTCGGAACTAATCCTGCGTTGATGGATAAACTGCCGTTCGACACGCGTCGTGACCTCGCGCCGATCTCATTGCTCTCGGCCGGTCCTAACATCATCGTCGTTGCAGCCGGCAGTGCATTGCGAACAATGGAAGACGTTATGACCGCTGCGCGCGCGCGGCCCGGCAAACTCAACTTCTCTTCATCGGGAGTCGCCAACGCAACGCATATGTCGGGCGAGCTCTTCAAATACATGGCGAAGGTCAATATTCAGCATGTGCCGTACAAGGCTCGCCCGCATCCATGGTTGCCGTTTCCAGCGGCGAGACGGATCTGAGCTTCGCTGGAATTTCAGGCGCGCTGCCGCTCATGCGCGGCGGAAAGCTGCGCGCGCTCGCGGTAACAAGCGACAGGCGTTGGCCGACGTTGACGGAAGTGCCGACCGTTGCAGAGTCAGGCGTGGCGGGCTACGAGTGCACGAACTGGTATGCGATGTTCGCGCCGCCGAAGTCTTCGCCCGCTACCGTCAATCTTATCTATCGCGAGATCGCAAACATCGCGAACACCCCCGAGATTCGCACGCGCCTGATCGCTGACGGCCAAGAGCCGCGCGGCACGACCCCCAGGGAACTGGATGAGCATATTGCCCGCGAAATATCCAAATGGACGGAGCTTGCGAAAGTCGCCGGCTTGAGGGCGCAATGAGCGCGTCCATGGCCTGCGGTGAACTGCGCGCTATCCCGAGATCGAACCGAGCGGAACCCTTACCAAAAGGGCTGCATTCGCATCTACGGTTTTGCGCTTACTCCCGCCGCCTTCACGATCGCGGTTATTTGCTGGCGCTGTTCGCGGCGGAATGCATCGAGCTCTGAACGCGAGCTGCCGACGAGATCCAGTCCCAAGCCTTTAAGCTGCTCGCCGAATTGCGGCTCCTTCACCGCCTTTGCGACTTCGGCACTCGCTTTCGTGAGCACAGCTTCCGGCGTGCCCGCGGGCGCGACAACGCTATACCAGCCCAGTGTCGAATAACCGGGCACCGTGTCCGAGATCGGCGGGACATCCGGCAGCAATGCATTGCGTTTAGGTCCGGTGACGCCGAGCGCCCGAACGCGTCCCGACGTAATTGCGCCCATCACTGCAGGGACGATTCCGTAGGTGAGATTCACTTCGCGGCCCATGGTAGCCCCAAGCGCCTCTGCTACGCCTTTGTACAGGCACATGGAGCATGTCTGTACCCGTCAGATGGGTAAAGAGCACACCCGAAAGATGCTCGGACGCACCGGTGCCGGCAGAGCCGTATTTGAGCGGCGTCTTCTTCGCCAGCTCGATCAGTTCTTTTACTGACTTTGCAGGCAGCTCTGTATTCACGACGAGAACGAACGGCGCGGACCCGATCAGGCTGACGGAAACGAAATCCCTGTCGAGATTGAACTTGACATCAGGGTAGACCGCGGTTGCGACAAGCAACTGCGAAGTCAGCATCATCCAGGTGTAACCATCGCGCGGAGTGCGCAAAACAAGGTCAGCGCTCAGGATCCCGGCCACACCGGGTCGCGAGTCGACAACGATACGCTGTCCCCATGCGGCATAAAGACGATCGGCGAGGGCCCGCGAAATGATATCCGGCCCCGAGCCCGGTGCACTACCGATCACGAGCCGGATCGGCTTCTCGGGAAATGCGGCTTGCGCGGCATGCACGGCGGACGCCGCAGAGAGCAGTGCGATTATGAGTGCGGCGGATAGTTTGGCGTTACGCATTCGCTTTGTCTTCCATTACTTTCTCACTATTACCTTACTCGCGCCGTGAGCTGACTCCAACTTGCGCTGTGAGAGCGGCTTGAGCGGTTTCGCGCCTTAGTCGGCATATCCAGGCAGCTCACGGTCGAGCACGCGCATCATTGCCTCGAAGTACAGACGGTCGCGCTCGCCTTTATGGCGGTCATTCTGCGACGGTCGCTGAATCTTCGCGACGATTTCGTCGGGGATGATTTCAAGGGGCCGTCCGGTTCCCATCGCAAGAACCTGCGCGCGGCAGACGCGCTCGAGCATATACAGCCGCCGATAAGCCTGCGGTACACTGTCGCCGACGACTAGCACGCCGTGATTTTTCATGAACATGATCTGCTTGTTTCCGAGCAGCCGCGCCAGGCGCTCGCCCTCTTCCATCGTGTCCGCGTTGCCGGCATAGTCGTCGTCATAGCAGATGTTGCTGTGGAAATAAGCTGCAGTTTGGCTGGCAGGCACGAGCCGATTGTCTTTCAACATGTTCAGCGCGACGGCCCACGTCTGGTGTGTATGCAGTCCCGCCCGGACGCCGCTGATGCGGTGGATGGGTGCATGAATGCAAAGCGCTGACAACTCGACATCGCCCTCGCCTTCGAGCGTTTTACCTGATTCGTCGAAAACTATCATGTCGCTTGCGCGCGCCTCCGACCAGTGCAGTCCGAACGGCAGAATCAGATATTGATCGTCGCAACCGGGAACTGTGACGGTGAAATGGTTATCGATGCCCTGCTCGAGATCGTGGAAGACGGCGAGCCGGTGAGCTGCGGCGAGCTGGATTTTCGCCTGCTGAACCGGATCGAGCGAGCGCGAAGTAATTGCATGGACGGACATGGTGGGCCTTTCAACGGTTGTCGGCCTCATTATAGAACGATCGGACTTTATAACGCCCGCGCGCCGGAACATCACCTGCGATCTAAGATGTGTTCTAACATAACCCCTCAGCAAGCCTTCACCGAAATCGCCGGATTATCTATGCGGCAAGCTGCGATCTCCACTATCTGCGCGAACCGAATCCAATTTGAGCCGTTAGCTCAGGCGAGTACCAATCAATGAAAGGGAGATGAAAAGTGTACGAAGGTTTTAGCAAGTTCGATATCAAGACCAGCGATCCGCAATGCAGCATTCACGGCGTCGTGGGCGGCAAAGGACCACCGCTGTTGCTGTTGCATGGTAACCCGTTGACGCACGTGCACTGGCATCTTGTTGCGCCGCGGCTGGCCAAAGATTTCACCGTAGTTGCGGCCGATTTGCGCGGCTATGGCGACAGCAGCAAGCCGCGCGGGCTGCCCGACCATAGCAACTATACGTATCGCCGGATGGCGCAGGATCAGGTCGATGTAATGAGTCATCTTGGCTTCAACAAATTTTTCGTCGGCGGACACGATCGCGGTGGGCGGGTTGCTTATCGCATGTCACTCGATCATCCGGACCGCGTGCTCAAGTTCGCCAGCTTCGACATTATTCCGACGCATTACATCCTCACCCATATCACGCGCGAATGGGCGCTCAACTCATATCACTGGTTCTTCATGGCGCAGCCCTACGATGTGCCTGAGCAGTTGTTCGCCGGCAAAGAATCGTATTACATAGACAAAAAACTTACGGTAATGGGCATCGGCAAAGGCGGCTTCACGCCCGAGACGCTGGCCGAATACAGACGCTGTTGCACGGCCGAAAACCTCCACGCTGTATGCGAAGATTACCGCGCCGGTGCGACCCTGGACTTCGAAATGGACAAGGCGGACTTTGAAGCTGGCCGCAAGATCCAGTGCCCGACCTTGATAACGTGGGGCGAAAAAAGCCACACGGAGAAAATGTTCGACGCCCGCGTCGCATGGCCGCTATATGCCGCCAACATTTATAAGCTGCTGCCGTTACCCTGCGGGCACTATCCCGCCGAGCAGGTGCCCGACCAAGTCTACAGCGAGCTTGATGCTTTCCTGAAGGCCTGACACCTTCGGCGGCCAATGACTTACGTTGACGTGTGCCGTTATGCGATATGGCGCGGTTAGCTGCAATAGGAATCATTCGGATGGCGATCGAGCGAAGCACAGCGTTCGAACGCTCATGTTGAAATCATCTAGACGCGTTACTAGAGGTGCACTGTGCATGTGTTGGCTGCTTGCGCTCGCACTCTTGTGCGCCACGCCCGGCGCGGCACAGACGCCCGAGTATCCGTCCAAGCCGATTCGATTCCTGGTGGGCGTCGCACCGGGCGGTGGAACGGATTTTGTCGCGCGCTTAATCGCGGTAAAGCTGACTGAAAAATTCGGTCAGCCGGTGATCACGGACAATCGCATCGGTGCTACCGGCACCATCGCACTCGAGATGACCGTGAAGGCGCCGCCCGATGGTTATACGTTCGTTGTCTTCAATATTGGTCATCTGATGTCGGCGCTGCTTGCGCGCACCAAGCGCATCGACGCAGTCAAAGACTTTGCGCCGGTAAGTCAGATTGCAACCGGTACCCTCATGCTCGGTCTCAATGCCGGCGTTCCCGTGAAAACGCTCAGCGACTTCATCGGTTATGCGCGCAGCAAGCCAGGTCAACTCGCCTATGGTTCGGGCGGACTGGGCAGCACTCAACAACTCGCGATGGAACTGCTCAAGCACGAAGCTCGTATTGACCTCATTCACATTCCGTACAAGGGCACGGGGCCGATAGCGGTCGATCTCGTGTCAGGACAGATTCAGGTCGCGATCTCTAATCTGCTCGCGTTGTATCCGCATGTGAAAGCGGGTCGCCTGACGGCGCTGGCAGTCGCCAGCAACACGCGCAATGCGCTGGCGCCTGAGGTGCCGACCATCTCTGAGCTTGGTTATCCCAAAGTCCAGACCGATTTATGGCATGCAATGCTTGCGCCTGCAAAGACTCCGCCTGCGATCATAGATAAAGTCTCGCGCGCCATCGCCGACATCGTCCATCAGCCGGACGTCGTCCAAAAGCTTGCGTCGCAAGGCGGCGGTCCCGCCGGCACCTCGCCGCGAGAGTTCGGGCAGTATCTGCGCGACGAAAGCGTGAAGTGGCTGACGCTCGCGAGGGAAGTGAACGTAACTGCGGATTGACGGCAGTGCAGCATCGCACGACACCGGTGATTCAAGGAAACGTGTGCCGTCATTTAACCGGCGCCATTTATTAGCGCGTCATTCGACGTCAGCTACGACTCACAAACAGGGTGGTGTACCGCGATGGTCGCGCACTTCCTCCGCGAGTCCCCAAAAAAGCCGGAACGCCAAAGACTCGCTTTTCATCTAATGGGCACTTCGCAATCCGTGCCAGGCTTTCGACCTGGGCGGACGCGTTGCAAGCGAGATCAACTTCACAAGGAGATGAGTATGAAAAGGACACTGTTTGTCATCGGCGCCTTTGTGTTCTCGGCGTCAACCTTATTCGCGCAGTCGGGCGGTCCGAGCGACGCACAAATTGCCGCAATTGTCGTCGCCGCAAATCAAGTGGACATCGACGCCGGTAAACTCGCGGAATCGAAATCGGCGAGTAAAGAAGTTAAGGATTTCGCTCAACGCATGGTTACGGACCATACCGGCGTGAATAAGTCGGCGACGGAGCTGGTCACAAAACTGAAAGTGAAACCGGAAGAGAACCCAACCAGCACCAGCCTGAAGAAAGGCGGCGAGGATACGCGCAAGAGACTGCAAGGCCTGAAAGGCGCGGAATTCGACAAAGCCTACATCGACAATGAAGTGACCTATCATCAAACGGTTCTGGATGCGGTCGACAAGACGCTTATTCCGAACGCGAAGAACGAGGAGCTTAAAGCGCTGCTCGTGAAAGTGCGCCCCGCGTTCGTCGCGCATCTCGAACACGCCAAGCAGATTCAATCATCGCTAAAGAAATAGATTCCACGATGAGGGACACTGAAAAGGCGGCCGCGATGCATAAACGCGGCGCGGCGGCCTTGTGTTTATTGGCCTCATCGTTGTTGCCGGGTTCCATCCTATATGCGTACGCGGCGCCGGCGACACATACCGTCGTAATGGAGGGAGTGGCTTTCACGCCTCAGACGCTGACCGTAAAGCAGGGTGACACGATAGTGTGGGCGAATAAGGACCTCTTTCCTCATACCGCATCCGCGCAGGACGGCAGCTTTGATTCGCGCGAGATCCCGGTAGGGAAAAGCTGGAGATACGTCGCAAAAAAGGCTGGCAAGCATTCTTACGTGTGCACGTTACATCCAACGATGACAGGAACACTCATTGTCCAGTAAGAGAACTGCAGCGTTCCCATCGAGCGCCACCGATGTTGCGCGGTATATAAGCCGGCATGCGCCAGAGTAGCCGCCGCGTCGCGACGATGAGCTGAACTATTTACGCTTCCGTTACTCACGCGCTGGCGCGGACCTTGCGAGTGTTGCTGCCCTGTTCTGTGCACAACAAGAGGGTCTGTGTTTTATTTCCTCGTTTTCATCGTAACGCTCGCATGGCTGGCGCTCCTGACGGGCCTCTGCATGACGCTCGGCCTGTGGGTTCTTCCACTGATAATGCTCGCCGTCATTGCGATGTTTTCCGTTATCTGCGGGCGGGATGCCGTTACAGCATCATCCACTGAACAAGCGGCCCCTCAGGCCAACCAATAAAGCCCTTACGACGCTTCGCTCCACGCAAAGCGTATCTCATGCCGGGCGTTGACTTATCAACGACCGCGTCTGCCGTTCGACAAGCCTCTAGTTCTTTGTGGCTAGCGCAATCGCTTGATGCCTATAGTCGCAGCAGCTCCGCTTCTGCGCTTTTTGCTCCAGACATGGCGCGCATCTTGCGAAGGATGTCTGTGCCGGGTGGGCATACGGAACAAAGTGCAGTTCAAAAATCGGGAGCCATGATGCTGCGAGTAAATCTGAACGAACAAGACGACCAGCTCGAGCATTCTGTGAAACAAACGTGTTCGGAAGTCGGTCGCGTGACCTGGGTCAAGGTTCATCGGTCGCCTTCACCGATTGCGCTGGTGGAGATGGTAAGCGCGGAACATAGCTTCAAACTGACGGAGCGCCTGGGCGGGTCAACGTTCGGTAATTGCGCACTCGTGCACCTGGAACACAACCTGCCCGCTAAACCCTAACTAAACACACTGAGGACAACCAAATGAAATCGATCCTGGACCGCTCGTTTCGCTACACGTCGAGTAATGATACAGATCTGCGCAAGACGTTCGCCCGGCTGCGGCGCCAACAACGCGAATCACACACGGCTCATCAAATACCGGCACCTGCCAGTTGCGGCAACATCGTCGCTCTGAACAGGCGGTTGGCGAAATCATGAACCTGGTCTGGCGGTTTTACGTCGACGAGAAACGCCGCTGGAAATGGCAGCAGCTTTCGGTTGGCCACCAGGTCATCAGCGAATCGCAATCGGCATACAAGGCATATGAAGACTGCCTCGAGGACGCAAAGCAAAATGGCTATGTATTTCAACCTTCGCGCGCCCGCTTGATGCCAGGTTCGCTACATCCCTCGAACAAAGGTAAGCTAGCCTGACTCTTCAGGGCGCTGGTCAGTCAGCGTCGCCTTCACGCGCGCTAAGCCTAGAGCCGAGCTGACGCCGAGCGATCTGGCGGCGTCGATGTTCGCAATCTCGCCCGATCTTTCCGAGTGAATTCGATGCCGTGACTATTCTGCGGCTTATGCGCATGCCTTGCCGAATCGAAAGCTGGACGCTGTTACACCTCCGAGCAAGTCTTCCTCATGGTAGACCACACTGCCCTGCTCGTTTTGTGCAGCGCCCACTGCGACCATCAGCGGAATAAGATGATCTTCCTGTGGGTGCGCCTGACGCGCCGCGGGTGCGGAGCTCCAGCGCAGCAACCGTTGCTTACGCTCGTCTGGATTCGACTCTACGAGCGTTTCCTGCAACCAGTCATCAAACATTTTTGACACCTGCTTCGCGCCGGCACCAAATCGTCGCAGATTGTGATAGCTCAGTCCGCTGCCAACTAAAAGCACACCTTCATTGCGTAGCGGTGTAAGCGCGCGGCCAACGGCGAGATGCTGTGCCGGATCGTAGCCTGACTTCAACGACAGTTGCACGACCGGCACGTCAGCCTTCGGATACATGATGACCAGCGGAGTAAACGTGCCATGATCAAAGCCGCGTTGCGCGTCCAGTACGGCCGGCATCCCCGCCGCTTCGATGAGCGCCTTAACACGTTGCGCTAATTCGGGCGAACCGGGTGCGTTGTACGTCACTTTGTATGTATGCGGCGGGAACCCCGAATAGTCATACAACATCGGCGGTTTTGGACTCGCCATGATGGCGAACTGGTCCGCCTCCCAATGTCCTGATATTACGAGAATGGCTCGAGGAGCCGCGCCGATCTGGCGCGGAATGTCTGCAAGCGACTCTTCGAGCGCCCGGAACTTCTTGCGGAAATCCTGCATATACGGCCACGGACCGCCGCCATGCGAAATAAAATACGTGGGGAGCTGGTTAACGGCCACTGTCTTCTCTCCTGAGCTGCGTGATGATCAGACAGTATGAGCCGTATTTCAAACTGCGGTTCCAGACGGCAAGGGAGACGTGGCCTATGATTGCGACTATCAGCAGTCTGCGTCCCGTTGCATCGGATCTCGAAAAAACAATGATTGACCTGACGATTACCTGAAAGAACTGAAGGAGCAGATCGGATGACGGCTACCGCTATTCCGCAAACAGATCCCAAGCTCGATCTCGTGTTGGAACGCGTCGTTGATGTCCCGCGAGAGCTCATCTGGACCGCATGGACAACACCCGGGCATCTGAAGAAATGGTTCACGCCGGCGCCGTGGACAACGATCGACTGCGAAATCGAACTTCGCCCCGGCGGTGCATTCCGAACCGTAATGCGCTCGCCCGAGGGACGGGAATTTCCTAATGTCGGCTGCTATCTCGAGATCGTGAAGAATGAAAAGCTCGTATGGACTAACGCTCTCGTCGCCGGGTATCGACCTAATCCGGCGGGCGCTAACATCGAAGAATGCGCATCAATCATCTTCACAGCGGTCATCTCTCTTGAGCAGCACGGGGCGGGGACGAAGTACAGTGCATTAGTCATGCATGGCAGCGCAGAAGACCGCCAGAGACATGACGAAATGGGATTTCGAGACGGGTGGGGAAAGGCTCTCGATCAGCTCGTCGCTGTAATGACAAAGATGTAGAAGTCACAATGAGCCTAGGCGCGCCCACATGCTTATGCCGCAGTCACGAACTTGGCGCATCGCTTTCACTTTCATTCGAGGGAACGCCAGAACCCGGAGCCTCCCGCAAATCATCTGGTCGGACTGGAAGCTAATCCGCCTTCACGCCTGAATCCCTGATGACCTTTCCCCATTTGGCAATTTCGGATTTAATGTAGACACCAAATTCGTCGGGACTGCTGCTCACTAGCTCCGCGCCGAGCGCAATGAACCGATCGTTAATGCCCGATGTGCCGATAATGCGTACGACTTCCGCGTTAAGCTTGTTGACGATCTCCTTGGGCGTACCCGCCGGTGACAGCAGTCCTGCCCAGCCCACCGTTTCGAAACCGGGATAGCCCGACTCCGCAATAGTCACTAAATCTGGCGCCGCAGCCGAGCGCTGCGCACTGCCGACAGCGATCACTTTGAGTTTGCCATTCTTCACGTGTGGCAAGCCGAGCGGGCCGGTCTCAAACATGAGACCGATCTGTCCAGCCAGCAGATCGGTAACAGCGGGCGGCGAACCTTTATACGGCACATGAACCATCGAAACGCCAGTCACGCTCTGGAAGTACTCCGCTGACAGATGATTCGTAGCACCGTTTCCTGCGGAACCGAAATTCACTTTATTCGGATTCGCCTTCAGATAATCAACCAGCTCCTTCACTGTATTTGCCGGAAAGCCGGCATGCACAAAGATAAAAAATGGCACCTTCAGCGCGAGAGAGATCGGCGTAAAATCGTTGACCGGATCATAGGGCAGCTTGCTGTACATCCCGGGATTGACGGCAAGACTGCCGGAAGAACCCATAAACAAGTTATAGCCATTGTTCGGTGATTTGGCCGCGGTTTCCGAACCGATTATGCTTGCGGCACCCGGGCGATTGTCGACAACGAATTGCTGATTAAACGTTTCAGATAACTTCTGTGCGATCGCGCGTGCCGCAAGGTCAGTCGCCTGTCCCGCAGGAAAAGCGACGATGATCCTGACCGGACGGCTCGGATAAGGCGTTGTCTGCGACCATGCGTTCACCTGCGCGCCCAACGCCACCGCACAAGCCATCAATACTTGAGACCGAATATTGACCATACTTTCCTGTTCCGGTTTTTGCGTGATAGTCGCGAGTGGGCGGGGGCCGTCCGCCGGTCCCATCGCTGCATCTTCTAACATTAGCATGCAAGCGCAGCGCGTATCCATGGGTATCGAGCGAGTGCTGATGACACGATCACATCGCCCCGCCTCGTTTATATGTGGGCGTCACATGCCTGCATGAAAAAGATACTCGATAGCATCGTCGTCCTCGATCTCACCCGTTTTTTTTCCGGACCGCAGGCGACGCTTCTGCTGGCGGGCATGGGCGCCGAAGTAATCAAGATCGATGATCCGAAAACCGGCGACCCGACGGTGTTCGCGCCGCCGTACGACGGTCCCGGCGGAATCTCGTTCGAGCGCAGATCCGATCAGGATATGGGCCTTGCGTATTTGAAGCGTGCGCGCGGCAAGAAATCGATCACCATCGATCTGAAGTCCGGGCGCGGTCGCGAGATCTTTCTCAATCTCGCTGCCAAAGCCGATGTCGTCATCGAGAATTTCAGTCCCGGTGTAAGTACTCGATTGGGCATTGATTACGACGCCCTGTGTAAGGTCAATCCGGCGATCATCTACTGTGCCATCACCGGCTATGGCTCGTCGGGGCCGGAAAAAGATGCCAAGGCGTACGATCTGATGGTCCAGGCAGCGGTCGGAATTATGAGCATGACCGGACATCCGGGCACACCGCCCGTCAAGATCGCGTCGCCGATGTCCGATGCCCTCGCGGGATCGTTCGCAGCGAACGGCGTAGTCGCAGCCCTATTGCATCGCGAGCGTACCGGCGAAGGCCAGGCGATTGACGTCTCAATGGCGGACTGTCTCTTTGCACTCATCTTCGACGAGCCCGTCGATTGTTACGGGCGACTGAACGTCGCAGCACGGCAAGGCAACCGCATAATGCGTTTCTCGCCGTTCAATACGTTTGAAACGACGGACGGCTGGGTCGCCATCGGTGCTGCGACGGATGCGGAATGGCGCTCATTGCTGGATGCGATGGGGCGCAGCGATATCAAGAACGATCCTCAGATGATGGACGTTGCGTGGCGCATCGTAAACAATGAGAAAGTCGATGCTGTAGTAACTGCCTGGACGCAATCGAAACCTAAGCTCGCAGTCGTTGAAGCCCTTGCTGCTGCGCGGGTGCCATGCAGTCCGGTCCGCTCGACTGACGAAGTGATGCGATGGTCGCACTTGATCGAGCGCAGTATGATCGTGCCGCTCCACAATCCCTTAACCGGCACTTCGGCCGCGGCGAGCGGTCCCGGATTTCCTATCAAGTTCAGCCGCACACCAGCGCGCTACGACGCGCCGTCGCCGCTGCCCGGAGCGGATACGGAAGAAGTGCTCGGACGATTGGCAGATCTGTCCGCGGCGGAAGTGCGCCAGTTACGGAACGATGGCATCATATAAGCGTCGTATCTTACGAGCGCCTGCTACATCCGTTTGGATCGCTAAACGAATTTCGGTACTAGATGGCAAAGGCAACCGATGAGCAAATTCGCTAGCGCGGTATATGAAGTTGCCGACGCAGTCGAAGCCAATGAGCTGTACCAGCGCAATGGCTGGACAGATGGTCTGCCTATCGTCCCGCCGACTGAAGATGCGGTAGCGCGCTTTCTTGACGCAGCGAAACTCGCTGCCGCTGATGTGATCGGCGTCGAACCGGTGCGCCGCCGAAGCATCACTGCTGAAAAAGTATCGATCGCGGCGGTGATGGCGGGTTGTTTGCCTGAATACATGCCGGTCGTCGTGGCGGCGATGAAAGCGATGTGCGATCCGCAGTACGCATTGCATGGCAGCACAGCAAGTACCGGCGGGAGCGCACCGTTCATCGTTGTAAACGGCCCGATCCGCCTGGCGATTGGCATGAATACGACGCATAACGCGCTCGCTAATGCAAGCCGCGCCAACGCGACCGTTGGCCGCACAATAAGGCTGATACTGCTGAACGTCCTCGGCGGGATTCCAGGCCAGCTCGATCGCTCGACGCTCGGCCACCCCGGGAAGTACACCTTCTGCGTGGCGGAAGATGAAGAAGACTCGACGTGGCTACCGCTATCAGTAGAGCGCGGCATACCTGCGGGCACCTCGGCGGTAACGGCGCTACAGGTCGAATCGCCGCACCAGATCATGAACGAATGGACGCATGACCCTAAAGAAATTCTTGATACCTACGCAGCGGCGATTCGCAGCAATATGCTTACCTATTCCATCTGGGAAGGCAATTACGCTTTTGTGATTCCGAAACAGCACCGCGAGATATTTGCAGCTGCCGGCTGGACCAAGCAGAATATTCGCGAGTACACATTCGAAGCCGCGCGCGTGAAACGCGGTGAGTGGCGTACGGTCGGTAAAGCCGCGGTCGCGGGTCGCAAGGACGAAGAAAAAGTGTACCGCGCGCTGCGCTCACCGGACGACCTCCTGATCATCGCCGCAGGCGGCCCGGCAGGCGGTTTCGGCGCGATACTGCCGCCATGGTACGGAAAAAAATCGCTAGCGGTTACCGTTCCAATATCTGCTTGAAAAAAGTCACAGAGATTTCAAAGTCCTCAGATGATGGAAAGGTTCTTTCTGTATCGTCTGTCTTCTTTGTATCGTCTACGTGCTCGCTAGCAACGCGTTGAATGTTTACAGACCGCTTTTACGCAAGGAGCTCATATCATGACACTTCGAATACTGGATCCGCGCCAGTCCGCGCAAGGTGAAGCGCTGCGCATGGCTCCGCCGCTTGCATCTTTGAATGGCGCAGTGGTCGGCATGATCGACAATGCGAAGATCGGAACCGAGCGGCTGTTCGATTTCATCGAGGAAAT
The DNA here is from genome assembly GCA_963829085.1 of uncultured beta proteobacterium. GTDB lineage: Bacteria > Pseudomonadota > Gammaproteobacteria > Burkholderiales > SG8-41 > PALSA-1004. Next base: position 169,367 of record CAWHHJ010000005.1, on the reverse strand, counting down.
GCTGCGCAAGGAACACGGCGTGCGGGAGTGCATTCGCCGGCGCAAGCCCGACGCGTCACGACCGGTGCCGCCGCCAATGCTGGCGCAGATGAGCGGAGCGGACGCCATTCTGTCGGCCATTGGCGATTGAGGGAGCTGCTCGTCGTGCAGTCTGCACGACGCAATCGAAGCTGAGCGGCTCGGCATACCGGCAGTCGCGATCATCACGGATCGTTTCGCGCGCACCGCGGAGGCCGTGAGCGATGTGAACGGTCTGAAAGGCTATCCGTTCTCAGTCATCGGTCACCCTGTCGCCAACAACGACGATACCGTGCTGCGTGAGAAAGCGCGCACGGCAGTGCGCGATATCGTTACATTGCTGACTGATCGTAGCGGTTGATTCGAGGAGATTACGACCCTAAATCATCGCGCGCGTACGGGTTCTGCATGTAAGCAGGCAGTCGATGATGAATGTGCTCGTCAGAAGATTGCGGCATCGATACCTCGCCTGGTTCGATGAAGGTGGTCTCATTTGCCGCGGACGTTACGCGCATATGCGACGGCTTCACGGTGGCTCTGAATCCCCAGTCTTCGGTGAATACGGTAAGCGTCACGCTACCATCGAACCGCGGCCCTTGTGGACCGAAAGGGTGACATCCGTTCGCATGCCATTCGAGCGTGAATGGTTTCACGGGCACGCGTGCGCCTGAGACCAGCGGTCGGCCATTCACGTATACGCTGGTGCCGGGTCCGCACGCCAACGCAGGCCGCGGATCGACCCAGCGCAAAGGCATCGCATCGCTATCGAGTGCAGGCACGAGCAATCCATTCAGCATAAATCGCGATGCATTCAAATTCGGAGATGCGACACCGGCAATCGGCGTCCGGTTCGCCAACAAGTATTCCGCAACGCGACTGGTGATGAGCACGGCCGCGATCGAGAGCCCCATGACGCAGATAACAGCGATGGCGTGCGTGCGGGCCGGCGGTCTGCGGACGCTCGCGGGGATATCGCGCAGATGTGGGCGCTCGCGATCGTAGCTATTTTGATACTCGTGCCATGCCTGCTGTCTGCTGCCCGCGAGATTATTGGCGACCAGATGCCAGGCGCGCGGCGTGAACTCACCTTCATTGAAGCCGAGCGATGTTGCGAGTCGCAGTCATGTTCATGCTTGCATCCTTTGCTACAGATACACACGAATAAATTGGTCAGAATTGAAGCAATTGCGCCGCCATAACGGCTGCCTCGTGCATGGCTCGTTATGGCGATCGCTGCAAAGAAAGCCGTCCAACCGCAGTGCGGCTTACCTTCTATATCAGCCGCCGCGCTTGGTGATGATTACCTCGAGATATTCTGCAGGAACGACCAACGACGCAGCTCCTGCAATGTTGCACCGGTCGAGCAACGCAGTGATATCTTTCTCGAGCGCCTTCTGAGCGGTGGCATCCAGTGCCGCAAACGCCTTGTGCGTTGGCCCGTAGAAGTCGCGGAAGATCTGTAGCCAGTGCGCCGCAGAGCGATAGCGGAAGTTGAAGTTTTTGCGCACGGTACGAATATCCGCGGCCTGAGCGCCGAAGAGTTCCACGATATGCGGCTCGGTGCCCCATAGCGCTGGAGATTTCAATCCCACCGGCGGCGGAATATAAGCTCCGATCGTCTTGAATAACTGTCCGATAAATCCTTCGGGTGTCCAATTGGCAAGCCCGATGCGTCCGCCATTGCGCACGACGCGCAGCATTTCGCGCGCTGGCTTCGAATGATCTGGCGTGAACATCGCGCCAAAGGTCGACAGCGCAACATCGAAGCGTCCATCTTCGAACGGCAGGTTTTCTGCGTCGGCAACCTGGAAGTCGATCTGCAAACCTTCTGCCGCCGCGCGCGCACGACCTTTGTTCAGAAGTTCCGGCACATAGTCGGTGGAAGTCACCGAGGCGAAGCGGTGTGCAGCGGCAAGTGTGGCATTGCCGTTGCCGGCTGCAACATCGAGCACGCGCTCGCCGGCGCGAATATCAGCGGCCTCGGCGAGATTCTCGCCGACGATTTGCAGTGTCACGCCGATAATTGCAAAGTCTCCGCTCGCCCATGTGGCCTGCTGGCGCTGCTTGATGCCGTCATAATCAGGCGTTGGGGCGCTGCTCGTTTTCTGTTTAGAGGGTGGAACAAGTGTGCTTGTGGTCATGATTTACACTCCTCGGTTGATTGAACGGTTCACTTCACGGTGGTGAACAAGGCGAATTATTCGCTTGGAATACGCTTGACACTTAGCCACCCGTCGTTCACATTTGCCCGCGCGTCCTGACCCGCAGCGGGCTTGATCGAGCGTCCGCCGCACTTGCCTGTTCGTCCGGAAAACGTCTATGGCCATCGATACACTCTCAGATGTATTGCGCTCAGTGCGTCTTCGCGGCGCAGTATTCTATTACCTGAGCTTCGGACACGAGTGGGCTGCGCAGGCGCCCGCCGTGAACGAGATCGCCGGCACGGTCATCCCCGGCGCCGAACACGTGATGGAATATCACGTCATCACGAAGGGCAGCGGCTGGGCCGCGATCGTCGGCGAGTCGCCGGTGCGTCTTGAAGCCGGCGATATCATCATGTTTCCGCATGGCGACGCGCATGTCATTTCCAGCGCACCGAACATGCAACCGATCCGCATGACCCCTGAATGGGTACTCGCGACGCGCAATGATCCGAAGCCCATTCCCGTCGTCTTCAGCACGCCGACTGAGTTTTCGTACGGAGCGCCGGGACCGGACTCGCCAACCAATGTCGCGTGCGGTTTTCTCGGTTGCGACCTGCGGCCGTTCAATCCGCTGATTGCCACACTGCCGCGGCTCATGCATCTGCCCGCTGCGAGCAGCGGTGCATGGATCAGCGAGGTCATGCGGCAAGCGGTGGATGCTTCGCAGAATCAGCGTCCCGGCGGCCGGGCTGTACTCGAGCGCATCAGCGAAATGATGTTCGTCGACGCGATTCGGCGTCACGTCGAGCGCCTGCCTGCCGAGAGCACCGGTTGGCTCGCGGGCTTAGCGGACCGGCATGTGGGACGCGCGCTCGCAATCATTCACGAAGATCCGGCCCGCGCATGGACGATAGACGCGCTCGCAGATGAGATCGCACTGTCGCGTTCCGCGTTCTACGAACGTTTCGTGCGGCTCATCGGACAGCCGCCGATGCAATATCTTACCCAGTGGCGCATGCAGGCGGCCGCAACATTGTTGCGAGAGAGCCGGGCGCCGGTTGCGTCAATCGCACTCGATGTGGGATATGAGTCGGAAGCAGCCTTTACGCGTGCATTCAAGCGTCAGGTCGGCAAGCCGCCTGCAGCCTGGCGGCGCAGTCAGAACACGGCAGCCGCACTTAAGAGCTGACCGTTTGGCGCGGTATTGCCGCGGAAGACTCAATGCGCCCGCTGTTAACTATGGAAGTACACAAAAAATTGCAAACCGCCCGCCGTACCGGCGAGCCACGCGTCGAGTGCTCACTCGATCTGGGCCGCTCGGCGTCGATTGTCGAGGTATACGACAAGGGCTGGATCTGTCGCGGCGAGCATTTTCCATTTATGGAAAATTGCAAGGACCGGACGATCTACTATTGGACGGGTGCGTCCTTTGAGGCCGCCGCGCGTTTTACAACGTCCCTTGTCAAACTGGTGCCCACACATTACGGACCACCGACCTTCGAGATCGACGGTATAAAGATGCTGCCCACCGCGCACGTCTCGCCGTATGCGGACGCCGGGCGCAAAGTCGATCTGATCGGTCCGGAGGGCAAGATCGTTCTCGATACATGCGGCGGTCTCGGATATTTCGCTGCCTGGTGCATCGAGCGGCACGCGAAGCAGGTGCTCTCTTATGAGAAAGATCCGAACGTGATCTGGCTGCGGAGTATCAATCCATGGTCGCCCCAGGGCGGCGATAGGTTGACGTTAACGCAGGCCGACATTGCCGACGCGATTCACTCGATACCTGATAACTCTGTACACGCCATCCTGCACGACCCGCCTCGTTTTGGTATCGCAGGAGAACTGTATTCCCAAGCGTTTTATAACGAGCTCGCACGTGTCATCAAGAGACATGGAAAGTTGTTCCATTACACCGGCACTCCTAACAAGCTGACGAGCGGTCGAGACGTACCCGCCGAGGTGGCCAAGCGTTTACGTGAAGCCCGGTTCGCGACGACATTCGCCGGCGACGGTGTCCTGGCAACGAAGAAGTAACGTTAGCCGAGTACGTCATCTGCGCCCTGCGCAAACATAATGTTAGGCAGGCACGAGCGCGCCACGTGCACGCGCGTGCGCAGAGCGCTAAGCGAGTTTCAAGGGCTGTAGGTCGCCGTGCCGTTGGGATTGCGGGTGACGACGAAGTTTCCGGACGTCTGACCGCTATTTAATGTGGGGACGGCATACGTCCGACCACTCGCATTGCTGTTACCCGTAACGTTGAGTACCGATGCCGTCGGTGGTCCCGAGAAGTTGCGAACGAAAAAAGTGTAATTTCCTGCGGGCACGCTCCCCGTTACGGCGATATTCTCCACCGCCGGCGCCGCTCGCGTCCCGCCTGAGGTGTTGTCGACGTCGAGCTTTGCCGTCGCGCCGCCGAAGGTAACTGTGCGGTTAGCGAAAAATACTTCGACGTTGGTTGGTGTCAGCATGTGCAAGTCCATGTCGCCGGCAGTGGTCCACACTAACTGGCCTTGAACAACGCCTGCACCGCCGATCTGATTGAAAGTAATACCTTGCGAAACGTTGACGCCTACCGGCAAGCCGTTCGCGCCCAAGTTCTGCGTCTGAGGAATGAATCTCATATCAGTGGTTGTTGCAGCAATCTGTCCTAACGGCGCCGGCAGTGGATTAGCGCGGCTGTCTGCACCTATACCACTCGCGCCCGTCTGTTCCCCGCCACTTGCGGCGATCGACTTGGGCTTCCCAGGCATGCGATCCGACAGAAAGTGTGGCGGCTGCAGCAAAAGCACCGGCGGACTATCGGCGGTAGCAACACGGAAGAACTGTCCTTGAGTCAGGATCGATTCGCCGGCCTTGTTCTCGACGGCAATCTTATTGGTGCCCAGCGACGGGCCGTTGACTGCGCCGTAAAGGCCATCCGGGGCAGGCGTGCCGTCGGCGTTAGTACAGTCCCCGTTGCAAAAGCCGAGCGCGTACATCGTGCCGCGTATCCCGATCACTGCGACCGGCGTATCGACCCGATAGCGCGTGTGGTCGACGCGCCCGACGATACCGGTGATGGTTCGTATCGTTCCTTTGACGAGACGAAACGCCGCGGATTCCTCCCCGTCTGCCTTGCCTGAAAAGCGATAGCTTTCTATTGAAATCTGCGACCGCTCCCTGAGCGCGAGCATGCTTTCATCAGTGAATCGCACCTGGAGGCTTGAGTTCGGTCCTGTTTCGAGTATGTCCTTCTCGAGGATCTCGCTGCCGCGCGCAAGTTTCACTGGCGAGCCCGCCCGCAGCGCTGTTGCCTCTCCGGTCGCCAGCAGGACGCGGCCGGCTGTTTGGGCAAAAAGCGGCAGGCTCACTTGAAGGAGTGCAACTAACCCGACACAAGGTATCAACGTTCGTTTCATCGACAGCTCCAAACGTAACTCTAATTAAATTCGTATCGAATTTTGAATGCCAGTGTGTTGCGATCGTACTCGAACAGGGTATCGTTCGATAAGTTACGAGACACGAGCGCCTCGCCGCGTACGCTCAGGTTGCGTGTTATCGCATAGGCCACAGTCAGGTCAAAGGCTCCATACCGGTCTTTCCGCGTGAAATCGAGCATGCGCGTTAAATCCGGCGCGCTATAGTCGCTCAACTGGTACGTCCGCACCCATCAAAACACTCCAGCGTGGCGCCGGGGTCAGGCTGCCCGTAAGCCGCGCACCATACACCTTGCGCGTTCGATCGCTGCGCTCGCTGACGTTCTCACGTCCGCCATATCCGGTAACGCTGACCAATGGCTGCATGGCGGAAACGAAGGCCCGTCGGTAGCTTAGCCCGAATATCGGGAAATCAGAGTCCAGCGGTGAATTTGAACCCGTGTAACGTGAGACGGGAATATTGTGCAAACCCGTTCACCGACTGCCGCTCGTCAACCTGATGAAACCATTCACCGCCCAGACTCCAGACGTCGCGATACTGATCGTTCTGCAGCCACAAGTTACTATAAGCAATGCTGCCGCGAAACAGTTCGCTGCCCTTGATCACACTCATGCCGGCAACTCCGCCGAGCGATTTCTGGCTGAAGTCCGTTTGTGTTGTGTAGTCTCTGAAATCGGCATTGATCCCGGCGAAAGCAAGCACGCCGGGAGACAGGGGAATGCTGCCATTGGCGCCGAGGGCCAAGGTACCGAAGTAGTCACGCTGCTGTACCAGACCGGATGGAACCGGCAGATCGGCGCCGAAAATGCGGAAGTTGGAGCCTGAGCTAACACCCCCGTTCGCGTTGGTGTCGTAGCCGAAACCGGCTTCTACGTAGAAGCCTTTGACAGGGTTATACATCGCTTCGCGGGAACGCAGCGCGTCGAGAAACCGCTCGACACTGGCCCGGACATCCGGCGGCGGGGCGGCGTCCAGCACCAGCATGAACTCTTCCTTGGCCCGCGCATCTTGCCCGAGCACAAAATAGCCGCGCGCCAATTCGAGGCGACCATACGCATTGTCGGGAAAGTTAAGTACGTACCGTTCGAGCGCTAATACGCCTTCACCGGACCGCCCGCTGCTAACGGCGGCGACGCCAAAATAGAAATCGTAAGTCGGATCGCCCAACTCTTCCGGATGGCTTTTGCCCAATTCATATGCTTCTGACGTCTTGCCTTGTTCTACCAGAGCCTTCATGTCGTCGACAACGCCCGCCCACGCATTCACGCACAGCAGCTAGACCTGCCAACCCCGGCCAAAATAAATTTCTCATCGCTTGAGTCTTCCCCTTTCTGCTGAACCTTGCGAGCACCTCCCGGGCATCTCGCACGTCTTATGATACCTGTTTGCTTTCGCACTGACTGTAAGACATCGAATGCGTGTGCAGCCGGTCCGAGGTGTCGCGACGGAGATGCGATATGGGCTTACTCGATCACCTTGTCGACACGAACTCGAATCGCGTCGGGAACCTTGATATCGAGTGCCCGCGCTGTCTTCATATTCATGATCAGCTCGAACTTTGTCGGCTGCTCGATCGGCAGATCACCGGCTTTCGCACCGCGCAAAATCTTATCGACATAATCAGCGGCGCGCCGATAGTTTTCAGGTGAGCTCGCGGAGTACGCGACGAGGCCGCCCGCGCTCACGTGCTCGGAAAATGCATATATCGATGGCATGCGCTGCTTCAATGCGATCTCCGCTATCCTGGCTCGTTGCACATAGAACATGCCATCGGCCATTACGACAAGAGCCGCGGCGCCCTGCTTGCTCAAGGTCCTTGCTGCGCCATCGAGTTCTTCCGGCGAGCGTGCTTCGACGACAACAAGTTCTATCCCGCGCGATTGCGCGGCGCGCTTCGCGTTTGGCAACGCGAAGGGAGTAACGGGATTGTTCGGATTGACGAGCATCGCCATTCGCTTGATTCGCGGCACGACTTCGGCGAGCAGCAGTACGTGTTTGCCGATCAGCTCGGAACTGAGTCGGTACCACGCCGGTGACGTTACCACCCGGGCGTGCGAGGCTGACCGCGAGCCCGTTCTCGACAGGATCATCGCCGTTCATGATGACGATTGGAATCTTGTCCGTGGCCTTCTGCGCAAAGATAGCGACGAAAGTAAGCGAGGCCGCGATGACATCAACTTTGCTTGCGACGAGGTCGGCAGCCTCCTGGGCGAATCCCTTCTCCGGTCGATCGGTATAGCGATACTCGATGACGAGGTTGCGGCCCTCGATGTACCCTCTTTGGCGAAGGCCGTCACGGAATGCATCGAGCAAACCCGGCGCGACCGCTGATGGCGGCCCAAAATATCCGATGCGCCACACTCTGGCCTGTTGTTGGGCCGACGCCGCAATCGGCGCGAACGCAACTGCGCCAAGCATCAATGCGGCGCGACGCCGGGTAATCATGTGAGTCTCCCGAACCGCAATATGCGATGGTAATGGTTTATTCTACCTGCTCGCGCCGCCGACACTTGTATGCCCCCCAAACCCGCGCCGGCTCGCCGTCCAAATCAGAAAACGAGAGAGCATCATGATCGAAATCGCCGCACGCATGAGCCGCTTCGAGGAATCTGCGAGTGCTCGTGCATCACAGATTGCCCGCGCCCTGAAAGCGCAGGGACGAGACATCCTTGCACTGACAACCGGGGAGCCGGATTTTCCAACACCAGAACACGTCAAGCAGGCAGCGATTGAAGCGATGCGGCGGGAGCAGACTAAGTACACGAATATCGACGGCATGCCGGACCTGAAGCGCGCGATCGCGGCGAAGTTCAAGCGCGAAAACGCGCTCGAGTACGCGCCTGACCAGATCATTGTCGGCGCCGGCGCGAAGCAGGCCATTTTCAACGCGATGACGGCCACACTTGAGGCGGGTGACGAAGTCATCATTCCGTCGCCCTACTACGTTTCTTACTTTGATATCGTGCGGCTTGCCGGCGGGGAGCCTGTGGCGGGTCGATCGAGTGCTGCTGAAGGCTACAAGCTGCAGCCTGATACGCTCGAGGCGACGATCACTCCACGCACGCGTTGGCTCGTGCTCAATTCCCCCAGCAATCCTACCGGCGCCGTGTACTCATACACTGAATTGCGTGCACTGATGAATGTGCTCGAACGTCATCCACGCGTCGCCGTGCTCTCCGACGATATCTACGAGCACATCTTGTTCGATGGCCGCAAGCTACAAACGCCGGCGCAAGTCGCGCCCGGGATGTATGAGCGCATCCTCACCGTCAACGGTGTCTCTAAAGCGTATGCCATGACCGGCTGGCGCATCGGCTATGCAGGCGGCCCAAAACACCTGATCAAGGCGATGGCGAAAGTACAGTCGCAATGTACGCATGGCCCCTGCTCGATCAGCCAGGCTGCCGCGATCGCTGCGCTCGACGGGCCGCAGGAAATTGTCCGCGAGCGCTCGCACATGTTTCAGCAGCGCCGTGACTTCGTGCGTCGAGGCTTTGAATCGCGCACCTGGTATGCACGTTCCTGTCCCCGAAGGTGCGTTTTATGTGTTTCCCTCGTGCGAGGGTGTGATCGGAAAGCGCACACCGGACGGCAAGACAATCGCGAACGATCGGGATTTCGCCCATTATCTGCTTGAAACGGAGGGCGTCGCTGTCATGGACGGCACTGCCTATGGAGCGCCAGGCCACCTTCGGATTTCCATCGCATCATCGATCGAAGTATTAGGCGAAGCGTGCACGCGTATGCAGCGCGCGTGCGAAATGCTAGCCTGATCACCTCGCCGAGGGAGGACATGCAATGAAGATATGCGTCCGCACTACTTTTGTCGTGGCCGCTCTGTTGTCACTTACGGTCGCTGCCGCTGAGTATCCCACCAAGCCTATACGCGTGATCGTCCCGTGGCCGGCGGGCGGCAGCACGGATACGCTTGCGCGCATCGTCGGGCAGCGGTTGACGACGCTTGTCGGGCAGCCAATCGTCATCGACAATCGCGCGGGCGCATCGGGGACGATCGGCGTCGACATGGCATCCAAGGCGATTCCGGATGGCTACACGATTACGATCGTCGAGGCGGCGCACGCCGTAATGCCGGCAACGACGCTCAAGCTGCCGTACGATCTCGCGCGCGATCTGGCGCCGTTAACGCTGATCGGCGTCTCGCCGAACCTTGTATATATAAATGCTGCCCTGCCGGTGAAATCGCTCAACGATTTCATCGCACTCGCCAAAACAAAGCCCGGCGCCCTTCCTGCGGCACACACGGGTGTCGGCTCCTTTTCTCACCTGGCGCTCGAACTGCTGCAGTCGCGCACCGGCACCAAATTCAATCAGATCGGCTATAAAGGTGCAGCGCCGGCTTTGATCGAGCTCGCCGGTGGGCAGGTTCAGATCTATATGGCGACACTCGCCGAGCGGCGCTGGCACGCTTAGAACGGGAAGAATCGCCGCCGTTGCGGTGGCCAGCGACAAGCGCGTGGAAGCACTCCCTGATGTGCCGACACTGCTCGAGCTCGGCATGAAGGACATGATCATCAACCAATGGTGGGGTTATGTCGCACCGCTCAACATGCCGGCGGCGATCGCCGCGCGTCTACAAAAAGATCTAATCGCTGCCATCGACCACCCGACAGTACGTGAACGCGTCGCCGAGCTCGCGGTCGACGTCCGCACAACGACTCCGGCGGAATCGAAGGCTTATATCGCGAACGAGCTACAACGTTGGGCCACAATCGCACGTGACGCCGGGATGAAACCCGAATAGGCGTTCTGTTTGTCGAAGCAGAGCGAAAGCAAAACGCAGGAACCAAATGTGTGGCGGCTGTCCGCGCGCGGCCGTGCGTACAGCGATTCGGCGATCCGTGCGCTTGCCAAGCGCTTGTCCGTACATCCGGACCTGGTATCGTTTGCGGGCGGCATGCCTGCGCCCGAGACGTTTCCACGCGAGGAATTTGCGCGTGCGTTCGACGAGGTCCTCCGGTGCGACGGCACCGCAGCTTTGCAATACGGTCCGACTGATGGTTTCGCACCTCTGCGCGAGTGGATCGCTGCTCGCATCTCCACGCCCAACGCGCGCATTAGCGCGGGCCAGGTGCTGATCACCAATGGCTCCCAGCAAGGCCTCGATCTGTTGGGTAAGGTGCTCCTCGATGCCGGTGACACCGTTGCCGTCGAGACACCCACTTATCTCGGGAGCGCTCCAAGCGCTCTCGCAGTACTCGCCGCGTTATCTGCAACTGCCGTGCGACGATGATGGAATCGATCCTGCAGCGCTCGCTGACGCGCTAGCCGGCGCTCATGGCGCGTGCAAATTTCTTTACACCATTCCCACTTTTCAAAACCCTACCGGACGCACGCTGTCGTTGCAGCGGCGCCAGTCTCTTGTCGAGATCTGCCAACGCATGGACCTTCCGATCGTCGAAGATGATCCGTACGGCGCGCTCGATCATAATGGAGTCGAACACGCGACCCTGGTCTCGATGAATGCGAGTGGCGTCGCGTACCTCGGTTCATTCTCAAAAGTATTGTCTCCAGGCATTCGGCTTGGCTACGTGATAGCGCCACCGGCATTGTCGCGGCGGCTCGAGCAGGCGAAACAAGCGAGCGACTTGCATAGTTCGACTCTGATGCAACGTGTCGTATTCGAGATCGTCAAAGACGGTTTCCTCGATCAGCATCTGCACGCAAGCCGTGCCCTATACCGTCGACACGCTGAGGCGTTACAGGCATCGTTAAGCGCATACCTGAGCGACCATGCGCACTGGAAGTCGCCCGGTGGCGGCATGTTCCTGTGGCTGCGCTTGAAGAACGGGCTCGATGCAGAAACGCTGCTTGAGACCGCACTCTCTGCGGGCGTAGCCTTTGTGCCGGGTGCTCCATTTTTTGCGAGCTCAGCCGACGCCGCCACCTTGCGCCTGTGCTTCAGCACGGTGGGCCCTGCAGACATTGAACGCGGCATAAAGGCGTTAGCTCAAGTGGTGCGGGATGCGCAGCACGACTCGAGGACGCAGCAATGAAGACATCGCACTTAAAACCGCGGCTGATGATGGGCATGCTCGTGATCGGCTGCACGCCCGTTGCGGGCATCGCACAACAATCCGCGACAGATTATCCTTCGCGGCCCATTCGTTTCATCGTGCCGTATCCGCCCGGCGGCATCACAGACATTCTCGCGCGTGCGCTCGGGCAAAAACTAACAGCGCGCTGGGGACAGCAAGTCGTAATCGACAACCGTGCCGGAGCCAGCGGCAACATCGGGACAGGCATCGCGGCGCGCGCACCAGCCGACGGCTACACGCTGCTATTCGGCAACAGCAGCACGCATGGCGTCAACCCGGCATTGTTCTCGAGTGTTCCATACGATGCGGTGCGTGACTTCGCACCTATCACATTGGTCGCACATGTTTCCAATGTGCTGTTGGTATCTGCGTCGATGACCGTGCAATCAGTGAAGGAATTGATCGCGATGGCAAAGGCGAAGCCCGGGGCGCTTACATTTGCGTCAAACAGCGTCGGCAGCTCGAATCATCTGGCCGGTGAGCTGCTCAAGACGATGGCCGGCATCGACATCGTGCACGTGCCTTACAAGGGCGCCGTGGCGGCAAGCATCGATCTTATCGCTGGACGGGTATCGATGATGTTCGACAACATCACGACCGCTGTGCCGAATATCAAAGCAGGCAAGTTGCGCGGCTTGGCGACCACGGGCGCAAAGCGATCGGATGTCCTGCCGGAGCTGCCCACAATGAGCGAATCCGGCCTGCCCGGGTTCGAAGTCACCGGCTGGTGGGGCGTTTTTGTTCCGGCTGGCACGCCGAAGCCCATCATAAGCAAACTCAACGCGGGTATTGCCGACAGTTTGAAGCTCCCTGATATGCGCGAATATCTGAAGGCACAGGGCGCCGACCCGGAAGGGGACACGCCCGAACATTTTGCGATCTACGTGCAATCGGAACTGCGCAAATGGGCGAAGGTCGTCAAGGATTCCGGCGCAAAAGTCGATTGATATTTGCAAATGGCGTAACGCTGCAATAGCAGGCGCACAAATGATTCGGCTGGTGTGACTGCTCGCGAGCGTCAGCAAACTTCGCCGGCAAGCGCTCCGACGATTCTCCTTGTCGACGCATGCTCATATTCGAGTGTCAATGGTCCGTTGTGACTACGCCACTGGCACAACAGCGTCAACATCGCTGGTATCTGTTTTGTAACTGTCGTCAGCGCTAGACTATCGTTGCTACGTAGCAGATTGAAAGCACTCGTGTGGCCGTGGGGGGCGCGCGAACATCCGCAACTTTGATGAAAGGAATAGTCCATGCGCCATCTCACATCTCTTGCCGCTGTTGCTCTCGGAACGATTCTCGCGATTCCTGCGTTCGGTGCAACGGTCTACAACAATCTGACGCCCAACAACCTGATGGCGATGGCCACGCGGCCTGATAGTGGCGGGGCCTTCGAAATCGAAGCGGCCGATGATTTCATCCTGGCTTCGCCCACAACCATTAACTCGGCATCCTTTACCGGCCTGATCACCGGCGGTGGCGCGGCGAATATTGCAGAGGTGATTGTCGAGATCTACCGGGTATTTCCGAACGATTCTGATGTTGGACGCACATCCGGTCCTGCGGCGTTCTCAACACCACAGGTGCCGACGCGGGTTAATTCGCCTTCGGACGTGGCCTTCGCCTCACGCGACAGTGCGGCGGGCCAGTTGAGCTTCAGCACAAGTGTTTTGTCGCCGACATTCACAGCGCTGAATAGCGTGCAAGCGGGCGGGATTCATCCGGCGCCTGGCCAGACAACCGGCGGCAACGGTCCGGTCACCGGTCAGGAAGTGCAGTTGAATGTCACCTTCTCGAGTCCCTTGACCCTCCCTGCCGATCACTACTTCTTTGTGCCGCAAGTCGCGGTAAACAGCAACGGGCAGTTCTACTGGCTCTCGGCTTCGCGTCCTATCAGCGGCGCAGGGACAACGCCTTTAACCATTGATCTGCAAGCATGGACCCGCGATGCGAATCTCGACCCCGACTGGCTGCGTGTGGGGACTGACATCGTCGGAGGCGCAACGCCGCCGACCTTTAACGCGGCTTTTTCACTCGACGGCGTCGCTGCAGTACCCGGAACCTTCTACCTGGATCATGCTGAGCGTAGGTCTATTGGGACTCGCATCTATTAAGCGCAGGCGCGCTTAAGCCAGATATCCCAAGACCATTCCCCGCTTCGGCGGGGATTTTTTTGACATTTCGTCTGCTGATGCCGCACGCGTAACGTCTGCGATAACGCGGTGGCCGGGCGTGGATGATCTCAATGATGACTTTATGTGCGGCGCGTAAACAGAGCCAAATTCGCCACGTCATTTTCTCTGTACGGTGCCCGCCTCACTTCTAATCATTACGACAGCATTTTCGCAGCAGCTGCACGACCGTTCACTTTGACTATGCGGTCGTTGTGCACCAATTAGCCACGTCATGGAGCGCCAGGGTAAATCACTCGATAACCTTATCAGCGCGCAGTACCATTTCCGGCGGGATCGTCAGTCCGATTGCTTTCGCCGTCTTGAGGTTAATGACGAGCTCCAACTTCGTAGCCTGCTGCACCGGCAGATCGCCCGCTTTGGCGCCTTTGAGAATCTTGTCGATGTAACTCGCGACCCGGCGGAAATTTTCCGCGTCATACTGTCCGTAGCTCATGAGACCGCCGGCCGCGGGAAACTCCCGCGACCAGAACATCGTCGGCAGATGGTTTCTCATGGCGAGCTCCGCGATCTGGCGTACTTGCGCGCGGAAGTACGGGTCCGGCAGCACGATCAACGCACCGGCGCGCGCCTGGGTCATCGGTCCAACTGCGGCGTCGATCTGCTTCGCGGTGCCTGCTCGCACCGGCGACACGCTGATGCCGATCGTTTTCGCCGTGTTCTCGATTTTTTTCAGTCTGGCCGGGTGGGCCGGATGACCCGGATTTACGAGCACAGCGACACGCGACAGTTTCGGAACGGCAACGCGCAAAAGCTCGAGGTACTTATCGCTTACGTCTATGCCGATATTTGACAGTCCCGTAATGTTTCCGCCTGGGTGCGAAAGACTTGCGACGAATCCGCCACCGACCGGATCGCCGACGCCTGCAAAGACGATGGGGATCGCCGTTGTCACTTTCTGCAGAGCCTGAACGGCCGGTGATGTGGCGGCCACAATGACATCTGCTTTCGACTGTGCCAATTGCACTGCAAGCTCGGATAGTCGCTCATAGTTGCCATCTGCCCACCGGTAATCGACGACGACGTTTTTACCCGCTACATAATCTAGATCACGCAAGCCCGCCTGGAATTGCTCTAGAAAAGAGAGCTGATCCGGAAGCTGAAGTCGGACTGAGAAAGCCGATACGTGGGATCTTCGCCGGCTGCTGTTGCGCGAACGAAGCAAACGGCGCTACGAGTGTGCTTGCAGCGAACGCGAGAACAAACCGGCGGCGCTCGTTCATTGCCCTCCCGAAATAAGCGGCATGCGGTTCATTTTACGCGGTTAGCGATAGTCGCCGGTGTTCGAGCAGATCGGAGCTTGCCGCCGCGCATATGAGAAACCAGCGGCGCCGATCCAGGACAAGCGAGTTGACTTGTCCGGCGATCGCGTTGGAGATAGATGATTCCGCTCCCTTAACTGGGACGTGAGCGAGTACCCAGCGGTGCGGCGACACGGTCCATATGAAAATAGCTATTCCGATACAGGCGCTATCGGATGCATCACGGTGCGGCGGCGTGCGTTTGCATACCTGTTGCGGCCTGTACCGTTGAAAGCGCACACTAATCGAATGCCGTTGGCATGGTCGACGAACGAAGGGAGTGCAACATGACCTTCTTGCGAGGGCGCCTTGGGCGGATCTGCTGCCGGCGAGCACGCCGCGTGGAATCGTAATGCGGCTCAATGCCGAACTAAACTCGGTATTGGCCGCGCCGGCTATCGTGGAGCGATTCACGTCTGTTGGCAGTGTAATTGTTGCAGGAACGCCGGAATATTTCCGCGACTACGCATCCAGCCTCAAAATGCTGCCAGCGCGTGAACAAAAGTCGATCTATAGTATTGTGACGTCGCAGTTTCCACTGACAAAAAGGAGGTGTCCAATGTTGCCGTTTCCAAGAAAATGTCAAAGTGTCGCGTTGACTTTAATGGTTATCGGAGGTGCTGCCTCGACTTGCGTTCTCTCTCAGGGGATGGTCAATCGGCCGCAATTGTCGGCTGCGCTCGCGAACGAACTCGTGGGCGACACGGTCGCCATCTGCGCGAAGCAGGGTTACAAGGTGTGGGCCGTGGTCGTGAATCTCGACGGCGTGCGCCAGGCCCTGCTGCGCGGCGACGGCGCGCCGATCCACTCGCAGGACAATGCGTATTACAAGGCCTACTCGGCGGCCTCGATTACGCTGGGGCGCAATGAGGGCAGCACGAAGGAAGTCGCTGACCGCATGGCCAAGGCTGCGCCGTCATCGGTTCCATTTACGCAGTTGCCGAACGTCACCTACGGCGTCGGCGGCGTGACGATCAAGGCCGGTGGGCAGGCGATCGGCGCGATCGGCGTAAGCGGCGCTCCCGGCGGCCAGTTCGACGAAGCGTGCGCCCGCGAAGCTGTCGCTAAAATCCAGGACCGGATCAAGTAACTGGCGTCAAATCACGCGCGCCGCGACCGCTCGTGTGCCTGCATGTTCCCCTGCGCGGCGTCCGAAAACGGCACCGCGCAGCACAGACGTAGCTCCGGGGTATTTTCCGTAGTACAGACCGACCGTCTCACCTGCGGCATACAGTCCCTTAATCAGGTCACCGTCTTTATTTACGACCTGCGCATTGGTGTTCACCTTGACACCGCCGAAGGTGAAGGTGTTCGAAGAGATAATCGGGTACGCATGATAAGGCGGCGTATCGAGTGCAACCGCGTAGTTCGATTTCTTCGGCGATAAACGGTGCGTCTTCAGACCGTCCAGCGTATAGGGATTGAAGTCGCCGTCGCGGCACGCCTGATTGTATTCATCGATCGTGCGCTGCGCTGCATCGCCATCGAATCCCAGCTCATTGCCGAGCGCCTTCACGTCCCGCATCGTCACGGGCGGTTGGTCCGAGCGCACGCAACGCTTCCAGTTTTCAATCGCATTAATCTTGTCGTCGAGAATGCAGAACGCGATACCCTTCTTCTGCTCCGCAACTGCGCGCGCGGTATCCTCGTAGCTCGCATCGATCGGGCCCGGAGCTTCGTCGAGGAAACGCTGGCCGGCCTGGTTAATCAAAACTCCGTACGGGTAAATCATAACAATCGGCTCAGTGGCGCCCGAGCGAGGATCGATCGGTTGAGCATGATATTCAGCGAAATCTCCGGCCGGCGCCGCACCAATGCGCAGCGCCATCTCGATGCCTTCGCCTTTGTTGTAATAGCCGCCATGAGCGACAGGACGCAGATAGCGCCCTTTGGGTCCGATGTATCGCACCACCATTTCAGCATTGCCCTCGAAGCCGCCGCAAGCGAGGATGACCGAGTCGCAGTTGAATGAGACCGAGCCGCGCGCTTTTGCATATGCGGTGAGACCGCATACGTCTCCACGCGCAGACTGAATGAGTCCCTGAGCCGTCGTCTCGAAGAAGAATTGCACCCCGAGCTTGTCCGCGTGCGCCGTGAGCACCTCGATGAGATGCAAGCCGCCGCCGCTGATCGCGATGCGTGGCGATGCGCGCGCCGTCAGCCCATAGAAACCGATGCCGCCGAACTTGACGCCGCGCTGCTTTAGCCACGCGATCGTTGGCGGAGCGGAGTCTGCGAAAAACGAAATAAGCTCGGGGTCAGTGAAAGATGCAGAGCGTACGAGGGGAGACCAGTTCTCGTAGTCGAGCACCGTCGACGCGGCGCCGTCCGGTTGAATGTGATATCCGCAGTTGTCCAGAAAAACCGGCATGAAGTCGTCTGACACTTCATCTTCGCTTTTCATGCGAATCGCCGCGGTGGTGTACCGCGTGTTTCCGCCGCGTTCTTCACGCGTTGAACGTTCAAGCACAGCGACGCTGGCGCCGGCTTCTGCTGCGGCGACTGCGGCGGTAAGGGCTGCTACGCCGCACCCGACTATGACAATATTGAAATGTTGCGTCATCGGCAAATCATCTCGTAGCATCGGTTCTCAGTGTCCCCGGACTGCCGACCGTCTCCGAATGCGTTCTCGCGTCTAAGTACAAGTCGACGCTCGCAATGCCAAAACATAAGGGTTGCTCCATCGCACGCGTAGTCCTGTAGGCCGAAAATCCATCTATTCAGAACTGTGGGCTGCGCAGCGGACGACGCCGCGTGGCAGTGGGCACAATCGTTTCGCAACAACCTATTGCGGTTTGATGCCCAATGACTTCACGAGCTTGCCCAGTTTCTCAGTTTCCTTTCGGACATGTTCGCTGAATCGCTCTGGAGTTCCGCCCTCCGCAATCAGGCCGCGAGCCGCAATGGATTGTGACAAGGAAGCGGAGTGTAGAGCCTTATTGATCTCAGCGTTCACCCGCAGCACGACACGCGGTGGAACATTTACTGGCACAACGAAACCTCCCCAGGTCGTCAGCTCGTAGCCAGGAATGCCTGCCTCATCGAGTGTCGGCAGCTCGGGTGCGACTGGCGAGCGTTTCAAGGACGTGACGGCCAGGCCGCGCAGTCTTCCGGCCTGCACAAGCGGCAGCAATGGTCCCAGGTTGTCGCATACCACGTCGATGTGCCCGCCGAGGAGATCGGTGATTGCCTGCTGAGTTCCTTTATACGACACATGAACGATAGCCGTGCCGGTCATCGCTTTAAACAGTTCCATTGCGAGATGCGGGCTCGCACCAATTCCGGAACTTCCATACGACAACTTTCCGGCGTTGGCTCGCGCGTGTTCGATCAATTCCTTGACGGACCGCACTGGCAGCGATGGCGTCACCGCTAGCAGGTTCAAGTTCGATATGAACAGGATGACGGGCTGGAAGTCCCTGGAAAAGTCGTAAGGAAGGTTTGCATACAAGCTTGGATTCGTCGCGATCAGGTTTGTTACGTAGCCAAGCGTATAACCGTCGGGCGTTGCGCGAGCAAGCGCTTGGTAACCGATGATGCCGCTGGCGCCCGGCCGGTTTTCAACCACGACCTGTTGGCCTAACTGCGTGGCGAGTTCGCTGGCGACAGCGCGCGCGTTGATGTCCGGGCTGCCGCCGGGCGCAGAGGCGACGATCAGCCGTAGGGGTCTCGACGGGTACGCTTGTGAACACGCAATAGCGGGCGCCAACAGGATCATTCCGGCTACGGCGACTAACGAGAGATTGTCCATGTCGTCCTCCCTTCATGCCGCTGACGCGAGATTTACACAGTGATCCGAACCGTTAACGCCGTCACATCCGCTGGCGACAGATGATACATGTGACACTTTCTATCGTACGTATGATCAGCCGTCGACTTTTGCAGTCAGTTCCACCTCCAGCCGCTTGCCCTGCCGCGTTCCCACGAACGAGTAGTCGACACTCGGGATAACGACGCTTACTGCTTCCTTCCACCGCGAACGCAACGCGGCAAGCGATTCTTCATGATGAAGCAGAAAGGAAGCGCGCTTGACGCCCTGCCACGACACACCCGCATTCCTCAAGTTATCAGTCAGGCGCTGGATGATCACCGGAAATTGCTCATCGAAGGTCGCATGCGTCATGTCAGTCACGCCGGACAGGAAGACAATGCCGCCCATGGTCATGCTCCGCAAGGGAAACACCGGCGGATCGTATTCCTTGAATATCTTGTCTGCGCCGGGTGCGGGTGGATACATGGCAAGGAGATCGATCGAAACGCGCGCTTTATGTCCTAAACGGCCAGTCCAGATATGACTCGAGCTGGCTGAGCGGGCCTTCGCGGTAAGAATGCGGCGTCGTTCCTGATTGCCGGCGAGCCACGCATCCATGTCGCGCGTAAACATTCTTGTTCTGACCACGTCGTCGAGACGCAAACCCAATTCGCCGAGATGCTCAGCAAAAAGCGTGAAGAGCCCGCGCGTCTCGTCTTCGACGGATCCTTCACCCGAGCCTTCCCACGAAAGTGAAACGAATTCCTGGCCCAGCCACGGAAAGATTTTGACCCGCATGGAATTCCTTTGTGAGTGAATCAAGTAATCAGTTTGACGCTTCTCCCGCGGAGGTAGAAGGAAGACAATTCCTCATCCGCTCGAAGAAGGCCATCGCTAGCCTTGGTGTTACGCGCGTTCGGTGCGATGATTTCGATTGCAGTATGTGTTCACCATACCGAAAACCACGTCATTCCGGTTTTATGTTCGCCGCTTTCGCGAGCTTCGCCACCAGCGCTGTCTGCACGGCAAGATAGCGGTCCATTTCCTCGAGCGAAATCGGCGGCATCACCTCCGCGCCCATCGCGGTCCACCGTTCCTTGACATCAGGAAGAATGAGGATGCGCCTGATCTCGTCGTTCAGCTTTCGAACGATAGGCCGCTGCGTTCTCGCCGGCACGAGGACACCGAACCATGGATCCCAGCGATAGCCCGTGATGCCCGCTTCGGCGAGCGTCGGCACGTCGGGCATCGCGGCAGCACGAGTGGCGGTAGTAACTCCCAATGCGAGCACTCTGCCGTCTTTCGCAAACGGCAAGACGCTTGACACCGGCGACATGGTGAACTGCACTCTGTTCACGATCGTCTCTGTCAATGCTTCGGGAATTCCTTTGAACGGCACGTGACCGACGTTGATTCCGGTCAGATTGTTAAACAGCTCAATACCGAAGTGTGTGCCGCTGCCGACGCCGCCCGATGAATACAGTAACTGGCCCGGCTTTGCTTTGGCCATGGCGACAAGATCGTTCGCCGATTTCACGCCGAGCGCCGGACTGACGACCAGCACATTGGGAACCATCACGGTCATTGTGACGCCGGAGAAATCTCTGAGCGTGTCGTACGGAATCTTCGAATACAGCGCGGGCGCGATAACGTGCGCAGCCGACACAGAAAGCA
The DNA here is from genome assembly GCA_963829085.1 of uncultured beta proteobacterium. GTDB lineage: Bacteria > Pseudomonadota > Gammaproteobacteria > Burkholderiales > SG8-41 > PALSA-1004. The sequence continues at coordinate 148,811 of CAWHHJ010000005.1, read as the reverse complement.
GCGTATAGCCGTCCGGGTTCGCGTTGCTGACGATCTGGGCGGCGATGATGCCGCCCGCGCCGGGGCGGTTGTCCGCAATCACTTGCTGCTTCCACGCGTCGCTCAGTTTTTGCGCGATGATGCGCATCGATACATCGACGACACCGCCCGCCGAAAATCCGATGACCACGCGAACAGGTTTGATCGGATACGCTGATGCTTCGTCGGCTGCATGAGCGCTCGGCCAGACAGCGACGACGATAATGCATGCTAGCATCAGGTTTTGAAGAGCATGGCGCATCAACTGTGCGCTTTCAGAAAGCGCAGCAATTCCCCGGCGCAGCGATCCGGCACAGTGTCAGTGATGTTGTGCGGCATGCCCTCGTAGACGACAAACTCGCATTGCTTGATCTTCGCCTTGAGTAACTCGTATTCGTCGAGCTGGTGTATAGGGTCAGCGCCCGGCACGACGATTAGCGTCGGGCAGCGAATCCTGTCGAGTTCAGATGTGAGATCGACGACGGACACGGTGGTGACGAACAGTGCGAGCGATTCAACCTTGTTGCGGCACGCTTCGGCGATAAACCAGTCAACGAAGCCGGGCTCGACTTTGGTTAAGTCGACGCGGTCCGCGATGGTCTCCCGAAGAAATCCGTCGAGTCCTTTCTTGCCGATCTTTGCGAGCCAGCCGTTATAGTCCTGCCGTCCCATCTTCATGCCAGGCGGTGCAGCGAAGCTCGCCAGCGTCTTCACGCGCTGCGGATAGCGGATCGCCACACTCTGCGAAGTGATCGCTCCAGCGGATGAGCCGGCAAGATGCACGCTGTCGACGTCAAGATGGTCTAGCAGCTCGACAACATCGAGTCCGATGCGCTCGAACGAGATCTGGTCTTTCGTCGGCGCATCCGAACTACCGTGACCGCGGTGATCCAGCCTGACGACGCGAAAGTCGCGCGCAAGGTGCGGCACCCACGCGTAGAAGCGCCGCGAGCTGCCCATTGCGGCGTGCAAAAGCACGAGCGTGTCGCTCTTACGCCATGGATCCGTGTAATCGTCTATCACATACCGCAGTGTGAGGCAGTCACTCGTTCTGAAGCTTTGCATACCCGCGTCCATTCCCTTCCTTTCATTTTCCGCCGGCACACATGATATCTTTGCCGCTTCATGCGACTTGCAGTCTGCCTGTTTGCGCTTTTATACACGATACCGGCCGCGACATGGGCGCAGACCGCCGGCTTCCCCGCGAAACCGGTGCGCTGCATTGTGCCCTTCGCGCCGGGCGGCGGCGCCGACGGCATCGCGCGTCTGATTCAATCGCCCGTCAGCAACAACCTCGGTCAGTCGCTGATCCTCGATAATCGTTCGGGTGCGAGCGGCGTCATCGGCAGCGAAATCGTCGCGCGCGCGGCGCCGGATGGCCATACCATTCTGCTGATCACGACGACGCATGCAGTGAACGTAACGTTGATTCGCACGTTGCCATACGACTCGATCAGGGACTTCGCGCCAGTCTCACTGCTCGTGAGTCAGCCGAATATTCTCGTGGTGCGCTCAGGCGCTGCGGCACAATCGGTGCAGGATCTGGTCGTATCCGCACGACAGAAGCCGAAAGCAATAAGCTTCGCGTCCGGCGGCAACGGCAGCTCACCGCATTTATCGGGCGAACTGTTCGCGCTTGCCGCCGGTGTCATGCTCACGCACGTTCCGTACAAGAGCGCCGGGCCGGGTATCGTGGACGTTTTGGGCGGACACGTCGATATGATTTTCGCAGGCCCGCTCGACGTAATTCCGCAGATCAAATCCGGTCGCCTTCGCCCGCTCGCAGTCGCCGGCCCTCAGCGTTCCACTGCATTGCCGGATGTGCCGACGATGGCGGAAGCAGGTTATGCGGGGGTTGAGACGGGTACCTGGTATGGCGTCCTGGCACCCGCGGGGACACCACCGCGCGTAGTGAAAACGCTCAACAGCGCGTTCTCACGAGCAGTCCGATCGGCAGAAACGGGCACCCGTCTTGGAGCGCTGGGCGTGAACGTGGTCGCTCGAGGGTCGGATGAGTTTCGTTCGTTCATGCGCGCGGAGATTGACAAATGGCGGCGTGTGGTCACCGACGCGAAGATTCCAGTGAATTAACCAGTCGCATTAATGGGCATTGCTGCGCTCAACGTATCTACTGCGGCTATCACTACAACGGAGTTGTTCATGTCGCGCCCTGGCCACTTGCGTCAAAACTTTGAAAGAGTAGAGTCACGAGTAAGCGAATCGAAGGTTGCGGCAGATTCGCATCCGTATAAGACGTAAGCATAAGGAGCTCCCGGTGGCAGCAGACATCTTTGCCAAGTTAGGCGATATCAAGGGCGAGTCGGGCGACAGCAAGCATAAAGACGAGGTCGAGGTGCTCTCATGGTCGTGGGGAGTTAACGAGACACCCGCGAGCCCCGGCGGAGGCGGCGCCGGCAAAGCAACTTTCCATGATCTGAGCTTCATGCATCACATCGACAAGGCGTCGCCGCTGCTCTTGCAAGCGTGCGCAACCGGTCAGCACCTTAAGGAAGCGACCATAACGGCGCGCAAGGCCGGCAAGGGCCAGCAGGAATTCCTGATAATCAAGATGAATGACGTCCTTATCACGAGCGTCGCTCTGAGTAGTTCCGGCGACGCGGGTTCAACAGCGGAGAGCGTAGCGCTGCAGTTCGCTAAGGTCGACTTCGAGTACAAGCCGCAGAAGGCTGACGGGTCGTTGGATGCCGGCATCCATTTCAAGTACGACATCAAGGCAAACAAGGAAGGTTGATCGAAGCGTCGGATCTGGCGGCTCGAATCACCAGTCCAGCGACTGGCGCTCCAGACTCCATCCGCAGCTCGGCATGCGCAATGTCGGGCACTAGTCCGGCCCCGCTAAGCAGCCGTTTTACATAGTCGTACGAATGACTATAGCGCCCGTGCAGCTCGAGGCGATAATCGATTGACGGGTCAGCGCCTGATGCGTGTTCCAGAGTGAAGATCAAAATGCCATTCGGTCGCAACGCTCGCGCGGCCGCCCGAATGAAGTCGTGTAAGTCGCCGAAATAGACGAGCGTGTCCGCTGAGATAATAAGGTCGAACGCCGCCGCGCTGTCCCGCAGATATTCCGTCAATTCGCGTTTCACCAGATCGTCATAGAGATGTTTGTCTTTTGCCTGCGCTAGCATGCCTGCAGAAAGATCGACTCCGATCAACCGGCGCGCATAAGGGGCCACGAGCGGACCGCATAGTCCTGTTCCGCAGCCTGCATCAAGCACGTCAAGGCTCTTGACCGGGACAATTCCGGATTGTTCGAGCACAGCAACGATAAGGGCGGGAGCACGGTACGACAAGCTGGCAAGCTTGGACTCGAAGCTCGCCGCGAAGCTATCGAATGTCTCCGCGACGTAAGCGTCCGATGCGCGCGACGGGACGTTGCGACCGGTACAAGCAGCGAGCATATGAAGCGCGATCGGGTCTGCTGCCTCTTCTTCGAGCCATTCCTCGAAGATTTTCACTGCCGCATGAACCTCGCCAATCGTGCAGTGCGCGAGCGCCATGAGTTTGCGGGCTTCACGGTGCTTCGGCCTTAGCGTGATCACTTTGCAGAAGCAGGCGACCGCCTCCTCGTTGCGGTTCAAAGCGGTGAGCAGCACGCCCAGATTGTGATATGCATCGATGTGAGCCGGGTCGATGCGAATCGCCGTTCGATACGCGTTTTCCGCTTCGACCGGTTTGCCCGACCCGCGCAACAGCACACCGAGATTGCTGTGCGCATTCGCATGATCGGGATTCAGAGAGATCGCCCTCTGATATGCGCTTATGGCATCCTCCAGCTTGCTCTTGCGCCTGGAAAATGATGCCGAGATTGCTATACCAATCCGCATGGCCGGGCGCGAGTTGGAGGCTTCTGTCGATGAGCGCTATAGCGTCGTCACTGCGCCCTTGCTGATGAGCAAGCACACCAGCGAAATGCAGCGCCTCGGCATGATCGGGCGCAATTTCAAGAATACCTTCATACAGTTTCTGCGCCTCAGCCAACTGCGCGTTTTTCTGAAGGACAATGGCGATCGACAGCGCCTCACCGAGGGTTAATTCGCGTTCCGGCGAGTCGGACTGCTGCATGTCACCGATATTACGCCGGCGCTGCGCTCCCATGACAATACGATGGGCGGTACCTACAGCGTGCCGACTCCAGGCGTGAAATCATCTCCGTGTGTCCTCAGAAATGATGATGCGATGGATAACGCCAGACATGCCCGACGCGTTCCAAGAGATTGCGGAAACGCGAGAATGGCGCGATGCGCATAAGCGCGCGCGATGCTCACTACACTTAGGCCGCGAGCTGCGTCATGCGCTCTTCGGAAATGAGGCCGCCCTGCAACGCCCTCATAATCACATACGGCCGCAGAATCGCATTCCTGAATTTGTACTTGTATGCGCGCGGGTTGCCGATTCTTTGCAATGCAGGGCCGCGCCGCTCCTCGCACAGACCATTCAAATGCTGCGAGAACGAGGAAGTCTCGCATTGTTTTTGCATGATCACGGTGAGCGGAGTCACGACATCGCCGGCCGTGAAGTAACCGTGCTGATCGGTGTCGGCCAACGCGCAGGCTAGCAACACCTGCGGATAGCGAGTCTCCCTCGAGCTCGTCGTCGCGCGGTGATAGTCGTGCCCGACACTTTGCTGCGCATGCTTGAGGGCTTTCTCGAGCGCCTCATGGGTGTCCTCAACCGTGATATGAGAGCGGTCTGCCAGGACGGCCGATTGCGCCGCATGCATGCCAAGCAGATGCGTATAGTGTGGAAGACCTTGCGACAACTTAATGATCCGCTGCCTGGCGGTTGGTTCGATCGTCATGCGGACCGCCTGCAGGCCATTCTCGACAATTTGATCGAGCTCCGCGTGCGACATCCGCGGCATCTGCACTTGAATCAGCGCGCGCTGTACCGATTCGTGCTCCGCAATCAACGTGTCGACCGATTCTGCGACACCTACCAGCACGAGCGTGACGTCCGCCGAATGATCGGAAAGACTTTTGATCGTATCGGCGAGTAGCGTGGTGGTGGTTTTGTCCTTGATGCGATCGATCTCGTCGATGATGATCAAAAGCCGCTCGCGCTTTTGCAGGATGGCGCGGACGGCGTCGGGCGTCACGTTTTCAGGCAGGAACTGCGCAAGTGTGCCTTCAAGGTTCGCGCCGGTCTTGAATCCCAGCGGGGACACGGTTTTGGATACGGCAATCTCCGAGAAGATCGCTTTCCACAATGAAGCGAAGGTCGTGGTTTGATCGCAGTTGATCGACCCGCACGCGAGCGTTAGGAATCGCGTCCCGAGCATGTGAACCAACGCGTTCGCGAGCGACGTTTTGCCGGCGCCGCGCTCGCCGAAGATGATGACGTGCTGACCGCGCTGTGTGCACGCATTGACGATGTCGGTGATTTGAGCCTCGCGCCCCGCAAATGCCCTGCGGTCGATCGGGGCGCTCGGGCTGAACGCGCGGGCAACTTGCGCCAGTCGCTCGAACTTCGCGTTCTCATTGATCGTTTCGCGCACCTCATGATCAGTTTCGCGAGCGGCGCCAAATCCTGTCAGGTCGATCATCCAGTAATCCTTGTCAACTTCCTGTGCGATTGCATCTGTCCGCGTGCACACTGAGGACATATTTTTGTGTCGGCATCATGCCATCAATGAGGGCACCGAGTATGTAGCTCTTTCGTCTCAAAATGCGAGCCGGGAGATGAGTCATGTGACATCATTTTTGCCCTGGCTCGGATGGCGACGTGGATGGTATGACCGGCAGGCCGATGAATCTGCGTATTAGTTCACAGCAGAAACCGTAACGCGGGCTATACGCATCGCGAGGTAACCCATCGGTAGCGCCGTTCCCGGCTGACGTTTCGTTAAGCCCATACACACCTCGCGTTGAATAACTGTCGTGTTGAAATGCCGGTCGCTACAACGCCACCTTCTGCCGCTGTCCCGTTTGTGATGCGCGCACGATGGCATCGAGCATGCGGTGACGGCGCACGGCGGAATCGAAATCCGGCTCGATGCGCGAGTTCGTGCGAATCGCTTTGGCGAAATTCACCCACATCTGTCCAACATCGTAGCCGGGCCCCAGGCCGCGCACTTCTTCCGGCACCCACTTGAGCCGATCGGGCACGGGCAGCTCCTGCATCGTCTTATCGTCCTTGCGGCCGCCGATGAGCTTACGTTTCACTTCCTGGCCGGCATCGCCGCCGCCCACCATGGTGAGCGTGCCTTCCGTGCCGTAGATTTCGAACCGATAACCGGTACCGTGATACGGATGCACGCCCAAATTCGCGCTTACGACCGCGCCGCCTTCGAGCTTGCCCGCGAGCATGATGTTGTCGGGTGAGTTGACATCCACATATTTCTTTGTATCGGTCTCGAACCATTTCGGCACCTGCGTGCTGACGATCGCGGACACTTCGGCCAACTCGCCGGCGACCATGCATAACGCGTCCATCGCATGACCGAACGTAATGGTTAGCGTGTTCGCACCAAGCTCGAAGTCACGCTGCCACGTGCGGTCAGACGTGCGCGTTAGAACGCCATCGCCCATATGAGTCATGTTGACCGATAAAATATCGCCGACGTAACCTTCCTTGATCAGTTCGCGCATTCGCATATACGCGGGCGATGCCCGCCGCTGCAAGCCGACCATCGTGCGAACGTTCTTCTTGCGCGCGAGTGCCGCAAGCTCTTCCGCTTCCTGCGTGTTCTTGCCCAGCGGCCACTCGCAATACACGTGCTTGCCCGCTTCGAGCGCATTCTTTGTAAGTTCGTAGTGCGCGGGCACGCGGACCGCGACGAGCGCCGCTTCGACTGCCGGATTCGCGTCCATCTGTTTGTCGTCGCTGTATGCGCGCTCGACACCATACTTTTCCGCCGCTGCGCGTGCGGTATCTTCGTGTGCGGTACAAACGGCGTAGATTTCGGTCTCAGGCAGACGCTGGAGCGCGGGCACGTGCGCCCTCGGGCCCCATCTTCCGTTTGCACCGATGAAACCCACACGCAAGCGATCCGACGTGGACATGAATGACTCCTATCAAGTTGAGCGATTGCGAATGGTAACAGCAGACGGACTATCACCCACCCACGCGTTGTGAGCTGCGCGTTTCAACGTTTGTCGCGGCGACGTAAATCGCTGATGTGCCCGGCCTCAGCCCACTTGACGGAGTCGAGCGAGACATGCACAAAGCTGACAGCGCAGCAGCGTCGCCGCTGTCGCCGGTAGTGTGTCGTCACCGCGATTGCAATCGATCAAACGCACAGGCAACATGGCCGCTGCACCACGCGGCGGCCGAGAAATCGATTGACGTTTGAATCAGCTCAAAAAGAAATCGAGTCGCGGATGCGAGAGGACGGAGAAACCGATATGAGAAGTATCGTGATCTGCTGTAGTGTCTTCACGTTGACCGCTGCATCATCAGCACTTGAGTGCCACGCGCAGGACGCCGCGAGTTACCCTGCCAAACCGATCCGTCTCATCATTGCGCTTGCGCCCGGCGGCGGAGTCGATACTTCCGGACGGCTGCTCGGTCAAAAGTTCACCGAAGCATGGGGACAGCAGGTCGTCGCCGAGAATCGCGCCGGTGCCGGCGGCACGATCGCGACCGAGCAGGTCGCTCGTTCTGCGCCCGATGGCTATACGCTGCTCATGCAATCGATGAGTCACGCGATTACACCGGCGCTCTACAAGCTCAATTACGACACCATCAAGGACTTCACTCCCGTCTCGCTCTTCGTACAATCGCCGAGCGTATTGGCGGTGCATCCATCGCTGCCGGTCAAGAGTGTGAAAGAGCTGATCGCATTTACGAAGGCCCGACCGAATCAGATTCTCTTTTCGTCTTCCGGCAGCGGCAGCGGCCAGCATCTCGCGATGGAGCTCCTCAACCGGATGGCGGGCATCCAGCTCGTGCACATTCCGTACAAAGGCACGGCGCCGAGCGTTCTCGACCTGGTGGCGGGCCGCGTGTCCGTCACGTCGGCAAGTGCAATCTCGACGATGCCGCACGTGCGCACGGGCCGGCTGCGCGCGCTCGCGATGTCGAGCGCTAAGCGTTCGCCTTCCGTGCCGGAGCTGCCGACGGTCGCGGAGTCCGGTATCCCGGGATTTGCCGTCGATCAGTGGTACGCGCTATTTGCGCCGGCAGGAACGCCCAAAGAAATTGTCGCCAAGCTCTACGGCGAGATTGCAAAAACCGTGGCGAACGTCGAAACGCGCGAACGGTTGCTCACGATGGGCCTGGATCCTGTCGGCATGCCGCCCGATGAGTTTGCGGCGTATGTGAAAACCGAAACAGTGAAATGGGGAGCGCTGGTGCGGGAAGCCGGCATTCGCGCAAATTAAGCTTGCGTCTATTCCGCCTTCAAACCGATCTGCTTGATCAGTTTTGAATTCTCGGCCACCTCTTTCTGGATGAACGCCGCAAATTGCTCGGGCGTATTCGTCTGCGGCTCGAGACCTTGCTGGTTCAGCGCTGTCTTCATCTCCGCAACATTGGCCACATCACTGATGGCGCTGTTCAGCCGTGAGATAACTTCTTTCGGCGTGCCAGCCGGCGCCAGCAGACCATACCAGCCGTAGCGATCGTAGCCGGGCACGCCTGACTCACTGAGCGTCGGTGTCGACGCCATCATCGCAACGCGCTTGATGCTCGTCACGGCCAGTGCCCTGATCTTGTCTGAGTTCAAAAACGGCAGCGCCCCCGGAATTCCGGGAAAACTCAATTCGACTTCGCCGGAAGCAGTGGCGCGTGCACTGTCCGCCGAGCTTTTGTAGGGCACGTGCACCATGTTCACGTTCGCCTTCGTCTTCAGCAGCTCGCCGGCAAGATGCACCGAGCTGCCGACGCCGGATGACCCGTAAGTCAGCTTGCCTGGATTGGCCCTGGCGAGCGCTATCAGTTCTTTGACATTGCGCACGGGAACGGACGGATGCACGACGAGAACATACGTACCGGTTGCAGCCAGCGTGATCGGCGCAAAAGCGACTTCCAGATCGCGCGGAGTTTTTGCCAGCAGCGCCTGCACGATTGCGTCGCCGCTCGACATCACGAGCAATGTGTAGCCATCCGGCGGCGCTGTCGCGACGCGTTCTTTGCCGAGTGTGCCGCTCGCACCGGCGCGGTTATCGACAACGACCGGCTGACCGATGTGTTCGGATAACTTCTGCGCGATCATGCGCGCGACCGTGTCAGTCGGACCACCGGGCGTATAGCCGACGACGAAGCGGATCGGCTTGCCTGGAAAAGATTGTGCGATTGCAGTTGTTGCTGCCAGACTCGAGCATGCGACGACTGCGAGGCAGAGCAGCGCTTAGCTAAGCGCCGTCTGAATTCGCCGCGCTTCATTTCAGTAAGTCTGCGTCGCACCGGCGCGGCTCCGCACTGAGCGCTTTGGATCGCATGGATCCAGCCCCGCCGGAATGACACCGGATCATTCGAAGCACATGCCTGCTGCGCAGTGGCCCGGATCGGGGTCAATCCGCGGTCGCACCGGAGTCCTTGATGACCTTCGCCCACTTCACAATTTCGGCGCGGATAAAAGCAGCGAACTGCTCGGGCGTCTCATTCGCCGGATCGGCGCCAAGCTCAGCCATACGCTGACGCATATCAGCAGTGCCCATGATGCGCGACATCTCGGAATGCAAACGCCCGACGATTGCAGGCGCGGCACTCGCGGGCGCAAAAACGCCGTACCAACCGACCGATTGATAACTGGGGACCCCGGTCTCCGCGATCGTCGGCACATCCGGCAAGTATGGCGACCGGGCGCTGCCGGTCTGTGCAAGAGCGCGCAAGCGTCCCGCCTTGATGTACGAGAGCGCGGTGATGAAGACTTCGAATGTGATCGGCACCTGTCCGCCGATGACATCGGCTACAGCCGGACCTGAGCCTTTATACGGCACATGCGTCATCTTCACGTTCGCCAGCGTCTTGAACAGCTCCGCTGACAAATGCTGTGGCGTTCCATTGCCGGCCGATGCATAGGTGAAGTCGTTCGGTCGCGCATGCAAGAGCGCAATCAGCTCTTTCACCGAACGAGCCGGCACTGACGGATGGACGACGAGGACCAGCGGTGTCGAGCCTACCCGACTGACCGGTGTCAGATCCTTGAGCGGGTCGTACGGGATGTTCTTCATTAACGTTACATTAATTGCAATCGGCGCGCTCGCCGTGAATAGCAGCGTGTATCCGTCCGGCGGCGCCTTGACGACGAGGTCGGTGCCGATCACGCCTCCCGCGCCGCCGCGATTATCCACCAGCACCTGCTGACCGAGCGCTTCAGTAAGCTTCGCTGCGACGATGCGCCCGAGGACGTCCGTTGATCCGCCCGGCGGGAACGGCACGATCAGGCGAATCGGTTTCGCGGGCCAACTCTGCGCAAACGCGCAAACGCTTGCGACGAGCGCCAGCGCAGCAACCGTACGCGGGACTATTTTTCGGACGGCGGAGAGCAACATCACTTCACGTTCAACTTCGGCGTGCGCAGACGATCGTCCGGATGATTCCAGCCTTTGAAGTTCGGCTTGCGCTTCTCTGCAAACGCTTTGCGCGATTCCATGAGGTCGTCCTTGGCGCCATGCTCTTGCAGCCGTGCGGCGAGTTGCTCGAGTTCGTGCGACACACGCGCCCGCATGGCGCGCATCATGACGAGCGTATTGACGCGCGACGCCGGCGGCAGCGTCAGCAGGTGCGCCGCCATCTCATGTGCGGCCGGCAGCAGCTGCTCCGCATCCACGAGCCGGTTGAGGAAACCGAGCTCATACAATCTGTCCGAAGTGAACCGGAACGCGAATGCCAGCTCCGTGGCGATGGTGTGCGGCAAGCCGCCCGTGTGGCCATGATCGTAGCCGCCGAGCAGCCAGCGCTTCGCTTCTGACGATTCGAACGTTACTCCGCGCACGGCCACGCGCAGATCCGCACGCTCGACGAGCTTGAAGCCGCCGCCCATCGCATAGCCGTTGATCGCGACGATAACCGGCTTGTCGAGCGTGCCTTCGTTATACGGATTCTCGCGCAGCGTGGGCGCGGAGACGCTGCCTGCCGCGCCGCGCGCTACCGATTCCTTCATGTCTTCGCCCGCACAGAACGCACGGCCGGTGCCTGTGAAAATGGCGACTTCGAGCTCGCGGCTATCGCGAAACTCGCACCATGCCTGCGCGAGCAGATCGCGCATCTCCATGCCAAGCGCATTGAGGCGCTCCGGCCGGTTCATGCGAATCACCATCACACCATTATTACGCTCGACTTCCACAACGCTCATTCAAAACTCCTCTTCTCGCGGCGCATCAGCGGTTGTTTGACATGACTATGGACGCAAATGATAATCCTCCGCGTCTGATTTGCGGAGCTTGCTATCGTGGCAACGCTGGTACGAAAGGAACGCCCTGCGGCTCAAGCCGAAACGCGTGTGCTGCGCAAGCCTCTCGAAGCCCGATTTGTGGAAGTTCTCGACCTCGAGTGCGACGATCGCGCACTATCGCTCATCGTGCGCGCAGCCGCGCGGTGCGGCGCTTCGACATCCATGAGCTGATGCTGACCGACGAGCAGCATGCAAAGCCAGGCTCCACGGTCAACGGCGTACATTACGTTGGTTTCATCGAGTTTCCTGCCGGCGGCATGCTGGTCTTCGGCGATACGGTGATGATCGGCGGCGAAAGCGGTGGGCACCATCGCAGGCTTCGACGAGAGTCATTTCCCCAACCACTATAACGTCGTCATCAAAGGACCGTGCCGTGCGACCGGCGTCGATCTCGATCAGTATCCCGACGACCCGGTGATTTTTCAGCCGGCGCAGCGGGAGTAAAGCAACGCGCTACCGGCGCTGCCGTATCAAGTGATCAACACTTCGTCGCCGTTGATGCGGAAGTTGTGCGCGAAGTCTTCCGACGCCCAATCCATATATCTGACTGCATCGTCGAAGCGCGGATCTCCGGTGTGCAACACCTCGGGACGCAGTTCTTTGTCGACGAGGACCGGAAGAAATGAAACGCTTTGCGCACCTTTCGCACTGAACACGGCCTTCGCAATGAGGCTGCGTTTGGCGTCTGTGCCGTAAGCGAGACGCGGGTAGTCCGGATCCAATGTCACGCCGTGATGTTTCATGAAGGCCGCCGCCTGCGCCGGCGATCGCTCGGGCCGCGACATGATGAAGTTGCCGAGACTGTAGAAGCATACTTTGCCGCTATGTACGCCGATCGCCTTCGGCACATGTGAGTGATGGCCGAGTATCAGGTCGGCGCCGGCGGCGAAAGCGGCCTTCGCAACGGTGACTTGATAGTCCGCGATCATCTTCGGAACGAAATGGATGCCCCAGTGATGCGATAGCACGACGACATCGGCAGACTTTCTTGCAGCCGCAATGTCAGCGGCCATTGCAGCGAGATCCTCGTCGTACGGGATGGTAACTACTTTCGGCGCAATGCCCGGCTGATGCTCAACCGCTTCATAGTAAGTATGGATACGCAGGGGAACCACGCCGCTTTTGTCCGGGCCCGCTGCAAATCCATGATTCAGTATCGAGCAGTACGCAAGTATCGCCACGCGCACCCCGTTGCGTTTGATAATCACCGGCTGGCGCGCTTCTTCGAGATTGCGCCCCGCGCCGACCGTTTGAATGCCGCGCTGATGCAGAGCAGTCGATGGTGTCGAACAGCGCATCTTCGCCCCAGTCGAGCGCGTGGTTGCCGGCGACAGAGACGACATCGAAGCGGCAGTCGCTGAACACCGATGCCATGTGAGGTTTCAGCCGCGCATTTGGAATTTCGGCGTGCACCTGCAACGAGCCGCGCTCCGAATAGAGACGCTCGGCTTGCGCAAAGCGAATATCGGCAGTCGCCAATATCGGACGAACGAGCGTGCTGTATGCGTCTACCGGCTCGTGAAACGGACCGGTATCGCCGACGGCCATCAGAACGACTGTGTTGTCACTCATGCACCATGTTCTCCGTTGCGTCTATTCGAGGCGGATATTTGCTTCCTTGACGAGGCGCGCGAATTTTGCGAGCTCCGATTTGAGGTACATCCCGGCCTGCTCAGGCGTGCCGCCGACAATTTCGGCACCGCCCGCCGCTGCCTTCTCCTGAATGTCCGGCAGCTTGAGAATCTGGTTCATTTCGGAATTCAGCCTGGTGACAACCTCTTTCGGCGTGCCCGCCGGAGCGGCGAGCGCCGTCCATGACGCATGCTGAAAACCTTTGATGCCACTTTCGTCGATGGTCGGCAAATCCGGCAGCGCGCGTATTCGTTTGAGGCTTGTGACGCCCAGTGCGCGCACCTGCCCCGAGCGGATGAACGGCACCGTTGCAATCGTGTTGTTGAACAATATCTCGATCTGCCCGCCGACCAGAGCAACCAGTGCGGGCGCCGCGCTTTTGAAGGGCACGTGCGTCATCTTCGTACTGGTCAGCAGACAAAACATTTCGGCTGAGATATGGCCGATGCCGCCGACACCCGCCGAGCCATAGTTGAGCGCTCCGGGTTTCGCCTTCGCGAGCGCAATTAGATCTTTGACAGTCGTCGCAGCAACCGTCGGATGAACGGCGAGTACGGCGGGCGCATTGAGCGGCTGAATGATCATCACAAAGTCTTTTACGACATCGAACGGCAATTTGTAGAGGCTGGGGCCGACCGCGAGCGTAGCGCTCGACGCCTGAATGATCGTATAGCCATCGGCGGGCGAATGCGCGACGAGTTCCATGCCGATATTCCCATTGGCGCCGCCGCGATTGTCGACAACAAAGTTCTGACCCAGGCGCTGTGTCAGCTTCTCAGCGAACATGCGCGTCTGGATATCGGTCGGCCCGCCGGCGACGAAGGGGACCACCAGCCGCACGGACTTCGCTGGATATTGCTGTGCGGCGCAGATAGCCGGCAATGACCGTAACAGCGCACACGATGGCGCCGCGCCATACATCCAGCATTCAGTTCATTCCCTCGTTTGTGCGCACTCGCCCGAGTTCAGTGTCGCCGGACTGAATCATAGCAGCGAGCGGTGCAATGGCTTGGATCGTTCGACTGCCGCGGCGAGCAATCAACATACCTGGACGCCTATGCGAAGGCGATACGGTCTTGAGCCGGAGTCACGAACCACGCTTGCTCAGACCTTGCTGCTAACTTATTCGTCAACCAACCCGCAGTCGCGGCGAGCTTGCCGTCGGTGTTTGCCCTGCCGATGAGCTGCACGCCCAGCGGCATGCCGTCCACGGTCAAGAGCGGCAGACTGAAGGCGGGGATGCCAAGAAACGTGGCGTAAACGAGATACGTGCGGCTGCCCGTATTCTCTCGCCCCACAGGCGCGGGACCTGATGCTGCGAGCGTGACGATGCCGTCCGTGCCTGCCATCACCTTGCGCGCCCGCTCGCGCATCACCTGCTTATCGACGAGCAGGGTCGCATACTCGTGATGAGTCATGTGCCGTGCGCGCGCCATGCGGTCGTGAATGCGCTGCTCGATCATGTCGCCATACTTCTCGACGTATTGCAGATAGGGCCATTTCATTTCATACGTTGTTATGTCGATCGAACGCTGCACAAAGCCGTCATCGAGCGCCGCTTCGAAATCACGCACATCACCGTTCGACGTGCGGTCGATAATCTCTACACCGGCGCCCTTGACGTGATCGATGAAACGTTCGAACGTCTCGCGCGTCGCCTGATCGACTTCCGATTCCCATGCACGCATGTGCAGCCGAATCAACCGGCGCGGTTTTTTCGGGCGCGGCGGTTCAGCGCTTGCACCATTCAGGTACGGATGACCGGGGCTGCCATGCGAGATCGATAGGTGCGAAGCGATGCGCCACGCGTCGTCGAGCGTCGATGCGAGCACGCCAAGATGATCATGCGTCGCCGTGATCGGGTGCACGCCTTGCATAGGCAGCGCACCAAACGTCGGCTTGAAGCCAACCACACCGCAGTACGCGGCCGGCCGCAGGATAGAGCCCTGGCTTTGCGTGCCGAGCGCCACGGGCAGCATGCCCGCGCCTACTGCAGCCGCCGACCCACTGGATGAGCCGCCCGGTGTGCGCGCGGCATCACGTGGGTTCGTGGTCACATTTGTCGCGCCGCACGCAAATGCGGTCGTAACGGTCTTGCCGACGAGCACCGCGCCTCCGGCCCGCAACGCCTGAACGCACGCCGCATCGTGGCGCGGCTGCCATCCTTTGAATGCAGGACTGCCCATCTGCGTCGGCATGTCGTGCGTGTCCATGATGTCTTTGATGCCGATCGGGCAACCGTCCACGATCGAGAGCGGCTGCCCTGCGCGATAACGTCCGGTTGCAGCATCCGCGGCCGCACGCGCGTGCTCGTTCATTACTACAAAAGCATGCACACTGCTCTCGCGTTCAGCGATGCGCTCGAGACAGCGCTCGAGCAGATCGCGCGGCGTGTCTGTGCCGGCGAGAAAGTTCGTCCGCGCGTGTGTAAAACTAGTCGAGCACACGTGCCTCTTCACTGCCGGTCATATGGAAAACATCATTCGGCCGTTATTCCTGCCGCGGTGACGACCCTGCCCCACTTGGAAATCTCGGATTTGATATACGCCGCAGTCTTATCGACCGGCTCCGCTGCCGGTTCGAGACCGATCGTCGCGAGTCGCTGCTTCATATCGGGCGTGTACAGCATTTTTACGATCTCGCCATTGAGCCGCGCGAGCACTTCTGCGGGTATAGACGCAGGCGCGAACATCGCATACCAGACGTCGACCGCATATCCGCGCACGCCTGCTTCGGCGACTGTGGGCAAATCGGGCGCAGCGCTCGCGCGCCTGGCGCCCACCGTGGCGAGCGCGCGCAGCTTGCCTTGCTTTACATATTCCATGGTGGAAACGACCGCGGCGGCAGTCAGTGAAATGCGCCCGGCGATGAGATCGATCACGCCGGGCGCTGTTCCCTTGTACGGGATGTGCACGATGTCAGTGCCGGTTGCGAGCTTGAATGCCTCGAGCGAAAGATTCGCCGCGCCGCCGTTGCCCGATGATGCATATGTGAGTTGACCGGGGCGCGCTTTAGCGAGCGCAATCAGTTCCGGGACCGACTTCGCCGGCAGCGACGGATGCACGACGAGGATATTTGGCGAATTGACCATCACGGCGACGGGCACGAAGTCGCGCACCGGATCGTACGCGAGATTTTTATGCGACGCCGGAATCACCGCATATGAGATGCTCATCGTCAGCAGCGTGTATCCATCCGGCGGCGATTTGGCGACCAGTTCGCTCGCGACTGCGCCGCCGGCGCCCGGCCGGTCTTCCACAACGACTTGCTGATTCCATCGTTCGGCGAGGCGTTGTCCGACGATACGCGAGATCGTGTCGACGCCTCCGCCCGAACCGGCGCCGACAATGATGCGTATCGGTTTCGCCGGGAAAGTCTGCGAGATCGAATCGCATGACGCACCAACGAGCGCGATGACGAGCAATGCGTTGATGCACCCGCAGGACGAACTCATTCAACATGACGCGCTGATGCGGGTGGAACGGTTTCGGCAATTCGATCAATCCGTACGAGCGTGCTGCAAACTTCGTTCTATCGCTACTTAACTGCCCGCCGCGTTATGCATGTTCGGAAAGAACAGATCCTTCCAGGACGCCGGCTTCACCTTGATGGTGCCGGTTTTGTACATGAAGTCGATCATCTTCATGATGTTCTTCGGCATCAGCGAATATTCCACCTGCGGATCATTCATGATTTTGAGCAGGTCTTCGGGCGGGCTCTTGTCCTTCGTGAGCTTGATATAAATGTCCGCGGCAGCGCGCTTGTCTTTGTTGATGAACTCGGTTGCCTCTTCGAGCGATTTGACGAACACCGCGTAAAGCTTTGGGTTCTCGCCGTGGAACTTGCTGGTTGCGGCGACCACATTGAACGAAATCGGTCCGCCGAGCACATCGACCGAGTTCAGTACCTTCGTGATGCCGGATTTTTCCAATTCTTTCTGCGCGAACGGCGGCGACGTGAAGTGGTTGTTGATCTCACCGCCGCCCGACAGGAATGTCGCCATGGCATCCGGATGCGCCATCGACACCGTCAGACCATCGAGCTTGGTGTAGCTCGCTTCCCCGAATGTTTGCGCCGCCGCCATCTGCAGAATGATGGCCTGCATCGAGACCTTGACCGCAGGAAGCGCGATCTTGTCCTTGTCCGTCAGATCGCGAATCGTTTTGATATTGGGGCTGCGCGTGTTCATCTGCAGCGGCAGAAAATTGAACCCGGAGACGGCCTTTACCTCCATACCGCCTTTCGTCTTAGCCCAAATCGTGGCTATTCCTGGGATACCGAGGCAGACAAAATCAACGCTGCTGGAAAGCAGCGCATCGTTCATGACGTCGCTCGAGCGAAACGTCGCCCATGTCACCTTGAGATCGCCGAGTCCTGCCGCCTTTGCATTTTTCTCGATGATCTTCTGATCTTCCATGACCATCATCTGCATGTACGCCAGCCCATACTGCTTGGCAATGCGCAACTCCGACTGCTCGGCCCGGGCGATGCCGACGCAACTAAACGCTAAACAAAGCGCAGCAGCAACGATTCCTTGCAGCCTGCTCATCACGGTGACACCGTTCATCACTCTCTCCTCGAAGACGAGGCGCTTTGTTATCGTGCGCCGTTGTCCGCATCATAAACCATGCGCGCCACGCGTCCGGCACATTGAGAGCGCGATTTAAGGCAGCGTTTTTGAAGGCAGCATTTGCGCTATCAGGCGAGAATCAATTGCTCTGGTTCTGCAGCACGGCCCATCGTGCGCGACTCGAGAGCGAGCAGGAAGCGCTTGCGATCGATGCCGCCGCCGTATCCGGTCATCGAGCCATCCGCGCCGATGACGCGATGACACGCGTACGATGATTGAAACGGGATTGCGGCCGTTGGCGAGCCCTACCGCGCGCACGGCCTTCGGATTGCCGATGCGTCGCGCCAGCTCTCCATAGCTGATCGTCTCGCCGAAGCCGATGCCGCAAAGCCCCTTCCATACGCTGCGCTGAAACTGGCTGCCGACAAGGTCGAGCGGCAAGTCGAAGTCACAGCGCTTGCCGGCAAAATACTCGTCGAGTTGTTGCATGGCGCGTTCGAGGATCGCAAGCTGCGCGGGATGCTCGTGAGACGCCGATTGCCAGTTCTGCTCGGCATTATCCGGAACATGCCGCTGCCGGCTCATGTAGACGGCGTGCAGACCATTCTTGGATGCAGCAACCAACAGCGGGCCGACAGGACTGTCGTGGCGGAGGTAGCAGAGTGTACTCATAGTCGTTTTCCCTTTGAAACTGCGACGTGACGTCGCGCTAGTGAGTGCCACAAGGTCGCGCCCGCGTACGCGCGCCACGGGCGCCATACCTCGGCGCGTTTTTCGAGCGCGGCTTCGGTCGGCACACGCTTCGCGCCTTCAAGCATGCCGAGCGCTTTGCGCAGGCCGAGGTCGCCTGCGGGAAACGCATCCGGATATCGCATTGCCCGCATCGCTATGTAATGCGCAGTCCATGGTCCGATGCCAGGTACCGCGTCGAGGGCTGCGACCGCAGCTTCGCACGACGTGCCGGGCGGCATGCGTAGGCCGCCGCTAATCGCGAAGCGCGCAAGTTGACGTATGGTATCGGCACGTGACTTCGGCATGCCTATCGCAGCGATGTCAGCAGGTTTCGCGTTCGCAAGTATTTCCGCCTTAGGTGCAGCGCGGTCGAGACCAGCGAACGGTGTCACAACCGGCGTGCCGAAGCGCCGCGCAATGCGCGCGGACAAGGTCGAAGCACCGGCGACGCTCACTTGCTGTCCGAGCACGGCGCGCAATGCCAGCTCGAAGCGATCCCACGCGCCAGCCATGCGAAGTCCGGGCGCCGCCTTCACTTCAGGCGCGAGCAGCGGATCGCTTGCCAGGTGCGTTGCGATGGACGCCGGATCGCAGTCGAGATCGAACAGATCTCGCAAACGCAGCGTAGCGTTCATGAGTACCGGCAGCAAAGTGTTCGACAGCGTGACGCTGAGAACATGCGTGTGGCTTTTGCGCGAGCGCCTTGCACGTTCGCCGTGCGATACCGCGAGCCAACCGGTCACAGGTCCCTGCTCTGTAACCAGCGACACCGTCCGCCGGTACACGGGTTCGCCTTGC
Source organism: uncultured beta proteobacterium (assembly GCA_963829085.1). Taxonomy (GTDB): domain Bacteria; phylum Pseudomonadota; class Gammaproteobacteria; order Burkholderiales; family SG8-41; genus PALSA-1004. The sequence goes on along the minus strand of CAWHHJ010000005.1, from coordinate 129,699 downwards.
ACGGTCGCAACCTGTTCAACGCCCGGCGTTGCACGGCGCGCGAGATACTCACAAACCGTACGCCAGTCGAACGGCGGGCGATACGCGAGTCGCAGTGTGATATCCGCGTCCGCGACTTGCGAAGTCGGTTGCAGGCGTTGCACATCTTCGTTCGGCGATTCGCTGCGTGCATGCCGACGCAATTGCGTAGGCGCGAGACGATACTGTTCGTGAAACGCCGCGTTGAACCGACGCACGCTTTGAAAGCCCGATGCGAACGCGAGCTGCGTCATCGACAGTTCGGTTTCCTGCAGCAGTTTCTTTGCAAACAGGAGCCGCTGGGTCTGCGCAACCTCGATTGGTGTCACGCCGAAACGATCGAGCAGTATGCGCCGGACTTGTCGGCTCGACAGGCCGATGTCACGCGCGAGCGTTTCGCCGGTGCCTGCGTTGAGCGCTCCGGCCTGCAAGTGCGTGAGTATCGAGCCGGCGAGCGTCGCATTGAAATCGGCGCGCCCCGGCGCCAGCTCGGGCCGGCAGCGCAGGCACGGCCGGAATCCCGCATGCTCAGCTCCCGCGGCAGTGCGATAGAAATCGCACGAGCTGCGGCGGGGCGTTCGCGCTGCGCATACGGGCCGGCAATAGACGCCCGTCGTCTTCACGGCGGTAAAGAAAAGACCATCGAATCGCGCATCGCGTGCGGTCGACCGCGCGGTAGCAACTGTCGGCGTCGAGGTTCTCGAAGTCCATGCGACTTTATACGCTCGCGCTTGCATAAATCCTAGCCGTTTTCGGACATCATTAGAACTCACGAATGATGTCCACCTGGCGTCCTCTGGGGCGGCCCGATGCGCCATAATCGTGAACCGCTATACACAGGAGAAGCAATTGAACATCCCGCGGCTTAACGGAATCATCAAAGTACTCGAGCAAGGCAAACATGCGTTCGTCAGCTTCTCGCCCGCCGACACGGTCAGCGCACAGTCGTATGCGACCGAGCCTTACGACGGCATCGTGTTTGAAATGGAGCACGGCGCGTTCGACACGCGCACGCTGCGCGACTGTCTGCAGTACATGTTCAATCGCCGCCAGATCGTCGAATCCGCAAGTCTTGCGCCGGCCGTGACGCCGCTCGTTCGTATTCCACCGAACGGCATCGAGATGAACCAGTGGATCGCTAAACAGGTGCTCGACGCGGGCGTCTATGGGATCATCTGGCCGCACGTGAGCACGGTTGCCGAAGCGCATAGCGCCGTAGCTGCATGCCGTTATGCGCGTCCTGCCGGCGCACCGCGCTACGAACCGAAGGGACAGCGCGGAGACGGCCCTACGACTGCCGCGCGTTACTGGGGCCTCACGGCACAGGAATATTACGATCGCGCCGACGTCTGGCCGCTCGATCCCAAAGGTGAAATCCTCGTCGGCATCATGTGCGAAGACACCGATGGCATCAAGAACCTGCCGAAGATACTGAAGGAAGTCCCCGGCATAGCTGTCGTGATCATTGGCGAAGGCGACTTATCGCAGAATCTTGGTTTCCCCCGTCAGTACAAGCACCCCAGCGTTGTGTCCGCCATGGCGGAGATCACTGCGATCTGCCAAGAGAACAACGTCGCGTGCGGCCATCCGCACGTCGAGGCAGACAACATCGAAGAAGTCATCTCGCTGGGCTATCGATGGCTCATGCCGAAACCGGCGCGCTCGAACGCCGTACTGGAAAAAGGATTGAAACTGACGGCGCGCAAGTAGAATCCGCAGAAGCAACCGCGCGACGTCTACTTACTGCTTGTCGAGCCAATATTGCATGCGTGAGCCGGGATCGCGGAACAACGCGAAGCATGGCCCGTCGTAGCGCTGCTGCATGACCGCGAAGGTGGACGGGTCTTGCAGCACTGCGACGTGACGCGCCTTCGCAGCCTTGTAACTCGCTTCGGTAGCCTCTTCGCCGATCAACGCGGCGCTCCCGTCCATCAGCACTTCCGCCGTCATGGCAACACCATCAGCGGCGTTCGGCTGACCGCGCTGTTCGGCAAGCTCCGATACGACTATGAAGTAAGCGGCGCACTCGGTAAGCTCGCCCGCGAGAGTCGTCTTCGCAAGTTGGCGATCATATGCACCGGCCGTTGCCGTGTGTAACAGTGCTAAGAGAACGATCGAGAACCGGTACATGGCCGCAATCCGGAAACGATCGTCACGATACCTTCCGCTCAAATCAGAGAAGCAGCGGGGTTGCGAGATCGCACGGCGCTTGTCGTGTATCAAGAGCGCCCTCGCGAAATGAAGCGCACAACGGTCGTGGAAGAGCATCACTGCGCCATAAGGCTTGAATGGCTCGACCGCCGCCAAATACTTAATAGCGTTTATGCAGATGTGTTTGTTGCGCGCTTATCCGATCTGAGATCCGGTGTTGAGCCGAGCAGTGCGGTCGCTTTTGACAATGATCCCGGCCGCTCGAAGTTGCGCAGGCAAGCGAACAATTCCTTCGACTTGTCCGCGCCGAGCACCGGTTCGACCAATCCCGCAAACTTTGTGTACAAATCATCCCAGCTCATCGGGTTGTCCGGATGCCCGATGACGATGTCGGTATCTGCATGCAGATGCTCGCCCGATTCAAGATAGACATCGAGATGCGCCGAGTGCGGCGCCTGACCGTGAATCGCCTCGAGTTCGACGACCGGCACGATCTCCATCACACCGCTGTCCTGCATAGTCGCATCATTGAAATCAACGGCCACGGCGCGATAACCGCGCAGTCCGAGCGCAATGCAAAACGGCACGCTGAATTTTCCTTCAAGCGGCGTGCGCGGATTGCGCTTGCCTGCAGTCACCAGCGCATTGGGATGGACCTTTGCGTGTACGCGCGTGACACGCTTGCCCGCCACCTGTGTCGCAAGCGTGCGCGCCGCCTGAGTCGACGGGTGCGTAGCGCGGCAGCAAGCGAATGGCTTGAAGCCGTTGCCGAGCAGTTCCCATTTCGCGTCGAAGTCGAGCGGCGGCACCTCGACTTCGCGATTCTGGATGAACGCGTCGAGCAGTCCATTGCGCAACTCGTAGAGATGGGTCGCGGCTTCGAAGCCTTCTCTGGCAAGCTGTGCCGCGAGTATGCCGTCCATGGCCGCCTTGCCCGCATGAAACGGCTTTGAGTGTGTGCCGAAGGAGCCGACAAGTCCGCCGGCCGTCGTCGCCGCGACGCCCAGCGCATGTGCGATCTTGTTCTCGTCGAGTCCAAACATTGCGCTCGCAACGGCGGCCGCACCGGTACGGCCGAATACCGAAGTCGGATGAAGGCCGCGGCGCTGCAGGCTGCGTCCCACGCCCGGCGGACCGCCACCGCCTAATCTCGCCATGACCTCGAAGCCGGTAATGAACCCTGCGATCGCATCGTGTTCGCCGTAGCCGTAATGCTGCGCGAGTGCGAGCGCAGTCGACCAGCATGGTCCGCTTGGATGGCCGGTACCGCCGGGATGCGTATCGTCGTAATCCATCGCGTGCACCATTGTGCCGTTCACGAGCACCGCGACCGCCGGTGTGGTCTTGCCGCCGAGAAAAATCTGCGCGTTGCCCGCCGCCTTCCATTCATCCGCAACGCGCCGCGTCGCACGCACAACCGGTTGGTCAGCCGCGCCAATTGCAACGCCGGCGAAATCGACCAGCGCGCGCTTTGCTGCGTCGATGATGTTCGGCGGAAATTCCCGCTTCAGTCCACCGGCGATGTACGACGTTAGCTGCCTGCCGCGGGTCGACGAATCGGCAGTGACTGCTGCGTTGTCCGGCATGTTTCTTCTCCTGGGTCTTGCGCTACGGAAGCACGTTCGCTGAGCTCGGCAGAACGTGCCATGGTATTTTAGGGTTGCATCATGCAGCTTGTATATGCATTATCCGATTCCTTTCAGATGTTGACCGGATAGGCAGTTGATACTTACGACGAAGGAATCATCGGGCGCGGCGTTAAGCGATCCGCGCAGTTCGCGTTTGCCGCAGATTTGCTGCGTGCTCTGCATCAGCGCTGGCGATCTATGCGAATCCGGCTGCGGCACAAACGTCGTATCCCTCGAAACCCGTGCGCTGGGTCGTGCCGTTTGCGCCGGGTGGCGGCGTCGATGTCGTTGCACGCGCCGTTGCGCAGAAGCTGTCGACCGCGACAGGACAACCCGTGGTTGTCGACAATCGGTCAGGCGCCGCAGGCGCGATCGGCGCGGAGCTCGTCGCCAATTCGCCGCCTGATGGTTACACGCTGCTGTCGATTTCTACGACGCTTGCTGTCAATCAGGGAATACACCCCAAGCTACCGTACGATCTAACGCGCGATTTCGCGCCGTTGACGCAACTCACTTCGCAGCCCTACTTCTGGACCGTGCATGTTTCGGTTCCCGCACGCACCATCCCGGAGCTGATAGAGCTCGCCAAGGCGAAACCGAATACCATCAACTATGCGTCGTCGGGTACCGGCGGCCTGCAGCATCTTGCGGGCGAGCTCCTTTCATCGATGGCCGGAATCAAGATGGTGCATGTCCCTTACAAGGGCGGCGGCGCTGCGCACAATGATCTCGTCGCCGGACACATTCAGACCGAGGTCACGCTGCCGCTCACGACATCGCAGTACGTCAAGTCAGGTCGACTTCGTTACCTCGCCGTGACTTCGCCGGCGCGGCTGCAGGCGTTTCCCGACGTACCCACTGTCGCCGAGACTCTGCCCGGATACGATGTCGTGAGCTGGTATGGCGTTGTCGCCCCGGCCAAAACGCCCGCTGCAATCGTCGGTCCGTTGAGCAAACAGATCATGGAAATTATCAATCTGCCGGATGTGGGCGGACGCTTTGCGGTGGACGGCACCGAGCCGTACTGCCAAGGGACCGCAGGCATTCAGCACCCGTATAACCCAGGACATCGCGAAATGGCGCGACACCGCGCGCAAATCCGGCATCAAGATCGAATAACACGAAGGAAAAGCGGCCATGGATCATTCAGAGATCGGCGTAAGCAGCACGCTCGCCAGCCATGCCGCAAGCACGACCTATGCAGGGCTGCCTGATGACGTATTGCCCGCGTTCAAGCGGGCACTGCTCGATTTCCTCGCATGCGCGATTGCAGGTTCGACCATGCCTGTATCGAACGCCATGCTGTCTTACTTCGAGGAGAACGATGCGAGTCGCGCAGCAACGGTGCTCGGCAGCGGACGCAAGCTTTCTGCATCCAATGCGGCGTTCGTGAATGGCGCGAATGCGCATGGTCTGGATTTCGATGATGGCTACATGCAGGCAGCGGCGCATCCCGGTGCTGCGGTGTTCCCGGCCGTGCTGGCACGCGCGGAGCAGCTTGGCTCGAGCGCGCAGGACGTCATCACAGCGATCGTCATTGGCTATGACGTGATGCTGCGAATCGGCGCGGCAATACACCCGGTCGCCGCGCAGCGCGGATTTCACAATACCGCGATTGCGGGCGTATTCGGCGCTGCCGCCGGCGTCGCGAATCTGGCAAAGCTCGATTCGAAACAAACGCTCAATGCACTCGGTCTCGCCGGCAGTTTCGCGAGCGGCATCCGTGAGTATTTGGACGAAGGCGCGGAAGTCAAACGCATACATCCGGGCAAGGCCGCGAGGGACGGACTGTTGTGCGCAGAGTTCGCCGCTCGAGGTATCACCGGTCCGTCGAAGGTGCTCGAAGGCCGCTATGGCCTGTTTCATACGCATGTCGATGACCAGGTGAGATGGGAGCGCCTGCTCGACGGGCTCGGAACGCGATATGAAATCGCTTCTATCTATTTCAAGCCGTATCCGAGCTGCCGCGGCACGCATGCGTTCATCGAGGGCATACAGGGGCTGCGTGCACAGCATGGATTCTCGCCGGAGCAAGTCGCGCACGTCGAACTGGGTGGTAACGCACTGTCAATCCACGGACATGATTACAAGCACCATGAAAATGTACTCGATGCGCAGATGAGCGTGCCCTACACTGCAGCGCTCGCAGTGTTATACGATGATGTGACGGCGCAGATGTTTCTGCCCGAGACCATGGAGCGCCCGGAAGTCGACGCGCTCGTGCAGCGTGTCGATGCGTACGTCGACGATGAATGTGAGCGCATGTATCCCGCGAAGCGCTCGGCCGTGGTACGAATCCAGCTCGAAGACGGGCGCAAGCTCGAGAAGCGGCTCGTCGATCCGAAGGGTGATCTCGACAACCCGATGTCTGATGATGACCTTGCGCGCAAATTCACAGGCAATTGCGAGCCGGTGATCGGCAAGGCGCGCTGCTCTTTGTTACTCGATCAGGTGCGCCGCTTCGAAACGCTCGACGATGTGCGGCTGATCTTGCAGTGAGCAAGAGCACCGCACTGCACGTTTAGGAAGCCGGGGTTCGCTTCGGCCGCGTTAGCGCGCCGCCGCTTGCCATCAAGAGCCCGCTAATGATGAATACCGGAACAAGTCCGAATGCCGATGCGATAAAACCGAAAACCGTCGGTGCGCTGACTCGCATTACGTTATTGACCGTCTGGCGCAAACCGAAGGTCTCGCCCGATCGCCCCTCGGGCGAGTGATTGAAAAGCAGCATTGTGGTAATTGGCTGACCGCAGCCCATGCCGAGTCCGAAGATAAAGGCAATCACGCCCAGCATTACCATCTGGGAGAAAAGCGGAACCAGCATGAATCCAATACCCGCCAGGTAAAAAGCATACGCAAGCAGCGTTTCTTCGCCCATTCGCGCAATGAGTTTCGTCATTGTGAACCGCACGACAAAATAGGCGCTCGCGAACGCTGCCAGCACACTGCCGATTGCGGAGGCGGAAAGTCCAATACTATGGCCGTAGATCGGCATGTAGAACTGAAACAAATCCTGCCCGATTTGCACGAGGCTGCTGGTGAACAGTATCTTTATGATCGCCGGATTCTTGAGCGTATTGCGCACGCCGCCGCCGGGCGCCGCATGACCGCTGCCACCGGGCAGCATCGCGCCCCACATCAAAAGCATGAATGCGGCAGCAACCGACAATGCAACCGAATACAGGCATGCGGCGGCATGACCGGCTACATCGATGGCCCATCCCGCGATCAACGGTCCAAGCAACAGCGTGCTCGCGCCGACCATGCTCGAGTTGCTGAAATTCTTCGTGCGCTCCTGCGGTTTGCTCAGGAGACCGACAAGATTGTGCAGCAGCACGTTGTAGCATGTGAACGAGAGGCCCATCGTCCCTGCCGCAAAGTAGAGCGCCGACAGGTGATGAAAAAAATACGGCATCAGCATACCGATGGCGCCGAAGCCGGCGCCGTAGATCAGCAGCCAGCGTGAGCCGATGCGGTCGGAGTAGCGGCCTACCGGCCACGAGAGTAACAGCGGAAAAGCATAGAACGCGGCAAACAGGACGCCCACGGCCAGCGGCTTGGCGCCGAGATCCAGCGCATATAGCGACAGCATGACTCGCGAGGCGGTGATGCTGGTGAAGCAGCACACCATCACCGCGAAAACCAGATAGAGCGGCTTACGTCCGGACTGATTCTCTCCTACGCTCAAAACGACATCTTAGGATGCGCGAATCGCTGGAACGTCGATGATGCGTATATCACCTGTGCCCGGCGGGTTCTCAACTGCGTGCGTGATGGTATCGAGCATCTGACCGATCGTGACCAGGCCGAGGCGCTGAGCGGCGGCGCGCAACCGGGGGATGGACTGCGCGACACAATACACAGGAACCAGCATCAGCGGCCACAAATGTCCGGGACCGAGGACATACCACGGCCGTAACACGCTCGCGGTCAAACGAGCAGCAGCAATCGCCTGCTCGCCCTGCGCGCGAGCGGCAATATAAGCAGCCATGACGGGTGCCGGCTGAGCGACGCTCACATAAATAAAATGAGCTGCGCCGGCGCGCGCAGCCGCCGCGACCGATGCCCGCACGGACGCGAGATCGACACGCACAAACTCCCGCGCCTTGCGTGGACTTGGATGTGGCGTGCCGACAAGCTGTACGACTGTATCTCCGGGACGCAATGCAGGCGCAATCGCCTCCGTGTCCAGCGCATCGCCTACTACCGGCGACGCCCCCGGCGGCACTCGCGCCTCGGAACCCGGACGCACGAACGCGCGAACACGATGCCCGCGCTCGAGCAGCGCGGGAATCAGCCGGCTGCCGATGTAACCGGTAGCGCCGGTGACGAAGACATCGCGCGCCGCATTCACGCTGGCATCACTTCCATCGCGTTCAGATCAGTCGAAGCGGAGCGTCCGCTGCACGACCTTCGTCAAGCGCTGCGCACATTCTTGTTGAAAAAATCGAGCGTCCGCTGCCAGGCCAGCTTTGCAGCCGCTTCGTCATAGCGCGGCGTGGTGTCGTTGTGGAAGCCATGGTTGGTGTTCGCATACATGAACATCTCGTAGCGCACCTTGTTTTCTTTGAGCGCCGCTTCGTACGCCGGCCAGCCCGCATTGATGCGCTCGTCGAGCCCTGCGTAGTGAATCATCAGCGGCGCTTTGATTTTCGCGACGTCCCCGGCAGCCGGCTGCGCGCCGTAAAACGGTACGGCTCCAGCGAGATCGGGCATTCTCACCGCCATTGCATTGGCGACACCGCCGCCAAAGCAGAATCCAACAGCGCCGATCTTGCCCGTGCATTCGGGACGCGCCTTGAGCGTATTGGCGCCCGTCATGAGATCTTCAGTCCGCTTCCCTGCATCGAGGGTGGCAAACATCTTGACGGCTTTCTCCTCGTCGCCGGGATATCCGCCGAGCGGCGTGAGAGCATCCGGCGCAAAGGCGACAAAGTTCGCGACCGCAAGCCGGCGAGCAACATCCTCGATATACGGATTGAGTCCGCGGTTCTCGTGGATGACCACGATGCCCGGCAGCTTGCCGCTGGCATTTGCCGGCCGCGCGAAATAGCCGCGCATCGTGCCCGAACCTTGCGGCGATTCGTAACTGAGGTACTCGGTCTTGATGCGGCTGTCGTCTTTCGGCACCTGCTGCGCAAATGCGTAGTTGGGTCTGAGGCTTTCGAGCATCGCCGCAGCCGTGAAGCCGCCGATCGCATACTTGGTCGCCCGATCGAGAAATTCGCGTCGCGACAGCATGCCGTGAACGTAGCCGTCGAACAGCTTGAGTACTTCAGGTGGAAAATCACTCGCTTTCTTGCGTTCCATATTGCTTGCTCCTCGGTTGAATGATGCGCGTCAGTTGGTAGCTGCGGTCAGCGTTTTTCTATGGATTCGCCTGCGGTGTCGTAATCGCCGAAAAGAGTCAGGTTCGGCTGCGAAGGAATGCGTTTGCGCGGCAAGCGCCGCGCTCTTGTTTCCTCTGGTGCATGGCGTTCGCTCTCATTTATGAGCCAACGTCCAATCACGGCGATCACATATTCGTATTGCTGGGGCGTCAATGCGTGTCCGCGCGGGATCGCATGCCACTTGTGCAAACAGCTGCGGCAGCATGTCGCGGTCGCATGTTGAGCGACAAATACAGGATGGCCACGCAACGGTGTCTGCTTGCCATCATTGCGCGGTGTTGCGGATGCAAGCCGGGCCGTAATGAAATCGCGCGCGTGCTGTATCACGGCCGGCAGCCCCTTGTCCGCAAGATATCGCCGGTCAGCGCCGACAAGATGAAACCGGCAGCGGAAACGGGATCGCGCGAGTGCTGCAAAGACTTTATCGGGATCTTTCATTCGAGTCGGCAACTGTGCCGTTACCACGACGAACGCGCAGTGTCAGAGCTTCGGGATGCGTAAGGTCTTGCTGATCATGAGTGTGCCGGACAATACAAACATTAGCGTGAGCGGATGCAGCTCCCACCGGCCTAAATCCCACAGCCCTCCGTATATTCGGTCTCCGAGCCGTCCCTGCCATGCCGCATAGGCGAGAACACCCGTGAGCAATACACTCGTCGGTATCGGCGTACCTTCGAAATACGCTACCTTATCGCCACCTTCCGACAGACTCTCGGCCGTAACGTTATAGCGCGCCAGCCGGCTGACGCCGCAGCATACGAAATAGATCAGGCCAACCCAGTCCCAGCATCCGCGCAGGCCGGCAGCGAAACCGAGCGCTGCCGGCGCGACGCCAAACGAGATGACGTCCGCGAGCGAGTCGAGTTCACGGCCAAGCGGCGAGTGCTGCTGCCGCCAGCGCGCGACACGGCCGTCGAGCACATCGAATATCAGCGCTGCGGGCGCCATCGCTGCCGCTGCGACGAACTGAGCGACGGATTGCGTCGATACATACATCATCGCGAAAAAAATCGACGCCATGCCGCATGCAGCGTTGCCGAGCGTCAGAAAGTCGGCCAGGTGAAACCCACGGATGAGCGAAAAATGCTTGGGTAAATCGGTCTCACGCATTTTTGTTCCGTCTAACTCCGTCTACGGCCGTGTTCTGTTTGCCACACATGCGCCCAGATGCGGGCACCGCGGCGACGTCAGCCAATAACGCTGCTCAATCGGCTGTTGGCGACGTTCGGAAAATCATAAGCCGTCGCAAACAGACTACCTGCAACCGCCTTCGCTGACAATGCGAATTACACCGGACTCTGCGCGGCGCTTAGATATGCGCTTCCTGATAATCGAGATCCTTTTCAATATGATGCAGAATATCATCGCTGATGCGATTGTCGCGCCAGATGCGGATCAGCTCCTGCCGCTCCGCACGAATCGCCGCAATTCGCAGACGCCGGGCGAGATCGCTATGGCGCCCGGTGCCCGTCGGCGCACCAAACGCGCGCTCGATCTTGTCGGCAAACTCTGCGCGCACCCGCCGTGCAAGCTCGGCCGGCATATTTTCGACTTTCGCAAGCTCATCGATGGCGCCCAGCGCAGCAGCACCGAGCGCCATGCGCGCGTGCTGGTGTTCATCGTGCTGGCCCCAATCAGCGCCCACTTTGAGTTTGCGTATCAATAGTGGAAGCGTTAGACCCTGCAAGACGAGTGTCACCGCAATCACGACGAACGCGAGGAAGATGATGAGATCACGCTCGGGAAAAGGGTCGCCGTTAGGAAGCAGCACCGGCAACGCGAGCGCCGCGGCGAGCGAAACGATGCCGCGCATACCGCACCAGCTCATGATGAATACCTCCGCGCGCGGCGGTTTCGGCTCACGCGCGCGCACCCGCGCGCTCAGAGCCGGCGGCAGATAAGACGCCGGGTAAACCCACATGAAGCGCACGGCGATCGCGACGGTGCTGATAAGTGTCGCCGACAGAAAAAGCTCGCTATTCGAATATCCGGACAACCGTTCGACGGTGGCCGATAACTGAATTCCGATCAAGATGAATACCAGGCTGTTCAGAAGGAAAATAAGAAGATTCCACACCGAGCGCGCGATGATGCGCATTTCGGCCGACACGATTTCAGGCGCGTAACGCCCGCGCACAAGACCTGCGGCAACCACCGCGAGCACGCCTGATACATGCACAGACTCGGCGAAAATGTACGCAACATAAGGAACAGCAAGTGTCGTCAGTACCTCGATGAACGGGTCACCGAGACGTTTGTGAATGGCGATAAAGAGATACCCGACCAGAACACCAAATAGAACGCCACCTGCTGACAGACCGATGAATTCGACAGTCACGTGAAGGAACGAGAAAGCGCCTGTGAGCACGGATGCAACGGCGAATTTGTATATCACGAGACCGGATGCATCGTTGACGAGGCTTTCGCCTTCGAGCACGACGACTACGCGGCGGGGAATGTTGAGCCGCGACAGAATGGCGGTCGCGGCGACGGCGTCGGGAGGCGACACAATCGCGCCCAGCGCGAACGCCGCTCCCCAGGGACATCCCGGGATCAGCAGTTTGAACGCGACGCCCACCGCAAGTGTGGTAACGATGACGAGCCCGATCGCGAGGAGGCCGATTGGTCGAAGGTTTGCTTTGAAGTCGCGCCACGAAGTCAGCAGTGCTGCCTGATAGAGGATCGGCGGCAACACGAGTACGAGAATGAATTGCGGGTCGAACGGGATCTCGGGCAGACGCGGCATCAACCCCATCGCGCCGCCGCCGATGACAAGCGCGATCGGATACGGAAAATCGAAGCGCCGTGCGACCCAGCCCAGCGCCACGGCGCATACCAGCAGAAACAGCACCACCTGCAGCAAGTCCATTGCGGATTTCTTGGTTATTGAGTGCGGGCAATGTCCGCGATTATCGCGAAGACCCTGCGCATGCAGCAAGGAGTATAGGCTGGCGGTGCATTGCCGGTCGCGGCGCAGTAAGCGAGAATGGCGGCACATTACACATTCAGCGGAAGATATCTCATGCGCTTGCATCGACTGACCACTTTCATCGCGCTCGCGCTGTTAATGCTGACGAGCGCTGCGCATGCACAGTCGACGTTCAAGCAGTTGCCCGTGCGCAATCCCGACTACGTCAAACCATTTCCACCGCTGAGAGTCGTCGGCAATCTTTATTACGTCGGCACTTATGATCTCGGCGTGTATCTCATCACGACGCCTGAAGGCAACATTCTCATTAATACCGGCGTCAACGATTCGGTGCCCGGCATTCGCGCGAACATCGAGGCGCTCGGGTTCAAGTTCGCCGATACGAAACTGTTGCTGGCGACCCATGGCCATTGGGACCACGTGGCAGGGATGGCCGAAATCAAACGAATTACCGGCGCGCGCATGATGATGCACGAGGACGACGCGGGAATGCTCGAAGATGGCGGAAGTTCAGACTACCGTTTTCCGGACGGGCGGGGCGCTGTCTATGAGCCGGTCAAGGTAGACAGGCGGCTCAAGGAAGGTGACAAAGTCAGTCTCGGCGGCACCGAGTTGACGGTGATTCACCATCCGGGTCACACAAAAGGCGCGACGAGCTTTACGTTCACGACCCAGGATGCCGGCCGCACGTATCGCGTACTCATCGTCAACATGGGCAGCATCAATCCGGGCGTCAAAGTAAGCGGCATGCCGGCATTTCCCGGGATCACTAAAGCCTATGCCGATACTTTTGCCAAGCAGAAACAACTCACGCCGGAAGTATGGGTGTCATCGCATGCGGGCCATTTCAATCTGCATGAGAAATACAAGCCCGGTGACGCATACGACGCGAACCGCTTCGTCGATCCCGCCGGTTATCGGGCAAAAGTCGAGCGCTACGAAAAGCTCTACCTCGATCAATTACAGAAAGAGCGGCAGTAACGCGCCACAAAACAAAAACCGAGGATCCGTCCAACCGGCCATAGTGGCAGAGTTCACGGGCAGTGACCACAAGCTGGTACAGCGCTTATTGTTTCGTCTTGAGATTTGCGGCAAAGAACTCACTCACGCGCTGCCGCGCATCGGCCCACGCTTCCGCATTGCCGCCGGTTGTTGCACCGTAGCGGTTCGCTGAACTGTTGTTGTTCCGTGCAGCGATATATCGCACCGGACGATCGCTGTCGAACGAGTGATGCGCGCCCGCATACACGCGGATGTCGAGCGGGTATCCGGCAGCGCGGCCTCTTTCGACGAGTTCACGACACGGCTCGGCGGGCGTCCAGTCGTCGAGTTCGCCGGTGAGGATGAGAAGCGGCGCGAGCGGATGATAAACACCGGCATAACCGGTCACCGGACCGTAGCTGCCGTATTGTTGAACCGTTGACCATGTGCCATAACGTGCGGAACAGCCGGGATAAAGCGCGATCGCCGCGATGAAGCCATCCGGCGGTGCGTACGAATCCGACGCTGCCACCATTGCCGCCAGCGTTGTTGATCCGCCGTGCGAACCACCCATGATGCCAATGCGCTTGCCGTCGATATACGGCAGCGCGCGCAAAGCGGCTAACGCCGCGTAAGCATCGGCGGAGCGGACATATACATTTGCCGCTATCGCCAGGTTGCGCGCTGCGGTGCACACGCCGTCGGGCAATCCGCGCGGCGTGAAGCTGTCGGGCATCATGACTGCATAGCCGTCTGCAAGGAGGTGCTTTGCCCATCTCGCCGGCGCCCCGCTCGAGCGCGGACCCAGCCCGCTGCAATCATGCATGATGATGACGGCAGGGAATGGACCGGCGCCATCAGGCTTTTGCACCGACGCAGTGATCTCGGTCGGTGACCCGGCAGACATGAATCTGAGTGCGGGCTCTCCGGCGCAGGCATCGTATGCGATAGCGGCACAAACCAACGCAAACGAATTTGCGAGTCTCCGAATAATCATGCACCGTCCGATGATTTCATTTCACTCGCGGAATTCAGTTCCACGCTGCTACGAACTGCGCGCGCCATTTTGCCCTGAGCGCGTCGCGATCAACCTCGCCGCCTCTGAGATACACCTTGCTGATCCGGCGCGTATTGCCGATGTTGTCCAGCGGATTCGCGTCGAGCACGATGAAATCAGCGCCTTTGCCCGGGGCGATTGTGCCGGTGTTGACGCGAGCGATGCGCGCCGCATCGCGGGTTGCCGCAACGATTGCTTCCATCGGCGTCAAACCCATTGCAGCGATACTTTCAAGATCGAGATGATTGAAGTAACCAATAAGAAAGCGGCTCTGACCCGTGTCCGTTCCTGTGACGACTAGCATGCCGGCAGCCCGGAGCATCATGGCATTACGCGCGACGGCGCTAAAGTTGGCACGCGCCCGCGTAACAGCTTCGGGCGTCATGGCGGCAAGCGGGCGGCCCCAGTATTCGTCGATGTGTCGGGCAGAGTACGTATCTCGCAGCAGCGGATCGTCGAGCCATGCGGGCCGCTGACCGCCCTGCGTATTCATCCACGAAGTAATCAGAGAAGGCGTCATCCACATCTCGGGTCTGTCATTTCGCGCGATGCGCGATTTGACGATGGCGATTAATTCGTCATCAACTGTGTCACCGCCACGAACCGGCACATGCAGCCAGCCGTCCATGCCCGCCTTCATCAGCTCCTTGGCATCACTTAGCGTCACGTTATGCACGCCGACAGGCACGCCATACTTGTGTGCCTCATCGACAATCGCACGGTACAACGGCGGTGTCAGCGTTTTTTTGCGGCCGCCGCGATCGTCCACCCATATCTTGATAAACGCGGGCTGCATGCGCACATAGTCCTGCACGGCGCTGCGCGCTTCTTCCACCGTCGCCACCGGATACGAGACGTCGACGCGCGATGGATGGCCCTGCGCGCCCGAGCCCGGCCACGCTATGCCGGGCCCTGAAGTACGAAAGAGCGCGGCGTTAGGAATGACTTCGTTGCGCACGCGGAGCGGCACGTCGCCCCAATCCGTACGGCCGCCATGCATGTCGGAACGGCTCACAAGGTCACCGACACCGACGACTGCGCCGACGCCGTGATACGCGAGACGCTCGAGGTGAGCGATGAGATTCTCGCGCGTAAATGTTTCCTTCGACATCGTGCCTTGGGCAATATTCTGGAAGCCGAAATGACCGTGCAAATCGATCATTGCGGGCATGACGGTCTTGCCGGACAGATCGACGCGCACAGCGCCTGCCGGAATTTCTATCTGACCGCGTCTGCCAACACGCGTGAACTGACCGCTCTCGACGACAAACACAGCATTTTCGATCGGTGCGCCGCCATCGCCGGTAATTAATCGGGCGCCTTCGAATACGGTAACGCGGCTTGTTCCGGTGACGGACGACTGCGGCTGAGACGAACACGCCGCAATGCCACACAACACAACAAAATATGCAGCAACCGTCGAAAGCAATCGCATGCGACCTCCCCGGTGAAAACGCGTTCAGCTATAGCGCAAGCTACGCCCACGCCAGTGCGTAGGTCAAGCCGCGCAGTCGAAGCTCAATGACATTCGCGCGCGTAGACAGCGCCGATCTAATGTGTACGTCCTGAATGCTTTCTCACACGAGCGGAGTTTGATAAGCTCGCGCGCTCGCGGATGCATCACGTGACGTGATTGCCAGATGGCCGAGCACAAGAACGCTCGATAACACCAGCGACACGAGAGGGTAAAAATAATGTCAGGCACGATGAATACCAGGGCGATCTTGGGCTGCGCCGGGCTCGTCATTTCCGTGATGCCCTTGACGGTTTCGGCACAACTGAGATTGCCCGAGGTCCGTGTCGAGGGCCCGCGCGACAGCCTGCTCAACCTCGATGCGCCCGCGACCAGCGGCAGCCGGCTCGGACTGACGCCGCGCGAAATGCCCGCGACCATGGAAGTCATCGAGCAGGACACGATGAAAACGCGCGGCTACCGCTCCGTGTCCGAGGCGGCACAAGGCGCGGTAGGCGTGACCGTTGGTGATTCGCCCGCCCAGCCGGCCAACTTCTCGATGCGCGGATTTACCAACAGCCAGCTCAACACGCTTTACAACGGCATCAAGATCGGCCCGCCGAACATGACATCGCGCATCATGGATACCTACAATCTCGATCGCATCGAGATACTGAAAGGGCCGGCCTCCTTGATATCGGGCGAAGGCGCATCGGGTGGTGCGATCAACCTGGTAACGAAGGCTCCTCATCATGGACCGATCGAAAACGAAGCGTATATCTCATACGGCTCGTTCAACACGGTTCGCGCAGGATTCGGATCGGGCGGCAGCACGTCAAAGGAAGGACTCGATTACCGCTTTGACCTGAGCCGCGCGTCGAGCAACGGGTTCGTCGATGATACGGGCAGTGAAAACTGGCACCTTTCGACGGGGCTCGACTATCGCGTATCAAATTCGTTGAAGCTGTTCGGCGCCTTTGAATATAAAAAAGACCGTTCCAACGCGTATTGGGGAACGCCGCTCGTGTCCGCCACGGCAGCCGGCGGGCATGGCGCCGGCATCGTCTCGGGCAATTACATTTCCAACTATAACGGGACTAACCTGGGCCCTGTCACCATCGATGACCGCACCCTCAAGACAAACTATAACGTCACCGACAACCGCAACAACGCCGAAGAGTATTGGTTGCGCGGCGGCTTCGAATGGAATCTGAACAATAGCGTCACGCTGCGCGACCAGGTCTATTACTACACCGCCAGGCGTGAATTCTTTAATAACGAGGTTGAGGCGTTCAACGCGACCACTGGACTGGTTGACCGCGAGCGCTTTTATGTCGCACACGACCAGCAGCTCGTTGGCAACAAAGCTGAACTGCAATGGGATGCGCACGTTGCAAGCATGCCGAACCGCCTCGTGGTGGGCGTGGAGGCGAGCAAGCTCGATTTCACCCGGCCGGGTGCGGCTAATTTTCCGTCCGATTCAGTGACGCTCGTCGACCCGATTCGCGGCACATACGGACTCTTGACGATTCAGGAGCAGACAACGCGCATCGACAATCTTGCGCTGGCAGTCGAAGACCGCCTCAAAGTGACGCCGGCCTTTTCGTTGATTGGCGGACTTCGCTATGAAGAGATCGATCTCGACCGTACTTCGACCGATGTAGCCGGCGCAAGTAGACCGGGCTTTCCATTTTCGCAGTCCTGGCGTCCGGCGACGGGCCGCGTCGGTTTCACGTGGGACGCAATGCCTGCGTTCACCTGGTACGCGCAATATGCGACCGCGGCCGATGTGGCGGCAAACAATATCTTTCTGCTTCAAGCGTCCCAGCCGCTGTCTCTCACGCGGTCCCGCACGTATGAAACGGGTATTAGGAATGTACTGTGGGACCGCAAAGCCGAATGGACGCTTGCGCTGTTCGACATCGAACGAACCAACGTTTATGCGGCGCAAGGCGGGCGCTCGCTTAATCTTGCGGGCAAGCAAGTCTCGGATGGCGTTGAACTCGCGGCTGCGGTCCGTCCGACGAGACAATGGAATTTGTGGGCGAACGCGGCGTACACACGCGCACGCTATGAGGATTACGTGTTTGCAGGCGGCTCTTTTTCCGGCAACACGCCGCCGAACGTTCCGAAGATCGTTGCCAACGCGGGCGCATCGTATCGATTCCAGATGCCCATGCCCATAGAGATCGGAACATTAGTGCGCCATGTCGGCGATCGCTTCAACAGCGACGCGAACAGCGTGAAGTTGCTGGCATACACGGTGGGCGATGCGTACGCTTTTGTCGACATTCAAAAAACACGGCTGACGTTCCGCGTGCGTAACATAACGGATAAGAAGTACGCGATCTGGGGCGACCCGTTCTACCCTGACCAGATTTTGCTCGGCGCGCCACGCAGCTACGAGATATCTGCTGCAATCAAGTTTTGATCGCATCGTCTTCGCCCGCACTGCGCGCGCTGATTCTCATTCATCGCTGGCTGGGTATAGCGTTCTGCCTGCTGTTCGCGATGTGGTTTGCAACGGGCATCGTCATGCACTTCGTCCCGTTTCCCGACCCTCACCGAAGCAGAGCGCATAGGCGGTATGCAATCTATCGACCGTGAGCAAATTCGGCATGGCCCCTCCGAGGCAATAAGCGCGACCAAGATTCATGATGCAAGGCGCGTGCGACTGTTGATGCGCGCGGATGGACCCGTTTACATTGTGCAAGGCGGTCCACTACGGCTGCTGTGCGAGCGACGGATTTATTACCCGCGAACGTGCAAACGGAAACGTCAGCGATCACGATCGCCGAGGCGCACGCACTCCGGCGTGGCATGCAGGGCGCGGCAACGTTTGCAGGGCTGGACGATTACGACCAGTGGACCGTTCCCAATAATCTCGATATACACCGGCCGCTATATAAGATCGCGGTCAACGACGCTGCGGGGACGGAGCTCTATGTGTCGTCGCTGACCGGTGAAATCGTGCGCGACACAACGCGGGCGGAGCGCTGGTGGAATTACGCCGGCAGCGTGACGCACTGGATTTATCCGACATCATTACGACGCAACTGGCGCGCATGGGACGCAACGGTCTGGTGGCTGTCGCTTACGGCGCTGCTTACTGCGCTTGCCGGCGCAGCACTCGGTGTCTTACGACTCGAATTTGAGCGGGGGCGCGTTGCGACACCGTATCGTGCATGGCATGCGTGGCATCACTGGCTCGGATTGAGCTGCATGACATTCGTGCTCACGTGGATATTCAGCGGCTGGCTGTCGATGGACCACGGCAGACTGTTCTCCGCATATTCTTCCGGTGCGGCAAGTGGTGTCTCGACGATAGACGGGCAGGCATGGAACAAGACCGGCATGGTCGAAGGCATACCGCCGGACGTCGTCGAGATCGAATGGTTTGCATTTGATAACAAAATATACCGCCGCGACAGGCGAAGCCTCGAATCTCAGCAGCTTTCGCTACCCGGTGCTCCGGCGCAATCGAGCGAACCATTTTTGCAAGCACAGACTGTCACCGAAGCAATCAGCCGGCTCGTGTCTGGCTGTGCGCCTGCGGTGGCTTTAGGCCCGACGGACGATTATCCGATCTCATCGAGCATGCCGAATGCACCTGTCTACCGCACGGTGTGCGCAACGACGTGGCTTCATGTTGATGGCGCGAATGGCGCCCCGCTGGAAGCGCTCGACGCGTCGCGCCGTGCGTATCGCTGGCTCTACAGCGCGCTGCACACGCTCGACTTTCCAGCGCTGACCGCACGGCCGGCCTTGCGCACGGGACTCGTCATCGTGTTGTGCTTATTCGGCCTTGCGTTCAGCGTGACCGGCGTTGTCATCGGATGGCGACGCCTGCGCCGCAAGTTCGCAGCGACAACGTGACGGCGTAATTCTTGAGTGCCCTGTGTGTATCATCCATAATTGCCGCTGTTAACATCGATTCGTCTCGTAGTGAAGGACCCGGAATGCGAACGCTGTTGCGCCTTACTCCTCTCATCGTCATGTTATCGCTGGGCGGGTGCAGTACGCCAGGCAGCAGCGGCGCTGTCCCACCCTTCACACCCGTAGCGAACACCAAGCAACTGATGGAGCGGGTGATCGATCCGGCCGCTGATGTGATTTGGGACTCGGTTAAGTCTGTCATCACGGAAACCGGCACCAAGGAAATCGCGCCGAGCACGAGCGAGGAATGGGACAACGTGCGCAATGGCGCCACCGTGCTGGCGGAAGCAGGCAATCTGCTGATGATCGAAGGGCGCGCGCGCGATCGCGACGGTTGGATCAGATATGCGCATGCGCTGACCGAAGCGGCGACAAGCGCCATGAATGCAGCCGAAGCAAAAAACACCGCAGCAGTATTCGACGCGGGGGGCAACATCTACAAAGTATGCGCGGCCTGTCATGCCCGCTACGCGCCTCATCTGAATTGATAACGCGCGTCGGCTGCCCGTTTTTCTTAAATCGCGTACACTTCGACGACTGACCGGATAAGAACGCACGGGAATGCAGCCGCAGGCATTGCTTAAATTTTGCGCCTGGATTGAGACGACACCACTCAGCCAGGCGATTCAGACGCACAGTTGGGTAGTGCCGACCGTCCAGACGATTCATATTCTAGGCATCGCCGCTGTCATGGCGGCGGTACTGATGATTGATTTGCGCCTGATCGGCGTTTTTCGAGAGCAACCGTTGGCCCGTGTGTCGCGACGCTTTCGACCCGTCATCTGGTGGACGCTTCCGATCCTTCTGCTTACCGGAATTATCATGATCACCGGCGAGCCCGGCCGGTCGCTCGCCAACCCGGTTTTTCAACTGAAGATGGCGCTGCTCGTGTCGGCAATCATTGTCACGCTCGCCTATCAGGCGCCGCTGCGCAGAAACGCTTCATATTGGGACAGCGGCGGTCATCGGCAACTCGCGCGCCTCGTCGCGCTGCTGTCTCTGCTGCTGTGGATCGGCATCGTGTTCGCAGGCCGCTGGATCGTGGTACTTTGATCGGTGATGACGTCAGTTCCGACGTCACGCATTCGGGAATAAGGACTTAGCGCATGGGGCTGGATGGTTTCTTGCATTGGCTGTATGCGACCGGAATCGCCGCCGAGATCCGGGAAAATGACAATCTCTTCCCGTGGATCGAATCAGTGCACGTGCTCGCGATCACGCTTGTCGTCGGCTCGATCGCCATCGTCGATTTGCGTCTGCTGGGCCTCGCGTCGCTGGATCGCCCGGTGCCGCGGCTCGCTGAAGAGGTACTGCGATGCACGTGGATTGCATTCGCAGTCGCGGCCGTCTCCGGCGGTCTCCTATTCGCCTCGAACGCCGTCAGCTACGCGCATAACTTCTATTTTCTGGCGAAGCTCGTATTCCTTCTGCTTGCCGGGCTGAACATGGCGCTGTTTCATCTGTTCATAGGACGCGACATCCACCGCTGGGGCACGCACCCGCATCCGATACCGCTGAGGGCGAAACTGGCGGGCATGGGATCGCTCGCCTTCTGGATCGGCGTGGTTGCGTGCGGCCGCTGGGTTGGTTTTACGTTGAAGCCCGCCATAAGTGGATAATCCGACAGAGATATGATCGAAATACGGATGGTGGACAGCAGCGCCCGGCCGTAATATCTTAGCGCTGCAGCACAATTCAGCTTCGGGGAAGGCTCGCATGAAACGTGTTCTAAATGTCGTTGGCGTCACATTGGGCGTCGTGCTTTGGTGTGCTGCGCACGCGGCCGATGCGCCGAAGCCGAAACCTGTGATAAATCCACCGCCAACCGCCAAGGATTGGGCGGATCTCTCAAAGCTGCCGGACTGGAGCGGCGTCTGGAATCCGAAAATCACGGACCAGGATGCGCAGGTCAAGACGAACATGCCCCCATGGAATGCCAAAGCGGCGGAACTGATCAACTTTCAGCTCGCTGAAGAAAAGGCCGGCAGGCCGCCACCCCTGTTCGTAAATTGCCTGCCCGAAGCGATGCCGGCATGGATGCTGGTTACACACAACTCCATGGAAGTGTTGTTCACGCCGGGCCGCGTAACGCTCTTGGGTGAATCCGACGGCAACCGGCTGCGCCGCATTTACACGGACGGTCGTCCTCATCCCGAGGATCCGGACCCTACTTTTCACGGGCACTCGATCGGTCGTTGGGAAGGCGATACGCTCGTGGTCGACACCGTCGGCGTAATTCCGCAGGCCCTGATCGCAGTCAGCGAGGCGGCAGGGGTGCCGAATAACGGCGACATGCATATCACCGAGCGCATCCGGCTCGCGGAGAAAGACGTGATGCACGTCGAACTCGAAATTACCGCTCCCAAAGTCATGACCAAGCCCTGGAAGACTACGCGTATCTTCTTCCGCCAGCGGGCGAGACTCTACGACATCGTCGAAGGCGTCTGCCTCGAAGGCTATTTCCGGCCGGGCAAAGACAAAGACGGCAACGACATATTCATTCCCGTGCAGCATGCAGTCGGCGGTAACCGGGTGCCGCCCAAATAATCGATTTACGACCGAATGCGTTTTATTGAAGGAACTGCTATGAAACCGTTATCGAAGAAAGTTTTTACTTCCGCTGCGTTCATCGGCTTGGTGGCCGGCGCGTATCCCGTCTCGGCCCATCACTCGACGACGATGTTCGATCGCGACAACGTGATTGTGCTCGATGGCGTGGTCAAGGAACTGCATTGGACCAATCCGCATGTCGCCATCTTCATCGAAAACGCTGCGGCCAAGCCGGGCGTGCCTGAAGGCCTCTGGGTGATTGAACTGACGAGCCCGGGAAATCTGGTGCGGTCCGGATGGACGCGCTCCATTATCAAACCGGGCGACAAGGTCACGGCCGAAGTGCATCAGCTTCGTGATGGAACCAAGGGCGGCGGGCTGAGGAAGATCACGCTCGCGGCCACGGGACAATCGTACACCTACAATATTCGCGATTCAGAACGGCCGAATCTCGAAGAAGACTACAAAAAGTGATAACACCGGTAGTCGCTGGTGCGTAAATCGAAAAAGCCCCGCGAGGGGCTTTTTCATTGCGCGCTCACTGCGAGCGCAAACGAATCGCCGTAATGACGCTTGAACATCAGGCGGACAAACTCCTATGAACAACCGGTTTCTTGCAATCATTTTTCCGCTTCTCGCGCTGAGCGTCCTCTGCATGCGTCCTGTCCACGCGGCCGAGAAACCGGTCATCAACCCGCCGCCGACCGCGAAGGACTGGACGGATCTCGGAAAACTGCCGGACTGGAGCGGCGTATGGACACACAAGCGCTCGGATCAGAACGCGCAGATGAAAACCAATCCGCCACCATGGAATGCCAAGGCGGCCGCGCAAATCGAATTCCAGTACGCAGAAGAAAAAGCCGGTCGCCCGCCTCCTTTGTTCGTGAACTGCCTACCGGAAGCGATGCCCGCATGGATGCTCGTCACGCACAACGCGATGGAAATATTGTTCACGCCGGGCAGAGTCACGATGCTTGGTGAATCAGACGGTAACCGGCTGCGGCGCATTTACACAGATGGCCGTCCTCACCCGCCGGATCCCGATCCGACCTTCCACGGGCATTCCATCGGACACTGGGAAGGCGATACCCTCATCGTCGATACGGTCGCCATTCACCCGCAAACCTATATCGCAATCAGCGAGGCGCAAGGCATTCCGAATAATGGCGACATGCACATTACCGAACGTATCCGGCTCGCCGAACCTGACGTGCTCCACGACGAGCTCACCATCATCGCGCCGAAAGTGCTGACTAAGCCGTGGAAGACCACGCGAATATTCTTCAGGCAGCGGTTGCGCAGAGTCGATATCGTCGAAGGCGTGTGCCTCGAGGGTTATTTTGCTCCGGGTAGCGATAAGGACGGCAATGCGACTTTCGTGCCGATTCCCCATGATGTGGGCGGCAACCGCATACCACCGAAATAGCGGCCGACAGTCCCGCCAAGCGGCAGTGCGCAGAGGCGCATAATGATTCGGCATCATAAAGGAGCATCCATGCAACCCAGTCTCAGAAGATTCGCCGTCTATTCCGCTTTCTCAAGTCTGGCGACGGTCACTTATCCTGCCACCGCTCATCATTCGACGACGATGTTCGATCATGCGGCCGTCGTTTCGATCGCCGGCACCGTCAAGGAAGTGCATTGGACGAATCCCCACGTTGCAATCTTTGTTTACGGTGTTTCCAAAGAAGGCGACGAACCCGCGCTGTGGGTGTTCGAAATGACAAGTCCCGGCAATCTCGTGCGCGCGGGCGGATGGTCGAGAACAGCCGTCAAGCCGGGCGATAAGGTCACCGTGAGCATGGCTCCGCTGCGGGACGGCTCCCGGGGCGGCGCGCTCAAAAAGATCACCATGGTCGACACCGGCGTATCCCTGAACGCAGATATCCGCGATCAAGAAGGAACCATCAAGGAATAAAAGAACTCTGCCGGGATTAGCGCCCGACTGCCACGCAACCTCATATACCGTTACCCCCTCATGGTTGTTGCGTGCCGGCAGAATGCGTTCGCAGGACCATCGCGATTTATCAGTGCGAGCGTCCCGGGTTTCCCTCTCGTGCGCCGTTACGGCTTGTTTTATCCGGCAACTTTTTTCGCCAACCCGTCGCCGCACGATCGTACGCCTCGCGGCCCGCAAGCAGGAATTCGCGCACGTTCGGCTTCCACATGTAGCGGTCGATACAGACTTCGGCCGGTGCAACGCGGATCACGTTGAAAGAATTTTCCTCACCGCGTTCGCGAGTAGACGTCGCCGTGCCCGCCTGCACGACGAGCGCGGCATAGCCGCCCATATCGTAGCGATCCGAAGTATCAGTCGCAGCGCTGGTATGCAAGTGTCCGGCTAATAGCAGATCGACACCGCAATCCGCTAATGTGCCCATCGCCGCGCGAGCACGGCCCACTATCTCCTTAGTGTCCGCCCCCGGCGGCAGGTCAAAAGGATGATGAGTGACGACGATTTTAGTGATCCGGTCGTCGAGTTTGCACAGCCGGCCGCGCAGGTATTCAATCTGTTCCTCGTTGATGCGCCCTCGCTTGAACGTGAGCGAGCGCGCCGTGTTGATGCCGACCACAGTGACCTCGTCATCACTGTACTCCGGGTCCAGGTCAGCCGTGATATAGCGGCGAAACTTGTCGAGCGGCTGAAAAAAACGCTGGAAGACGTTGTAAAGCGGCACGTCGTGATTGCCCGGCACCACGAGCTGCGGCTTTGGCAGGGTATCGAGAAAGCGCCGCGCTTCCTGAAACTGAATTGGCCGTGCGCGCTGCGTGAGATCTCCCGACACGACGACCAGATCCGGCCGCAAGCCATGCACGCAATGTGCGAGCGGTTCGAGCAGCGCGTTATCGACGGCGCCGAAATGAAGGTCCGAAAGATGAACCAGCGTGCGCATCAGAATGTATTCATGCCGGTGCCTGTTTGTTTGCCTCAGGCTCAGCGGTGATCACGCGTAGTGCGCCCGGCCGCGACCTGTAATCAAGGGGCGATTGCATCACCGTCACCTCACCGTCGGTTGCGACCAGCAGGCGTTTACGTCGTGTCTCAATGCGGATTGTATGAGCGCTGACAGCGTCGAAATCCGCGGTCTGGCGCAGCTGCCCCGTCAACGCCCGCAATGCGAGCGCAAGCAACGCCCAGCGGCCACGCCGATGCGTCATATACAGACTGAGCCGCCCGCAATCGAGTCGCTTGCGCATGCCGATGCTGAAACCTTCCATCTCGTATTCGTTGTTGCCGATGAAGACGAACGGCACACGGCGTTCGGTCCGCACATCGTCGAGACAAACGCGGACATCGAGGAAAGGTGAACGCCGCAACACGGCCAGCGTCGCCCAGAACATGGCGTGCCATTTCCCGCGGCTCAAGCGGTGTTGCTGCCGATCGCGCCTGTGCACGATGTGGGGATATAGCCCGATGCTCGAATTGTTGACGAAGATTCTGCCGTTCACTTCGCCAACATCCACTGCAACCGTATGTCCCTTAGCGATCAGACGGCATGCGTCGCCGATGTCGAGCGGAATGCGCAGGTCCTTCGCAAAATGGTTCAGCGTTCCCAAGGGCAGAATCCCCAGTGCGGTCTTGTACCCGCAAGCAGCGACGCCACTGCGTTCAATGTTCCATCGCCGCCGCCGGCCACGACCAGCGCCGGATTGCGACGCATGGCGCTCTCGGTCAAGTCCCTTATTTCCGCGCCGTTGTGTGCTTGCATCAACTGCACGTTCATACCCGCCGTGCTGAACGCTTCGTGTAACTCCGCGGTAACCTGATCGGTTAGCTGTGCGCCACCGGCGCCCGCGTTGATAATGACGGCAACGCGATCATCGTTTGTCATCAGGCGGCGGCGCGCCTGGCAAGGGCTTGCGCGATGAGCAGACTCATACCCAGCCACGCGCAGCTCGAGCAGATCGCGGCAACGACATCGCTCAGGTAATGCGCGCCCAGATAAATGCGCGACAACGCCACCATGACGATCATGATAACAAGAGCGCTAATGCAAGCGACGCGCGCGCGCAAGCTTGCGTACCTCGATATCAGGAAGGCCGCTAACACGCCATAAAACAGCACCGTTCCCGCGACATGACCGCTCGGGAAACTGTACGTCTGCAAGGTAACCAGAGGATCGTCGAAGACAGGGCGCGCGCGCTCGAATACATACTTTAGACCGGAGTTCACACACAGACCGGCAGGCACCGTGAGCACCACGGCGAGTACCCAATGCCACATGCGCGCCCGCGCGAGAAGGATTGCAAAGATGGCGGCATACGTCAGAATCGGCGCGATGCCGTGCAACAACGAGACCGGAGAAACAGCTTCGTGAGTGCCGGCGTGCCATGAGTGTGCAGCCATATCGCAAGCGATGCATCAGTACTGACCAGCGAATGGTTGGACGAGATTTGCGCGGCTATAAGGGCGAACAATATAGCAGCGACGACGATAGCGCCCACGCCTAACCTCAAGGGCGCATCAGCAAACCGCCCGAAACCCGCAGTGGGATGATTCATGACCAAGTTTCGACCAACGCGCCATATAAGCGTTCAGTGGCGGCGCTCCGACATCAAATCGTGTTCCGGCAAAAATTACACGACATGTAAAAGCTTTTTCGGTTCGCGAACTCACATGTATCGCACGTTGATTATGTCTTGGAAGGCTGATGTATATCAGTTCCAAGTACAATCTGCACATCGCCGCCGCATATGCAGTGATGTGCGACATATAGCACTAGTGCGGCCCGTGAACCTTCAGTCACGGCAAACCAGCGGTTATCGGCTAGCGTATGTCCGGAGGAAACGTTGGATACAGTCAGCAGCGTACAAACTCAGGAGCCCGTCATCTTGCGTGGATTGATATCGCTGCCGGCAGAAGGGCCGTCGGGAAGTGTCTGAAGCGCGGACGCGTGCACAGGCGCGACAAAGTCACGATCCTGTGCATCACGTACAAAGGCGCAGTGGGCATGCATCGCCATGCTCGCGTGCAGCGCCCATGTGACCGCGCAAACATATCCATCGAAACCGGTCCGCCTGATCTCGCCGTATGCTTCCGGCGGCGGCAGCGATACGCTTGCGCGGATCCTCGGTCAAAAATTATACGAGGCCTGGGGCCAGCCGGTGGTCGTCGAAAACCGGCCCGGTGCCGCTGGAACACTCGGCGCCGAAACCGTTGCGCGTGCAACGCCGGACGGCTACACCCTGCTGGTCACGCCAAGCGCGGTGCTCACCATCAATCCGCATCTGTATGCGAAGCTGCGCTACGACACATTCAAAGATTTCGTCCCCGTGACGATGGCCTCGAACTCGCCTTACCTGCTCGTCGTTCATCCGAAGATACCGGCGAGCAGTGTAAAGGAACTGATCGCATACGCGAAAATGAACCCGGGCAAGATGAACTACAGCTCGTCCGGCAACGGCTCGTCGACGCACCTCGCCGGCGTGCTCTTCAACAATATGGCCGGCGTTGAAATCGTGCACATTCCGTACAAAGGTGCGGCGCCTGCAATCGTCGACCTGCTTGCCGGCAACATACAAATGCGATTTTCCAGCGTCGTGCCGGTGCTCCCGCACGTACAGAAGCGGCCGCCTGCGCGGGATAGCCATCAGCAGTCCAAAACGATACGGTCCGTTGCCCGACATGCCCACGATCGCCGAATCCGGTCTTCCGGGCTACGCCGTGGAGTCGTTTTACGCAGTTGTAGCGCCTGCGCATACGCCGCGCCCCATTGTTTCCAAGATCAATGCGGAGATCGTGCGCAACCTGCGCAGCCCTGAAGTCGCCGCACACATGGCTGCCGATGGTGCCGAAATCATCGGATCATCTCCGGAAGAACTCGCTAAAGCATTGCGCGATGATTACGCGCGTTGGGCTCAGCCCGTGAAGGACTCAGGGGCGCGCGCTGACTGACCAACCATACCAAGCAACGAAGGGAAAATGCATGAAAAAGAAAATTGCAATCGTCGGCACGGGTGCGCTGGGCGGCTACATCGGTGGAAATCTCGCGCATAACGGCGAGGACGTCACGCTGATCGATATGTGGCCGGAAAATATCGAGGCGATACGTGCGCGAGGCATCGAGCTCGACGGCGTTACCGGGCCGGAGAAATTCACGGCAACCACTGCCAAGACCCTGCACTTTCATGAAATGCAAAAACTTGGCGACGGCAAACCGGTAGATATTGCGTTCATCGCCGTGAAATCGTACGACACCGAACGCGTTACGCAAGCGATCAAGCCGTATCTCGCTCCCGATGTGTACGCCGTATCCCTGCAGAACTGTATCAACGAAGAAACGATCGCTTCGGTTGTCGGCGCCAATAACACGCTTGGCATCATCGCTTCGATCATCTCCGTCGAACTGTATGAAGCGGGTCGCATACGCCGCACCGCCGCCAAAGGCGGTGACAAACACACTGTGTTCCGTATCGGCGAAATGAATGGCAGCGTGACCGAACGCGTCAAAGAGCTCGTTGCGATGTTTTCGCTGATCGATAGCACGAAATCGACAACCAATCTATTCGGCGAGCGCTGGTCGAAGCTTATCCAGAACAGCATGCGAAATGCCGTTTCCGCATCGACCGGGCTCACCAGCGGCGATTGCGATCGCCTCGATGTGCCGCGGCGCTTTGCGATCAAGCTCGGCGGCGAAGGCGTGCGCGTCGCTCAGGCGCTCGGAATCAATCTGGTGAAGCTCGGCGAATTGGCGCCGGAGCGCCTGGCGCTCGCCAGCGAAGGCCATGCCGATGCGCTCAAAGAAGTGGAAGACATCATGATATCGCGCACCGCGTCCAACCCGCGCGCCGGCATTCAGCGTCCGTCCATGGCGCAGGATATGCGCAAAGGCCGGCGCACCGAAATCGAATTCATGAACGGCTACATCGTAAAGAAGGGCAAGGACGTCGGCATTGCGACGCCGGCCAACGAGAAGATCGTCGACATTGTGCTGCGGGTGGCGAGCGGGAAGCTCAAACCGTCGCCCGACAATCTCACTGGATAATTGTTGTTTGCCCCGCGCTGCGTCAGCGCGGGCGCTCGGCACCTACCGTCAGCCGTCGCATTTCTCTGCGGTAGCCGTGATAATCGTTGATCGCGTTGTGCAGCGTGCAGCGGTTGTCCCATATGACAAGCTGACCGGGCTGCCAGCGCACACGGCAGGTGAACTGCGGTTCGACGCAGTGATCGTTCAGCATTTCGATGATCGGCCGGCTTTCGTGCTCCGTCATGCCGTCAAATCGTATCGTATGCAATGCGCTCAGATACAGCGCTTTGCGACCCGTCTCCGGATGCGTGCGCACGATGGGATGACGCGCTTCGTAACTTTCGGCTTCATTGCCTTTTTGTACCGTCATGTGACTGATACGTGCGTGATGAGCGGCGCGGTCGCCGCCGCGCTTGTGCTTGAGTCCGGCGCTGTTCACACCGATGATGCCGGTGAGCATTTTCTTCATGCCTTCGGACAACGCTTCATAGGCGGCACTAGTGCTTGCATAGAGCGTGTCACCGCCCGTGGGCGGCGTTTCCACGGCGTAGAGCAGCGTGGCGCGCGGCGGCTCGCTCAAATAGCATGTATCCGTGTGCCAGTCGGCGCCGAAGTTTTCGCGCTCCTCCGGCTCTTTCACTGTCCGCGTCATATGCGGAAAAGCTTCCATGCCTTTTGCGAACGGATAAAAGCACGGCTCGCCGAAGAAACGCCCGACGTCCATCTGGTCCTGCGGTGTCAGATCCTGGCCGCGCACTGCAATAACCTGATACTCGAGAAACGCGCGGTGGAGCTCGGACCACATCGCTTTGTTATCGCGATCATGCAAGTCGACGCCATCGATTTCTGCGCCGAGCGCGCCGGCAAGCGGGCGCACTGTCATCGTTTGATAATGTTCGTCACTTCTGCGTGACACGTTCTGCGCTGTCGACATAGTCACCTCTGCGGTGTGTTGGAGCCCCGCGCCTGATCAATCCCGGCGCGGTCATTCGTTCATATTAGGCCGCTGTCACGGCGCTGGCAATTTTTGCGTCCTCGACTCGTGCAGGCGTTTGCCTCGCTTGCCGGTTATTTCTTCACATACTGGCGGTGGCACTCTTCGCAGCTCGTGTACAGCACGTCGCCTGCGTCGAGTACCGGCATCAACGTTCCTTGCCTGCGCTGCCTTGAGTGCCGTCGCGGCCGCATCCGACATTGCTTTCGAGTATTTCCCCCAGTTGGCGCCAGCTGCTGCGGGCGCCTGAGCTGTGAGTGATTTTGCCGCGTCGATCAATTTCGCGGCGCCACTCTCCAACCGCGCTCCACTCCTGCGGTGTCTTCGGCGCGCTGTTACCGACCGCAAACACAGCATCCGACGCCGGTATGACCGTGGACTTCATGGTTTGTAGAACATTCGACGACTGCTGCGCGATTGCAGGCGGTATCAACAGCAATGTTACGGTAATCGTTAGTGTTTTAAATGCACCTTTCACTTGCGCTCCTTCAAACCGGCGACGTATACGCCATCCAGTGCAATTATCCACCCTCATGCCATACCGTACATATACTCGCGCATGAGTTGTGCATCAACGGCTCATTCGATCGTCGCATGCGAGTCTCTAACGATCTTCGCCCACTTGTCGATCTCGCTTCGTATGTGCGCGGCAAATTCTTGAGGCGTACTGCCAATCGGTACGCTGTCCGCAACGCGCAGCCGTTCCTGCACATCCGGCAGCTTCAGCAAAACCACTGACTCGTCGTTCAGGCGCGAGATGATGTCACGCGGCGTTCCCGTCGGCACGAGCAATCCATGCCACGTGCTCACCTCGTATCCGTTCACGCCCGCTTCGCTGATCGTTGGCAAGTCCGGCGCGAGCGCGGAACGTTGCGCGCTGGTAACACCCATGCCACGCAGCTTGCCGGATTTGATGTGCGGCATTGCAGCGGATACGCTGACCAGGCCGACTTCCACCTGACCGCTGATAAGCGCCACCGCGGCTGGCGCGCCACTCTTGTACGGGATGTGATTCATTTTCACGCCGGCCATGGTGCTGAAGTATTCAGCCGCCAGAAAGCTGCCCGTTCCCGAAGAACCATAGTTAAGTGCGCCGGGGCGTGCGCGCGCCAATGCAATCAGTTCGCCGAGGGACCGCACGGGCAGCGACGGATGCACCGCCAATACATACGGATTCGACATGAGGAGTGATACCGGCGCGAAATCTTTGACGAGATCGTAGTTGAGCTTTTTGTAAAGCGTGACGTTGATCGCATGCGACAGACTTCCAAAGAACAACGCATAACCGTCCGGAGGCGAGCGCGCGGCGATTTCAGCGCCAATCGTCGCGCCTGCACCGGGTTTGTTGTCTACGACGACCTGTTGTGCCAGACGCTCGCCAAGCTTTTGCGCAAAGATGCGCGCGACGGTATCAGTATTGCCGCTCGAATAGGGCACGATCAGGCGCACTGGTTTTTGCGGATAAGATTGCGCGCCCGAGAGTAAAGGAATGACGAACAGCGCGCTCGCTACGGCAACTAACGATCTCGAGTTTGCGTTCGTTGCAATCAGCAGAACGGCCAGCAGTCCCGGCTGGCTTGTGCATCCAACTCTATTGCGTGCGTGCATCGCGTCTCCGCTGTGTCATCAACCGCCGCGCGTACATTCTGCGCTCGTGCGCTGACGGTCAAGCGGTTCTCATGCAGCGCTCCCGAAAATTAGTGATTCATGCGCCGGCTTGCTGGCTCGCGATGAGCGCGGCATACTTCGAGACTCTCAGCGGCCGATCGGCCCGCACTTAACGAGGCCGCGCATGCAACTTCAATCCCGCTCGTACGACGCACCTGATATGGCACAGGCAATCGAGCTGTGCTATGCGCGCGGTTGGACGGATGGCCTGCCGGTTATTCCGCCGACCGCCGACCGCATTGAGTCGATGCTGGCGGCCGCCGGTCTCGCTCCCGACAAACAAGTCGCATTCATCGAGAACCGCCAGGTTTCGGTCACCGCCGAAAAAATTGCGATCAACGCCGTGCTCGCCGGATGCAAGCCCGAATATATGCCGGTGATCGTTGCCGCCGTCGAGGCGCTCGGCGATCCGCTCTATGGTTATCATGGCCCGGCGACCAGTACCGGCGGCTCCGCGGTGTTCATGGTTGTGAATGGCCCGATCGCACGCGAGCTCGAAATGAATAGCGGCGACAACCTGTTCGGTCCGGGCTGGCGCCCGAATGCAACCATCGGCCGTGCTGTCCGGCTCATCATGCGCAACACGATAGGCACGCTGCCGGGCGAACTCGATCGCAGCAGTCTCGGTCATCCGGGCAAGTATACGTTCTGCATCGCCGAGAATGAGGCCGAGAGCCCATGGCCGCCGCTGCACGTCGATCGCGGCTTCAGGCGCGAACAAAATGCAGTGACGATAATGGCGGCACTGGGTCCGCATCAATTTTCCAACGGCCTCTCGAGCACGCCCGAAGGCGTGCTGACGACTGCGTGCGCGCAGATGCGCGTGTCGGCAGGTACGGCTCGCCAGCCGTTTTACGCGCTGGTATTTGCCGGCGAGCACATGACGGTCATGAAGAAGGCCGGGTGGACGCGCGACCAGGTGAAAGATTATTGTTTCGAAAATACGAAGATTTCAGTGGCCGAGCTCAAACGCATCAAGCTCAAAGATGGCGCGTTTGCAGCCGAAGACGAAAAGACACTCGTGCCGTTAGTGCACTCGCCGCAGGACTTCCTGGTTATTGCAGCGGGCGGCGCTGCAGGCGTCCAGTCGGCTTATATCCCCGGCTGGGGCAGCCGGACAGGTTCACAAAGTGTGACCAAGGAAATACGCCGTCCGTAACCTGCGCGGAGCGGGTTCGGGCACGTCGTTCATCACCATGCATCAACGTTACATCAGCAGCGAAAGGAGCTTCTCATGACCGTGCAGATTTATGATCCAACGATCGAAGCAAAGGGACGACGCATCAACTATGCGCCGCGGCCGAAGTCTCTCGAAGGCCTGCGGGTCGGGCTCGTCGACAATTCGAAATTCAATTCCGACCAGCTACTGACGCGCATCGCCGCGATACTGGAGAAAGATTACGGCGCGAAAGCACATATCATGCGCCGCAAGCGCAGCGCGGGAGTGCCGCCGCACCAGGAGATTGTCGATGAGTTCAAGTCCGGCTGCGACGTCGTCGTTGCCGGTATCGGCGATTGAGGGTCGTGCAGCTCGGGCAGTGTGCTCGACAGCATAGTATTCGAACAGCAGGGCGTTCCGTCGGCGTCCATCATCACGGATGTCTTCATGCGGACCGGTCAGGCCATGGCGCGCTCGTGGGGACTGAAGGAGTTCCGGTTTCTTGCGATGCCGCATCCGATTGCTAATCTCACCGGTAAAGAGCTCGACCAGCGAGCGCGCGACATCACACCACAGGTCGTCAAACTGCTGCTCGAAGGACAGCCGGTTCAATAGCACCGCATTCGGCGTCAGCAAACCTGTTCACTGATCGCGACAATTAATTTCGTGCACGCGGCGTCGTGACGACGCCGCGTGCATTTCAGCAACGTCGCTTTCCCCCGGCGGCTTCCGCATCTCGGCCAAACGTCCATAGGCGAAAGGCGCTATTCCTTCTGCACGATAGGCGCGCACGCGCCAGTCAGTAACACTGTTTCTCATCGAATACTCGATGGAGAAACAGGACAATGGCCAACACATCTGATCGTGCTGCCGCTACGCTCGAACCGGCGGTCGCCGTAGAACAACTCGGTCCTGAAGACACACAACGCATTTTTGCGCATTTCATGGCGCTTTCAAGCGATGACAGAGCGCGCCGGTTTTCCTATCAGCATGCGAACAGCGAATGGACGATGCGTTATACGCGACAGATCGACTTTGCGCGGCAGTCGCTGCTTGCTCTTACGACGTCGATTAGTTCAATCGTGGCGTTGCTGCAGATATGCCGTTTTCGCGATAACGGCGATCCGCGCGCAGAGCTCGCATTCAGCGTGCGTCCGGATCGCCGGGACGCGGCCTCGCGCATCACCTCACGAACGTTGCCGTTACCTATGCGCGCACCTGCGGCCTGCGTGTGCTTACCGCGTGCGTAGAGCCCGACAATCACGCCATGCGCGCTGTCCTTTCTGCAGCGGGCATGCGGTTTGCGCGGTCAGGCGATGATTTAACCGGTGTGATTGAGATTGCGTCGCCGCTGCCGCCACTCGCCGCATAGGTGACGACCTACAAATCCGAAAGTGTCTGGCCTGCACTAAACGCGACGGAGCAATCGTAGACTCGAACTACCTTTACGAAGGAAACGACCATGGCAAAAGGTATGCGTGAGAAGCTGGCGAAGGCGATCGCTAACAATAAGGGCCGTGATGGTAGAAATGTGCCGGGTCAAAAGGAGCCGCGATGCGTGGCGGCCAAGAATGAACCGGCAGCCGCGACCTGCAGTCCAGGCAAAAAGCGCGAAGCCGTCACTTCGGTCGGCTCGTAATCTTATTGGCTTATGCCCAGTTTCACCGGTAACTCGGTCGACTTGCCTTCCCTCAGAAGCGTAAGCTGCGCGGTGTCGCCGGGGTTGTGCTGCTCCAGCGCCTCCAATAAATCGTCAAGGTCCTTGACCGGCTTTCCGTCAACGCCGGTAATCACATCGCCGGGCACGATTTGGCCCGCGGGACCTCGCTGAAACGGCTTGATACCTGCGGCCTGCGCTGCGCCGCCCGGCGCAACGCCAATGACGGCGACACCTTTGATCGGACCGAGCGCGGCTAATACCTGCGGCGGTGCCGCTTGAATGCCGAGCGTCGGCCGCACGAACTTTCCATCTTTGATGACGCGCGGAACGATGCGATTGACTTCGTCCACAGGGATCGCAAAACCGATACCTGCCGAGGCGCCGGACGGACTGTAGATCGCGGCATTGACGCCGATCAATCGGCCAGCCGAATCGAGCAGCGGTCCTCCCGAATTTCCGGGATTGATCGCCGCATCCGTCTGGATGACGCCGCGAATGGCGCGATGGGTCACCGACTCGATTTCGCGATTCAACGCGCTGATGATCCCGGTCGTCAGTGTCTGGTCGAGGCCGAATGGATTTCCGATTGCATATACTTTCTGACCGACTTGCAAATCCTTGCTCGAGCCGACTGCGAGCGGCCTCATCTTGTCTTTCGGCGCGTCGATGCGAAGCACCGCGAGATCCCTGTCCGGAAACGCGCCCACCAGCGCGGCCTTCCACGTCGTTTGGTCGGCTAGCGTGACGGTCGCGCCGCTGCCGCCCTGAATCACGTGGAAATTCGTGACGACGTGACCCTGATCGTCCCAGATAAATCCTGTTCCGGTGCCCTTCGGCACCTGGCTGACATCCAGCGAAAGGAAACTGCGCGCCGTCGCAAGCGTCGTGATGTTGACTGTCGAAATCGATGCCGCCTTGAACACCGAAATATTGTTCTGTTCATCTTCCGCGAGAGAACCGCGCGCGAGCACGGAGCGCGGCTCGGGCTGCACAACCGCCGTTGTGCGCGGCGTGCGCTGGAAAAGTCCGAACCACCAGGCGAGCAGGGCCGCAACAATCAGCACCACCAGAATTCCTCCGATGGCGCCGCGCTGTCGATGGAGTGATTTGATTCTTACAGACGACGATTCAATCAGTGTCATAGTGACCTCGATGCATGTTACGGGCCGCAGCGCTTACTCCGGCTTCACGCCGACCAGCTTGATCAGACGGCCGTACTTTTCATAATCAGATGCGACCCGGGCCGCCGTTTGCTCCGGCGTCATATACCAGGGTTCGAACGCGTCCAGCTTGATGTCGGGACTCGCGAGCGCTTTTTTAATCTCACCATTTACCCGGTCGACGACGGCTCTTGCCGTACCTGCCGGTGCAAACACGCCGACCCATGCCCTGAACTCGTAGCCGGGTACGCCCGCTTCAGCGACCGTCGGTGTCGATGGAAACTGAGTGAGCCGTGCATCAGACGTGACGGCCAGGAGTCGCAGGCGATTCGCGTTGATGTGAGGCAGAACCGCCGCGGGACTGCCGACCAGAATCTGCGTTTCACCTGACACCAGCGCGGTCGTCGATGGACCACCGCCTTTGTACGGGACATGTACCATCTTTGTATTCGTCATCGAGGTCAGCAGCGCCATGGCAAGATGCGAAAAGCTGCCGCTGCCGGACGACGCATACAACAACTGATCAGGACGCTGCTTCGCGAGTGATACCAGGTCTTTTACCGACTTGACCGGCAGCGATGAATGTACGACGAGCAAGCCGGTCTGGGCGACGATCAAGCCGATCGCGACGAAATCACGCAGCGTGTCGTACGGCAGCGTCTTGTAGACGTGCGGGTTACTCACGTGACTCGTTGAATGCACCATCAGCGTGTAGCCGTCCGGCGGCGACTTGGCGACAACATCAGCCCCAATGAGGCCATTCGCGCCGCCGCGGTTATCAACGATGAACTGTTGTCCCGTGTTTTCCGAAATTTTCTGGAACACGATGCGGCCGGCTACGTCAGTGAGGCCGCCCGCCGGCCACGGAATAACGACCCGCACAGGCTTCGCCGGATAATTCTGGGCGAACCCGGTGTGAGAACATACAATCAACATCGTCATAACAACGGCATAAGCGGCCCTCGGGCTCCAAGGCGGCATCAACAACATCCTTCAATGTAAAGTGGGGAGTCTAGCGCGGAGAAAGGACGGAGCAGACTCGATTATCCCCTTTCGGATATGTTCTGCGGTGTGAAGACGTACACTACCTGCGGTACGTTACGTCCGCACTCGGCATTTGTACCGACCAGTGAGGCTGACAGGTGCGAATCAAATGGGACAGCATGCAGTTCCGGTCGGGGAACCGTAAAACCACCCAGATCGGATACGTCAACGCGAACCGGCAGGCGTGCCATGGAACGCTCGGTGTTTTCGGCACCGATCATCGCCAGTACTCTTACCGCATGGAGTGCATGCGCTGCGGATTTATCTACGGTGCCAACGGCAGCGAAATCAAGGGTCGCCGCTGTCCGAATTGTCAGAAGGGTGCGCCGGGAATTCGCTATTGGCTGCCGGATACCAGCGCCAAAGCGTTCAAGCTTTCGCGTGGTTGAAGCGGGTGCAGTCGGAGAGCAACACGGCTCTCACAACGACCGTGTTTTCGCTTAACGCGCGATTGCTGCTACGCCTTCCATCAGGCGGCGAACAATTTCCGCGGCAGGCTCCGCGCGCGCCAATGCCGCCGACTGACCCGCCCACACCTGCATTTTTTGCACATCGCCATTTTTTGCCGCTGCCGCGCGCATCGCTGCAGTCATCGCGCGTTGAACAGGATAAGGCAGTGGCAGCGGCGCGCCGGGCGCGCTGGCGGCCTTTACATAATCCGTAGCGATGCTGCGGCCCGCGCGGCCACTGAATGCGCGAGTAAGGGTGGTGCCTTCCGGTCGTGTTTGTCCGAGCGCATCCGCCCATGCCGGATGTATCTTGGCTTCCGGGGAACGCAAAAAGCCCGTTCCCACCTGTACAGCGCTCGCCCCCAATGCAAACGCGGCCACGACGCCGCGCGCGTCAGCGATGCCGCCCGTCGCAACGACCGGCACACGCACCGCATCGACCACCGCAGGCAGCAGCGCAAACAATCCCACCTGCTGACTCTCGGCAAGCACAGCGTCGAAGCAGCCGCGATGCCCGCCCGCCTCCATACCCTGCGCGACGATGACGTCGGCACCGGCGGCTTCGGCGGCGATCGCCTCGGTAACCGTGGAGATATTCGCGAACCAGGTGATGCCGTTTGCCTTCAGTCGCTGGACAAACTCGGGGACGGTAAATCCCCATTACCGACGAAACAATGGGCGGCGCGGCAGTCAGTAACGCTTCGCATTGTGCAGAGAAGTCGTATGGTGCGGCGTCGGCAGCGTCCGGCGGAACCTCCGGTCCCCACTTGGCGAGGAATGCGCGTACGCTTGCTTCATGCTCTGCACTGCGCACGGGAGCCGGGTCAGGTATCCAGAGGTTCATCTGGAACGGGCCGCGCGTATTCGCACGAAGATCCGCACCCCATGCCGAAATCTCTGCCGGTTGCATCAATAATGCGCCGCATGCGCCCAGGCCGCCCGCATTAG
This sequence comes from uncultured beta proteobacterium, assembly GCA_963829085.1. GTDB lineage: Bacteria > Pseudomonadota > Gammaproteobacteria > Burkholderiales > SG8-41 > PALSA-1004. The sequence goes on along the minus strand of CAWHHJ010000005.1, from coordinate 91,556 downwards.
CGACGGCAATCGACAGCGAGGACGGGCACGCCCCCGCCATCGGTGCCAGCAGGATGGGCACTTTAAGGCCAAACCGCTTACAGAAGGAGTCAATGCGCTCGCGCGCGTTGTTCATCGTCATGTTCTCACCGCAGCTCACAGTCGAATGAGAATTTTAGCCTTTACGCTACTTCGGCAGAAAGTGAATAATAAGGAACATATCGTTCTTGTTTGAAGAACTATGGACCTGGTAGCACTGCAAATATTCAAGACGGTGGTCGAGGAAGGCGGCATCAATTCGGGCGCAAAACGACTCCATCGCGTTCCTTCCAACGTTACCATGCGCATCAAGCAGCTCGAGGCGTCTCTCGGCGCAACCTTGTTCGTCCGCGAAAAGCGGCGGCTTGCGCTTTCGCCGGCCGGCGAGCTGTTTCTCGGTTACGCCGAACAGTTGCTCGAGATTTCGGAGCGGGCGCGACATGCGGTCCAGGACGATGCTCCGCGCGGCGTGCTCCGCATTGGAGCTCTTGAAAGCATCGTCGCGAGCCGGCTGCCGCCACTGCTTTCCGCTTACCACCGGAAATTCCCCGGCGTCAGAGTCGAATTGACGACCGGCACCAACGATGTTCTCGTCGATGGCGTCTCGAATCGCCGGCTCGACGCCGCGTTCGTAGTTGAAGCCGACGCCGCGGCAGGACTGCAATCAATGGCTACCTTCAAAGAGGAGCTGGTGCTCATCGCGCCGCGCTCACACCCAGCAATCGGTCATCCGAGGGATGTAGCGACGGATACAGTCCTTAGCTTCGGGGCGGGCTGCGCCTACCGGCGCCGCCTGTTGCGCTGGTTTGCATCGGCCGGACGCGTGCCTGAGCGGGTGCTCGAACTCGGCTCGTACCCGGCGATGGTGGCGTGTGCAGCATCGGGCACCGGGGTAGCGCTGATACCGAAGTCGGTACTCGACACGTTGAGCGGCGTGCAGAATATTTCCATCCACCGGCTGAAAAAAGACAAGGACCGCAAGGTCACCACCTGCCTTATCTGGCGCAGCGGGGAATGCCCGGCGGCCGTGACCGCTTTGAAAACACAAGTCGGCACACATAATAAAAAGGCCCGCGCTCCTGTCATCGCACATGGCCGTCACTCAGACAAATAACCACAACGTCAGCGCCGCGCGGGATGCGTCCTACGCTACGAAAATCGGCGCAAGGTAATGCGATGACGGGCGCACCCGTTATGGTCATCGAAAAGCGTGATCGGGCGCGCGTCAAGCATGACCTGCACTTCCACCTGCACCGTCCGATCGCGTGGGTGCGCAGCGCGCCGGCGTGCGACGCGGACGACGCATCGATTGCACACGCGGTGATCACGATGTCCCATTCGCTGCGGCTGAAAGTCATCGCGGAAGGCGTCGAAAACGAAGCACAGCTCAGTTTTCTTACGGCGAATGGCTGCGATGAAATGCAGGGCTATTATTTCTCACGGCCGCTGCCGATCGCCGATTGCACGGCACTGCTGCGGGACAAGCGCAAACTGGCCGTATCGCCGGCGGCGAAGGCGATCGCCTAGCTCAACGACAGGCGGCGCCGCCTCATGTCTTCACTGCGTCCGTCATTGCCTTCAAAAGCGTCTCGGGCTCCTGCGCTCCTGAAGCCGCAATCCGGCGGTTGAAAATGAAGAACGGAACGCCGTTGATGCCCGCCTCGCGCGCTTCCACATCACCGCGCAGCACCTGGTCGCGGTCTTCGTCGGAAGCAAGGTAGCGCTCGAGTTCCGCGCGGTCGAGACCCGCGCGTTCACCAATATCCGCCAGCACGGCGACGTCGGTAAGCACCGCGCCTTCCTGGAAATAACCGCGGAAAAGACTTTCGGCGACCTCGTCCTCGCGCCCGTGTTTCGCACCGTAGAGCATCAGGCGGTGCGCATTGACCGTGTTGGGCTGAACCTTGATGTCGTCGAATGCGAAATCAATTCCCACTTCCTTGCCGACTCCAGCGACGCGCGAGTAGTTGCGCGCGCCGCCAGGACCGAATTTGCGCTCGATGTACTGCTGGCGCGATATGCCCTGCTCCGGAAGGTCCGGATTGAGCTGAAACGGTAACCAACGCACGGTTGGCGGCGCTGCATCGGGCGCCTGTTCCCGGTACATCCGCAATGCGGATTCCAGGCGGCGTTTGCCGATGAAGCACCACGGTCAAACTACATCCGACACGATTTCGATAGTGAGCTTGCCGTCTTGCGCCATGTTATGCCCCGGTGAAGTTGCGCCGTTAGTCTAGCTGTCGCGGCGTTCCCCGTCGAGCGACTGCGATATAAGGTCAAGGCAAGGCTGTGACGAGCACACCTTGCTATTTGTTCACGCGCGAAGGTCCGAGCGGAGCGCCGGGCTGGTTGTCTTTCTGTTTCTTCATCTCTTCCTCGCTCGATTCGACGCGCTCCGGGTGGCCTGTTTGTTCGCGCGTGAGTTCCTTTTGCTGATTTCCGGAAAGACGGCGCCCCGCCTGCTGGCCTTTGATCTTGTCCTCGTCTTTGTCTGCCATGGCACTCTCCTTTGAGATCCCGCTGACGCGGGCAACGCACTCAAGATGGCGAAGGCGATGTGGCAAGTCAGTCAGCGTGCAGCCTAAATACTAGTAGGACGACGCCAACGCAGAGAACGGCCACTTCGCACATCGATTAGTATTCGTAGATATCAATTGCAATGAGACGAAACGCAATCATGCCTGCGCCGAAGCCTAATTACACTGAGCTATGCCGGATTTACTCACGGCTCTATCGTTATAACCACTTGGGTGCGATTGTGGGCTGGGATCGCAATGCGATGATGCCGCCTAAAGGCAACGCGGCGCGCGCTGCCGCCGAGGCGGAACTAAACGCGCTCATTCATCGCACGCGCACGGACCCGCAGCTCGCCGTATGGCTCGAGGCCGCCGAACAGGAACCACTCGACGAAACCGAGCGAGCGAACTTGCGCGAGATCCGGCGTGACTGGCGCGACGCCAACGCATTGCCTGAAGCGCTCGTCGAAGCGAAGACACTCGCTGGCGCGAAATGCGAGCATGCGTGGCGTCTTCAGCGCCAGGCGAATGACTGGCAGGGTTTCCTCGAAAATTTTCGCGACGTGGTGCGCATCGCTCGCGAGGAAGCTCAGTACCTCGCGGACGACACGGGCCTCGGCCGCTACGATGCTCTCATGGACCGGTTTGAGCCAGGCATGCGCGCTGCTGACATCGACCGGCTGTTTGCCGATGTGCGGCAATGGCTGCCCGGTCTTATCGCGCGCGCTCAGCAGAAACAGCGCACTGAGCCAGTGATTACGCCGCGCGCGCCATTTGCAATTCCGGCGCAGCGCGAACTGAATTGCAGCGTCATGAAGCTGCTCGGCTTTGATTTCGCTGCCGGCCGCCTTGACGAAAGCATGCATCCGTTTACGGGCGGCATACCCGAAGACGTCCGCATCACCACGCGCTACCGTGAAGACGAATTCGATCAGAGCCTGATGGGATCGATACATGAGACGGGGCATGCGCGTTACGAGCAAAATCTGCCGCGCGAATGGCTCGGCCAACCGATCGGCGTCGCGCGCTCGTACCGGTATTCACGAGAGTCAGAGTCTTTCATTCGAGATGCAGCTCGCGCGCAGCGCTGCATTCGTAAATCTGCTCGCACCGATGCTCACAAAGAGTCTTGGCGACGGACAGGCGTTTACGGCAGCGAACCTCCTACGGCTGCTCACGCGCGTTAAACCGGGATTTATCCGCACGCAAGCGGACGAAGTGACCTATCCGGCGCACATCATTTTGCGCTATGAGATCGAGCGCGCCTTGATCGAGGGCGTGATCGAAGCAGAGGACATTCCTGCGCTATGGGACGAGAAGATGCAGACACTGCTCGGCCTCGATACCCGCGGCAACTACCGCGATGGCTGCATGCAGGATGTGCATTGGACCGAGGGCGCGTTTGGCTACTTTCCCAGCTACACGCTCGGCGCCATGTATGCCGCGCAGTGGTTCGCCGCAATGCGCCGCGAAACGCCTGATCTCGACGCGCGCATTGCCGCGGGCGATCTTACGGCTGTTTTCGACTGGCTCGGAAGAAACATCTGGTCACAAGCGAGCCGCTGGGAAACGCCCGAGTTGGTGCGTCGGGCTTCAGGTGAACCGCTCAACCCCGCGTATTTGCGCGCCCATCTCGAAAAACGGTACCTGTACGACGCGTAGCCGCGCCGCCCGCGTCATCGCGAGCAGCCGCAAGTTGAACGAACCGCGCTTAATGGATCTCGCGGTGTACGAACGCGATGATCTTATCGACGGCCTCAAGTGATGCGGGCGATGTCGGATCGCTCGTGATGAACGCTTCGCCCACGCCTTTGAAGAGATGCAATTCGACGCGTCCGCCAGCCTTGCGATAGTTCGCGATGAAGTGCTCGCGGTTCGGCACCGGATGGGCAACGTCCTCCGTACCTTGCAGATAAATCACCGGCGGCATCTGCACTGACTCGCCGCGTTCGAGCGCAAGCGTCGGATTACCTTCTGCCATCGCCGCGGCTCCGGGCCAGTATTTGTCATGGCTCGACACCCATTCATCCGCCTGCTTGGACTGACCGCCTTCCTGCAGTTTTTTCGCGTAGAGATAGCGGCCGAGCGGATCGATGACCGGCCAGCACAGCACCACGCAGCGCACCGACGCGTCTACGGTTGTGTCAGATTCGAGCGGCAGTGACGCATAGCGCGAATCCGCCGGTCTCATCGCCGTGAGCATGGCCTGATGGCCGCCGCTCGAAACACCGAGGATGCCGATCATGTCGGGCCGCGTGCTGAATTGTTTCGCGTGGGCCTTGAACCAGCGAATCGCATAATTGATGTCAGTGAGCGAAGCGGGATACTGCGCGTCCGGCGGCATGCGAAAATCAAGTGCCGCAACGACTACGCCACTCTTTGCAAGGGGCTCGTCCGTGCCTGCGTCGCTGGTGCGATCTTTCTTGCACCATGCACCGCCATGCAAATCGATAACGAGAGGAAACGGGCCGTCGCCCCGCGGCTTGTACACCCGGGCGAGCAGCGGCTTATCGCCATGGCGTAAATATTCTATGTCCTGGATATCGATTTCATAACGCGACAGAACGGCTGTATCCATGGTGTGTCTCCTCAAATTGACCGGCAGCAAACAGTAGAACGCGTACGTGGGCGATTATAGCGGCGTCCTGACGGGTTTATCTCGAGAACGTTTCCACCCGGCGCGGCGGGTTGCCGATCTCATCGAGCCGCCCGTCCTCCGCGATGATGTGCACAAATCTCTCGAGCGCGTGCAGCATGGGCGGCATCCCGAAGTTTGCGGCCGTCTGCAGAATCACTTCCATCACTTCACGCGGTGACGCGCCTTTGCGCATGGCGCCGCGCATGTGACCCTCCGCCTGCGTGCTTTCACCGACTGCAAGGCAGTCCCCCACCATGCACAGGAGACGCGTTTTATCATCGACGATGCCGCGCGAGTACATGCCCTGGTAGCAGAACTTCACCCATAGATCCGCAAACTCCGGATCCATCTTGTCGAGCCATGTCAGTATGTTCAGATGATGGCGCGGCCGCATCGTGAGTCCGCGCCCCACTGCCAGCCAGCCATGGCGTTCCATGAGATCGGCGAATCGCGGATCGGCCACGTCGTCCGGATGCCACGTCTGGCTTTCCTCGTCTCGTGAGCGCTTATCGTCGTTGCCGTTGATCGGCAATTGCGTGCGCTCCAGTTCGTCAAGTAAGCCGAGCTCGGTCGCGATGCGATGGAAAATCTGAATCGCCGGATCGACGGTGGTGTGACCGCCATACACAACGCACTGCAAAATTATTTCGAGGATCTCGCGTACTTTCACGCCTGCGGCGAGAGCCGCGTGCACGGTGTCTTCGAGTGGCCCGTGGCTTTTCGCCATTGTGTATTGGCCGATGAGAACGAGCAGGCGTGTGCGCGCATCGAGCGCCGGTCGTCTGCTCATTCCCGTGATCGCGAAGTCGAGCCAGAGTTTTGTGAAATTCTGATCGAGGCTGTCGCGCTGGGCGAGGCGAGCCTCGAACGTGCGCGGTTGCAGTTTGAGGCCGGCGTCAACCGCGGCGTTGCCGTATTTCGCGCGCAGATCAGGATCGGGCATCACGAACGTCCCTTAGTGAGTTGAATACGAACTACCGATGATGCAGTTATGTGGCGATACACGCGGGAGCGGCCAACTATTTGCGCGCCACATTCAATCCGCCGTAATACCCGACTGCCGTAAGACCGTGCGCAGATTGTCGATCTCCGCCTTGATATGCGCGGCAAATTCTTCCGGCTGGTCGCCAACCGAAATGTAACCCAGATCCGCCAACCGCGTGCTTGTCGCATCGGTGTTGAGCAGCGTTACCGCTGCGTTACGAATCGTCGCAATAACCTCTCGTGGTGTTTTCACCGGCGCAAGCAAGCCATACCAGTTGCCGGACTGGTAGTTCGGATACCCGGCTTCGGCGACAGTCGGCAGGTCGGGCACGAGACGAATACGCTTCATGGTCGTCACTGCGAGCGGCCGGAGCCTCCCCTGCCTGACCTGCGGTAGCGCTACCGCAAGCGGCGCGAAGTACACGGATGCTTCGCCCGCCACGATCGCCGTCAACGCTTCGCCGCCGGATCGATACGGTACATGCATCATGTTGATGCCGGCCTGCGCCTTGAATAACTCCGCAGCAACAAACGTGGGCGTTCCGACGCCGCCTGAAGAGTAGTTGATTGCGCCCGGCTTCGCCTTTGCGAGGGAAACAAGCTCGGTAACTGATTTCACAGGAAGGGATGGATGCGCCACAACGAGAGCGGGCGCCGAAGCCAACTGAGTGACCGGCGCAAAATCGCGCACTAGATCGTAGGGAAGATTGCGATAGAGCGTCACGTTCGCGGCGTGCCCCATATTGCCAAGCAGCAGCGAGTAACCATCAGGCACAGCTTTGGCAACGAGGTCAGCGCCAATGTTACCGGCCGCGCCGGCGCGATTGTCCACGATCACTTGTTGCGAAAACACCTCGGTCAGGCCCGCCGCGATGATGCGTCCGAGCGTATCTGAACCACTACCTGGCGAGAACGGCACCACGAGGCGCACGACTTTTACCGGATAGCGCTGCGCGTGGACGTGATTCGCGACTGTCATCAACGCGCAGACGATCATGGCACATCGCATGTAACAACGGTCCATGCTTATCGATCGCTCCAGTCGACAGCGCAGCTTAACTTCTGCTAGTGCACGCTCAAGCCCGCAGCCTTTGTGACCCTGGCCCATTTATCGAGCTCGCGCACGACATGCGCGTCCAATTCCTGCGGCGTGGTGCCGAGCGGCGTCATTCCTTCGGCATTGAGTCGCTTCTGCATGTCTGCGCTTTTCGCAATTTGCGCGATCTCGCGCGCAAGACGACTGACGATATCCCGATTCATGCGTGCAGGGCCGAACAATGCCTGCCAGCTCGACGCTTCGTATCCCGTGACGCCGGCCTCAGCAACAGTCGGAATATCGGGCAGCGCCGGCCAGCGTTCGGGCGATGTAATCGCGAGCGCGCGCAACCTGCCCGCGCGCACAAGCGGCATGGAGCTTGCCATGCTGCCGAAGCTGAAGTCCGATTCGCCACTGATGATCGCCGTGAGTGCAGCCGGCGCCCCTTTGTACGGCACATGCAACATTTGTATGCCGGCCATGAGACTGAAGAGCTCGCCCGTCAGATGCGTCGCGCCCGCAACGCCCGACGATGCGTATCTGAGCTGACCCGGCTGCGCACGCGCGAGAGCGATGATGTCACGCACCGATCGCGCCGGAGGCTGATGGATTTACCACGAGCAGATTGTAGCCCGCACTCATCAGCGATATCGATGCGAGATCACGCCGAGTGTCATACGGTAGCTTCGCCACAAAATAGGGATTGATCGCATGTGAAGTGGGCGCAAGCAGCAGCGTATAGCCATCCGGCTGCGCATGCACCACGACTTCCGTGCCGACGACGCCGGCTCCGCCGGCGCGATTATCAATCACAATTTGTTGTCCCAGTTGTCCCGTGAGTCGCTGCGCATAGGAGCGCGCTACAAAGTCAGCGCTGCCGCCGGCGCTCTGCGCAACGACGAGACGAATCGGCCGCGACGGATAGGCAGGCACTGATTGGCCGGCCGCCGCTGCGCTGACGATCAGCATCAGTGTGGCAACCAAAAGGCGCGGACATATCACGCGTCATGGAGCGTCGCCAAGCACCAAGTGACGATGCGGCACTGCGGAAGTAGAACGTGTCGCGTTGATCCGGCGTTCCGAGGCGCGGCATTTGTCACGCTTTTTTATTTTGGGATGTTGCAAAATCATTCAACCCGCCCGTACCCCATTTCTAAACGCAAATAACGCGCGACGGCAACAACTATAACGCACGCAGTGCAGCGCTAGCTTGCAAGAACAGGCGCCAAGTATGGTTTCAGCTACTCGAGTTATCAAGCATCGCTAGCGCGATCATCTTTAAGGTCCCAAATGCCGAACAAGCTGATAACCGAGCTTACTCTGCAGGAACTCGATTATTTTGTGGCGTCGATCGAAGGCCTCACATTTGCACCGGACGCGGAAGGCAACACGCTTCAGGTCGGCGACGACAAGCAGGTCTTCGTAAAAAACAAGGATGGGCGAATCTTTGTGTACCGGCCATCGCGGAATTGGCGGCTGGGTGGTCCGCTGCTGCAGAAACACAACGTCAGTATCCAGAAAGTCGGCGCCAAGTGGGTCGCGGACGTCGAGCGCGATGCGTGCGCAATTGCAAATCATGCGCTCACCGCCGCCATGCGCGCACTTGTGATGTTGAAGTTCGGCGAAAGCGTGCACGTGCCGTAACGAGTCGGGCTTCCTGCTCACCGCTGGAACCGGAAACCATAAATAATCGGGTGACAAGAGATCAATGCCATTCCATTTTCATAAAGCGCATCGCAACATGAAGCACGACGATGAAGCTGAGTAGTCCTACACTCAATGAGGTACGGTGCCGACAGTCGCTATGGGGGCACCGGCCTAATATTTGCCCAAGCCATTCGAGCTGCACGGAGGATTAATAAAGTGCTCTGCAGGCGCAATGAATCGACACCCTGCCTCAGAAAACAAGCTCCACGCTGTCATTCTCAAGAGGACCCTGTATGCTCATAAACGACGCTATTAAAAGCGCGGATTCCGAAGACGCCATCTATGGATTGTTGAACGCCTACGTCGAGACATTGCAATTTTCAAAGAAATTTCCAGACCACCTGCTTGCATTGCCGCTCAACGGCCGCGAAGACGTTTTGTCCCGCTTTGAAAAGCTCACCGCCGAACTGGATGCCGCAAATAAAACGACCGCACCTGCAGATGTGATCATCGCCGAAGCAGTCAATATTTTCGACGCCGCCATAAGCCGCCTCCGCGTGCTAGGTAACCAGAACCTTGTAATTGCAAAAACCGCACCGGCGATACAAAACGCCGGCGTTCAAGTCAGCGCCGCCGGTATTTAACAGCGCGCCGGGAATCGAACTCACTGACGCGGTCCGATTCCGGGTAACCGGTCACTCCGGACGCGCGCCGGACGCTTTGACGACCTGCGCATACTTGGCGATTTCCAGTTTGATATAGTCTGCGAACGCTTCCGGGCTCGGCAGCAGGAATGGAAAAATGCCGAAAGCTTCCAGACGTGTCTTCACATCGGGCAGCGTCAGTGATCGATTAATCTCCGTATGCAGTTTGTTGACGATCGATTTGGGTATGCCGCGCGGCCCGATGAAGCCATACCAGTTGTCGACGGCGAACCCCTCAACCCCCGCTTCCGCGACTGTAGGAATATCCGGGAACATCTCCACCCGCTGCGCCGAGGTCACTGCAATAGCGCGTACCTTTCCCGCCCTGACTGATGTAATCGAAGTCGAGACGGTAGCGAATATCAACTGAATATTCCCAGCGAGTAAATCGATCATCGCAGGCGCACCGCCTTTATACGGCACGTGCTGCATATTCACGCCGGCAAGCGTATTGAATAACTGCCCGGCCAGGTGGTCCGCGCGGCCTGCGCCGGATGAACCGAAATTGAGCTTCCGCGGATTGGCTCGTGCGTAGCTGATCAGGTCCCTGACCGAATGCACGGGCAGCGCTGGATGTACGACGAGCATATTGAGCGCCGATACCGCACGCGCAATCGGGACGAAATCGCGCACTGGATCGTAGCCGAGCTTGTCATAGAGATTGATGTCAACGGCAACCGGGCCCATCGAGCCTTCGACGATCGTGTAGCCATCGGGCGTGGCGCGCGAGCCGAGTTCCATCCCTACCGTGCCGCCGGCGCCTGCCCGATTGTCGACAAGCACTTGCTGGCCCCATGCTTCGCTCAGTTTCTGGGCTAAAGCGCGTGCTGTGATATCCGCACCACCGCCGGGCGCAACGGGTACGATCATCCGTATCGGCTTGCGCGGATAACTATCGTCCGCATGCGCCGGGCACACGAGAAAACAAAACACTAAAGCTGACAGGGTGCGCATCGACGCTCCGGCGAGGAATGCGTATTACGAGCAAAGGGCGATTGATCATAGCAGACCGCTCGCGGACAGCGAGCCCGCTTGATGACGTATACGGCGCTCGCCACTGATGCTGGATGTGCGCGCCCGCCGGGCGCTAGAATGAGCGCTTCGGAGGGACTCTCATGAAACGCCTGATAACGTGCGCCTGTATGGCAGGCGTCGCGTCTGCAGCGCATGTTGCGACGGCACAAACGTATCCCGGCAAACCGATACGCATCGTCGTTCCGTATGCAGCCGGCGGTCCGATCGACATGACGACGCGTCCGCTCGCCCAGCGATTGAACGAAGCGATGAGCAATCCCGTCGTTGTCGACAATCGGGCCGGCGCTAACGGCATCATCGGCACCGACAACGTCGCGAAGTCACCGCCCGATGGCTATTCGCTCGTGGTGGCATCGGGCGGCGGATTCGCGATCGGCCCGCATGTGTACGCGAAGCTGCCATTCGATGTCTTCAAAGATTTCACGCCGGTAAGCCTATTCGTCACCATGCCTGAGCTGCTGGCTGTGCATCCCGCGCTGCCGGCGCGATCGGTCAAAGAGCTCGTGGCACTCGCGAAAGCACGGCCCAACCAGCTCAACTTCGGCTCGTCGGGCACGGGCAGTACGCCGCAGCTTGCCGCAGAACTGCTGAAGAGCACCGCGAACATTCAAATGGTGCACGTGCCATACAAAGGCATGGGGCCGGCGACGATGGATTTGATCGCCGGCCAGTTGCAGCTTGTCTTCGCTGACTTGCCGGTTCTCGTGCAGCAGGTCAAAGGCGGCAAACTACGCGCGCTTGCCGTTGGCACGAAGGGACGCTCGCCGAGTCTGCCGGACGTGCCTACCACGGCCGAGTCGGGCTTCCCGCAAGTCGAAGCGTACAACTGGTATGCCCTGTATGCACCTGCTGGAACGCCGAAACCGATCGTGAGCAGGCTCAATAGTGAAGTGGTTAAAGCAATGAGCAATCCCGACATGAAGAACTTCACGCAGAGTCAGGGCGCTGAAGCAGTGAGCAGTACTACCGGACGAGCTCACGGCTCTGCACAAACGCGAGTACCGATAAATGGAGCGCGGTAGTCAAAACTGCCGGCATCAAGCCCGAATAGGCGGCAGTGCGAAGTGGAACCTTGTAAGGGCTTTCGATCGCCGGACCTTTTTTTAGCAATGTCGCGAACGACGCACACTCGTCGCTGCGAATAACCAAGGAGGAGCTGACATGAGCAACGTGAAAATACATCCAAGCGTCGATAACGGGTTGCAGCCGGCGTCCGCGAACTTTGCGGGTGGAACGCTTACTTGCCATTGCAGCGACAAGCAGGTGGCGGTATCGATAAAGGGCCAGTGTGCGCATAACCATGTCTGTGGATGCACCAAGTGCTGGAAACCCAAGGGAGCGCTTTTTTCGCAGGTTGCGGTGGTGCCGCGTGACAACCTGAGCGTCAAGGCGAACGGCGACAAGCTCGCGATCATCGATCAAAAGGCGACGATTCAACGCTACGCATGCAAAGGATGCGGCGTGCATATGTACGGCCGCATCGAGAACAAAGCGCATCCGTTGTATGGCGTCGATTTTATCCATACTGAATTGTCGAAAGAGCCGGGCTGGGCGCCGCCCGAGTTTGCCGCGTTTGTGTCGTCGATCATCGAGTCAGGCGCAAGGCCGGAAAACATGAGTGCGGTGCGCGCGAGGCTTAAAGAACTCAAGCTCGAGCCCTATGACTGCCTGTCACCGCCGCTGATGGACGCGATCGCAACGCACTCGGCCAAGGCCGCCGGCGTGCTGCAATAGCGGATGGCGTGAACCTCGCGAAGACGTGCATCGAATCACTCCGCATAGCCGGTTGGTTATGCACGCTTGTCGCGACGGGCGCCATCGCTGCATCGCATTCCTCTATCGCTAAACCGACGAAAGCGCCCGCACCGCATTTTTCTGTCGTCGAGGCAGACATCGCGAGTATGCAGAACGCGATGGCGCAGGGGCGCATCACGTCGCGTGAACTGGTGCTGCAATATCTCACGCGCATCGCCTATTATGAAGATTCGCTGAATGCCGCGATCACGATCAATCGCCACGCGTTGCAAGAGGCGGAAGCGCTCGACCTCGAGCGCGCACGCGGCAAAGTACGCGGGCCGCTGCACGGCATTCCGATCGCGCTCAAAGACAATATTCATACAACGGATATGCCGACCACCGGAGGCGTGCTCGCATTCGATGGCCTCGTGCCGCCATACGAGGCGACGCTGACTCAAAATCTACGCGCCGCGGGTGCTGTCATCATCGCGAAAACGATGATGACCGAGCTCGCGAACTGGATGGCGACCGCTCCCACGCCAATGCCCGCTAACTACAATGCGCTGAAGGGTTATGGGATGAACCCATACGATCCGCGCCGGGATCCACGCGAGGGAAGCTTCGACGGGCGCCCTGCCCTCGCGCCGGGCGGATCGAGTTCGGGCATTGGCACCACGGCGAATCTATGGGCGGCGAACGTAGGCACGGAGACTTCAGGCTCGCTGCTGAATCCCGCTAATCAGACCATGCTGGTCACGATCAAGCCAACGGTCGGCCGCATCAGCCGTTACGGCATCATTCCACTGACCGCGGATCAAGACACGGCCGGGCCGATGACAAAGACAGTCGCGGACGCGGCCATATTGCTCGGCGCGCTCGAAAGCGCAGCTCCGGACCCGAAAGACCCTGCGACGCGAACCTGCGCGCCGCCGCCGGGACGCGACTACCGTCGTTATCTGAATGCCGGCGGATTGCAAGGCGCGCGGATCGGCATTCCACGCGCGTTCTATTACGACAAGATTGTCGCGCCCGGCGAAACGGAAGCGCGCGGCGGACTGACGGGCGACCAGCAAGCGGTGATGGCGGGCGCCATTGCGATCTTGAAGCATCTGGGCGCAGTCATCGTAGATCCGGCCGATATCCCGAGCGTAACCACTAAAGAGGAGAAGCAAAACTTCTTGCGATGGGACACTTGCCGCGGCTATCAGAACGCGAAAGGCAAAGACGCGAATTGTTCCGTCGTCGCGAAGTACGGATTCAAGCGCGATTTCAACCTGTGGCTTTCGAGTCTCGGCACCGCGGCGCCGTTGAAGACGCTGACCGATTTGCGCAACTGGAACCTCAAGAACAAGAATGCCGGTTCGATGAAATACGGACAGGCGCTGCTCGACGTCTCCGACGAGATGGACCTCGAAACAGATCGCGCTCGCTATGAAACCGACCGCGCGCGAGACATCGCGATATATGGCACGAACGGCATCGACGCAATCATGAAATCCGAGCAACTCGATGCGCTGTTATTCCCGGCGGGCAGCGGCGCCGCCATTTCAGCCAAGCCAGGTTACCCGACAGTCCTGGTTCCGTTTGGCATGGTCGCCAATGCACCGAGCCCCGCTTTTCCAACGGGCTTCGATGCCAAGCGCGCGCCCTTCGGCGTGAGCTTCGCCGGCATGAGCTGCAGCGAACCGCGGTTGATCGAGCTTGCGTATGCGTTCGAGCACGCGACCAAACGGCGTGTGCCGCCGGGGTCAACGCCCTGAGGACCGGCACGCGCCTCCTTGCCGTGCACTGCCGCGTTGAATCTGTCTCCGTTCTAAACAGGTCTGCGCCCAACCGGCAATCAAGCCGTCGTGCGGATCAACGGATCGTTCATCTGCTGCCATCGCTTCGTCTGTATGGAAGTGTGCTGCTGTTTCTTTCGGTCACCGGATCCGTGCTCGCTGCGGAAGAGGCCTTCAAGTGCGAGCAAAGCGCGCCTGCCGCCCAGGTTCGTATCGACTATCGCGACAGTCCGGTCGTCGAGGACGGCTCGCGCAACGTGCAGCAACTCAACACATTGATAGGCAAAGGGCCGGACACGAATCACAATGTCTACGGACTCACCCGTGCCGTGCCGGACTTCAAGGTAGCCGTGGCGCCACAGTACATTGATGACGTAAGCGGCGGCGTTTGTGTGGTTCCAAATTTCTGGCTGGTGATCGGGTTCTCACAGCTGATCATTTACGTTGCCAACGAGATCAACGATGACTGCAGCCGCCTCGTCATACGCGCTCACGAGTACGAGCACGTCAATACTTCAAAAAACTTTTTACGCGCAAGCTCCGGCATGCTGCGCGGGTTTTATACGAACCAGCCGCTGGAAGCGCGCTACTACGTCAGCCGGGCGGCAGCCATGGCAAATGTGCGTCCGTGGGTAGAGTCACTGCTTGCACCGCGCCTTACCGGGCTTACCGAAGATCTGCGGCGCGCACAGGCGGAGATCGATACACCCGCCGTGTATGAACGTGTCAAGTCAGGGCTGCGCGCGTGCGGCCGGCGCTAGCGCGCTCTACATCGGCGGCCTGACAGCGCAGCGTTTGCTGCGCCACAAATAAAGCCGGTCGCCCGGCTGACGGCGGCGATTGCAGAAGACATCGGCAAGGTAATACGTTCAAATACGCGTATGCGCTCGCCAAATTCAACGCCGCACGACATCGAATCTTCATACGCATGGACGAGACTATTCGTGTCGCTTGTGCTCATGACGATCGGCGGTTCCGGCGTGTACACCGTTTCGGTCGTGCTGCCACGTATACAGAGCGAATTCGGAGCGACTCGCGCGGACGCCTCATTGCCGTACACGCTGTCAATGGTCGGATTCGGGCTCGGCGGCGTCCTCATGGGCCGGCTCTCGGACCGGTTTGGTGTGATCGTTCCCGTGCTGATCGGCGCGGTATTCCTCAGCGCGGGGTTCGTCGCCGCAGGCTCGGCCGTCACGTTGTGGCAGTTCAGTCTTGCGCAGGGATTGCTGATGGGGTTTCTCGGCACATCGGCGACCTTCGCGCCGCTGATTGCCGATACTTCGCACTGGTTCAATCGACGGCGCGGCATCGCAGTCGCCATCTGTATGAGCGGCAATTATTTTGCCGGCGCCGTGTGGTCGCCCATCCTGCAGCATTTTTTCGAGACAGCCGGCTGGCGGGAGACATATATCGGCATGGGCGTTTTTTGTGTGCTCACCATGTTGCCGCTCGCATTCGTCCTGCGCCGCCGTCCGCCTACTGTGCTGCTGCAACCTGATAGCCCCGAACGCGAGTCGCGAACAGGTCAGAGCAGATGTAGGCGCGAAAGCCGCGCGCCCGCTCGGCTTATCCCCGACCACATTGCAGGTGCTGCTGTGCACTGCAGGCGTGGCGTGCTGCGTCGCCATGTCAATGCCACAGGTTCACATCGTCGCCTACTGCGGCGATCTCGGCTTCGGCGCCGCGCGCGGTGCAGAGATGCTTTCGCTGATGCTCGGCATGGGCGTCATCAGCCGGTTGATTTCCGGATGGATCTCGGATCATGTCGGCGGCCTGCGCACTTTGCTGCTGGGGTCCGTTCTGCAAGGTGTCGCGCTGTTGATGTTTTTATTCACCGACGGCATGGCGTCGCTCTACATCATCTCCGGTATGTTCGGTCTCTTCCAGGGCGGTATCGTGCCCAGCTATGCGCTTATCGTAGGCGAATATTTCACGCCGAAGGAAGCCGGCGCCCGCGTTGGTGTTGTACTAATGGCGACGCTGGGCGGCATGGCGCTTGGCGGGTGGATGTCAGGCGCTATCTTCGATATCACCGGTTCATATCGTGCCGCGTTCCTGAACGGCACGGCGTGGAATCTGCTGAACGTCGGCATCGTGCTTTTCCTGTTGTCGCGTGCGCGCGGGCTACTGCAGCCTATCGGGCGTCGACAGCAGCCAGCCGCATCAGCCGCAAATTCCTGATGCGGACGTACCTCGCCATGTTCATTCGGTCGTGCGCAAAGAGTGCTTGATGACGATGCAGCTTTCGCGAGCGGCGCGATGCTAGACTCTTATCAATTACCGCTACGGGAGAGAGCGTGCTAAAGCAAGTTGTGGTATCGATTGCTGCGTTCATCGCTCATGCAGCGTTCAACGGCGCACTTGCTGTCGACGCCGCATACCCCCAGCGTCCGATTCGACTCATCATCCCGCAGGCAACTGGCGGCGGCTCGGATACGATCGGGCGGTTCATGGCGCAGAAGCTCAGTGAATCGCTGGGTCAACAGTTTGTTGTGGATAACCGCCCCGGTGCCGCGGGCATGCTGGGCGCTGAACTGGTCAAGCAGGCAAGCGCGGACGGTTACACGATACTGTTGTGCGCAATCGATACGATCACCGCCCCGATCGTTGCCAACCATACGACGCTCGATGCCATCCGTGACTTCACGCCGGTCAGTCAGCTCGCTCAGTCGCCCAATGTGTGGCTTGTCAATCTGTCATTCCCGGCGCAAACGATGAAGGACTTCGTCGAGCTGGCCAAGAGCAAGCCCGGGCAGATCGATTATGCATCGTCGGGCGTCGGCGGCATGCAGCATCTCGGCGGCGAGTTGCTTAACCGCATGGCGGGCATCAAGCTCAATCACATTCCGTACAAAGGCGGGCCGCCCGGCCTCGTTGACGTGATGGGTGGCCGCATTCCTGCGGTTCTCTCAGGCATGCAGGGCGCGTTGCCGCACATCAAGTCCGGGAAAATCCGCGCATTGTCGGTGACGACGCCAAAGCGCGCGGCTGCGTTGCCCGATGTGCCTGCGGCCGGTGAAGCGCTCGGCATCAAAGACTACGAGGCGACCAACTGGCAGGGTTTGCTGTTTCCCGCAGGGACGCCGCGCGCAATCGCCGCACGGGTATCGGCTGATGCAGTCAATATACTCAGCACGCCTGAGGCGCGCACGCGCCTCGAGACGCTCGGGTATACGCCCTCGGGCATGACACCGGCTGCCTTTGCCGCGTTGATGGCGGCTGAAAAGAAGCGCTGGACAGCGCTCATCAACGAAGCCGGTATCAAAGCGGATTGAATCGCCGCATAGCATTCGCTGACGAATAGAGGGAATCTTTCATGCCTATCAAGCGCGGCAATCCACCCGGGATGAAAAACGTGCGCGCGACCGTGTACAACCATTACGTACGTGTCGATCAACCCAAGAGCATGATTTTTGTATCGGGCCAGGTCTCGCGCGACGACGATGGCAACATGGTGGGTGCCGGCAGCATGCTCGAGCAGACGCGTCAATGCCTGCGCAACATCGAGAAGAGCCTGAAGGCGGCGGGCGCATCCCTGTCGGATGTCGTATGGACCACGGTGTACACGAAGGACATGCGCGAATTCAAGCAGATCGTTGCGGCACGCGAGGAGTTTTTCAAGGACAACCTGCCCACCAGTACGATGGTCGAGGTCAATCATTTCACTGAGCCCGGCTTGCTGGTCGAGATTCAGGCCATCGCGGCAGTCTGAAAGCGCGTCCCCGCACCTCACATTGCAGACGTATTTGCGTCGGCTACGGCAGCCAAAACAGCGACAGCCCCCGATATTCGGCGTTAGAATCCTTTGCATGGCAGCGCCTGTGTGGCCGGCGCCCGCCTTACCCATAGCCACATATGAAAGAGGAGGAACGCAATGGCCCGCCTGAACATCAACGGTAAGTCTTACGATGTAGACGTCGATCCCGCTACGCCTTTATTGTGGGCGATACGCGAACAGGTCGGCCTCACCGGAACCAAGTACGGCTGTGGTATCGCTCAGTGCGGCGCCTGCACCGTGCACATCGATGGCACTGCAGTGCGCTCGTGCGTGATGCCCGTCAGCGCCGTGGAAGGCAAGAAAATCACGACGGTGGAAGGGCTCGCTGTCAACAACGTTCTTACGAAAGTGCAGAAGGCGTGGCTCGAGCATGAAGTGCCGCAGTGCGGCTATTGCCAGTCCGGCATGATCATGGCGGCGACGGCGCTTCTGAATAGCAAGCCGCAGCCTACCGACGCCGACATCGATGCCGCGATGACCAACATCTGCCGCTGCGGAACATTCCAACAAGTGCGCGCCGCGATTCACGCCGCGGCCAAAGCGTAAGGGAGATGCCATGAATATTCAGACACCGAACTTAAGCCGCCGCACATTCATCATCGGCTCTGCCGCTGTCGGCAGCGGCCTCGCATTGGGACTCAATCTGCCTTTCGGCACGAAGGTCGCGCGCGCTGCTGATGGCTCGCCTGAAGTGACCGCATGGGTCGTGATCCGTCCGGATGACACAGTCGTGATTCGCATTGCGCGCACCGAGATGGGACAGGGCACGCTTACCGGCCTCGCGCAAATGGTAGCCGAGGAATTGGAATGCGATTGGAATAAAGTCGTAACGGAATATCCGACGCCGGGGCAAAGCGTCGCGCGCAAACGGGTATGGGGCGATTTCTCGACCGGCGGCAGCCGCGGCATCCGCGAATCAAATGAGTACGTGCGCCGCGGCGGCGCGACCGCGCGCGTTATGCTGGTGCAAGCTGCGGCTGATGGATGGCAGGTCCCCGCTTCCGAGTGCAGCGTCAGCAATAGTGTGATTACGCACAAGCCGTCCGGACGCACCACCACCTATGGCAAGGTCGCCGAGGCTGCAGCGAAATCAACGCCGCCCAAAGACGTGCCGCTGAAAGATCCGAAAGACTGGAAACTCATCGGCAAGCCAATCAAGCGGCTTGACACAGCTGAAAAGCTCACGGGCAAAGCGATCTACGGTGCGGACTTCAAGCTGCCCGGAATGTTGAACGCGACGATTAAGGAATGTCCGGTATTCGGCGGCAAAGTGAAGAGCTTCGATGCCGCAAAAGTGACCGCAATGAAAGGCGTGAAGAAAGTCGTGCAGGTCGGCGATACCGCGGTCGCAGTGGTGGCCGACACATGGTGGCAGGCCAAGACCGCGCTCGACGCATTACCGATTGTGTGGGATGAAGGCGAGAACGCGAAAGTTTCGAGCGCTTCGATTGCTGAGATCCTCAAAGCCGGTCTCGATGCTGATCAAGCGTTCGTCGGCAACAAGAATGGCGACGCGAAAGCGGCGATCGGCGGCGCGGCGAAAAAGGTCGAGGCGGTTTATGCCTACCCCTACTTGAACCATGCACCGATGGAACCGATGAATGCGACGGCACGCTATACGCCTGACCGGTGCGAAGTGTGGTGCGGCACGCAGAATGGCGAAGCCGCATTCGCAGCAACACTTGCGGCATCGGGGCTGCCGGCTGACAAGTGCGACGTCTACAAATTTCTGCTCGGCGGCGCATTCGGCCGGCGCGGCGCCTTCCATGACTATGTCACCCAGGCGGTGCTGATCGCGAAGCAGATGCCTGGCACGCCCGTGAAGCTGCTATGGACACGCGAAGAAGATATGACGCAGGGCCGTTATCATCCGGTCACGCAATGCAAGCTGACCGGCGCGTTCGATGGCAGCAACAATCTTACCGGCCTGCACATGCGCATCTCGGGACAGTCGATACTCACTGCAGTGCGTCCGGAGGCATTACAGAATGGCATGGACCCCGCCACATTCCAGGGCCTTGCGCCGAGCGGCGAGTTCGAATTCGGCTACGAAGTTCCGAATCTGCTCATCGACCATGCGATGCGCAACCCGCATGTGCCGCCGGGTTTCTGGCGTGGCGTGAACATTAATCAGAACGCCGTCTACATCGAAAGCTTCATGGACGAGCTCGCGCATTCCGTCGGACAGGACCCGCTCGAGTTCCGGCGCAAGCTGATGGCCAAACATCCCAAGCATCTGGCAGTGCTAAACGCCGTCGCCGAAAAAGCCGGCTGGGGCAAACCCGCGCCTAACGGCATCTTCCGCGGACTTGCGCAGATGAAAGCGTTCAATAGCTACGTGGCGGCGTGCGCGGAAATTTCCGTCAGCGGCGACAACAAGGTGAAAGTCCAACGTATCGTATGCGCGACGGATCCCGGCTATGCGGTCAACCCCGCGCAGATCGAGCGCCAGATTGCGGGTTCGTTCGTCTACGGGCTCTCCGCAGTTTTTGACCAGGAATGCACGGTGAAAGACGGGCGCATCGAGCAGACGAACTTCAACACGTTCAACTCGATGCGTATCGCGCAAATGCCGAAGGTGGAGGCGATCGTGATGCCGTCCGGTGGATTCTGGGGCGGTGTAGGTGAACCGACGATTTGCGTCGCTGCACCGGCGGTGCTTAATGCGTACTTTGCGGCCACCGGAAAACGCATTCGCTCGTTCCCGCTGAAGAACCACGGCATCACAATGGTTTGATCAAATCGCCACGGAACACACAGAGATCGCAGAGAGGCTCGAACCACGGCGCTGTCGAACGGGTCGAAGGACCTGACAGTGGTGAAAAGCAAGCTTTTTTGTCTTGTGAGCTCTGTGTCATCTGTGGCGAATCGTTTTTCGTTTTCCCGCTTTCGCGGGATTGATTTCTCATGGCCCATCAAATCAGGCGCCTGACACGCCGCAAGTTTCTCGCAGCGACGGGCGGGTTTGGCATTGCCGCAATACTGGCGCCGCGGGCCGCCGCGCAATTGAATCGCACGCAGCCGAACAACATGCCGGAAGTCATCACGCGGCTCGTCGGTCCGGCCAAAGTGAATGAAGGCAAAGTCAAGATAACCCTGCCGCCGCTGGTGGAGAACGGCCATCTCGTGCCGCTGACCGTGAGAGTCGATAGCCCGATGACCGAAGCGGATCACGTCAAGGCGATACATGTATTCACCGATAAGAATCCGCTTCCTGAAGTCATCAGCTTTCACTTGGGTCCCCGCGCGGGACGCGCGAGCATCGGCACTCGCGTGCGCCTGGCAGATACCGAAACAGTAGTTGCGATCGCGCAGCTAAGCGACGGGTCGTTTTGGTCCGACCGGGCTCATGTGGTCGTTACCACCGCCGCCTGTCTGGAAGAATTGTAACCATGGCCAACGCGCGCATCGAAGTGCCGAAGACGGCAAAACGCGGCGATATCATCGATATCAGAACGTTGATCAGCCATAACATGGAAACGGGATATCGCCGTGACTACCTGGGCGTGCCGCTGCCGCGCGACATAATCACGCACTTCGAATGCAAGGTACAACGGCGTTGAAGTGTGCCATGCGGTGCTCCACCCGGCGATATCCGCAAATCCGTATCTGACCTTCTCGACAGTTGCTACTGAAAGCGGCACGCTCGAATTCACGTGGACCGGCGACAACGGCTTCACGTTCACTGAGTCGGCGTCAATCACCGTCGCGTGAACGATTGCGCGACGCGCCGTTAGCGGCGCCGGTCATCAATAGCGAAGTCGTGCGGTGTTCGATATTATCGACACCTTTCAGATGGTCAATCGGCAATGGCAAGCGTGTTGCGAAACAAACGTTCGATCGCACTTAAACTCTTACTGTTGTTGCCGCTGGTGGCGATAACGGCGTCGGCATTCGCTGCAGAGTCTAGCAATATGCCGCCCTACCCGAGCAAGCCCATACGGCTCATCGTCCCGTTTGCGCCTGGCGGGGGAACAGACATGATTGCCCGTGTGCTGTCGCAGGAAGCGTCGACCGGGTTACGCTCAACGATTGTCATCGACAATCGCGGCGGCGCGGGCGGCGTTGTCGGCACTGAGCTGGGTATAGCGGCGCCGTCCGATGGCTACACTTTGACGCTGGGTTCAGGCAGCTACGCAACCAGCGCTGCCGTGAGCGAGCTTCGATACGATCCAATCAGGGACATAACGCCGATAATTCTGGTCGGCGACAGCCCGTTTCTGATGACAGTCAACCCGTCGCTTGCGGCGAACAACCTGCAGGATTTGATTCGTCTTGCCAAGGCGAAGCCAGGGTCGCTGAGTTATGGGACCACCAGGTCCCGGCGGCATCACGCATCTGGCGATGGAATTGTTTGACATGATGGCGGGAACGCAAATGGTGCAGATTCCATACAAGGGCACGGCACCGGCCTCATGACGCGATCGGCGGGACAGATACCGGTGATGCTCGGCACCGCGCCGTCCACCCTACCTCACGTCCGTTCAAAACGTCTGCGTGCGCTTGCAGTGACATCAGCTCAGCGATTCTCGATGATTCCTGACTTACCGACCGTCCGTGAGGCCGGCGTTCCGAGTTACGAAGCAACGACCTGGTATGCAATTTGGGGACCGAAAAAACTGCCCGATAACGTCGTATCGCGTCTCAATAACGAGTTCTCCAGGGCGCTCACGGTACCTGCGATTCGAAAAAAGCTTGAAGTAGAGGCGCTCGAGATTCGCGGCGGCGCACCGAAGGTGTTCGAGCAACTGTTGGCGCGCGATATCGCAAAGTGGAAGCAGGTCGTCAAGCAAGCAAACATAAAAGTTGCGTCATGAACATCTCGAAAGAGCACGACATGGCACTGAACAATGGCACGACATTCAGACAGCACGTTGCTGAACCGAGCGCATGGAAAGCGGAAGAACTGCGGCGTGACCCAGCGTGGGTTTATCCGCTCACAACCGCCGAAATCACCGAGCTCGAGACAGCATTACAAGCGGTCAAGCAGGCGGACATTCCGCTGTTGGCTATTTGCGAATATAACTTTCCGCTGCCGCTAACGTCGCGCAAGCTCCGTGACATTTCGCGTCAGCTTGAGGACGGGCGCGGCATTGCGCTTTTGCGCGGCGTCCCCGTTGCAAATCGCGACCTCGCGGACATCGAGAAGCTCTACTTCGGTCTCTCTTCGTACCTCGGCGTCGTGATCGCGCAGAACACGAAAGGCGACCACGTCGGCCATGTAAAAGACGAGGGGCTCAAGTGGGGACAGGTGAGCGGCGGAGAACTCGTTCGGGGTTACCGGACCAATGCATACATGCCGTTTCACAGCGATCCCACTGACCGCGTTGCATTACTGTGCGTGCAGAAAGCAAAACGCGGCGGGCTGAGCAGCATTGTCAGCTCGACATCGCTCTATAACGAGATACTGGCAACGCATCCTGAAGCGCTCGATTGCCTCTTCCGCGGGTTCTATTACAGTCTTCGCGGCGAAGGCAACGGAGGTATCGCCCAAATCACCGATTACCGCATACCGCTATTCGATTACTTCGCCGGAAAGCTGAGCTCGCGTTATGTTCGGAAAACGATCGAGCAGGGAGCCGCAGTCGGCGGCGCGCCGCTCACTGAAGAAGAGCGATCGGCGCTTGATCTGGTTGATATGCTGGCGAAGCGTGATGACCTGCGCTTCGACATGGAATTCGAGCCGGGCGATATCCAGTACCTCAACAATCATGTCGCGTTTCATTCGCGCACGGGATTCGAGGACCATGAGCAACCCGCAATGCGGCGGCACTTGATGCGCATCTGGCTGCAGAGCGAGGATGCGCGCCCGCTCTCGCCGGCCATGAGCCGTCCGCCGCATGGCTCCAGATCGCCGTTTTTATCGCGCGAACAAGCGCTGAAAAAGAAACATGCCGTTCGTTGAACACCCTCTCATGCCAAGCGAGTGGATTGCGCGATCGATGTCTTCGAGCACGCGCAATGAATCAGTATTCATTGCGACGACAACACGCAGGCACAGCGGTCGCACAAGAGCGCGGTCGCACGCTTTCTAGCTTTCGTCATGGGCGGTTCACGAGTTGACGAACGTCACGGACACTTGTTCGAGCGCGTCTTGATTCGGCATCCTGCGCAGATTCGGCATACATCGCGAGATGGCTTACGCCGATGACTCATTCCGCCAAATTTCTGCTCGCCGGCGTCATGGGCTGGCCGGTCATGCATTCGCGGTCGCCGATGCTGCACAACTACTGGTTCAGCCAGCATCACCTCGCAGGGAAGCTACGTGCCGCTGGCAATCAGGCCCGAGGCGACTCGGCGCGGCGCTGCGCGCGCTGCATCCGCTGGGCTTTGCGGGCGTCAACCTGACCATCCCGCACAAGCAGCGGCGTTGACGATCGTCGACGAGGTCGACGCGGTGGCGTCGAAGCATCGGCGCGATCAGCTGCGTCGTGGTCAGACCCGACGGGTCGCTGGTCGGCACCAACAACGACTGTTGGGGCTTCATCCAGAATCTCAAACAGGAACAACCCGAGTGGCGGGCGGACGCGGGACCGATCGTCGTCATCGGCGCAGGCGGAGGCTCGCGCGCGGTCTGCTACGGCCTGGCGCAAGAAGGCGCGCGGGAAATTCGCTCGTCAACCGCACGTTCGACGCGCCCGCGACATCGCCGACGAATTTGGCCCGCCGCTCACTGCCGTGCCCTGGGAGCAGCGCGAGGACGCGCTGGAAGGAGTCGCGATGGTCGTCAATACCACCAGCCTGGGCATGGTCGGCGAGCCGCGCTCGACATCAGCCTGGACGGCTGCCCGCGACTGCGCATCGCCGCCGACATCGATCTACATCCCCCTCGAGACACGCCGTTTCTCGCCGCTGCACGCCGGCGCGAGAAACCGCACCGTTAACGGCCTCGGCATGCTGCTGAACCAGGGCCGGCCGGCCTGGAAAGCGTGGTTCGGCGTCGAACGCCGACGTCACGCCGGAGCTGCGGGCGATGATCGAAAATTCGCTTTAGCGGTCGCGGCAAAACTTCGAGCTACAAATTGTTGTCTCGTTCCGCCTGCGCGGGAGCGACGGGACTTATAGTTATTCGAGGGCCGGCAGCTTCGCGCGAAATGATCCCACGTGCGCTTGAACAGGCTCGGTGTCCAGAGCTTTTCGCGGCACAGCATCAGTTCCTCGTCGCTGAACACATACGGCTGGCCGATCTGCAGCGCCATGTACTGCCGATATGCGTTCTCCTCGAGATAGTTGGCGAGCACGAATGCCTCGACCAGGTCCTCGCCGACCGTCGCGGCGCCGTGCGATTTCATCAGCACCGCCGGCCGGTCGCCGAGCGTGGCTGCCAGGCGATCGGCCATCGCCCGGGTATTGATCGAGTTGGGCGAGTCGAGTACCGGCACCGGGAATAGACGAGCGAGCCCTGGGCATAGACCGGCTGGTAGCTCTGGCCGACCATGGTCAGGAACGTCGTCCACTTCGTATGCGCGTGGACGACTGCCTTGACGTCGGC
Organism: uncultured beta proteobacterium; assembly: GCA_963829085.1. Taxonomy (GTDB): domain Bacteria; phylum Pseudomonadota; class Gammaproteobacteria; order Burkholderiales; family SG8-41; genus PALSA-1004. The sequence continues at coordinate 66,190 of CAWHHJ010000005.1, read as the reverse complement.
GCCGCGCCCGGTAGATGCCGCAGATGCAGATGGCATTCGAGCGGCGGATTGCCCTTGCCCGTCGATCAGCCTGCCCTCGATGTCGATCGCGCAGATGTCATCCGACGGTGAGCTGGCTTCGCGGAGACGACCCGATGTTGATCAGGATGCGGTTGTCGCCGACGCGGACGCTGCAATGGCCGTTGTAGTCGATGATGCCGGCTGCGCTCGAGCATCAGGACGCAGTCGACGAGTTGCTGCCTGGATTCGGCTTCTGACATCAATCTCTCGGAGCAAATGAAACTGAGTCTGAAACCCGACAGCTTCAGGTTTCCGGTTTCAGTCTGAGTGCCCCTACCACTTACCTGACTGCGCCAGAGATTCCACGCGCGCATGCCGGCCGTCTGGTTCACCTGATCCGCAAGCCGGCCCTCCTCGGCGTCGAGTGCCGCAATCGGCGCACCGCCGCCGAGTGCCGCCGCTCCAGTGCTGAATGCGGGCATTGACTTCGGTGTACACGGCTCGGAACACCGCCGACTGCAGCGTCGGCCCGCATGCCACGCTCCCGTGCGCCGCGCATGAGGACGATGTCCTTGCGGCCCATCACCGCGGCGAGCGCCACGCCCTTGGGCCCGTTGCCGATCAGCATGTCGGTGGCGCCGAACTTGTTCGCGGATGTCGAACACGGGCACGCCGGCCGCGATAAAGGCCGCGTTGTGGAACATCGCCTGCATCGGCATGGCGACGAGCCCGAACGGGATGACCGACGGCGAATGGCTGTGCACGACTGACATGATGTCCGGCCGCGCCTTGTAGATCTCGCCGTGGATGAAACGTTCGAGAAAGCTGTCGCGCCGTTGGCGTTGCAGGGATCGCTGTCGAGCGTCGTACTCGATGATGTCCGCGGGCGTTACCAGCGCCGGCGCAATCGAACGCGACATCAGGTAACGATCGGGCGCTGACGGGTGGCGCATTGAGACATGGCCGAAACCGTCGACGACACTCTGTGCAACAAGAATGCGGCTGGCGGCGGCGAGGTCTTCGCTTAACTGGAGTGGAAGTGCGCCGGCCGATCTGGGTGCATTCATCGCTATGTTCACTCCGCTATGATGCCTACGCCGGCAGCTGCATGCACGACGACAACGCATCGGCGCTATGTTAGCGCAGCGCTATCTCCGTCAGCTATCGCTCGCGAAAGCGTGCAGTGATTTTGCCAGCGCCGCGCCCGCACGATAGTATGCAGGTCGATTTTTTTAATCGTAGCTGAAACAAAATGCAATCAAAGTTTATGCGATGCGTGCTTGTCGCCACCGCTGCTCTAGCCCCCGCGTCGGCCTTCGCGCAAACGTGGCCGGCGAAAACCGTCCGGGTCGTCGTACCTTTCGCGGCAGGCGGCACCGCTGACACATTGGGCCGTATCGTCGCCAATAAGTTAACCGAAAGCTACGGCCAGTCGTTCATCATAGATAACCGGCCCGGCGGCGGCGGTGTCAGCGGCTCCGATCTCGTCGCGAAAAGTGCGCCGGATGGCTACACCCTCGTAGTATCCGGCATCGCGTCGCACGTAATTGCACCGGTGCTCGCGCAAGCTACGAAATTTCCGTTCGATCCGCTGCGGGATTTCACGCACGTCGCGCTCTTCGGCGGACCGCCCTCGGTGTTCGCGATTCATCCATCGCTGCCGTTCAAGACACTGCGCGAATTCGTCGCCTACGCGAAGGCGAAGCCGGGCGCGCTCAACTACGGCTCGCCCGGCAACGGCACCCAGGGCCATTTGATTGGCGAACTGTTCAAGCAGACCGCCGGCATCAACATCGTCCACATCCCTTATAAAGGTGCGAGCGGCGCCGTGACTGACCTCATCGCAGGGCATATCGATGCGGTTTCGAACACGCTGACGACGGCCGGTGCGCAGATTCGGGCCGGTCGCGCACGCGCACTCGCGATCAGCTCGGCGGCACGGCTGGCCGATTACGCGAACGTACCGACATTTCGCGAAGCCGGTTATCGCGACCTCGTTGCTAACATCTGGTTCTCGCTGTCCGGTCCGGCCGGCCTGCCGGCCGAGATTGTCGCGAAGTTGAACTCGGAAGTGCGGCGCATACTGCTCTTGCCCGATGTGCGCGATCGCTTGCGTCCCGACGGCATCGAACCAGGCACACTCGATCCCAAGGCGTTCACCGAATTCGTCGCCGTTGAGATCAAACGCTGGGGCCCGATCGTGCGTGCGTCCGGTGCGCAAAGCGACTAGCGTTACCTCGTCTGTTCGATTACGGATACGGTATCCTTGCCCTGCGTAAGCTGCGCAACGAACACGCGAGATGACACTGATGATAACGGCCAAGCAAAACGACGATCTAACCCGCACCGGCCCGGGCACCCTGATGGGCGACTTGTTCCGGCGCTACTGGCTCCCGGCGCTGCACGCGAGTGAATTGCCGGCACCCGACTCTCCGCCCGTACGCGTGAAGCTGCTCAGCGAAAATTTGATCGCGTTCCGCGATACGCTGGGCAGGCTTGGCCTGATCGACGAATTCTGCGCGCACCGCGGTGTGTCTTTGTGGTTCGGCCGCAATGAAGAATGCGGACTGCGCTGCCCGTACCACGGCTGGAAGTACGATGTTTCCGGCCAGTGCGTCGACCTGCCGTCGGAAGGTGATAGCGGCCCGATGCGACAACGCATCAAGCTGAAATCGTATCCATGCATCGAAGCAGGCGGCGTGATCTGGACATACATGGGACCGCCGGAGTTGAAGCCGGCGCCGCCGGCTTTCGAATGGGTCAGTGTCGCGCCCGAGCGGCGCTTCGTGTCCAAGCGTCTGCAGGAATGCAACTATCTACAGGCGCTCGAAGGTGGCATTGACTCGTCTCACGTGAGCTTTCTGCATTCGGGCGCGCTCAAGAGCGATCCGCTGTTCGTCGGCAGCAAGGGCAACGTCTACAACGAGCGCGACCGCATGCCGCAGTTCGACGTCGTCGAATTCGAAGGCGGCCTGCTGATTGGCGCGCGCCGCAATGCCGAAAACAACCGCTACTACTGGCGGATCACGCCGTGGATCCTGCCCACGCACACGATCATCCCGCCGCGCGCAGATCATCCGCTGGGCGCACATGTGTGGGTGCCGATCGACGATCAAAACAACTGGGCGTGGAGCATCAACTATCATCCGGCTCGCGCACTCACGGCTGACGAGCGCGCAGCGATGACGAGCGGCCAGGGTATTCACAATAAGTATGTGCCGGGCACCTTCGTGCCGCTTGCCAATAAAACTAACGACTATCTGATGGACCGCGCCGCGCAAAAAGCGGGCAAGCACTTTTCGGGCGTCGAAGGCATCGCGATGCAGGACGCTTCGCTGCAGGAATCGATGGGACCGATTCAGGATCGGACACGGGAGAATCTATGTCCCACTGATCGTGGCATCGTCATGACACGCCGCATGTTGCTGCAGGCAGCCGAGTCAAATCGCAATGGCGGACGCGTGCCCGCGCTTGATCCGGCCGAGCAGCGTGTGCGCTCGTGCGCAATCGAGCTCGCACCCGATCAGCACTTCAAGGATCACGCTCGCCACGGCTTGTTTCCCCTGCTGGACAGTGCACCAGTTAGCGTCTGAGCACGTCGGCACGACGCCGCTTCAATCGCATACGATCGCATCAGCGGACTGTGACTTGCGCATGCCAAGCACGGGTGTTCATTGGAACGTTCACCATTGCTCCGGGGTGAGCCCGATGTCTTTGATGAGCTTCGCCCATTTAGCGGTCTCTCTGCGCAGATACTCGGCGAATTCCTCGGGGCTGCTGCCTACCGGCTCGGCGCCATTACTGATCAACCGCTCTTTCATCTCCGGCTGATTCAGCACTTTCACGATTTCGGCGTTCAGCTTGCTGATGATGTCAGGCGATGTACCGGCAGGCGCCAACACGCCCGTTGAATTAGTCGTCTCGTAACCCGGTACGCCCGACTCCGCGACGGTGGGCAGATCCGGCAGCGCAAGTGCCCGCTTAGGCGACGACACTGCCAAGGCGCGGGCGCGGCCGCTTTTGATGTGCGGCATGAAGGCGGGCAGCGGACCAACCATGAGATCGATGCGTCCGGTCAACACGTCGATGACTGCCGATTGGGTCGCCTTGTACGGGATGTGCACCATGTTGGTCGCCGTCATGTATTTGAACAGCTCCATTGCGAGGTGATTTTGTGAGCCGAGTCCGGCAGAACCGAAGCTCAGTTGTCCAGGACGCGCTTTTGCAAGTGCTATCAGCTCTTTCACGCTATTCGCGGGTACTCCCGGGTTCACCAGCAAGAGATTTACCGTCAGCGAAGTCAGCGATACAGGCGCGAAGTCTTTCAACATATCGTAAGGAAGATTTTTATAGAAGCTCGCATGTATGGCGTGGCTTGCCGTAAACATGAGCAATGTATATCCGTCCGGCGGCGCCTTCGAAGCGAGCTGCACACCGATGATGCCCTGGGCACCGGGCCGGTTGTCCACAATCCAATGCTGCCCCGTGTTCTCTGCAAACTTCGGCCCGATGATGCGCGCGATCCAGTCGGTGGAGCCGCCTGCCGGATACGCGTCGATCACGCGTATCTGTTTCGCGGGATAGATTTGTGCGAACGCCGGTCCGGGAGCGCACGGGAGCAGCACCACAAGCATGCGAACAACGGCAGGCGCGACACTCATTTCGTTGTCTCCAGCGCAACGCGAAGCGGCGGCACATCCATTCACGACTCCGGTTTGAGTCCCGCTTTGCGCGCCACTTCAGTCCATCGCGTGACTTCACTGGTCACGAACTTTGCGAACTCCGCGGGCGAGCTGCCGATGGCCTCGGCGCCCTCGCGCTGAAATCGTTCGCGGATGTTGGGCAACGCCATGACGCGCACATACTCCTTGTAGAGTGCGTCGATGATGGCGGGTGGCGTTTTGGCAGGTGCCCATATACCGTACCAATGCGGAATGTCGATGCCCTTGATGCCTGACTCATCGAGCGTTGGCGCGTCGGGAAAAACCGGCGAGCGGCGGATCGTCGACACTGCAAGCGCGCGCAATTTTCCCGCCTCTACATGCGACCGGATGACCAGCGGAACAATGAAGGCGTAAGTCGCCTCTCCCGATATCAAAGCGGTCGTTGCCGGCGCGGCGCCCCGATAAGGGACATGAACGCTGCGGATGCCCGCCTCCTGTTGAAACAGCTCGCCAACGACATGTGAGATCGAGCCGAGACCTGTAGAGCCGAATATAAGCTCGCCGGGTCGGCGCTTGGCGAGCAACAGAAACTCGCGCACATTCCTGACGGGCAACGACGGCGGCACAACGAGGACATTCGGGATGCTCACGATTTGCGTGACCGGCGCGAGATCGCGCAGCACGTCATAACCGAGCCTGGCGTATAACGGCCTGCTGGTGATCATGCTTGCCGTGTGAATCATGATCATCTGACCATCCGGAACCGCGCGCGCCACGGCTTCGGCAGCGATATGGCCACTGGCACCCGAACGGTTCTCGACGACGACGGGCTGGCCGAAAGTTTTCGTCATCTCGACCGCCATCACGCGCATCAGCACGTCAGTCCCGCCGCCGGGGGCAAACCCATCGAGCACGACAATGGGACGCGAGGGCCATTCCGCCGCACGCAGCGCACCGATCATGCTGGACACGCCAACCGCGAGCATCAGCAAACCAGCGACGCGCACCTTCATTCTCATAAACGAAGCCCTCTTATTTATTGCGCCATTCGCGCCGCCGACGAGCGTTGCATGCAGCGTCTCCTCGTCGTGCCATGTATACGCGCGACGTTTCCGTAATCAATCACCCTTGATGCCCGCGGACCGAATGACCTTTCCAAGGCGCTTGTAATCATCCTGCATGAGAGTTGCGAGTTGGCCAGGTGTACCGCGCGCGGCTCCGCGCCCTGGCTTGAGAGGCGCTGCGCTATTTCCGCATTTCCGAGTACGCCAGCGACGCTCGTGTTAATCACGCTGATCACATTGGACGGCGTCTTTGCCGGCGCGAACAGCGCATACCACGTGACATATTCATAACCGGGAACGCCGGCTTCTGCGACCGTGGGAACATCGGGCACTGCAGAGGAGCGTTGCGTGCTGCCGACCGCAAGCGCCCGCAATTTGCCGCTCTTTACATGCGGCAATAATGGCGGCATTGGATTGAACATGAGTTGCACTTGTCCGCCGAGTAATTCAGTCACCGCGGGAGCCGCGCCCTTGTATGCCACATGTACCATCTCGGTTGCGGTCATCGACTTGAATAACTCCATCGCGAGATGATTGGGCGAGCCCTCGCCTACCGATGCGTAGTTCAGCTTTCCCGGGCGCGCTTTGGCGAGCGCGATCAATTCCTTTACTGTATTCGCCGGTAACTGTTGGATGAACTGCCAACAATTGCGGATTAAGCGCCAGCAACGTGATGGGCGCAAAATCCCGCACCGGGTCATAAGGTAGTTTGCTATTCAGCAGCGGGTTGATTACGAGACCGCCGGGTGTTCCGAACAACAGCGTGTAGCCGTCAGGCGCCGCTTTCGCCGCCGTATCGGTCGCGATGGTACCGCCTGCGCCGCCGCGATTATCGATGATGATCTGCTGTCCCCATGCGTCGGTTAGCTTCGCACCAACGGTTCTCGCCACAATGTCCGTGCCGCCGCCTGCAGGGAAAGGCACGATCAGACGGATGGGACGGTTTGGATATTGCGCTGAAGTAAGTGGCGCCTGAGCGAGCGTACGATTCGGGTAAGTTGTCGAATGCGAGCTCTGCGGTTGAGCGTAGCTCGCCAGACTGACGAACGCCGCAGCAGCACCGATGAGCGCTATCAACGATGTCATGCGCGCACAAAATCCAACGTTCGGCGCCCGATTTCTTCCGCCTTTTCCCATCCAACGCAGCAGCGTCCGCCTGCAATAACATGCTGGCGCAGGTCTGGTATGCGAGCACTGAACTCGGAGTGAAACTTCACGTAGATGAAATGTTCCCCGGTCAACTGCAGGACCGGTTGGCTAACGCGGCCGAGATTGCGCGGAATGTCATAATCGTGGAGCGCATCGAGCGCCTGCCAGCGGTCGCGGCCCGCTTCGAGCTGCGCGCGATTAATCCGGTCCATCCACGATTGAGTTGGATGCATCGGCGCATGGGCCGGATCATGCTCGAGCATGAACTCGATGGTGCGCGTCGTTGGGAAACCTGATGCATCGCTCGGTCGCGCACCGCTTTTCAGCACGCCATGGTTCCGGTTGACCGTGTTCGCGTCTTGGTAGAACGGACAATTCACCAGTATGACTTTCGCGATCCGATCACCGAAACTACTCGCGAGCTCAATGGCGACAACGGCGCCAACAGATTCGCCAAAAATGCTTGCCTTGCGAACGCCGAGCGCATCCATCACTTCGATCACGCACTTCGCATAGTCGCCAATCGACGGCTGCACCGCGACATGATCGGACATGCCGTGGCTCGGGTAATCGATTGCGATCGCCCGCGCCCCATTCGCGAGTACCGTGATGAGCTCGAGATAAACGGCGGACGATTGCTGGTTCATGTGCAGAAGAATCACGACCGGCCCATCGCCCGCAGCGCGATAGTGGATGTAGCCGTAGCTCGTCCGCACAAGCCCGCGCTCGATGTTCATAGTGGACAACACGATCCGAGTGGAAAGAACGAGGCAATGCGAATGTGATTAAATCATTTTTCGACGAAGTAAAGTGCAACGAGGGCAGACTATATTGCGGCATTGATGAATCGGCTCTCGTGCTTGACGCGAGGATCGCCATGACGGAAGCTTGGCCGGTTTCGGTGACAACATCTGAACGGGACATCAATGGCTGATAAAACCACCGGCGCGCGGGCGCTGGTCGATGCACTGCTGCGCGAGGGCGTCAATCATGTGTTCGGCATTCCGGGCACGCAGAATCTCGCAGTAATCGACGCGCTGCGTGATACGCCGCAGATCCGTTTCATCCTCACCCGCCATGAGCAGGGCGCCGCCTTCATGGCATACGGTTATGCGCGTACGGCGGGCCGGCCGGCGGTCGTGACTGCGACCGAGGGCCCCGGCGTTACCAATCTTGCGACCGCCATCGGCGCCGCACATCGCGGCCTCGTCCCGCTGATAAGCATTTGCGGCGTCCAGGAAAGCTCGATGCGCGAGCGCGATGCGACGCAAGACATGGACCAGGTCACATTCATGCGTCCAATCACGAAGTGGGCGTACAGCATTCCGAATGTGGAGAAGGTTCAGGAGTGCGTGCGCAAAGCGTTTCGCGTCGCACTGACGGAGCCGCAGGGGCCGACACATATCGAAGCGGCGAGCGAGATTTTGCTCGAGGAAACGAAAACCGAAGCGATCGCGCCGCCAGCCTATCGCAATACAGTATTGCCTTCATGCGATAGCGGGCAACTCGACGCGGTATTTGCGCTGCTGGCGCGAGCCGAGCGGCCGGTTTTCGTGGTGGGGCGCGGCGTCATCAGCGAAGGAGCAACCGCCGCCATGGCCGCGCTTGCAGAGCGCACCGGCATTCCGGTCGCCGCGCTTCAGTATTCGCCGGATGCATTCCCTTCGACCCACGCGCTCGCGCTCGGACCGCTCGGTCGCAACGGCTTCGGCAGCGCAAATCGAACGGTACCCAAAGCCGACATGATTATCGCGATCGGCGCGCACATCGACGTCTTTTCCACGATGCACAAATACGGCATCTTCAACGAGCGGGCAACGCTCGTGCATCACAGCGCAGCGCCCGGCCAGATCGGCATCGTATTCCCGGTCGCGCTCGGCGTAACGGGGTCGACGATGAGCTTCATTGCAGGACTCACTGAGCGCGCCGCCACAGCGACCATCAATAAATCGTGGGTCGATGTCGGCAAGGCGCGCAGCGAGTGGGAAACCGAGCTGCAGGGCGCCGTGCGCCACGACGCCGAACCCATACAGTCGCAGTTTGTCGCGCACATGATTCGCAAAGTGCTGCCGCGCAACGGTTTGCTGGTGGTCGACGCGGGCAACGGCGGCAAACACGTGCGCAGCTATTTCAAGAGCTACGAGCCCGGGACTTTCCTGTGCATAGACGACTGGGCGTCAGTCGGCGGCTCGTTCCCGATTGCGCTGGGCGCCAAACTTGCGCGGCCGGATCGGCCGGTGCTCTGTGCATCCGGTGACATGGGCGCCATGTGCAACATCGGCGAACTCGAGACCGCGATGCGCGAGAACATTCCGGTGGTCTACGTCGTATTCAATGACGAAGGCCTTGGCAACGAGCGTGCATTTCAGAACGAGCACTATGGCGGGCGGTTCTATGCCGTCGATTACAAGAATCCGGACTTCGGCGCGCTGGCCCGCGTGTTTGGTGCCCACGGCGAACACGTTACCCGGCCAGGCGAATTGGAGGGCGCGCTGCAGCGCGCCTTTGCGAGCGGCAAGCCGGCGATCGTGGACGTCATGATCGATCAGCGGACGCTGGCACCGGTCGTTTTCAAACAGTAACTGCGGCGATCAGCGTCCCGGTCGCGATCTCTATTTCTCAACAACCATCAAGGAGTAGTCACGCATGATTCATGTCATCGCCGTAATCACCGCAAAACCAGGCATGCGCGATTCAATATTGCAGGCGTGCCGTGAAAACGTGCCGGCCGTAAAGGCGGAGAATGGCTGCCTCGAGTATGGTCCGGCGATCGATGTCGACAATGGTCCGAAGTTTCAGACGCAGTACGGGCCGGACACGTTTGTCGTCATCGAAAAATGGGCAAGCATGGATGCACTGAAGGCCCACGTCGCCGCGCCGCACATGGCGGCTTACGGGGCGCGGACCAAAGACATGATCGCCAATCGCGCAGTGCACATACTCACGCCCGCGTAGTTGTGCGCAACTATTTCAGCTTGGCGAGAACATCGAGTATCTCGTCGTTGGGAACGAGACCGCGCGGATCGGTCACTCTCGCGTAGCGGATAACGCCGTCTTTATCGACGACGAACCACGAGCGTTTGGCGCGCAGGTAGCTGCCGATAGTCTTTGCATCTTTTGCCATCGCAGGGTCGTCATTTAGCACTCCGTAGGCCCGCGCCATCTCGCGGCGAACGTCCGAGAGCAGCGGGTATGTGAGCCCGATCTTTGAAGCCCATGCTTTGTTGGCGTCATTGAAGTCGACACTGATACCCAGGACCTGGGCATTTGCGGCCTCGAACTTGGGAAGATCAAGTTGGAAGGCCAGCGCTTCCTGCGTTCACGTATTGGTAAAGGCGCCGACGTAGAAAAACAGCACCGTAGGCTGCTTACCGGCGAAGTCGGCGGACTTGATGTCCTTACCCGTCGACGCGGGCAGTGCGAAATTGGGCGCCTTATCGCCAACGTCCAACGCAAGCGCAGTTGCACTCGCCGCCGCGGCGGCTCCGAGCACGATCGCAGCCAGCAGCCGCGTCCATCGATTTGATCTCATGCGAACCTCCATTGTGGTGGTGGGAAATAGGTGTTCAGCGTCGTCGTTTTTTGGTGCTAGCCCGGTGGTCGTGCGGACAGCGCTTTGACGTAATTGCGAAACGCGGGACTCAATAGATCGATCGGCCCGTAGCCGCCCGCTACGACGGCGCCGGTGCGATCAATGATGACCGTCCATGGCGACACGCGCACACCTAAGGCACGCGCGAATTTCATATCCGGATCGAGAGGTGTCGGGAACGTGTACCTGTGCTGGCTAAGGAACGGCTTTACTGCCTGCGCGCCTTCACCATCGATAGAAATCGCCAGGACTGCCACGCCGCTCTTTTGGTATTCGTTATAGGCCCTCTGCACGGAGGGCATCTCATGGACGCAGATGTCTCACCAGGTCGCCCAGAAGCGGGCAATCACGACCTTGCCGTGCGTGTCATCGGCGCGCACTGTTCCGCCCGCGGGCGTTGGCAGGTTGAAAGCAGGAAGCTGCGTCGCTTTAGCGGGTGCAGTGAGACCCGCAGGAAGCGGTGGTGAGTCCGCAGCTGACACGGTGAGAGCCACCGAGGTCAGAAGCGCGCCCAGTATTGCGGTAAGTCGAGATCGTGATGTCGTCATAGGGCCTCCGGTAAGTTGCTTGATGATACGCCAAGGCGCATACATTACAAAGCACGCGCCAGCGCCGCGATGCCAGCGTCGGTTACTGTTCGATGTATATAGATGCACGACAGTCACTGTTCATGCGAATGACGTTCTTCGCAGGGCCGTCACTGATACGCTAGACTGGGCCATGTCTGGAGGTCGACGATTGGCGCTGGGATTCAAGTTGCGTCGACGGCTGTTCTGCATCGTGGCCGCACCGCTGTTATACGCGTTGTCGCTCGCATCACCGGCGCAAAGCTATCCAGGTAAACCGATACGTCTGGTCGTCGGCTTCAGCGCAGGCGGCAGCGCGGACGTTTCAGCGCGTATCTTCGCGAAGCGCATAGGCGAGCTGCTTAACGCGACCATCATCGTCGAGAACCGCGGCGGCGCGGGCGGCAGTTACGCAACGCAGATCGTCGCCGATTCAAACCCGGACGGTTACACGTTGCTATGGGGGAACGTAGGGCCTCTCACCGTCAATCCGGCGTTGGGCATGAAACTGGGCTACAACGTCGAGTCCGACTTCGCACCGATCGGGTTGGCCATGACCTTTGCCAACGCTCTCATCACGCGCAACGACTTTCCCGCGAACTCGCTCGCAGACATTGCGTCGCTCGCGAAAGACAAACCGGGACAGATCAACTACGCGATGCAGGGCGTCGGCTCGGCCGGCAACCTGTCCGGCGAATTATGGCGCATGCTGACCGGCATTCGCATCAACGCGGTCGGCTACAAAGGGGCCGGTGAGATTGTTACAAGTCTGATTGGCGGCGACGTGCAGCTTGCGTTCACGAGCACGACAGCAGCGCGCAGTATGGCCAGCGCCCGCATCAAGCCGATCGCTGTGACGAGCGCCAAACGCGATCCGGCGTTGCCGAATGTGCCGACATTCGCCGAGCAGGGCGTGCCGAACTACGACGCGACATTCTGGTACGCGCTGCTCACGCAGGCAAAGGTGCCGGCGCCCATAATCGCACGCCTCAATCGTGAAATGCACAAAGTATTGAGCGAGCCGGACGTCGTTCGCGGTTTGGAAGCGCAAGGTCTGATCGCCGCGCCTTCCACGCCCGAAGCGCTGCGTGCAACCATGCGTGCTGATTTTGCCAAGTGGAAGCGCGTGCTTGCCAATAGTAGTTGACTGGTGTGAAGTACGCTGATTCGCGCCATTGGCGATGTCTGAGACCGGGCCGCATGTGGAGGAGTCGAACGGCAAGATTTGTGCGTGAGGCGAAGATCGGCATGGAGTAGCATCGTCGTTCCCGTAAGCGGAGGTCCGGTTATGAAAGTGCACGAGCTTGTGAAGAGTTTCTCCAAGGCCGTTGAAGCCGCCAACGCGATGAGCGCAGTGCGCGAGGTCATGGAAGGACTGCGCGGTAATCTCGAAGACCTCGAGCAAACGCTCGCCTTCGTGTCCGGCGTTGGCGGCAATGCGCGTCAAGTTTTTTATCGCTCGCCGGATCTTACTTTGCTCAAGGTGTGTTTCCCGAACGGGCGCCGTACACCGCCGCACGATCATGGCGCATGGGCGACTATTCTGCTGTTGTCGGGCGAAGAGAAGAACACGCTTTACCGCCGCGAGAAGGACACGCTGCGAAGAGCAGGTGAGGTTACGCTCACTCGTGGATCAATTTTGCCGATGTTGAAGGATGTCGTGCACGTGGCGGAATGTTTGGGTGATGCGCCGGCAATCGGTCTCCATGTCTATGGCGGCGACATCCTCGATCTGCCGCGTCGCATGTGGAATCCCGAATCACTCGAGGAACATCCGCTCGACTGGACGCTCTATCAGAACTTCGCCCGTATGGCATCGAGCGCGGCGGCGGCACCAGGCTGATCTCCATGCAGGTGTCTGTGCAAGACATGTCGGACGAGTGGCCTGCGTATCAAGTGCGCACGCACAATCAGTCCACCAGTTCTGAGAACCGGATGCATAGCGACGCGGTCGCGCAGGGCTACGGCTTTAAAGGCGGGTTGGTACCGGGCGTCACAGTATTCAGCCATCTGACACAACCAATCGTCGCACACCATGGCGAGAACTGGTTGTCCCGCGGAACAGCCGACGTTGTTTTTTTCAAACCTGCGTATGAAGACGAACTGCTGACGATACGCTCGTCGCATGGTGCGGCGACAAATTCGCCCGCAGCGTACACCCTGACTTGTTCTAACGATCAGGCAGTCGAGCTCGCGCGCATGACTGTGGGATTCGCTAATGGCGATATTCGGCCGGATACGCGCGCAGACATTGCGCCTGCCCCGATGCAGTCTGAACGACCGACGGTAACCTGGGACCTGATGCAGATCGGCACACCGTTTCCGCCGCTTCGCTGGCAACCGACGCCAGCGCAAAATCTAGAGTGGTGCCGCGACGTGCGCGATGAGCTGGACATATATCGCGAATCAGTTGGGCCGTTGCTGCATCCGGGATTCATTTTGCGTCAGGCTAATAATGCGCTGCGCAACCGTTTTACGCTTCCAGCCTGGATACACACCGGCAGCCGTTTGACGTTTCACTCAGCGCTGAGAGCGTGCTCTTGTTACGAAGTGCGCGCCATTCCGGAAGAAAAATGGCGCAAAAAGGGGCACGAGTTCGTGCGGCTGTATGTCGCCATACGCAGTGACACGGCGACGCTCGTCGAAATTCTGCATACGGCGATTTTTAGCCCCGCCAAAAGCGGCTGACCTGACGCAGAGTCAGACCCGCGTCAGCGCCGGCAGTGCTGCCACGTTCGGCATGTTCTCGAGCGCCCACAATTGACGCAACAGGGTGTCGACGCGATCTGCTGCAAGATGCTTGCGCGCGAGCAGACGAAACTTCTCTTCCATCTCGGCGTCGGTCATCGGATTTTTCCAGTGTCCACGATGGTATTCGACGCGCACCGCCTTGCGCATTCCCGATTTCAACACGACTTCGAGATCGCACAGGTTCAGCTCCTGCTCGCGCCGATCGGCTTCTTCAGAGGGAATGCACTTCACACGGCTCACCAGATCGAGCAATTTAGCATCGTGCAGATACGGGTCTTCGTAATGGCTGCCATCGATAGTTCCATACATCAGCGCCACGCCCGCGGAATAAGGCATGCTGTGATCGGCGGTCTCGTGCGTTTGTGGACGCCACTTATCCGGGCTGTCGGCCATAACCTTGATGGCGCTGCGTGAAACGCGAATGTTGACTTCCTCGATCTCGGCCGGATTCGAGAAGAACTGACGCGCTTCAACCGCGGCCTGCGCAACGGTTTGCGAGTACTGCCCGAGTGCAAACCGCTTGGTGAATGAATGCATCATGCCGAACGCTTCGCCGCCACCGCCAAGCCTGGGTAACTTGAACGGTTTGTGGCTGATGACATTGAAGAAACCGTCGCGTCCCTCGAAAACCTGGCTCGGTCCGGTGATGCCGCCCTGCGCGAGCTGTGCCGAAAAGATCGCTTTGCGGCACGCCTCACCTGCTGCACACGCTTTCCAGTTCGACAGCGTTCCGACCCGGCCTTGATTGATGGCCACATTGCCGGCGACTGTAATGCCGATCGCGTGCACCATTTGCGCTTGCGTGAGTCTCATGACGCGGCTTGCGCCGACCACAGCAGCGAGTCCAGTCACCGTCGAATGGTCAAGGCCGATGCCGCGCGTGTCGAGCACGTCGAGCACTTTGCAAAACACTTCGTATGCCAGCACTGTCGCAAGAATGAGATCACGGCCGCTGCGTTCGCCTGTTTCAGCCGGCGACAGCAGCGCGGCCAGCGTGTCGCTTGGATGGCCGCTCCCGAGCGTGATATAGCCATCGTTGAAATCGAGATAACGGATCATCACCCCATTGGCGAATACGGCGAGATCAGGGCTGGTCTTGATACCGCTGCACAATATGGTCGCACCGTTTCTCGCCGAGACGTTCGAGGCGAGCTTGATTGCAATCTGCGCCGGCTCCGCCTTGTAAGCGCCGATTGCGCATCCTAATGTGTCGATGATGATGCGTTTCACGGTGCGCACGACTTCCGGCGGCAGATCCTCATATTTGAGATTGACCGCGTAGTTGGCGAGCGTCTCGCCGACGGAAACCTGATCCGGCGATCCTTGCGTCATCCACGGACGCTCGCCTTTCTCCTGCGCAGATGCCGGCAGCGTCACGCCTGCACTTGCCGCCGCGCCTGCCGCAGTCAATTGAGCGAGAAAGCGCCGACGCCCTGTCGTTGCAGGATGGTTCTTGTTGTCTCGCAGCGTCTCATCCACCACTCACTCCCGGCAAAGTTTGTAACGGCGATTCTGCGCCTGCCGGTGCCGCAAGATCAAATCACTAACGTCGTGACCCGACGATCAGTCGAGATATCAGGTAACGCGGCCTTTTGGTGATGGTGCATTCGCGCGGCCGCCCCACGAGCCGAGCGCCACTGCGCCGGCGACGACGAGCCCGAAGACAGTCAGCGCAACGGCCAGTGCAGTGAAGACGAACGAAAGGTTTTGCGTGAAATGATAGGCGGTCCATCCGCCGGCGCCGGCGACGGTCAGGCGCAGGATGCCCGCCAAGAGCGGCCACGCGAGACGGCCAGCGCCCTGCGAAGCAAAGTACAGCACCATACCGACGCCGAAAAATCCATAGAACGGACCGACGATGCGCAAGTACTGCGAGCCGTATGCAATGACTTCGGCGTCAGTGCTGAAAAAAGTCATCCAGCCGGATGGATGCAGCGCCGCCAGGATACCGATAACTTCAGCAACTGCGCCCGCGACGGCTGCACCGAGCCATGCGGCACGCAAGGCACGCGAGCGGTCCCCGGCGCCGATGCACGTGCCCACCATCGCGACGAGCGGAGCGCCGATGCTGAACGCGAGTGGAATCAGCAGATATTCGAGCCGTGAGCCGATGCCATAGCCGGCGATCGCCTGCGGTCCGGCGAGAGCAACGACACCGGTCGTCAGCGCAACTGTCACATTGGTGGTAACCGTAATGGCTGCAGCGACCAGACCGACGCGCAGGATCTCGTATAACAACTTAGATTGCAGGCGAGTTCCTCGCAGTGACGGGCGCAGCACATTGCGTCCCGACCATATGGCGCGAACGAGAAATGGAATTGCGCCCGCGTAATAGAGCAGCACTGCGATTGCACCGCCGGCGACGCCGAGACGGGGGAACGGGCCCCAGCCAAAAATCAACAACGGCGACAGCGGAATCACCAGTGCGGCGCCTGCGGCAGTAACAATCGCCGGCAGCGCCATATTTCCTGTGCCGCGCAAGACGCTCGCCAGCGCATTGAAAATCCACAACAACGCAATACCGGCGAACAGCGTATTTGAATATGTAAGCGCGACTGCGAGCACGTCACCGTCACCGCCCATCATGGTGTAAAGCCGACGGCCGCCGGTGAGCACTGCTGCGCTGAACATTAGCCCGAGACCGGCTGCGATGACCACCGCATGTATTACCAACGCGTTTGCATCCGCGTGTCGCTTGGCACCGATTGCTCGCGCTACTGCGGACGATATGCCGCCACCCATTGCACCCGCCGACATCATCTGCATCAACATCAGTGCAGGGAATACGAGCGCCACACCCGCGAGTGCATCAGTACCAAGCCGGCCGACCCAATATGCTTCGATGAGTCCGATCGACGATTGAGCGAGCAGCAGAATCAGATTCGGCGCTGCAAGTCGCAACAGCGTGCGCACAATCGGGCCTTCAAGGAGCAGGCGCGTGCGCCGGTCGATTGCAGGTGGCGCGGGCGCAGCAGGCGCGGAGATGACTGCGCCATGCGCCATCGCTCCCGGCTGCAGAGAACTCACGACAGAGACGGCTGTAAGGCCATCACAGCGTCTGTTGACATTAGGTGCATATACTCTCATAATATGCGCATATACACTCTATTGCAAGCGAGCCCGAGATGTCAGGGGAAATGACCAACAGCTTCTGTACCTGCGCCGCCGTCCGCCAGGTATCACGACACGTTACGCAGTTCTATGACCAGTGCCTGGCGCCGTTTGGCCTGCGAGTCACCCAATTCTCGATACTTTCACGCCTGCAGCGCGGCGGCCCGAAGTCTATCAATTCACTTGCCAGCGAATTGCTGATGGATCGAACGACGCTGGCGCGCAACCTGCGGCCACTCGAGCGCGAGGGCTTGCTCAAGATGGCGGCCAACGAAACGGATCGCCGCAGCCGCGTGCTCACGGTTACTGCGGCGGGGGCAAAGCGCGTCGAGCGTGCGCGCGAAGGGTGGCGAAAAGCGCAAAACCATTTCGAGCACGCCTACGGCGGCAAACGGACGGCTGCATTGCGGGAACTCCTGGAGGCGGTAGTGCACACGGAACTGAGTATTAATCCCCCGCAAGCATCCAGCAAAACCGGTGCACGGGTGCAGCAGCGATGAACTCCGTTTCCCGTGCGATCAGTGGAAGAGCACATTACGGCTGGGTGGTGGCAGCGCTGGTGTTTCTCGTGCTGCTCATCGGCGCGGGATTGCGCGCAACACCGGGCGTACTGATTGTCCCGCTCGAGCAGGCGTTCGGCTGGAGCCGTTCGACCATTTCATCCGCCGTTGCGCTCAATCTTGTTTTATACGGGTTGATGGGGCCGTTCGCCGGCGCGCTGATGCAGCGCTTTGGAGTCAAGCGCACCGTACTGGCAGCGCTCGTATTGCTGGCAAGCGCCGTCGCACTGAGCACGCTCATGACTTCGCCGTGGCAGCTTTTGCTGACGTGGGGATTGATGGTCGGCATCGGCTCGGGTGTGACCGCTGCGGTTCTCGCGGCGACCGTGGTCAACCGCTGGTTCAGTGAACGGCGCGGCGTGGTGATGGGCGCTTTGACCGCAAGCACTGCGACCGGTCAGCTCGTGTTTCTTCCATTGCTGGCGTCGATCGTCCAGAATCAGAGCTGGAAGTCCGCAGCGTGGGTAGTAGCCGGGGCGGCGGTTGCGATCATTCCGCTATTCGCCTGGTTGATGGTAGAACGCCCTGCGAACGTTGGTCTCTTGCCGTACGGCGCGAAAGCAACTGATCGTGCAGCGGAAGCCAGTGCAAGCAACGTGAACCCGATCGTTATTGCATGGCAGGCGCTGCGCCGCGCAGTCAAGGTCCGCGATTTCTGGATATTGTTCGGCAGTTTCTTTATCTGCGGACTAAGCACCAACGGCCTCATCGGCACTCATTTCATTTCGTTTTGCATAGACGGCGGCATCCCCGAAGTTCGCGCCGCCGGCGTACTCGCGATGATGGGCGTCTTCGACCTCGTCGGAACGACGTTGTCAGGCTGGCTCTCCGATCGTTATGACAATCGGCGTCTGCTCGCCTGGTATTACGGACTGCGCGGTCTTTCCCTGCTTTACCTGCCTGTACTCGGACTTCACTTTCTGGAGCCTCGGCTTTTTCGGGATGTTTTATGGCCTCGACTGGATCGCAACGGTACCGCCTACGCTGCGCATCACCAGCGACATCTTTGGCAAGCGTGATGCGCCGGTGATATTCGGCTGGATCTTCACCGGCCACCAGATCGGCGCGGGCGTCGCTGCGCTCGGCGGCGGCGTAATCCGCACGGCGTTCGGCGCATACACCGGCGCCTTCCTGATTGCGGGCGCGATGTGCGGGCTGGCAGCGCTCACAGTGCTTGCGATTCGCCGTACGAATGTGGTCGCCCTTCCCGTCCCCGCTTAGCGGCCGAGCATTTTGTCGGTGACAACATCGAACATGGATGCACGCTATTTTGACGACTTCCAGATCGGACAGTCATTCGCCTCCGGTACGCTGCGCGTAGACAAGGAGCAGATCAAACGTTTTGCTTCGGAGTTCGATCCGCAGCCGTTTCATGTCGATGAAGTAGCCGCGCGCAGCACCATATTCGGCGGCCTGGCAGCGAGCGGCTGGCATACCACCGCCCTGACGATGCGGCTGTTGGTGAGCAGCGAGCTTAAAATCGCCGGCGGCCTCGTTGGCGCCGGTCTCGACGAACTGCGGTGGCCCAGTCCGGTGCGTCCCGGCGACGAGCTGCATCTCGAGAGCGAAGTCATCGCCGTGCGCCCGTCGAGCTCGCGGCCCGGTCAGGGCATCATCAAGATGCGCACGACCACATTCAACCAGAAGAATGAGCCGGTGCAGATCATGATCGCAAACCTCGTGGTGCCTGCACGTCCGCACTGAAGGCTATCACCGCCCTGCCGGTGTTCGCTTACAATCCTGCATCACTTGGCGCGCAATTAACATCGATGTCAGCAGTGCTTGATCAGGGAACGACAGGCGAGTTAGCGGCATGGGCTGCTGACTTCCAGCTCGAAGACGCGCCCGCTGCAGTTGTCGAGAGAATGAAGGCGCTGGTGCTCGATCTGCTGAGAGTAATCAGCGTTGGTGCGCCATTGCCGTGGAGCAAATCGGTGCGGCGCCTCGCGCTCAGTCTGGGCGGAACCGGCACCAGCACCGTTCTATTGTATGGCGATCGCCTGGATGCGGCACGCGCTGCATTTGTGAACGGGGCATACGCGCACGCGTGCGACCTTGACGATACTCACGTCGGCTCGATGCATCATCCGGGCGCTTCCATCCTACCTGCGCTATTGGCCGTCGGTGAAAAAGAAAATTGCAGCGGTCGTGCGCTGCTGGAAGCCGCAATCTGCGGCTATGAAGCGTCATTGCGAATAGGGCTTGCTGTGCAGCCTGCGATGTTCCGTCGCGGCTTCATGGCGACACCGACCTGCGGCACATTGGGCGCCGCGCTCGCAGTCGGCAAGCTGCTGCGTTTCAATGCGAATGATATCGCCGGTGCACTCGGCGCCGCGGGCGCGTACGCCGGCGGTCTCGCGCAATTCTACAAATCGGGATCATTCATCAAACGCATCAACGGCGCGCGCGCCGCGGAGGCGGGCGTCGTATCAGCGCTGCTCACTCGCGAAGGCATCTCCGGACCGCGCGACATACTCGAAGGACAATCCGGTTTCTTTCGCGCGTTCTCCGACGTCTTCGATCCCGCCAAAGTCACCGGCGATCTTGGAAGTGGATACCGCCTGATGGAAGTCAGCACCAAGATCCACGCCGGCGCTGGACGGCTGCAGGCATCGAACGATGCGGGTCTGCTGCTCGGCAGCGAACACGCGCTCACGCCCGAGCAGATCGCTGATGTTGAAGTCGGCATTCCCGCAGTCATACAGAGCATGCTGACACAACTCGATCCGCCCGACCTGCAGAGCGCGCAACTGAGCGTTCCGTTCAGTCTCGCCATGGCTCTCGCACTTGGGAAGGAGCGCGGACCTCGCGCCGCGATCCGGCGTGAAGATTACGAGACGGCGCTCAAGTCAGCCGCGGTGTGCGCGCTCTCGATGCGAGTACGCTGTGTCGTCGATGCCGAGATTGAAGCCGGAACCAACACCGAGGAAGTGCCGTCGCGAGTCACAGTCAGGCTGGCGGACGGGCGCGAGCTTGTTGCACGCGTCGATCATCCACGCGGCAGTCCGCACCGCCGCATGGCGTGGGATGAACTGCAGGCGCTGTTTGCGGACACCGTCGTGGAAGTGTTGCCGCACGCGACGATCGCGAAAGTGGCGGATCTCGTCGCAGACCTCGACCGCAAATCGACGCCGCGCGAAATTACTGCTGCTTTTATCGCGTCGCCGGACTGGATGCAGCGCGCGAGCTAGACCGGTGCGGCGTCGCGCTTATGCCGTGCGGGCCTGCTGCGTTTTCCAGCCGCGCTCCATGATAGTCGTGCGCCAGTTCACTCGCCGCTCGTTCACCGGATAATCGCCGGTCGCACAGTGTATCGAGCAGCGGTTGTCCCAAAGCACGACGTCGCCTGCCTGCCATTTGTGGCGGTAATCGCCATCAGTGCTGCCGGTACGTTGCGCCAGCTCCGCGATAAGCGCGTCGCTCTCCCGGCTGTCGACGCCGAGCACAGTCATGATCTGCCCGTCATTGAAATAAAGCGTCTTGCGTCCCGTCTCCGGATGCACTTGCACCAGCGGATGCACGGCCGCAGGTCGACCGCGTTCTGAGTCCTCGAGGCGTTCCTGCTGGCGCTTCAGCCGCCCGCCGTAAACATACGTCGCTGACAGTCCGTCGATCCTGCGTTTGAGCGTCGGCGGCAGTGCATCGTAAGCAGCATACGAATTCGAAAAAAGCGTATCGCCGCCCCGGCTCGGCACCATAACCGAGTACATGCCCGTCGCCTTCGCGGTCACATAGTCATAACTGGTATCCGTGTGCCATACCGCGCCAAGTTTGACGAGCAGCGCCGGTGCGCTTGCGCCTCATCCGCCTTGCGCGTGTCGAGGATGCGGTTATCCATCAAGAGCAAATCCGGATACTGCGGATGATGTGCCTTCTTCGTGATATGCGGCTTGAGCTCACCGAAGCGCGCGCTGAAGTCGAGGAAATCTTGTTCGGTGAGATGCTGGCCGCGAACAACAATCACGATGTGATCGAGAAACGCGCGATAGATCAGGCGGAATGCCGCATCGTCGAGATTTCGCACGTCGACGCCGGAAATTTCAGCGCCGATTTCGGGTGTCGCCGGACTGATGTTAATCATGGCATTTCCTTGTGAGCGATCTCTTGACGTTACTACACGCGATTCTAATCCGGTTATTTACTCGGCTTTGACGTTGGCCGTCTTGATGACGCGGCCCCATTTCGCCGTCTCGTCTTTCATGTATGCGAGCATCTCCTCGGGCGTCGTGGGATTTGGATCAAGTCCCAACACGGCGAAGCGCGCGAGCATTTCATCGTTTTTGAGTGCGCGGGCTATTTCGGCGTTGAGCTTGAGCACCAGTGCGCGCGGCGTTTTGGCCGGCGCTGCGATACTGTAGGAGGTGACGAGTTCAAAGCCCGGCAACGTCTCCGCGAGCGTCGGCGTATCCGGAATGAGCGGTGAACGGCGGCTCGCGGCAGTAGCCAGCAGATTTATTCTGCCGGTCTTCACATGCGGCAGAGAAGTCGCCATGCTGTTGAACAGGACTTGTATCTGTCCCGCGACGAGGTCCGCAACGGCCGGCACCGCACCTTTGTAAGGAACGTGCTGGATGTCGATACCGGTCAACATCCTCAGTTGCTCGGCGCCCAGATGCGAAGTGCTGCCGCTGCCCGTTGAGCCGTAGTTGAATGCGCCGGGCTTGCCCTTCGCAATCGCTATAAATTCACCGGCGTTGCGCGCGCCCACACTCGGATGAGTGACGAGCAGGAACGGCGCCATGACGACGATGCTAACCGGCGCAAAGTCGCTAAGCGGATTGTAAGGCACCGATTTCTGCAGCAGCGGCGCGATGATCATCGTCGAGCTCGATCCGAGCAATAGCGTATATCCGTCGGGTGCTGCGCGGGCGACGATCTCGGCGCCGATCGTCCCGGCCGCGCCGGTGCGTGTATCGACGACGACTTGCTGTCCCCACGCGTCGCTGAAACGTTGCCCGACCATGCGTGCCGTAAGCTCCGCTGGTCCTCCCGCCGACGTGGTGTTGATGATGCGGATCGGCTTCACGGGATACGCCTGCGCGTGACATACCACGGCCCACAGGAAGAGCACGCCAACCGTGCAGGTGAAAACTATGCGGTCGTCAAACCATCGCACGCAGTAACCGACAACTCGTTGGCAGCTGCGGCTCGCATGGCCGCACTAAAATTCCGCCCGTATGTCGGCATCGCGCGCGACGCGCTTCCAGGTTGCGAGGTTGTTTTCGATCAGTGCGCCGAACTGAGCCGGCGTCCATGGCGTCACTTCGGCGCCTTCAGCGGCGAGTTGCTTCGCTGCCTCCGGATCGCGCATGATCCCGTTGAACCCGGCGTTGAGCTTTTTGATAATCGGCAAAGGAGTGCCCGCCGGTGCAACGATTCCCCACCACACGGTGAACTCATAGCCGCGGGCGCCCGCCTCGGAAAGCGTCGGCACATCCGGCAGCAATGGCGACCGCGCCGCACTGCCGACGCCGAGCGGCCGAACCTTGCCTGCACGTATGTACGGCAGCGCGAGCGGCAGCGTCGAAAACATCATATCGACCTGACCCGCGATAACAGCGAGCGTCGCCGGCCCGCCGCCTTTGTACGGAACATGCGTCACATCGATACCAGCTGCGCGCTTGAACATCTCGCCGCCGAAATGGTGCATGCCGGCGACGCCGGTCGACGCATAGTTGATCTGACCCGGTTTTGTCTTGGCGAGGGCAATTAAGTCCTGCAGCGAACGGGCGGGCAGTGATGGGTTCACGATGAGCACGTTGGTGCCGCGACCGAGCATTGATACCGGCGCAAACGACTTGATCGTGTCGTATGGAAGCTTGTGAATGGCCTCGTTCATGCTATGCGTGAGCGAGGTGAACAGCAGCGTATAACCGTCCGGCGCGGCGCGCGCGACAATTTCGGTGCCGATAATGCCGCTCGCACCGCCGCGGTTGTCGATCACCATCTGCTGGCCAAACTCATTGCCGAGACGTGTCGCGAAAAAGCGCGCGATGATGTCATTGCCGCCGCCCGGCGGGAATGCAACGATGATCCGCACCGGATGCGACGGGTAGTGTTCGATCGTCGATGACGCGGATCGTTGTCCATACGCACACGCGCCAGGCAACGACATCACCAAGCCGGCCACCATGTGCATGACAACGCGATGGTTCATCTTTCCCGTCATACGTCTACCTGACCTTGATGCGAGTGGCAGCATGAGCGGGCCGGCCCGATCCCACGCGGCGGGTCGCTGGTCGTGCCTTCACGCCTTGCATGCAACTTATGCCGACAACTCGCCGTGTGTATATTTCGCGGTGCAGGTTCTATCATAGCGTCTCGCCGATACGCCAAGGAAACGCGCATGGATCTCGAATTGAAGAATAAAGTAGCGATTGTCGGTGGCGCGAGTAAGGGGCTCGGCCGTGCGTGCGCCGAAGTGCTTGCGCAGGAGGGCGCGAAAGTCGTGATGTGCAGCCGCACCAAGTCGGATCTCGATCAGGCCGCGGCCGACATACGCAGATCGACGGACGCCGACGTCTTCGTGTTTGCAGGCGACCTCGAGCGGCACGACACTATACGTGCGCTCATCGCGGCAACCATCGAGCACTTCGGGCAGATCGATATTCTCGTCAACAATTCCGGCGGACCGCCGCTCGCCAAATCCAACGATGCGACCGAAGAACAGTGGGCGACCGCGGTCCAGCGGTCTCTGCTCTATTTCGCGCGCATGTCGCGCGAAGCGATTCCTCATCTCAAGCGTCAAGGCGGCGGACGCATCATCAATATTCTCGCGAGTACCGTTTATCAGCCGATCGCAAACCTCGCGCTGTCGGGCGCGACTCGCATGGGCGTCGTCGCGTTCGCGAAAAGTCTTTCCGAGGAAATTGGCCGCGATGGCATCCTCGTCAACAATGTTTGCCCGGGATCTCTTCTGAGCGATCGCATGCTCGGCAACGTGAAGGCGCGCGCAAACGAGCTCAAGATCTCACTCGAGCAGGCGCTCGCGCAGCGCGCACAGGAAACTGCGCTCGGCCGCATCGGCGATCCCAAAGAACTCGCGAATGTGGTCGCGTTTCTCGCGTCGGGTAAGTCGAGCTACGTGACGGGTACCACAATTCGCGTCGACGGCGGACTCGTGCGGTCAGTCCTATAACTGGACTCAATGTCTACCGCTTGTCTCATGAAACACGTTGATCGAACGTCGGACCGTGCGACCGGCCGCTGCACGATGCTAGTCCAGCCGTAACTTGAGCGTGCTGACGATTCTGGCGTAGCGCTGCAGCTCGCTACGAATGACGGCGTCGAAGTCGGCGCCATTCAGGTATGCGGGAACAAGGCCGACGCGGAACAGCGGATCCCTTACGTCCGATATGTTGAGCGCCTTCCCGATATCGGCGCTCAAGCGGTCGATGACATTGCGCGGCGTCGCTGAACGGATTACTGCGCCATACCAATTTGCTGCTTCGAAGCCTGGATAACCGGATTCCGCAAGCGTGGGTACGTCGGGCAACTGGTCCGTACGCTGTAGCGACATCACTGCAATGCCGCGCAGCCGTCCCGCTTTGACCTGCTGCACGGCCTCGGCGACATTCGAAACAAGGATCATCGTATGACCGCCCATCACTGCGGTGGTGGCCGGTGCGCCGCCGTTGTAAGGCACGTTGACGATATCGACGTTTGCCGTTTCACGAAAGAATAATTCCGCGGCCAACCGCTGTCCGCCGATGATGCTGGACGTTGCGAACGTGAGCTCACCGGGTCGCGCCCGTGCCAGCGCGACGAGATCCTTGACCGTCCTCGCGGGAAGCGCTGGATGAACTGCGATGCTCAGCGGACTGTACGCGATGCGCGCGACACCTGAGAAATCCTTTAGGGTGTCATAGGGCATCTTCGAATGCACCGAGGGATTGATCGAGAAGCTCGGCGCGACGATGAACAAGGTGTGGCCGTCGGCAGGCGCGCGCATCACGAGCTCGGCGCCGATTACGGTATTGGCACCCGCCCGATTGTCAATGACGACGCTTTGGCCGAGCGAACGGCTCAGCGGCGTTGCGATCGCGCGCCCGAGAATGTCGGTGGCGCCGCCGGGCGGAAACGGCACGACGATGCGTATCGCCCTGGTGGGAAATTCCTGTGCCGCTGGATTGCCGTTGACGAGTAACGCGCCCAGCGTCGCTACGACGATGCGCGCGAGACTTCCTCGTGTCATGCTTACTTCGACGTTATGCAGCTTCCTCTGCTGCACCAAGAACACTCTGAGAAACAAACTTGCCCAACCAGCGGTTACGCAATATGAGGCCCTCCTGCCACACGTCCTCTATATTTGGCACCGTCGACGCTTTCACCGCGGGCGCATCAAGCAACGCATCGCGCCATGCCGCCAGATGCGGAAATTTTTCGATGACACCGAGCGGCCGCACTCTGTCCATGAATGAGTAACGCTGCAGAAATGGCGCATAGGCCGCATCGACAAGCGATAAATTGCGTCCGTTGAAGAATGGATCGGCATTGCCGCGCTTGACCAGTTCCGCCTCGAGCTTCGCGAACGGCCCGGCGATCTTCGCTGCGCGCGAGATAAATTCGTCCTCTGAATCCGAATACGCAGTGGTCGATATAACGCTTGCGAAGGTCGGCACGTAGTCGGTCCATGCACGATTGCGCGCGCGTGCAATCGGATCCGAAGGGTGCAGCTTCGGTGTCGCGGTTTCTTCCAGGTATTCAGCGATTGCGTTGGATTCGAACAGCGCTTCCTTGCCGTCGATCTGGAGCACCGGCACTTTTGAATGCGGGGAGATCGCGAGAAACCAGTCGGGCCGATTGTCGCGGTCTATATAAGTGATGTCATAGGGAACCTGCTTTGCACGCAGCACGATCGCAGCGCGCTGCACCCACGGGCAGGTTTTGAAACTGCACAGCATGAACTTTGACGCCATGACACCTCCGCTTTAAATCACACAGATCGAGCGACGCGCTCGAGTCACCCATCAGGACGAATGCGGATGCTGGCACAGCCCGGCGGCAGTTTCAATGGCTTGCGGGCTGCGACGCCACCCGGTTACACAACATAGCAATCGCAACGATTTTAGGTTATCGGCGCGGCGTTTGATCAGTGATCATTTGTTTCATCACCGTTTCTCGATGGCAGGTCGGCACGCTCGATATCCACGCGGTCGTCATAGTCGTCATGCGGCGCGCTATCCCGCGCTAGAGTCTCGGTGTTCGTGGTGTCGCGCCTCGAAGGGGATGGTGTCCGTGCACCGGGAGCCGGACCGCCTTTGCGCTCGGGCTCGTTGCGCGCTGCCGGGTTGCCACCCGGCGTCTGGTCTCGCAGTCGCAGCATCGTCGGCTGCGGGAGGCGCCGATTGCATACGGCCGGCCGCTCCTTTCGAGACCCGCTTCCTGATGGACGTTTTCTTTGTCGCTTTTTTGCGGACCGGCGTCACGGTCTTGAGCGCACGACGTTTCGCCGGCTTCTTTGGAGCAGACTTCGTGTCCGAGCGCGGGGAATCTGCTCGCACGTTCGCCTCACGTCTCTTCTCGGCTTCCCTCGCCGCTTTTTTCTCTGCCTTTCTTGCAGCCTTGGCGGCCTTTTTCTCGGCTTTGCGCAGTCGTTTTGCGGCCTTCTTCGCCGCTTTGTCGGCCTTACGCTCCGCCTTTCTAGCTTTCTTCTTCGCTTTTCGTTCGGCTTTCGATTTCTTTGCCATGGAGGTTCTCGCTCGAGTATGGGGATCAAGCCATCACTGGACTCTAATCTGAGAGGATCTGCAGGCCATTTTTGTTCCGCGAACCCGCTAGTATCGATGAACAAGCATTTTTATTCGGCTCGTTACACGGGCCCTGGGTTATCGCTCAACACTTCAGCGCCGGGCCCGGCCCCCAGCTCGACGGCGTTCGCCATCATACACAGCATGCTGTAGTAGCCGATCGCACCGGTGAACTCGATCATTCCTTCGTTGCCAAAGCGCGCCAGCAGCGCCTTGGCACTCTCGTCAGAGACGCGATGCTTGCGGATCAGTTCGCGGGTGAATTCGATAATCTGCGCATCCTCTGGCGGAATTCCGCGCGAATGCTTCTCGCGGATTGCGGTGATTGTCTCCTCGGGCACCTTCTGGCGCCTCGCCGAACCCGTTTGCGCGCCCCAGACATAGAGCGTGTCGAACTCACGCGCGACGGTCATCGCGGCCAGCACGCGCGCTCGCATGTCGAGCGAACCCTGAAAGCGCACGAACCCGCCCAAGTGCATCATGTGCTCGGCGAGTGGCGGGCAGTGCAGCAGCATGGTGAACGGGCCTTGCACCGCACCGCGGCTCGCGACGATGGCATCAAAAAGCGGCTGATGCTGTGCAGCCAATTGGCTCTTGCTAGTTATGGGGGTCAGTCTTGCCATTATCGTTCTCCGGTTGGAAATTAATTTTGTGACACTCGCACGTCACATGGCGCCTGTTTGCGGGAATGCATTGATTTTCCTAGTGCAACTTTACATGACTCAAATCGATTGCGAGCCGAGCACGGCGCGCCGATCGACTTCGACGTTCCACGACCAACTGGCGCTTCATTCGTATTCTAGAGACGCATACCGACGGCACATGATATGCGGGAATTGTGGAGCGGCACAGACTTGCATAACTTAAACGGCGGATATCGCATTCGCTAGCGGCGTTGTAATTTTGTCGGCGCTTGCTGTTATGATCGTTTCTTCTCCGGTCACTTCCCCGCACCGATGAATGGCGCTGAAAGTTCGGTACGCACGCTTGTAAACAGCGGCGTACAGGTCTGTTTCACGAATCCGGGCACTTCCGAAATGCATTTCGTCGCTGCGCTGGATAAAGTGGATGGCATGCGCTGCGTGCTCGGGCTTTTTGAAGGTGTAGTGAGCGGCGCCGCGGACGGTTATTTCCGCATGGCGGGAAAGCCCGCATGCACTCTGCTCCATCTCGGCCCGGGGCTCGGTAACGGGCTTGCGAACCTGCACAACGCGAAGAAAGCGCGGTCGGGCATTGTCAATATCGTCGGCGAGCATGCGACTTTCCACCTTAAGCACGATGCCCCGTTGACTGCGGACATCGCAGGCATCGCGCGCCCGGTTTCACATTGCGTGCACACCGCGACCACATCGGCGACGCTTGCGAGCGATTGTGCGCTTACCATCGAGAAAGCTCGCGCAGCACCCGGACATATCGCGACGCTGATCGCGCCGGCCGATACGGCGTGGGGCGAAGCGGTTGGCCCGGCGGACGCCACACCGGTCGCCGCGCGAACCATCGTCGACAGCACGAGTGTTTACGATGCAATGCGCGCTTTGACGTGCGGCGAACCGGCGATGCTGTTTCTCGGCGGCGCTGCACTGCGTGGCGCGGCGCTGGAGCATGCGGGCCGGATTGCGGCGAAGACCGGATGCCGGCTCATGTCGGAATATAACAATGCGCGTATGGAATGCGGCGCAGGGCGTGTCCGTGTCGACCGCTTGCCCTATGCCGTCGACAACGCATTGAACGCGCTTAAAGGCATACAGCAGCTTGTCACCGTCGGCGCCAAGCCGCCGGTTTCATTTTTTGCGTATCCGGGCAAGCCGAGCGCCCTGCTCCCCGACGGCTGCACAGTGACGAAACTGGCCGGCGTCGAAAACGATCTCGAAGATGCTCTTGCGTCACTCGCAACGGAACTTGGTGCGCTGACTACGCCGCCTGCGCATGTCAACACTCTCTTGCGGCATAGACCACCAGGCGGCGCGGTAACTGCCGATGGCATCGCAAGCACTCTCGCCGCGCTGATGCCTGAAAACGCAGTCGTGATCGACGAATCTGTTTCGGTCGGCCGCAATTTCGGTCCGTTGATGACGAACGCTGCGCCGCACGACTGGCTCAACGTCATGGGCGGGGCGATCGGTTGGGCACTGCCGGCCGCGACGGGCGCTGCAATCGCCGCGCCGGATCGCAAAGTGATCGCGCTCGAAGGCGATGGCAGCGGCATGTATACGCTGCAGGCGTTGTGGACGATGGCGCGCGAAGATCTCGATGTGACGGTAATTGTGCTGGCGAATCGCTCATATCAGATTCTGCATGGCGAATTTCGCAACATGGGTGCAGGCACGCCCGGTCAACGCGCCAAGGATATGTTAACGCTCGACCGGCCCTATCTCGACTGGATAGCGCTCGCGCGCGGTCACGGTGTCGAGGCTGCGCGCGCAACGACGCTCGACGGGTTCGCAGAGCAACTGGGGAAGGCCGTTGCTCGCCGCGGGCCGTATGTGATCGAGCTTCTTTTATAGGAAGGAGATGTCATGCACGTGGACGGCGGATGTCATTGCGGTTCGATTAAATACGAAGCGGAAGTCGATCCGCAAACGGTCACTATTTGTCATTGCACAGATTGCCAGGTGCTCACCGGCTCCGTGTACCGTGTAACTGTTCCCGCGCGTAATGAAACGTTCAAGTTGATCAGCGGATCGCCGAAGATCTACGTCAAAACCGCCGAGAGCGGCACCAAGCGTGCGCACGCATTCTGTCCCGACTGCGGGACGCCCATCTATGCGACGTCGGTATCAGATCAGCAGGTTTACGGGCTGCGCGTCGGCACGCTCCAGCAAAGATCGCAGTTGGCGCCGAAGAAACAAGCATGGTGCCGTTCAGCTCTGGGTTGGGCGATGAATATCGAACCGCTGCCGCAGAGTCCGAAGCAGCATCTGCGCTGAATTAGCAACGCGCAAACGACCGCGGTGAAACGCGGAACCGTGCGCCCGCTCCACAGTCCAAGCGACTCAAACCACAGGACGAAGGAGCAGGACAGTGACTGATAAAGCGACCCAGCAGCAGGCGGACGAAAGCAACACCAAGAAAAATCCCGACGACTGGACGACGGGCGGTGAGCGCATGACGGGAGCGCAACGCTCTTACCTCAAAACATTGTGCGAGGAAGCGAAAGAAGCGTTCGACGAGAATCTCACCAAGGCCGAGGCCTCGAAGCGCATCGACGAGCTTCAGCAAAAGACCGGACGGGGCACGGCACAGAATCGCTGACATGCGCTCACGGCGCAGGCAAGAGCGCGCTGTGTAAATGACACGTGTAGTAACGTCTTATCGCAGTGCGAGGCGGCGGCACGCTATCATCGTTCTGTAACCCATCGTCAATCACCGGAGCATGCAATGATCGAGCTGCACTCATCGCCCACGCCCAACGGCCAGAAAGTCATGATCATGCTCGAGGAGACCGGCCTCGAGTGGAAACATTTCGACGTTGCTATCCGGCTCGGTGAGCAATTTAGGCCGCAGTATCTGAAGCTGAGCCCGAACAACAAGATTCCTGCGATCGTCGACACGGAGGGTCCGGGCGGCGGGCGCTACACGATGATGGAATCAGGTGCGATCCTGATCTACCTCGCGGAGAAAACCGGGAGATTCATGCCGAAAGACCCGCGCAAGCGCTACGACACACTGCAGTGGCTGATGTTCCAGATGGCGCATGTCGGACCCATGTTCGGGCAGGCCAATCACTTCAATAACTACGCCAAAGACAGCATCCAGTACGCGAAGGACCGCTATAACAATGAATCCGTACGCCTTTATCAGGTGCTCGACAATCGTCTGCGCGAAAGCGCCTGGATCGCCTGCGACGAGTACACAATTGCCGACATCGCGACCTATCCGTGGACAAAGGGCCATAAGGAGCGCGGCATCGACAAAGCCGGCTATCCGAATTTCATGCGCTGGTTCGAGGCGATGGAGGCGCGGCCTGCCGTGCAGCGCAACAATGTAATGGCAACCGAAATTCGCGAACGCATGACGAAGGCCATGGAAGGCAAGACGGCGATCAGTATGTATGACACGAAGGACAATGCGGCGCGATTATCCCGGGCAACGGGACACTGACCGTCCGCCGCTCTTCGCAACGCCAACTCAAAGCTGCGTCGATCACGCGGTAAAAAACTTTGTGTAGTGATCGAAGATCTGCTCGGGCATCTCTTCCTGCATGTAATGGCCGCAAGGCAAGGCTTCGAACGCCGTTATGTTGCTTGCATACTGGTTCCAGATATCCATGAACTCGCGCGCCCGCTCAGGCGGGTGGCCGCGCGCTCCCCATAGCAGCAGCAGCGGCATCGCAAGCTTCTTGTCCTTGTCCGCCGTATCCATCACTGCATCGCAAGTAGCGGTCGCGCGATAATCGCGGCACGATCCGGTGATAGTCTTCAGCGTGTAGCAGCGCACATACTCGGCGAGCGCCGATTCGCTGAGGAAGCCGAGTCCGGTTCCACCGCGAATTACCATGCGGCTCTTGAGGAAGAACTCAGCAGGCACAGCGCTGATGAGCCGCTCGGGGAAAGGTTCGGGCTGCGCCATGAAAGCCCAATGCCAAGTGCCTATCACCCAGCTTTTCGTGATGTGCGTCCACACGTAGTGATTCGGAACGATGTCCATCAGACACACCTTGAGCACGCGTTCAGGATGGTCCATGCACATGCGATGAACGGTGCGCGCGCCGCGGTCGTGACCGGCGACATAAAACCGGTCATAGCCCAGCTGATCCATGATCTCGAGCAGGTCCTGGGACATGGAGCGAAAACTGAAATTGACGTGATCCGGTCCGGGTTCAGGCAGCGAACTGTCGCCGTAGCCGCGCAGATCGGGCAGGATGACGTGATACTGCTTCGCGAGTCGCGCAGCAATCTTGTACCAACAGGTATGATTCTGCGGATTGCCGTGGACGAGCAACAGCGGCGGACCGGAACCACCATGTCGCAGACGAATGACTGCGCCGTTCGTGCGCACGTCGAGATGTTCGAAACCGGAAAAGTGCGCAGCAATCTCTTCGCTGCCCCATCTCGTCGGATCTCGTTTGTAATCGCCCGCAGTCGCGGCGGCCATCGTCTTGAGTGCGGATCCGGTGCTCGTCTTGCTCATCAAATCTCCAGGTGAAAAGTTGATTGTTCTTTTTGATTGTGTATGTTGAACTTGTAAAAAGCAAATGTGACGGCGGTCGCGGTAAGGAGATAGTTAGATGTGGCGATGCATGTGTGATGTCCTGTTTCTGATTGCGATTGGTGTCATCACCGCATCCCCGCTTGCCCGCGCGCAGACTTTCCCGGTGAAACCCATACGCGTCATCGTTCCTTTTGCGCCCGGCGGCGCGAATGACGTCATCGCTCGCCTCGTGAGTCAGCGTCTGGCTGAACCGCTCGGCCAGCAAGTCATCGTCGATAATCGCGGCGGCGCGGGCGGCGCCGTGGGAGCAGACGTCGTGGCACGGGCAGCACCCGACGGCTACACGCTGTTGCTCGCTAATCCAGGCCCGAACGCGATTAACCCGGTCCTGCACCCTAAAACACCGTACGATCCGATCAAGGATTTTTCGATGATCACCTTGTTGGCCGTTTCGCCGCAGGTGCTCGTCGTACACCCATCAATGCCGGTGCGATCCGCCAAAGAGCTTATCGCGCTAACGAAGTCCAATGCCGGCCAAATCAACTACGGCTCGTCAGGTAATGGTGCGATTACTCATCTCGCAATGGAGCTCTTCAAGGCGCGCACACATACTGACATGGTGCACATTCCGTATCAGGGCGCCAACGTTGCGTTGACCGCGCTCATCGGCGGCCAGGTCTCGACTATGTTTGCCGCGCTCGGCTCGATTGCAAATATGCTCGGGTACTAACAAAATCCGGGCGATTGGCGTAGCGTCCGAGAAGCGCACGCCGCTCCTGCCGAACGTGGCGACGATTGCAGAAAGCGGCATTGCGGATTTCGAAGTGGTGAACTGGTTTGGAATTGTGGGACCGGCAGGCTTGCCACGTGCGGTGGTCGATCGCCTCAATCAGGCAACGTTGCATGTCGTTCAGTCCGCTGATACGAAAGAGCGGTTCTCATCGCTCGGATTCGAGCCGCGCGGATCGACGCCCGACGAGCTCGAACGTCATATCAAGGCCGAGCTTGCGCGCTGGAGCGGCGTCATCAAGAGCCAGAACATAAAAGCGGAATAACGGATTTGCGAAGAAGTGACAGCGCCATCAATGAAATCGTTTGGCTTACTTCTCGCGGCGTCATTCGTAGCGGCGCTATGCGCCTTCAATGCAAGTAGCGCGGCGGATTGGAAACCGGATAAGCGCGTCGAGATCGTGGTGCCGAACGCTGCGGGCGGCGGCAACGATCGTATTGCCCGTCTCGCACAGCGCATCATCCAGGAACAGCGACTCGTCGACAGTGTCGTGACGGTGGTGAACAAACCGGGCGCCGGCGTCGTGATGGGGCTTACCTATCTCAACCAGCATCCGGACGGCAACAGCATAAGCATCATTTCGGCGACGTTTCTAGGCGATGCGATATCCGGACGGAGCTCCATGAGCTTGACCGATATCACTCCGATTGCCCAGTTGTTTACCGAGTATGTCGCATTCGCCGTCAAGACCGATGCGAGCATCAAAACCGGCAAGGACCTGCTCGACCGCCTAAGGGCCGATGCTCCTTGGGTCAGCACCGCGATTTCCGGCGGCATCGGCAATCACAATTACATCGCGTTGGCGCTGGCCGCCCGTTCCGTAGGAGCCGAGCCTAAAAAACTGAAGATCGCGCTCTTCAATGGCGGCTCGGAAGCGATCACTGCGGCATTGGGCGGCCATGTCGACCTCGTCGTGGCGCCTGCTGCATCGCTGATGCCGCATGTCGCATCAGGGCGGCTGCGCATGATTGCGATCACTTCACCCAAACGTCTCAGCGGACCTTACGCCGCTGTTCCGACGTGGAAGGAACTTGGCGCGAACGCCGTCGTTTCCAACTGGCGCGCTATGGTAGGCCCGCGCGGCATGGTGCAGCCGCAATTGAGCTACTGGGAAAATGTTTTCGCCCGCGTCACTTCGAACGAGGAATGGAAGCACATGCTCGAGCGCGACTTACTCACGGGCGAATTCCTGGACAGCGCTGAAACGCGCAATCAGCTCAAGTCGGAATACGCGGAGCTCAAAATAGTGATGACGGAGCTCGGTCTGACGAAGTAGGCGTTGGCTTCTAATCACGCCGCGTAAAGTCGGCGCAGCGTCCGCATGTCCGCTATGCGCTCGATGTCATAAAGAGTCGCGATCAGCGCACTGCTGCGCGTGCCAAGCACTGGCGCCATCAGGTCCAGCGCCTTCTCTTCGACTTCAGCACGCGTCAGGGGATTTTCCGAATTGCCCTTTGCCGCGAGCGTCTGATGGCTCAACGTGCGGCCATCCTTCAGCGTCACCTTAATGCCGCTGCGCCATCCGCGAACCGCGTTTGGTATGCTGGTATCGACGACCGCTGTAATCCGTTTACGTAACCGCAGTACCGCTGGATCACGTGTTCGTTTGAAGTCGTGTGCCGCTGCGAAAGTCATCGTCCCATCGATCAACATGACGGCGAGCAGGTGCTGCAGCGAGATATCGGGCATCTCGCGGTCGTTCACCACGGAGAGCTGCTCTTCCGGCATGCCGACCACCAACTGCTCGACATCATTCGCCTTGATGCCGTGTGCGGTCATAAGTTCGTACAGCACGTGCATCGGTCCCTGTATCGGGCCGCCGACCGACCAGCGCTTGATGCCGCCGCGCATGATTTCGTAAGTCTGGCCGAGACCTTTTGCGAGCGCCGTGCGATCGCCCTCCGGTGAGAAGATCGAAAAGAAATCCGGGTCCCCTGCGTAAATATCTTCCACGCCGGTAAAGCCGCTTGCCACCATCAGCGCAGCCTGAACGCCGTTATGTGCAGGCATGCCGCCCATCGCATAGGCTTTTTCAATGTGCTCCGTGTCACGAAACATCGTCGTGACGCCGGCCGTCTGCTGCAATGTATATGACAACGCATGGCGCACTTGCCGCGGGTTGAGCTTTATGAGCGCCGCTGCGGCCGCCATCGCACCGAAAACCTGGCCCGTCGCACCGGCATGCCGGCCGGTCGGCACCAGCTTTCGCGGATTCAGCGCGAGCAGCGTGCGTGCACACATGTCGTAGCCGAGCACCATGGCGCGCATGAACTGCTGCCCCGTAAGTGCGTGCTTCTCCGCCACCGCCAGCGCAGCCGGGATTACGCTCGTGCCGGGATGCGTGCGCGTCGGCGGATGCGTGTCGTCCGTCTCGTCGGCATGGCCGCACGTTCCGTTCGCGAGCGCCGCATTCAGAACGCTCGTTACATGGCGGGTACCGATTACACCGGCCTCGCGGATGCCGCCCAACGGCTTCACGTACGCGATCGCGCGCCGACCGGGCAACAGTTTCGATCCGGACAAGATCGCCGCAAAAGTATCGACCAGATGATTCTTGGCCCGCCCGGCGACCTCCTGCGGCAGCTTGCGTTTGAGTGCACTCGCGATATAAGCGCTTACTGCCTGCATGAGTGGCGATACTTCCGCCACCTTTTCAATTTTTGCCATGACGTTCCAATAAGACGTTCTCGAACGATGTTACTGCATCGGCCCGGGCGCCAGTCAGCACTTACGGATGTTATATTCGCGGTCTGCAAGAACCAGACGCGCCTCCGCGCAACTCACATAAGACCACGGAAGGAATACAAGTATGGCTTCGTTAAGCCGCCAGTTCGCGCAATGGGTTGTTGGCATGCGCTACCAGGATCTACCCGCCGACGTTGTCGATCGCGCGAAGGGTGTCACGCTTCACTGCCTTACGTCCGTGCTCATGGGTTACCAGAGTCCGCCCGGCCGCCAGGCAGTAAAGCTGGTTACCGAAGAAGAGGCCGGCGTGCGAAACGGCGCGACTATCATGGTCGATGGCGGCAAAGCGACCAAGGCGGGCGCGGCCTATGCGAACTCGGAAATGGCGCTTGGCGGCGGCAAGTTCGATACCTTTCGCATGCTCACGCATCCCGGCACCAGTATCATTCCAGGGGCGATTGTCGCGGCGGAAGTTGCCGGCGCATCCGGCAAGGACTTCTTGACCGGCGTTGCCTGCGGGTACGAAGTGATGGAACGCATGGCCGCGGAATTCATACCAACGGTCATGTCGCGCGGATTTCATGCGGGTCCCGTGTTCAGCATCTTTGGCACTGCGGTCGCCGCGGCAAAAATCATGGGCCTCAATGAAGACCAGATGAATAGCGCCATTGCCCTATGCGCGAGCCTCGCCGGCGGCAATCTTGAAGGACTCCGCAGCGGCGGCAAAGCGCTGCGCGAAGGCGCCGCGGTGCGCAACGCGATGCTGGCAGTCTCACTTGCTAAAAGCGGGCACATCGGCGGCGAGACAGTGCTGGAAGGTGACGCCGGTTTCTATCATTCTTATGCCGGCAACAATAAAGGTCGGCTCACGTATAGCTTCACGGGCGCAACCCGGACGAACCTCGCCGACATCACTGCGAATCTGGGCAAAGAATGGATGTTCCTGGAGACGCTCTATCGCATTTATGCGACCGCGGGTTACAACATCGCTCATATCGATGTGACGGCGAAGCTGTGCACCGAGCACAACATACGCTATGAAGACGTCGATCGCGTTGAAGCCGTAGTCAACTGGATGGAGACGCAATATCCGAGCCCTGCCTTTACGAGCCGCCGCGAAGATGTACCGGCCGCCGCAGGCAACACGGGATACTTCACGGCCTACGGCGTTGTTGCGCGCGGTTTCCCGGTCGAGCGCGCGCTTGGCGTCGACCCCGCCGGTCCCGATGTGCCCCGCGAAGTGCTGGACTTAATGAAACGGGTCACCATTATTCCGTCGCATCAGATGACGCTCTTCGGTCCGCGCATTACGATTTTTACCAAGGATGGCAAAAGTTATACGAAGCAATCGACCGGACGCGAGTTCATCTGGGACTTCGACGAGGAGGCACGGCGTATCCGCGACGTGATTCCAGTGCTGCCGATTCCCGGGGCGCAGTTCGAACAACTTATCGCGACGTGTTGTGATCTGGACCGGCAGCCGCGCGCCGACGTGATGGTTGGACTCACTATAAAGAAAAAGTAATCTGTCGGATGCCCGATGGCCTGCATGCGAACGCAGCGCACCCCGGCAAACCTTCAGCAAAGGAGACCCATGAAGCCAGATTCAAATGTACGCTTCCGTCGCATTATTCTCATGCTCCTGTCACTGCTAGCGGCGAGCGCAGCGGCTGCTGACGATCCGTTGCCGCGCATCGATCCCGCAAAAGCGGGCTTTTCCGCCGCAGGTCTCGAGCGCATCGATCGCTTTTACGCCGATGAGATCGCGCGCAACCGCACCCCGGGAGCGGTGGTCGCAATCGCGCGCGACGGCAAGCTCGTCTATTACAAGGCCATCGGCTACCAGGACAGGACGGCGGGCACGCAACTCAAGACCGACGCGATATTCAATCTCGCATCGATGACCAAGGTGCTGACCGTGGTCACCGCGCTCACCCTTTACGAAGAGGGCCGGCTGCCGCTCAAATCAACGCTCGCAACTTACTATCCTCAATTTGCGTCGATGCAGGTCGGCGTGATCGATGCAGGTGCGGTCAGGCTCGAGCCCATGAAGCAGCCGATCTTCGTGCAGGATCTGATGCGTCACACCGCCGGCCTCAGCTACGGTGGACGCGGAAGTAGCCTCATCCATAAGATGTATCCCGCGTCCTCAGGCAGTGCGTCGTTTGCGATGACCGGCCCGGAATTTCTCGACGCGCTTGCCAAGCTGCCGCTCTACTATCAGCCGGGATCGACCTGGGAGTACAGCTTCTCGATCGACGTGCTGGGACTCGTCGTCGAGAAGATCACGGGTAAGACGCTCGGCGCGGCCTCGAACGAGCGCGTATGGTCGAAGCTGGGCATGCAGGACACCACTTTCGCTGTGCCTGCGGAAAAACGCAGCCGCATGGCGCGGCCCCTGCCGAACGATCCAATCAGCGGCAAACCGCAGACCATACGAGTCCTCGATGAGCAGCCGAAATTCGATTGCGGCGGCGGTTGCGCTTTCGGCACCGCCGCGGATTACATACGCTTCGGTCAGATGCTGATGAACGGCGGCTCGCTCGATGGCGCACGCATCCTGAGTCCCAAGACGGTGCGCTTCATGACGTCCGATCATCTCGGCAAGAACATCAAAAACAACGTCGCAGCGACTGAGGCGGGCCGCGACGGTTACGGCTTCGGTCTCGGCGTGGCGGTGCGGACAGAACCGGGCGTTGCGGCGACCAATGGTTCAGTCGGTGACTACACCTGGAACGGCGCAAATGGCACGATCTTCTGGGCCGATCCCAAGGAGCGCCTGGTGGTTGTCGTAATGTCCGTTGGTCCTGGAGACATTCGGAAGTACTATCGGGAGCAGATGGCCGCGCTCGTATATGGCGCAATGGAGCGCTAACCCCGGGCGGAAAGATGGACATCGCGGTACTCTCATGACGTTATGAATGAACCGGCTTGATAGTGGTTTCGTGCATAAGCTTAGTTCTTCCGGCTACTTCTCATAGCGGCTCGCTTGGCAGTAAGCTGTGGTGCTGCCGCAATCCCAATAGAATGCCGGCAGCCGCGCGATAAACTCGCGCAGCACGTATCGGCGTAAGTTTGGAAATAAAGTATTTCCGTCGAAGTAAGGGAATTCGGCGATGGTCCACCTGCAAAGCAAGGAGGTTCCATGAAATTCCAACGTCAAACTGTTGTCGCCGGCGCGATTGCCGCCTTCGTTCTTACATGCGGCACCGCTCTCGCTCATGACGATGAAGCCACCGGACGGCTGGGAAGCGTCACTTTCAAAAACTCGTGCAGCACTGGCGTGCAAGTCGAATTCGAACGCGGTGTAGCCATGTTGCATTCGTTCTGGTACAGCGCCGCCGAAGAAACTTTTCGACGCGTACTTGCGAAGGACCCGACGTGTGCCATCGCGAC
Organism: uncultured beta proteobacterium; assembly: GCA_963829085.1. GTDB lineage: Bacteria > Pseudomonadota > Gammaproteobacteria > Burkholderiales > SG8-41 > PALSA-1004. The sequence continues at coordinate 26,962 of CAWHHJ010000005.1, read as the reverse complement.
GTGGGGCATCGCTGCAATCCTGATGTCGAATCCGCTTGCGGGCACCGGCGCATCGCCCAAGGGCGCCGAACAGGCGCAGGCCGCCATCGACGACGGTCGCAATATCGGCGCCAAAACCCAGCGCGAACGCGATTACATCGAGGCGGTTGCGGCCTACTATAAGGATTACTCGAACCGTTCCGAGCGCTCGCGGCAGGAATCGCGCGCGAAGGCATTCGAAGAACTGGCCGCCCGCTACCGCGACGACGACGAAGCGCAGATCTTTTCGGCGCTTTATCTCGCCGGTACTCAAACCCAGTCCGATCAAAGCTACGCTGCATACCTCAAAGCGGCGGCTATTCTCGAGAAGCAATTTGCAAAGTATCCGGAGCACCCTGGCGTCGCGCACTATCTGATACACAGCTACGACGCGCCGCCGATCGCCGCCAAGGGGTTGACCGCCGCCCGCCGCTATGCGGACATCGCCCCGGCGGCGCCGCATGCACTGCATATGCCTTCACATATCTTTACACGTGTTGGCGCATGGGAAGAATCAGCGGCGACCAATCGCCGTTCGTTTGAGGCCGCGATCAAGGGCAACGAGGCGGACGAGGCGTATCACGCCAGCGACTATGCAGTGTATGCGTATTTGCAGTTGGCGCTCGACGGCGCCGCGCGCCGCACGATGGAAGACGCGCTCAAAGTTACCGGCACTACACCCGGACGACCCACCGCCCCTTATGCGGCGGCGGCTATGCGCGCGCGCTATGCGATGGAACGCGGCGCGTGGACGGAGGCGATGCGCCTCGAGCCGCAACCGAGCAAGGTAGCGTTCGCGGATGCCATTACCTACTTTGCACGCACGCTGGGCGCCGCGCGTAGCGGAGATGTGGCTGCGGCTGAGCAAAACGCGGCGCAGCTCGCGGTCCTGCACAAGTCACTCGAAGACGCGAAGAACACGTACTGGGCGACCGAAGTCGAAGTGCAACGGCTTGCTGCTGCGGGATGGATCGCGTTTGCGCAGAAAAACAATGACGCGGCGGTCAAGTACATGCGCGCCGCTGCAGACCTCGAAGACAAGAACGAGAAACATATCGTCACACCCGGTCGGGTAGTACCTGCGCGCGAATTGCTGGGCGACATGCTGCTCGAAGCCGGACAGCCGGCGCTCGCGCTCAAGGAGTACGAGGCGTCGCAGGAACGTGAACCGAACCGCTTCCGCGGACTGTATGGCGCCGCGCACGCTGCCGAAGCGGCCGGGGAACGCCAGAAGGCCGCCGGCTATTACGCCAAGCTCATGGCGCTGGCAAAGAATGCGGACTCGCCGCGGCCCGAGTTGGCGCACGCAAAGGCTTACGTCGCACAACGATGAGGGTTGTCCTGGGTAGACGGCTTATGACCATGGCGTTGGTCGTCGCCGCGCTCGCAACAGGTGCCACACTCGCTGACCCGACTGAAGAAGCGTCAGACCTCGTTGCGCGCGACGCCGACTATGCCGCGGGCAAGCAGGCGATCGAGAACAAGAACTGGGCGGAGGCGGCAAAGCGATTTCAGATGGCGGCTGTGCGACAGCCCGATAATGCCGATATCGAAAACTATCTCGGCTACGCGCATCGCAATCTGAAGCAGTTCGACGCCGCATTCAAGCATTACAAGCAGGCGCTCGTGCTCAATCCGCGCCACCGCGGCGCGCATGAATACATCGGTGAAGCGTATCTGATGGTGAACGATCTTCCGAGCGCGGACAAGCATCTGGCGGCGCTGCGCGACATCTGTCTGCTGCCCTGCGAAGAGCTGACCGATCTGGAGAAAGCGGTCGCCGCTTACCGCTTGAAAAACGCGCGCAAATAATCCTCGGTAATCGCTATATCTTGTCAGCGAACCGGATAATGAATCCATCGCGGTTCGGCATGCGCACTTTGGGCAGCGTCTGTGCATTCATCGTGTCGCTGTCGCCGATCAGTTTGTTTTGCGCCAGAATGAAAGCGGTCACCGCGTAGACTTCGTCGTTGGTGAGCGACTTCGGCTGCTGGAATGGCATCGCCCGCCGGATGAAATCGAAAACGGTCGTCGCATAAGGCCAGAAGTTCGGGATCGTCTTCGCCGCAGCACTGATGCCGCTGAGTGGCGCCGAGCTCACAAGCGCTGCATTGATACCGCCCTTGCCATTCTCGCCGTGGCAGGCAGCGCACTTTTGAGCAAACACGCGCGAACCCTCCGCCGGAGTGCCATTGCCTGCAGGCAAGCCGGTGCCGTCGGGGAGAATGCTGATGTCCCACGCCGCCAGCTCCGCCTGGCTGATCGGCTTGCCGAGATTCGGTCCTTCGGCGCGCGCTAGTCCGGTGGTCATGACAATCGCGATGACGGCCGCGCCGCCTGCATGCTTACGCGTAAACATGTTTGACCTCCCCTTTACGGTCCACCGCCCAGCTCGTGATGCTGTTGTAATGCTGATTCGGGAACGCGAGGATGGCGGGTGCTGCGTCGAGCTCACCGCGCTGCGCAATGAACTGCGCACGCGTCGGCTGCACGTTGCCGGCTTCGTCCCACGCGCGGCTCTGTAAAACCGCGGGTCCGCCGTCCCACTGCCATGGCACGCGGAAGCGGGTAAATGATTTACTCAGCACGGGTTCCTGCAACGCCGCTTTCGCCCACGTCTTGCCGCCATCGGCCGAAACCATCACTTTCGAGATGCGGCTATCGCCGGAATACGCAATGCCCGAAATTTCATAAAATCCCGGCCCCTGCATCGCCATTCCGTGCGACGGATGAGTGATGAATGATTTAACCTCCTGCAGGAAATAGAACTGATATGACTTGCCGTTCGGCAGCATCTGCGAATAGATCTTCGATTCGTAATAGCTCATCGCCGGCTGATCAGTCAGCTTGAGGCTGCGCAGGAATTTGACATTCATGTTGCCTTCCCATCCCGGCAACAGCAGGCGCATCGGGTAGCCATTGCCGGGCATCAGCCGCTCGCCGTTCTGGTACAGCGCAATCATGGCATCGTCCTGCGCCTTGAGAAGCGGAAAGCTGCGGCTCACCGCGGGCGAATCTGCACCTTCGGCAACAAGCCATTTCGCTTTCGCATCGATACCGGTTTCTTCGAGCAAGGTCGACAGTTGCACGCCGGTCCATTCGGCGCACGACGCCAGGCCATGCAGCGCCTGCACGCTCGCCTGCATCGGCTGCGGGGAAAATAGTGGCGCGCTGTTGCCGCCGCATTCGACGAACGTCATGCGCGATACCATCGGATAGCGTGCAAGCGTATCGAGCGTAAAGATGAGCGGTCGCTTCACCAAACCGTGTATCACCAGTCGGTGACGGTCCGGGTCGATATCAGGCGTGCCGCCATGCAGTATGGTGAAGTGCAGGCTGTTGGGCGTGATGGTTCCGTTGAGCAGATGGTGCGGCGTGCGAGCATGCGTATTGCGCGGCTCGCCGTTGGGATTGCTGAGCGTGCGCACGACCTTCTGCTCAAATCGCGAGCGCTGCTCAACAGGTGGAGACGTTGCGCCCGGCGCGAGACTCCAGGGGTCTTCTTTGAGCGCCTCGCCTGCAGCTGGTTTGATGACCGTGTAGCCGGTCATTGCTGCGGCCATCGCGGCACCACCGCGCAGGAAAGCACGGCGGTCAAGCAGTCCGTTCGCTGCAACTACGACCGGCGGCGTTCCATGAGAGATTGATCGATTGCCTGACATCGTCTCCTCCTCGTTGCCTCGATTGCACCTCGTCGGGTGTGATCCCCTCTTCTTATACGTATCAGCGTAGCACTTTTAGCGGCAGACAACATGCCAATTGCACAGCGCGTTGATGGTTGGATGGGTGCTTTCTATCTCTGTTCCGCCAGGACGCTTTTCCATTTTGCATAGTCGGCGCTGATGCGCGCGGCGTATTCCTGAGGTGTCGATGGCTGCGGATTCAGACCCTGGCTTTGCACCGGCTGCATCACCTTCGAATCCGAAAGCGTCTCGCGCAACGCCCGGTTGAGGCGATTGACGATGACGGCCGGCGTGCCGGCGGGCGCAAGCAGGCCGAACCAGAATGACGCGTCGTAGCCTTTCACACCGGCTTCGTGCATAGACGGAACGTCCGCGAGCGCGGGATCTCGGTTCAGACTGGTAACGGCAATCACGCGCAGCCGGCTTCGCATGCTTTGTGCTGTGGTCGAGCTCATGAACGCGAGCTGGACCTCGTTGCCAAGCAATGCCGTAATTATTTCCGCACCACCTTTGTACGGGACATGCGTGAGCTTAACGCCGGTCATGCGCGTGAGCATTTCGGCGGAGAGATGCCCGGCCGAGCCGACACCCTGAGTCCCGTAGTTAATGTAGCCGGGTTTTTCTTTCGCGAGAGCGATCAATTGCGGCACTGAAGATGCGGCGAAGTCCGGCCGCGACACCAGCGCGTTACAGTATGTGAGGGCGAGGCCGATCGGCGCAAACGCCGTCTGCGTATCGTAAGGCAGATTTTTTTCGAGAATCTGGCTGATAGTCAAAGCGCCCGGGCTTGACCACAGCAGCGTATACCCGTCCGCCGGCGCGCGGGCGACGACCTGCGCTGCAACGACACCGGCCGCGCCGCCGCGATTCTCGATCACAAAATTGGTACCGAGTATCTGGCCCATGCGCGCAGCGACCACGCGCGCGGATCCGTCCGCGCTGCCGCCGGCTACGAACCCGACGAGAAGGCGAATCGGTTTGGCAGGATAGTTATCGGCGGCCAAACCGCAAGCGGCATATGCAGCGATGCAGAACGCGCACATTCTCATACCTGGCGTCATGGCAGAGGCTATGAATTAACCACTCGATGCCAGGAATACAGGGGAATCGTGTGCGGCGCTTCGATTGCGCTCAGGCGTGAGTATGCGTATCGGCTTGCCGGCGAGAAACGCTTCGATGTTTTCGACGGTATCGGTGTAGGCGCTTTCGTAGAATTCGCGGACGCCGAAACCGAGATGCGGCGTCAGTACCACATTCGGCAGGCCGCGCAGCGGATGATCTGCGGGCAGCGGCTCCTGCGCATACACGTCAAGGCCTGCGCCCGCGATGCGTCGGTCCGATAAGTGCTGCGATCAGCGCAGTCTCATCGACGAGCGGTCCACGTGCGGGATTCACGAGAATGGCAGTGGGTTTCATCAACGCAAGCTCGCGTGCACCGACGATTCCGCGCGAACGCTCGCTGAGAACAAGATGTATCGTAAGCACGTCGCTCGTGCTGAATAGCTCATCCTTTTCAACGCGGCGCACGCCAACCTCGGCTGCGGCTTCAACCGTGAGGTTCGGGCTCCATGCAGTTACATGCATGCCAAACGCCTTCGCGACCGGCACCATGTGACGCCCTTGTCGGCCGAGGCCGAGGAGTCCAATCGTTTTTCCGGCCAAGGCGAACCCGGCCGTCTGCTGCCAGCCGCCGCTGCGCATATTGGCCGCTTCCAGCGGGATATTGCGCGCCAGCGAGAGCACGAGCCCCCATGTCAGCTCGCACGTTGCCTTGCGATACGGCCCGCGCAGCTCAGTGTATGACATCACGACACCGCGCTTGCGCGCGGTCTCAACGTCCAGCGTGCGGTTGTAGAGTCCCGTGACTCCGATCATCTTCAGGTTGGGCAGACGCTCGATCAGCGCGGCCGGCATCGGCATCCGCTCTCGAATCAGCGAGATGATATCGAAAGGGGCGAGCGTGTCCGCAGCTTCGTCCGGAAGAGAAAGCGGCCGTTCAAAAACAGTGATGTCGCAGGTCCGTGCGATGGTTGACCAGTCAGCCGATTGCTGCGAGAGACGCAGGTAGTCATCGAGGACCGCGATCTTGAGTCTATTCGTCACGTCGCACACTTCGCGATAAAAGGAGGTCGTCATATTGCCATAGACCGGACACGAACAATGCCGCATGTTCGTCAACCGTTATATCCTCGTAGGCCACGTTGAGCCCAGCGCCAAGCATCGCTGCAGCTCGAATATAGACGCGCTCGCGTCCGCAGAACCGGTAGCAATGCAGCCGGCGTAAGATGGATTGAGCACAGCGACACCCATCACCTTCCTTCTCGACCGCGCTGCTCATGCATGACTCTAGTTCTGTGGCCGTTGGTAACATCGATCGTGTGACCTGTCAGCACTTCCGGAGAGAACAATGAAACGTCTGTTGAGCATTGCGTCCGTGTTGGTGATTCTAGTTTCGAACAGCGTGCATGCTCAAAACACCGCGCGTTTTCCCGAACTAAGCCTCGAGCAACTGACACCGCAACAGCGACAATGGGTCGATGGTGTGGCCGCACCCCCGCGCAACGCAAACTTCAAGCTGCCTCCGTATCGCATCTATATGCGCAGCCCCGAACTCGCGGCGCGCATCACGGCGATGTCGGATTATCTGCGGTGGAATACCGAGCTTCCGGCGCGACTCACGGAGTTTGCCATTCTCATCACCGCTCGCAATTGGAATTCGCACTGGATCTGGCGAGGGCACTACAAGCTCGCAATGAAAGGCGGCCTCGAACCGAAGATCGGCGCTGATCTTGCCGTGGGTTTGCATCCCGCAGGCATGCAGGACGACGAAGCGGTTCCGTATGAACTCGCAACCCAGATCTATCGCGACAAGGCGGTAACCGATGCGGCTTATGCCGCTGCGCTGGCGAAGTTCGGCGAGCGCGGCATCGTCGAGCTCATAGGGCTCATGGGCTACTACGACCTGGTGGCAATGTTACTGCTCACTGCAAACGCAGTGCCGCCGCAGGATGCGGAGGTGCCGGCTCTGCAGACTGTTGCCCGTTAGCGCCCGCGCTTGTCGGCTGCTCACACGCTCCAGTAGACTGGCCGTACCGAGCCGTGGACATGGCTCGAACTCAAGGAGGATGACATGCACCGCATCGTTTCGCACTCCGCACTAGCCGCACTGCTGGCAATGTCGCTCGCTGCACACGCACAAGCCCCCGCGCGTCCGCAGGTCGCGACTACCAAAGTCGAAGGCACGGAAAACGTATATATATTTCGGAACGGTAATCACCAGTCGATGTTCGTGGTCACGAACGACGGCGTGATCGCGACCGATCCGATCGGCTATGGACGGCCCACCGGCGGCCAGACATACCTCGACGAGATTCGTAAAGTCACCGACAAGCCCGTCAAGTACGTCATATACAGCCATCACCATTTTGACCATGCCGCCGGCGGCAAGGCGTTCAAGGATGCCGGCGCGACATTCGTCGCGCATGAGAAAGCGAAGCAGCAGCTGGCTGCGCTCAAAGATCCGCACACCGTTCTACCCGATGAAACCGTGACCGACGCGGGCCGCGTCATTCAGCTTGGCGGGACGTCACTCGAACTGAAGTATCTAGGACTCAACCACTCGGACAGCATGCTCGTGATGCGTCTGCCGAAGGAAAAAATAATCTTCGTCGTCGACACGCTGCCGGTCGGACAAGTGCCCGGACGCGGCATGATCGACTTCTATCCGCTGCAAGCCGAGGGCTTTATCAAGCAGGTGATTGCGCTGGACTGGGATCGCCTGATCCCTGGACACCCGGGACCTAACGACCGTTTGGGTACTAAGAAAGACGCGCAGGACCAGCTCGAATTTCTGCAGGACGCATCGGCTGAGATGAAGAAGCTCGCGCAGGACGGAAAATGCTGGGAGCCGGCGGAGAAAGAATTCAAACTGTCCAAGTATGAAAGCTGGCCGGGCTATGCTGCCGGCATGCCATTCGTCGCGCGCCGCTATTGCGGACTATGGGGCCGCGGCACGTAATCGATCACCCGCTTCAATCTGCAGCAATGCCGGCGCAGCGCCGGCATTGCTACATAGACGCCATCATTCCGGTTGTATTCCCGCGGCCTTTACGACGTTGGCCCATTTCACCGTTTCGGTCTTGATGAAAGCCGAAAATTCGGCGGGCGAACTTGCAATCACTTCAGCGCCGTCACCAGCGAGGCGCCTGGAACTTTCCGGCGTGCGCAGTACGGCAACGGTTTCGCTGTGCAACTTATTGATGATCTCCGGCGGCGTGCCTGCCGGCGCGAGCAAACCGTACCATTGCACCGCCTCATAACCCGGCAGTCCGCCTTCTGCTACCGTCGGAATGTCCGGCGCGCTCGCCGCGCGCATAGCGCTTGTGACACCGAGCGCGCGCAGACGACCCGCGCGCACGTGCGGGATCGATTGCAGCATGTTCGGCGACATGATGGCGATGTGGCCCGCAATCAAATCGACGATCCCGGGCGTCGAACTTTTATACGGCACATGAATCATGCGGATGCGGCCCATCGTGGCAAAGAGCTCCATCGACAGATGCGGATTAGTACCGTAGCCTGCCGAGCCGAACAGAACCTGGCCGGGGCGCGCCTGTGCAAATGCAATCATTTCGCGTACGGTTTTCGCCGGCACCGACGGATGCACCATCATCAAGTTGGGCACGAAAACAGCCTGCGTGATGGGTGCGAAGTCGCGCATCGCTTCATACGGAACCTTTTTGAACGTGGCGGGATTTATTGCGAGCGTGCTCACCCCCATCAATAGTGTGTAGCCATCGGGCAGCGCCTTGGCGACCATATCGCCGCCAATCATCGTGCTCGCGCCGGCACGATTATCCACGACCACCTGCTTACTCCAGCGCTCGGACAATCCCTGGGCGATGACGCGTCCCACCGTATCGTTGCCGCCCGCAGGCGCGGTAGGCACGATGATACGTATGGTTCGATTCGGATAGTCGGTTTGCGCATGCGCGCCTGGCGCCGCGGCAAACGCAGGCACACCGAAGATGAGAGCCCACCCTCGTCTTTTCATGTTTTCTCCTCGCAGCTTCGATTGTATCGGCAGTGTGGCCTGCGATGCGCATTGTATATAGGCAGCAATCGCATGAAACGCGTGGCCAACAGCAAGCTGCAACCGGGCGGACGGGTAGAGCTTCGTCATGCACGGCACCTCATCACTATGAAACCGTCGAGCGAATTCGCCGGCGCGTGCGAGCGCTACACGCTGACTTTATTTTCAAGTAGTCTATGCCCGCTCCCATGATTGAAAAAACCGCCCAAAACTGGGGCGAGATCATCGATGCTGTATACCGCACCGAATCGCGCCGCGTTCTCGCCACCCTCATTCGCCTGCTCGGTGACTTCGACATCGCTGAAGAAGCGCTGCACGACGCCTTCAGAGCCGCGCTCGAGCAGTGGCCGCGCGACGGCGTGCCTGATAAGCCGCGGGCGTGGCTCGTCTCCGCCGGACGATTCAAGGCTATCGACGCTATTCGCCGCAATGCACGCTTTGATGCTCTGGACGATGTGCCCGAGCAGACGGATCCCGCGACGGAGGACGGCATAGCGCTGGACACTGAGAACGTCGAAGACGACCAGCTGCGTCTTATCTTCACGTGCTGTCACCCTGCCCTCGCTCCTGACGCCCAAGTCGCGCTGACGCTGCGCGAGATTTGCGGCTTGACTACCGAGGAAATCGCGCATGCATTCCTTATTGCGCCGACGACGATCGCTCAGCGCATCGTGCGCGCGAAAGCAAAGATCCGGGATGCTCGTATTCCGTATCAAGTGCCGTCGCGCGCCGAGCTCCCCGACCGGCTCGACAGCGTACTGCGAGTGATTTACCTCGTGTTCAACGAGGGCTATTCAGCATCGGCAGGCACTTCCCTGACGCGCCACGACCTCTCGGCAGAAGCGATCCGGCTCGGTCGCCTGCTGATGGAGCTGTTGCCCGAGCCGGAAGTCATTGGGCTACTCGCGCTCATGCTGCTCCACGAGTCCCGGCGCGCGGCGCGAACGTCGCCGGCTGGCGAGGTAATACTGCTTGACGATCAGGATCGATCCAGGTGGAACCGCGATCAAATCAGCGAGGGCACGGCGCTGGTCGAACGCGCATTGTCGTCTGGTCTGGCTGGACCGTATTCGATTCAGGCAGCCATCTCGGCCGTGCATGCGAACGCGCGGCAGGCCGCAGAGACCGACTGGACAGAAATCGTCGGCCTGTACGACGTTCTCATGCGCACAGACCCTTCACCGGTGATTGAATTGAACCGCGCTGTTGCGGTCGCAATGCGAGACGGACCTTCCGCGGGCATCGTGCTGATTGACGCGATTCTCGATCGCGGCGATCTCGCGGACTACCGCCTCGCTCATGCAGCGCGCGCCGAGCTGTGCCGCCGTCTCGGCAGAAATGCGGATGCCCGCGCGTCCTTTCAGCAGGCGCTCGGCCTGACGCGCCAGGAAACTGAGCGCCGCTTCATTGAACGGCGGCTGGCCGAGCTGCCGAAGTAAGCCCCAGAAATCTTTTTGCCGCTGCTTGTCGAATCACGCATGCGCCGTTCGACCAGAGTTGTAACGGCATTCCACGCTAGTCAAGGAGACCGCCATGAAGTATCTGTGCCTGATCTGCGCCGACCCATCTGCGATGATGGAATTCATGTCACCGGCCGACAGTGAAAAGCACTTTAACGAGTACCGGCAATTCACTGAGACGATCCGCAAAAACGGCCAGTACCTCGCCTGCAATAGACTGCTGCCGCCCGCCAGCGCGATCACCGTGCGGGTTCGCAACGGTAACGTCTCGACAACCGATGGCCCTTTCGCCGAGACCAAGGAACAGCTGGGCGGCTACTATCTGATCGAGGCACGCGATCAGGACGACGCAATTCGAATTGCATCGGGAATCCCCGGCGCAAGATTCGGGTGTGTCGAAATTCGTCCGGTTGCGGAGGATATAGAAACGCTCGAGGCGCTCGGACTGGCCGCTGCGCAATCGTGATCATGTGCCGTTGCCAGATAGATTGCTAGAAGAAATGGGGTAGATAGCATGCAGAAGATTACGCCGTTTTTATGGTTTGACGACAAGGCCGAGGAGGCGATGAATTTTATATCTCGCCATTTTCAAGAATTCGAAGGCCGGGAAATATTTATCGGAACGGTGATAGCGCCGGGCGGCAGCGGCAAGGTGATGTCCGTAACGTTCGAGCTCGATGGTCAGCCATTCATGGCGATGAACGGCGGCCCGCATTTCACTTTTTCGCCCGCGATATCCATGTTCGTCAACTGCGAGACGCAGTCAGAAGTCGATGAGCTATGGGAGAAGCTTTCCGCAGGCGGAGAAAAATCGCGATGCGGCTGGCTCAAAGACAAATACGGGTTGTCGTGGCAGATCATTCCCTCCGCGCTGGGAACGCTGCTGCACGACAAGGATCCTGCCAAAGCCAAGCGGGTCATGCAGGCGATGATGCAGATGACGAAGATCGACATCAAAGCTTTGCAGCTGGCCCACGAAGGAGTAGCCGCATGAAATATCTGTGCCTTGTTTACCTCGAAGAAGAAAAGCTGCACGCGGTACCGGACAAGGAATGTCTCGCTTGCGGGACGGCGCTGCGTGAAAGCGGAAAACTGGTTGCTGCCGAACCGCTCGAGCCGGTTGCGACTGCCACCACCGTTCGCGTGCGCAACGGCAAGGTGTCGATTACGGATGGTCCGTTTGCAGAAACCAAAGAGCAGCTCGCGGGCTTCTACCTGGTGGATGCGCGCGACCTGAACGAAGCGATTCAGGTCGCGTCCAAGATTCCCCCGGCTCGAGTCGGCAGTATCGAAGTGCGGCCGGTCCGGGAACTGAATCCGAACGCCTGATCTGCCATACGGTCCCGAAAGGAAATAAAATGACGACCCGGATCTACGTCAATCTGCCGGTCAAGGACCTCGACCGTTCCGTCGCCTTTTTTACGAAGCTTGGCTACACCTTCAATCCACAGTTTACCAATGAGAATGCGACTTGCATGATCGTAGGCGAGAATATCTTCATCATGCTGCTGGTCGAAAAATTCTTCAAGACCTTTACGCCGAATGCAATTTGTGACGCTACAAAGAACACCGAAGTCATCGTGTGCCTGTCGGCAGAGAGCCGCGAGAAAATCGACGAGACCGTATGCACGGCCGTCGCGGCCGGCGGCCGCATACACAAAGAGGCGCAAGACCACGGCTTCATGTATGGTCATGGATTCCAGGATCCGGACGGCCACATCTGGGAGCTGGTCTACATGCAACCGGGCGCGACGCCATGATCACGCCAAAACATTGGAACGCCGCAAAAGCTGACGTTACATGGCTGACGAGTCGATCACCCGAGCTGACGTCGATGCCCTGAAAGGGCCGGCGGTCGTCGAATTTGGAACTTCGTGGTGCGGCCATTGCCGCGCCGCGCAACCGGTCATCGCATCGGCGCTCGCCAACCATCCGCGAGTGCGGCATATCAAGATTGAAGACGGCAGTGGACGCCGTCTCGGCCGCTCGTTCACGGTGAAGCTGTGGCCGACACTCATTTTTCTCAGCGATGGTAAGGAAGTCGCCCGGCTCGTGCGACCGCGTGACGCCAGGGACATTGCTTCCGCGCTCACGCAGATAGACGGTCAACCTTAAAGCGGCGGATTACGAACCGGGTTTTTCAAGACCGATCGCTCTCGCGATCGCAACAATAATAAAAAAGATGGTCTGACGTGTCGATTTCAGCCCACCCCGTTCGATTACTTTGCAGAGCGATGACAGTGGATGCTTACCCATTCCTGACCGATCAAACCGAGGAGAAATTGCGATGCGATTTATGATTCTCGTAAAGGCCGACAAGAACACCGAAGCCGGCGTCATGCCCGGCGAGACGCTGCTGAAGGACATGATGAAGTACAACGAGGAGCTGGTGAAGGCGGGGGTCCTGCTCGCCGGGGAAGGACTGCAGCCGAGCTCCAAGGGCGCGCGAGTTAGATTCTCGGGTGCCAAGCGCACGGTTATTGACGGGCCGTTCCCCGAGACCAAAGAGTTAATCGCCGGATTCTGGATGTTCAACGTGAAGTCGAAGGAAGAGGCGATTGAATGGGTCAAGCGCTGCCCGAATCCGGTTGAAGGCGACACGGAAATCGAGATTCGTCAGGTGTTCGAGGCGCCGGATCTGACGCAGAACGAAGACATCATTCGTAAAGAGGCCGAATTGCGCGCGCGATCCTCGCAGCTCGCGGCCGGCAAGAACCCGTAAGTCGATCATCACAGAGCAATCACTTAGAAAGGAGCTTCAGATGCAAGTGCAACCGTACCTGTTTTTTGACGGCCGCTGCGAAGAGGCACTCGATTTCTACAAGAGTGCGCTTGGCGCGAAAGTCGAAGTCATGATGCGCTTCAAAGACAGCCCCGAGCCTCCGCAGCCGGGCATGTGCAAGCCAGGGTCTGAAGACAAGATCATGCATGCAAGCTTCCGCGTCGGTGATACGACTCTGATGGCGTCCGACGGTCGCTGCGAGGGCAAGCCGAGCTTCCAGGGCATCTCGTTGTCGGTTACCGCCAAAGATGATGGCGAAGCGGAGCGATTGTTTACAGCGCTCGGCACAGGCGGGCAAGTACAGATGCCGCTGACCAAGACGTTCTTCTCATCACGCTTCGGAATAGTTGCAGACCGGTTCGGCGTTTCATGGATGATCGTCGTCATGCCCTGAGCAGTAACGGCGCTGTCGATAAATTCTTGAGCGGATAAGCATGGTCAAGGTTGTGTCAGTTGTTGCGATAGTTGTAGCCGTTCTCGCCGGCGCGCTGCTGATGTTCGCCGCGACGAAGCCGGATACATTCCGCGTCGAGCGCTCATTGAGCATGAAAGCACCGCCGGCGAAGATCTTCCCGTTCATCAATGAGCTGCGAAGTTGGCGGTTATGGTCGCCGTATGAAAAGAAAGATCCGGGCATGCAGCGAACGTATAGCGGTTCATCCATGGGTAAGGGCGCAGTCTACGAGTGGGATGGCAACAAGGATGTCGGCAGGGGACGCATGGAAATAACCGATGCCTCTGCGCCCTCCAAAGTCATCATCAAACTCGATTTCATTGCGCCGTTCGAAGGTCATAACATTGCAGCGTTCACGCTCGAGCCGAAAGGCGATGTTACGAATGTCTCGTGGGCAATGCACGGCCCTTCGCCGCTGCTCGCAAAAGTCATGCACATATTCATCAATGTGGACAAGATGATCGGCGACGACTTCGAGGCCGGCCTGGTAAATCTCAAGGCCGCCGTCGAAAAATGAACTTCGCCGTACGTCACTACAAGTTATAGGGAGTCAGAATCATGGCAACGATCTCAAAACAGAAATCGGCGACGCGGACCGCAGCGTCAGACAAGCTCGGTCTGCTCGTGGCTACGCGCAAAGGCGCCTTCATACTCAAAGCCGACGGCAGCCGGCGTAAGTGGGAAACCACGGGGCCGATGTTCTTCGGACACGTCGTGCATCACATGATGCTCGACCCGCGCGATGGGCGAACGATGCTCGTCGCTGCGCGCACCGGGCACCTCGGACCGACCGTGTTTCGCTCGACTGACTTCGGGGCGAATTGGAAAGAAGCGGCGCAGCCACCGGCATTTCCCAAGGTTCCCGAGGGGAAAAAGGGCCGCGTTGTGGATCACACGTTCTGGTTGACGCCGGGACATTCGAGCGAACCGAATGTCTGGTATGCAGGTACTTCACCGCAAGGACTCTTTCGCACTGAAGATGGTGGAGATACGTGGGGGCCGGTCGCGGGTTTCAACGATCACCCGATGTATACGAAGTGGACCGGCGGCGAACAGGACGGCACGCCTGACGGCCCGAAGCTGCACTCGGTGATCGTCGATCCATCGGATGCAAATCATCTGTACATCGGGATGTCGAGCGGCGGTGTGTTTGAAAGCGTCGACAAAGGCGCCGACTGGAAGCCGCTCAACGCCGGCTGCCGCGCTGACTTTTTTCCGGATCCGCATCCGGAGTACGGCCATGATCCGCACTGCGTGAAGCTGCATCCGCTCGCACCGCACATTCTTTATCAGCAGAATCATTGCGGCATCTATCGTATGGACCGTTCGGCGGCAAGCTGGGAGCGCATTGGCACGAACATGCCGAAGGAGATCGGCGACATCGGATTTCCGATCGTGCTTCATCCGCGCGATCCGGCCACTGTCTGGGTGTTTCCCATGGACGGCACATCGGTGTGGCCGCGTACGAGCCCGGGCGGCAAGCCGGCCTCTTATGTCACCCGCGATTCAGGCCAGACGTGGCAGCGTCAGGACCAGGGACTTCCTGCAAGCCAGGGCTGGTTCACGGTTAAACGTCAGGCGATGACAGGTGACGCGCACGATCCGGTCGGGCTTTACTTCGGTACCACCGGCGGCGACGTCTGGGCGAGTCGCAACGAAGGCGCGAAGTGGACATGCATCGCGCGCCATCTGCCCGAGATCTACGCAGTAGAGGCGGCCGGACTCGCGTAATGAAGGTGCTGATTCCGGATCCGCTGCGTTCGTATACCAGCGAGCGCCGCGAGGTGCAGGCCGACGGGGCGACGTTGAGTGAATTGCTCGCCGATCTCGACCGGCGTTATCCGGGTATCCGCTTTCGCATGATCGATGAGCAGGATGCAATCCGGCGTCATATTCGCATCTTCGTGAACGGCGAACAGGTCAGCGGTCTCCAAGTTCCGCTAACCAGCGCGGACGAAGTATTCATTGTGCAGGCGCTGAGTGGAGGATGAGCCGTTAGCGACGGATAAACCACAGGACCATCGACACGGCGACGGATACGATTATGCAAGTGGTAATCGGCAGAAAGAAGATTCCGTTTTCTGTTTCGATGCGAATGTCGCCGGGAAGACGGCCAAGGCCGAGCCTGGAAAGCCATCGCCAAAGAAGACCAGCCGCCAGTATAAGCGCGCCAACGATGATGACGGTTCGTTGCATATCAGACTGATCCCTTATAGAAGCCCCTGTCGGCGTTGAGATCCTTGGCCACGATGGTCGCGACAGCGTCTTGATCTGCAAGCATGCGTGTTCTCGTTTCCCGCTGATGTGGAAATTGCGTTTCCGCGTCTGCTGTGACACCCGCTTCATTCAAACATTCCCGGCTCGAGCGTTTGCAGACTTCGTGTTCGCGTGGACCCGTTAGATATCGATCCGGGCGGTGAGCCCTGGGCCGCTAAATACGGGAACGGGACCGTGTATTCCGCCATCTAATGCGGATATAGCAGCATAACTGGAGCATGCATGGATACCGCTAAGGCCGGACCGACGAATGATGCTTCATCCGACAGCGTGCTCGTTCAGCGCATCGCGGCCGGTGATCACGATGCGTTCGAAGTGCTGATGCGGCGATACAACCAGACGCTATACCGGACCGCACGCAGCATACTCAAGGACGACGCGGAAGCTGAAGACGCGGTGCAGGACGCATACCTGCTTGCTTATCGCAGCATCGCCTCGTTCCGTGGCGACGCAAAGCTCATCACATGGCTTGTCCGCATCGTGGTGAACGAGGCGATCGCACGGCTGCGCAAGCGCACTCGAAGCGCGGAGATCATCAGCCTGGATGGTGACATTGAAACGCATAACGAAACGCGTGAGGACAATATGAGCAGAGGCGATGTCGAATTGCCGGAGCAGGCCGCGCTGCGCGCTGAAACGAGGCGGCTGCTCGAAGCGAAAATCGACAAGCTGCCGGACTCGTTTCGGACGGTGTTCGTATTACGCGCGATGGAGGAGATGACGGTCGAAGAAACGGCCGCGAGTCTTGGCATTCCGGAGGCGACCGTGCGTACCCGTTACTTTCGTGCACGGGGTCTGCTGCGTGAATCGCTCATGCGCGAGATCGATTTCGTATTCGAAGACGCTTTTGCGTTTGCCGGAGATCGCTGCGACCGCATCGTCGCCGGTGTTCGCGCACGCCTGGTCGCAGCAACAACAGAGTGAGCACCCGGGCGGGCACGCGCTCGGTTGTAACGAACAGCGGGACTCTGGCCGAGCGTTAATCCTGCAGCGGAATGCGGGCGTCCTTCACCACCTGCCGATAACGCGCGATGTCAGCTTTGATTTTCTGCGCGAACGCGTCCGGCGTGCTTGCAATGATGATGTCCCCCTGCGAAGTTATTCGCTCACGAATGTCAGGGTTATGCAGTATGGCGACGATCTCTCGCGTCAGGCGCGCCGCGATCGGCGGCGGCGTTCCGGCCGGCGCAAAAAATCCAAACCAGAAGTCGGAGCTAAAACCCGGCAGGCCCGCTTCGGACATTGTTGGCACATCTGGCAGGATCGCCGCGCGGCCCTCGGTCGTAACGGCAAACGCCTTTACGCGGCCGGCCTTGACCTGAGGCACCGCATTGCTCGTCGCTGCGAAGTAGAGTTGGATCTGTCCCGATATGAGATCAGTCATCGTGCCAGGCACCGTCTTGTATGGGACCTGCAGAATGTTGATGCCGGCCATTTGCAGAAACATATACCCGGCGAGCATGCCACCGCTGCCGGGATAGCCGATGGTCAGGCTGTCGGGCTTTGCCTTTGCGAGCGCTATCAATTCCTTCAGCGAATTCGCGGACACGTTTGGATTACCGATGAGGAACAGCGGCGAAGTGGTTGCCATCGTCAGCGGGAGTGAAATCGCGCTGCGGATCGTATGGCAGCCTTTTGTAGAGTGCCGCGTTGACTGCGATCGCACCAACGTTGGAGATGAACAGCGTGTAGCCATCCGCAGGCGCCTTCGAAGCGAGGTCGGCCGCCAGTATGCCGTTGGCGCCCGGCCGATAATCGAGCACCGCGTTCTGCCCGAGTGCTTGCCCGAGCCGGTCCAGAACGAGCCGCTGCATGGCATCGCCGGCACCGCCGGGTCCCGAAACAGAAATCGCGCGCAGAGGACGTACGGGATACGTCTGCGCATCGGCGCCGCAGTAAACCAGTGCCATGCACGTCCAAACGATGGCGCGCGCAAATTTCATATGCAGATAAGCTGGCACATGCGGGGCGCCGTATAGGTCACACGATCATTGCGGCACGAGATCGTTCAGTGCCGGTGCCCCGTCCATGCACCATGCAGCAAACGACAGCGGTTCTTTTTTTGAGCATGACACGATTGCCCTCCGCCTCGAGTGACACGTTGTTGCGACGATTGTCACCGCATTATCAGCCGAGGTGGACATGCTGTCACCCGCCATCGGGCACACGAAGCTGATATGTGGATTCAACGGCGCATCGCCGTTCATGTGCGGTAGCATTCGTCTTTGCTGATCGACATCAAGTTTTTTCAGAAAGGCGCGGTGGCGATGAAAGTATGCGCGGGCTTGCGTGTGTTGACTCATGGCAGCATGGCGGCATGCATTGTTTTGCTGCTGGTCGCCTGCAGTACCTACGGAGCAACCTTCGCTTAAGGAGATCGGTATGTACTCAGCCGGTCCCGGAAGCGCATTTCTGCCGTACGCGGAAGGCGTCGCGAAACACGTTAAGCCACTGGGCCTCAACGTGCGTCCGCTCGAAACGACAGGCTCTATCGAGAATCTGCGCAAAGTGAATGCAGAAATAAATCGCGCAGGTACCGTTTTCATGGGCTCGGCGTTTGAAGCGTATACCGGATCAGGCGCATGGACGCAGGGACAGAAGTTCGAAAATCTGCGCGCGCTCTTTCCCATGTACCAGACGTCGTTTCAGATGGCCGCGCTCGACACCAGCGGCATCAATTCTCTGCGCCAGGTCGAAGGCAAACGCGTTGGGGTCGGACCGGCCGCGGGTCCCGCTGAGGTCTTCTTCAAGGGCCTGGCCGAGGCGGTTGGCATCAAAGCGACGATTGTGAATGGCCAACCCGCCGCGATGGTCAAGGATCTGGTCGAAGGCCGGATCGACGTGCTGTGGCAGGGCGCGTCCCCGCCCATTCCATCGCTGAACGATGTGCAGAAAGTAGCAGCGGCTACGGTATTCGCGCTCACGCCGTCAGAGCAGGCTGCGATGCTGAAGAGGTTCCCGTTTCTTGCGGCGACGACGGTGCCACCGAACACCTACAAGGGACAACCATTGCCGCTCAGCAGCGTGGCGGCATGGAATTTCGTACTCGTACATAAAGATTTCCCACGTGCCGATGCGTACCTGCTGACGAAAGCAGTACTTAGTGCTACCAGTCCGGGCGAACAGATTTATGCGCCGGCCGCCCGAACGCGGGCGGACAACGCGCGCAGCAATACATTCCTACCGTTTCATCCCGGCGCCTTGCAGGTACTATAAGGAAGCAGGCATCGGCAGCTTGAAGTGAGTTGCGACGACACCCGTTGAGCATCGAACAGCAACGCTTGGCGTGCGCTCGTTGCGACGATGGCGCAAATGCAGCACAATCGATCGCATAAAAACGCCCGTCAAACGCGCCGGGTTACAGCATCGGTGTCGATGCAGCTGACGAGGAGAGCTTTATGATCACGGCGCTTCTGATCATCCACGGTCTGCTCGCCGTCGCCTTGCTGGGCGGAGTCACCCATCAAACTGTCAGCGCGTGGTCACCCGCGCGCAAAGCAGCTGGCTCGTTCGTAAACCGCTTCAGGTCGGTAACCGCTGCGTCTTATACCAACGCCATTGTTGTGCTTTATATCGTCACCATGATCGTTGGCGCTGTTATTTATCCTGAATTTCGTATCTCGATCCGTGGCGTGCTGGAAGAACTCGACTCACCGGCTGCAATGGGCGCTTTCGAGCTCAAAGAACATTTTGCCGTCGTCGGCCTCGCGCTGCTGCCGGCTTACTGGTATTTCTGGCGAGTGCCCCTGGCTGAGGAGCACGCCCGCACGCGGAAGATCCTCACGGCGCTGCTGGCGTTCATTATCTGGTGGAATTTTCTCGTCGGCCATGTCGTGAACAATCTCAGAGGCTTCGGAGCATGACGCCGCCACGCTCGTTTTCATCTCTCGCGATCATCTTTGCAGTCGTCTACGCTGTCGCATATGCAGCAGCGATGTGGCAAAACTACGCGCTGTTTACTTATCATCCGGTACTCAACGAGATCGCCATGGGCGTCGAGAAACCCAAAGACGGCCCCGCGATGTACTGGTACGGCTGGATGGCGACGGCCGCAATCGCTGCGGCGTTGGCATGCCTGGTCGCGTCGCTGGTTCCTGATCGCATAACCAGACGCCTGTGGTCCGGATGGTCATGGGCCATTCCGCTCGCGGTGTTGTTTTTTCTGGCGTATCTTCTCAGAGGTTATTTTTTGCGCTGAACAGTGCGTAGATGGTGGAGAACTTTATGGGTGCAATCAAAGCGGTAATGACCGGTCTCGTCGCGATTAGCATATTCGCCATTCCAGCGGCGCGTGCGGCAGGTGAGATGGGAGAGGCCGGCGCTAAAGACGAGGGCGCGCACTTTTTCGGGTTCGTCAAAGATGCGAACGGCAAGCCTGTCGACCAGGCGAAGGTGACCGCTGAAATCAAGAACGGCATTAAATACGTGACGCACACGACGAAGAACGGCCTGTACAAGTTCGGCGGCTTCAACAAATCAGTGACGGCGGACGATGTCACCATTTCTTGCAGCAAGGACAAGTTCCGTCAGGCGCGCATCATCCGTAAGACACCGGCCAAGGCCAAAGCGGTGAAATCAGTCGAAACGGAATGCCGGCTGCAGCCAGAGTAGATCCGTGAGCCTGCGTACGCTGGCCTTGCCCCGCCTCATGCTTGGCGTCTTTTTCATTCTTCTGTATGCGGCATTCAACGTTGTCAGTGCGCAGAGCACTGCAGCCACGTTGACGGGACGGGTTTCGTCCGCCGCGGAAAGTTCGATGGAAGGCGTGCTCGTCAGCGCACGCAAGGACGGTTCGAACATTACTTACACGGTGGTCAGCGACGCGCGCGGGCGTTTCGATTTTGCGGCCGCTAAGCTTGATGCGGGACGCTATTCACTGCAGATTCGCGCGGTCGGATATGACCTCGACGGTCCATCTGCAGTCGACATCCCGCCTCCAGCACCGATTCAACTGAAATTACGGCAAACAAGTGACCTTGCGGCGCAGCTTACCAATGCCGAATGGTTCATGAGTATGCCGGGCACCGCAGAACAGAAACGACCGCTCATCGAGTGTGTAAGCTGCCATACATTTGAGAAAATTGCGCGCACCAAGCACGACGCTGCCGCGATGTACGAAGTCTTGCAGCGCATGACGACGTATGCGATCAATACGAGTCTTGTGCGCGTTCAGAAGCGCGCGATCGCTCGCAAGTTCAACGAGCCCGCATTTCGTCAATTGGCGTCGTACCTGGCGACAGTCAACTTGAACAAAGGTGCGCGTTCGACGTACCAACTGAAGACATTGCCGCGGCCGCGCGGCAAGGCGACGCGTGTCCTAATTACCGAATATGACCTGCCGCGGAAAACGATCGCGCCGCACGATGTCCTGACCGATGCAAATGGCATCGTGTGGTATCGAACTTTGTTGAGAACACGCTCGGCCGTCTCGATCCGCGCACCGGCGCACACAGCCGAATTCACGTACCCCACGATCAAAGCCGGCGCGCCAACCGGTTCCCTGGCAATGGACCCCGATCGCGACGGCAACTGGTGGCTGGCGGCCATGTTCCAGACCGGTTTGGTCAAGTTCGACATCAAGACCGAAAAGTTTCAGGTGTTTCAGCTGCCTGCCGACCTGAACAACAGCGAAGCGCAGCAGTCGATGGTCATGCCCCGCCAGTCGCACGTCGACGGTAAAGTGTGGGCCACGGAGATCGGCAGGCAGGTGATCCTGCGGCTGGACATCGCGAGCGGCAAGTACGAGCTCATCGATCCATTCAAATACATGCCCGAAGGCTCGAACCATTCGCCGTACGGCCTGGTCGCGGACGACAGGAATAATCTCTTCCTGATGGACTTCGGCGACGAAGTGATCGGCACGATCGACGCGAAGACACTCAAGACAACCATTTACCCTACCCCTACGCCCCGCTCACGCCCGCGCCGGGCCATGATGGATCAAAAGCGCCGCGTGTGGTTCGCCGAGTACACAGCGAACAAGGTGGCGATGTTCGACCCGCTGAAAGAGTCGTTCAGGGAATGGCCGGTTCAAACACCGTATAGCTATCCGTACGACGTCTTCCTCGACCGGAATAACGACCTCTGGGCCGGTTCGATGTCGACCGATCGCGTGCTGCGCCTTAATCCGGATACCGGGACGTCCGTCGAGTACCTGTTACCGCGCCAGACTAACGTAAGGCGCGTGTTTGTCGATGACTCTGTGCAGCCCGTGAACTTCTGGATCGGCAGCAACCATGGCGCATCGATCATCAAAGTTACGCCACTTGATTGACGATGTCGGCAAACCTCCTACTCGAACGCTTGCCGTGAAGCAGGGCGGGCGTTCGATGCAATCGTACATGCAGTTGTAATTATCCGGTTTCGGTGGGATAGTGACTCAACGCCTGCTGAAATGCGGCAGTAGCCGATCACCAAAAATAAATATGCGAGGAGATGTAGATGAAAGCTAGCGCATCGTCGCTGCTGTTTCTGCTGTGCACGGGCACAACCGGTGTTTACGCCCAGGACGCCGGCGCCACTCTCAACGAAAAAGAACAGCTCGGCCGCCAGCTCATGGCCCAGTCATGCGGCATCTGTCATTTGTCGCCATCCATGGGCGCAAAAACATACGGCCCGCCGTTGAATAAGGCGGCCGCCGCGGGCAACGATGAAGTGATGCGCGCGTTCATACTCAATGGCTCCGATCGCATGCCGGCATTCAAGTATTACCTCAAGCCGCCCGAAATTGACGCAATCATCGCCTATGTGAGAACTGTCCCCGTCGCGCCGCCTGCACCCGCGCGTGCGACAAACAATCCGAATCCGCCAAAAGGAGACATGCTATGAACAACGCCCGGACAACAATTCTGGCAGGCGCAGCGAGCCTGTTCATGGCAACGACCGCGTGTGCGGCTGATCAAGTCTTGAGCGGAGCCATCAAGTCGCAATCGGGTCAGAGCCTCGAAGGGGTTACTGTATCGGCGAAGCTCGAAGGCTCGACCATCACAACCAGCGTTTATACAGACACCAGCGGAAATTATTACTTCCCTCAACTACCGGCCGGTAAGTATCGGGTGTGGGCTCAGGCACTCGGCTTCGAGACTGCAAAGGGCAGCGTCGTCGATCTTGCGGCAGCGTCGCACCAGAACTTTACGCTGCAGGAGATGACGGATGCCGAACGGCGCTTCCGGCAGTTACCGGGCGAGATGATGGTCGCCGCATTGCCGGAGGCAACACCGGACGACGCGCTCATGAAGAAAATCTTCATGAACAACTGCACTGCCTGCCACTCTTCGAGCTACGCACTGCAGTTCAGGTTCGATGAAGCCGGTTGGAGCAAGGTTATCGACCTGATGAAAGTGGTACCGAACAATGGCGTGTATCCCGGGCCGACCGCCAAACCGAATCAGATCATCGATCGCGACCAGAAGAAACTCGCCGCTTATCTGGCGCGTGCACGAGGGCCCGGCGAGTCATCGATGAAGGTGACTGCGCGTGCACGACCCACCGGCGAAGCTGCGCGTGTCGTATGGACACTCTACGACCTTCCGCTCAACCCGGGCGCGGGAATAGGCACCAAATACAACCCGAACGACGGTACCGACTGGTCGCTTGGCACGACGTCCAAGCTCGGCCAGATGCCGCATGACGGCGGCATAGGCCACGACGGCACGCTCTATTTCACCGTGAATAACCCGAACCGTCTGGCGACAATCGGCAAGGTCGACCGCAAGACCGGCGAAGTGAAGTATCTGAAGGCCGACGCTGCAAACGGCCAGGCGGCAACAGCGCATGGCCTGGTGCGCGACCCGGAAGGCAATTTCTGGTTCGACGTGAACCCTGGCAGGCGCGCGCTCGGCAAGCTCGACACGACCACCGAAAAAATTACGATCTATCAAACGCCGCAAGGGATGTCGCCGCTCGGCGGCGCAGTGACCATGGACGTCGATGGCAAGGGACAGATCTGGGCGTCCACGCCGAATGGCGCCGTGCGCTTTGACCCGGTCGCAGAGAAGTTCACGGAATTCAAGTCGGTGGCGGCTACCGCCAAGGGTTCGATTGCGACCTATGGCGCCGCCGGCGATCGTGATGGCAACGGCTGGTGGGCACAGATGGCGCTCGACACGATCGGCAAAGGCGATGTCGCGACGGGCAAAGCAATTGCAATCAAATTGCCTGCTGCCAAGATGGATCGCATGGGTGCGGAGGATCGCGCGTTCTACGAAACGGTTACCGACCTCAGCTTCAATACGCCGGTGCCGTGGGCGCAAGGCCCGCGCCGCATGGGCACTGACAAGAACGCCGACATCCTGTGGGTCGGTAATTCATGGGGCGCGACGTTCGCGAAGATCAATACCAAGACACTCGAAACGACGATCATTCCGTTCCCGGACCCGACGATGCAGCCCTATCACATTGCGGTCGACACAAAACACAACGTATGGGGAAATTTGTGGACGTCCGATCGCATCGTGCGGCTCGATCCGAGCGACAACAAGTGGACGTCGTTTGACCTGCCGGTGCGCGGGACGGAGATCCGTCATATCGCGCTGCTCGAGCGCGGCGACAACATACAAGTCGTGATGCCGGTCTACCGCTCGAGCCAGATGGGCGTCATGACGCTTCGCAGCGAAGCGGAAATCGCGGCGCTGAAAGCTCAGGCGAAATAAGTTCCGCAAGCGTGTAGCGCGCTCTTCACAACGTCGTCCTGGATCCCGCCTTCGCCGGGACGACTAAGCATGAATTTCGCGATGGCCCGTCAGACCGCCCAGGCCGGCGTCCGAAATGACGCCGCTACGCGCTGCGTCAAACAGTTCCTGATGCGCTGCTTGCAGTAAGGTCAATCCGGTTTGGCGCCGGAATCTTTGACTGCCTTGCCCCACTTAACAATTTCCTGAGCAATGTATTGCGCGGTCTCCGCAGGCGTGTTGCCCACCGGATCCGCGCCGTCTTTCGCCAGGCGATCGATGACGTCGGGCTGCTGGTACCGCTTTCGCCGCTTCCGCATGCAGCTTTGCGATGACGTCGGCCGGCGTGCCTGCGGGCGCGAGCAGGTAATACGAATTGACGACTTCGTAGCCTTTTAGAGTTTCCCCTACCGTCGGAACGTCCGGCACCACCATCGATCGCTTAGCGCTCGTAACGGCGATGCCGCGCACTTTGCCGCTGCGTACATGAGGCAGCGAGGAGATGAGGCTCGATAGGCTCGGCATCACGGTCGGCTTCCGCCGGCTGCCTCACCCACCGCGCCGTTCGAGAGGCGGAGCGGCCGCGCACGCGCGCCGCGCTCGCGGTCCTCGGCTCGATGCCGCGGTCGAGGGCCCGGTGATCTCGTGGGTCGCCGACCACCGCAAGCACCACGCGTTCGCCGACACGCCTGGCGACCCCACAGCCCGCACGTCGACCACGGCGTCGGCCTGCGCGGCGCGCTGCGCGGACTGCTGCACGCGCACGTCGGCTGGCTGCTCGACCACTCGCAGCGCGGCCGCAAGGCGCGCTATGCCCCCGACCTGATGAAGGACCCGCGTGGTCGCGCTTCGTCGACCGCACGTTCGTTCTCTGGGTGCTGGCGAGCTCGCCGTTCCCGTTCGCACTCGGCGTCGCGATCGGCGGGTCGCTGATGGCCGGTCTCACCGGGATGCTCTGGGGTGGGCTCGTGCGGATGCTCGTCCTGCACCACGTCACGTACTCGATCAACTCGCTGTGCCACTTCTTCGGCCGCAGGACGTTCGAGACCGACGACCACTCGCGTGACCTGGCATGGCTCGCGCCGCTCTCGTTCGGCGAGGCCTGGCACAACGGCCACCACGCCTTCCCGACCTCTGCCCGCCACGGTCTCGGCGCCGGCAGATCGATATCTCGGCGCTGGGTGATCTGCGGGGCTCGAGAAGCTCGGCCTCGCCTGGGACGTCGTTCGGATCGACCCACAGCGCGTCGAGGCCAAGCGGCTCACCTGATGGCGTTCGCGGACCCTGGCGTGCTGCGGCGCGAGATCGAGCGCGCCGTTCCGGACCGCCCCTTCGCCATCGCCTGGTGGGACGGCAAGCGCGCTCCCCGCGACGTGCAACGGGGGGCCGCGTCTTCACGCGCGCGCTCGCCGCACGCCGTCGCGCACGCCCTGCTCGCACCGGGCCAGCTCGGCCTCAGCCGGGCGTACGTCTCCGGCGAGCTCGAGATCGACGACCTCGACGCCGTGCTTGCGCTGCTGCGCGACTGGACGCCGCCGGCGATCGACACGGCGCGGGGGGCGGGCGTGCTGCTCGCCGCGGCCCGCGCCGTCGGCGTCAGGAGCCGCCCCGCCGCGCCCGCCGCGAGATCGAGCTTCGCCCGCGCGGCCGGCGCCACAGCATCGAAGCGCGACGCCCGTGCGGTGCGCCACCACTACGACGTCTCCAACGAGTTCTTCGCCCCTCTTCCTGGACGCCCTCGATGACGTACTCCTGCGCGATCTTCGAGGACCCCACGCGCGACGACGAGCCGCTCGAGTCCGCCCAGGAGCGCAAGCTCGAGACCGTCTGCCGCAAGCTCGCCCCTGCGTCCCGGCGAGCGCGTGCTCGACGTCGGCTGCGGCGGGGCGCGTTCCCGCTGCACGCCGCGACGCGCGACGGCGCGCACGTCGTCGGCATCACGCTGTCCGAGCGCCGAGGCGGCGCCTCGCGCGCGAGCGCGTCGCCGCCGCCGGCGTCGCCGACCGCGTCGAGATCCGTGTCGCCGCGACTATCGCGAGCTGCGCGGCGAGCGCAATTCGACGCGATCGCGAAGCATCGGGATGGTCGAGCACGTCGGCAACGGCCCAGCTGGACCACTACGCCGGGAGCGTCTCCGCGAGCCTGCTCGAACCCGGCGGGCGGCTGCTGAACCATGGCATCGCGCGCCTGCGCCACGGCGAGCCCCGAGGCGGGCCCGTGTCTACAAGGCGGCTACGTGTTCCCCGACGCCGCCCCGATGCACCTGTCGCGCGTGCTGCAGGCGCTCGAAGCGCGCCGGCCTCGTCTGGCGAGCACGCTCGAGGGCTACCCGGCGCCCACTACGCCGCGCACGCTCGCGCACTGGGCGGCGCGGCTGGACGCCCATGCCGCCGAGGGCGAGCGCCTCGCCGGGGCGCAGCGGATGCGCGTCGGCGGCTGTACCTGCGCGCCGCCCGCAGCGGCTTCGAGACCGGCTTCACGTCGATCTACCAGGTGCGCTGCCGGCGGCCGGGCCAGCGTCCGGAGT
>CAWHHJ010000004.1:0-521199 GCA_963829085.1 uncultured beta proteobacterium | reverse complement strand
TTCAGTTCAGCACGCTGAAACGCACGGTGATCGGCGGCTCGGCGTGTCCGCCGGCGATGATCCGCAGCTTCGAGGAAGATCACGGCGTGCGCGTGCTGCACGCCTGGGGCATGACCGAGATGAGCCCGCTCGGCACGGTGAACAGCTTCAAGGGCAATCAGCTCGAGCTGGACAAGGAGCAGCAGCTCGCGATTCAGAACAAGCAGGGGCGCAATATCTTCGGCGTCGAGATGAAGATCGTGGACGACGCGGGCAAGGAATTGCCCAGAGACGGCAAGGCGTTCGGCGATCTGCTGGTGCGCGGCCCCTGGATCTGCAGCGCCTACTTCAAATCCGAAGGCGGCGACCCGCTGCGGCGTGACGAAAACGGGGAAGAATGGTTTCCGACCGGCGATGTTGCCACCATCGACCCGGATGGATTCATGCAGATCACCGACCGCTCCAAGGACGTGATCAAGTCGGGTGGAGAATGGATTTCGTCGATCGATCTGGAGAATACCGCCGTCGCGCATCCGGCGGTCGCCGAAGCCGCGGTGGTCGGCGTGCGCCATCCGAAATGGGACGAGCGCCCGCTGCTGCTCGTGGTCAGGAAGCCCGGCGCGGAGCTCTCACGCGAAGAGCTGCTGGCGTTCTTCGAGGGACGTGTCGCGAAATTTTGGATTCCCGACGACGTGGTCTTCGTCGACCAGCTTCCGCATACCGCAACCGGAAAGCTGCTCAAAACGAAATTGCGTGAGGACTACCAGAATCACAAGCTGCCGACCGCCTGAGACGAAGTTTCAGTGGCAGCTCGCGCGGCGCGCAAAGCGCCGCCACCATCGGCAAACCGGGCCGGCAGTCTCTTGCGCCTCATCTTCGAGCGCAACATCGGGCGCACGCCCGGGCGCGACCAGCAGCTCGGAGGCGGCCTGCAAAGCTTCGGTCGAATAAGTCATCGGATGGGACAGCGCGAACTGCGCAAAAGCCTCGCCCATTCGTTCGTGTTCGATACCGCCGCTCGCAACCATCCGATAGAGGCGCTCTGCACAGGTGGTGCCGGCATGCAGCCGCGCACCGCATTGAGGACAACTGTCGTTCATCGTGGGTCAATCGATCTCTGAGAGGAAAAAAAAGCGGGGGGATTCCCCCCGCTTCCTTCTCATAGCTACAGCTACATCTGCCGTACGCGAAAATCAGTACGGGAACGGCAGCGGAACTCCAGCACGCCCGTAGACCACCGGTGCACGGGTCTGGCCCGCGGCGTATGCCTTGGGAGCCGGAACCGTCGACTTCACGCTGTCCGGCCCGACCGGGTACCCGGCACGGCCGTACCACGCCACGACGTTCTCGTTGCGCACGCTGTCGCGGGACTGCAACTGCGACAACTGCTGGATTCGCTGATCGGCGACCGGAATGACCGGCCCGCCCGTACACCACAGGCTGGTCATCCGCCCGGGTGATCGAGGCACTTGCTGCAATCGCAGTGGCAATCGCCGCGAACAAGATCTTGCCTTTGGTAGCGTTCATTTTCTGCCTGCCTCACGTTTAGTTGGAACATTTGCTAATGCTCATGGAGCGACTACTCCATAGCCAGCAGAATACGTGGCTTGGCGCAGTGCAATATTGGAGGGTCTTGCCGAAGTTTTGGACGTTCTTGCTTACGGAACTATAACTTTGCCCGGAGCGCTGGGCTGGCCTTCATACCCGGCGCGGTGATTTCCAGGTTGTCGATGAGCCGCGTCTCACCGAGTTTGGCCGCCCCCAGCGCCACGAGTTCCCGGTCGCCCGGCTCCGGCGCGGTCAGGGTGGCGCGTCGCCGTACGACGACATAATCCACCCGCCAGCCATGTCGTGCAAGCTCGGCATCGGCCGCGAACTCCAGGGCTTCGAAGTTGCGATCGCCCTGCTCCACCACGCTCTTGACCTGATTGAGCACCTGATGCAGCCGCGTCGCCTCGCGTCGCTCCTGCCTCGCTTAAATAGCGATTGCGGGAGCTCAATGCAAGTCCGTCGTCGGCGCGTCGCGTTTCGGCTGCCACGATCTCGCACCGGCAGCGCCAGCTGCTCGACCATGTGCTGCACGATGTGCAGCTGCTGATAGTCCTTCTTGCCGAACACGGCGACCTGCGGCTGCACGATGTTGAACAGCTTGAGCACGACCGTGGCCATGCCGCGGAAGTGGCCGGGGCGAAAGCGGCCTTCGAGCTTGTTGGCGATCGGCGGAGGCTCGACCACGAACGTCTGCGCCTGCGGGTACATCTGCGTGTCGTCGGGATGAAAGACGATGTGCACGCCCTGCGCGGCGAGCTTCTCGCAATCCTCCGCGAACGTGCGCGGATAGCGCTCGAAATCCTCACCGCCGGTGAACTGCATCCGATTGACGAAGATGGTCGTCACCACCAACGGCGCATGCTCGTGCGCAATACCGACCAGCCGCAGATGACCGTCGTGAATGTTGCCCATGGTCGGAACGCACGCAACCCGGGGCTCGCTGGCGAGGCGGCGGCGCAGCTCAGCTATTGTTTTTATGACTTCCATTTGGCGCTCTATGGATTACAGAACCGAAGATCAGTGAAACGCAAAGAGAGCACAGAGAGCACAAGAGAACTCGACCAATCGATGGCCTGATGACAGCGAGACATTCCCGGCAGCAGCATCGACATCCTCGATGCAATAGCGCTTTGCTCGGCTTGCGTCTTCTCGTGTTCTCTGCGTGCTCCGTAGTTCAAGGTTGCGTTCACCCCAGATTAAAAAACTCGCGCGGGCCGCGCATGCCGTTGATGCGCTCCAACAATAAAGCAAAATCGGACGGCCGATCAACAAAATTCAGGTTCTTGCTGTTCACGATCAACACCGGCGCGGCATTGTACTCGTGAAAGAAGCGTCCGTACGCGACGTTCAAACGCGTGAGATAGTCCTCGTTTATGCCGCGCTCATAGGCGGCGCCGCGCCTGCGCACGCGCGCGGCGAGCGTTTCCACCGGCGCCTGCAGACAGATCACCAGATCGGGTACCACCACCTGCGGCGAGAGATGATCGTAGATGTGCTGGTAGAGCGCGAGCTCGTCGTCGGTCAAGTTGATGCGCGCGAACAGCGGATCCTTGTCGAACAGGAAATCCGCTACCGTGGGGCGCGCGAACATGTCGAGCTGCTTCAATCCGGACAACTGATTTACGCGCTGAAACAGGAAGAACAGCTGCGTGGCGAGCGCCCAGCGCTTGGTGTCCTGATAGAAGCCGGACAGGAACGGATTGTTCTGCGGCTGCTCCAGCAGAAGATCGGCGCCGCTGTGCTCCGCGAGCCTGCGTGCGAGGCTGGTCTTGCCGGCACCGATCGGTCCTTCGATCGCGATGTAGCGATATTTCCAGTTATTCTGCATCGATACGTGTCACGTCCTGTCCCGCCACGCGCGGCAGCAGATCCGCTACCGGACCGTGTCCCGGGATGATCAGATCGGGATTCAACTCCGCAAGCGGCAACAGCACGAACCGGCGCTCGTGCATGCGCGGATGCGGGACCTCCAGCCTGGGCTCACGGATCACACGATCGTCGAACAGAAGCAGATCGAGATCGAGCGTGCGTGCGGCGTTTGGCACCGAGCGCACGCGGCCTTGCGTGGCCTCCAGATCGAGCAGCGCGTCCAGCAGCTCCAAGGGTGCGAGCTGCGTGCGCAGCGCCGCCACCGCATTGACGAAATCGGGTTGATCGACTTTCCCGACCGGGGCGCTGCGATACAACGACGAGCGAGCGAGCAATTGCGTACGCGGAAGAAGCGCGAGCGCGTCCATGGCTCTCGACAACTGCTGACGGGGATCTTCGAGATTGGCTCCGAGCCCGACGTACGCCGTAGCGGCGGTGGAACCGGCTTGCATCTTACGAGCCTGCAGGAATCGCCTCGCTGCCCTCGCCCGGGCGCGGCTTGCGGCGGCGGCGCTTGCGCTTGGCGCCCTCGCGGTCGGGCATCAGCATGCGTGCGCGCTCATCTTCGCCCGCGTCTTTGAACCGATCCCACCACGCAAACACTTCGTTGTCGACTTCGCCGCTCTCGCAGCGCAGCTGCAGAAAATCGAGACCGGCACGAAAGCGCGGATGCTCGAGCAGCCGGTACGGCCGCCGGCCCGACCGCTGCAGCAGGCGCGGCTGCAGCCCCCAGATCTCTTTCATGTCGGTGGTGAAGCGCCGCGGGATAGCGAGCTTCTCCACCTGCACGGCGACCACTGCGTCCATCGCATAGTGCAGGCCCGGAATCGGCTTCATCCCCTCGGCTTCTGCGGTCTTCCACGCCGCCAGCACTTCGTGCCAGAGCAGCGCGGCGAACAGAAATCCGGGAGACACCGACTTGTCGTCGCGGATGCGCTGATCGGTCTTCTCCAACGCGAGCATGACGAAGCGCTCGCCGAGCGGCTGCTCGAGGATCACATCGAGCATCGGCAGCAGGCCGTGGTGCAGACCTTCCTTGCGCAAGCGCACGACACAGTCGCGCGCATGCCCGGACAGCAGCAGCTTCAGCATCTCCTCGAACAAACGCGCGGTGGGTACGTTTTGCACGAGCGCCGCGAGACGCTTGATCGGCGCGCGCGTCTTCGGCTCGATCTCACCGTCCATCTTCGCGGCGAGCCGGACCGCGCGCAGCATGCGCACCGGATCCTCGCGGTAGCGCTGCTCGGGATCGCCGATGATGCGGATCAGACGCTTCTTGAGATCGGCGACGCCGTTGGTGTAGTCCAGGATCTCCTGCGTTGCCGGATCGTAGAACAGCGCGTTGATCGTGAAGTCGCGGCGCAGCGCGTCTTCGGCCTGCGAGCCGAACACGTTGTCGCGCAAGATGCGGCCATGCTCATCGCGCTCATGCCCCTCCTCGTCGGGCGAGCCCATGCCGCGGAACGTGGACACCTCCACCGTCTCCGCGCCGCACATCACGTGCACGAGGCGAAAGCGGCGACCGATGATGCGCGAGCGGCGGAAGATCGAGCGTATCTCTTCGGGATGGGCTTCGGTCGCAACGTCGAAGTCCTTCGGTACGAAATTGAGCAGCAGATCGCGCACCGCGCCGCCCACGACGAAGGCCTTGAAGTCCGCGGCCTGCAGCCCCTCGGTCACGCGCCGCGCGCATGAACTGATGTGGCTGCGATCGATGCCGTGCTTCGAGAATGGAATGGTGAGTGGCGCCTGCGAGCGGGAGCGTCCCGTCAGCACGCGTTGGATGAACCGCTTGATCATCGAGTCGGGTTTCCGAGGCCGCGGCGGTTGAGAGCGGGCGCAGTCGCCCGCCCAGCACGGCCTTGTGCCGTCCGAGACAGGATGGGGTGCATCGAGCGCGTCATTTGAGAGCTGTGAAGGCGGCCGAGCGCCGCTCTAGTCCTGCCGTTGCGAAGGCTCGATGGGCGCGGGGCGGAGACCCGGGTCCCGGCAATCGCCTGGCGGAAGTAGGCATTATAGGGTAACCGGGATTCCGTAGAGTCGCTCCAGATTGGCCTCGGTCAGGATCTCGCGGCGTGCGCCGCTTTGCGGTGCACTATGATCGTAGAGCAGCAGGGCGTGGTCGCAGTAACGCCAGGCGAGCACGGGGTCGTGCAGCACCATGACCACGGCCACCCCGCCTTGCGCTGCGAGTCCGGCGAAATGCGCGAGAACGCGGGCCTGGTGACGCAAGTCCAGATGCTGCAACGGCTCATCCAGCAGATAGTAGACCGGCTGTTGCGTCAGCACCAGGGCCAGGCGGGCCCGCTGGCGCTCGCCGCCGGACAGGCTCGCGAGGGGGCGCGCGGCAAAGGCGGCGAGCTCCAGCAGCTCCAGCTGCTCTCGCGCGATCGTCTCGTCTCCCGAGCCCGGCCGCGAGTCCGAACGCGCCGGTGCGGATAGCGTCCGAGGCCGGCGTACTCCAGCACGCTTCCCCAGAACTCCAGCGGCTCGTCCTGCAGCAGCAGCCCGATCGCGCGGGCACGCGCTCCGGCGTTCAGTCTCGCAAGCGAGCGCTCGTCGAGCGCAACCGTACCCGCGAGCGGCGAGCGGATTCCGGCCAGAGTGTGCAGCAGCGTGGTCTTGCCGCTGCCATTGTTGCCGAGGACAGCCCAGCATTGACCCGGAGCGATGTCGAGCGAAAGCTCCCGCAGCACCGTGTGATGTCCATAGCCGAGCGCCAGGGCACGGGCGCTCAAAGTCATGGGCGTCGCCCCAGCAGGATCAGCACGAGCGGCACGCCGAGCAGCGCGGTGACCACACCCGACCGGGATCTGCAACGGTGCCCACACGCTGCGCGCGGCGGTATCGGCCAACGTCAAGAACGCACCTCCGATCAGCGCCGCGCCTGGAATCAGCCAACGGTAATCGGTCACCCCGAGCAGTCGCAAGATATGCGGCACGATCAAACCGACAAAACCGATGGTACCCGCCAGCGCGACCGAGCTCACCGTCGCGGCGCAGGCGCCGACGTAGATCGCGATCTCGGATTTCAACACCGGCACGCCGAGCGCTGCGGCCTTGTTGCGCCCAAGACTCAGCACGTTGAGCGCGTTCGAGTACAGCGTCGCCAGCAGCGTAAGCCCGCCGAGGATCAGCCAGGCCCAGCCCGAAGAGGTCACTGCCGACAAATCGCCCAGCAGCCAGAACAGCATGCCCTTGACCGCAGCCTCCGGCGCCAGCGTGAGCAGGAGACTGATCAAAGCGCCGCAGCCGGAAGAGAACACGACGCCGGTCAGCAGCAGCCGATACAGATTCCATTCGCCGCCGCGAAAGCTCAGTCCGAACACCGTAATCACGGCGATGAGCGCGCCGGCCAGGCCGGCCGCATGTGCAGCTGCATATCCAAGCCCCAACGCGGTTGCCCCGAGCAGGCCGAGGCCGGCACCGCCGGAAATACCGAGCACGTAAGGATCGGCCAGGGGATTGCGCAGCAGAACCTGCAACAGCGCGCCGGCAAGTGCGAGCAGCCCGCCGCAGGCGAACGCGCCCAGGACGCGCGGCAAACGCACGGTGAAGATGATGTCGTGCGCCGGTCCGGTCGTCTCGCCCGAGGAGCGTGGACCACAGCTGCCCGACGGATACCGGAACGCTGCCCGCCAGCAGGCCGAGTGCAAGACTACCCGCAGCCAGCGCGGCAAACAGGATCAGCAGCCGCGCAGGCCGCATCAGTCCGCGCGACAGCCTGGATAATTCATGAAGACGCCCCGCATGTGGATGTTGAGTGGGCATGCCGTGCGTAACGACAGCTCGTGAGCAATAGAGTGTATTAGGCCGGGCTACTCGACCGCTATGCCGCTGCTCCCGCAAACGGCCGCAAGCGGTAACGTGTCGCAGCGCCATCCCGAGTCCCTCATGAATTATCCAGGCTAACGCAGACTGATGATCATCCACCCGTTCTCCAGCGCCGCTTCTTTGAGCGTCTCGTCAGGATCCACCGCCACCGGATTGGTGACTTGCGAGAGCAATGGCAGATCGTTCAGCGAATCGGAATAGAACCAGGTCTCCTTGAACGAGCCCCAGTTCAATCCGTGCTCGGCGAGCCACAACTGCACGCGCACCACTTTGCCCTCGCGAAAGCACGGTTGCTCGACCACGCCGCCGGTGAACTCGCCGTCGCGCTGCTCCGGCTCGGTCGCGACCAGATGCTCGATGCCGAATTCGCGGGCGATCGGCCAGGTCACGAAGCTGTTGGTCGCCGTCACGATGGCGCGTGCGTCATCGCGATGGCTCGCCACCAGATCGCGTGCCTTCTGCGTGATGATCGGCAGGATGCGCGTGCGCAGAAACTCGCGATGCCATTCGTCCAGCACCTTGCGCGGATGACGCGACAGCGGCTTCAACTGGAAATCGAGAAAAGCGTGGATGTCGAGCGTTCCGGCCTTGTAATGCTCGTAGAACTGCTGGTTGCGCGCTTCGTAGACTTCGCGATCGAGCACGCCTTTCTCGATCAGAAATTGGGCCCACTCGAAGTCGCTGTCGCCAGCCAGCAGGGTATTGTCGAGATCGAAGAGAGCGAGGCGCATGCGGGCAGCGGCCTCAAGGCCGCATCGACGCTTGCGAATGATGCGCTCGACGCGCCTGTCGCGGCGGCCCGACACAACATCGGCATGTCCTGCGCGACGGTCAGAGCACGCGAAGGAGCGCAATTCAACAGTGCACAACCCAATGGTAGAGAGAGCTAAGCAATCGATCGACAATGCATTTCGGGTAACGCAGACGAGTATAACGTAACAAGTCAGCGCAATTGGACGTGCCTGCGTGAGCGTGGCGTGTGCGCAACACCGATTGCAGATGCGCTTGACAGCGGCGTAGCCTCGCGTTCCGTTCTTGGCATCACGATTGACGAGCTGCGATGTCTTCGGGCTGCAGCACCTCCCGCAATAGTGCGAGCGTGATCGGCCGCTGGGTACGCAATGAGTGCTGATCCAGTGCGTCGAGCACCTGCATCAGTGAAGGCAGATCGCGCTGGCGACGGCGCAGTAGATACTGCGCAACCTCCGGCGCGAGCTCGAATCCGCGCTGAGCGGCATGAGCGCGCGAGCGCCTTCGCCTTTTCGTCGTCGGACAGCAGATGCATCTGAAAGGTGAGCCCGGAAGCGAGCCGCGTACGCAGGTCGTCGCGCAGCGTCAGCGCGGCCGGAGCCGTATCCGCGCTCACCAGCAGCAGCGTATCGGTTTCGGTCGCGCGCTGAAACAACCGAAACAGCGCGGCGTGCTCCTGCTCCGACAACCGCTCGACATCGTCCAGCGCGATCAGCGTCGGCACCTCAGCCAGCGCGTCGAGCGCTTCCACCTCGTTCGGGTCGCGCTGTACACCGCAGTACGGTCGAGCTCGTGTGCGGCCTGCACCAGTGCGCGCAGAATGTGCGTCTTACCGCAGCCGGATGCTCCCCACAGATAAATGCAGCGTTCATGCAGCGCGCCGCGCAGCCACGTGTGTAGTGCACCGAGCGGCTCCGCATTGCCGCCGACGGCGAAGTTGGTCAGTGTCGGCGGCGGCGGCTGCGATAGATCGAGAAGCAGTTGCTGCATTCGCGCTAGTCTTTATAGAGCCCGCTCGCCTGATAGCGCCGCTTGAGATGCCGCACCAGCACCAGCGTGATCGCCGCCAGCGGCACCGCGAGCAATATGCCGACGAACCCGAGCAGATTGCCGAACGCGAGAATCGCGAAGATCACCCACACCGGATGCAAGCCCACACGATCGCCGACCAGCCACGGCGTGAGCACGTAACTCTCCAGCAGCTGTCCGACCAGATAGACGCCCCAGACCGGAAGCACGCTGATCAGTCCGTGGAATTGGATGAGGGCCGCGGCCGAAGCCAGTATCACGCCGAGCGAAAATCCCAGATACGGCACGAATGCGAGCATCCCGGTCAGCAGCCCGATCGACAGCGCCGACTTGAGCCCTATCGCCCACAATGCGATCGCGTAAAAGATCGCCAGACTCGCCATCACCGAGAGCTGCCCGCGCAGGAACTCGCCCAGCACCAGATCGACTTCACGCGCCAATGGCCAGCATTTCCGGACGGATGCGCCGAGGCATCAGATCTTCCAGCGCGCGCAGGATCGACGTCCAGTCGCGCAGAAAGTAGAACAGCACGATGGGAAACAACGCCAGCGAGCCGATGAAGCCGATCAGCGCCAAGCCCGCTCGAGGTGATCGACGGCGCGATCTCGCGTCAACCAGCCGCCGCCGCGCGAGAGCAGAGGTTCGAGCCGCTCCTGGAAGAACGCCGCGTCGAAGCGCAACTGCAAATTGAGATGCGTCTCCAGCCAGGGCAGCACCGCTTCCTTCAGCCACACGGTGAAGGCGGGCACCTGGGCGATGACCGCTCGAGTCTGCTCCCGGATCAGCGGCACCAGGATCAGCGCCAGGCCGATGAGAATCAGCGTCACCAGCAGCATCACCGCAATCACCGCCGCCGTGCGCGGAATCCGGCGTCGCGACAGGCGATCTACCAGCGGCACGCAGATATAGGCGAAGATGCCGGCGGCGACGAACGGCGAGAGCACCGGCCCGAGCAGCCACGCGATACCGGCGATTCCCAGCAGCAACGCGAAATAGAGCGCGTAGCGCTGGGTCGGACTAAGCATGATGAGAGCGATTGCGCTGCATGTCTGGTGAGTCCGGTCCCCGTGCGGCAGTGCCGTCACCTCCCGGACGCATCGTGACCGGTGTTCACGTCAAACGGAGCTGGCGCGTTTGGATGTTAGAATTCGCGCGCGTCCGGCTCGCGGCCGGCGCCGATGCGTGCGTGAGATTACCGCGCAGGCGAATGTTAACCCAGATT
This sequence comes from uncultured beta proteobacterium, assembly GCA_963829085.1. GTDB lineage: Bacteria > Pseudomonadota > Gammaproteobacteria > Burkholderiales > SG8-41 > PALSA-1004. Next base: position 510,965 of record CAWHHJ010000004.1, on the reverse strand, counting down.
GCATCGCGCGAAACGCGGCACGAACGGCAACCCGCGCTCTCACTTGCCCATGAACCACGACCCTTCCGCCAAGCCCGGCCTGTCGTACCGTGATGCCGGCGTCGACATCGATGCCGGCGATCAACTGGTCGAAAACATCAAGCCGTTCGCCAAACGCACGCTGCGCGAAGGCGTGCTGGCCGGCATCGGCGGCTTCGGCGCGTTGTTCGAAGTACCCGAAACGCTACCGCCAGCCGGTGCTGGTTTCGGGCACCGACGGCGTGGGCACCAAGCTGAAACTGGCCTTCGAGCTCGGCCGTCACGACACGTCGGCATCGACCTGGTGGCGATGAGCGTCAACGACGTCCTGGTGCAGGGCGCCGAGCCGCTGTTCTTCCTCGACTACTTCGCCTGCGGCCATCTCGATGTCGCCACCGCCACCGACGTCATCAAAGGCGTCGCGCTCGGCTGCGAGCAGGCCGGTTGCGCGCTGATCGGCGGCGAAACCGCCGAGATGCCGGGCATGTACCCGCAGGGCGAATACGATCTCGCGGGTTTCGCCGTGGGCGTGGTCGAGAAAGACAAGATCATCGACGGCGTGCGCATCGCCCCCGGCGATGCCGTGCTCGGGCTTGCCTCCAGCGGGCCGCACTCGAACGGCTATTCGCTCATCCGGCGCATTCTGGAGCGATCGCGCGCCGACCTGGCTGCCGATTTCCATGGGCGCGCGCTCGGCGAAGCGCTGCTCGCGCCTACGCGCATCTACGTGAAGCCGTTGCTCGCGTTGATGCGCGAGCTGGACGTCAAGGGCCTCGCACACATCACCGGCGGCGGGCTGCTCGAAAACGTTCCGCGCGTGCTGCCGGCGCACACGGTCGCGGAGCTCGACCGCAACGCCTGGCCGCGCCCGCCGCTGTTCGACTGGCTGCAGCAGACCGGCGGCGTGGCCGAGCAGGAGATGTTCCGCGTGTTCAACTGCGGCATCGGCATGATCGTGATCGTGTCCGAAGCCGATGCGCAGCGCGCGCTGCAATCGCTCACCGCGGCCGGCGAGACCGCCTGGCGCATCGGGCGCATCCGCGCCCGCGCAGGCGACGAAGCGCAGACGCGCATCGCCTGAGAGCCCATGCAACGCATCGTCATCTTGATTTCCGGCCGCGGCAGCAACATGCAGGCGTTGCTGCAGGCGCGCCTGCCGGCACAGATGAGTGCTGTGATCAGCAATCAGCCCGATGCGGCTGGGCTGGCGATCGCCGCGCGGCATGGCGTCGACACCGAGGTGGTGAGCCATGCGCGCTTCGCCGAGCGCGCCGCTTTCGACGCGGCGCTGGGCGACGCCGTCGCACGCCGAGAACCCGATCTCATCGTGCTCGCGGGTTTCATGCGCATTCTGGGCGAACGGATTTCTGGAACGTTTCCCGGGCCGCCTGATCAATATTCATCCCTCGCTGCTGCCGGCATTTCCCGGCGTACATACGCATCGGCGCGCTTTGGCGGAAGGCGTGAAGATCCATGGCTGCACCGTTCATTTCGTCACGCCGCGGCTCGATCATGGTCCGATCATCGCCCAGGCGGCGGTGCCGGTGCTCCCGCAAGATACCGAGGAGTCTCTGGCCGCGCGCGTCCTCGAGCAGGAGCATGTGATCCTGCCGCAAGCGGTGCGCTGGTTCATCGAGGGACGCTTGCACGTGAGCGCAGATCGCGTGCTGCTCGCCGGCGCAGCGCCGGTGCCGACTTCGATGGTCTCTCCGGTGCCCTCATGACAAAGCTGACTGTATTCGCGCTCGGTGCGGTATTCCTGATAGGCGGCGCGGCGGTGCGCGCGGCTTCGGTCCCGACGCACGTCGAGATCAAGTACCGCGTGTCGATGGGCTCGATGAAGATCGGCGAAGGGCTGGACACCTTCCAGCACGACGGCAAGACGTATTCGGTGGTGAGCGAATCCAAGACCTCCGGCATAGCGGCGATGCTCTATCAACTCAACATCCGGCGCGAGGCCAAGGGCCGCATCACGCCCGAGGGTCTCAAGCCGCGTACCTTCGTCGAGTCGCGCAACGACAAAGTGAAGCGCTCTGCGACGTTCGACTGGGAAACCAACCAGGTCCAGCTCGCCGACGGCGACGAGACCAAGCAGACGGTGCCGCTGCCCCCCAGCACCTGGGACGCCACCAGCTTCGCCTGGAACTTCGCATTCGTCACAGCCCGGCGACAAGGAGCTCAACATCAATCTCACCGACGGCAGGCGTGTCACGAGCTATCGCTATGCGATCGTCGGGCGCGAGACGCTCAACACCGTCATCGGCGACATCGCGACGCTGCACGTGAAAAAAGTGCTGGAGGGCGACGACAAGCGCGCCTTCGACGTGTGGCTCGCGACCGAGCGCCACTATCTGCCGGTGCGCATCCGCTACACGGAAAAAGACGGCACCGCGTTCGACTCGCTGGTCGAAGCGATCAACACTTCGCCGCCGCGTTAGCGCGGCGAAACACAGCATGCAACCCAATAAGTCCCGCCTCGACGCGGCCGTCGCCGCGTTGCAGGCTCTGCTCTCATTCACCGGCCCCGCCGACAGCACGCTCAAGCGCTTCTTCCGCGAGCATGCTCTGCTCGGCCAGCACGACCGCGCCTTCGTCGCGGAGGTGGCGTTCGCGGTACTGCGGCACATGCGCCTGCTGGAACAGCTCGGCGCGCAACGCTCCGCACGCCGGCTTGCACTCGGCAGCCTCGTCGTCGCCTTCGGCATGAGCGTGCGCGAGCTCGCGCCGCTTCTGCGCGGCGATGAGGAAACCTGGCTCACCGCGCTGCGCACTCAGGCGCAGACGGAGCTGCCACCGGCCGTGCGCTTCAGCCTGCCTGACTGGCTGTGGGAACGCTTGCTCGAGCAGTATGGTGCCGAAGAGCTGGAGCGCCTGGCGCGCGGTCTGCTGCAGCAGGCTCCGCTCGATCTGCGCGTCAACACGCAGCTCGCATCGCGAGATGAAGTGTTGGCGCAGCTCGCTCAGGATGGTCTCGGCGGCAGCGCGACGATCTTGTCGCCGATCGGCATTCGGCTGCAGAGCAAGCCCGCGCTGCAAAAACATCCGCTGTTTCTGAGCGGCAAAGTCGAAGTTCAGGATCAAGGCAGTCAGCTGCTGACCTACCTGGTGGCCCCGCGGCGCCGGCAGATGGTGGTGGATTTCTGCGCCGGCGCCGGCGGCAAGACGCTCGCGCTCGGCGCCATGATGCACTCCGAGGGGCGGTTGTACGCGTTCGATACCTCGGAGCGGCGCCTGGCGAACTTGAAAGTCCGGCTCAAACGCTCCGGCTTGTCGAACATCCATCCGCAGCAGATCGACAGCGAGACCGATGCGCGCATTCGGCGGCTGGATGGCAAGATCGATCGCGTGCTGGTCGACGCGCCATGCAGCGGGTTCGGCACGCTGCGCCGCAATCCCGATCTCAAATGGCGGCACAATGCCGAGAGCATCGCGCAGATGGCGCGCAAGCAGGAGGCGATTCTGCAATCCGCCGCGCGTCTGCTGAAGTCCGGCGGGCGGTTGGTCTATGCGACTTGCAGCCTGTTGCGCGAGGAGAACGAACAGATCGTAGAGCAGTTCCTCGGCCGCAATCCGGCCTTCGCGCTCGTCCCCGCGCACGACGTGCTGCGCGGCCAGAACATCGAGCTCGACACCGGACCGTACTTTCGCGTGTTTCCGCATACGCATGGGATGGATGGGTTTTTCGCTGCGGTGATGGAGCGCGATGCGTAGCTTACGGCAACTGCCAACGCAGAGGCGCAGAGAGCGCAGAGGACGCAGAGAAAAACAAGACGAGAGTGCAGACGGGCTGCTATCACCTTCACGTGATGAGTCGCGCTCGTTTGCCCGTGCAAAGAGCGTGCTCGTCGCATATTCACGCGCTAGATCGCCTGCGGCCCGGGCATAAGCGATTTGCGAATCACGATCACGAATCACGAATCACGGCATTCAATGGACCCTGAAACCAGACAAGGCGAAATCGAGATCCGTCGGCTGATGGTCGATCTGCTCGCCGACGTGCACAGCAGCAACTTCCTGTGGCAGGTGGGCGCCCTCCTGCTGTGCCTCGCGCTCGCGTGGTGGGCGGCGCGCTGGGTGCGGGCGCGCATCGGCGCCCAGCCCGCGGAGGATCGTCCCGAGCAAGGCATGGCAGTCAAGATCGGCCTGCGCGGCGTGAGCCGCGTGCTGTTTCCGCTCTGCGCGTTGATCCTCGTCGCTGTGGCGCGTGCGGTACTGCGCTACCGCCAGCCCGAGGTCGCGCTGTTGAATGTCGCGATTCCGCTGCTGTCCTCGCTGTTGCTGGTGCGCGTCGTGATGTACGTGCTGCACCACGTGTTCTCGCCGAGCACCGTGCTGCGCACGTGGGAGCGCACCCTCACGTGGGCAGTCTGGATCGGCCTGGCGCTGTACCTGACCGGCGCGCTCGCCGAGCTCGTCGCGCTGATGGATGGCTTCGCTTTCCGCATCGGCAAGCAGCGCATCTCCCTGCTGAACGTGGTTCAGGCGATCGCCTCGGTGGCGATCACGGTGCTGATCGCGCTGTGGGCCGGCAAGCTGCTCGAAGCGCGTCTGATGGCTGCGCGCGCGCTCGACCTGAACTTGCGCGTGGTGTTGTCCAAGCTCGCCAAAATAGTGCTGGTGGTGCTCGCAATCCTGGTGGCTTTGCCTGCCGTAGGCATCGACGTCACCGTCTTGTCGGTATTCTCCGGTGCGATCGGCGTGGGCATCGGCTTCGGTCTGCAAAAGATCGCCGCCAACTATCTGGCCGGCTTCGCGCTGCTGCTCGATCGCTCGGTCGGCCTGGGCGCGCTGGTGACGATCGACGGCTACTACGGCGAAGTGACGCGCCTGACCGCGCGCTATCTGGTGCTCAAGGGACAGGACGGCACCGAGGCGATCATTCCCAACGAGCACGTCATCACTTCGATGGTGATCAATCATTCCTACACCGATCGCCGGGTGCGGGTCGAGATTCCGATTCAGGTGAGCTATCAGAGCGACGTCGAGCTGGCACTCGAGCTCATGGAGGACGGCCGCCCGCGCGCACTCGCGCGTGTTGAGCGATCCCGCGCCGGTCGCCATCCTCAAGGGTTTCGCCGACAGCGGCATCGATCTCGAGCTCTACGCGTGGATCACCGATCCGGAGGCCGGCAAGGGCAATCTGCGCTCCGATCTCAATCGTGCCTTGTTGAAGAGCTTTTCGGCGAGCGGCATCGCGATTCCGTTCCCGCAGCGCGAAATCCGTATCATCGACGGCGGCGCGGCAAAGTCCGCCCTTGAGCCAGTGCGACGCGCTCCGGGAAGCTCGAATTTTCCTCATTGCGCCCCGTGACTTACGAAGTGTTGCTGCAAGCAGTGGCAAAACGCGCAAGAATTGCGAAATTTTAAGTTGATACGCGGACGATGCTACCCCATATTAAGCGCTCAAGCTTTCGCGCCGAACGCCGAAGATTTGTACTTCAGGCGCCGTTTCCTGGGGCTGGCGCGTACCTCCTCCTAACCGCTTCATCCTGGACCTAACCACTTCACTCTTCTATGGATTTGATCTTCGAGCTGACCTCCGGCCTGGTGCATTTGCCCTGGTGGGGCTACGTAGTTGTGGCGCTTGCGCTCACCCACGTGACGATTGCCGCCGTCACTATCTATCTGCACCGCTATCAGGCGCATCGTGCGCTCGAGCTGCATCCCGTCGTGAGCCATTTCTTCCGGCTCTGGCTGTGGCTCACCACCGGCATGGTCACCAAGGAGTGGGCGGCGGTTCATCGCAAGCATCACGCCAAATGCGAGACGCCGGACGATCCGCACAGCCCGCAGGTGATGGGGTTGCGCAAAGTCCTGCTCGAAGGCACCGAGCTCTATCGCATCGGCGCAGCCGATGCGGATGCGATCGCCAAGTACGGGCACGGCACGCCCGACGACTGGATCGAGCGCAACGTCTACTCCCAGCACAGTGTGATGGGTGTCGCCCTGATGATGGTGATCGACCTGGTGCTGTTCGGCTTTGCCGGCCTTGCGATCTGGGCCGTGCAGATGGCCTGGATTCCCGTGTTCGCCGCCGGCGTGATCAACGGCCTGGGCCACCACACCGGTTACCGCAACTTCCAGCCCGAAGATGCGAGCACGAACATCGTGCCGTGGGGCATCCTCATCGGCGGCGAAGAGCTGCACAACAATCACCACGCCTATGCGTCGTCCGCCCGCCTGTCGAGCAAGTGGTTCGAGTTCGACATCGGCTGGATGTACATCAGCGCGATGCAGGCGCTTGGGCTCGCACAAGTGAAGAAGCTGGCCCCGAAGATCCGCTTCGACATGGACAAAGCGCGCTGCGATCTGCAGACGCTGCAGGCTGTGATCACGCACCGCTACGATGTGGTGCAGCGCTACGCACGTACGCTGAAGGCCACGCTGGCCGAAGAGCGTGAGCGTCTGAAGACCGCCGGTCATGCGGTGGATGGCCGCTCGCTCAAGCGCTGGCTGCATCGCGATGCCAAGGATCTGCGGGCAGAAGAACGCGAGCGCCTGGAGCAGGTCATGAAGACCAGCAAGGTGCTGGAGACGGTCTACGCGATGCGGCAGGAGCTATCCGCCGTGTGGGCGCGCTCGACCGCTTCCAAAGAACAGCTGCTGCACCAATTGGAAGACTGGTGCCATCGCGCGGAAAAGAGCGAGATCGTCCAGCTCGCCAAGTTCTCGCAAACGCTGCGCCGTTACGCTACGGCTTGAGCGAGAGCCTGACCAAAACGAAAGGGCCTGCGATGTCGCAGGCCCTTTTCTTTTCTCCAACGGCTCTTGTTTCCCCGAGCAAGCGGCGGATTTGCTCCAGCGCAGACTTCTTGAGCCTTACTTGAGTTTGGTTTCCTTGTAGATGACGTGCTTGCGCGCGACGGGATCGAACTTCTTGATCTCCATCTTATCGGGCGTGGTGCGCTTGTTCTTGGTCGTGGTATAGAAATGGCCGGTCCCGGCCGTGGATTCGAGCTTGATCTTCTCTCTCATGGCTTGCAACTCCGTTAGCGATATCGGCGGACGCAGACTCTAGAACGCGAAGTCTATACCTTCACGCCCGAAGCGCGCATCTCAGCCAGGATGACGTCGATGCCCTTCTTGTCGATGGTGCGCAACCCCGCGTGGCTCACGCGCAGGCGCACCCAGCGGTTCTCGCTTTCCACCCAGAAGCGCTTGGACTGCAGATTGGGCAAGAAGCGGCGGCGGGTCTTATTGTTCGCGTGTGAAACGTGATTGCCGTTCGCTGGCTTCTTGCCGGTTACCTGACATACTCGGGCCATAAATGCCTCATCCCATCGGAAATGTTCGAAAAGCCGAGTTTTATACCATAGCTGGAGCCCGGCGAGGCAAGCTGAAATCCCATCAGCCTTGACCTACCCAGGCTCACTTGCACTTGCGCACAGCCTCCCGTACTCAAATGCCGCGTCGCTCATGGTCGATGCTGCCAACGCTGCAACTCTCGTTCCTGCATTACAAAATTGCGGGCATAAGTGACGGCTCCTGGCACTGCTACCACAACTGTAGTCGAATCTCCTATACTTCTGCTGGCGCTCGTGCCCATAGCCTTGCGAGCGGTGGCGGTCTACGGTCGCCGATGTTCGATCGGCCCACGCGGCAGTTGGAGCTCCGTCGAGCTCGCAACGCATGCGTGGCCATGTTGTCCGGAGAATCTTGGAAATCGCGGTCGGGTCAGTAGGCGGGTGATCACAGCTCAGACAGAAGAATCCGTCATGCACGTGAGTGCGTCAAGACCCATCATGAGGAGAGGAGATCAACCAATGAAAAAGTCAGGTATTGCCGCGCACCTGGTCGGCGTGGCTATGCCTTGCCGGCTCGGCAGTGGCATCGGCGCAGACGGTAAAAGGTGTGTACTGGACCACGAGCGGGATGTTCGGTCCATTCCCGATCACCGGCCTGATCCCCACGGTTCCGAAGGAAAAGCAGCGCGACATCACCATCCCGGTCAGCATGTGGATCATCGACCACCCGAAGGGCCTGGTCGTGTTCGACACCGGGAACAACGTCGCGATCTCGGACGGCAACTGCAAGAGCTACTGGGCCGCAGGCAACTGCGACTTCCTCAAGCCCAGCCAGAAGCGCGACGACGTCATCGACGAGCAGCTGAAGAAGCTCGGGTACTCGGCCGACAAGGTCAAGGTCGTCATCACCTCGCACACCCACCTGGACCACATCGGCAACATCGCGATGTTCCCGAACGCGATCCACGTCATCCAGAAGAAGGAACTGTACCAAGGCTGGTGGCCGGAGAAGTTCCAGGGCCGCAGCACGCCGGGCACCTTCGTGATGGACGATCTGACGGCAGCGCGTGACTTCAACTACCTCGAGCTCGACGGCGACTACGACCTGTTCGGCGACGGCAGCGTTCTGATCCTGAGCACGCCGGGCCACACGCTGGGCCACCAGTCGGTCAAGGTCAAGCTCGCCAGCAGCGGGACCATCATCATCACGCAAGACGCGATCTGGATGCAGGAAAACCTGGACGGCTATCCGGCCGGCCTGAACTACAGCGTGCAGGACTACACCAACTCGCTGAACCGGCTCAAGTTCATGCGCGATCTCGAAGGCGCCCAGATCTTCATGGCGCACGACCAGGACCAGTTCGCCGCCAAGGGCAACAAGTGGTATAAGTAAGTCCCAGGATTCGTTCCTCGTCTCGAGAGAGCCCCCCCTCGCGGGGGGCTCTTCATTTATCCGCGCAACAACTCAACTCAGCTGGTCTCACATGATCGCACTCGAATCCGTCTCCAAGCGCTACGGCTCCAGGACCATCATCCACGACCTCTCGTTCACGGTCGGCAAGGGCGAGATCGTCGGCTTCCTCGGGCCGAATGGCGCCGGCAAGACCACGACCATGCGCATGATCGCCGGCTATACGACGGCCACCTCGGGACGCGTGACCGTGGCCGGCTTCGACATGGCGACGCAGAACGAGGACGCCGCGCGCAAGCTCGGCTACCTGCCGGAGCAGCCGCCGCTCTACGACGTGCTCGACGTGTCCACCTACCTGCGGTTCGTTGCCAAGGTGAAGGGCGTGCCCTCGCGTGCAGATTCCGCGAGATCTCGACCGCGTCATCAGCTGCGTGCCGACTGGAGAGCGTCGTGCGGCGCGAGATCTACAAGCTATCGAAGGGCTACCGGCAGCGAGTCGGCCTGGCCCAGGCGCTGCTGGGCGAACCGGAAGTGCTGCTGCTCGACGAGCCGACGGCCGGGCTCGACCCGGGACAGATCCAGGAGACGCGCGAGGTGATCCGCGCATTCGGCGAGAATCACGCCGTGCTGCTGAGCACCCACATCCTCCCGGAAGTGACGCTGATCTGCCGGCGCGTCGCGATCATCAACCAGGGCCGGCTGCTCGCGATCGACTCGCCGACGGCCTGCAGAAAGCTTCGGAACAAACCAACAGCGTGCGTCTGGAGATCACTGCGCCGGCAGAGCCGCTGCGCGAGGCGCTGCTTGCCGTCGACGGTGTACGCGGCGCCATCGTGCACGCAATGCCCGGACAGCGACGCGGTACAAACCGTCGAATGCCAGGTGGATGCGCCAGGAAGGCGTCGAGGCCCGCATCGCGCGTGCGGTGGCCAGCCGTTGGGATCTGCACAGGCTGGAACGCCAGCAACCCACCCTCGAGAACATTTTTCTGCGTTACGTGGGCGACACGGCTCAAGGGAAGGCCGCATGAACGGCATGCTTGCCATCTACCGCAAGGAAGTGCTGACGTACTTTCGCTCTCCGATCGCCTACTTCGTGGTGTCGGTGTTCCTGCTCGGTACCGGTTACTTTTTTCTCTACAACATCTTCCTGACCGGCATCGGCACGATGGACGAGACGTTCCAGAACATGGGCATCGCTGCTGCTGATCCTCATCCCGGTGATCACGATGCGCCTGTTCTCCGGCGAGTACAGCGGACGCACCATGGAGCTGCTGATGACGCTGCCGCTCACAGCCCTGGCAGATCGTGCTCGGCAAGTACCTCGGCGCGGCGACCATTCTCCTGCTGATGACAGCCGCCACCGCGATCAACCTCATTCCGCTCTATCTCTATGGCAACCCGGAGACGAAGACGATCCTGTCCGGCTACATCGGCTTCCTGCTGCTCGGGCCTGGCCTGCCTTGCCGTAGGTCAGTTCTTCTCGTCGCTGATGCAGAACCAGATCATCGCCGCGCTGATTACCGTGCCGGTCCTGCTCGGCTTCTGGTTCGTCGGCCACCTGCAGAGCTTCCAGACCGATTACATTCTTCGCGGCCTGTTCGGCTATCTCTCGTTCTCGCTACACTTCGGCGATTTTGTCCGCGGCCTCATACGCAGCGAAGCGGTGGTGTTCTACCTGATGGTCAGCGCCATCGCTCTGACCTTGAACGTCAGCTATCTGCAGTGGCGGCGCTGACGTGGAACGCTCTTTCCGTTCAGTTCTGATTCTGCTCGCGGGCATCGCGCTGCTCGCGACGGCCGGTTCGATCCGTGCGATCGGCACGGACACGCGTGACCTGGCCTGTCCTGCTTGGCCTCTTGGGCCTCGCGCTGCTGGCGTGGGGCGTCTTTGCGCTGCGCACCGAACTGGGCGCGATGGTACGGCAGCGCCGCGGCGAGATCGCGCTGTACACACTGGGCGTGATCGGGGTGCTGGTTGCGCTCGCCTACCTTTCCGTCCGTCTTTCCCGTGCGCGTCGACATGACGACGACCGGGCTGTACTCGCTGTCCGAGCCAGACGAAGCAGATGCTCAAGCGGCTGGAAAAGCCGGTGCATGTGACGTTCTTCCACGACCCGATGATGCGGGAAACGGTGGAGCTCTATCAGCTGTTCGCCGATCAACTCGAACGGCAAAGTCACGCTCGAATTTTTCGATCCGATGCTCAATCCGGCCCAGGCCCGGATGCGCGGGGTGGAATTCGCCGGCACCGCGATCATGGAAAGCGAAGGCCGACGTCTGCAAATCAGCGGGCCCAGCGAAACCGACATCGCCAACGCCATCCTGCGCATTTCGCGCGGCGTACAGCAGGCGGCGTGCTTCCTCGACGGCCACGGCGAGCCCGACCCGTTCAGCCTCGAGTCCCACGACCACACCGAAGGTGCAGCCGGACATTCGCATGGCCTCGGCGCGCAGACCGTTCTGCACGAGCGCCACGGCATGGCGAAGGCGCGTCACGGCCTGGAGACGATGAACTACTCGGTCAAGAAGGTGCTGCTCATGCAGGCGGACGACTCGCTTTCCAACTGCAACGTGCTGATCGTCGCCGGGCCGAAAGACAGCGCTGCTCCCCGGCGAAGTGGAGGCCATCGACCGCTACCTGGCCGACGGCGGCAATGCGCTGTTCATGCTCGACCCGTTCATCCAGACCGGGCTGGAACCGATCGTCGAGGAGTTCGGCGTGGTGCTGGACGACACCATGGTGATCGACTCGGCCAGCCACTTCTGGACCGACGTGTCGGCGCCCGCGGTAACCGACTACAACAGACACGAGATCACGCGCGACCTCCCGCTCACGCTTCTTCCCCGGTGCGCGCTCGTTGTCGCCGACGACGCAGCCCGTGCCCGGGGTTTCGGTGAGGCCGATCATCAACTCCTCCAAAGAGAGCTACGCTGGCACCAACCGCGAGAAGGCTGAATTCAACCCGGCGAAGGACAAGCCCGGGCCTGCAACGATCATGGTAGTCGCCAACCGGAAGCCCGAGTTCGTCGCGCCTGCCGAAGCGGTGCTGCGCGAGTTGCGCGGCGAGAAGCCGCTGCCGAGCCGGTGGGAAGGGAGGCCAGCCGCCGAAGTTCACCGGCAAATCGCGCGTGGCGATCATCGGCGACTCGGACTTCGCCACCAACTCGTTCTTTCACATCATGGGCAACGGCAAGCTGTTCCTGAACACGGTGAACTACCTGGCATCGCAGGAGAACCTCATCGGAATCGAGCCGCGCACCTACGACCTGCCACGCGTCAATCTCACCAATCGGCAGATGAAGGGGACTTTCTTCCTGTCGCTCGTGCTGATCCCGGCGCTGATGGCGCTGGTGGGCATCGCGGTGTGGTGGAAACAGCGTTGAGCGCAGCGCCGGATGAGTCCAAGGCTGATCGTCGTGTGGGGCGTGCTGCTGCTGCTGATCGGAGCAATCGTTGCAATAGAGATGCGGGATCGTGCGGCGACGCCGTCTGCGGGCAGCGGACCCGCGCGCGATCCGCGCCTGCTGCTTCCGGTCCCGATCGAGCAGGTCGGCGCGATCGAGATTGCCTACGGCAGGCGCCGTGCACCGCTTCGAGCGCGATGCCAATGGCACATGGTTCTACCACGGCGCGCACGCACCGGCACAGCCGGGCCACGCACACCAGGCCGATCCCGCCATGGCAGCGCGGATCGCAACGGCGTTTGCAGGGTTCGACCGCGCGCGCATCGAGCGCGACTTCCCTCTGCAGGACGGTGGAAAGGAGCTCGGCGTGGCGACACCGAAGATGGTGATTCTCGCGTACCGGCCGAAGGAACTGCAGCCGTTGGCGCAGTACGCCGTGGGAGATGTCGCGCCTGACAAGTTCAGCCGGTATATCCTCCCGGTCGGGAAGCCACAAGTGGTCACGATCGCGAACTACCAGATCGACAACCTGACCGCGCTGATCGCAGCAGTTGCCGGGCCCGCTGCAGCAGGCTGGCACCTGCTGCCCAGCCGCGCGCGCCGACTGCGCAGCTCCGCCACGCCTGAGCGCGGCTACGGCGCGCCGTGCGATTAGATCGCTATGCAACGCTTGCTTTACTTCGCCGCTGCGCTTGCCGCGACCCTCGCCATCTCGGCTCGCGTCGGCTCACACGGTCGACAAGGGTCTGGCGACGATCAGCGTCGATGGACAGTCGGTCAACTACCATCTGCTGCTCGCGGTCTCCGCCGCAACCCCGCAGGGTGCTGCGGGCGTGGACCTGGGGCAACCCGGTGCGCCCCCGGACTATTCCGCGCTCCTGAAGGCGGTGCCGGAGAAGATCGCCATCAGCAGCAATGGCAAAGCCTGCACGGCGACCACGCCGACCTTGACGCCGCCTGCGCGTGAAGGCGCGCTCGTAACTCTGGATGTGCGCTTCGCCTGCGCAGAGTCTCCGCGGACGCTGGAAATCCGCGACAACCTGTTCGACGTGATGGGTGCGCAGTACCACACCATCGCGAACGTGCAGTGGCCGGGCGGCAGTCAGCAATTCGTCTTCATGACGCAGGCCCGTGAACTGCGCGTCGATGTCGCCGCAGCCACCGCTCCACGCAGCGCGGGCAGCTTTTTCGTGCTCGGCATCGAGCACATCCTCACCGGCTACGATCACCTGCTGTTTCTTCTGGCCCTGATCCTCGGCGGCGGGAATCTGTGGTCGCTGTTCAAGATCATCACGGCATTTACCATCGCGCACAGCATCACGTTGGCGCTGGCCGCACTGAATGTCGTGACGCTGCCAGAGCAACTGGTGGAAGCGACCATTGCCCTGTCGATCGCTTACGTAGCGGCTGAAAATCTGTTCATGCGCAAGGCGGTGTCGCATCGCTGGGCTGTGAGCTTTTTGTTCGGTCTGGTGCATGGTTTTGGTTTTTCCAACGTGCTGCGCGAGCTGGGATTGCCAAGGGAGGGCTTGGTTTGGTCCCTGCTCAACTTCAACCTCGGCGTAGAAACCGGACAGGCAATGGCGGTGCTGTTAGCGGTGCCTATCCTGTTTTGGCTGCGACAGTTCAAGTGGGAGCCGCGTGCCGTCATGGCGACATCGGTCGTCGTGCTCGCGGTTGGACTTACACTGTTCGTCGAGCGTGCATTGTTTGCAAGCTGAACGCAGTGCTGTCGCACGGTCGGTACAGCAGAACGGAGAATCGAAGATGAGGAGATCGAGCACAATCGGATTAATGGCGTTGATCGCGATCCTGGGACCTGGGCAGGCGACGGCCCAGTTCGATAAAGGCCTGTCGGACCAGGACTTGATTGATCCGTGGCTCCTCGCAAAGGCCGTCGTGCTTTCATTGGGGCCGTTGCCTGCAGATCGCGTACGACTCGACGCCGATTTGAGCAAACTCGCAGATGAGCTGTCCAAATTGCAGGCCGAACTGGAAAAGGTCGCCATTCGCATCGTGACCGTCCCGGAGTTCACCTACGAAGCGTCCCGCAAGTCTTCCGAACTGTCCGCGCAGGTGCTCGACATCGAGAAGAGCTTCGACGTGCTGTTCGGCGAGTTGCAAATCCGGGAGCGGCCGGATGTCCGGGCCATGCTGAGCTCTATCGACTCTCTGCGGCAGACCCTGAACAACACGGACCGTTTCGAGCGCGACGTCGTCCGAGCGATCGCCTCGGGCGGCAAGAACGAGATGCAAGCGCTCGCGGGGCAATGGTGGAGAGTCGGGGAAAGCGTCGAGGGCGTCAAGCTCGCGGTCGAGGATCTGCGTGCGCCGCCGGCAGCCGCGCCCAACGGTGAGAGGAGAGACTAAAGTTGCCCTATGACCTGACATTGCCCGACCGGAACAGAGGCGAAGCTTGAACCGCGCAATGGTAACCCGCGCAGCGGCGGCGATGCTGTCTCTGTCCCTCTATCCCGCACATGCCGATGTCTTGGATGATCCCGATCTGAAAGAAGAGATCGTGCTGCGCTGTCACTACGAGATGGGCGAGTTCGGAGTGGAAGCGGTGCGACGCTGCATCGAGGCGGACAATGCCGCCTTGGCGGCCGTCTCGGCCTATCCGAAGCAAGCCAGACCGGTTGTTTCCCGGTGCGCCGGACAACTGCGCGGAAACGGATGGGAGGTGGTAAAGCTCTGCGTCGATAAAGATCTCGAGGCAGAGGCGGCGCTCGCGCAGTATCCGCCGGAACACGCGGGAACGATCGACGCGTGCCGCACGGAGATCGGAAAACAGGGTGCGGCGAAGGTAAAGGCGTGTGTGGATCAGCGCATCGCGTCCAAGGCACGCGGTGGGTGAAGACCCTATTGCAGCATCGGCCCTAGCGTCCGGCGAAGCTTGCGGGGCGCACTCCCTCGGCTTGATCAGCCCGAACACCTCCACTTTGTTCGCACCTGTCGCAAGATAGACCTTGCCGTTGGCGACGGTGGGCGGAATGAAATCCGAGCCCCCTTCCAATCTGTCCTCCTCACAGAGCTCGCTATCCCATAGCTTCGTCAATTGGGTCGGCGTAGACGCTTCGGGCACCGCCTTGAAAGCCATGAGCTTGCCCGGCCCGTTCATGACGCGACTCACGGAAGCCCAGACAATCGCAGTCGCTGCATCGCTGCCATTGGCCGAGATCGCCAGAATCCCGCCCGGGTGCCGATCCACGAAATCCTTGCTCTGTGCCGAGCTCGGACAGCTGTGAGAAGTGGTCGGCACGGGGTTGCTGTTATCGCATCCCTCGAACTTGTCGGATAGCGGGTAGCTGCGCAGGTAGTCGTTTTCTCGCCATACGAACGCCAGCGCGCCGCCCTCGGCTGCAGAACGGGACCAAATTGCGGGTCCGCCAAACAAGTGGCGATAGTACTCGTGCGGTTGCGGCGGCGGCGGGGCTATTTGAAAGCTCTGGATCGGGTTTGGGATTGCAGGCGACATACAGGTACTCGTCAGGGACGCGATGCATGACGAAGCGGGGGACGTGGTATCCAGCAAATACAGTACACCCTGCTTTCCACCGCCCATCAGTCGCCTGGTGCCTGGGATCAGCACTGGGCCGGAGCTGCCGAGATCAAGGTCGGCCACCTCCAGTCCGTTGACTCCTGGATCATCCCAATTCGCGGGCCGGAACCACCCCGTCAATTTGAGCCCATCGGCCGGGTTCAACCGAATCAAGGACTCATTCGTATCGAACAATTCGTGATTCTGCGCCTCGTGGGCGATGCAAGTGTCGGGACCTCTGCACACTTTGGGAGAACCGATGCCCTTGCACAGGCAGCCACCTGCGTTGGCGCACGCTGCGCAGCGATTATCGTTTTGCGAGATCATGCAGCCGCTTTTGATAATGTGCGCCTTGTTGCCGGTGAAGAAATAGACCATGCCGTTGCCGTCGACAACCGGGCCACGTCCCGCTTGCCAGATGCCTCCGCCAGGTCCAAGAAAGGTGCAGTCCGGATTCAGGTAATCGATTCCTGAAATGGCGGCTACGCGGCTCGCACACGTCGTGCAGAAGACCGACGGCGATCTTCGAAGATCGGCCTTGTCGAAGGAAAAAACCCAGCCTTCGAAGAAGTCTCCGCCAAAGGCAACGATGACTCTGTCCTGCGCGATCGCAAGCGCGGTCCGTTGTACAGCGATCCGAGTGTTGCTCGGCTCGAACGGCACGAGAGTCGAATCCACTTTCACTGAACCAGTGATGACCGCGGGGCCCGAGCTCTTCTCGCTGCCGTCCGACAGGTCCAACGCATGCAAGACGTATTTGGCGCGAACTCCCTCCATCAGTCCGGCGACGACATAGATGGCGTGCGCGGAGCGGTCAATAACCGGGGTGCTGTAAATACCTATCACCGTCGCCGCACCTTCATTGGGCAACTGAGTCAGCGATTTTTGCCAGAGCGGTGCGCCGCTGCCGTGCTGGGCATCGAATGCGTACACGGAGTTGTTCGCGGTCGTAACGTACACGACATCGCGTGGACCGCGGTTCGGTATTCTGACTCCGCTTACGACCAGCGGCTGGCCGAAGTACAGCGCCGTCGACGGAATAGCTGAAAAGGCGGCCGAACGTCTCGGGCTTGACATTCGAGACATTCAGAATCGCTTCGCTCAGATTCGCGCCGGTCCGAAAGTCATCGTAGTTGTTGACCAGAACATCGGTCGCAGCTCGCCCGTCGGCAGCAACCGAGACGACCGATGCTGCCAACCCGGCTAGGCACACCGCAATTCCCAAGCGCATCGCCTTCGAGCGCACTGACGAATTAGTGCGTCCTTGCGCATCCGTGGCGCAGCCATTGGATGTGAAGCAATCGACCATGAAGCCCTCGCATTCGATGGGATTGAGAACCTTAGCATGGAGTGCTTTGGCGCGCGGGGCATGCTGACTCTTGGCTGCGTTTCCACCTGGCAAAGTTGCGCGGCCCAACCGTAACTTTCGCACGATGGGCCTACTCGCTCAGCCGATTGCTCCGGATGATTTGCTGCCTCTGGATCGCGCCGTGTGCCCTTGCCCTGAAGGGATCGCTATCCACGCAGGGAACCAGTCGTTAGCGGTCCTGCGGGACGGTCCAGCTATCTGCAATCCTGGAGCGCGCTTAGACGTTCGTTTGGTTGTTCCACCGTCGTAGAGAAGGATCCATTCTGGTTGGCGCTGTCTTGGGACAGTCGAGCCAGCGTTGCCTCCGGTCGAATCATGCCCGTCGATGTCGAGCGCAAGCCGCCTCGGCCGATCCGAGTGAACGAGCTCCGCGCGCCGATACGACACGGATCCTTGCCGAACGCGCCGAAGTCCACGACCTCAGCGGTCAGCCGGCTCAGACTGCCCTGCCACATCCAGCGTGGGCGCGGTCGTATTGATCATCCCGCTCACGCCAGTCGGCGCGGCTGCCTGAATCACGTTCGGGGCCGGACACGCCGGGCTGGAACACGAACGGAGTGCTCCCGCCCACGAAGACGCTATTGCCACTGGGCAGGAGCGTTTGCACATTGATGTTTACATTGCCTCCGCTCGCCCCTTTCGCTGCGGTATTGGCTTGGATGAAACCCGACTGCATCACGAGCGAGCCCGCCTGGATGCTGATATCACCCCCATTGCCCAAGTCGCCCTGCACGGAGGTCGTGATCTGGGAATCCTGCAACACGATAATCTGGCCGCCATCGATCGTAATGGGACCGCCGTTGCCTTGGTTGGCGCTGGTCGTGATGTTGCTCGGGTCGATGTTGAGCCGGCCCAAAAAGTGAATCTGAATCGCACTGGCGTCCACGTCGCCGGTCGACTCAGCGGTGATATCGGCGTCGCTGCAAGGTGATGTCGTGAGCCGATAGCGTGAGCAACGTGGGGTTCAACGCGACTCTTGGATCGGCAACTGTTGGCCTCATTGCGGATGGAGAAGATCCCACCGTTGGATAAGGTGACGGCGTTAGTGGCCGTTCACAGTCACGTTTCCAGTCTCGCCGGAAGATTCGCCAACGCATCGGCACGAATTGCGCTCCCCCGGCCCGTCGACGACGATCTGCGCAGCGTTGGCCTGGATTGATCCTGCAGCGCCATCGCGCGACCTCGTAGAGGAACTGATAACGCCGGCATTCTACACACTGCAGCGTGCCCTCCCAAGTGATGTCGATGCTTCCGGCATTGCCGCTCGATCGGACCGACGAGCTACTCGACAGTTCGCCTTGACTCACTGACAGACTCCTGACCCTTCTTAATCACAATGTCTCCCGCGCGCCGGTGCCAAACGGTATCGGTGGCGATCCTCGCGTGTGCCCGCCACCCGAGCCGCTCAGTGTCGCCCGAGGCCCGTCGATGTCACCGTCACGATGCCGCCCTTGCCCGCTCCACGGGTAGCTCGCAGACAGGGTCGCGCCATTCTGCACCGTCACGGTGCCGGCAGTTGACGTCACGTCGCCGCCGATCCCAGCCGCCTCCCCGATCCCTTGCACGGTCGAGAGAATCGGATTGGCCACGGCGATAGTCGAGCGAAGGTTGCCGGCGTCGGGAATCGCTTTCGGCCCGCCGGTCGATTGGAACGTCTGCTGGCCGATCTTGAGGGTCCAGTTCTGCAGGGTGCCGACATTGCCGGTGGCTTGATCCCGCACGTTCAAGGTCCAATTGCCTGCAGACACTTCGTTGATCAGCTGAGCCAGCGGCTCACGCGGCGTGAACGTACCGGTGAAAGGAGCAGAGCCCGACGTGATCGGAGTTCTTGCCTTGATCGTTCAGCCTGGTGTCGGTGAAATTCTCTCCGGCCTCGCCGACGCGCGAAAGCAGCGCCACCCTGGATCCGGATGGACTGTCCAGCAGCACGATAAGATCGCCGTCGTTGGGATGCAGGATATTGATGGTGATCGTCAGATCGGCGAACGGATGCAGGGTATCGGCAATGATCGCGGTGCCTGAGCCGTCGAGCATGACCTGGCTTGCCTGGATCACAATGGTGCCGCCCTTGCCGGAGCCGCTGGTGCTCGTCGTGACGTGCCGGCCGATTCCATCAGCAATTGATCGACGACGGTGAGCGTGATGTTCCCGGCGTCGCCTTTGCCACCGGTTGCCGCGGTGACGCTCGCGCCGTCGCGCACCGTGACGTTCTTCGCGACCAGCGTGATGCTGCCGCCGCTCCCGCCGCCGCGAGTAGCGTCCGACGTCAGGCGAGTCTCGGACCCGGCGATCGTAATGTTCTCAGCCGTTGTGATCGACACACTGCCGCCGGCGGCGCCGCTGGTTGTGCTGCTGTCGATCTGAGCACCGGCGTTCAATATAAGATTCTTCGCGACGATGGTGATGTCGCCGGCATCTCCGGGCTTGGCTGGTGTGCCGCCGCCTCCACCGCCTCCGCCGCCTCCTCCAGACCCGCCAGTGAACCACCGCCGTTATTTCCTGATCCTCCGCCGCCTCCACCTCCCCCTCCTCCGCCTCCGCCATCGCCGGCCGTTCCGCCCGCGGGCGTTAGCGTTTTCGCAAACAGGCCGCTGCGCGTCAGGCGGTCCGGCGCTCACGCCGGACACGGTCACGTCACCCGTAGTCGTGACGACGATAGATCCGCCTTTCCCTTCGCCGGAGGTGCTCGCCTCGATGCGCCCGCCGGTGGTACGACAGCAAGGTTGTCCCCGGACATCGTGATGTTACCGGCCTCGCCCTTGCCGGACGTCTCCGCGTTGATCGTCGCGAGTTTTTCCACCGTCATCTGTCGAGCGGCAATCTGAATGTTCCCACCTTGGCTTGCTCCATCTGTCGCTGTCGAGATGGTGGTATTGCTCCCGGAGACAAGCAGAGATCGAGCGAGGCTCCCATCACCCTGCTGGCCTTGAATCGTGATGTTGGCGTTGCCGGCGTTCTGCTGCGTGCTCAACGAGCTCGAAACGATCTGACTGCCGCTGAGCATCGAAAGGTCGTTGGTATTGACCGTCACGGAACCAGCGTTGCTCTGGTTAGTTCCTTTTGTGGTGATCTTCGCGCCACCGCGCAAAGACAACACGTCTGCAGTAATGTCCACGCCACCGGCATTCGCGGAAACTGCTGTGCCGTCGCGCAGTGTCATGGGTCCGCCCGTCAGCTGAATCGCTCCGGTCCCAGTCGTCGACAGCGCCGTATCCGTGGCCTCGATTGCGCCGACAAGAATGCTCCCCTGGTCCGCCGCTGACCGGCATTTCCACAGCCGCATTACCGGTGGCCGCTACGCGCAAGATTCCTTTGGATACCGTCAAATCCGCCGCCGAGATCTGCACCGCTCCGCCGGTGATGTCCAACATAGAGCCCGGAGCAAGTTCTATCTTCAGCCGCGGCCGTTGTCCATTGC
This sequence comes from uncultured beta proteobacterium, assembly GCA_963829085.1. Classification (GTDB taxonomy): domain Bacteria; phylum Pseudomonadota; class Gammaproteobacteria; order Burkholderiales; family SG8-41; genus PALSA-1004. The sequence continues at coordinate 490,557 of CAWHHJ010000004.1, read as the reverse complement.
CACTGGAATCAAGATTGTCGAGAGTGACGGAGGCGGCTTGCCGATTTCCGAGAAACCCAAACGCTTCGGGCGCTTCGATGGTGAGCGTGGAATCGGGTCCATTGCCTGCCTTGAACACAGTCCGGTCGGAGAAGATCAGACTGTCGGCCGTGCTCACATGAAAAGCGGCCGGCACATCCACTTGCGCACCCCCACCGAAGGCGACGCCATTGGGATTGACGAAGAAGAAATTGGGCGCGCTGCCCGCCGCTGGACTGAGCGCGAGCAATCCGTTGATGGTAGACGGAGCGGTGCCGCTCACGCGACTGATGACGTTGTTGAGCGCGGTGGTGCTCGTAGTGAATACCGCCGCATCGCCCGCGCCGATACTGAAACTTTCGAAGCTATGGAAGAGGTTGCGACCGGCGAGTTTGCCTTGCGCTTCGGCGATCGTGTAGACGTTGCCGGGTACGCGATGTGCGCCGCGAGTGCCCACTACTGTGGTGTTGCTCGCACTCGGACTCAGAGTACCGGGTGTACGCGCCCAACTGGCATCTGTCTTGATGGTCGTCGCTCTGAGAGCTGAGCCGAGCCCGGAAGCCATAGGATTGCAGCGGCAACGGTCAAAGCGTACCCAAGCAGTGCTTCTGGCAGGTGGAGAGTTCGGTCTTTGTCATGGCTCGCCTCCCGGCAGAACAAGACGCACCAGTCCGTGGTGAGTCGGCTCGCGACCGGTTCTTCAAAATTTGTCGTTCGAGGCTCAGGAGCACGCCTCTTATCTCACCATAGTAGCAGGATAGCCATTACAGATCGCATACCGATGCCGACGCGTGTGTGCAGCATCGGTGCAACTGGAACAATGCGACTGTTCCCGGGGATAGTCGTAACTCGAGGACACTCCAGACCGGAGTGCTGCTAGAACGTCCTGCTAGGCGATGGGGTATACCAGGATCCGGATGGACTTGCAATTCTCGACGACGAGACGGCGGCTCGGTTCGACCGCGGATACTTCCAGGAACCCGACCAAGTGGCGATCCTTGTAATCCTCCCGACGGCACGCCGATGAACGTGCAGGAAAGCGCGGCGGCGGATGAGTAACGTGCAAAGACACGCGAGCCGAAGGCACCCGCCTGCCGGCTCGCTTTTGAAGTTCTTTCGCCTTTGCACGCGCCATCCAAGCCCGCCTTCCTGCGCGTCGGATTTGCGTTAGCTAAGTGGGTCGTCCGGCCGCATGAATCGCTCGATGAACTGCGCGGCGCCTCCGGCTTTCCCAGCAGAAAGCCCTGTACCGTATCGCAACCCAGCTCTTGCAGAAACTGCAGCTGCGCTTCGGTCTCCACGCCTTCAGCGATCAACCGCAGCCCCAGACTCTTGGCCATCGACACGATCGCGGTGACGATTGCCGCATCATCTGCGTTATCCGGCACGCCGCGGACGAACGAGCGATCGATCTTGAGCTCCTGGACGCGGAAGCGCTTGAGATACGCGAGGCTGGAATAGCCCGTACCGAAGTCGTCGATGGCGATGCGAATGCCCAGGCTGCTCAGGCGCGACAGCGTCTCCGCGATAGACTCATGCTGATACATCAGCATGCTCTCCGTAATCTCGAGCGCGAGGAGCTCCGGCGCGAGTCCGGTCCTGCGCAATGCACCTGAAATCGTGTCGAGCAAGTTGCTCTGCATGAACTGCCGTGCCGAGAGATTCACTGCCACGCGCAGCGGCGGCAGCCCGGACTGCTGCCATTGCATCGCCTGCATGCACGCATTGAGCATGACCCAGTTACCGAGCTCGAAGATCAGGCCGGTCTCCTCCGCGATCGGAATGAATTCCGTGGGCCCCACCATGCCCCTGCGGCTGTTCCACCTGACCAGTGCTTCCGCGCCCACGATCGTGCGCGTTGCCGCAGCAAACGTGGGCTGGTAGTGCAGAACGAACTCGTCGCGATCCAGCGCATGGCGTAGCTCGCCTTCGAGACTCAGCCGCCCCGCCGACTTGGACGTCATCTCCGGTGAGTAGAACAAATGGCCATTGCCGCCCTGGCTCTTCGCCCGGTACATCGCGGTATCGGCGTTGCTCAGCAGTTGTTCGGCGTCTTCGCTATCGCGCGGATAGACCGACAGTCCGATGCTGGCATTCAAGTAGATCTCCTGGTCATCGACCATCAGCGGCGCGCTCAGAGCAGCCCGGATCTTCTCTGCGACGTGCTCCAGCTGCAGAGGCTCCTCCGCTTGCTCCACGATCAAGGTGAACTCATCGCCGCCCAGCCGGCCGATGGTGTGCCGTTGTCCCGGGGCCGGTCGCGAGCGATTTGTTCAACCGCGGTCATCCGGAGGGCAGCGTAAAACGCCAGACGGTGATCGACGGCATACTGGTCAAAAGAGTCGGCACGCCCGACGATATAGCGCGTGCCGTGGCTTTTTTGCTCGATCGAGATAGCGGCTACATTACGGGCCAGGCGCTGTTCGTATGCGGCGGCACGAGCGTTACGGGGACAGGCGGCGCCTGATGGGGAGACCGATATGAAGCGCACGATCAGTATCATTCCTTTGCTCGTTCTGATCATAGCTACTGCGTGTCATGCGGCAAGCAGCGAGCAGAAGCAGTATGCGTTCGATGCAATCGAGCGCAATGCGGAGCCCATCGCCGTGGTCGGCGACTCGCTCGACTATTTCGGCGAGCTTGGCATGCAGGAATTCGAGAGCGCCAGGTTTCTCAAGCAGACGCTCGAAGATATCGGCTTCAAGGTCGAGCAGGGCGGCGCAGGGATGCCCACCAACATATGGGCGCAATGGGGGAGCGGCAAGCCGAAGCTCGTCATCGTGACGGAGATTGACGCGCTGCCTGAAGGATCGCAGACGCCGGGCAGCATTCCGCGCAAGCCGATGATTCCCGGCGCCCCCGGACACATGGAAGGTCATAACACGCATGGCGCCGTCGCGGTCGCTGCCGCCTATGCGCTGAAGAAAACAATGGAGCGCTATAAGCTACCGGGGACTATCGCGTTGTCTTTCGGTCCTGCCGAAGAACAGCTTATCAGTCGTCCATTCCTCGTGCGCGAGGGCTATTTCAAAGATGCCGACGCGGCGATCCTGGTTCATATCGGCGACAGCCTGGCGACCGGCTACGGATTGCAGAACTATGCGGCAATCAGCGCGAAGTTCACCTTCCACGGCAAAACCGCGCACGGCGCAGTCGCTCCCTGGGAAGGCAAGGACGCGCTCGATGCGGTCGAGCTCATGAGCATCGGTTTCGACAAGCTGCGCGAGCACTTGCGCCCCACGTATCGCGGCCACCGTACTATTACGATGGGTGGCATTCAGCCGAACGTGATTCCGGATCTTGCGCAGATCTGGTGGTATGTGCGCGACTCGAGCGGACCTGCGGCAAAGGACAATTTCGACAAGCTCGTCAACATCGCAAAAGGGGCAGCGCTGATGACAGGTACGACCTACGATATGGAATACGTCGCCTCAGCGTGGCCGCAACTCGGTAATCGCGCGCTGGGCGAAGCACTGCAAAAGAATATCGATATCGTTGGTCATCCGAAGTGGAGTGATGACGAAATCAAGTTCGCGCAGGACTTTCAGACCTCCCTCGGCGTGAAGGCAGTTGGCCTGATTACTGCACCGTCCGTCACCGGCGATCGGTCGCAAGCATACTCATCAAATGACAACGGAGATGTCACCTGGAATGTGCCGAGCGGCATCTTCAATTTTCCGTCCCGCGTGCCCGGCGTCGCTCCGCATAACTGGCAGGCGGGCGTTACGCCCACCAGCTCGATCGCGCACAAAGGCGAAGTTGCCGGCGCCAAGGTGCTGGCCGCGACGCTGCTGGATTTGCTGACCACGCCTGAAGTACTTAATACAAGTCGCGCAGAGTTTGACCGGGCAACAAAAGATTCGAAATATTTTTCACTGATGCCGGCCGACGCAAAGCCGCCGCTGGACACGAATCGCGACATGATGGAGAAATTCCGGCCGGAAATGCGCAAGTACTATTTGAACAAGACACCGCGCTTTCAGTAAGCAGCCATTCGCGATGCGGCAACGTTTGGGCCGCCGAGAGCGCCTGCGTCATGCGCGCCGGCTCCGTGGCGGCCGTATCACGCCTATTCCTGCTGCATGCCTGAATCGAGGATGATCTTCCGGTATTTGTCAGTGTCGCGTTTGACGCGCTGCGCAAACTGTTCGGGAGTGCTTGCGACGACTTCGTAGCCGCCGGTTACGAATCTTTCCCTGATGTCCGGCATGTTTACAATGTGCGCCACTTCTCGCTGCAGCGCATGCACGACCTTTTGCGGTGTTTTTGCAGGCGCGAACAGACCGTACCACATCTCCACTTCGTAGCCTTCGAGTCCATTCTCGGCGAACGTCGGAACATTCGGCAGTTGCGGATCGCGTCGCGCGCCGGTAACGCCCAGTATCTTAAGTTTGCCGGCTTCGACCTGTGTCGCAACGCCGGAAAGATTCGTGAGCACGAGTTGTGACTCGTCCGATATGACAGCGATCACCGCAGGTGCGCCGCCTTTGTAAGGCACATTGTTCAGGTCGATCTTCGCCTGTTGCTTGAAGGCGTTGCCTGCCACTTCGCCGGTGGCGCCCGCGACCGCTATATTGAGCTTGCCGGGCGCCTTTTTGGCCTCCGCAATCAATTCACGCACCGAATTCGCCGGCACACGCGGGTGTGCGACGAGCACGAGGCTGCCGTTGACTACTTCGGTAATAGCTGAGAAATCGCGGACCGGATCGTAGGTGGGTTTTTTGTAGAGTGAGTAGTTGATGGCGTGCGTACCGCTGTTACCGACGGCGATAATCGAACCGTCCGGCGTCGAACGCGCCGCATACTCGGACGCGACGACGCCGTTTGCGCTCGGCCGGTTATCGACAATGACGTTCTGGCGGAGTGCTTCGCCCAGCCTGGGCGATATCACCCGCGCAATGAAGTCCGCGGGACCGCCGGCCGCATTTGCAACGATGATCTGCATGGGTTTTGCCGGCAACACTTGCGACAGATCTGGTGCAGGAGTTTGCGCGGCGACATTCGTTGTTAGACAGCAAGCAGCAGCTGTGCACATCGCAACACAGCCGGTTCTAACGCGATCAGCGCAAGGCATCACCATAAGCGATTCTCCGCATGAAGAGCCGATAGATTACCGTAGACGTAATCGCTGTCAAATGACCGCTGCTGTGCTGCCGCCGACTGCGCATGGTGATTGCACTGCGCCCATGCAATAATTCAACGACACGCGCATCGCTCCCAAAGAAATCAAAGACCGTTATCAGTGGTAGAACCACTGCCCTAGGGAAAACCTCCGATGAAAAAGCCAGCCCGCATCCGTGCGCTCGTTTGTCTGTTACTTCTGTGCTGTGCCGGTGTCGCTGTGGCCAGGCCTTTCGCCGATCCACGCGGGGTTGACGAAGGAGATATGAAGCTCGCCACGGAGCCGGTCGATGCGGCCTGCCAGGCGCCGGTTCTTGTTTCTACCGGCGGCGCGTTTCCACGCAATCCGCAAACGCTCGCTGTGCGCTGGACAGGCTATGCGAATTTCGAGCTTGTTTACAACGGACAGATATTATTGCTCGACACGGTACTTCGACCGTGGCAGCATGTATCCGCCGCTTGGTTTCAAGGCAGCGGATGTGAAACGCGCCGATGTAATTCTGCTCGGACACGGGCACGTCGATCACATGTCCGATGCTGCATCGGTGGGCAGTCGCACGCATGCTGTTGTTGTTGGCGCGCCGGTGACCACCGAAAAGCTTCTCACGCAATCGATCGATCCGAAACAGGTCAAGACAGTCACCGGACGCGGCGGCGAGATGCTCGAATTTCGCGGCTTCAAGGTCGAACCCATACTCGGCCGCCACGGCGAGCCGCCCGGTGAGGTGGTCGAAGCGTTCGACCATGCGCTCAAGGCGGTCGGCCCCAAAGCGACTCCCGCTCAAGTTGCCGAACGCGCGGAGATACGCTCGCGCGGCACGAGTGATAAGCGAGTAATCGCGGAAGGCACGATCGCATTCCTGATTACGCTCGATAACGGGTTTCGCATCATGTTCCGGGACAGCGGCGGTCGCATCACCGAGTACGAAAGAGCCGCCATGCAGCGCGTCGGGCGCGTGGACCTCGCACTGGTGGCCGTATCCGCGGCGTTCTTGCAGCCGCTGACAGTCGAGCAGGCGTTCGAGCACATACGCACGTACAAGCCGGATGTCTACATGCCGGCGCATCACGACGGACCGTATGACAATTTGTGGCGGCCGACCGAACCGCTGTTCCAGGCACTGAAGGATGAGATGCCCAACCTGGTTACGGTGTCGCGTGTCTATCGAGAGCCGGTTTGTTTCAATTCGGAAAAGAATATTTCGCGCGGAACGTCGACAGTGAAATAAACGGTTTGCAGGACCATTCGGCAAGATTTCATTCAAACGTGAGGGACTGGCGATGTCGAGACTCATAGCGTCATGCGCATTGATTGCGTTTTACACTCTGGCGTTGGCGCAAACGCCGGGCGCGGGATTCGAGAAGAAGAATTACAACTATAGCGAATGGACGAAGGGACGCTTTTCCGAAGTCGTTACTGTAACCGGACCGGGCAAGATGATTTTTCTCGCGGGCGTCGGTGCTGAAGCGGAAAAAGATGGTTCCATTCTGCATCAAAGCGACTTCCTTGCGCAGTGCCGCTACGCTTATGAAAAGATCAGGAAACTGCTCGCACAACATGGCGCTGGCATGGGCGATGTCGTGAAGCTGACTTCATACGTGACGGATATCCGCTCGCGCGAAGATCTCAACAAGTGCCGGGCCGAAGCGTTCACCGGCGTTGCGCTCCCCGCACATACATTTCTCGCAATCAGCCAGCTTGCGCGTCCCGGCATGCTGGTCGAGATGGATGTAATCGCGGTCGCTGCGAGGTAGTGCCAGCGATTGAGCTTGTGTTCCGCGGATGATTCGCAGCGGTGTACGAAGGCGTTCGGGCTTTGATGCCGTCATCTCTCAGATCGCTGATTACGTCGCTGACTATCAGATAAGAAGCACGGTTGCGCGCGAGACGGCGTATTACTGCCTGCTCGACAGTGTCGGCTGCGCATGCGCTGCGCTCGCCAATCCGCAATGTGCGAGCGTGCTGGGCCCTTTGGTAGCGGGTAGCGTTGTCCCGCATGGCGCGCGCGTGCCGGGCACGTCCTTCGTGCTTGATCCGGTGGAAGCCACCTTCAACATCGGCGCCCTTATCCGCTGGCTTGATTACAACGACACGTTTTACGGTGCAACGGTGGTGCACCCGTCGGATACGCTTGCGGCCTGTACTTTGCGTGAGTGACTGGGTGAGCCAGCAGCGCGCAGCACATAGCCGCAAGCCATTTATTGTTGCAGAGGTACTGGATTCCGCAATTAAGGCATATGAGATTGCGGGGGTGCTGGCGCTCGCCAACGCGTATACGACGCAGTACCGGCTCGATCATGTAATCCTGGTCAAGATTGCATGTGCAGCGATTGCCACGCACCTTCTCGGCGGTAGCCGCGCGGATATCATGAACGCGGTCTCGAATGCGTGGATCGATGGACATCCGCTCGCGATATACCGGCGCGGCGCGGACACGGGTGCACGTAAATCGTGGGCTTCCGCGGATGCCGCGAGCCGTGGCGTGTGGCTTGCGATGACGGCAGTCAAGGGTGAGATGGGCTATGCATCAGCGCTGACTGCACCGACGTGGGGCTTCTACGACGTGTATTGTGCGGGCACTCCGTTCAGCATCGAACGCGCATATGGGACATACGTAATGGAGAACGTGCAGTTCAAGCTGTCCTATCCGGCGGCATTTCACGCGCAAACCGCAGCCGAAGCGGCGGTCATTCTGCATCGATTGGTTAAGCATCGGATCGATGATATCACCCGCGTCGAATTGTGGACGCACGCATACGCGTTGAGCTATCTCGATCGCACCGGACCGCTAAAAAATTTTGCGGAGCGCGATCACTGTCTTCAATACATCATCTCAATTGCTCTGATCTTCGGCGACATCACGACGAAGGATTACGAAGATGATGCTGGCCGCCGACCCGCGCATCGACGCTTTACGCGCCAAAACGATCGTGCGCGAAGACGCGCGCTACAGCAACGGCTTCGTCGATCCGCGCAGGCGCTCGAACGCGAACGCCGTACGCGTTACGTTCAAAGACGGTAGCCAGAGCGAACGCGTCGAGGTCGAGTATCCGATCGGCCATCCGCAACGCAGGAACGAAGCATTGCCGTTGCTGATGCGCAAGTTTGAGCACAACATCAGTCGGACCTACGCTAGCAAGAAAGCGCACATGGTTCTGGACGCATTCAGTGACCGTGAGCGTCTGACGGTCTTGCCGATCATCGACTTTCTCGACTTGCTGGTAGTCTAGAATGCACGATCATCAAAGGCACGTAATGATCAGGCGTCATCAGTTCAGCAAGCGGGCGTTAGTCGCTTTTATCTTGTCCGGTTCATGCGCCGCCTACAGCATCCAGGCAGTGTTTGCGCAGGGGTTCCCGGTCAAAGCCGTGCGTCTGATCGTGCCATATGCGCCAGGCGGCGGTGTCGACATCATGGCGCGCATCATTGCACCGCGCCTTGGCGAAGGACTTGGTCAACAGATCGTCGTCGATAATCGACCCGGAGGCGGCACGATAATCGGCACGGACTTAGTCGCCAGGGCCGCGCCGGATGGCTACACATTGTTGATGGCAAACCCGGCGCATGCCGCAAATCCGGCTCTGCGTGTAAAGCTGCCGTACGACAGTCTCAAAGACTTTGCTCCCGTCGGACTGGTTGCACTGTCCTCGAGCGTGCTCGTTGTGCACCCCTCACTGCCAGTGCGCACCGTCGGCGATCTCGTGCGGCTCGCGAAATCAAAGCCCGGCCAGCTCAACTATGCGTCGGGCGGAACGGGGAGCGCGATTTATCTGCGATGGAATCATTTAAAAGCACCACCGGCATCGATGTCGTACATGTCCCATATAAAGGCGCGGCGCCGGCATTGACAGATGTAATCGGCGGTCAAGTGCCTATGATGTTCACGACAACACCGGCATCGCTTGCGCATATCAAGTCAGGCCGTCTGCGCGCGCTCGGTGCGAGCAGCGGCAAGCGGCTGCCGCTCTTGCCGGACGTGCCGACGATCGCCGAAAGCGGATATCCGGGTTTCGAGCTCAATGACTGGTACGGCGTGCTGGCGCCGGCCGCAACCCCTCGGACGATCATCGATCGTCTCAATGCGGCAATAAATAAAGCGCTGACCGCGGCCGACATCAGAGAGCGCATTTCAGGCCTTGGTGCGGAGCCCGCTTCGAGCACACCGGACCAATTCGGCGAGCGGCTGACGCACGAAGTGGCTCGCTGGGCGAAAGTGATCAAGACGCCGGTTGCGAATCTTGATTAAGATGCGGTCCCTAGAATGAAGAGAGGAAACACTAGCAATGCAAACGTTGTGGTTGTTGATACTGCTCGGTCCGGCGCTTATGTGCGTCCATGCAGCGGATTATCCCGACAAGCCGGTGCGCTTTATTGTCGGCTTTACACCGGGCGGGCCGAGCGACATTGTCGCGCGCTTACTGGGGCAGAAGCTGTCAGAGCTGTGGAAAGAGCAAGTGATCATCGACAATCGCGCCGGCGCAGGCGGCAATATCGCGGCCGAAATAACGGCGAAGTCGCCAGGTGACGGATACACTCTTTTGTTAGGCAACAACAGCATCCTTGCGACCAACGCTGCGCTCTATAACAAACTCGCCTATGATCCGGTGCGCGATTTTGCGCCGGTGATTCTGGTCGCCTCACAGCCGAACATTCTGGTCGTTCATCCGTCTCTGCCGGTCAACTCCGTGAAAGAGCTTATTGCGCTCGCAAAAGCGAAACCGGGCCAACTCAATTATGCGTCTTCCGGCAGCGGGGCAGCGGCGCATCTGTCCGGCGAATTATTCAAAGCCATGGCGCATGTCGACATCGTTCATATCCCATATAAAGGTGCCGCGCCTGCGCTCAATGATGTGCTCGCGGGACAGGACCAACTGATGTTCGCGACTTCGCTGTCTGTGGTCCCGCATATCAAAGCGGACGGCTGCGTGCGCTCGCCGTGACGACGGCTAAGCGCATGACGGCAATGCCGGAGTTGCCGACCGTTGCTGAAGCGGGCGTGCCCGGCTTTGAAGCGACGACGTGGCACGGAATCGTCATGCCGGCAGGCGCGGCGAGTTCGATGGTCCAGCGCATTAACGCCGATACCGCTAAGGTTTTGCAGCAGCGCGATGTCCGTGAGCGCTTCGCGGCATTGGGCGCGGAAGTGATCGGCGGTACGCCGGATGAGTTCGGCGCTTATATAAAGAAAGAAATCCCAAAGTGGACGAAAGTCGTCAGGGATTCCGGCGCACGCGCGGACTGATCTTGTTTTTATCAACTGCAATCTCACTATGGAGTCGTTCATGTCACGCACTCGTCTGTTCGTTTCAATCCTGATGCTCGCCGGCGCTACCAACTGTGCATCTGCCGCGGAAGTGAAAGTGCTGAGCGGCGGCGCGGTTGAGCCGGGATTGCATGCATTTGCCGAGAAAGTGAAACACGATCTCGGACATGATCTCAAAATCCTGTTCAATACGACGCCGCAAATCACGAAACGTCTGGCCGCCGGCGAAGTGTATGACATCGTCGTGGTGCCGCCCATGGTAATTGAACAGGGCGCGAAAGACGGCAAGATCGACGCTGGCACGCGCACACCCGTGGGGCGCGTCGGCGTAGGCATCATCGTCCGCGATTCAGCGGCGGCGCCCAATGTTGCGACGACCGATGCGCTCAAGCAAGCGTTGCTCGCTGCCGACACGGTCGTCTATAACTCGGCTTCCAGCGGGCTCTATCTCGACAAGCTGTTCGGCACCATGGGTATTCTCGAACAGCTGAAGCCGAAAACGACGCGTTATCCTGATGGAGCGTCGGTAATGGAGCACGTCATCAAGGGCAAAGGCAATGAGATCGGTTTAGGTGCGATTACCGAAATCAAGCTGTACACGTCGAAAGGCCTGAAGCTAGTCGGGCCATTGCCCGCGGAAGTGCAGAACTACACGCCCTACGATGCAGCGCTGATGACAGGCGCACCGGCGGCGGACGCGGGCAAGGCCGTGCTGAAACTCCTGGCAACGCCCGGCGCCAAAGCCGTGTTTACCGCCGCGGGGATTGAGTAGGTCAAAGCGAACAAAAGCCTGACGCCGCAGGTAAAAGATTTGGACAAACGCAGATGATTAATACAGTCATCCGCATTCATCACGATAGTCGCCCAAGGCACGAATCTGCGTAGCGTTCGTTTGTATCCGCGCGTATCGGGCGTTTATCTGCGGCTCATATGTTTAATTTGAACGCTTGAATTCGAGCACGTCGAAGCCCGCATAGCGGTCAACGATGTAAATAAGCCCGCGGTCGTCGACATCCACATCGTTGGTTTGCGGCGCGGCTTTCCCCTTCGCCGGCTCGGGAATGTAGTAGCCCACTTCACGCGGCGCAAGGGGGTCTGCGATGTCCACGATGCGCAAGCCGCCGGCGAACCATGCGCAGTAAACGAGCGTGTCTTTCATGTGCTCCTGGAACTGATGCGCACCGAAGCGGCCGGGTGTTGCGCGGCTCCATGGAGAATCGAGCTCGCTCACTTCATAGATCGAGAGGGGTTTGATGTTCGCGAGATCTGAGACGTCGAAAACCCACATGCAGCCATGCGGGCGTCCGCGCCGGCGCTCCATTTCATCCGCGCTGTGTGCGTGATCTTCCTCGTCGATTGCAATCGCAATCTGGCGTCCGTCAATAGGAAACGGCACGCCCATGAACGTATGTGAAGGTTCCGGAAACGGCGGATGATAGTTGTATTCACCGATCGTGCGCGGCTTGCGGATATCCGCAACATCGATCACGCGCACGCCGCCGTGCCAGCAGCCTGCCCACAGCCGGTCGCCGACGCGCAGCGTGTGATGAAGACGGTGCTGGCGTCCGGGCCACGTCGGCTTCTCACCACCGGCGACATGCTGTCCCGGCAGCCACCAGCGCGACACTTCCGTTGGCGTCGCAGGATTGCGGATGTCGTATATAACGAGGATGTTGCCGATGTAGCCCGGCATTTCAGTGGAGATGTAAGCGTAGTTCGCATCCATATCGAAGCGATGCACGCCGATGCCGCTCGTTTTCTGGAACGTGATCAACTTCGGATGAGCACGGTCAGCGACGTTGTAAATACGGAAGCCGCCCTGATCGGTACGGATTGCGCTCAGCCGCTTCGACCGTCGGGATGTCCGACGGCTGCACGCCGAGTTTCTGCGCGAGCTCCGCGTGATTGGGCTCGCGCCCGAGCGCCGTGCGCAACTGCGTGCGTAATTTCGGCAGCTCGTCGGCCTTGCGGCCGATGGCGGTCATGTTGCGTTCGCTATTAACGATCATGATGTCGCCGATGACGCGCGCCTTGTGACTATGCGAATTCGGATCCTCGAGAAAAATCTGCGACACGATGCGCGGATTTCTGGCGTCCGCCACGTCGATGATAGAAGTGCCGAGCTGAGACTGATTCGGAATGTGCCCGATATACGTGTACTGCCCGGCCACATAAACCTGTCCGGCGCCGGGCAGATCAAGATGTGCGAGCCGCGTAACGTTGTGCGCAAGCTGCGGCTTATGGGTGGGCGAGTCCATCGATGACTCCTCGATTATGTGGTTGCTCGAATTGTACCGCAGCGCGTAGCAATCGCCGGTCTTTTGACCCGTCGTGCGATTGCGTCAGAAGATCAGGGTCAGACCAGCGCGGGTGCGCGTCTGTCGATGAGGCTGCTTAGCTGGTCCGCCGGCACGGGCTTGCTGAAATAGTAACCCTGCATTTCGTCGCATCCGTGTTGACGCAGAAACGCAAGCTGCGCATCCGTCTCAACACCTTCCGCAATCACCGAAAGCTTGAGGCTATGCGCCATTGCGATGATCGCCCGCGTGATCACGGCGTCGTCGTTATCGTCAGGGAGATCTCGGATGAATGAACGGTCGATCTTGACGGCGTCAATCGGCAGCCGTTTCAAGTAGCTGAGCGACGAGTAACCGGTGCCGAAGTCGTCGATGGACAGCCGTATGCCCATTTCTTTGAGCTTGCTCAAGAGGGTTATCGCCTGTTCAGGGCTTTGGATCACGACACTCTCGGTGATCTCGAGTTCCAGCGCGCTCGCGTCGAGCTCGTGCTCTTCAAGTGCACGGGCGACGTCCTGGAACAGATTTTCGTGACGCAGCTGTCGCGCCGAGACGTTGACTGCAACGCGCACGTTGGCCATACCCTGTGCGCGCAGCGCTTTGCTTTGCGCGCATGCGGTGTTGAGCACCCACGCGCCGATGGGAACAATCAGGCCGGTTTCCTCGGCGAGCGGAATAAACTGAAGCGGCATCAGCAAAGGCTTGGACGGCCGTTGCCAGCGCACCAGCGCCTCCACGCCGGTGACGCGCCCGCTCGCAACGTCGACCTTAGGTTGGTAGTGCAGTGACAAACTCGTTGCGCTCGAGCGCGCGCCGCAAATTCGATTCGAGGGCAAGGCGCGAAACGGTGTGCTCATTCTTCTGTGAGGAAAAGAACTGGTAATTGTTCTTGCCCTGCTCCTTCGCCCGGTACATCGAGATGTCCGCGTACTTCATCAACCCCTGCAGGTCTTCGCAGTCGTCCGGGTAGGTGCTGATGCCGATACTGGCGGTGACGTGAAATTCCTGACCTTCCAGTCGAATCGGCTGCGCGACGGCAGCAAGAATTTTTTCCGCAATGCCGGCGATGTCGATCGGCCGGATTGATTCCTCGATCAGTACGACGAATTCGTCGCCCCCGAGACGTGCCACGGTGTCGCTCTCGCGCAGGCACCCGAGCAGCCGCGCGGTGATTGTCTTCAGAACAAGATCGCCGGCTTCGTGTCCCAGCGTGTCATTGATATTCTTGAAGCGGTCAAGATCGATGAAGAGAACGGCGAGCGGCTTTTCGCTGCGTTTCGCCTGCGCAAGTGCGTGGGAGAGACGCAGGTTGAACATCGCGCGGTTCGGAATGCCGGTAAGCTCATCGTAGTGCGCAAGGTGGCGCGCGCGCTCCTCCGCTTCCTTGCGGACCATGTATTGGCCGATCTGACTGCCGATAGATGCCGCGCTGGCGATCAACATCTCGTCGGGTGGCCGCACCTCGGTATGAAAGAATTCCATGACGCCGAGAACTTCAGTGCCATGCACAAGCGCAAACGCAAATGAGCCATGCAGTCCGGCTTTCCGGACGATACCGGCGCGCTTCACCAGTCCATCGACTTGGGCGATATCGGCAACCCAGTGCGGCTGCCCGGACCGAAAAATACGTCGGACAAGCCCTTTCTTAGCCTCGTCCGGTTCAATCGTGCCGTTTGCGCTTGCCGCAATGAATTCCTGTATTGCTGGAATATCCGTACCCCAGGCTTCGCTGTAGCGCAGCAGCATTGCCTGCTTGTCCCATGCCCAGCGTGCTCCGCACTGCCATCGCATCGTCCCGCAGATGGTCTGGATGATGTTGGGTATCGCCTCGGCCAGTGTTTCCGCTGATGCAAGCACGCCGGTGATGGCGTGTTCCATTACCTGACGCCGCTCGCTCTGCCGCCGCTCGGTAATGTCGGTGAAGGTTGTTACGATGCCGGATGGTACAGTCTTCGACGTTTCGTATAAGGACTGCGCATTCATAGAAAGCCACAGCATTCGCCCGGCGCGCCGCCGAAAACCGACGACGACGTTGGATTGCATTTGTCCGGTGCGCACGGCGAGCTCGGCCGGCCGCTCGTCATCCGGTAGTGGCGCTCCGTCTTCACGAAATGCGACCCAGGCCGGATCGAACAATCGATCGCCCTTCATCTGATCGAGAGTGCGGCCCAGGATCCGTTCTGCGCTCGCATTGCACGAAACGATCCTGCCCCGGGCATCGCGCAGCACGATACCCTCTGCCATGACGGCAATGACCGAGCGATAGATCGCGTCGCCTCTGCGGCTCCTTGCAGCCAGTGAGCGAAACAGCGCAAATAGCAATAAACTGGTCAATGTTCCGGCGCCAAAAACGGTCAGCGGCAGGAACTGATTTGGCTTATCGGTGAAGCCGCTCAATTCGGTAAAGCGCGTGTCCCACAGACGCCCGCCCACATTGAGTTTCGACCGTTGCGTAAGCTGCGGCAGGGTAAACCATCGCAAAGATGGCATAGACGCAGTTGTATGCGCGCCGCCGCTGTCGTAGATCATGTTGTTGCCGGGCAGCGTGCCCGCATCCTCGAGCACATTGAAGAAGCCCGCGTCGAATATCTGGATGCGAGTGTTCTGCAGCGTCTCAATGCCGACGACCTTTGGTATCAATTCATCAATTACGAACGTCGCCGAGACGACGCCAATAAAGGCGTCACGGCGGTCCTTCTCCGTTCTTAGCGGCATTTCGTTCCGGTAGACGGGAACGCGCAGGGAGAAGCCGACCTGCCGGCTGCTAACAAGAACTAGACGCCCGGAAGCAACGATCTCACCCGTGTCGCGCGCACGTTCCAGCGCAAGGACGCGGAGCGGCTCGGCGTGCAGATCGAACCCGAACGCGTTGTCGTTGCCTGCCATCGGCTCGATATAGTCAACGACGTAATATTCGGCGCGGTCGCCGGGAGGCTTCACTTTGAAATCAGGATAGCCTGCAGCATCGAGGCTGGTATCGCGCCTGACGCGCTCCTCATAGTCTTTGAGTTCCGTGCGCTGCAGGTAACGTGAAAACGACAGCACCTGAAATCCGGGATAGCGCTCACGCAGATTCAAACTCGATGCGTACTTCCGGAAGTCGGCGCGCGTCACTGCATCCGACACCTTGAACAAGCCCTGAACGCCGTAAAGGACGTCGTAATAAGACCAGATACGCGACTGAATGGCGTAGCTGACGCTCATCACGTTATTATCAAACCTGAGTCTCGCCTCGCTCTCAATGCGCGCTTTGAGAAGGAACAACGCGAGGACAGAAAAGGTGAGGCCTAACGCGAGGATGACCCAGGCGACCCAGCGCTTGCCGACCATTCTCGCGAAAATCAGCCGCATCGTTACCTGCCTTGGCAGCTCCCTGTCAGATGACGTCGGGATGCGCCGGAGTTGGTCTCCGGTCTGCGAGCTAGTGTACGAAGGTTCCACCGGGGATTGCAGGTAGTATTTCTTGGGTCGCGTGGTCAACGCCGTAACGTGAGAACCCGCTTCTTGCGAACGATGACCGGCGTTGAATTACTCAGGCCGCACGCCGGCGTTTTTGATGACCTTCGCCCATTTGACTGTTTCTTTGTGTATTGCAGCGGCGAATTGCTCAGGCGGCATGGTCACCGGCTCCGCCCCGAGTGCGGCAAGGCGTTCGCGTGCATCTGCGGTAGCAAATAGACTCGCGAGCGTACGATTCAATTTGTCGATGATGGGCCGCGGCGTTTGTACAGGCGCAAACACACCGTACCACGTGTTTACCTCGTAGCCGGCGACTTCCTCAGCTAACGCCGGCACGTCCGGCAGAATTGCGAGGCGTTTATCGCTCGACACCGCGAGCGGCCTGAGGCGTCCGCCTTTAACGTCACGGCAATGTCGATGAGACACCGGTGATCATAGTCTGGACCTGTCCGCCGACGAGATCCGTCAAGGCGGGTCCAGCACCTTTATACGGCACGTGCACGATGTTGATGCCCGTCATGCTTTTCAATAGCTCGCTCGCCAGATGCGCGGTCGAGCCGTTACCCGACGAAGCGAAATTGATCGCGCCGGGCTTGGACTTGGCCAGCGCGACGAATTCTTTGACGGAATGAGCGGACAGGGTCGGATGGACAACCAATATCATTGGACTCGACGCAATCATGGTGATGGGCGCAAGCTCGCGCGCTGGATCGACGGCGAGATGTGGATATAGTCCGGGGTTGATCGCGTTCGTGCCATTCGCGCCCATTAGAAGCGTGTAGCCGTCCGCCGCAGACTTAGCGACGATTTCCACGGCGAGATTCCCGCCGCCGCCCGCACGGTTATCGACAATGACCTGTTGCGAAAGCGCGGGCGTTAGTTTTTGGGCAACGATCCGTCCAACGATGTCGACAGGGCCACCGGGTGAGTAAGGAACGACCAGCCGAATCGGCTTGACCGGATAGTCCTGACTGTATGAGAAGCAGCAAATCGTCAAGGCGACGAATGCGAGAAGTGTTTTCATCAATCCGAATTATCCAAATGCCGGTACCACCGATACATCGCGCGCTGCGGGATGCGTATGAATCGGTGCAGCGGATAGCGCGCCAGCGGTTTATCGCTGGCGGTGAGTGGATTTGCGGTCGTGTCGCCGGCCAAACGCTGCGCGATTAACTTGCCGGCGTGTAGGCTCAGTGACACGCCGCTGCCCTGATAGCCCAAGGCGTAATGAACAGAAGCATCGTCGGCGGGATGATGGATGTGCGGCAGAAAATCGCGTGTGAGGCACACCCAGCCATGCCAGTCGTAATCGACAGTAAGGCGTTCGAGTCCGAAGTGTTTCGCTATCAATTCGCTGAGCAGGAAATTACGTTGCTGTGTGTTTGCATGGGGCGCATCGTTGATGAGTCCGCGACCGCCGAAGAGAATGCGGTCGTCCGGCAGGCGCCGCCAATAGTAGAGCAATTTGCGTGTGTCGGTCAGCACGTGCCGTGTCAAAAAATTTGCTGCGGCGATCTCATCGGCAGTTAGCGGGCGCGTGACAATGATATGAGACAGCACCGGCAACAACGTCGCTTGAATCGCCGGATGCAAACCTTGCGGCGTGTAACCGTTCGTCGCAATCACCACGCGTTTCGCCTGCACTGTGCCGTGCGGCGTTGCCAGCACATGCTCCGCCCCGCGTTTGTGCCAGCCAGTCACCGGAGTCGACGAATGAACGATCGCACCTGCCGCGCGCGCCATGCGCAAAACGCCGGATGCGAGCTTGAGCGGGTGCACCGCGAGCGCGTCCGGAATGCGCAGTGCGCCATGCGCTTGCGGGCCGCCGACATGCTTGCTGTTCAGTTCGTCAGCGTCAATGAACTCGGCGGGATAGTTGAAATCGTGTTGCAGGTACGTCGGCTTCACGCTTGAGCCCTGCGGCGCGGCTCGGCCGGTGCGCGATTTTCAAGTGGCCCGATTCGCTTGCGTCGCAGTCGATGCGGCCCGCGTGCAGCATGCTGCGCACGGTATCGAGCGACGCCTTCACTTCGGCAAATACGCGCTTTGCGGTAGTGCGGCCCCAGCGCGTCAGCATTTCTTCGGCCGTCAACCGGCCCAGTGCCATCCGCGCAAAGCCGCCGTTGCGTCCGCTACATCCCCAACCGGGACGATTCGCTTCAAGCACCACGGCGTTAAGGCGGTACTGGTGTGCGAGATGGTACGCACAAGAAAGGCCCGTGTAACCGCCTCCGATTATCGCGACGTCGGTATCAACTTGAGCGGGCGCACGGCCGTCATCCACTGCAAGATCGCCCGCTGTTGCGGCCCAGTATGACCCGACATGCGAAAGGCCGGTGCCAGGTGTGGCTGCGGTCAGCGGATCGTACGGCATGCGATCGAGTGCCGAGACTTTCTGTTAAGAAAGCGGCCGGAGTCCGCGCTGGGCCGACCATTAGCGGCAAACTTCGGCGTCATACGGAGTCAACGTCCACGGAATCGCGGTTTGCGTTTTTCCTTGAAGCTCGCGACGCCTTCGCCGGCGTCATCGCTCCGCCGCACACGCTGGATTGCGAGCCGTCCGCGCGCGACATGTTCCGAAGGACCGCGTGGGATCACGTCCCTCACGAACTCGCGCAGCAACGACAAGACCATCGGCGCATTATCAGCGAGTCGCCTTGCGTATTTCAGTGCCGCGTCACGCAACTCGGCCTGCGGCACGACTTTATTCACCAAGCCGATCTCATACGCGCGCTGCGCGCCGAGCTCTTCGCCGAGCAGCATCAGTTCCATCGCAACTTTGTGCGGAATGCGTGCGGCCAGCCCTGCTATCAATGCGCCCGTAAAGCCGACTTTTGCCTCGGGGAACATGAATTTCGTCGTATCCGCAGCGACGCACAAGTCGGCCATCTGTACCATCACAACTCCGCCGCCGACCGTCCACCCGGAGACTGCTGCGATCAACGGTTTCTCGAGCTGTACGCCGACGTTGGGCACGCATGCAGGAAAGTCTTCGGCGGGTGATTTCACATCGACGCCAACAGAGAAATGTTCTCCGGCATGAGTGAGGATGGCGACGCGCTCGTCGCTGGCATTGAAGCGCTCCCACGCCGCGCGCAGTGCGGTCGTGAGCTCGTTGTTCATCGCGTTGCGCTCATCCGGCCGATTGAGCGTAATGACCGCAATGTTGTCGACCACTTCATACATCACAACCGTCGTGCTCATAACGTTGCTTTCATAGTTGCAGCGGCAGCAGTGTTGCACGCGCATCGAGTGCAATAGCGCCTTCGCCTCGTGATTTGACGAGCAGTGGATTGATGTCGAGTTCCTGAAGACGCGGTCCAAGCGTCGCGGCGAGCCAACTTGTGCGGACGACAACCTCGACGAGTGTATCAATATCGGCGGCACCGCGGCCGCGGCTGCCCGCCAGCAATGGCCACATGCGCAAGCGCTGTAACAGATCGAGCGCCTGGCGTGTGGTGACCGGCGCGAGAGCCACTTGACTATCACGCAGTGTTTCAGCCCAGATCCCGCCCGCTCCCACCAGCACTGTTGCGCCAAATTGCGGGTCCCATTTCGTGCCGACGATCATCTCAGTGCCGCCGACTATCATCGGTTGAACGGCGCATTCGAGCTTTTCAGGTGAAGTCAGCGCAGTCCCTCGAGATTGGACGTCATGCCAGGCGCTGCGCAGCGCTTGTTCATCTCGCAGATTGAGATGTACACCGCCGACATCGCTCTTGTGAGTGATGGTGCGGGAGCTAAGCTTAAGCACTACCGGATAACCGATTGCTCCTGCGATTACCGCAGCGTCTGCTTCGCTCATCGCAATCTGTGCGCGCGCAGTCGAAATACTCACCGTATCTAACAATTCTTTCGCCTCCGTCTCAGTGAGTGCGGACGACGGTGCGCCGAATTCAGCGACGCGAGCCGGATTGATGGGCGCGATCGGCGCGTCACGCGGCGCGCGCAGCGCTGTACCATACCCGATTGCCGCATTGAGGACTCGCAGCGCGTCGTCCATGCGATTGGTATAAGGACACTGCAATTCGCGCAGTATCGAACGCGCCCGGTCAACGAGAGCACCTGGCGGAAACAACACCGCGGTCGGTTTGCCCATCGCGAGCGCGAGCTCCGCCCAAGCGCGAACCTTAGCGTCGAGCTCGGGGGTTGTCGCAACCACGATTAACAGCGCTGCTGTGTCGTCATCGGACGCCAAAAGCTCATAGGCTCGTCGCGCAGCGCTGAGCCCTCGTTCGCGAGCGAGTCCGCCGATATCCAGCGGGTTGAGCGGTCGCCCCGTCGGAACGATGTCATGAAGAGCGGAGGAGGTGGTTGGAGACAAATCGGCCAGACGCAGGTGAGCGGCTGCCAGGCGGTCCGCCGTGATTGCGATCGTTCCGCCCGAAGGCGACAGCGCCGCCACGCCGTTGCCACTCGGCGGCCCGAAGCGGATCAGGAAATGCGCGCAGTAGATCAGCGCTTCCGGATCGTCGAGCAAAACGATCGCGTGTTGACGGCACGCGGCGGCCCATACTTCGCTGGAGCCGGCGAGGCTGGCGGTATGCGATTGCGTAATGCGCGCGCCGGCTTCGCTGCGTCCGGCGTTTACGACCAGCAGCGGCTTGCCGGCATCGCGGCAGCGGTCCGCAAGATCCAGGAATCGACGACCGTCTTTCAGCCCTTCGACATAGACGCAAATCGCGCGCGTCACCGGGTCATCGATGAAGTACTCGATAAAATCGCAGACTTCGAGATCCGCCTGGTTGCCCACCGATACCGCAACGCTGAACCCGGCGCCCGTGTCCTGCGCGTGGGAGATGAGCGATGCCATGAGCGAGCCACTCTGGCTGATTAATCCAATGCCACCGGCTGGCATAGGCTCTGCAGCGAGCGCTACCGACGAAGTAAGTGCTAACCGCAGGCCGGGGTTGATGAAACCCAAACAGTTCGGACCGATGATCCGCAGGCCGTAGCGACGCGCGATATCGACGACTTCCCGCTGGCGCGTAGCGCCTTCGTCGCCCGCTTCCGCGAAGTCCGCCGAAAGGATCACGCAGCCACGTACGCCGGCCTCCCCGCACTCGCGGATTGCAGCAGGCACGGCGCGCGCAGGCAGCGCGATCAAGGCCACGTCAATGGGCCCGGGCGCGGCCCCGATCGCCGCGTATGCTTTCAAACCACAAATTTGTTCGGACGCTGGATTTATGGGGACTATTTGCCCGCTAAAGCCGTGTTTAATCAGAAAACTCATCACGCGTCCGCCGAATTTCACGACGCTGTCGGACGCGCCGATCACGGCAACCGAGTGTGGGTTGAGAATATTGCGCAGGCAGGGCAAGAGGGGTTGCGGCGACGGTGGAGTGAACTTGATGGTAGCGAATTTGACTTACCGTCGCACCGGCGCCCGAAACCGCGCAAATACTAGGCCCAACTGTTTGACACTAATAGGGGAAATCGCCATAATAGGCGGTTTCGTTCGGAGGGGTTCCCGAGCGGTCAAAGGGATCAGACTGTAAATCTGACGGCTCTGCCTTCGAAGGTTCGAATCCTTCCCCCTCCACCAATAGAAAGCGGTGCTTCGGGGCGCTGAGTTCGTCAGGCTTATACGTCAAAGTGCGGGTGTAGCTCAATGGTAGAGCAGAAGCCTTCCAAGCTTATGACGAGGGTTCGATTCCCTTCACCCGCTCCAGTTTGCAAGCGTCGTGAATGTCGGCGAATGATATCGAGACCGTGGCGCGATGCAACTTTCCCTAGGGGGGAGAGTGACGGGCAGTAAAAGTTTTGCCCATGTAGCTCAGTGGTAGAGCACTCCCTTGGTAAGGGAGAGGTCGCGTGTTCAATCCACGCCATGGGCACCAGACAGTAAGAGAGCAACGAGGAAATCGATATGGCCAAGGGTAAATTTGAGCGGACGAAGCCGCACGTGAACGTAGGGACGATCGGTCACGTGGATCACGGCAAGACGACGCTGACGGCGGCGATGACGCACGTGTTATCGAAGAAGTATGGCGGGGAGGCGAAGAACTACGACCAGATCGATGCCGCACCGGAAGAGAAGGCACGCGGGATCACGATCAACACGGCACACGTGGAGTATGAGACCGCCAAGCGGCACTACGCGCATGTGGATTGCCCGGGGCACGCCGACTACATCAAGAACATGATCACGGGGGCGGCGCAGATGGATGGCGCAATTCTGGTGGTGAGTGCTGCCGACGGCCCGATGCCGCAGACGAGAGAGCACATCCTGCTGGCGCGCCAGGTCGGCGTGCCCTACATCGTCGTCTTCATGAACAAAGCGGACATGGTCGACGACAAGGAGCTCCTCGAACTCGTCGAAGTGGAAGTGCGCGAACTGCTCTCGAAGTATGAATTCCCCGGCGACAAGACGCCGATCATCATCGGCTCGGCGTTAAAAGCGCTCGAAGGCGATGCGAGCGACATGGGCGAGGGCGCGATCTTCAAGTTAGCCGATGCGCTGGATGCTTATATCCCGGAGCCCAAGCGCGCGCTCGATGGCGCATTCCTGATGCCGGTAGAGGACGTGTTCTCGATCTCGGGCCGTGGCACGGTGGTGACCGGGCGGGTTGAGCGCGGCATTGTCAAAGTGGGTGAAGAGATCGAGATCGTGGGCTTAAAGCCGACGGTGAAGACGGTGTGCACGGGTGTGGAGATGTTTAGAAAGCTCTTAGACCAGGGCCAGGCGGGTGACAACGTGGGCGTCCTGCTGCGCGGCACCAAGCGCGAAGAAGTCGAGCGCGGGCAGGTGCTGGCTAAGCCGGGCTCGATCACGCCGCACACCAAGTTCAGCGCCGAGATCTACGTGCTGTCGAAAGACGAGGGCGGGCGCCACACACCGTTCTTTAACGGCTACCGGCCGCAGTTCTACTTTCGCACCACCGACGTGACGGGCTCAATCGAGCTGCCGGCGGGCACGGAGATGGTGATGCCGGGGGACAACATCTCGATCACGGTGGCGCTGATTCAGCCCATCGCGATGGAAGAGGGCCTGCGCTTTGCCATCCGCGAAGGCGGCAAGACCGTCGGCGCCGGCGTCGTCGCTAAAGTTATCGAGTAAACGCTATCTGCTGGGCGAGGCAGCGAACGTTTCGCTGCTTCGCCCGTTTGCACTTTAAATGCACATAGGAATAGGCCAGTAGCTCAATTGGCAGAGCGTCGGTCTCCAAAACCGAAGGTTGGGGGTTCGATTCCCTCCTGGCCTGCCATGAAAAGCTGTTGAGCGTAGCGGTTAAGGCGCGCGAAATTGTATGGCATCACCATTTGCCGGCAATCGCAAGCTGCGAACGCTAAACGGAAGACATGGCAGACAAGATAAAAATCGGGGTAGCTGTACTTTTACTGTTAGCGGGAATAGCGGCGTTCTACTACTGGGATCAGAGCCCGCTGATTGCGCGTGTCGGTGCGGTGCTCGGCGGGACGGTGGCGGCCGTGGTGGTGTTGTGGACGACCGCGCCCGGCAAGGAGTTCTTCGCTTTCACCCAGGAGTCGATCGAAGAGACCAAACGCGTCGTGTGGCCGAGCCGCAAGGAAACGTTGCAGACGACCGGTATCGTGTTCGCGTTCGTTGCAGTAATGGCGATTTTTTTGTGGCTCATTGACGCGGGGTTGCTATGGGCGGTGCGCTTATTGATGGGACAGAGCGAGTCATGAGCAAGAAATGGTATGTCGTACACGTGTACTCCGGATTCGAGAAGAGCGTGCAGCGGGCGCTGATCGACCGCGTTGCGCGCGCGGGCATGCAGGACCAGTTCGGCCAGATTTTGGTGCCGGTGGAAGAAGTCGTCGAGATGAAGAGCGGCCAGAAGAATATTTCGGAGCGCAAGTTTTTTCCGGGATACGTGCTCGTTGAAATGGAAATGACCGACGACACCTGGCATCTGGTGAAAAGTACCGCCAAGGTGACCGGCTTCATCGGCGGCACATCGACCAAGCCGACGCCGATTTCCGAGAAGGAAGTGAAGAACATCCTTCACCAGATTCAGGAAGGTGTCGAGAAGCCGCGGCCGAAAGTCTTGTTTGAGATCGGCGAGATGGTGCGGGTCAAAGAAGGCCCGTTCACCGATTTCAACGGCAATGTCGAAGATGTGAATTACGACAAGAGCAAGATCCGTGTCGCCGTCACCATCTTCGGGCGTTCGACGCCGGTGGAGCTGGATTTCGGCCAGGTCGAGAAAGTCTAACGGAGCAGCAGTCGGAACAACGGGCAGGTGTTATTAACGGGGAGGGCAGCGTAAACCCGCGGCCCGCTGGGACCCACCAAAAGGAGCATCATCGTGGCGAAGAAAATCGTCGGCTTCATCAAGCTGCAAGTGCCCGCCGGCAAAGCCAATCCGAGTCCGCCTATCGGACCGGCATTGGGCCAGCGCGGTCTCAACATCATGGAGTTCTGCAAGGCGTTCAACGCACAGACGCAGAAGATGGAAGCCGGCATGCCGTTGCCGGTTGTCATCACTGCATTCCAGGACAAGAGCTTTACTTTCATCATCAAGACGCCGCCGGCGTCAGTGTTGATCAAGAAAGCGCTGAAGCTTGAAAAAGGCAGCAAAGTGCCCCATACCGATAAGGTCGGCAGATTGACGCGCGCCCAAGCAGAAGAAATTGCCAAAACTAAAATGCCCGATTTGACCGCCGGCGATCTCGAGGCCGCCGTGAAAACGATCGCGGGCAGCGCGCGCAGCATGGGCGTTGAAGTGGAGGGCGCATAACATGGCTCATGTCGCCAAACGCTATAAAGCGATCGCGAGCAAGGTCGATCGCAACAAGCTCTATCCGCTCACCGATGCGGTAAAAATCGTTAAGGAAAACGCAACGGCCAAGTTCAACGAATCGATCGATGTCGCGATCAATCTGGGAATCGACGCGAAAAAGTCGGATCAGACGGTACGCGGCTCCGTAGTACTGCCTGCGGGCACTGGCAAAACCGTGCGCGTTGCCGTGTTCGCGCAAGGCGACAGGGCCCAAGCGGCACGGGACGCGGGCGCCGATCTCGTAGGTCTCGATGATCTGGCCGCCGAAATCAAGGGCGGCAAGATGGATTTCGATGTCGTGATCGCTACGCCGGATACGATGCGGGTCGTGGGCCAGTTGGGCCAGATTCTCGGGCCGCGGGGACTGATGCCGAATCCGAAGGTCGGCACCGTCACACAGGACGTCGCCGGCGCAGTCAAAAATGCGAAGGCCGGCCAGGTTCAGTACCGGGCCGACAAGACGGGAATCGTGCAATGCACGGTTGGCCGCGCCTCGTTTACCGTCGAAGCGCTGCTCGAAAACGTCAGAGCGCTGTTGGACGCCGTGAACAAATCGCGTCCGACAGGCATCAAAGGCAATTACCTTAAAAAGGTATCTGTCTCGAGCACCATGGGTGTGGGCGTGCGTGTCGATCAGGCAAGCATGCAGGCGTAAGAATTGTTGTGCAGGCTTTGGGCTGCCGGCGGGTCTCTTGTAACGCCGGCAGGTTGTCAAAGACCGTAGAGGCAACAGCAGGATTGAGGATTCAGGACTCGGGATTCAGTTCAAAGAACCCGGGACGCATGAACCGATACTTGCCGGGCTTAATCAAGGGCGTCAGTGCTGAAGTTGCAGATTCAGAAAATCCTGCACTCCAGCTTCTGTATCTCGAACTCTACGCAGACGGCGTGTCCCGATGAATCAGGAATGTTTGCTAATGCCTGGAGCTGAGGTCGCCGTGGGTCGGTTGCGAATGCCAGCGCGGGTTCGCAGCCATTAACGTATGGAGGTAGACCTTGGGTCTTAATCTGGAACAGAAACAGGCGGCAGTAGCCGAAATCAGCGCGGAAGTTGCTCAGGCGCAGGCTATCGTCGTTGCGGAGTATCGCGGTCTTGGCGTCCCGGCGATGACCGATCTGCGCAAAAGAGCGCGTGGTTCGGGCGTCTATTTACGGGTGCTCAAGAACACGCTGGCGCGCCGCGCCGTCGCCGAAACGCCGTTTTCAGGGTTGTCCACGAAGCTGATTGGACCGCTCGCTTACGGCATTTCGAGTGATCCGGTGAAGGTCGCAAAAGTGCTGCAGGATTTTGCAAAGGAGAACGATAAGTTCGTAATCAAAGCCGGTGCAATGGCAAACGTTGTCATGTCTGCGAAAGACGTGGCGGCGCTCGCTACCATGCCGAGCCGCGAGCAGCTTATCGGTATGTTGTTGGGAACCATGCAGGCGCCGATTGCGACGTTTGTGCGGACCCTCAACGAAGTCCCCGGCAGATTCGCGCGCACGCTGGCCGCGGTGCGAGACCAGAAAGAAAAGCAGGCGGCTTAAGCCGCGTGCCACAACTTAGGAGAACAGCATGGCATTAGCAAAAGCAGAAATCCTCGATGCAATTTCCGGCATGACGGTGCTTGAACTGTCCGGACTCATCAAGGACATGGAAGAGAAGTTTGGCGTGTCGGCTGCCGCGGCAGCGGTTGCCGTTGCAGCGCCGGCAGCAGGCGGTGGCGGTGCAACAGCCGCCGCTGAGCAAACCGAATTCACCGTGCAGCTCACCAATGCCGGCCAAAGCAAGGTGAACGTGATTAAGGTAGTGCGCGCGATCACCGGTCTTGGCTTGAAAGAAGCGAAAGACCTCGTTGACGCGGCGCCGAAAGCGGTCAAAGAAGGCGTGTCGAAAGCTGACGCAGACGGAATTCTCAAACAGTTGGTCGAAGCCGGCGCACAGGCTGAAATCAAGTAACTTGCACAACGAAGCAAGGCTGGCGGGCAATCCGCCAGCGCTTCCCTTTTTGTTTTTGTGGCTGACGGGCCACGACCGAGCGCATCGTTCGCGGTGCACTGGGTCATGGTCCGTCCTTTAATCTTTGAGGAGCCTCGATGAGCTACTCGTTTACTGAAAAAAAACGTATCCGTAAAAGTTTCGCCAAACGCGCGAGCGTACTGCCCGTGCCGTATCTGCTCGCGACGCAGCTGGATTCATATGCGGCGTTTCTGCAGGAATTCACCGCACCTGACGCGCGCAAGAGCGAAGGCTTGCAAGCCGCGTTTCAAAGCATTTTTCCGATTGAAAGTCATTCGAAAAATGCGCGTCTCGAATTCGTGAGCTTCGTGCTCGGCGAACCGCCGTTCGATGTCAAAGAATGTCAGCAGCGCGGACTCACCTTCGCGGCGCCGCTGCGCGCCAAGGTGCGCCTGACGATCATGGACAAGGAAGCGTCGAAGCCGACGGTGAAGGAAGTTAAAGAGCAGGAAGTCTACATGGGCGAGATTCCGCTCATGACCACGACGGGCTCTTTCGTAATCAACGGCACCGAGCGCGTGATCGTATCCCAATTGCATCGCTCGCCCGGCGTGTTCTTCGAGCATGATCGCGGCAAGACGCACTCGTCGGGTAAGCTGCTCTTTTCCGCGCGCATCATTCCGTACCGCGGATCGTGGCTCGACTTCGAGTACGACCCTAAAGATTATCTGTACTTCCGCGTCGACCGCCGGCGCAAGATGCCGGTGACGATCCTCTTGAAGGCGCTGGGCTACACGCCCGAGCAGATTCTTGCCGAGTTCTTTACGTTCGATACCTTCCGTCTGCACAAAGACGACATCGAGTTCGAGCTTGTGCCGGAGCGTCTGCGCGGCGAAATCGCGCGCTTTGACTTTGCGACCAAGGCCGGCAAGGTCATTGTTGCGAAAGAAAAGCGCATTACGGTCAAGCACGTGCGCGATATGCAGGAAGCGCATTTAACGAAGATCAGCGTGCCGCAGGAATTCGTGATCGGGCGCGTGCTCGCGCAGAACGTCGTGGACACGGAGAGCGGCGAGATCGTCGCCAACGCGAACGATGAAATTACCGAAGACCTGCTGAAGAAACTTACCGATGCGGGTGTGACCAAGATCAACACGATCTATACCAATGATCTCGATCAGGGTTCGTATATTTCGCAGACCCTGCGCATTGATGAAACTGCCGACCAGATGGCTGCGATGGTTGCGATCTATCGCATGATGCGTCCCGGCGAGCCGCCCACTGAGGACGCCGTAAAAACGCTGTTCAACGGTCTTTTCTTCTCCGAAGACCGTTACGATCTGTCTGCGGTGGGCCGCATGAAATTCAATCGCCGCGTCGGCCGCACAGAGCTGACGGGCGCCGGCACGCTTGCAAAGGAAGACATCGTTGCCGTCATCAAGATACTCGTTGAATTGCGCAATGGGCGCGGCGAGATCGACGACATCGACCATCTCGGCAATCGTCGCGTGCGGTCGGTCGGCGAGCTGGCGGAAAATCAGTTTCGCGCGGGCCTGGTGCGCGTTGAGCGCGCGGTGCGCGAGCGGCTGTCTCAGGCGGAATCAGAGAATCTGATGCCGCATGATCTGATCAACGCGAAGCCGGTATCTGCGGCGATCCGCGAATTTTTCGGCTCGTCTCAGTTGTCGCAGTTCATGGACCAGACGAATCCGCTGTCCGAGATCACGCATAAACGCCGCGTCTCGGCGCTAGGACCGGGCGGTCTGACGCGGGAACGCGCGGGCTTCGAAGTGCGCGACGTGCATCCCACGCATTACGGGCGTGTGTGTCCGATCGAAACGCCCGAAGGTCCGAACATCGGCCTCATTAATTCGCTCGCGCTCTACGCACGGACGAACGAGTACCGGCTTCCTCGAAACGCCGTATCGCGTTGTCAAGACAGGTCACGTGACCGACGAAATTCATTACCTGTCGGCGATTGAAGAAAGCAAATACGTCATCGCGCAGGCGAATGCAGAGCTCGACAAGAAGAACAAATTCACCGACGAGCTCGTCTCGTGCCGCAATAAGAACGAGTTCACGCTCGCGACGCCGGATCGCATCGAGTATATGGACGTGGCGCCGGCACAAATCGTGTCGGTAGCTGCATCGTTGATTCCATTCCTCGAGCACGACGATGCGAACCGGGCTCTAATGGGTTCGAACATGCAGCGTCAGGCGGTGCCATGTTTGCGTGCCGAGAAGCCGCTCGTGGGAACCGGTCTCGAGCGCACGGTCGCTGTGGACTCCGGTACCTGCCGTGCGCGCGACGCGCGGCGGCATCGTCGACTACATCGACGCCAGCCGCATCGTGGTCCGGGTCAATGACGAAGAAGCAACTGCCGGCGAAGTGGGCGTCGATATCTACAATCTCGTCAAATACACGCGCTCGAACCAGAACACGAACATCAATCAGCGTCCGCTCGTAAGAGTCGGCGACCACATCGCAAAAGGCGATGTAGTGGCTGACGGAGCGTCCACCGACATGGGCGAGCTTGCTCTTGGCCAGAACATGCTGGTCGCGTTCATGCCGTGGAATGGCTACAACTTCGAAGATTCCATCCTCATCTCCGAGCGCGTGGTTGCGGACGAGCGGTTTACTTCGATCCATATCGAGGAGCTGTCGGTCGTCGCACGCGATACCAAGCTCGGGCCGGAAGAAATTACGCGTGATATTTCCAACCTGTCCGAAACGCAGCTCGGCAATCTCGACGAGTCCGGCATTATCTACATCGGTGCCGAAGTCGAAGCGGGCGATGTTCTCGTCGGCAAAGTGACGCCGAAAGGCGAAACGCAGTTAACGCCGGAAGAGAAGCTCCTGCGCGCAATTTTTGGCGAGAAGGCGTCGGACGTTAAAGACACCAGCCTGCGCGTGCCCTCCGGCATGTCGGGAACCGTCATTGACGTACAGGTCTTCACACGGGAAGGCATCGAGCGCGATAAGCGCGCGCAGCAGATCATTGACGACGAATTGAAACGCTACAAGAAAGATCTTGCCGACCAGATGCGTATCGTTGAAGACGATGCGTTCGTCCGCGTCGAGCGGCTGTTAAACGGCAAGATCGTCAACAAGGGCGCTAAGAAGCTCGCCAAGGGCGCGAAAATAACCAAAGCGTCTTTGATGGAAGTCGATCGCCACAGCTGGTTCGACATCGATGTCGGCAACGACAAGGTGAGCCGCCAGATGGAGCAGTTAAAGGACAGTCTCGCCCAAAAACGCGTGGACTTCGACCGGGCGTTCGAGGAAAAGAAGAAAAAACTGACGAGCGGCGACGAGCTGCCGCCCGGTGTGCAGAAGATGGTGAAGGTCTATATCGCCGTCAAGCGCCGGCTGCAGCCCGGCGACAAGATGGCTGGACGCCACGGCAATAAAGGCGTGATTTCGAAGATCACGCCGGTTGAAGATATGCCGCATATGGCGGATGGCACGACGCTCGATATCGTGCTGAACCCGCTCGGCGTGCCGTCGCGTATGAACGTGGGGCAGATCCTCGAGACGCATCTCGGCTGGGCCGCCAAAGGGCTTGGTCTGAAGATCGGCGAGATGCTCAAGGCGCAGAACAAGCTCATGGAACTGCGCAAATTTATTTCGACGATCTACAACTCGAGCGGCAAGCAGGAAGACATCGACTCGCTGTCCGATGCCGAGGTTATCGATTTGGCGAAGAACCTGAGCAGCGGCGTGCCGTTCGCAACACCGGTCTTTGACGGCGCGACCGAGGCGGAGATCAAGCAGATGCTCGAGCTCGCCGATCTGCCGCGCTCCGGTCAGATCACGCTCTTCGACGGGCGTACCGGCGAAGCATTCGACCGGCAGGTGACCGTTGGTTACATGCAGATGCTCAAGCTTCACCATCTGGTCGACGACAAGATGCACGCGCGCTCGACCGGGCCATACAGTCTCGTCACCCAGCAACCGCTCGGCGGCAAGGCGCAGTTTGGCGGCCAGCGTTTCGGCGAGATGGAAGTATGGGCACTCGAAGCATACGGCGCGTCGTACACGCTGCAGGAAATGCTCACCGTCAAATCAGACGACACCGAGGGACGGCGCAAGGTCTACGAATCGATCGTCAAGGGCGAGCACAAGATCGAAGCCGGCATGCCGGAATCTTTCAACGTGCTGGTGAAAGAGATCCGCTCGCTTGCGATCGATATCGATCTCGATCACGAGCGCTATTGATGCCGTCGTCGCAGCAGGTTACAGGGAATTACCGCAGGTTTTGCATCACCCCACTATGGAGTGACAAATGAAAGCACTATTAGACTTATTCAAACAGGTAACACCGGAAGAAGAATTCGACGCAATCAAGATCGGGCTTGCATCGCCCGACAAGATTCGCTCGTGGTCATACGGCGAAGTGAAGAAGCCCGAGACCATCAACTATCGTACGTTCAAGCCGGAACGCGATGGGCTCTTCTGCGCGAAGATTTTCGGACCGGTCAAGGACTACGAATGTCTGTGCGGCAAGTACAAGCGTCTTAAGCACCGCGGCGTGATTTGTGAGAAGTGCGGTGTCGAAGTAACGCTGTCCAAGGTTCGTCGCGAGCGCATGGGTCATATCGAGCTCGCCTCGGTCGTCGCGCACATCTGGTTTTTGAAGTCGCTGCCGTCGCGTCTGGGCATGGTGCTCGATATGACGCTGCGCGACATCGAGCGCGTGCTCTATTTCGAAGCATATGTCGTGACCGATCCGGGTATGACGCCGTTACAGCGCTGCCAGTTGCTGTCGGAAGACGATTACCTTGCGAAGGTCGAGGAGTTCGGCGACGACTTTACGGCCATCATGGGCGCCGAAGGCGTGCGCGAGCTGCTGCGTGCCATCGATCTGAAGCACGAGATCGAAACGCTGCGGACGGAACTTGCCGCTACAACGTCGGACACCAAGATCAAGAAGATCGCCAAGCGCCTCAAAGTGCTCGAGGCATTCCATAAGTCCGGCATCAAGCCGGAATGGATGATCATGGAAGTCCTGCCGGTGCTGCCGCCGGAGCTGCGTCCGTTGGTGCCGCTCGATGGCGGACGCTTCGCGACGTCCGACTTGAACGATCTGTATCGCCGCGTCATCAACCGCAACAACCGCCTGAAGCGGTTGCTCGAACTGAAGGCGCCCGAAATCATTGTGCGCAATGAAAAGCGCATGCTGCAGGAAGCGGTCGATTCGTTGCTCGACAACGGCCGCCGCGGCAAGGCCATGACGGGTGCGAACAAGCGTCCGCTGAAGTCGCTCGCCGATATGATCAAGGGCAAGGGCGGACGATTCCGCCAGAACCTGCTCGGCAAGCGCG
Source organism: uncultured beta proteobacterium (assembly GCA_963829085.1). Taxonomy (GTDB): domain Bacteria; phylum Pseudomonadota; class Gammaproteobacteria; order Burkholderiales; family SG8-41; genus PALSA-1004. Next base: position 458,383 of record CAWHHJ010000004.1, on the reverse strand, counting down.
TCGACTACTCCGGCCGCTCAGTCATCGTCGTCGGACCGCAACTGAAACTGCATCAATGCGGCCTGCCGAAGAAGATGGCGCTCGAGCTTTTCAAGCCGTACATTTTCCACAAGCTGGAAGTGCTCGGTCTTGCGACCACGATCAAGGCGGCAAAGCGCCTGGTCGAGCAGGAAGTGCCGGAAGTGTGGGACATACTCGAAGAAGTCATCCGCGAGCATCCGGTAATGCTGAATCGCGCGCCGACGCTGCATCGTCTGGGCATACAGGCGTTCGAGCCGGTGTTGATTGAAGGCAAGGCGATTCAGCTTCATCCGCTGGTATGCGCGGCGTTCAACGCCGACTTTGACGGCGACCAGATGGCCGTGCACGTGCCATTGTCGCTCGAAGCGCAGCTCGAAGCGCGCACGCTGATGCTGTCGTCGAACAACATTCTGTCGCCCGCCAATGGCGAACCGATCATTGTGCCGTCGCAGGACATCGTGCTGGGCCTCTACTACATCTCGCGGGAAAAAATGGGTGCGCGCGGTGAAGGCATGGCGTTCAGCAATGTCGGTGAAGTGTCACGCGCATACGATACGCGCCAGGTCGAAGTTAACGCGAAAATCATGGTGCGCATCAGGGAATATGAGTTCGACGATGCGGGCGAGAAGCGCGAGAAAGTTACGCGTTATCAGACTACCGTCGGCCGCGCGCTGCTGTCGGAAATTCTGCCGGCCGGGCTGCCGTTCGAGCTGATTAACAAAGCGCTCAAGAAAAAAGAAATCTCGAAGCTCATCAACCATTCCTTCCGCCGCTGCGGTCTGCGTGAGACGGTGATTTTTGCGGACAAGCTGATGTACAGCGGCTTCACGATGGCGACTCGCGCCGGTATCTCGATTGCGGTCGACGACATGCTGGTTCCGCAGCAGAAGAACCACATCATTTCGGCTGCCGAAAAAGAAGTGCAGGAAATCGAGTCGCAATACACTTCGGGCCTCGTCACGCAAGGCGAGCGCTATAACAAGGTGGTCGATATCTGGGGTCGTGCAGGTGACGTGGTGGCGAAGGCCATGATGGACCAGCTCGGCACTGAAGATGTAGCCGCGTGGAACTACAAAGACCAGAAGTACGAGCCGCTGAAAGACAAGAAAGGCGGGCTGGTGACGCAGGAATCTTTCAACTCCATCTACATGATGGCAGACTCGGGCGCCCGCGGTTCAGCTGCGCAGATTCGTCAGCTCGCCGGCATGCGCGGGCTGATGGCGAAGCCTGACGGCTCGATCATTGAAACGCCGATTACGGCGAATTTCCGTGAAGGGCTGAACGTGCTGCAGTACTTTATTTCGACGCACGGCGCGCGCAAAGGTCTTGCCGATACGGCCTTGAAGACGGCAAATTCCGGTTACCTGACGCGTCGTCTGGTCGACGTCACTCAGGATCTCGTGGTGACGGAAGAGGATTGCGGCACCTCGCAAGGTGTCGCGATGAAAGCGCTGATCGAAGGCGGCGAAGTGGTCGAATCGCTGCGCGAGCGCATTCTTGGTCGCGTGAGCACGACCGAATTAATCAACCCCGAAAGCGGACAGGTCATGTATCCGGCCAACACGCTGCTGGATGAAGATGCCGTCGAAGCGATCGAAGCGGTCGGTCTTGATGAGATCAGAGTGCGCACGCCGCTTACGTGCGAAACACGCTATGGTCTGTGCGCCATTTGTTACGGGCGCGATCTTGGCCGCGGGTCGATCGTCAACGTTGGCGAGGCGGTGGGCGTTATCGCCGCGCAGTCGATCGGCGAGCCGGGCACGCAGTTGACCATGCGTACGTTCCATATCGGCGGTGCTGCATCGCGTACCGCGGTGGTGAGCCAGGTCGAAAGCAAATCGGCGGGTGTGGTGCGTTATTCCGCCGGCATGCGGTATGTAACGAACGCCCGTAACGAGCTCGTAGCAATCTCACGCAGCGGCGAAGTTCTGATACACGATGAACACGGCCGTGAACGCGAACGTCATAAAGTTACCTATGGCGCGACGCTGCTGGCGCGCGACGGTGAAGCAGTAAGGCCCGGACATGTGCTGGCATTATGGGATCCGCATACACGTCCCATCATCACTGAATATGCGGGCCGCGTGCGTTTCGAAAACGTCGAAGAGGGTGTCACGGTAGCCAAGCAGACGGATGAAGTCACCGGTCTGTCGACTTTGGTGGTCGTCGATCCGAAGCGGCGTGGCAGCGCCCAGGTGAAAGGTCTGCGTCCGCAGGTCAAGCTCATGGACAATGCCGGCCAGGAAGTAAAAATCGCCGGGTCCGAGCAACCGGTCAACATCACGTTCCAGATCGGTTCGATCATTACGGTCAAAGACGGTCAGGAAGTGTCAGTTGGCGAAGTGCTGGCGCGTATTCCGCAGGAAACGTCGAAAACACGCGATATCACCGGCGGTCTGCCGCGGGTGGCCGAGCTGTTCGAGGCGCGTTCACCGAAAGATGCGGGGCTGCTGGCCGAAATCACCGGCACGGTGTCCTTCGGTAAGGATACAAAAGGCAAACAGCGCCTCGTCATCACCGATCTCGACGGCATCGCGCACGAGTATCTGATACCGAAAGACAAGCATGTCATGGCGCATGACGGACAGGTTGTTAACCGTGGCGAGGTCATTGTCGACGGTCCAGCCGATCCACATGACATACTGCGTCTGCTCGGCGTCGGCGCGCTCGCGCGTTACATCTGTAACGAAGTGCAGGATGTCTACCGTCTGCAGGGCGTTAAGATTAATGACAAGCACATAGAGGTCATCGTGCGTCAGATGTTGCGGCGCGTGACGATCGTCGATGCGGGCGATACACGTTTCATCGTGGGCGAGCAGTTGGAGCGTGCCGAGGTACTGGATGAAAACGATCGCGTTACGGCGGAAGGCAAGAAGCCGGCGACTTACGATTACATGCTGCTCGGTATTACGAAAGCATCGTTGTCGACCGATTCGTTTATTTCAGCGGCATCGTTCCAGGAAACGACGCGTGTGTTGACCGAAGCGGCAATCATGGGCAAGCGCGACGAGCTTCGTGGTTTGAAGGAGAACGTGATAGTCGGACGCCTGATACCGGCGGGGACCGGTCTCGCGTATCACAACACGCGCAAACGTCAGGTTGCAGCAAGCGAGTTGTTGCCGGTGACTGAACCGGTTACGGAAGAGGCTCCGCCGGTCGAAACTCGCGAGCAGGTTGCTTGACAGGGGTACTGTAACTCTTTAAAATTTACAGTCTTTTTAGCTCGAAACCCAACTTGGACGGGACGGCTTTACGCCGTCCCCTCCTTTTTTCAGGCACCGAAAAACACGCCGCTCGCGAATCATAGATAAGCCGCGCACGAATGAACGCAACTCAAGGGAATTTAATAAAAGCTCACTATGCCGACGATTAACCAACTAGTACGCAAGCCGCGCGTCATCCGCCGTGTTAAGAGCAAAGTGCCGGCGTTAAAGAACTCGCCGCAGAAACGCGGCGTCTGCACGCGCGTCTATACCACGACCCCGAAAAAGCCTAACTCGGCATTGCGTAAGGTTGCGCGCGTGCGGCTCACCAACGGTTTCGAAGTGACTAGCTACATCGGCGGTGAAGGCCACAACTTGCAGGAACACTCGGTCGTGCTGATTCGTGGCGGTCGGGTAAAAGATTTGCCGGGCGTCCGCTATCACATCGTGCGGGGCAGCCTCGACACGGCCGGCGTCAAGGATCGTAAGCAAAGCCGGTCGAAGTATGGCGCCAAGCGGCCGAAAGCCGCATAAACAGGACAGAGATCAACTATGCCACGTCGTAGAGAGATACCGAAGCGCGAGATTCTTGCGGATCCGAAGTATTCGAGTGTTGATGTCGCCAAGTTCGTTAACGTCCTCATGCAGGCCGGCAAAAAGTCGGTTGCAGAGCGCATCATTTACGGCGCGCTCGAGCAGATCAAGAAAAAGTCGAGCAAAGACCCGCTCGAGGTGTTCAATCAGGCGGTGAATAACGTGAAGCCGATGGTCGAAGTGAAAAGCCGGCGTGTCGGCGGCGCGAACTATCAGGTGCCGGTAGAGGTGAGGCCCGTACGCCGGGTTGCGCTTGCCATGCGCTGGTTGCGCGATGCCGCTCGCGGCCGCGGCGAAAAGTCCATGGGCGCGCGATTGGCAGGCGAGCTCGCCGAGGCGGCCGAAGGACGCGGCGGCGCGATGAAGAAGCGCGAGGAAGTGCACCGCATGGCGGAAGCCAACAAGGCGTTTTCACATTACCGGTTTTAACTCAGCAATAGCTGTCAGCAAAGGTTTATAAAAAGTGCCCCGTAAAACTCCCATTGAGCGGTATCGCAATATCGGCATCAGCGCTCACATCGATGCCGGTAAAACCACGACTACAGAGCGCGTGCTGTTCTACACCGGGGTATCGCACAAGATCGGCGAGGTGCATGACGGCACCGCGGTCATGGACTGGATGGAACAGGAGCAGGAGCGCGGCATCACCATCACGTCGGCAGCGACGACGTGCTTCTGGAAAGGGATGGATAATAACTATCCCGAGCACCGCATTAATATCATCGACACCCCGGGCCACGTCGACTTCACGATTGAAGTCGAGCGCTCACTGCGCGTGCTCGACGGCGCGTGTATGGTTTACTGTGCCGTCGGTGGTGTTCAGCCGCAGTCTGAAACGGTGTGGCGTCAGGCCGTCAAATACGGTGTGCCACGGCTCGCGTTCGTCAACAAGATGGACCGCCAGGGCGCGGATTTTTTCAAAGTGTACGAGCAGATGAAGGCGCGTCTGAAGGCTAATCCCGTGCCCATTCAGATTCCGATCGGCTCGGAAGAAAAGTTCGAAGGCGTGATCGATCTCGTCCGTATGAAGGCGATTTACTGGGACGATTCGACGCAGGGCATGAAATTCGAGTTGAGGGACATTCCTGCCAAGCATGCGGACGAGGCTACCGAATGGCGCGAGAAAATGGTCGAAAGCGCTGCCGAAGCCAACGAAGAGCTGATGAACAAGTATCTCGAGTCCGGCGAGCTTTCGGTGGCCGAGATCAAGCTCGGACTGCGCACGCGCACGATTGCCAATGAGATCGTGCCGATGTTGTGCGGCTCTGCGTTCAAGAACAAAGGCGTGCAGGCGATGCTCGATGCCGTTATCGATTATCTGCCCGCGCCGGTCGACATCCCGCCGGTCAAAGGCACGGATGACAACGATAAACCCGTTGAACGCAAAGCGAACGACGACGAGCCGTTCGCCGGGCTTGCGTTCAAGATCGCGACCGATCCGTACGTCGGGCAGCTTATTTTCTTCCGCGTGTACTCCGGCGTGGTGAATTCGGGCGACACGATTTACAACCCGGTCAAGGGCCGCAAGGAGCGCATCGGGCGGCTGCTGCAGATGCACGCGAACACGCGCGAAGAGATCAAGGAAGTGCGCGCCGGCGACATCGCCGCAGCAGTCGGCTTGAAAGAAGCCACTACCGGCGAGACGCTGTGCGATCCGCAGAAGATCATCGTTCTCGAGAAAATGATTTTCCCGGAGCCGGTTATTTCCCAGGCGGTCGAGCCAAAAACCAAGGCTGACCAGGAAAAGATGGGCATTGCGCTCAATCGGCTGGCGCAGGAAGACCCGTCGTTTCGTGTGCGCAGCGATGAGGAATCGGGTCAGACCATCATCGCCGGCATGGGCGAGTTGCACCTCGAAATCATCGTTGACCGCATGAAGCGCGAGTTCGGCGTTGAAGCGTCAGTCGGCAAGCCGCAAGTCGCGTATCGCGAGACGATCAAGAAGTCGTGCGACAAGGTCGAAGGCAAATTCATCAAGCAGTCGGGCGGTCGCGGCCAGTACGGGCACGTGGTCATCAAAGTCGAGCCGCAGACTGCGGGCAAAGGATTTGAGTTCGTAGACGCGATCAAAGGCGGTTCAGTGCCGCGCGAATACATCCCTGCTGTCGAGAAAGGTCTTGTCGACACGCTGCCGGCCGGCGTGCTCGCGGGATTCCCCGTGGTCGACGTCAAAGTGACGCTGTTCGACGGCTCGTACCACGAAGTGGACTCGAACGAAAACGCATTCAAAATGGCGGCGTCGATTGCTTTCAAGGAAGGCATGCGCCGCGCCAGTCCCGACGGTACTCGAACCGATGATGGCGGTCGAAGTGGAAACGCCGCCTGATTTCATGGGCAACGTTGTTGGCGATCTGTCGTCGCGGCGCGGGATCATCCAAGGCATGGACGAAGTCGCCGGCGTGAAGGTGATCAAGGCGGAAGTGCCGCTCGCCGAAATGTTCGGCTACTCGACGGCATTGCGCTCAGCGACCCAGGGCCGTGCAACGTATACGATGGAATTCAAGCATTACTCCGAAGCGCCGAAAAACGTCGCTGAGGCGATCATCAACAAGAAAAGCTGAAGGAACTGATTATGGCCAAGGGTAAATTTGAGCGGACGAAGCCGCACGTGAACGTAGGGACGATCGGTCACGTGGATCACGGCAAGACGACGCTGACGGCGGCGATGACGCACGTGTTATCGAAGAAGTATGGCGGGGAGGCGAAGAACTACGACCAGATCGATGCCGCACCGGAAGAGAAGGCACGCGGGATCACGATCAACACGGCACACGTAGAGTATGAGACCGCCAAGCGGCACTACGCGCATGTGGATTGCCCGGGGCACGCCGACTACATCAAGAACATGATCACGGGGGCGGCGCAGATGGATGGCGCAATTCTGGTGGTGAGTGCTGCCGACGGCCCGATGCCGCAGACGAGAGAGCACATCCTGCTGGCGCGCCAGGTAGGCGTGCCCTACATCGTCGTCTTCATGAACAAAGCGGACATGGTCGACGACAAGGAGCTCCTCGAACTCGTCGAAGTGGAAGTGCGCGAACTGCTCTCGAAGTATGAATTCCCCGGCGACAAGACGCCGATCATCATCGGCTCGGCGTTAAAAGCGCTCGAAGGCGATGCGAGCGACATGGGCGAGGGCGCGATCTTCAAGCTAGCCGATGCGCTGGATGCTTATATTCCGGAGCCCAAGCGCGCGCTCGATGGCGCATTCCTGATGCCGGTAGAGGACGTGTTCTCGATCTCGGGCCGCGGCACGGTGGTGACCGGGCGGGTTGAGCGCGGCATTGTCAAAGTGGGTGAAGAGATCGAGATCGTGGGCTTAAAGCCGACGGTGAAGACGGTGTGCACGGGTGTGGAGATGTTTAGAAAGCTCTTAGACCAGGGCCAGGCCGGTGACAACGTGGGCGTCCTGCTGCGCGGCACCAAGCGCGAAGAAGTCGAGCGCGGGCAGGTGCTGGCTAAGCCGGGCTCGATCACGCCGCACACCAAGTTCAGCGCCGAGATCTACGTGCTGTCGAAAGACGAGGGCGGGCGCCACACACCGTTCTTTAACGGCTACCGGCCGCAGTTCTACTTTCGCACCACCGACGTGACGGGCTCAATTGAGCTGCCGGCGGGCACGGAGATGGTGATGCCGGGGGACAACATCTCGATCACGGTGGCGCTGATACAGCCCATCGCGATGGAAGAGGGCCTGCGCTTTGCCATCCGCGAAGGCGGCAAGACCGTCGGCGCCGGCGTCGTCGCTAAAGTTATCGAGTAACCCATGGCAGCCGTCAAGAGCCAGAAGATACGCATCCGCCTCAAGGCGTTCGACTATCGTTTGATCGACCAGTCGGCACTCGAGATCGTGGATACCGCGAAGCGCACCGGAGCAGTGGTTAAAGGACCGGTTCCGCTGCCGACACGCAAAGAACGTTTTGACATCCTGCGCTCGCCGCATGCGAATAAGACGTCGCGCGACCAGTTCGAGATACGCACCCACTTGAGGTTGATGGACATCATCGATCCGACCGACAAAACGGTAGACGCGCTGATGAAGCTTGACCTGCCGGCGGGCGTCGACGTCGAGATCAAGCTGTAAAGAAAAGGCCAGCGAGAGCCGTACGCTTTAATTTAGAAGTGCCGGTCAATTGCAACCGGCGCCCGACTCAAGGCAGCAATGCCGGCGGCGGGTCAAAGAAAAGGTGAATGAAATGAGTTTAGGACTGGTCGGTCGTAAGGTCGGCATGACGCGCGTCTTTACGGATGACGGAGATTCAATCCCGGTCACCGTCGTTGACGTATCGAACAACCGCGTCGCCCAAATCAAGACTCCCGAATCGGACGGATACTCCGCGGTGCAGGTTGCGTATGGCAAGCGCCGCGCGCGCCGCGTCAATAAAGCTGCGGCGGGCCATTACGCTAAAGCTGCGGTCGAAGCGGGTTCCGTGCTGCGGGAATTCCGCGTAACTGCCGCACAGCTCGGCGAGCTTAAAGTCGGCGGCACCATCGGTGTGGACGTATTCAAAATCGGCCAGAAAGTCGATGTTGCCGGCAGGACAATCGGCAAGGGCTATGCCGGCGTCATCAAGCGCCATCACTTCAAGTCGAACCGCGCGAGCCATGGCAACTCGGTATCGCATAACAAGCCCGGTTCGATTTCGATGGCGCAGGATCCGGGCCGCGTGTTTCCCGGCAAGAAAATGACCGGCCATCTCGGTGATGATAATCGTACGACGCAGAATCTGGTCATCGTGCGCATTGATGCCGAGCGCCAGTTGCTGTTGATCCGTGGTGCGATCCCCGGTGCAAAGAACGGCGACGTCACCGTTTATCCGGCAGTGAAGACGCCGAAGGCAGGCAATAAGCCGGCGGCAAAACCGGCGGCCAAGCCCGCCGGGAAGGCAGGTAAATAATGGACCTGAAACTGATAGACCAGCAGGGCAAGTCCGACGCGAATGTGGCGGCGACTGACGAAGTGTTCGGGCGCGATTACAACGAAGCGCTGATCCACCAGGTCGTTACCGCTTATCTTGCCAACGGGCGCAGTGCCACGCGCGCGCAGAAAGACCGCGGCGAAGTTCGTCACTCGACGAAGAAGCCGTTTCGCCAGAAAGGCACGGGGCGTGCACGCGCCGGTATGACGTCCAGCCCATTGTGGCGTGGCGGCGGCCGTATATTCCCGAACCGGCCGGACGAGAACTACACACAAAAACTGAACCGTAAAATGTATCGCGCGGGCGTGTGCTCGATTCTCTCGCAGTTGGCGCGCGAAGGCCGTCTGGCGGTCGTCGATAGCTTTACGCTTGATGCGCCGAAGACCAAGCTGCTCGCACAGAAGGTCAAAGGCATGGGTTTCGAAAATGTGCTCATAGTTACCGATGCCATGGACGAAAACCTCCTGTTGTCAGCCCGCAATCTACCGAACATAAACGTAGTCGCGGCAACGCACGCAGATCCGGTGAGTCTCATTCGGCATGCAAACGTGCTGATCACGAAGAGTGCGCTGGCGAAATTCGAGGAGCTGCTGAAATGAGCGCTGCGCCCAGCACCAAAAATACCGAGCGCCTGATGAAAGTGCTGCTGGCTCCGATCATTTCGGAGAAAGGCACGTTCGTGGGCGAGAAACACAACCAGTACCTGTTTCGCGTGATGTCCGATGCCACAAAACCTGAAATCAAAGCCGCAGTCGAGCTTATGTTTGGCACGAAGGAACGCAAAATCGAAGTGCTCGCGGTGCAGGTGTCAAACGTGAAGGGCAAGGAAAAGCGGTTCGGCCGTTTCATGGGACGCCGCAACAACTGGAAGAAAGCTTACGTGTCGCTGAAGGAAGGACAGGAAATCAACTTCGCGGCCGGGGAGAACAAATAATGGCACTGGTCAAAGTCAGACCGACCTCGCCGGGACGGCGTGCGGTCGTCAAGGTCGTGAATCCGGACCTCTACAAAGGCCGCCCGCATGATGCGCTGCTCGAGCGCAAGACCAAGACGGCGGGACGCAATAATACCGGGCAGATCACGACCCGCCACATGGGTGGCGGACACAAACAGCACTATCGCGTCATCGACTTCAAACGCGACAAGGACGGGATAGTCGCGAAGGTCGAGCGTCTGGAGCACGATCCGAACCGCAGCGCCAACATTGCGCTCGTCTGCTATGCCGACGGCGAACGCCGTTACATCATCGCGCCGAAAGGCGTGGCGGTGGGCGCGCAACTGCAGAACGGGTCGGAAGCGCCGATCAAATCCGGTAACACGCTGCCGCTAAGAAACATTCCGGTCGGCACCACGATACATTGCATCGAGATGATGCCGGGCAAGGGTGCACAGCTCGCGCGCGCGGCCGGCGCTTCAGTTCAATTGCTCGCACGCGAGGGCGAATACGCGCAATTGCGGCTGCGCTCGGGCGAGATTCGCAAGGTTCATATCAATTGCCGCGCAACAATCGGCGAAGTCGGCAACGAGGAAAACAGCCTGCGCTCGATCGGCAAGGCCGGTGCTCAGCGCTGGCGCGGCATACGTCCGACGGTGCGTGGCGTTGCCATGAACCCGATCGACCATCCGCACGGCGGTGGCGAAGGAAAAACGGCTGCGGGACGGCATCCGGTCAGTCCGTGGGGCACGCTGACCAAGGGCTATCGTACGCGCAAAAACAAGCGTACTGACAGCATGATCGTGCGCCGGCGGCACGCTAAAGTCAGCGCCGGATAACGAGGTAAAAACATATGGCACGCTCAGTCAAAAAAGGCCCGTTCGTCGATTATCACCTGATGGCCAAGGTGGAAGCTGCACGCGCATCCAACGACAAGCGACCGCTCAAGACGTGGTCGCGTCGTTCAACGATCCTGCCCGATTTCGTGGGCTTGACGATCGCGGTGCATAACGGCAAACAACACGTCCCTGTGTACATTTCCGAGAACATGGTTGGACACAAGCTGGGCGAGTTCTCGCATACGCGGATTTTCAAGGGCCACTCGAAGGCCGGCAGCGCTGCGGCGCCGGTGGCGGATAAGAAGTCCAGTGTCGCGCCACCCGCGGCACCACAGGCGAAGAAATGAGGGATGCAGGGATGGAAACCACAGCAAAGCTAAACGGCGTGCGCCTGTCTCCCCAGAAAGGCCGCCTGGTCGCTGATCAGATCCGCGGCCTGCAAGTGGAGAAGGCGCTCAATATGCTTTCGTTCAGCCCGAAAAAAGGCGCGGCGATTATTCGCAAAGTGCTGGAGTCGGCGATAGCGAACGCGGAACACAATGATGGCGCCGACATCGATGAATTGAAGGTCACGCGTATCTACGTTGAAAAAGGCCCGGTGCTCAAGCGCTTCTCCGCCCGCGCCAAAGGCCGCGGCGTGCGCGTGTTGAAGCACAGCTGCCACATCCATCTGACCGTCGGCGACGGAAGGAAATAGTACATGGGACAAAAAATACATCCGGTCGGCTTCAGGCTTTCGGTGCTGCGCAACTGGTCATCCAAGTGGTATGCCAACACCAAAAATTTCTCGAGCATGCTGCAGGAAGATATCAAGGTGCGCGATTTCCTGAAGCAGAAACTCGCGCATGCAGCGGTCGGCAGGATCATCATCGAGCGTCCGGCCAAGAACGCGAAAATCACGATATATAGCGCGCGGCCCGGCGTCGTCATCGGCAAGAAGGGCGAGGACATCGAATCCCTCAAGGGACAGCTGCAGAAGCTGCTGCGCGTGCCAGTGCACATCAACATCGAGGAAATCCGCAAGCCGGAGCTCGACGCGCAACTGATCTCCGACTCGATCGCTCAGCAATTGCAGAAGCGCATCATGTTCCGCCGCGCGATGAAACGCGCGATCACGAATGCGATGCGGCTTGGTGCGCAGGGGATAAAAATCATGAGTGCCGGACGTCTCAATGGTATCGAGATAGCCCGGACGGAGTGGTATCGCGAGGGACGCGTGCCCCTGCACACGCTGCGTGCCGACATCGATTACGGTTTCTCGGAAGCAAAGACGACCTACGGCATCATCGGGATCAAGGTCTGGGTTTTCAAAGGCGAGACAATGAGCAAGCATGAGCAGCCCGCTGCCGCAGTCGCTGCTGCGCTCGATGCGCCCGCGGAGAAACCCGCGGACAAGCCGGCCGCAAAGCCCGCGCCGAAGAAAAGACGCACAGGAGTGAAGCATGCTGCAGCCAGCTAGACGCAAGTATCGCAAAGAACAAAAAGGCCGCAATAAAGGCGTCGCGACACGCGGCGCCAAGGTGAGCTTTGGCGAGTACGGATTGAAAGCGCTGACGCGCGGCCGTTTGACCGCCCGCCAGATCGAGGCGGCACGCCGTGCGATGACGCGTCACATCAAGCGCGGCGGACGCATCTGGATCCGCATTTTTCCGGACAAGCCGATTTCCCGCAAGCCGGCGGAAGTGCGCATGGGTAACGGCAAAGGCAATCCGGAGTACTGGGTCGCCGAAATCGTCCCGGGCAAAGTGCTGTACGAAATGGACGGCGTGGACGAAGCGTCGGCGCGCGAGGCGTTCCGGCTCGCATCAGCCAAGCTGCCGCTGCTGACGACGTTCGTGCAGCGCATGGTCGGAGGTTAAGTCATGAAACCGAGCGAATTACGCGGCAAGAGCGCGGATGAGTTGCGCCAGGAACTGAACGATCTGCTGAAGGCACAGTTCAGCCTGCGCATGCAGGTCGCGACGCAGCAGCTCACGAACAACAGCCAGATCAAAAAGGTGCGCCGCGATATTGCCCGCGTCCGCACTATCATCAACCAGAAGGCACGCCAGTCATGACCGAAACGACAGCGAACAAGCGTACGCTGACCGGCCGCATTGTCAGCGACAAAATGAATAAGACGGTCACCGTGCTCGTCGAGCGCCGTGTGAAGCATCCGCTCTATGGCAAGATCGTTACGCGCTCCCAGAAATACCATGCGCATGACGAAAAAAATGAGTTCAAAGAAGGCGACACGGTCTTGATCGAGGAATGTCGCCCGATCGCCAAGACTAAAGCGTGGCGCGTGACCAAACTGATCGAAAAAGCGCGCGCAATTTAAGTGCTCCACCGCACCAGAAAGCTTGAATTAAGACGGCACTATCTGTAAAATGCCGCGTTTCGTTGCGTCGGCGCGATAAGCACGTCGAGCGCAGACGCCCAGACCCGGACGGGCTCCAATACTGACCGCAGGCTTGTTTTTTGCGCGGATCAAGTTGGAAAAGATTGCAGCACAAAGCGAGAGCAAAAAATGATACAGATGCAATCCATTCTGGATGTTGCTGACAATACCGGCGCGCGCGCGGTGATGTGCATCAAGGTGCTCGGGGGCTCAAAGCGTCGGTATGCGGGCATCGGGGATGTCATCAAGGTCAGCGTGAAAGATGCGGCGCCTCGCGGCCGCGTTAAGAAGGGTGAGATTTACAACGCGGTGGTCGTGCGTACTGCAAAGGGCATCCGCCGCGCGGATGGGTCGATGATCAAGTTCGACAGCAATGCAGCGGTATTGCTGACGGCAAAGCTCGAGCCCATCGGCACGCGCATATTCGGACCCGTAACGCGCGAACTGCGCAGCGAGCGCTTTATGAAAATCGTCTCACTGGCGCCGGAAGTTCTGTAAGCGGATCAACAAAGGTACACAGAATGCGCAAGATCAAAAAAGGCGATGACGTGATCGTCATCACCGGCAAAGACAAGGGCAAGCGGGGGACTGTGCTGCGCGTGCTCGATATCGAGCACGTGCTCGTAGAGGGCGCGAACCGCGTGAAGAAGCATCAGCGGCCGAACCCGATGAAGAACACGACCGGCGGCATTGTGGAAAAAGAAATGCCGCTGCATGTATCGAATGTCGCGATCTACAACCCGGTGACCAAGAAAGCGGATCGCGTCGGCAGCTAAGGTGCTCGATGACGGCCGGCGGGTTCGTTTCTATAAATCAAATGGCGAAGTGATCGACGCATGAGTACTCAAGCCAAAACCGCCGGCAAGGCGCCCGCATCGCGCCTGCAAGCACATTACCGCGAACATGTGGTCAAGCAGCTCGTCGAGCAGTTCGGCTACAAGTCGGTGATGCAGGTGCCGCGCATTGAGAAAATCACGCTCAATATGGGCGTTGGCGAAGCGGTGAATGACAAGAAAATCATGGACAATGCCGCCGGCGATATGATGAAGATCGCAGGCCAGAAGCCGCTCGTGACCAAGTCGCGCAAGTCGATTGCGACATTCAAGATACGCGACAATTATCCGATCGGCTGCAAAGTCACATTGCGCAGCACTCGTATGTATGAGTTTCTCGATCGCCTGGTCACCGTAGCGATCCCCCGTATCCGCGACTTTCGCGGCATTCCCGGTAAATCTTTCGACGGCCGCGGCAATTTCAATTTCGGCATCAAGGAACAGATTATTTTCCCTGAGATCGAGTACGACAAGATCGATGCTTTACGCGGCATGAATATCACCATCACGACAACCGCTAAGACCGACGCCGAAGGCCGCGCGTTGCTCGCTGCATTTAAATTTCCGTTCAGGAACTAGCCTATGTCCAAACTCGTATTGAAGCTTCGCGACCAGAACCGCCGCAAAACGGTAAAGAAATTTGCCGCCAAGCGCGCGCAACTGACGGCGCTCATCAATGATCAGCGGCTGTCGCCGGAAGACCGCTACGAAGCGCGGCTGAAACTGCAGAAACTGCCGCGTGATTCGAGCCCCGTGCGTCTGCGCAATCGATGCGCGCTGACCGGGCGGCCGCGCGGTGTATACAGCAAATTTGGCCTGGGCCGCACCAAGCTGCGCGATATCGCGATGCGTGGCGAGATCCCTGGTGTGATCAAGGCGAGCTGGTAGCAGGAGACAACCGAGTGAGTGACCAGAGTTCGGAGGCAGCACAACCATGAGCATGAGTGATCCGATCGCCGACATGCTGACCCGCATACGCAATGCGCAGATGTCGGAGAAGGTTTCAGTCGCGATGCCGGCCAGCAAGGTCAAAGCGGCGATTGCCAAAGTCCTCAAGGACGAAGGCTATATCGACGACTTCGCGGTGCGTCCGCTCGAAGGCAAGCCGACGCTTGAAGTCGGGCTCAAGTATTACGCCGGGCGACCGGTGATCGAGAAGCTTGAGCGCGTAAGCCGGCCGGGCCTGCGCATATACAAGCCGACCACCGATATCCCGCACGTCATGAACGGTCTGGGTGTCGCGATCGTCTCGACCTCGAAAGGTGTGATGACTGACCGCAAAGCACGCGGACTCGGCATTGGCGGCGAAGTCCTGTGCATCGTTGCATAGCTGATACGGCAAACGGGGAATAACGATGTCCAGAATAGGCAATGCTCCAGTCGAACTGCCGACCAATGTCGAGGTTCAGGTTTCGCCGGGCGAAATCTCGGTCAAAGGCCCGCTTGGCACGTTAAAGCAGACGCTATCGCCGCAGGTCGCGGTGCAGAAGGTCGACAACAGCCTGCAGTTCAAGGTCGCGAATGAGTCGAATGTGGCTAATGCGATGTCAGGCACCATGCGCGCGCTCGTTGCGAACATGGTGCAGGGCGTGACGAAAGGTTACGAGCGCAAGCTGACGCTGGTCGGCGTGGGTTACCGCGCTCAGGCGCAAGGCGATAAGCTGAACCTCACACTCGGGTTTTCGCACCCAGTCGTCCATCAAATGCCGGCGGGAATCAAAGTTGAGACGCCCACGCAAACCGAGATTCTGATCAAGGGCATCAACAAGCAGGTGGTTGGCCAGGTGGCGGCCGAGATTCGCGCGTATCGGCGTCCCGAGCCGTACAAAGGTAAGGGCGTGCGCTATGCAAACGAGCAGGTGATCCTCAAAGAGACTAAGAAGAAGTAGGGACGGGCCATGAAAGAATCGAAGAATCAGGCGAGATTGCGCCGCGCGCGGCAGACGCGCCTCAAGATCGCGGAACTGCGCGTCGCGCGCCTCGCGGTCCATCGTTCGAACGGACATATGTACGCGCAGGTCATCGATGCGAGCGGTGCAAAAGTATTGACGAGCGCCTCGACTGTCGAGCCGGAGCTGCGCAAGGCGGTCAAGAACGGCGGCAACATCGAAGCAGCGGCGCAGGTCGGCAAGCGCATTGCGGAAAAAGCGAAGGCGCTTGGCATCGAAGCGGTCGCATTCGACCGCGGCGGCTATAAATATCACGGTCGTGTGAAGGCGCTGGCAGAAGCTGCGCGCGAGCACGGGCTTAAGTTCTAGTCAGGAAACCATATGGCAAAACTCCAGGCAAACAGGATGGCGGGCGGGGAAGAGCGCGGCGACGGCTTGCGCGAAAAGATGATCGCCATCAACCGTGTGACCAAGGTCGTCAAGGGCGGCCGGGTCATGGGTTTTGCGGCCCTCGTCGTCGTCGGCGATGGCGATGGACGGGTGGGTATGGGTAAAGGCAAGGCGCGCGAGGTACCGGTATCGGTGCAAAAGGCAATGGATGAAGCCCGTCGCAAACTGGTCAAGATCACTTTGAAGAATGGCACGCTGCATCACGCAGTCATCGGCCGCCATGGCTCGGCGCGTGTCTATATGCAGCCCGCATCCGAAGGCACCGGCATCATTGCAGGCGGCCCGATGCGCGCTATTTTCGAAGTCATGGGAATCACGAATGTGCTGGCGAAGATCGTCGGTTCGACTAATCCATACAACGTGGTCCGCGCCACGCTCAATGGCTTGCAGGCGATGAACACGCCGTCTGATGTCGCCGCCAAACGCGGCAAGTCAGTGGAAGAAATAACGGGGTAACCATGGCCAATCCGAACCCGCAAAGCAAAACTGTCAAGGTGACGCTGGTGAGAAGTCTAATCGGCACCATGCAGTCACATCGGGCGACCGCCCGCGGCCTCGGTCTGCGCCGCATTAATTCGAGCGTCCAGCTTACCGATACGCCTGAAGTGCGCGGCATGATAAATAAGATCAGTTACCTCTTGAAGTGCGAGGGATAGATGCAACTTAATACGATCAAACCGGGCACCGGCGCCAAGCACGCCAAACGGCGCGTCGGGCGCGGCATCGGCAGTGGGCTGGGCAAGACTGCCGGGCGCGGCCATAAAGGCCAGAAGGCGCGTGCAGGCGGTTATCATAAAACCGGCTTCGAAGGCGGACAGATGCCGTTGCAGCGTCGTTTGCCAAAGCGCGGCTTCATTTCTCAGACGCGCGGCGACACTGCGGAAGTGAGGCTGTCGGACTTGAATGGCCTCACGGCGGATACGGTGGATATTCTGGTTCTTAAAGAGGCCGGTGTCGTGCCCATCCATGCGCTCACCGCGAAAGTGATCGTGTCGGGCGAGATCAAGCGCAAGGTTGCGCTGCATGGCCTGCTGACCTCGAAGGGTGCCAAAGCAGCGGTCGAAGCGGCAGGCGGCTCAGTTGAAATGCCGGTCACGACCGGCGAGGCAGCCGCCAAGAGCAGTAAAAAAGATACACGCAGGGAAGCCGCGATCGTAAGGGCGCAACAGCGGGCGGCGACTACGTCGGCGACGATTGCCGAAGAAAATGCCAAGGCGGCGGTAAGCGCCGAGGCGAAAGCTGAAGCGAAGAGTAAAGCGAAGGCCGACGCGAAAGCTAAAGGCGAAGCCAAGGCTGATGCCAAAGCTCAACCCAAAACCGGCGGTGGCAAAGAGAAAGCCGCGGGGAAGAAAGCTAAGAAGGACGAGTAGCGTTGGCAAACAGTAATTCAATGCTGAGCATGCAGGGCAAGATGGGCGATCTCAATCGCCGCCTGCTGTTCCTGCTCGGCGCGTTGATCGTGTATCGCATCGGTGCGCACATTCCAGTGCCCGGCATCGATCCCGTTGCGCTGTCGGAACTGTTCAAATCGCAGCGCGGCGGCATCCTGGACATGTTCAACATGTTCTCGGGTGGCGCGCTGTCGCGTTTCACGATCTTTGCGCTTGGCATCATGCCGTACATATCGGCGTCAATCATCATGCAGTTGATGACGGTGGTGTCGCCGACGCTCGAAGCGCTCAAGAAGGAAGGCGAATCGGGACGCCGCAAGATCACTCAGTACACTCGCTATGGCACCGCCGGGCTGGCGCTGTTTCAGGGCATGGGCATTGCCATCGCGCTCGAATCGCAACGCGGCCTGGTAATCGATCCGGGCATCGCATTCCGCCTCACGACGATGATGACGCTGGTCACCGGCACGATGTTCCTGATGTGGCTCGGAGAGCAGATCACCGAGCGCGGTATCGGAAACGGTATATCGCTGATCATTTTCGCGGGCATCGCGGCCGGACTGCCGAATGCTATAGCCGGAACGCTCGAGCTGCAGCGCACCGGCGCGTTCACAATTCTGACAATCCTGGTGATCGCCATATTGGTAGTCGGCGTCACGGCGCTGGTGTGCTTCGTCGAACGTGGCCAGCGGCGCATCCTCGTCAACTACGCAAAGCGGCAGGTCGGGCGCAAGGTATACGGCGGACAGTCATCGCATTTGCCGTTGAAGCTGAATATGTCGGGCGTGATTCCGCCGATATTCGCTTCTAGCATCATCCTGTTCCCGGCAACGCTTGCGGGCTGGTTTGGCACGAGTGAACACATGCGCTGGCTGTCGAATATCGCATCGACGCTTCATCCCGGCGAGCCGGTATACGTGTTTCTGTATTCAGCGGCGATCATATTTTTCTGCTTCTTCTATGCCGCACTGATGTTTAATCCGAAGGAAACTGCCGAAAACCTGAAGAAGAGCGGCGCTTTTGTCCCGGGCATACGTCCCGGCGATCAGACCGCGCGCTACATCGAAAAAATCATGCTGCGGCTGACGCTGGTCGGATCGTTTTATGTGACGCTGGTATGCCTGTTGCCGGAATTCCTCATCGTCTGGAAAAAAGTGCCGTTCTATTTCGGCGGCACCAGCCTTTTGATCATCGTTGTCGTGACGATGGATTTTATGGCGCAGGTCCAGGCATATGCGATGAGCCAGCAGTATGAAAGCCTGCTCAAGAAGGCGAATTTCAAAGGGGGCGGTGTGTTCCCGACTCGCTAATGGCGAAAGAAGAAACGATTGAGATGCAGGGCTCGATAGTTGAAACCCTGCCAAACGCAACATTCCGGGTCAAGCTGGAAAACGGTCACACGGTGCTGGGCCATATCTCCGGCAAGATGCGCATGCACTACATCCGCATTCTGCCCGGCGACAAGGTCACGGTTGAAGTGTCGCCGTATGATTTGACGCGCTGCCGAATCACCTTCCGCGCTAAATAGCGCGGCAAGTAGTCAAAGGAGCAATTTATGAAAGTGCTGGCTTCGGTCAAAAAAATCTGCCGCAATTGCAAGATCATCCGGCGCAAGCGTGTCGTGCGCGTGATCTGTAAGGACCCGCGTCATAAGCAGCGTCAAGGTTAAATGGCCGTTTATGCGTTTACTGTTGCAAATGAACGCGTTATAATTTCCGGCTTTGCAGTTTCCGCGCATTTCGTCTTTAGTCGAAGCACGCGATACAGACGTGCAATTGAACGCAAAAGGTAGAGATCCATGGCCCGTATTGGTGGCGTAAACATTCCGAATCATCAGCATGCCGAAGTCGCGTTGACCGCGATTTACGGAGTCGGCCGCAGCCGTGCCCGTGCGATATGCGCTGCAGCCGGCGTGCAGACTACGTCCAAGGTCAAGGATTTGTCCGATACCGACATGGAAAAACTGCGCGAGCAGGTGGGCAAGTTCGCGATAGAAGGCGATTTGCGCCGCGAAGTTTCAATGAACATCAAGCGCCTGATGGATCTCGGCACCTGGCGCGGACTGCGTCATCGCCGGGGACTGCCGGTGCGCGGACAGCGCACACGCACCAATGCGCGTACGCGTAAAGGTCCGCGCAAGGCAGCGGTGAAGATACAGAAAGCCGTAACGGCCTGATCGAAGTGTAGTTAAACGGAAAGCGGAAAGCATAATAAATGGCAAAGGCAAACACGCGGGTTCGCAAGAAGGTCAAGAAGAATGTCGCCGAAGGCATCGCGCACATTCATGCCTCCTTCAATAACACCGTGATCACGATTACCGATCGGCAGGGCAACGCGTTGTCATGGGCGACCAGCGGCTCCGCGGGCTTTAAAGGCTCGCGCAAGTCAACGCCGTTTGCGGCGCAGATCGCCGCCGAGCATGCCGGCAAACTGGCGCAGGAATGCGGCGTAAAAAATCTCGAGGTCCGCATCAAAGGCCCGGGCCCCGGCCGCGAGTCAGCGATGCGGGCGCTCAATGCTGTCGGGTTCAAGATCACCAGCATCGCCGACGTAACGCCCGTGCCGCACAATGGATGCCGCGCGCCGAAGCGGCGTCGCATCTAAGGAGAACGAGTTCGTGGCTAGAAATCTAGACGCAAAGTGCCGTCAGTGCCGCCGCGAGGGCGAGAAACTCTTCCTCAAAGGCGATAAGTGCTTCACCGATAAATGTCCGATTGAGCGCCGCAATTATCCGCCGGGTCAGCACGGTCAGAAGAACAGCCGCCTGTCCGGTTATGGCGTACAGCTGCGCGAAAAGCAGAAGCTGCGCCGTATCTATGGCCTGCTCGAGCGACAGTTCCGCAATGTTTATCAGCGCGCGTCGCAGAAGAAAGGCATTACCGGCGAAGCGTTGCTGCAGATGCTCGAATCGCGCCTCGACAACATCACCTACAAGATGGGCTTCGGCGCCTCGCGCGCTGAATCGCGCCAGATCGTGCGCCACAACGGCATTCTGGTGAACGGTGTTCGCGTCAACATTCCTTCCTATCTGTTGCGTCCCGGTGACGTCGTCGAAGTCGCGGGCAAGGCCAAAGAGCAACTGCGCATCAAGGCCGCGCTCGAAGCGACTTCCGGCCGCGGATACCCCGAATGGCTCGATGTGGACACCGCCGCCTTTGAAGGGCACCTACAAGAGCATGCCGCAACGTTCAGACCTGCCTTCCACCATTAATGAATCACTGGTGGTCGAGCTCTATTCCAAGTAATTGAGAGGATTAAGCCATGGCAAGCAGCACTTTTCTTAAGCCTCGCATCATCGACGTCCAAAACCTTTCGCCGTTTCACGCGAAAGTGACGATGGAGCCGTTCGAACGCGGGTACGGCCACACCTTGGGCAATGCCCTGCGACGCATTCTGCTGTCCTCTATGCCGGGATTCGCCGCGACGGAAGTCAAGATGAGCGGCGTCTTGCATGAATACTCGACGATTGACGGCGTGCAGGAAGACGTCGTCGACATTCTGCTGAATTTGAAAGGCATCGTGCTCAAACTGCACAACCGCGAGGAAGTGATGCTGACACTGCGCAAGCAGGGTGAAGGCGTCGTGACCGCCGGTGACATCGAGCCGATGCACGACGTGGAAATCGTCAATCCGGATCACGTGATCGCACATCTAACCGCTGGCGGCAAGCTCGACATGCAGATCAAGGTCGAGCACGGCCGTGGCTATGTGCCCGCCGCCGTGCGCACGAGCCGAGGCGAGCAGATCGAAGGCGCGATCAGCCGCGCGGTCGGCAGCATTGTGCTCGACGCGTCATACAGTCCGGTGCGCCGCGTCAGCTACCAGGTCGACTCTGCTCGCGTCGAACAGCGCACCGACCTGGACAAGCTGATCGTTGACATTGAAACGAATGGCGCCATTGAGCCGGAAGAAGCGATCCGCTATGCCGCACGTATTCTCGTCGACCAGCTCGTGGTGTTTGCGGATCTCAAAGGCACGCCCGTGCAGATCGAGCAGCCGAAAGCCCAGCAGATCGATCCGATCCTGCTGCGTCCGGTCGACGATCTGGAGCTCACCGTGCGTTCGGCGAACTGCCTCAAGGCCGAAAATATTTATTACATCGGTGATTTGATCCAGCGCACCGAAACCGAATTGCTGAAGACGCCGAACCTCGGCCGCAAGTCGCTCAATGAGATCAAGGAAGTGCTCGCATCGCGCGGCCTGACGCTGGGCATGCGGCTTGAAAACTGGCCGCCGGTTGGCCTCGAAAAAGTATAAAAGGGATTTTTCATGCGTCACCGCCTCGGCTTAAGAAAACTCAACCGCACCAGCAGCCACCGGCTCGCGATGTTGCGGAACATGACCGTGTCGCTGCTGCGGCATGAAGTCATCAAGACGACGCTGCCGAAGGCCAAAGAGCTGCGACGTGTTGCCGAACCGATTCTTACACTTGGTAAATCGCCTTCGCTCGCCAATCGCCGTCTAGCGTTCAATCGCCTGCGCGATCGCGAAATGGTCATCAAGCTGTTTGGTGAGCTGGGTCCGCGTTACGCAGCGCGCAACGGCGGTTATTTACGTATTCTGAAATTTGGTTTTCGCAAGGGGGATAACGCGCCGATGGCGGTCGTTGAGCTCATTGACCGGCCGGAAATCGCTGAGGATAAAAAAGACGAAGCAGTCACCAAGGCTGCATAAAAATAATCAGGAACATTTGAAAAGCCGGCGCAAGCCGGCTTTTTTATTTGTTGATCGCCGCCGGTGTTTCGTTGTATGACTTCGCGCTCGACTACTGAGCACAGCGCATCACTGCTAACATGCATCGATGATTTTTTTATTCACTGACTTCGGTGCCGCAGACATCTACGTGGGCCAGGTCAAAGCGGTGCTCGCTGCGCAAGCGCCGACGACACCTGTAATCGATCTGCTGCACGATGCGCCGGCATTCCAAATTAAGGCGGGTGCACATCTACTCACGGCGCTGGCCACTCGTGTGCCGCAAGGCGGAACGGTTATGGCTGTCGTCGATCCGGGCGTCGGCGGAGCGCGGGATGCCGTCGTCTTGGAAGCCGATCAACGCTGGTTTGTGGGTCCGGACAATGGCCTGCTGTCGGTGATTGCTGCGCGAGTCGCTACATGCACCCGCTGGCGAATTACATGGCGCCCGGAACGACTCTCGGCCTCGTTTCATGGACGCGATCTGTTCGCACCTGTTGCTGCGTCGATTGCACGTGGAGCGTTTCCAGAGGACAAGGCCGTGCCGGTCGATAAGTTCGATGTCGACTTCGGTCCAGCCGATCTGGCGGAAATCATTTACGTGGATCATTACGGCAATGCGGTCACCGGACTGCGGGCACACGGCGTAGCGCAAACGGCGCGCTTCAGCATCGCGGGCTACACAGTCGGGTACGCCCGGGTATTTTCCGAAGCGAAAGTCGGCGAGCCGTTCTGGTACGAAAACAGTCTTGGATTGATCGAGATCGCTGCTAATGGATGTCGTGCCGCGCGATGTATGAAGCTCGACATCGGCCAGCCGATCTTCCGGGCTCGTTTGATAGGTCTGCTGCGTAACCCGACAACGATAATGTTGCAGCGATTGGCGACCGTTTTGCATGGCTCAGCGCGCCTCGGAATCGCTCTCGCATGGCTGCTGCCTGCCTGTGCGCTGAGTGCTGACGCTTATCCAACCAAGACGATCAGACTCGTGCATGGTTACGCGACCAGCAGCTCGATGGACATCAATGCGCGAACCATCGCACAAAAATTATCGCTGCTGCTCGGACAGCAGGTCGTTGTCGATAGCAGGCCCGGCGCCACCGGGATGATCGCGAACGAATTCGTTGCACGAAGCGCTCCGGACGGCTATACGCTGCTGGCAGCGCCCGGGTCGGCGCTTGCGGCGACGCCCCATTTGCAGAAAGTGAGTTTCGATCCTTTGCGCGATTTCGCGCCGATTGCACCGATCGGCGAGTTCTCGCATCTGCTCGTGGCGCATCCCGCAGTGCCCGCTAAGACTGTGCGCGAGTTGGTTGCGCTCGCCAAAGCGCGCAAGGGCAACCTCTCATACGGCTCCAACGGTGTCGGCAGCGCTTATCATCTGGCCGGCGTACTCTTCTGCGCGATGGCAGATATCGACATGCTGCACGTGCCATATCGCGGCGGTGGATCGACCGCGATCAGCGATCTAGTCACCGGTCGCGTCGATCTCATGTGGAACAGCCCCGTTTTTCTGTTGCCGCACGTTTCGCTCTCCCGTTTACGGGCAATCGGCGTGACGGGACCCGCGCGGATAGCAGCGCTGCCTGACGTGCCGACGATCGCCGAAGGCGGCTTGCACGGCTATGAGCTCGTTGGATGGCAGGGCATTCTTGCGCCGGCCGCGACGCCGAACGAAATCATCAGCCGGCTGAACAGCGCAATGGAAACGATATCTGTCTGCGCCCGACGTCAAAGAGCAGTGGACTGCGCAGGGCATGGAAGCAGTTGCGCGCACGCCGGACCAATTCGCCGCCAGGTTGCGTGCAGACTATGAAAGCTATGGCAAGCTGATCAGCAGAATCGCGGGCAAGCTCGATTAAGCGCTGGTGCGCGAGTTTCAGCCGCGGGCGAGCGCAGCATCGAATGGAACAAGATTGGCGCCAACCGGCTCAGACTGCGGGTGCTCGCCAGCCCACCAGCTCGCGAGCTCGCGTCCGGTTGTAAAGTAAACGCCGGGATGGCGGGCCATATACGTAATGAATTCGTCGACGACCCGCGCGCGGATCGCGCGTCCTGAGCCGTAGTCGCCGCGCGGATGCAGTGTTACGTTCACGCAGTGGCCAGCGCTGTACATGGCATCGAATTCCTCTTTCCATACCTTGAGCACGCGACTGTGCGAGTGGCGCGCGTTGTAGAACGTCGCATCGGTCAAGGCCTCGAACGTCGGCAGCTCAACGAGCTGGCGGCCGCCGCCGCAGTCGACGACGTAGGGATAGTCATCGTCCTGAAAGCTGCTGTCGTACCGATAGCCAAGATCGGCCAGATGCTGAAATGTCTCGGTGCTGAGCAACCCGAACGGCGCGCGCCAGCCGACCGGTTTGGCGCCCGTGATCTTCGTCAGCACTGTATGCGCATGCTCGAGCGTCGCACGCTGCAGTGGCCCTAGCCTGCTGTGATCTTCGTACGCATATCCGCGTGCGCCGACTTCATGGCCGTCCTCGAGTATCGAGTCGATAACCGCGCGATTGTTTTCAGCATCGAGTGCCGGTACAAAGAAAGTCGCATTGATGGCGTGCGCGCGAAAAACGTCGAGCAATCGCGACGCGCCCGCGCGCATGCCGTAGCGTCCATACGAATACCGGCCGTACAAGTTCTCCCGCTTAGCTTCATGCAGATCGACGGACTCGGCGTCGAGATTGACTGTGATCAACACCGCGCAGTTGCGGCTGTTCGGCCATATCGACGTGTTCGCGGTCATAGCATCAATCAAAGTGTTGCCGGTTCTGAAGACACCACTTTGCGAGTCCGGCGACAGAAAAAAATTGCACGCCTTCATGCTGCTTGATAAAGCGGATCATCTCTTCCATCACGCGGGCGCGCGCCGGAGTACCCGAACCCCAGCCGCTGCGCGGATGCACCATGAGCATGAAGTAGCCGTTCTCGTGATACAGCGTTTCGAACTCCTGCTGCCAGTGCGCGAGCACTTCTGACGGCGGCGTCATGCTGAATTTGTAGAAGGGATGGTCGTCGAGACTGAATGCGCTGCTCGGCAGCTCCATCATGCCTTCAACCGGCTTGCCGTCGACGCGCACGACATACGGCAGGTCATAATCCTTGTCGCTCGAATCGTAGATGCAGCCGAGATCTTTGAGCACTTGCACCGTGCGCCCTGACTTGCGTCCGGATGGCGAGCGCCAGCCGAGCGGCGCGATACCGGTCAAATCGGTCAGAATTTGGTGCGATTTCCTGAGCAGCTCTTCTTCCTGCTCGCCGACGTCCCAGCTTTCGTGCAGATAGCCGTGGGCGCCGACTTCGAAGCCGCGACGGGTAATCTCCTTGACGACAGCGGGATAACACTCTGCGTCATATCCGGGTACATAGAACGTGCCGGGCACGTCATGCTTCTCAAACAAGTCGAGATACCGGTAGACGCCGCGCCGGCCCGAGTACCTGCCGTGAGAGTTGACACCAAGCGGGGTAAGCCGGCGACCCGTCTCGTGCGATGGTCCATCGAAATCTACGGTGAGGGTGACGACGCAGCGCACGCCGTCGGGCCAGCGATACTTGCCTTGCATGATTTGCGTGCGACTTCGTATTGTGAGCGTCGTCAATATACGCGAATCGTTCGCGCCGGCAAAGCGGTCCTGCGGCTTGTTGCTGATTTGGTTATTACCTATACTCGCCCGCAATCGTCTGCGGCAATGGAGAGCGCTTGGCGCAAAAACAAAATCCGGTACGCTGGGGTGTGATCGGACTCGGCGGCCTAGTTAACGAGCAGATTGCGCCCGCGATTGTCGAATCATCGCATTCGGTGCTGGTTGGCTGCGTTGGCAGCACGCCCGATAAGTCGCGCGCGTTCGCGCAAAAGTTTGGCGTCGAACAGTGTTATACGAGCATTGAAGAGCTCGCTGCGGCGGATGTCGAGGCCATCTTCATCGCAACGCCGAATGCCGACCATCATGCGATGGTGCTGGCGGCGGCACGTGCGGGAAAACATATTCTGTGCGAAAAACCGCTTGCGTTGTCCGCTCAAGACGGCAGAGAGATGGTCGCGGCTTGCAATGCGGCCGGCGTTATCTTCCGCGTGGCGTTTCAGATCAGGCTCGAAGAAGCGCTGATCCGCGTGCGCGATATCATCGCATCCGGCGCACTCGGCGAATTGCGCTCTGTGCTGTTCGAGCGCACGGCGCCACTGCGCCAGCGCGGCGCCTGGCGCAACGACGCGCGCCAGGGCGGAGTGCTGTTCGATGTCGCCGTGCATCTGCTCGACCAGGTCGAATGGCTAAGCGGACTTCGCATGACCGAGGTGTCGGCGTATTCGCATCCCGACCGACGCCCAGGGCGTACCTGACGATACCATTGCGGTCCTCGGTATGCTGGCCGAGCGCTGCCACGTCGTCGTGCGCGCGAGCCGGGAAATACCGTATGCGGCGAATGATTTGCGCATCCAGGGAACCAAGGGCATGCTGACGACGTCAGCGGTGCGGTGGGTCGACGAGCACTGGTTACGCGTCACAACGGAGGCCGGCACAAGTGAAGAGCGGTTTGCGCCGACGGCTACCTACCGCCGGGAAATCGATGCGTTTGCGACCGAAGTGAGAGGCGGCCGCGGCACCCTCGCATCGGGCGAGGACGGTGTGCGCGTGATCGAGCTTGCAAGCGCCGCTATCGAATCTATACAGTCCCGGCGGTCGGTCAAATTGTGAGCACGCTACAGCGCCGCATTTCATACATCTAATGACGATTATCTACACCATCGGACATGGCAATCGCTCGCTCGCGGACTTCATCGACCTACTGACACATGCAGGCGTGACCTGCGTCGTCGATGTGCGTGCCTATCCGCACTCGCGCCGCAATCCGCATTTCTCGCGCACGCCGCTCATGTCTGCGCTCAACGCGAGCTCGATACGCTATATGTGGGAAGACGAGGCATTGGGCGGCATGCGCCGGTCGAAACCCGATTCGCTGCATGTTGCACTGACGGATGCCGGGTTCCGCGGCTTTGCCGACCATATGGCGAGTCGCAGAGCTTTCAGACGGGCGTCGCGAGGGTGTTAGCGGCCAGTGAATCCGCAGCGACCGCGTTGATGTGCGCAGAAACGAATCCCGAGCATTGTCACCGCGGATTCATCGCCGATGCTTTGCTAGTACGTGGCGCCCGGGTGCTCCACTTGATATCAGCGCAGGATGTTCGCTGTCACTCGCTGCGGGCAGGTGCGCGGCTCACGGCCAGTGGCAAGTTGTTGTACGACGCCGCTATGCAGCTCGCCTTGACGCTTTAGTCTCCGTACCGGTCGTGTCGCCGTCCTCAGGCTGCGCCTGCAGCTGCCCGACGCGCCTTGCATGCTTTGACGAACTCAGGGAGGAAGGTGCGTGTGTTTCCGTCAGGGAATACGATCGAGATCTTGTCCGCAGCGGCCGTTACGACGCGGCCTTCACCAAAGCGCCGCACATCGACGCACTGCCCGGCGGCAAATTTAGCGCGGCGTAGCGTTTCGCCCGGCGAGTCGGTTACCACCGGCTTCAGTTCGGCAACCACAGCAGGGGGACTGACGCAATTGTCGCAATGACCGCATCTTTCTGGCTTCGCATCTTCGCCGAAGTACTCGAGCAGGACGCGCCAGCGGCAGAATGCGCTTTGCGCATAAAAGACCATGCGCTCCAGTTTGTCGTGATCTTGTGCAGTCTTGTTCTTATATTCTTCCGCCAGGCGCTCGAAGTCAGCGTCGCTTGAATCTGTCCGCGTCAGCCGATAACGGTGTTTTCTGTCCTGTGCGACGACGCCGGCATCTTTCAGCAGCTTCAGTGCGATCAGTTGTTTCGTCGATGCAGTAAGCGTTGCATGCGCCTTGACGTCATCTATGGTCACGGAGCCTTGCTCAGCGCCTGCTGTGCGCAGCGCTTCATGCACGGCGCTGATATCGCCAGCGACCGGATAGCGCCTGACCAGGAAGAATTGCTGAATCCTGCGGTCGGTTCTGTCGTAGAGCAGCGTGCATGCGGCGGCCTTGCCGTCGCGTCCTGCGCGGCCGCTCTCCTGGTAGTACGCTTCGAGCGTAGCCGGGAACTGGTAATGCAGAATGAAGCGGATGTCCGGTTTGTCGATGCCCATGCCGAACGCATTGGTCGCGACCATTACGCGCACATCTCCGCGCATGAAAGCATCCTGATTATGCATACGCTCGGACGCGCTGAGACGGCCGTGATAGCGCGTGACCGATTCCCCGGCCTCCGATAACCAGCCATACACTTCTTCGGTTGCTTTTACCGTGGCTGTATAGACGATGCCCGAGCCGCTATTATTTTTGACGAAGCTCAAGAGACTCGTATGCTTTTCCTGCGCGTTGGTGACCTGCCTGACGGCGTAGTGAAGGTTCTCGCGATAAATGCCGGTGTTGATGACGCGCATACGCGGCGAGCCGAGCTGACGTCGGATATCGTCGATTACGGCGTCTGTCGCAGTGGCAGTAAGCGCGAGGACCGGCGGTTTACCCACCGCCGCGACGGCGCCCGCCAGCTCGAGAAATGCAGGACGGAAATCGTGTCCCCATTGTGAAATGCAGTGCGCTTCGTCGATCACAAAGAGCTTGATGTCATTCTTGCGCAGAGCGGCGATGAATTCCGGGTCCGCCAGGCGCTCGGGCGTGGCGAACACTACGTCGTGTTTAGATTGTTTGATATCTGCGATCGCCGTCGACTCATCGCGCGAAGTCAGCGTGCTGTTGACCTGCGTTGCATCCACGCCGACTTCGTCGAGCTTGTCCGCCTGATCTTTCATGAGCGATATCAGCGGTGACGCGACGACGGTGGTGCCGCCGAGATGCAGCGCGGGTAACTGGTAGCACAATGACTTGCCGGCGCCGGTCGGCATGATGGCGAGCGTATCGTGTCCGGCCAGCACGCTATCGATCACTTCCTGCTGACCCGCGCGAAGTGATTCGATACCGAACCGGTCGCGCAGCAGCTTGCTGAACTGCGTGCTCTTACGCGGCACGCGTCATTGTGCCGTGTGACATAGCGGCCATGAAGAAGATTTGTTCCAGGATCATCGCGGCGACCAATATAGCGACCATGGTGTTGCGCTGCAGTCGTCGCACGTCTGAATGTACTGTCGGAGATTACGCTTCCCGTGCGGGCGCTAGTCGCTGCCAGCCGTCCTTGCCGCAAAACTTGTAGCGATTTCCGCGAGCATCATTGTTCCGGCGCATAGACTTTCAGATATGACGAGCGCCCGCCGTCTGCAGCGATGGTCGTGCCGGTGATCATGCGCGATTCATCGGAAGCAAGAAATACAGCGACGGCTGCAATGTCCGCCGCTTCGCCGACTGAGAACGGGTAGAGTTTCATGGTCGCCTTGCGTGCAAGCACGGCAGGTGTCGGATTCTCCGACAGCAGCCATTCTTTATTCTCCCAGCGCTTGATCGAGCGCTCGGTGCGCACAACGGCGGGCGCAATAGCATTGGCACGTATGCCGTAGTCGACGTATTGCGCAGCGAGCGTTTTCGTGAAAGACACGATCCCGCCTTTAGCGGCTGCATAGGCCGGTTTCTGCGAACCGATCAGGCCCAGATGCGATGAGAAATTGATTATCGAGCCGCCGCCCGCTTTGATGATATGCGGGATGCCATGACGACAAGAAAGAAAAGGGTGCAGCAGGTTGAGAGCAATCGTGCGGTGCCATACATCGAGATCCATCTCGTGCACCGGATAGTCTTCCTGCAGCGAGCCGCCGGCGCAATTCATGAGGACGTCGAGCCGTCCGAACCTGGCGGCGGTCGCATCGATAGCCCGCTTGACGCTATCGTCCTGAGTGACATCGGTCTCTATGAACAGCGCTTCGCCGCCCGCATCGCGCACTTCCTTTTCGGCCGCGCGGCCTGCAGCGGCATTGATCTCCGCAATGCCGACGCGCGCACCTTCGCGCGCATACGCCAGTGCCGTCGCGTTGGCGATGCCGGCGCCCGCACCTGTCAAAAACGCAACCTTCCCGTCTAGCCTGCCCATAGTGTGTTCTCCGCTAAGACTGAAATCTGTTCGCTTCTATTCGGCGTGCAAGCCCGCTTTTTTGATCAGCGCTGCATAGCGGGAAGTTTCGCTACGCACCAGATTTGCGAGCTCTTGCGGCGTGCCGGGCCATGGATCCACGCCGGCCGCAGCTAGGCGCTCGCGGAAATCCGGCGCCGCCATCGCCTTCGCGACTTCCTGGTTCAGGCGCGCAAGAATCTCACGCGGCGTGGCTGCCGGCGCGAACATGCCGAACCAGATCGGCATCACAAAATTGTCTACGCCTGCTTCCTTGGCGGTCGGCACATCCGGCAGCGTTTGCACCCGGTGCTCGGAGAGTACGGCGAGCGCGCGAACCTTGCCGGCGCGGATTTGCGTCAGCGCCGATGCCACTGCAACCACTACCTCATCGACCTCGCCGCCGATCAGTGAGAAAACCGCGACGGACGCGCCTTTATACGGAACGTGCACCAAATTTATTTTTTCGAGACTCATCAAGAGCTCGTTGGCCAGATGATTCGTTGTGCCTGCGCCGCCCGAGCCGTAATTCAGCTTGCCCGGCTGAGCGCGCGCGAGCGCGATGAAGTCCTTCAACGACTTCGCCGGTACGCCGGGATTCACCAGCAATACATTCTGGATTGCAGCGAGACGGGCGATCGGCGCGAAATCTGTGGCGGCGTTGTAATCGAGCTTCGAATACAGCGCGGGACTGACCGCGATCGCGGACGATGTGACGAGCAGCGTATAGCCGTCGGGTGCTGCCTTTGCTGCCATGCTCAGACCGAGGTTGCCGCCAGCGCCTGCGCGATTGTCGGGCACCACGTTGGTCCCCAATTGTTCGCCGAGCTTCTGTCCGACCGCGCGGCCGAGGATGTCGCTTGGACCGCCGACGGGAAATGGCAGCAGCAGGCGGACCGGCTTGGTCGGATAAGCTTGTCCAAGCGCGAGCGTTGCAAACAAGGCAAGCGGTAATGCAGCGCTGAGCGCGCGAACACGGCGTGATCCGGAATGCATGATTTCCTCAGGTCGGCGCTCAGCTCGGTCGAGCTGCCGGTGAACGTCGTTGGAGTTTACTGCATCGAATACAGCTGCTCCAATCCGGTCTGTTGAGCGGCTCGTTCTACACGCATGCTGCTAAACTCGGACACGCATAATTCCCAGGCGCGAAAAATGAAAATCACAAAAGTTGAAACGATCGTGGTGTCGATGCCGATGATTATCGAAGGCAGCGTGATGCCGAAACAGGGCGGCAAGCCACGCACCAGCATGGACACGCTGCTCGTGAAGATCGAAACGGATGAAGGTGTGACCGGCTGGGGCGAGGGTTTCGGTCACCGCATTTTCACCGCGACCAAAGCGGCGCTGGATTCATTCATCGGTCCGATGTGCATTGGCCGCGATCCGACGCAGATCAGCACGCTCGTCGAGGAGCTGCAGCGCAATCTGGGTGGCGTTGGCCGCAATGGTCCGGCGATGTATGCGCTGTCAGCGGTGGACATTGCGCTTTGGGATATTGCCGGCAAGCTCGCAAAGCTGCCGTTGTACCGCCTGCTTGGCGGCGCGCACAAAACCGAATTACCGGCGTACGCGAGCCTTTTGCGTTATGGCGAGCCGGCCGCAGTAACGCAGTACGTCGAGCGCGCATTGAAGCGCGGCTATCGCCATATCAAGCTGCACGAAATCACCGTCGAACCGATCAAGGCCGCGCGCATCGCCGCCGGTCCCGACATTCCGATCATGATCGACTGCAATTGTCCGTGGACGATCGACGAAGCAATTACGATGGCGAGGCGACTGCAGGAGTTCGATCCGCACTGGCTGGAGGAGCCGATCTGGCCGCCCGAGGATCACGCGGGGCTCGCACGCGTGCGCACGCACGGTGGACTGCGCACGGCCGCCGGCGAGAATGCAATGCTGCCCGAGTTCAAGAGCATGTTCGAGCACGATGCGCTTACATACGCGCAGCCGAGCATCACGAAAGTCGGCGGCGTCACGATGATGCGCAAAGTAATGGCGCTTGCAGACGCGTTCGGCGTCACTGTAGTGCCGCATTCCGCATACTTTGGTCCGGGACTCCTTGCGTCCGTGCATTGCATCGCCGCGATGGCCAACCCTACACTCGTCGAGCGCTACGACGCCGACTTTGCGCAGAACGTTATGCACGCTGCAATCGAGCCGAAAAGCAACGGCTGCATCGGGATTCCGCAAGGTCCGGGGCTTGGCGTGGATCCCGATCCCGCAGTGATCGATGAACTGCGCATCCGCTAGCGAATATCGCAGGGAACTGTCGTCCCGGTGCGCACTCTGATTTGCGTGCGGGATTTTTTCTGCAGTCTTTATGCAAGCCCAATCAGCGCCAGTGCGCTTGTGGCGATGGCGCTCACAGGTTGCGCAACCACGGCGCCGGAAGTCGACTACACCGCCACTCGCGCAAGCTGGCACGGCGCGTCTTATGACGCGGTCGTCGCGCAATGGGGCCAGCCTGGCGGCTACACAGTCATGGAGGACGGCCGTTACGTGTATAGCTGGCTTTCCGAGTCCAGCACGGTCGGCGGCGCCGGCTATTCATCTTCGTCGATCGGCATATTCGGCGGCAGTCGTGGCGTCGGCGTGGGCGTTGGAACGGGCTTCCCGATCGGCGGGGGCGGCGGCGGTCAAGTGGTGCGCTGCCAGCGAACCTTGGTATTCAAAAACGCCATCGTCGTGGAGCAGACCTGGAACGGCAACTCTCAATTCTGCAGCACGTTTGTACGCCGCTAAGTCTGCAACTGAGTAACTTCGCGCTTCTCCACCCTAAACGCGCGATCTTGCATTTAATCCTGCGGCGGGATTTTTTCCTGGCGCACAACCTTCGTCCAGCGCGCGACTTCGGAAGCGAGAAAATCCTGCGCTGCGCGCGGCGTCGTGGTGCGCGTTTCCGCCCCGAGCACAAGCATCTTTTCGGTTACATCCGGTCGCTTGAGGATTCCACTCACGGTCGCGTTAAGTTTATCGACGAGTGCTGCGGGCATGTTGCGCGGACCCGCGACCGCATACCACGCAAGCACGTCAAAGCCCGGAGACACAGTCTCGGCAATCGTCGGCACGTCAGGCCACAGCGTGAACCGCTTTTGCGTTGTGACCGCTAGCGCGCGCAAACGGCCGCTGTCCACATAAGCGGTCGAGCCGCCTGCCGTCGTAAAGAGCAGCGGGATTTCATTGGCGAGCAATGCAACCGGCCCTGCATTCCCGCCTTTATACGGGACATGATTGAGCGTCACACCGGTGCGCGCTTGAAAGAGTACCGCGGCGAGGTGCATGCCGCTGCCGATGCCGCCCGAGCCGTAATTGATCTGGCCGGGCGCGGCTTTCGCCCGCTGCACGAGTTCCTGCATCGTCTTTGCCGCAAATCCCGGATTCGTGAGCACCACCATCGGATTGCTCGCGACCATCGAGACCATCGTAAAGTCTTTGACCGGATCGTACGGCAGCGCGCGATAAAGGCCGGGCGACGTCGCATGTCCCGATGCCATGAGAAACAGCGTGTAACCGTCAGGATCGCTCCTGGCGACGATGGAAGCGCCGGTGGTCCCGCCTGCGCCCGGACGGCCATCCACGATGACCTGCTGGCCGAACGCCTCAGTCATGTGCGCCGCGAGCAGGCGCGCAGTGATGTCGACGCTGCCGCCTGAGATGAAACCGTGCACCATGCGCACGGGTCGCGTTGGATATTTGTCCGCTGATTGCGCCTGAGCGGCTGGTGTACAAACGCTTAAAACTACGAACACCCCGACGGATTTCCAGCAACTGTTTGCCGCAGATGGACACCGGGAAACGCAGATAAGGACAAGAGCAATTGAGAAGATGAAAGCACTCAACATATTTCTATCAGCACGCTTTTGGCGGAGTTTTCAATCGGTGCGTATCGCTGGTTGGTTCCGCTTTGATTTCCATCCGCGATAATGTTGGTTCACTCTGCGGCTAAACGAACTTCTCCGGCATCGGGCCTTTCGGAACACGCTGATATTTGTATCCCGCTTCATGCATGATGCGCTCACGCGAGCGGAGCACGTCGTCGCGTAGTTGCGCGAACTTGTCCGCGGAATATACGAGCTTGCCGCCGCGCTTTAGAAATTTCCCCGCGATCATCACACTGTCCACGTCTGAGGCTTCGGCGTAGAGCACGATGGCATGCGCAGGATCGCCGCCGGGCGTGGCGGCAAAAAGATTCATGCCGCTCGTATCGAAAAGCGTGAGATCGGCTTGTTTGCCCGGTGTAATCGATCCGATTTTATGGTCGAGCTTCAATGCCTTGGCGCCGCCCATCGTCGCCCAATACAGCGCATCGCGCGTCTGCGTTGAATGCTGCGTGCCGGCGGGCCATTTGCCTAATGCGTAAAGGCTGCGATTGTCGAGCTCGCGCTGGTGCTGGAACGCATGACGCGTCACCCACAACATCGAGCTGTTGAAATACGGATCGCAATCGGAGCCTATCGACGGCGTCCCGCCGAGTTTCGCCATGCGCCCGATCATCGCGGGCTGCTCATAATTCATCATTTCCGTCAGGCACGTTGCAGTGATCGTGCATCCGGCGCCGAGAACGATTTCCAGCTCCTCCTTATCGAAGCAGTTGCCGTGCGCGATGTTGTGGTCCGGGCCGAGGAGGCCTGCTTTGGCCAGGCGTGGATAGCCGTCTTCGACGACGCGTTTGCCTTTGCGTCCATAACTGTGTGCCGAGTTGATGAGTCCATATTCCCGTGCCAGCCGAATGTCATGCACGGCGACGTCATACTCGCCCCAATCAGGCCCCAGTATGGCCATCGCGAGTGACATGAGGCCGTCGTCGGATGCGAAGCGGCCAGTGCGCAGGCGATGAATTTCGTCGCGCGGATACGGAATCTTGTAATACGGAGTAGCGTCTTGCGTGATGGGTGGCTTGACAGTGCCGCGCGCAAATACGGCGCGTATGCCAGCGTCCGTCAGGCCGTCAATGGCGGCGTCCGTCATCCCGGCGTCCTTCACGATATGACACCAGTCCATGATAGTGGTCGTGCCGTGATGAATCTGATTCAGCGAACCAATGAGATTGGCGAGGTAAACGTCGCGTGCGGTGTAGCGCGTTGCCATGCCCTGATGCATGTTAGCGTGGTAATCGCGGCTGCCGACCCAGTTGCCGCCGATGCCGCGCAGCGCAAACTCCCACGTGTGAATATGCGCATTGACCATGCCGGGAATTACGATGCGATCCCTGCCATCGATCACCGCGGCATTCGGCGCAGCGATATTACGGCCGACCTCGACGATCTTATCGCCGTCAATGAGGATATCGCCACTGTCGAGATCGCCAATCGCCGCATCCATCGACACGATGGTTGCGCCTTTGATAAGAGTCATGCTCATGCGTAATCCCGTTCTACTCTCGAAAGAAGTTGAGCCGCGATTATTGCATGCAGATAGTTCACTCGCGAGCGCGCCGTCTATAATCCCGCATCGGCGTGATGTTTAGATGCGACGCCCGGAGCGGTGCGCGACTGGGTGGCAGGTCGCGCGCTTGTCGAAACGTTTTACCCGGATTACAAGTATTAGACGGAGCGTTAGTAGAATAAGCTAGCCGCCCGCGGCGCGCCATATGAAGCGTCGGCATCGAATGCACGACGACATTTAAGGAGAACAGGATGTGGAAGCGCTTCGAGCGATGCGCGGTGCTGGTGGCGCTGGGGTGTATTGCAGGCGGTGCCTGCGCGCAGAGTTTTCCCGCGAAGCCCATCCGCTACATCATCGCGTTTCCGCCCGGCGGCTCAAACGATATCCTGGCGCGCATCATCGGCGCACGCATGACGGAGCTCATGGGTCAAACTGTGATTGTCGATAACCGTCCGGGAGGCGGTGCGAACATCGGCGCCGAGGCGATTGCGCGCAGCGCGCCCGACGGCTACACGATCGGCAATATCAGTGCGACGCACACTATTAATGCGACGCTGTATCCGAAGTTGAGCTACGACGTGCTCAAAGATTTCACGCCGATCACACGCGTCGCCGAGATACCGCTGCTGCTCGCGGCGCATCCGGTGGTACCCGCCAGGGGACCGAAAGAATTGATTGCACTGACGCAAAAACGCAAGCTTACTTATGGGTCGTCCGGTATAGGCACGCCCGGCCACCTCGCCGCGGAGATGCTGCGTGCCTACGGCGCAAAAGATCTCGTGCACGTTCCGTACAAAGGCGGCGGCCCTGCGGGCGTCGATCTGATGGCGGGCAACATCGAGCTCCTGTTCAACAATATGCCGGAGCTCGTGCCGTTCGTAAAAGCAGGCAAGATGCGCGCGATCGCCGTTACAAGTTTGAAGCGCGACCCGGTGCTACCTGACACGACGACGATGATAGAAGCTGGCTTTGCCGGCTTCGATCTCGGCAACTGGGTCGCAATCGTCGGTCCCGCGGGAATACCTAGAGACGTCGTCGCCAAACTGAATACGGAAATCGTGAAAGATATTGCGCGAGCCCGCAACACGCGAAAAGATCGCGGCACAGGGCTTCAACATAGTGACGAGCACACCGGACGAACTCGCAGCTTACATACGTTCCGAGCACGATAAATGGGGCAAGCTCGTGAAGGTATCGGGCGCGAAGGTCGAATAGGGGCGCGACGAACTTGTGTGCTGCGAACACGGCTACGGCCACCGTATGCGTGCACAGGTACAAATCGCTTTCCATGTCAGGAGCAGGCCGATCATGAAAAGTTGTCTGCAATTAATCACGCCACTGCTTGCGGCCTGGATGTGTAACTTGCCGCTGGTCTCGGCGCAGGATTACCCGACTAAGCCGATCCGCTTGATCGTGCCCTTTGCGGCGGGCGGCGGCTCGGATTTTGTCGGCCGGCTGATCGCGCTCAAACTGACCGAGCAGTTGGGACAGACGGTGGTCGTAGATAACCGGCCGGGCGCTGCTTCTTTGCTCGGCACTCAGATTGCAGCGCACGCTGCTGCCGACGGCTATACGCTCTTGCTCGCGGATTCCGGTTTTACCATCAACATCGCGTTCTTCAAGGACCCGAAATATGACGCGCTGAAAGATTTCGACCCGATTTCGGTGGTGGCGGAGACGCCTTACATACTCGTCGTCAATCCGGCCCTGTCTTACTCATCCAGCATCAAAGATTTCATCGCGGCTGCCAAAGCTCAGCCCGGCAAGCTCACGATTGGTTCGGCCGGCAGCGGCAGCGGTACGCATATGACGGGGGAGTTGTTTCGCTTGCGCGCGGGCATCAACATGATCCATGTGCCGTACAAAAGCGTTGGCCCGGCGCTGTCGGATGTCGTGGCTGGCCAGATCCAATCGACGATATCGACGGCGCCCGTTACGCTGCCACTGTCAAAAGCCGGACGCGTGAAAATTCTCGCTGCTGCTGCGCCAAAACGCAGTCAACTGCTCCCCGACGTGCCGACCTTCGCCGAAAGCGGCGTTAACGACGTCAATGTGAGCAACTGGTACAGTGTCATCAGTGTCGGCGGCACGCCGCCGGCGATCATCAAGCTGCTCAACCGCGAGATCGCGCGTGCAGTCGCCGCCCCTGACACAAAGGAGCGCCTTGCTGTCAGCGCTCTCGAGGCTGCGCCCAATTCACCAGATGAGTTTCGTAAAAAAATTGCCGACGAACTGCAGCGCTGGAGCCGCGTCATCAAAGATGCGGGGATACGGCAGGAGTGATCGAAGCTGCGGTCAACGAAGTTGTGCAAAGTCGGCGCTAGCCAGGCTGTGCTCGGCGTGAAGAGTTTTTATGCGTGTGCGTTGGCGTGCGTGATCTTATGTGCGAACGTTGTCGCAGCTGACTATCCGACACGGCCCATCCGCATGCTCGCCGGATTCACGGCAGGCGGCGGCTCCGATCTCGCCGCCCGGACGGTCGCGCAGAAAATGTCCGAAGCGCTCGGTCAG
Source organism: uncultured beta proteobacterium (assembly GCA_963829085.1). Classification (GTDB taxonomy): domain Bacteria; phylum Pseudomonadota; class Gammaproteobacteria; order Burkholderiales; family SG8-41; genus PALSA-1004. The sequence goes on along the minus strand of CAWHHJ010000004.1, from coordinate 420,335 downwards.
AGTGTCGTGGTCGACAATCGAACTGGCGCGACGGGAGCAATTGCAGCGGAAATGCTCGCCAAAGCGCCGCCCGATGGATATACGCTGATGATGCTCGCGGTTGCGCAGTTGGTCGCGACTGCATTCGACGACAAGATGCCGTTCGACATCGTGCGCGATTATGCCGGCGTGAGCTTGGTATCGCGTAATCCGTACTTGATGGCAGTGTCGCCGAACGTTCCTGTGCGCACAGTCCGCGAGTTCATCGATCTTGCGAAAGCGCAGCCTGACAAACTGAATTACGGCTCGACCGGCATCGGCGGCTCTAACCATATCGTCACCGAACTCTTCAACGTCACTGCCGGCATCAAACTCGCGCATGTGCCGTACAAAGGGCCGCCGCAGGCACTTACAGATCTCGCCGGCGGTCAGGTGCAGTTGGTATTTGCGAGCATTACGCTCGGGATTGCCGCTTGCACGCTCAGGCAAGGTACGTGCGCTTGCGGTCACCTCGCTCAAGCGCTCGGCTGCCGCGCCCGACCTGCCTGCGATTGCAGAAACGCTGCCGGGTTATGAAACGATCGGCTGGTACGGCGTGGTGGTGCCGAAAGCGACGCCCCAACCGCTCGTCCAGCGACTCAGCACTACCATTGCTCGCGGTCTGCAGGCGCCGGACGTGAAGGCGCGGCTGGCGGCGGACGGCTCCGAACCCGTCGGCAGTACACCCGCTGGATTCGACCGGCACATGGCGAGCGAACTCGCGCGCTTCCGAAAAGTCATCAAGGCTGCGGGGATACGCCACGAATGAAGCATCGAATACCAGGATAGGAGCAGACATGCATGATATGCAGATGCTTGTTGCCGCGGCCTTGTGTATGGCGTTAGCAGTGCCCGCCTTGGCTGCTCAGGCGCCGGCCGCCACAGCGAACGATGCGCAACAGTATCCGAACGGACCGATCCGCATGGTGGTTCCATTCACGCCGGGCAGTGCCAGCGATATTCTCGCGCGCCTGATACAGCCGAAACTGCTTGAGAGTTGGGGTCAGCAGATCGTGGTCGATAACCGCCCGAGTGCCGGCGGCACAGTTGCCGGCAGTATCGTGGCGACGGCATTGCCGGATGGCTATACGCTTGATGCTCACCTCGTCAGGCTTCGCCGGCAGTGCGGCGCTGTATGAAAAGCTTCCCTACGATTCTGTGAAAGATTTCGCCGGCGTGACGCAAGTCGTAAGCACGCCGCTCGTGCTTGTGGTTGCGCCGGGACTTGGTGTGAAATCGGTCAAGGAACTGATCTCGCTCGCGCAGCAAAAGCCCGGACAGTTCAATTTCAGCTCGTCGGGCATCGGCAGCGGCACGCACTATGCCGGAGAGCTGTTCAAGCTCGCTGCCGGAATCAACACTGTCCATGTGCCTTATCGCGGCACGCCCGAAGCGATCAACGACGTCATTAGCGGCCGCATACAGTTCATGGTGGCGCCCGTGCTGCCGGCGATGAGTCTCGTAAAAAGCGGCCGGCTCCTTGCGCTCGCTGTCACCACTAAGGAGCGGCTGGCTTTATTGCCTGAGTTGCCGACGATCGCCGAAGCGGCCTTGCCGGGATTCGAGTACCGACGGGTGGTATGGCATATTTGCGCCCGCGAAAACGCCGCGCGCGATCATCAACAGGCTCGCCGTTGAGGTCGCCCGCATCCTGAAGCTGCCGGATGTCGTCGAGCGAATCGCCGGCACGGGTGCCGTTGCGAAGTCCTCAACGCCCGCAGAATTCGATAAGCTCGTCCGCGATGAGATTGTGATGCGCCGCAAAGTGTTCAAGGCGGCGGGGGCGCGTCCCGACTGACACACGTGCGGCACAAAATGAAAACTTTGTCCAGCCCCGTCCGTATTCACGAACCGATACGCCGGCTCACGCACGCACAATTACGAATAGAGGAGATGGCAGATGGAAGTCAAATCGACGTTGAAGGTGATCAATCAGAAAGACTGCCCCGGACGCCGCGGCGTTACCGACGGACAAACGTACCAGCGCATGATCGGCTGGCCGGAGATCGGCGAGACTGATCGCGTTCGTCTTGGACGCGCGACCTACAAGCCGGGCACGTACGAGCAACTGCACTGGCATCCGATCGAGGCGTGCTATTACGTAATTTCAGGACACGCGACCGTGCGCAATTTCGAAGGTGAGGAATTCGAGGTCGGTCCGGGCTCGATTATCTATGCCCCGCCCGGCATCGCAGGTGCTCATGAATGGGAAGTGAAGGAATCGCTCGAGCTGCTCGATATTCGTGCGACGAATGAAACGAACCGCAAGATCCAGTACACCGTAGACAAAGAGACCAAGCGCTCATATATCGATCTCGAGGACCTTGCATATCGTGACGCCATCAGCTTTAAATCTCACTATTGAAAACGAGTCGAGGCATGCACATGATCCGGCAGTTCGTGATGGTGCTGTCATACGTGACACTCGCCAGCGTTGCTTACGCTCAAAACTATCCGACCAAGGCGATCCGCATGATCATGCCGTTTCCGCCCGGCGGCCCGACCGATATCGTCGGCCGCCTCGTGGCTGCGAAGCTCGCCGAGCAGCTCGGCCAATCGGTCGTCGCCGACAGCAGGCCGGGCGCCAGCGGCAACGTAGGGCTGGAGATCGCGTCGAAGTCGCCGCCTGACGGTTACACGATCGTCTTGAGCTCGCCGGTCATCGCGCTGAGCCCGCTGCTATACGGCAAGTTGAATTACGACCCATGGAAAGACTTAGCGCCGATCGCACTGGTGGGCGCAGTACGCAATGTGCTCGTCATTCATCCGTCGGTGCCCGCAAAAACACTCAAAGAGTTTGTCCAGATTGCACGTAAGAGTCCGGGCAAGTTGAACTACGGCTCAGGCGGCATTGGCACCACTACGCATCTGGCGCCTGAACTGCTAAAGAGTCTGGAGAAACTCAACATCGTGCACGTGCCGTATAAAGGCTCGGGCCTCGCCTTGATCGGACTCGCAAGCGGTCAGGTCGACATGGAAGTACTTGCGGCGCCGGCGGCGCTCGGACAAATCCAGGCCGGCCGCGTGCGCGCGCTGGCAGTGCTGTCACCTGAACGTCTGCATGATCTGCCCGATGTGCCGACCACGCGGGAACAGGGATTTGCCAACTTCGAGATCAGCGTCTGGTACGGAATGCTCGCGCCTGCCGGCACGCCGCGGGAAATCATTAATCGCCTGAACACCGAATTAACTAAAGCGGTTACCGCTGCCGACATGAAACCGAAGCTTGCGCAGGCCGGCGTCGAGCCGCTGACCAGCACGCCCGAGGAGTTCGGTAATTTCATCCGCAGTGAAGCGACCCGTTTCGAAAAGGTCATCAAAGAAGCGGGCATCAAGGGCGAGTGATCGTGTTCGTAGCGACGCAAAGCAGTAGTCACGGCGGCCCCCAAAATAATCTGGAATAACGATGGTGAAGCGAACGAAGCGCGTCGACGTGCACAGTCATGTGCTGCCGAAGGAAATGATCGATCTCATCCGGCAGCATCCACGTGACTATCAGATGCGAGTCGACGGCAGCGGTGCCAACGAAAAATTCGTGCGCGATGACAAGCACGGCTCACCGATCTACGCCGAATTCTTCGATGCTGATGCCAAGGTCGAAGGCATGGACCGCAAAGGCATCGATATCTCGCTGCTCTCCGTGACACCGGTGGTATTTTTCTACCGGTTGTCTGCCGACGCCGGGCTTGCCGCGTCGAAAGTGATGAACGACGGCATTGCACGCATGGCAGCGGCGCGTCCGGACCGTCTGCGCGGCATGGGCACTTTGCCTATGCAGAACACGGATGCCGCAATCGCGGAACTCGAACGCGTCGTCAGCGAGCATGGATTCCGCGCTGTCGAGCTCGGCTGCAGGATCGAGGGGCAGCTCGTATCGGATGCGAAGTTCCGGCCGGTGCTCAAGCGCGCGCAGGAGCTCGACGTGTTCATCTTCATGCATCCGTACATCGCCGGCAGCCTGCCTGGCGACCTCGCGTGTTATTACCTGGGCAACACCGCGGCCATGCCATTCGACACTGCGTTGATGGCTGCGCATTTCATGTTGAGCGGCGCGCTCGATGAATTGTCCACGCTCAACATTATTCTCGCGCACGGTGGCGGTCATCTGCCCTACCAGATCGGCCGGCTTGCGCACGGCTATAAGGTGCGCCCGGAAGCGAAGGCAAAGACACCGAATTCGCCGATGCAGTTACTGCGCAGGTTCTATTTTGACGCGTTGACTCATGATGCGGATGCACTGCGCTTTCTAATCGACAAGGTTGGCGCCGATCGCGTGATGATCGGCACGGATGCGCCATTCGACATGGCGGAAGACGATCCGCTCGGGATGATCGACGCCGTTCCGCGAGTTAACTGTCGAGCAGCGCGAGCGTATCTTCGGGCGCAATGCGCTCGAGCTGATGGGCGAAGCAGAGCCTGATCACTGACCCCATGCGCGCCAGCACGCTCTAGCTGTCCTTTGTCCCGTTGAAACCAGAACTTCTACTCGTTGCGCCGATTTATGCACCGACGCTCGATGTGCTCGAGCGCGAATACATGGTGCACAAGTCTCTCGATGCCGAAAATCGGGATGCTGTCCTGCGAGTTATTGCATCGCGCGTACGTGCTGCGGTGACCACCGGGCTCGTCGGGTTCAGTGCGCAATTATTCGAAGCGCTGCCCAACCTCGAGGTTGTCGCATGTTTCGGTGATGGCGGTGACTCCATTGATCTCGATGCGGCGCGAAGGCATCGAGTCGTCGTGAGCAATACGCCCCAGTCCATCGCCGAGCCTGTGGCCGATCTTGCGCTGGGCCTTCTTATCGCTGTAATGCGCCGGATTTGCGAGTGCGATCGATTCACGCGTGCGCAGAAGTGGCTCGATGGTTCGCCACCGCTCGGCACGGGCATCGGCGGCAAGCGCTGCGGTATCGTTGGCCTCGGCAAAGTCGGGGCGGCGATCGCTACGCGCGTTGCTGCACTCGGCATGAAGGTCTGCTATCACGGTCCGCGCGAGAAGCGCGGTGTGCGCTACGATTACTACGCGGATCTCGAAGCTATGGCGGATGGCTGTGATTGTCTTGTCGTGACGTGCGCTGAGACGCCGGACACGCGCAAGCTGATTGACAGCCGCATACTCGCGGCGCTCGGCACTGGCGGATATCTCGTCAATGTCGCGCGCGGCGGCATCGTCGATGAATGCGCGCTGGTAGCTGCACTGCGGGAAAACAAGATAGCCGGTGCAGGCCTCGACGTTTTCGCGGATGAGCCGCGCGTGCCGCGCGAGCTTCTCGATATGGACAATGTCGTGCTCGTGCCGCACATTGGATCGTATACGCGCGAAGTGCGCGAAGCGCGCAGCGCGACGCTGCTCGCCAATTTGCGCGCGCATTTCGCGGGCAAACCGCTGGTTACGCCGATGACTTGAAGCGGACGATCGGCACTCTAGTCCGCTTTGATATTGACTTCCTGTATCACTTTGCGCCACTTGGCGATGTCGGCTTTCACCTGAGCAGCAAATTGCTCCGGTGAGTTGGCGATCGGATCGAAACCGATCGCAACGAGGCGGTCGCGCACCTCCGGCAGTGCCAGCGCCTTCATGACTTCAGTATGCAGACGGGTAAAGATCGGCTTCGGTATGCCCGCCGGCACGAAAATCCCCTGGAAGGTATCGCCCGACATGCCGGTGATTCCAAGCTCGCCCATAGCGGGAACATCCGCGAGCGCAGCCGTGCGTTTGTCCGCGGTCACAGCCAGCCCACGCAGCTGACCCGCCTTCACCTGCGGCGCGAAGCTGGGCACTGAAGCAAAGCCTATCGGCACCTGGCCCGACAGCACGGCCTGCAGCTCGGGTCCGGCGCCGTTGAACGGGATGTGATTCAAGTCGAGCTTGAATGCGAGTCTGAACATCTCGCCGGAGAGATGCGGCGTGGTGCCGGTACCGGTCGACGCGTAGTTATGCTTGCCCGGTTGGCTGCGCACGAGATCGATAAGCTCTTTGACGCTCTTCGCTGGAAAACCTGGATGCACCGCGAGGATGTTCGGCGAGCTGCCGACACAGGTCAGCGGCTGAAAGTCTTTATACGGATCGTAGGGCGCTTTCGCATACAGCGATGGATTCACCGCGAACGCCGAGCTTGCAATCAGAAATGTGTAGCCGTCCGGCGCGGACCTCGCCGCAAGCCCGATGCCGATGTTGGCCCCGGCACCGGCGCGATTGTCGACGACCACGGTCTGACCCATGCTCTCGCCAAGCTTCTGCGCGAGGATGCGGCCAACCACATCCGACGCTCCGCCCGGCGCAAACGGTACGATGATGCGCAAAGGGCGCGTCGGGAATTCCTCTGCGGACGCTGTGGCGGCAAGCGCAATGCAGCCGCCTGCCAACGCCGAAAGCACCGCACTCCACACCGTCGTTTCCATAAGGTCCCCGCGTCGTGATATGCAACTGGTTGCACACACGAACTCGCGTCGTCGCGTGTGTGACAGCATGATAGCAACGTTGAACCTACGAGACACTTTCAGGCTCGTCTGCCCTCAGTCGTGCGTCATCGGTGATCTATGTCATCATACATGCGAACCGTCGGCCAGGAGCCGCGGCAATCGGAGATGAGATTATGACGTCACCACAGATGCATGACGGTATTCGTTCAATACTTGCCGCAGCGCTGACGTTTATGTTGAGCGGGTTTGCGCAGTCCGCGACCGCGCAGGTCTGGAACATGCCGCCGCCCGAGCAGCGCTGTCCATCGAAATGGGGCGCGGCCGACGAGCGCGGCGCGGCCAACATGCAGACGCCGCAGACAGTGATGAAAGCAACCCGCGAAATCCGCGAAGGCAAAGTCTACGAGCTCGGCAAGCTGCTCGACTCGTCAACACCGAAGTCCGGTACTCGTTCGTTCAGCCTCAATGTCGCGCGTAGCTCCGGGCCCAACGGACGTAATCAGCAGCGCGGCAACGAGGAAACCGTCTACACAGAGCTCGGCCAGATGGGCACGCAGTTCGACGGGTTGGCGCATCAGGCGCTCGGCCCCTATCTATATAACTGCGTCGAAAACGACAAGGTCGCCGCGCGCAGCGGATTCACGAAGCTGGGCGTCGAGAAAATCGGCGCGCTATTCACGCGCGGTGTTCTCCTCGATATAGCGTCGCTCAAAGGTGTCGACATGCTGCCCGACACCTATGAGATCACAGTGGCCGATCTCGAGGCGGCGATGCGCCGTCAGGGCAACGTTCAATTCGGCGAAGGCGACGCAGTGCTGATCCGCACAGGCTGGGGCAAGCTGTATGGCGTCGACAATGCGCGTTTCATGGCGGGCGAGCCCGGCATTGGCGTTGGCGCTGCCGAGTGGTTCGCGAAGAAGAATGTGATGATGGTCGGGTCCGATAACTGGGCCGTTGAAGTGCGTCCGTATCCCGACAAGGATTTGTTTTTGCCGGTGCACGGTTACATGCTTGCGGTAAACGGCATCTTTCTGCTGGAGAATCTCGATCTCGAAACGATGTCGCGCGACAAGGTTTACGAATTCGCGCTCATCGTGCAGCCGCTCAAACTCAAAGGTGCGACCGGTTCGAGTGTGACGCCGATCGCCGTGCGCTGATCGGCATCAACACATGAGCGTGATTCGCCTCGATGCCGCATGTCTGGCGATAACGGTAGTTGCGAGTACGTATGCGGCGGATTTTCCAGCGAGGCCGGTGCGCATCGTTGTGCCAATCGGCGCCGGCAGCAGCATGGACATTGTCGGGCGCCTGCTCGGGCAAAAGCTTGCGGAAACCTGGGGACAAACAGTGATCGTCGACAATCGTGCCGGCGCGGGCGGTATCCTCGGCGCAGACTTGGTGGCGAAGGCTGCGCCCGACGGTTACACCATACTCTTTGCCTCCAGTTCCTTCGCGATCGGCCCGTCGTTCTATCGCAAGCTCCCGTATGACACTGCCCGCGACTTCGAAGCAGTAACGCAGATCTCATCGCGCAACAACGTGCTGACGGTGAGTCTTTCGTCGCCTGCGAGTTCGGTGAAGGAGTTGATCGCGCTCGCGAAAGCGAAGCCCGGACAGTTGAGCTTCGGTTCGGGCGGCGGCACGGGCAGTTCAGATCAAATGGCGGGGGAGCTGTTTAAAGTGCTCGCCGGCGTCGACATGCTGCACGTGCCGTATAAGAGCGGACCGCAGGCGATGAACGATCTGATCGGCGGCCAGACGTCCATGTATTTAGGCGGCATACCGGTGCAGTTGCCGATGATCAAAGCGGGCAAGCTAAAGCCGCTCGGCACCAGCGGCATCAAGCGGTCGTCGCAATTGCCCGATGTTCCGACGATCGCTGAAGCGGGCGTTCCGGGCTACGAACTCGACGTATGGTACGGATTATTCGCGCCGCGCGGCACACCAAAACCTGTGATCAACCGGATTGCAACTGAAGTTAGGCGCATCATGCAGGCGCCGGACATGCAGGAGCGTTGGACTGCAGTCGGCGTGGAACCGGCCGGAACGGATTCCCTCGAATTCGCGCGGCGGTTCAGCGCTGAAATCGAGAAATGGGCCAAGGTCGTGAAAGCAGCGCAGTTGTCCGCTGAGTGAGTTAAATCGCGGCCACACATTGCCACATAGTGAAACAGAAATGTTGATGGCACGAAACCGGTCGAGCGGCCGGTGCAACAGGCGGCGAAACTCGAGTTTGTGATCAATCTCAAAACAGCAAATGCACTCAGACTGATGTGCCGCGGTCACTGCTGCAGGCAGATGAGTTAATTGAATGAGCGCTGCCCACCCTGTTCCCACGGGCAGATAAGAGCGCCACTTGACCCTGGCGGTGGATGATCGTGCGCCCGCAGCGGCTGATCCTTGCGTATCGCGTCGCCGCTGGACCAAGGTCCAATATCTCGGAACGTTGCACCCCCGTAGTCTAGCTGCGGCCTGATTTGGCTCTTCTCCTACTCCGCAGGGTACTATCCATTTTGAAAACGGTGAGACCGTTAGCTGCCGTTGTCGATGACGATGAATCGGTACGGCGTTCGACGCGGCGCCTCCTGCGATCGATGGGCGTCGAGGCACAGTCGTTCGCCAGCGGGGACGAATTTCTGCGAGTTTTCCTGGCGGTACCGTCGTTTCAACCGGCGTGCGTCATCCTCGATGTGCAGATGCCGGGTATCAGCGGCCTTCAGGCGCAGAGTCGCCTCAAAGCGAGCGGCCTGCCCGTTATTTTTATGACTGCGCATAATGATATCGGTGTGCGCAAGCAAGCGATGGCCGGCGGCGCGATCGCTTTTCTGTGCAAGCCCTTCGGTCACGAACTTTTTGTCAAAGCGGTAAGTGCGGCTTTGCAATCCGGTTCTTACCGGAAGACTCAATGACATGAGTTGGTTACTGTTATGGGACTAAAGACCAATTGTCGAAGCGGGGCCATGCCAGTAGTTTGTCGCCAGGGGGCGCCATTCACGGCCGGATCACTCGGCATCGACCTGGCTCCAGCACCTTTTACGTTGCAATAACTCGAGGGAAGTTCTCGACGCCAACCATGACGAACAAGCTAACGCCAGCATCCTATGTAATTCGAGGGCTTTGCACGACCCACGTGCTTCTAAAAGCGGCCTGCAACGTGTTTGTGGCCGCGTTGATTGCGCTCGGTACGACATATTCATACGCCGATACGCTCTCGCGGGTAAAACAGAACGGCGAAATCAACCTTGGCTATGTGGCCGATGCGGCGCCTTTTTCATCGTCCGATGCGAACGGCCAGCCACAAGGCTATTCGGTCGACTTATGCCGTGAAGTCGCCGAGGGCGTCAAGCAACAGTTGGGATTGACGACTCTCAAGGTGAACTGGGTTTCTTTGACGGTACAGAATCGCCTCGAGGCGGTACGAAGCGGGCGCGTTGATATCGAATGCAGCACGACGACATGGACGTTCAATCGGCAGCGCGAAGTGGACTTCAGTCTCATTACATTTGTCGATGGCGCAAGTGCAATTGCGAATAGCGCCTCGGACATTTTCCGCTTTACGGACTTCGCGGGAAAGCGAATCGCAGTCATTCCCGGTACTACGACTGAGAGCGCCCTCAAAGGCGCACTAAACAGACGCTCGATGTCGGGCACTGTCGTGCCGGTGGCTAATCGCCTCGAAGGCCTGCGCTTGCTGAGTCAGGGAGAAGTTGAGGGGTTCGCGTCAGATCGAGTCGTGCTCATTGCGCTTTCCATGCGTGAAACGGGCAAGGTCAAAGTTCTCGACGACGACTTTTCAGTAGAGCAGTACGCGCTCGCGCTCCCGCGCGGAGATTATGAATTCCGTCTTTTAGTGAACAAGGTTCTGGCCCGCCTTTATCGAACGGGAGATATCCTTAACATCTACAACCGTTGGCTTGGCGGCATGGGTCAGCCGAGCATTCTGCTGCACGCTGCATACTACTTGCAGTCAGTGGCTGAATAGCCACCGCACAAGCGACGATGGTCTGCACCACAAATCGGTGTCTTGTCGGCGCCGTGCTCGCGATAGGCGTCATGTCGGTCACGACCGGTTTGTGCCAGAGCATTCGCATACCGGATTTTCGAGAAACACCCGCCGTGCGTGCGACCCCTGTTGACGGGCCCTGCGACGACTGCGGCGTCATCCGCTCAATCCGCGAGGTACATAAAGGCCAGAATTCACCGCTGTACCGAACCTCCGCCCCTTCCAACACGATGTCGAGCGACCCGGTCATCGGCGCCGTGGTTGTGGTCATTCCCATCGGGCCCGGCAGTTCCGAATCGAAGCCGTTTGTAGGCGGCGTGGGCACGCCGGAAATGCAGCAGCAACTGGGCGAGCTGAGCTATGAAATCGTCGTACGGATGAACGATGGCACGCTGCGCACGTTTGAGCGCCGGGACGGCCGCCAATACAACATCGGTGACCGCGTCAAAGTCGGTGCGGGCAAATGGGAACTGATCGTTGACGGCAAGCCCTGAATTGGCAGACGCGGCACTGTCGTTTCCCGAGCTAGATGCTGCATTTGCCTTGATACAAGCGACGCTATCTACCAAGCGGCGCGCTCGATACCCGGCCCGGCAAAAGCAAAAGCAGGCTTACCGCATTGGACCAAGGTCCTATTGTCGCCGTCATGGTTCGAGGGCATCCTGCAACCGTCAGTTAGGGTGTACCAAATTCGACGAAGAGTCCAGCCATCCGGTTAAGACTCGCACAAGATGACTTCCTCCCTGTCTCGCGCAAGCGGGGCAACTGGGGCTACCGCGACCAGCGGTAGCCCTTTTTGTGTACAGGACACTGACGTCGTCGCTTGGCGTGTATTCGAACGTCGAAGCCAACGATGACATGACCCGACGTCTCCGCGCACGGAAGTCGATACACTGCAACACTGAATGTATAGTGTTCACGCTGTTAGTCCGGTAGTCACATTAAGCGGCTATGATCTATCGCATAGTGCCCATCGCAAAAGAGCACGTTGCGGGCTTCCACACTGCCGTCGATAGCGTGGCGAAAGAACACCGCTATTTGTCTATGCTCGAGGCGCCGCCGCTTGATGAAGTCCGCAAATTTGTTGCGGGCAACATTCGTATCGGCGCGCCGCAGTTTGTCGCGATTGCCGACGAAACGGTTGTAGGTTGGTGCGACGCCGTACCGAAGGCCCGCAAAACTCTGCAGCATAGCGCCGTGCTCGGCATGGGCGTGATCGAAGCATATCGTCGTCAAGGCATCGGCAAGTCGCTTCTCGAGGCGACCTTGCAAGCGGCCAAAGCCAAGGGACTCACGCGCATCGAACTGACCGTCAGAGTCGATAATAATGCTGCCAGACAACTGTACGCCGCCTTTGGCTTCGTGTCCGAAGGGCTGTGCAGGCGCTACTTATGTATAAAGGGTGAGTACACCGATTGCTATCTGATGGCATTGTTGCCTGAGACTGCCTAACATTCGATGGACCGACAATTTGCATCAGCGAGCGACGACATGCCCTTCAAAAGTCAGGCACAGCGCAGAAAATTTGCCGAGTTGTTAGTCAAAGGCAAAATCTCGAACGAAACCTATGAAGAGTGGAATCGGGAGACGGGAAACGCAAAACTTCCCGAGCGCATCAAGCCGAGGGTAAAGAAAAAGTCGACGTCGAAAACTGCCAGATCGAAACGCTCAGGACAGCCCGGCGCCGCGACAAAATCCAGACGTAAAGCGAAATGACTGATTGAGCATGGCAATAATTTGTCCAGTAGAAGTTGGCAGCTCTCATTGAACGCAATGTGTCTCACTGAACGCGGAGCCCGGCATGCGCATGTCTCGTAATGTCCGCATACTGATTTCGATAGCTGTACTGGCGCTTGCGATTGGTGCGCACGCGCAGGACAAGTATCCGTCAAAGCCGATCACGATCGTCGTGGGCTTCGGCGCGGGCGGCAGTTCGGATCTCTTTGCGCGCTTCGTTGCCGATTACGCAAGAAAGACGCGCGGTGCTTCAATCGTCGTCGAGAACCGGCTCGGTCTCGCGGGCGGTATCGCGATGGAGCGCGTAGCCAAAGCAGCGCCGGATGGTTACACGGTGGCGACGGGCAGCATCAGCTCGCTGTGGCTGTTGCCGCAGATGCAGCAGATGAACTACGACCCGCTGCGTGATCTGGATTATCTCGGCAAGATGTTTACGCAGCCGCTGCCGCTCTACGTGCGCACGGAGAGCCCGTTCAAAACATACGCTGATGTGCTCGCCTATGCGCGTGCGAACCCGGGAAAGCTGCGCTGGGGAACATCCGGCTCGCGCGGCGTCGGCGAAATCCTCATGGAGTCCGGATTCCAGTACGCGAAAGTCGACACAATCACAGTTCCGTATAAGGCGGGTGTCGAGGCAAACATCGCTCTACTCGGCGGGCACATCGACGCGGTTGCCGGAACCGATTTCGGTCCGCTGCTGCAGGCGGGCAAGATCCGCTTGCTGGTTGAGACAGGGCCGCTGAAGATTCCGGGTCACGAGAGCGTGCCGACGTTCAAGGACTTGCAATACCCGCTTTCGGTCGAGGTGTTCTACGGAATTGTCGCGCCGGCGAATCTGCCGGCCGAGGTGCCCAAGTGGTGGGATGCTTTGCTGTCGGAAATGGTAAAGACAAAAGAATACGCGGAGCTTTGCGACAAGATCTTTCTGCTTCCCTCATATTCGGACGGTGCTTCCTTCAAGCGCATGGTCGTGCGCGGCTATCCGGAATTTGGCAAAGCGCTCGCGAGCCAGCCCGCGAAGTGATTGCCTTGCGTGATTCACAACTGATCGACAGCCCGCAGCGCATATGACGAAGATTGCTGGCGCTGACATCTACATCGTGCGTATCGGCGGGCGTCATCCCGTCATCGTCCAACTCAAAACGGATTCCGGTGTAACCGGTGTGGGTGAAGCGGCGCTTGCGTACGGGATCGGCGAGACTGCAGCCGCAGGCATGATCAAAGATCTCGTCGAAAACATCGTGCTGGGCTGGGATCCGTTCCGCATAGAGGCGCTCTGGAGCGAGATGTACGACCATACGTTCTGGGCTAAAGGCGGCGGCCCGATTGTGTTTGGCGGTATCAGCGCGATCGAACAGGCGCTGTGGGACATCAAAGGGAAGATGCTCGGCGTGCCGGTGTATGAGCTGCTGGGCGGTAAATGCCGCGATCGCATTCGCTCGTATGCAAACGGCTGGTCGTTTCGTGCGAATACGCCGGATGAATTCGCGCACGCGGCTGAACAGGTGGTGACAGATGGCTATGACGCGCTCAAGATGTATCCGCTCGCCTCGCCACTGGGTGATGCGCATGGACAGATAAGACACGTGTCACAACGCTCGCTGACGCGCGACGCTGAAACGCTGGCCGTGGATCGTGTGCGCGCTGTGCGCAATGCGGTAGGACCGGCGGTCGATATCATGGTGGATATGAGCGGCGAGCTCACACCGGACGCCATCACGCGCCTCGGCCGGAAATTCGAAGAGATGGAACCGCTGTTCCTCGAAGAGCCGGTCGATCCGTTCGATATCGAAGGCATGCGGCGCGTCCGCGAGGCAATCGGTATTCCAATCGCCGCGGGCGAACGGTTATATACGCGCTATGGTTTCAGGCGCGTCTTCGAGCTGCAGGCGGTGGATATCGTGCAGCCGGATATCGGCACCGCGGGCGGCATCATGGAAACGAAGAAGATTGCCGCCATGGCGGAGGCATTCAATATGCGAGTACAACCGCATTTGTGCGCGGGGCCGGTGTTGACGGCGGCGACGCTGCAGCTTGACGCATGTCTTACGAATCTCTTGATCCAGGAAGTTTATCCCTATCGCATTGCGGAGCATTTCGCTATTGTCGATCATGCACCCGAGCTGGATATCCGCGCTGGCTACGCGCCTGTGAGCGATCGTCCGGGATTGGGCGTCGAACTGGTGCGAAGTGCAATCGAGCCGCATTTATGGGCGCGTTGCGGCGGCTGATTTAACCAACAGGGAGAATAAAAATGAGATGGTGCGTCATCATCCTGGTCACTGCTGCGATCACCGGCTGCGGCGTTGAAACAGCGACGACTGCGGCGACCGTTGCGACGCTGAAGAAAAAAGAGATGGAAGAGGGCAGGAAAACAATGGAGATGACGCGGCAAAAAATCGATGCGGCCATGGAGCTGTCGCAGCAGCGCGCTGAAAAAAACGCAGACCAGTAAGACGACAGCTTTATTCCGGCCGCACGTCGGCCGCCTTGATCACGCGTGACCAGCGCTCGATCTCGCTCTTGATGTAAGTTCCGAATTCTTCCGGCGTGCTGCCGAGCGCTTCGATGCCCTCTGCTGCAAATCTGGCGCGCACGTCCGGCCGCTGCAGCATTTTCATAAGCTCAGCATTCAATCGAACAATAATCTCGCGCGGCGTTTTTGCGGGCGCGAGCGGACCAAACCATGTCGATGACTCATAACCCGGCACACCCGCCTCCGCGATCGTCGGCAGCGACGGCAACAGCGGCAATCGCTTGACTGATCCGACGGCAAGTGCCCGCAGACGTCCCGATTGCACGTGTGGATACAGCGGCGGAACGCCAGTGATCGTCAGTGAGGTCTGGCCCGCAATCAAGTCAGTAACCAGTGGACCGGTACCCTTGTAAGGAATCGCCGTAATGTCAGTCTTGCTCAAGAGCTTGAAGTACTCTGTAGCAAGATGCGACGCGCTGCCGTTACCCGAAGAACCGTAGTTGAGTTGTCCCGGGCGCGCTCTCGCAAGCGCAACAAGCTCCCTTACGTTATTGGCGGGCAATGATGGATGCACGACCAGCATGTTGGGCACCATCGCAAACAAAGCGACAGGCGCAAAATCGCGAATTGGATCGTACGGCAGCTTCGCATACAACGAAGGACCGAAGCCGAATGTGCCGACGTGTCCGAAGATCAGCGTATATCCATCGGGCGCTGACTTGGCGACGTAGTCGACTCCGAGGTTTCCGCCGGCGCCCGGGCGGTTGTCAATGATCACCTGCTGGCCCAGTGCCTCATCGAGCTTCTGACCGATGAGGCGCGCAATAGTGTCTGTGCTGCCGCCCGGTGCAAACGGCACGACGAGACGGATCGGTTTGACCGGATAAGCGGGCTGCGCGTTTGCCATACCAGTGACGGCTGCGAACGCACACTGCTACGAACAACTCGATGTATGGGCTGCTACGCAATCGATGGGTGCCACTGCATGTGATAAGTGATCTCGCTACTCCATATGCCAATTGGTGCTCGCGATTATGTGGGATGCATTGCAATGCGCCGCTCCGGGTCCCGTCCGTCGACAATTGTATAATCAAGACACCAAATACGGAGGACCGCACGTGTCGAACAAAATAGAAAGTCGTCTCACTGAGCTTGGCATTGTGCTGCCAGTGCCCGGAAATCCGATCGCGAATTTTGTGCCCTTCGTCATTGCAGGTGGCTTCGTCTTCATGTCCGGCCAACTGCCGCGCGCAGAAGGCAAGCTTGCCTACGTCGGCAAGCTCGGCCGCGACGTCAACGTCGAACAGGGACAGGCAGCGGCGCGATTATGCGCATTACATCTGCTCGCGCAGCTCAAGATCGCATGCAGTGGTGATCTCGATCGCGTCGTGCGCTGTGTTCGCCTGACGGGCTTCGTCAACAGCGACCCGGAATTCACCGAACAGCCGCTCGTCGTCAACGGCGCATCCGATCTGATGACGCAGGTGTTTGGAGATAAGGGCAAGCATGCGCGTACCGCCATCAGTGCCGGGGCGTTGCCGGCGCGTGCCTGCGTGGAAGTCGAGGGCGTATTCGAGATCACGCCGCACTGAGCCGCACGGGAGCTTTCTTGAATACATTACGCACTAAGTCGCCGCTTGCAGTGACGGTCATCGGCGCGCTCCTGCTGTCCGGCATCGGTCATGCGCAGGACCAGTATCCCAACCAGCAAATTAAAATCATCGTACCGTTCCCGGCCGGCGGTGGTACGGACATCACCGGGCGCCTGCTCGGTGAGCAACTGCGTAAAGCGCTCGGGCAGCCAGTGGTCGTCGACAATCGTCCGGGCGCGAGCGGCATGATTGGCACCCAGTCAGTGGCGAAGGCGCCTGCTGATGGCTACACGCTGCTTGTGGCCTCCGGCGAAATGGCAGTCAATCCGCATCTTTACAAAGATATGGCGTATGACTGGGAGAAGGATCTGACGACAGTCAGCCTGCTCGTCAAAGTGCCCAATGTCGTCGTCGTGAATACCGATGTGCCGGCAAAAAATGTGCAGGAGCTCATTGCTTACGCGAAACAAAATCCGGGCAAGCTGACATTCTCATCAAGCGGTATCGGCAATCCGCAACAGCTCGCAGGTGAGCTCTTCAACAAGATGGCCGGCGTCAAAATCAATCACGTGCCGTATAAAGGCGCCGCGCCGCAGCTTGCGGACGTCGCGGGCAAGCACATCACGATGACCTATTCGAGTATCGGTGCGGCGCTGCCCTTCATTAACGGCGGCAAGATGCGCCCGATAGCGGTCACGTCCAGCACGCGTGTCTCCATGATGCCGGATGTCCCTGCCGTCTCCGAATATGCGCCGCTTGCCGGCTATGAGCTCGTGAACTTCTTTGGTTTTTTCGCCCCGCCTAATCTGCCCGATCCGATCCTCAGAAAAATAAACACCGCTGCAGTGCAGGGATTCAAGATGCCCGAGAACGTTGCGAAGCTTAAGGAAATGGGCTTCGAGCCGGCACCGAACACGCCGGAGCAGTTTCATGAGTTCATCAAGGCCGAGTCGAAGAAATTCGCCAAAATCATCGTCGATGCCAATGTAAAGCTCGAACAGTAGATCGCCGATGGCGCTTGAGTATGTAAAGAGATTCGCTGGAGACTTTGATCTTGAGTGCGACACTCGCCGCGACCGCAGCCGCCCAGCCCGTCGACCGCAACATCACAGTCAACGGGCTTCGCATTCACTATCTCGAATCCGGATCGCCCGATAAGCCGCCGTTTATCATGCTGCACGGCATTGCACGCGTCGCGCATAACTTCGACCACCTCGCGCCGCATTACGCCGCAAACTACCGGGTCCTTGCCGTCGACATGCGCGGACATGGCGAAAGCGAATGGAATAGCGAAGGCGCCTATCTCGTCGAGGATTACGTCAAGGACATCGAAGCGCTGATTGCCGGGCTGCGGCTGCGCAACATCGTGCTATGGGGCAACTCGACGGGCGGACGAGTCGTGCAAATGATCGCGGGATTGCATCCTGAGCTGGTGACCGCGGTGATCGTGGAAGACGTCGGTCCGGAGCGGCCGCGTACTGTCTCCGATCGGCGCGCGGGGCGCATGGACGTAGAAGCGAATGGATGGGCGTCGATCGATGAGTTGTATGCGCACGCAAAGACCGAAAACCCGCGCACGCCCGAACCGATCCTGCGGGCGTTTGTGCAGCATGGCTCCAAGCAGCGTGACGATGGACGGATTATCTGGAAGCGCGATCCGGCGATTCTCAATGGTTTCGTGCCAACCGAGCTGTGGGCGAAGGTGCGTCAGATACGCGCGCCGATCATTTATATACTGGGCGGTGCCAGCACTATAGTGCCAGCTGAGACGCAGCGCGAATTGAAGCAGGCCTTGCCGCAGGCGCAGATTGTCACGATGCCGGGATTGGGTCACTATCCGAGTGATGAGAAGCCTGCGGAATTTTTATCGATCGTCGATCGTTTCCTCGCAGACAACGCGCTCCCCAGATAGGCGGATCGCTCATCGGCGGTAGCGCAGAGCGGAGAATCCACATGAGTATTACAGTGAATGCAGTTACGCCGGACTTCGCCGCCGAAATCGGCGACGTCGATCTTTCACGGCCGCTTGCGGACGAAGAGTTCGCCGCCATTCGGGCAGCGTTCTGGAAGTATTCAGTGTTGATATTTCCCGACCAGGATCTCAGCGAGGAACAGCATGCCGTTTTCTCCGGAAGATTCGGGCCGATCGAAAACGAGCGCACGCTCGATCCGAAGGCGACGCCGAGCCGATTTACGGGTGTGTTCGCCGATATTTCAAACCTGGCGGCAGACGGCTCGATCTGGCGCGAAGACAGTCGCCAGCGTATGTACAAGGCCGGCAACCGGCTGTGGCATACCGACAGCTCGTTCAAACTGCTGCCGGGCCTCTGTTCGCTTCTGTATGCACGCACGATTGCCCCGGTCGGCGGACATACAGAATTTGCCGATCAGCGGGCGGCATACGACGCGTTGCCCGCGGCGCTTAAACAAAAGCTGGACGGCCTTGTCGCCGAACACTGGATCGCGACCTCGCGTCGGCGCAGCGGTTTTACGCAATTCACCGAAGAAGAAATGCGCAGGCTGCCGCCGGTGCCGCAGGCGCTCGTGCGCACCATTCCGCAGAGCGGCAGAAAGTCGCTCTACGTTGCTTCACATGCGGGACGCATATTCGGCATGAGCGAGGCAGACGGACGCGCGCTGATAGACGAACTGATCGCGCACACGACACAGCGTCAATTCGTATATACGCATCGCTGGCGGCCGCGTGAACTCGTGATGTGGGACAACCGCTGCACCATGCATCGCGGGACCGACTACGACGATCTGCGCTGGATACGCGACATGCGCCGCGTGACGATCAGCGATGTCGCTAATACATGCGTACAGGAAGGGATGCCGATACCGGCGCCCATCACGCATGAATACGCGTCGCAGGCCGTCAGTCAGTCCTAAATAAAGTCTGCTCGTATTCTCTTTCACCGGTCGCAATCATGCGACCGGTATGTGATTCTGTTATCCAAAGCCAAGAGGCCCCATGCCCGACCTCGATAAGCCGGCGGCGGACGTGTTCACCGCCGCACAGACACGTCGCTCGATCCGCGCGTACAAACCGGATCGTGTTGATTCCGAGACCGTGCGGGAAATCGTTGCGCTTGCACGCTACGCGCCGAGCGGCTCGAACATACAGCCGTGGCGCGTGCACGTGCTGACCGGAGCGACGCTAAAGCGCGTGACAGGCGCCATGCAGCACGCGTTTCTTAGCGATGAGCCCGGCCATCACCGCGACTATGACTATTACACCGATCCTATATATGAGCCTTACCTCGAGCGCAGGCGGCAATGCGGATGGGGCCTCTACGGCATGCTTGGCATCGGCCGCGGCGATCGCGAGAAGTCGAAAGCCTATCGTGCAACGAATTACAATTTTTTCGGCGCACCCGTCGGCATTATTTTTACTATCGATCGCAAGCTCGAAAAAGGAAGCTGGCTCGACTACGGCATGTTTCTGCAGACGATCATGCTTGCAGCGCGTGCGCGTGGCCTGCACACGTGCGCGGAAGCCGCGATCGCGAGTTATCCGGACATCGTGCGGCGCGAGCTCGCCATTGCGCATGAGTGGATCGTGATCTGCGGCATGGCGCTCGGATATGCTGACATCGACGCACGTATCAACACATTCCAGCCCGCGCGCATAGCGCTCGATGACTTCGCCGTATTCCTCGAATAACGGCCAGCGGGGTTAGCGGTATGAGCGTGAAAAGAACAGGCCGACGCTGTTCGAGAAGCCGGCCTGCAGGCGCACGCTCAATGAGCGCGTGAGCGCATAGGACAGGCGCAAGGCCGCACTGGTGGCTGCCAGTCCTTGCTGGTATTCAAGATATAACTTGTCCGAGAGCCGCTTGCCGAACGCTGCGACCTGACTGCCCGCCTCGCCGCTGCCGCGCAAAGTCATTTCATCGAGCCCGATCTTATTCGCAATGCGCTGTGTCAAGGGTAATGAATCTCCCGCGCCAATCAACGCGGAAGCTGCCGATTGCAAAATGATGAGATCGGCGGGGCTCGACGTCTGCAGGTTGTGGCCGAGCACAAGCCAGGCGAGTTTGTCACTGTCTGGAAGCGGCGGATCGGAAGTGAGCTTGACATTCGGTATGCGCACGCTGCCGGTGATCTCCACGCCGACGTCGACCGCGAGGTTCTTGCGTTTGGCCACTATGTCTAGTCCCGGATTGTCGATCGGGCCATCGAAGATCAATCGCCCGCGCTCGATCTCTAGCCGCTGACCGAACGCAAAATAAACACCGTGCAGGCTGCTTAGCACGCCGCGCGCCTCCAGCGTGCCCGACTTATTGGTCGTCACCTGCAGTTTTCCGCGCAGCTCGGTTTCGAGGCCCGCGCCCACGATTTGCATGCGGTTGCCGGCGTCCAGCGTCATGTCGATGTCCAGCAACGCAGACTGGAACGACACCGGGCTGGCTGACCTGGCGGGGTCGGGCTTACGTCCGAGCACGACCACATCACTGCCGAGCTTTGGCAGCTTGGGTCTGTCGAATTGAAAGTAGCCTTCGTCCGCGCTCAGCGTGCCGCGCAGCACCAGTTTTTTCTGTGCCAGTCTGGCGGTGCCGCTGCCGTCGACCTTTGAGGCGCGTGTCCGGTCTATTGAGCAGGGTCAGGTGCTCCGCGCGCCATGCGAGATTGGTTTCTCCGTCGGCGTCGAACGCCATCGAACCGCTGGCAGTGAGAACGCCTTGATCGCCGTGTATCACAAGCTGATTCAGCGTAAGCGCGCTTGGGGTAAGCTCCGCGCGCAGGCTGCCATCGCGCAGCCGCAACCCGTACTGCGGGGCTTCAACGCTGAGCGCCGATGCTTCAATCGAGCCGGCGATGCGCGGCGACGCTACGGTGCCAGTGCCGGCAATTGTCATCGAGGCGCGCCCGCGCACGAGCGCCTGCGTACCCGTGAACGCATCCAGCACCGCGAGCGATGCGACATCTACTTTGCCATCAACTTTCAACGCCGCATCGGCACTGAGCGCGCTCGTATTCGCGTGGATGTGACCGCTCAGTAGCTGCGCCGCGACATCGAGTGTGGCATCGACTGCGTCGTTGACAATGCGCGTCTCGAGCTGCATGCGTTCGAGGCCGAGCGCAAGATTCGCCGGCGCGGGAAGCGTGATGTCTCCCGCTTCGCGGGCCAGGGTGATGTGTCCATTGAGCTGCGGATTAGCGGCAATCGACCAGCTTCCGCCAATCCGCAAGGTGGTGCCGGGCGCAGGCGTACCGGCAAGCGCGAGTAATGGCGCTGCGGGCACTCCTTTCAGCTCGCCGCGCGTATCAAGCCGGCCGTTCTGCCACGACAACGCACTCAAAGATAGCGTGCCGCCCGCGACGGCCACCTCCGCAGGTCCTGCCGTGAGGCGCTCGCGCCCATAAGCGAGCGGCATCGGCGCTTTGAGCGCTACGGGGTAGGTGCCGGCATTCTCGAACGAGGAGAGAACCCCTGACCAGCCGCGCTGCGCATCCCATGCGCCTTCGAGGCGGCCCGTCAAATCGAATTCGTTTCCTTTCGCCTGGATGCTTGCAGTGTGGTGCGCGAAGTTGCCCGCAAGGTGGGCGCGCAACGCGGCGACGCTTCTCCCGCGCTCCCAGGTCAACATGCTGCCGGCTGCATCGATGTTGAACTCCGGGTGCTTGAGGTCACCGCTGATCCGACCGTTCGCAGTCAATGCGCCGCTCATGCGGGGGTCGAGCTGCGCCAGGCGCTTTGCATCCAGCGTGAAGGTGAGCGCGTCCGTCGGCCGGCCCGAGCCGCCCTGCACACGCAGGCTGTTAGCGCCGGCTGTCAAGCCAACGTTGATGTCATGGACCGCGCCCGGCGACACATTCGCCGTGCCGCCGCCAGCCAGCTTCACACCGCGGAATACGCTGTCGTGCAGGGCAAGTGACGCCTGCGCCTGCCATTCGGGCGCGAGCATACCCGCGAGCTTGACTTCGCCATTGAGGACTGCGGGCGGGTATGCGCCAAATGCCGACGGATCGAGCCGCGTAAACGCAGCGGCAACCGAATACTTCTTGTTCCCGTTCAGCGCGACTTCGCCCGAGCCGTTAATCTGCCCGGGACCGGCGGCCGCGCGAAATTCCTTCACCTTGACGACGTCGCCGCGTCGTGTCGCATCAAACCCGAGTTTGATCGCACCGTCCGCGATATTCGCGATTACATGCTGCTCTGTCCCTGCGATCCGCGCCTTGCCGCTGCCGTTGAGACGCGTCGCGCGTAGCGGCGCATGTAGTGCGTGTAGATCAAGCGATCGCACGATGAAATCGATTTCCGCAAGCTTCTCCGTCAGGCGCGCCTTTCCCGACACCGTGCCCCCGGCGCCGAGTTCAATCTGTAACGAGGTCAGTAACAACGTCGTCGCGTTCTCGAGGGCATACTTACCGGACAGCGCGGTGACGGGCAGCCGACCGGCAGCGATAGTACCGGCCTTTTTGTTCAGCACGTGAAGATTGCCCGACGGGAAACCATTGCTATCGCCGGCACCGGTCAGCTTTACCTGTAAATCCGTTGCAGGCAGATTCGCTGCAAACGCCGCGAGGTCGATGTTGTCGGCAGCCGCGTCTGCTTCCTGGAGCCACACGGGCTCGAACGGCGCGATGCGGGCATGCACCGTCGCGTGCGCATTGCGCATCGTGCCATCCGCGGTAACGATGGTTTCGAGCAGGTTGCCGCCCAATTGCGCGCGCACGCTCGAGTCATCTCGCGTCAGCGACGCATTGGCAGAAAGCGCATACGGCGAGGCGCTTGCAATGCGCCCATCGATGCCGATCTTCCCGTAATCGCTGAGCGCTGATAAGGCATGAATGACGTGTCCTGAACCACCGCCTTCATAAGCAAATGAAACATCCCGCAGGATCTGATCCTTGAAGCTGACTCGCGCTAGTGTCGCCTGATGCACGGCAACTTCAATCGGCAGCGCGAGCGACGCGGGCGGGGAAGCCGGTGACGTTGAGCGCGACTGCCAATCAAGTGCGGCTGCGGTGACTGTGTCGAGTACGACGCGGCCACGAGCCAGTGCGATTGCCGACAACTGTAGTGCAATGTCATCGACGGTAAGCCGCGCCTCGCCCGTATCATAAGTCAACCGGCGCACGCGTATGACGGTCAGCAGCGAACCATCGACACCTTCCAGGGTAAGCGCGCCATTCGATGCCGCGACCGCGCGCGCCATTGCCCATTCAAGCGCGGTGCGGCTCGATACCAGCCACCAGCCGCCGACCGCCACGAGTACGGCGAGACATGCAACACCGATCGCGATCCATCTGACAGCGCGTGCCATCAGAAGGCAACACCTGCCGAAAAGTGCAGCCGGAACTTGCCGGTTTCCTGCCCGCGAGCAACGTCGAGACGAAACGGTCCAATCGGGCTTTTGACACGCAACCCTACGCCGTACCCGAGCACCGCCTTGAAGCTCGCGAGCTGATCGACCGCATTGCCGGCGTCGAGGAAAGCCGCAGCGCCCCACGTCTCGGCGAACCAGTGAATGTATTCAGCGCTGCCCAGCGCGTAGTACCGTCCGCCGACAATTGCGCTCCCGCGCTGGACGCCGAGGCTTTGATACGCGTAGCCGCGTATGGTGGTGTCGCCGCCGGTTCGAAAGAGCAACGCCTGTGGAATGCCTTCCGAACTGTTAGCGAGCACGGCACCCGCTTCTGCGCGCAATGTCAGATCCTCGCGACGTCCGAGCGAATGGAACCAGAGTACCTGTGCCACCCCGCGGCCGAAACTCCGGGTCGACGCTCCAGGCACGCTCACACCAAGACGCAGAGCTGCAATGGCGCCCGAGCGCGGCAGCAAAAGATCGTCAACAGTACGCACGACGTATTCGTAACGCGCGAAGAGCGCCCGCGCGAGGTCCGGGGGGAAGTCGGCTGGAAATTGATGTTCGTAATAATAGGATGCGCCGAACGCGGGCTGGCGGCGCTCATCTATGCTTCTGCGCGTGGCGCCGACAGTAACACCACGCGTGACGAGATTCTCGATGTCAGTGCGCTCTGCCTGCGCCTCCATCGAGTCGGTCCAACCGTCGCTGCGCGTCGGCAACTCTATTGAGCCTCCGAGCCGTTGCACCTTGCTTTCAAGACGCAGCTCTGAACGCAGGCGCCATCCCGAGTCGAATAGATCGACGTCCCGCCAGTTTATGCTGCCATTGAAAAGCGTATCGGTGCTATAACCGATGCCCGTTTCGAGCCGTCGTGATGGTGCTTCGATCAACGACACAGTTACCGGCGCAGCGGAGGCATTGGCAGGGTCAGGGTCAACGACAACTTGCGCGCTTGCGAAATAATTTGTCGTGTTGAGCCGCCGCAAAAAGACCTCTATCTCTTCGCGCGAGTACGGCTCGCCCGGCTTGAACGGGGCAAGGTTGGTGACTTTGTCGGCGCTGTAGCGCGACAAGCCGCGGACCGCTATCGGCCCGAATGAGTAAGCAGGTCCGGTTTCAAGATCAACTTCGAGACTTGCGGTGTGCGCGTCAGGGTCTATCGTGGCCTGGCTATGACGCACGCTTGCGCCAAGAAAGCGCGTGCGCGCCAGCATCTCGACCGCGTTTTTCTTCGCGGCGTCCCACGCGGCCTGCTGGAAGACCTGGTTAGCCGGCAGCGTCCATTGCTCGCGTATGCGGGCAGCGGTAGCGTCATCGACATCGCCACGAATCGAAATGACCACATCTTTGACGTGAGTGGGCACACCAGGGTCTACTTTGATGTGCACCACACGTTGCTCGCGCTGCTCACCTTCAACGGAGATATCAACCTTCGGTGAGAAATAGCCTTCCGTTGCCGCCGCTTCACGCGCCTGTTCCCGCGCCTCCGCCAACAGCGGCTCGAGCAATTCGGGCGTCATGTCGCCATATGACTCCCAGCGTGCGAGATCCAATCCATTCTTGAGTGTATTGCGCAGAGCAAGCGGTGCGTCTATCACGATGCGAAACTTCAGTCCCTCGACATCCGCTGCCGGTTGCGCAGGCGCTTCGAACGCAAGCAACAAGGCGAAGATGGGCAGCAGGAAGCGTAAGGACGCCAGCGCTCGGGTTGGAGTAAGCATTGAAGGAACGGTCTCGCGCGGCTTCTTCAAAGTAGGCGGACCATTTGTAAAAATTGCGCGCGTGAGTTGTCGGCCTGTATACGGACATGTATGCGCATAAAGGGTTCAAAGGCGGGGTGATCGGATAGCATAACGCAGCCGCGATGCGGGTCATGGCTCGCAGCACTTTTCGCATGTCTTCTGCCCGCCAGATGGCGATCAGGCGGCGGCGTACGCACTATGCACCAGCGACGCGGGATGCGTTATGATGGGCGCCACCGGGTAAAGCGGCGCTTGTTTCGTTCACGACTCTCAGTGCAACTCGGCGCACCAAGCCGCTGCAAAATCTGTTCAATGCGCATCGCGTGAGGAGGACGTTCATGGCAAAGCTCGATATCAATGGCAAAACATATGACGTGCAGGCCGAGGCGGATACGCCGCTCCTGTGGGTCATCCGGGAACAGGTAGGACTGACCGGCACGAAATATGGCTGCGGGATTGCGCAATGCGGCGCATGCTCCGTGCACATTAACGGAGAAGTGCGACGTTCATGCTCGATGCGCTTGAGCGACGTCAAGGCGACCGACAAGATCATTACCATCGAAGGTCTATCGGCTAACAATTCGCATCCTGTTCAGAAAGCGTGGGCGGCGGTCGATGTTCCGCAATGCGGCTACTGTCAGTCCGGCCAGATCATGGCGGCGGCGGCGCTCCTCGCGAAGACGCCTAATCCCAGCGATACTGATATCGACAACGCGATGACGAACATCTGTCGTTGCGGCACTTATCAGCGCATCCGCACTGCCGTGCACATGGCGGCAGATAGCGCGAAGCGCGCCGGCGCGCAAGTTGCGCCGGTTGCGGCAGTGAAATCACAAGTCGAGGAGATCTAACATGACCACCCGGATCTTCACAAAAACCACCAATCTTTCGCGTCGCAAGTTCATCATTGGTTCTGCGGCGGCAGCCAGCGGCGGACTCGCGCTCGGATTCAACCTGCCTTTCGGCGTCAAGCCCGCCGAGGCGCAGAGCATCGTTGACGGGGTTCCGGAATTAAACGCGTGGGTGCTGATCAAGCCCGACGAGACCGTCGTTATTCGCATCGCGCGTTCGGAAATGGGGCAGGGCACGCTCACCGGTCTCGCTCAACTTGTCGCGGAAGAACTCGAGTGCGACTGGAAGAACGTGACGACCGATACGATCACCCCGGGGGTTAACCTCGCGCGCAAACGTGCATGGGGCGAAATGGGAACCGGCGGCAGCCGCGGTATTCGCACGTCCGAGGATTATGTGCGGCGCGGCGGCGCAACCGCGCGTCTCATGTTGCTACAGGCAGCGGCCGATGATTGGAAAGTACCGGTCAGCGAGTTAACGGTGTCGAGCGGAGTCATTTCGCACGCGGGATCGAACCGCACCGTGTCGTATGGCAAGGTCGCGGCCGCAGCGTCCAAAGTCCCGGCACCCGATCCAAAGAGCATCAAGCTCAAGAATCCGAAGGATTGGAAGATCGCGGGCAAGCCACTGAAACGGCTCGATACCGAGGGCAAGCTCGATGGCAGCCTCGTGTATGCGATCGACGTCAAAGTGCCCGGCATGCTGCACGCCGCAATCAAGGACTGCCCGGTGTTCGGCGGCAAGCTTGTGAGCTTTGATGAAGCAAAAGTTTCGCGTATGCCGGGTGTGCGCCGCGCGGTTCGTGTGAACGAGAGTGCGGTCGCGGTAGTCGCGGACACGTGGTGGCGCGCCAAAGTGGCGCTCGATGCGCTGCCTATCGTCTGGGATGAGGGCCCGAATGCAACGCGTAACAGCGCGCAGATCGCCGAGCAGTTAAAGGAAGGGCTCACCGCCACGCAGCAAGTGTATGCATTCCGCAATGAAGGCGACGCGCTCAAGGCAATCAACGGTGCCGCGAAAAAAGTCGAGGCCGTATATAGCACGCCTTATCTGTCGCACTCCACGATGGAGCCGATGAATTGCACGGTGAAGCTTTCCGCCGATAAGGCGGAAGCATGGGTGCCGACGCAAAACGCTGAGGCGTCACTGGCTGCACTTTCGGAGCAATCGGGGCTGCCGCTGAACAAGTGCGAGGTGTATCGCCATGTGCTCGGTGGCGGCTTTGGCCGACGCGGCGGCAATCAGGATTACGTGCGGCAGGCCGTCAATATCGCCAAGCAGTTTCCAGACGTGCCGATCAAGCTGATCTGGAGCCGCGAAGAAGATATGCAGCACGACTTCTACCGGCCGATTTCTCAGTGCCGCCTTTCCGCGGGACTTGATGAATCGGGCAAGCTGGTCGGCTTGCATGTGCGCGTATCAGGACAGTCGATCAACGCGCTGGTTAATCCTTCGGCGATTCCGGAAGGCTACAAGGATGAGCGCCAGTTGCAGGGCTACACGGATAAACCGGGCGATGCACAACTCGGTTACACCGTGCCCAATCTGCTCATTGAATACGCCATGCGCAATACGCATGTGCCGGTAGGACCGTGGCGCGGTGTCAATACGAACCAGAACGGTGTTTACATGGAATGCTTTATCGAGGAAGTTGCGCGCGCAGCCGGCGCCGACTCGCTCGAGTTCCGGCGCGCCATGATGAGCAAACATCCCAAGCACCTGGCAGTGCTGAATGCAGCCGCGGAAAAGGGCAACTGGGGCAAGCCGCTGCCGGCTGGCGTTCACCGGGGCATTGCTCAATTCATGGGATACGGCAGCTATTCAGCGGCGGTCGCGGAAGTATCGCTCGCCAAGGACGGCAAGCTTAAAGTGC
The DNA here is from genome assembly GCA_963829085.1 of uncultured beta proteobacterium. Taxonomy (GTDB): domain Bacteria; phylum Pseudomonadota; class Gammaproteobacteria; order Burkholderiales; family SG8-41; genus PALSA-1004. Next base: position 392,301 of record CAWHHJ010000004.1, on the reverse strand, counting down.
ATCGGCTGGTGCTCGCGCTCGATTGCGGTCATGCCGTTAATCCGGATCAGATCGCTGCGCAGGTCGAAGGGTCAGTGGCGTACGGGTTGACCGCCGCGATGTACGGCGAGTGCACCGTAGACAAGGGACGGATCGTCGAATCGAACTTCCACAATCATCCGATCCTGCGTCTGGCTGAAATGCCAAAAGTCGAGACGGTGATCGTCCCGTCGTATGATTTCTGGGGTGGCGTCGGCGAGCCTACCATCTGTGTGGTGTCCCCGGCTGTAATGAACGCGATTCACGCAGCCACCGGCAAGCCCGTGCGCAGTTTGCCTCTGAAGAATCAGAAGCTCGTATAAGCGGCAGGTCGCTTTGCGGATGCTCTAAGCATCCGACCCGGTAACACGCAGGGAAGGCACAGCATAACGTTGCGCCTTCCCTGTTTTTTTGTATGGCGCTATATCGAGAACACGCTTGATTCTGTCAGCGCGGGTTTTTCAGATACTCGGCGTTCACGCAATTGTCGAGCTTGCCGTCACGCAGATAATAAAACGCCGTCTCGGTCGCCTTGCGCCGCAGGTCGGCCAGTGAATCGGGACTGTAGAAGGCGGCATGCGGATTCAACAGAGAGACGCCCACGCAGCCACGGCTCATTGAGCTGCCACGCCGCCACCAGTGGATCAGTCGCCGATGCGGGCTCACTCGGCAGGACGTCGAGGCCGGCCGCTGCGAGCTTGCCGCTCTTGAGCCCGTCGAGCACCGCGCGCGTGTCACAGATTGGTCCTCGCGCTGTATTTAGCAGGTAAGCGCCGGGCTTCATCGCCGCAATCGCCTCGCCATTGATCATCGAACGCGTCTCTTTCGTGAGCGGCGAATGAATGCTGACGACGTCGGCCATGCCGAGCAATTCCGGTAGCGTGCGCGCCCGCGTGAAGCCGAACGCGAGCTCGGCGCCGTTCGGCAGCAACGGATCGTAGAACGCGACGTTCATACCGAACGCGCGAGCGCGCAGCGCCGAAGCGGTGCCAATGCGGCCGAGTCCGATGACGCCGTAGCACGCACCACGCAGTCGCCGCGCCGTCACATTGTGCGTGTGTGTCCAGCCGGCGGCGAGGTCGGCGCGTAAGGCGGCGTCGAGCGCGGCCGTGCCGCGCGCGAAGGTCAGCATCATCGCGATCGCCGTATCGGCGACTTCGGTAGTTCCATAGTCAGGAACATTGCACACTGCGATACCGGCGTCCCCGCATGCCTTGAGATCGACGATGTCGAAACCGACACCATTGCGCACGACGATGCGCGCGCGCTTCAGGTGCTTGACTGCATTCGCATCGATCGGCACGAAGCGCACCACAATGCCATCGCATTTTTCCCATTCAGCGGGCTCGATCGCGTCGAAACGATTCTTGCGCGGGTTGATAAGCACGGCGTCGTTGCCGGTTACTGCTCGTTCTATATCGAGATCGTTGGATCTGCCATCGGGATACAAGAGAGTGAATGACACGGGAGCCGCTTTCTGAGGTCGGGATTCGCTGCCTGATTGTACGGGTTCCACGACGAGGCGTCAGCATGTGCGGCGAGTGTCACGCCGTAACAGCATAGAGCGTCTGACGATACAATCCACGCACACGTGAGGACGCATGCTTGACGAAGTGTAGAGACATTGGAAGTACTCGCAACGATACTTGTGCTCGCCGCCAGCACTGGCGTATCCGCACAGCCGTCACCGCAACCTTATCCCGGTCGGATCATTCGTATCGTAACGACTGAGGCGGGTGGCGGCAGCGATTTTGCGTCGCGCCTGATCGCGCACGGCATCACGTCCAGCTTGAGTCAGCAGGTCATCGTTGAGAATCGCGGCATCCAGGCGGCGGAAATTGTGGCCAGGGCACCGGCCGACGGGTACACGCTTCTATTGAACGGCCCGACCATCTGGCTGCTGCCGTTTTTGCGCGATAAGGTTGCGTACCGATCCAGTGAATGATTTCGCGCCCATAACACTTGTTACGAAGGCGCCGAATGTTCTGGTGGTGCACCCGTCAGTCCCTGCAAGCTCCGTGCGGGAACTGATCTCGCTCGCAAGAAAGCGCGCCGGCCAACTCAATTTCGGTACCTCGGGAACCGGCAACTCGGTGCATGTCGCCGGCGAATTATTCAGGACGATGGCACATGTCGAAATCGTGCGCGTCAATTACAAAGGCGCCGCCGCTTCGCTGACCGCTTTAGTGAGCGGCGAAGTGCAGCTTATCTTCGCAAACGCAGCGGGCGGACTACCGCTCGCGAAGTCGGGCAAGCTTAGAGCGCTTGCTGTCACGAGCGCAATGCCGTCGCCGCTCGCACCGGGTCTGCCGACGGTCGCGGCTTCCGGACTGCCGGGATATGAAGCGAGCGCGCTGATAGGCGCCTTTGCCCCGGCAGGCACACCCGCCGCAATCGTCGGCCGTCTCAATCAGGAAATACTGCGAGTGCTCGCCAGCGCCGACGCGCAGGAGAGGCTGCTGGCGTCAGGCGTCGAAGGCGCCGGCACGACGCCGGAAGCGTGGGGCGCGATCATGAAATCTGAAATGACAAAATGGGGCAAAGTTATCAGGGACGCGGGCATACGCGAAGATTGAAGCGACCTTCGCGTTGACCACGGTTCCCGACTGCATTGCCGCTCAGCGCGCCAGATAAAGCGCCGGCTGCTCGAGACGCGTGAGTTTTTTGAGTTCCTCACCGAGATAGCGGGCGATCGCGCGCATCCCATAGATGCAAGCTTCTGCTTCAGCAGCACTGTTGTAGTTGGTATTCGTATTTACATCGTACGTGTAGAGTTCGCCCGCCGCGTCAACGATGAATTCAATGCCGGCAATACCGATGCCGTTCTCGAGAATGAAGCGGCGATAGCGCTCGATGATCGGATGATCGAAGTTGTTGACGATGCGAAAGCGCGGTGCAGGAGCCGCCGGCGCGGTTTCGCCGACCGGGCAAAACGCGTCTCCGACCTCACACACATCGGCCGGGCACAGCTCAAAGCCAAGCGTTGTATCGACGCGTACGGCGTAAAGGAATCTGCCGCCGACGAATTCGACGCGCGTGATGAGCGGCTCGGGCGCACGGATGTATTCCTGCACGAGCGTGATGCCGTCGATCGAATCCTCGAAAGCATCGCTTTCAACATATCGCTTGAGGGCGTCCGTGTCATGAAAAAGGCGCACGCCGAGGCCCTTGCCGGCACGGTTGTGCTTAGTGATAAATGACCCGCTGAAACCGGTCGCCGCTTTAACAATCTGCGAACGTCCGATGGCCGCCACGGTACGCGGTGTGCGTATGCCGTAATTGGCAAGCGCTGCATACTGTGCGATTTTGCTGATCTCGAGTTGCAGTGCCCGCCCGTTGTTCACAAGGCGGCGGTTGTGCGACTCAAGCCACGCGAGAACGGCTGCCGTATATTCAGGCCCGTAGCGATGTCCACGCGTATGCGAAGAAGCGCTCATCCGGTTATAAAAGACGCCGTCCGGAGGCGCGGAAGAAAAGTCGAGCACGCCCTCGTGCAGAAACCATTCTTCGTACGGCAATTCGAGCTGATCGAATGCTGCGCGCAACGGTTCGACCCAGGCGTCGTTCTCGTGTATCACGAAGATTTTCTTCATAACTGTCTCCCTGTGTTCCAAGTCCGGTCGACAGGTTACCGATACGCGCGCCTCACACAAACTGATAAAAAGTTAGCTCCTTATAACCGCAGCGCATAACCTGAAACTTCATAACGTTGGCGCATTCGTAACCACCTATTGCGCAGCAATTCCCGCTTCCTGCGCCGCTTTTCGATAGCGCGCAATTTCCTTGGGCAGCAGATCAGCGAGCTGCGCTACTGTCAGCGGCCACGGCTCGGCGCCTTCGTTGTCGAGAAACTTCTTCATGTCAGCGCTTGAAAGAATTTTGTTCACCGCTGAGTTGATGACATTCATGCGGTCGGCCGGCACACCGGCCGGCGCGAAAATTCCCCACCACAGTTCGTATGAATAGCCAGGGACGCCGGATTGCGCGACGGCAGGCAAACCCGGCAACAGGCTCGAAGGCTCAGCGCTGGTGACTGCGATTGCCCGTACTCGGCCTGCCTTCAGCTGCGGATTGACCGCCGCCGCACTCGCAATGCAGATTTCGACCTCGCCCGAAGCAAGCGCCGTCATCGCCTGCGAAATTCCTTTATACGGAATGTGCGTCAGTTTGATGCCGGCGGCGGACGCAAACAGTGCACCTGAAAAGTGGTTGTTGCCGCCCGTCCCGGATGACGAATAATTGAGCGTCCCGGGTCTTTTCTTCGCCAATGCGACGAGCTCTCGCACGGATTTCGCCGGCACCGACGGATGCACCGCAACCAGCATCGGAGCGCGCGCGATCATAGCAGCGGGAACGATCGCCCGCGCCGGATCGAACGGCAGCTTCTCGCGCACCGCCGCAGTTGCCGGATACGAGGAAGTGTGACCGAGGAGTGTGTGTCCATCCGGCTCGGTCTTAGTGACAAGCTCAGTGCCTATCATGCCGCTCGCACCCGGACGATTATCCACGACGACATTTTTTCCCCACGTTTCGGCGAGTCTTTGCGCGACCGCGCGCGACATGATGTCGATAGACCCGCCGGGCGTGTACGGAACCACCAACTGCACGTTGCGCGACGGATACACGGCCTGAGAAACCGCCGCCGTCCTAAACGCGCCCGCCGCCCAGCACAGCACCGTCTGACTTAATGCTTTGAATGTCGTCTGTTGCATGAAGTGCTCCTTATATTTAGCAGGATCTCAGACTTCTTCGGTGCTGAAATAATAATGCCGCTGCGTGTTAGATGCGCTCCATGCCAGAACGCGAGGTCGAGTCGCATCCGATGTGGTTTCGCGCGTGTACTTATTACAAAACTACCAATGCGGTCGGATGCCATGAAACCGGATCCGAACGATCGCTTCCTTTATGTTGACTAATGATAGACGGCGGCTCACGATACCGCCTAATTTCATTGGAGAACCATCATGCGTAAACTGCATCATCTTTTGATTTGCGGCGCACTCGTGTTTGCCTCGACTGCCGTGCAGGCACAAACCCAGATGCGCATTCGCGGCACGATAACGGCAGTCGACGGTGACGTGTTGGCGGTCAAGACGCGCGAAGGACGTGACATGAAGATTGAGCTTGCACCGAATACGACATACGCATATCCGAAGCAGGTCAAGCTGGCGGACATCAAGCCCGGCACGCCCTTGGGTACGACTGCGGTGCCAGGTCCCGACGGCAAGCTCGTCGCGCGCGAGGTGCATGTATTTCCGGCAGACCGTGCCATTCCCAATGAAGGTCATCGTCCGTGGGATCTCGAGCCGAAATCGAGCATGACCAATGCTGCCGTTTCAGCAGTTTCTCAGGGCAGCAACGGCCGCGAATTGACGCTCAAGTACAAAGACGGTTCACAGACAGTCGTGGTGCCTGAAAATACACCGGTCGTCATGGCGGTGGACGGCGACCGCTCGCTACTGAAAGCCGGTGAGTACGCGTACATACAAGCCGCCATGAACAATGACGGCAAGGTAGTCGCGTCGCGTGTGCAGGTCAGCAAGGATGGCGTCAGGCCGCCGCAGTAACGCCGCCGTGAATTTACGCGTAGTCGCACGAACGCTGCTGACCGTTGCGCCACTCTTCGCCGCCGGTGCTGCGTTCACGCAGCGGACACCGGGGATATCGCCGAGGGCCTGCGGCTCTATACGCAAAAAGGCAATTGCCAGGTTTGTCATGGCTGGGCCGGCGATGGCCGCAAAATGGACAACCAGATGCCGACGGGGGCGAATCTGCGTGAATCCAAACTCGATGGTCCGGCGTTCGTCATGATAGTCAAATGCGGCTTGCCCGGGACCGGAATGCCGCCGTTCGACAAGTTTGCGTATAGCGACGGACGCTGCTTCGGCAAAAAGGAATCCGATCTCAAGGCGCAGGGCATCAGCATGGCGGATCCGCCGGCGACATTACAGCCGCGCGAAGTCGAGCTGCTAGCGGATTTCGCTTATGCAAAAATTGTCGGCAAGGGTGCGATGGATCGCACGAAGTGCGCGGACTATTGGGGCGGCGCGTCGGAAGTTTGTAACGAGTTCAAGTAACCGCTTTTGCAGGCCGCAACGAAACCGCGCACCGCGCGCGGTCTCGCGCGCAGTCTCAATTCAGCGCGAACACGAACAGATAGCTCGAGTTCTCGAGCTTGTCGAACTTCTTGGGATGCAGGTGGCGGCCGCTCGTTTGCACCGCCAGATACTGTTTGGCCCCGATCGAATACGTTACCGGCGCGCCCTTGAGCGGCGTGCCGACATTGAAGCGCCAAAGCTCTTCGAGCGTCTCGTCGTGATACGCAACTATCCAGCCGTCCTGCAGCGCCGTGAAGACGAGTCCGCCCGCGGTCGCGATGGTGCCTGAGCGGATTTCGATATCCGTTACCGCCTTGGCGACAACTTTGTGCGCGGCAGTGTCGAACGCGGTGATTGAGCCGTAATACAAGTCGCTCGTATAGGTGCGCTTGTCGCTCGCCTTTTCGTCAATGTCACCGCCGCCCGCGATATAACGCACTTCGGCGCCGTTCTGGGTAAAGCAGCCTTCGGTGCCCACGCCATAGGCGATTTTCTTCACCGGATTGTACGACGTCGGCTGATGCGCAATGCCGCCGTGCCATGTCGGACACGTTTTCTTCATCGGGTCGCCGCGCAGTGAGCGCGCGACGGGATTGTAAATCTGCACGTCGAGCTTTGGATCATATTCAACCGGCATGCCGGTTTTAGGATTAATACCCTTGGTCCAGTTGACGTCGTTCACGTACTGGTCGGCCTTGATGAACTTGCCGTTCGTGCGATCAAGCGTGTAGAAAAAACCGTTGCGCGCGAAGTGCGTGACGACTTTTCGCGTCTGCCCGTTTACCTGCGAGTCGTGCAGCATGTGAATGCCGACCTCGTCGTAATCCCACGAATCGTTGGGCGTGTCCTGGAAATACCACGCCATTTTGCCGGTATCGACGTTGATCGCGACGGCGGAATTCGTATACAGATTGTCGCCCGCGCGCGCCTGCGGGTCGTATTGAGGAATTGGATTACCCGTGCCCCAGATGGTGAGCTTGGTAACCGGGTCGTACGAACCCGTCTGCCACAAGCCGCCGCCGCCCGTTTTCCACGCCTGATTTTTGTCTTTCCACGTTTCGCTGCCGGGTTCGCCGGGCGCGGGCACTGCGTACCAACGCCATAGCTCGTTGCCGGTGCGGGCGTCGAGCGCCGCAATCCAGCCGCGGGTCTTGCCGTCGCCCGCGCCGTTCGCGATGATTACTTTGCCGTCCGCCGTAATCGGCGCCGCAAAGAAGCGTTCCTTCTTGCCGAATTCGTTGGCGACAAGTATCTTCTTGTCCCACACAATTTCGCCGCTGTCGCGATTGATGCCGACTACGCGGCCGTCGGGCAGGTTGGCGATGACAAGCTCTTCCCACAGCGCGATGCCGCGCGTGCGCGAAACGTTTCCCTTATGCGTCACGCCCGGATCCGCGATCCACACGAACTCGCCTTTGTTCGGATTGCGAGCGTCTATCTTGTAGACCGTGCCCCAGCCGTCGGTCGTGTACATGTAGCCGTTGTCGATCAGCGGATTGACTTCGTTCTCCGGCCCGTTGGCGGCGATATCCTGCATGCCGCCCAACGCAAGCGCCCACATCATGCGCAGGTTTTTAACATTGTCGCGGTTGATCTGGCTCAACTTCGAGTAGCGCATCGAGCCGTAATCGCCATTCATCATGAGCCAGTTCTGCGGCTCGTTCTGCGCGTTGAGCAGGCGGTCCTTGTTCACCGTCATTGTGTAGTCGGCGCCGTACGTTACAGCGCTGACAGCACACAGCAATGCGCAGGCAACGGCGACTCTTTTGAGCTTGAAGCGCGGCATGATGACATTCCTCCTTTAAGGGTGGCCGTCCCGATTTTTTCTTATGCGGGCGGATGTTCGACGGCAATGCTCGCAATGTGCCATTCACCGTCATTCTTGTCAAAGCAATGACGGCGATTACATACATCTACTTCAAAGGCGAGAATGCGGTCGGTTCCATAAAGACGGACTGGGTCTTCAGTACGATCGGGCCATTCGCTTCTGATGCAGCACGCGCGGTTTTCCACTCGGGATCGTTGCGAAACTCGTCCCAGTTCTTGGTCGCCGCCTCGCGGTTCGGGTGTGAGAGGACGTAGATCAGGGTATTCGGCGTTTCCTTCGGTATCCAGTAACCGACGCTAACCATTCCATGCTTTTCGAAAATTCGCATCGTGTGATCGCGAAACCGATTTACGACGTCCCCAAGCCGGCCTTCGTGCGATGTATACGTGCGCAGTTCGTAGATATGCGCTGCAGACTGCGCCGAACACGAGCCGCTAACCATAAGCGCACCTGAGAGCGCCGTTATGCATAAGACAAAGTTCATTAATTGTTTTTTGAACACGATGGTCTCCTTGAGTGGCTCGAACAAAACAGGACGGGCTTGCAAGCGAACGACTACTGCATGGGAACCGGCGGCGCGACGGACACACCGCGCACGCCGTGCGCTTTAAGCATACGGTCGATCATGCCGGATGCTTTAGCGTCTTCGACAAAGTCGCGGATGAAACGCGCACCGGCGTCACGGCCTTTAGCGCTCGCGATAGTCTGCTCTATGTTCATGAAGCGCCCATCGAGCACGCGCGCGCCCGGCAGCTTGTCGGCTTCGACGACGAGCCGTGGGCGTATACCAACGAGCGCGTCGAGCTTCGAGGAGACGAACACATCGTAGGCGCCGAATGTGCCCGGTCCCGCAACGAGCTTCGCGTGCTTCAGGTTGCGGCTGAGAAAGAATTCGTAGGCACTCTTGGCGGCAATGGCGACGCGCATACCGTCGCGATCCACCTCTTCGACATTCCGGATCGACGAGCCGGCCGGGACCAGGTACGTCGCATCGATGTCCACATACGCCGGACTGAAAGTGATTTCACCGGCGCGCGCCGGCTCCGCGGACAGCAGCGCCACATCGAGTGCGCCCGCTTTCAGCTTATCCACCATCGTGCCTGCCGCATCGTATCCAATGAGTTCGGCCGGCACGCCTAGGCGCTTAGCGAGCTCCTGTGCAAGATCGACGTGGACGCCGCGCAGCTCTCCTGTTGCGGCATCTTTCGTCGCCAGGACGACATTGCCATAGTTGATACCAGCACGCAGCTTGCCGGTAGGCGCAAGATCGGCGCGTGCCGCAGCCGGCACGCCGGATGGCGGCACTGCACATGAAAGCAGCGCGAGGAGCGCGCCGAGTAGGAGTGCGCAGCGCGCGACCGTCATGTCCGCGCGTCGAACCATATCTTGCACGTAATGCAACAGAGCGCCATGCTGGATCGCTGCAGTCGACTGCTCATATTTGCGGTCCCATCATTCCAGTTTGAATCCACTGTCTTTCACGACTTTCACCCACCGCTCTTTTTCGCTGGCAAGCCAGCGGCCGGTATCCTGCGCGCTGCTGGCAAGCGGCGTGGTGCCTTGTGACACCAGTACGTCTTTCACGTCCGGTAACTTGAGTACGCGCGCTACTTCTGCATTGAGTTTGGCGATCACCTCGGGCGGCGTGCGCGCCGGCGCGAGTATGCCCTGCCACGATCCGGTAACGAAACCCGGGCACTGTTTCAGCGACGGTCGGCGTGTCAGGCAGATTCGACAGGCGCTGCTCGCTCGACGCCGCGATGAGTTTCAGCTTGCCGGTGTTGATGTGCGGCAGCACCTGAAGAATGCCCAGGAAAAGAACGTCGGCGTCACCTGTCGCGACTGCGTAGCTTGTCGCTGCGCCGCCCTTGGTCGGGATGTAAACCCAGTTGATGCCGGTTCGTTGGGCGAACATAAGCCCGGCGAGATGCGGTGTGCCGCCAAGTCCTGCTGCATAGTTCAATTTGCCGGGATTTGCCTTGGCAAGCGCAACCAACTCTTTAGTCGTCTTCGACGGCACGCTCGGGTGCACGGCCAGCAGATGCGGCGAATACGAGATCGTTGTCACTGGTGCGAAGTCCTTCAACACGTCGAACGGAAGCTTCGAATACAGAATGGAGCTGGTGACAAGGTTGCCGATGTCCGTCAGCATCAGTGTGTAGCCGTCGGGAGCGGCGCGTGCGGTTAGTTCAGCGCCGATATTGCCGCCCGCGCCCGTACGGTTGTCAGCGATCACCTGCTGTCCCCAAGCTTCCGCAAGTTTGGCGCCGAGCAGCCGCGTCAAGATATCGGACGTGCCGCCGGGCGGATACGGAACGATGACGCGGATGACTTTGGCGGGATACGTCTGCGCGATGGCATGGTCCGGCAGGTTGAATAGCGCGGCAACTAATACGGCAAGTATCGCAGCGATGATTCGGCCGCCACTCGACAAGCGTTTATGCAGTATGTTCATGCGTCCTCCTGCGCAATGAGACTTGGATCGTTTTAGCCGGCGCGGCGGCTGAACTTCTGCAATGCGTGTGGCGTCAGTGGCGCCATACGTTTGACCGCACCGGCCTGAAATATAACTTCGCCCACATACAGATCGCCGCGGCTATCGGCCCAGATGCCGTGGGGCGCGACAAAATTGCCGGGCAGGATCGGGTTCTCACCGCCGAGCTGCGCAAAGATTTGTCCGTCAGGATCGCAAACCGTAACGCGTGCAATCGGCGAATGACCTTCCGGCGGGCAAATCATCGACTGGTCATGTTTCGGCAGCGGCCCTTCGGCACGCTTGTGCATGTAATTCAAAAAGCCGCCTTCAGCGATGTGCAGCATGTCCTGATCGTCGACGAATATGTCGTAGGGACGATTGAGAAACGTCCACTCGCGCAGATACTCACCGGCGGGCGAGAACACCTGCACGCGCGAATTCTCGCGGTCGGCCACGTACACAGACCGGCGCTATCGACGCCGATGCCATGCGGCAACATGAATTGTCCGGGCCCGCGGCCCGGCTCGCCCCACGAGAACAGCAGCTTTCCTTCCGCTGAAAATTTGTGTACGCGCGCATTGCCATAACCGTCCGCGATATACATGTCACCGCTGCGGCAGGACAGCAACATTGGTGACACGATGGAAGGGGCCCGCCGCACGCTGCACCGGACTCGCGCCAATCTTGTAACCCGGTGTCCGCGGCTTTGCCCGACTCGCCGAGCGTCATCAGCCGCTTGCCGTCCGTGGTGAACTTGTGGACCGTATGATCTTTGTCGTCCGCGAGCCACAGATAGTCATGGCGATCGATGAATATCCCATGCGGGCCCTTGAACATGCCCTCTCCCCACGCATTAAGGAAGCGGCCCTCCTTGTCGAACACGATCATGGGATGGGCGCCGCGATTGAACACATACACGTTATCGTGGGAATCGCATGCGACGCCTGCTACCTCGATATATGACCAGCCCTCCGGCATCTGGTCCCAGCCTTCCAGAACTTCGTATTCAATCTTGTGCGGTCCGATCCCCATGCGCGTTACCTCCAGTTAGTGCACTTCAACTTGCAAGATCGTTATTCAGGTTTTGCGCCCGATTCGCGCACGACCTGTGTCCACTTCGGGATTTCGTTCCTGAGATACGCGGCGAACTCTGATGAAGTACCGCCCTGCGTCTCGGCGCCCTGTGCGGACAGCCGCTCTTTTACGTCGTCGGCCGACAGTGCGCTGTTAATCGCTGCGTTGATCGTTTTAACGATTGCCGGCGCTGTGGCCGCCGGAACGACAACGCCGTGCCAAGTCGTGGCTTCGAAGCGGGGCACGCCCGCTTCTTCAACCGTCGGCAGGTCCGGCAACGTGCGCGAACGGTGTGCAGACGTGACGGCGAGTGCGCGCAATCTGCCGCTGCGCACCTGTGGGATCACTGACGACGCAGTAGCGAACATGAATTGCACCTGACCGCTGACGAGGTCGATCACCGCAGGTCCGCCACCGCGATAAGGGATGTGCACGAATGTAACGTGCGCAAGCCCTTTGAAGAGCTCGCCCGCCAGATGTCCGGCCGTACCGGTACCCGACGATGCGTAGTTGAGTTGGCCCGGTTTGCTTTTCGCGAGCGCTATAAGATCGCGCACTGAATTCACAGGAAGCGCCGGATGAACGACCAGCACGCTCGGCTGCGATGCAACAAGTACGACCGGCGCAAAATCCTTGAGCGTATCGAACGGCAGGCGCTCATACAGTGCCTGATTCGTGGCCAGGATTCCGTTATTACCCAGGAACCAGGTGTAGCCATCGGGCGCTGAGCGCGCCGCGATTTCGGCGGCGATATTTCCGCCGGCGCCGGGACGGTTATCGATCACGACGTTCTGTCGCATACGTGCGCCTACGGACGACGCCAGGTACACGCGCAACCGCATCGCTCGAGCCGCCTGGCGGATAGCCGAGGATGAAACGCACGGGGCGGGCTGGAAACGGCTGGGGCGACGCCGCGCTCGAATACTCGCTAATGATGGCAAGCATCGATACCACAACTCCGAGGAGATGCACGTGCATCCGCATATCTTTAAGTGACACGGATCGCTGTTGTTATGCTGCTATGGAGTTCCGAGCGTGCTCGAACAGGTACGCGACACGACGGCAGTCGCTCGATCCGCTGTAGATCATTAAACAACCCGCTCGGCATCGAGCTCCGGCCGACCGGCTTCGAGACAATCAAAAAATTTGCGCTGCAGGTCATCCACCGAAAGCGGCCGGCCTGCGTCGCCAAGCGCCCGGCGCACTTGTTCGCTTTCGATTACTGCTCCGTCCTTCAAGGCGAATGCGTACCTGATCGTAGCGCGACATGGCGGGCCATTCTGGATCGTAATCGTCATTGCTCGAGACCGTAACGCGCTTGATCAACGCCTGCACATCCGGACGGCGCACAAAATCATCGCTGACTTCGCGCAAGCCGACGTTGCCCGCGACGATCGCGGCGGCAACGGCGAACTCGACGCTGAAGATCGCATCGAGGCCTGACGCCGGGCGATGATTCTTCAACGTCGCCGCCTGTATCCTGCCAATCATCACTTCAATGCTTTCAACCTCGTCCGCGTCGAGTGCGCGTTTCGCTACAACACCGAGCACCGCATCGACAACGCGATGCGCGCAATAGCACATCGGGTAGCGCTTGATGCCGAGTCCCTGCGTTTCGCTGTGCCAGCGTTTTCCCATCTGCGGAGCCGTTTCGAGATCCACGTTTCCCGACGGCGAAATAGCTTGCAGAAAGCCGCGCTCCTGATCGAGGACGTCGGCCGCTGCCGTGATTCCGTTCGCCGCAAGTCGCGCGCTGAGCACCCCGGTATGCGCCGCCTTGCCAACCTGCAGCGCTTTGGCCATCGTGCCATAGCTTCCGGTGATGCCACTGGCTTGTGCCGCTGCAATTCCGAGCGCTGTCGTACTCGTGCTCGCATCGAGTCGACGCAGATTCGCGCAGGCAGCCGCTGCGGCAAGCGCACCGATAAGCGGGGTCGGATGCCAGCCCTTCATCTGGTAGTTATCACGCTCGCGCGTCACAAGCTCCATCCAGGTTTCGTAGCCCGTTATATAGGCTGTGACGATGGCCGCGCCGCTTACACCCAGCGCTTGGCCTTCCGCGAGAATGGCAGGGACGATTACGACGCTCGGATGGCCGCGTGCCACATCATCGTAGTCGAGAATGTGACCTGCGGTGCTGTTGACCCATGCTGCATCGGGCGCCGGCATGCGCTCAGCGCTGAAGTAAAGACTCGATTCGGCATCGGCGCCGGGTGCGGCTAAAGTTTTGCGCAGGGATTGAACCGCCGGCTCGCGGCTGCCGGCAACGATCACGGCAGCACAGTCGATGAGACCCGTCTTCGCCATTGCTAGTGCGGCAGCCGGCAACTGTCGATAGCGAAGTCCCGCCGCAAAATGTCCCAGCGCCTGAGCCAACGTTTCCGGCATGGTGCTCCTCTCAACCGCGAATGATGCTTCGCGAGGTTTTAGTTTGACCGGCTGATTGTAGCGGTTGTCAGCTCGAGTCTTTCAGCAGAGCGAAGGCTTGCGGAAAACGCCTGCGCGCAGCCTCGTGCAAAGAGCGTCACCGCGTCAACGAACGCAGCGCGCTCATTGACTGTCAACGTAACGATCTCGCCGCCTGCTGCGACAATCGCATCGCGCGCGACATCCTCCTCCTCTACTGCAAGCTGGCGTTGCACGAGAATAGCTGCACGCGTCGCTTCGCGTATTGCCTGCTGCACCGGTTCAGGCCAGCTATCGTAAGCGGCGCGGTTGCAGTAGATGCCGCGCGACAGATAGCTATGTCCCGATAACGTGTGATAGCGGTGCAGGTTGTGCACGCCGTAGTCCACCGTATTCGCGAGCGGATTTTCCTGCGCATCGACTTCGCCCGCTTTGAGTGCGGCGATCGCCGGCTTGAGATCCATCACAATGGGAATCGCGCCGAGCAGCTCATAAGTCTGCGCATGCATCCGGCTCGGCAATGATCTGATCGTCATGCCTTGCATGTCGCGCGGTGCGTGAATAGGTCGCAAACGGTTCGAGATATGTCGATATCCGTTCTCGAAATACCCAAGCATGCGATAGCCCGGAATACGCTCTTCTATTTTCGCCGTGAGGTATGCGCCCAGCGCGCCATCCATCGCGGCCCGCGCTTCGTCGAGGCTCGCAAACAGGAACGGCAGATCGGCGAACTCCAGTTCGGGTACGCGCTCAGTCAGATAGCTGGTGGACTGATAAGCGAGCGTGAGGATACCGCGCTCACTCATCCACAAGACTTCTTCGCCTTTGTAGCCGAAATCCATGATGTTCCAGACGTACTTGATGTCGACGTCTTTACCGAACTGCGCCGCCATGCGATCGCCGATGATCTTCAGCGCGCGGCTATGCGTGGTCGTGGCGGGTCCGTAGCCGCCCATGCAAATTTGAATCGTCATTTGAACGTCATTGGATCAAGGAGCCGTCACTATTACATTCATTCAGAAACGCTTTCGCCACCGAGGCTGGAAAGAAGCGCAAGCAAACCATGGCATTTATTCAATGTGTGTTGATTTATGCAGACCGGTTGCATTCTTTCATTCGTCTTTGAGCGCAATCGCCTTGATGAGTTTGCCAAAGCGCGCGAACTCGACTTTTATATAATCGCCAAGCTGCTGCGGCGTCGACGATGCGGGTTCGTAACCTTGCGACGAAAGCCGTTCCCGCAGGTCCGGAGACTTCACGCCGGCCGCCAGTTCCGCATTGAGGCGATCGATAATATTTTTTGGCGTGGCACGCGGCGCTGACATCGCAATCCATTGCACCGTCTCGTACCCCGGCACGCCGCTTTCCGCGACGGTGGGAACCTTCGGTGCAGCGGGGGACCGCACTGCGGATGTGATTGCGATCGGCCGTACTTTGTCGCTCATTGCCTGCTGGTAAACCGAACTCATCGTCGCGAACATCACCGACACATGGCCGCCCAACAGATCGGTCACTGCCTGCGCGCCGCCCTTGTACGGAACATGCAGCATATCTGTGTGCGTCATCACCTTGAAGAGCTCGGCAGACAGATGACCGCCCGTGCCGATTCCTGACGAGCCATACACGATCTTGCCGGGCTGCGCCCTCGCGAGGGCGCTGAGCTGACGAACGTTGTGCACCGGCAGCGACGGATGCACGACGACCAGATAAGGCTGCGTCGCAAGAAGCGAGACCGGTTCATAGTCGCGCACAGGATCGTATGGTACTTTGCTCTTGAGATTTGGCACGATCGCGAGCGTTGTCTGACTCGACACGAACAGCGTGTAACCGTCCGGCGGCGCTTTGGCGGCGAGCTCAGCGCCGATGATCGTGCTCGCACCCGGTCGATTGTCGACGTAGAACTGTTGGCTCGTGCGCCTGCTGAGTTCGTCGACAACCGCACGGGCGATGATGTCGTTGCCACCGCCTGGAGGATAAGGCACGATGACGCGCACCGGTCTCGCGGGATACGCCTGCTGCGCATATGCACAGAACGGTGTGCACGAGATTAACAGGATGCTCGCGCATCGACGAATAGGTCCAGTCTGCTTCAACAATCCGATTATCGATTGATACATTCTGCAAAAATACTAGCACACACGCTACACGTGCCGGGTTATCGAAGCATGCAAAAGGATATGTCACAATGCGCGCTCCAAATCACAGCTTGTCGAGCGCCATCATCTCAGGCGGAGCGTAAACGCCGTGGCGCGCCATAGTCATCACGGAGGACACATGCGGCATATCCCGCGCTCAGTAACGTTACGCATTGCGTTTGCTGTGTCCGCGCTCATGTGTGCGGCTGACAGCGTTATTGCTCAGGCGTATCCCGTCAAACCGGTACGCGTAATTTTTCCGTTTCCCGCGGGCGGGCCGACGGATCTGCTCGGCCGTGCAGTCGCGCAAAAACTTTCCGACCAGACCGGACAGCAGTTCATCGCTGACACACGTCCCGGCGCAGGCGGCAACCTCGGGCTCGAGCTCGCAGCGAAAGCGCCGCCCGATGGTTACACGATTGTCTTGAGCTCGCCGCTGGTCGCGATCAGCCCGTCGCTGTATGCGAAACTCAACTACGATCCCGCAAAAGATCTTGCGCCGATATCTCAAATCGCCATCATCCAGAATGGTCTGCTCGTCCATCCATCGGTTCCCGCGAAATCGCTCAAGGAGTTCATTCAGCTCGCGCGCCGCAATCCGGGCAAGCTCAACTTTGGCTCGGGCGGCGTCGGTACGACCACGCATCTGGCGCCTGAGCTATTGCAAAGTCTCGCCGGCATAAAGATGGTGCACGTCCCCTACAAAGGTTCGGACAGGCGCTCGTCGGCATGATCAGCGGCGAGGTCGACATGCTTATCATGGCCGTGCCGGCGGCGGCCTCTCAGATTCAGGCGGGGAAGGTGCGCGCCCTCGCCGTGCTCTCCAATCAGCGTTCGCCGCTTATCCCGCAAGTGCCCACTTCCAAGGAAGCGGGTGTCGAGCATTTCGAAGTGCCCATCTGGTATGGCATTCTGGCGCCCGCCGCAACGCCGCGCGAAATCATCACGCGCTTAAATGCAGAGTTGAGCAAAGCATTGACGGCGCCCGACATGAAAGAACGGCTGGCGTCTGCCGGCATCGAACCCATGACGAGCACGCCGGAGCAGTTTGCAAGCTTCATCAAAAGCGAAACGGTACGTTTCGCGAAAGTCATCAAGGATGCCGGCATTAAGCCAGAGTGATCGTCTTATTGCGTAAACGGATCGTCGCGATATGCTAGACGCTGCCATTGTCGGACTCGGCCGCTGGGGCCAGAACCACGTCAATTCGGTGCAGGGGATCAGCGATCGCCTGCGTTTCACGCGCGGCGTAGTGCGTCATCCCGAAAAAGTTGCGGACTTCGCCAGTCGTCAGGGCTTGCGGTTGACGAGCGACTATGCGCAAGTTCTCAATGATCCGTCGATAGATCTCGTGGTTCTTGCAACCCCGAATTCGCTGCACCCGCCGGAAATAATCGCTGCGGCTGAAGCCGGCAAGGCGGTGCTGTGCGAGAAGCCGCTCGCGCTGACTGCTGAGGATGCCCGGCACGCCGTCGAGGCGTGCATGCGTGCCGGCGTACAACTGGGCGTGGGGCAGGACAAGCGGTTCTGGCCGTCGATGCGCGAGCTGAAGCGCGTAGTCGACAGTGGTGTGCTGGGCGACTTGCTACATATCGAGGGACATTTCAGCAACGAGAATGCGAGCAGGAAACTTCAGTACGGCTGGCGCGAGTCACCTGCAGAGGCGCCGGGCGGCAGCATTACTGCAACGGGCATACATGTACTCGACGCTTTCGTAAGTCTGCTCGGGCCGGTGCGGCGCACAACCGCGCAGCGTATCGTGAAGCGCCCGCCGCCTGAGTCGCTCGACACGCTTACGATCACATTCCAATTCGAAAACGACGTGAGCGGTGTCCTGTGCGGCGTGCGTGCGACACCGGTCTATTGGCGCGTGCACGTCTTCGGCAATGAAGGCTCCGCCGAAGCGATTGGCGAAACCGAGTTGATCATACGAAAGAGCGGTGCGTCAGCGGTGCGTCAGACGTTCGAGCGTGTTAACGCACTGCGCACGAATCTCGAGCTGTTCGCGGACGCGATCGAAGGCCGCGCCGAATATCCGATTACCGCGTCGGAGATCGTGGCGACGGTAGCCGCGCTGGAAGCGATCGTTAAATCGATCGAATCAAATGCGGCGCAAGATGTGGCTAACTTGCCGCAGAGTCGTACGCCGGTAAGCTCGGCGTCTACTGATTGAGTGTGATGCCCGCCGCCTTAATGACGCGCGACCATTTCTGCGCTTCCGACTTGATGAACGTCGCGAACTCTTCGGGCGTGCTGCCGACCGGCTCTGCACCGAGAACCGTCAGGCGGTCGCCGAGTTCCGGCGCACGAATATGGCGCGCAGCCTCGCGCTGGAACTTGTGCACGATTTCAGATGGCGTGCCTGCGGGCATGACAAGACCGGACCAGCCTGTGACACCGGCTTTCGGAAAGCCGGCTTCGGCCATCGTCGGCGTATCCGGATAAGCGACCGCGCGCTTTTCTCCGCCGGTCGCAAGCAGGCGCAGCCGGCCGGCCTTGATATGCGCGTTCACGCCTGCGGAGGTTGCAAACAGCAGAACATACTGACCGCCGACCAGATCGGTCACTGCGGGAGTCTCGCCTTTGTACGGGACATGCACCATCTTGAGTCCCGTTTCCAGCCTGAACAATTCGCCGGCAAGATGCGTTAGATTGCCGACGCCGAACGATCCGTACACGAGATCGCCGGGCCGTGACTTACCGAGAGCCACGAGCTGTTTGACTGTATGCGCCGGCAGATGAGGATTTACCACCAGTACGATGACATTGATTACGCTTTGCGTGACCGGCGCAAAATCGCGAAACGCATCGTACGGCAGCGTTTGATACACGAACGGATTGATGGCGAGTACTGAAGTAAACGGCGCGCCTAACGTGTATCCATCCGGTTTTGCTTTCGCAACAGCTTCCATGCCGATGATGCCATTTGCACCGGGCCGGTTTTCCACTACCACCTGCTGGCCCCAGGACTCAGTCAATTTCTGGGCAACCGCCCGCGCAACGATATCAACGCCGCCGCCGGCTGCCTGCGGCACGATGATGCGCACCGGACGGTTCGGATAATCAGCCGCGTCGGTGGCGCCGCGCCCCTGTGCCCGCACTGACGCGGAGCTGACTACGCTTAGTGCGGTCAGCAGCAAGACGCAGACGCTACGTTGATACTTGTCATCGAATATTCTCATTCCAGAACCGGACCCGTTATCTATGCGGCGGCTGTTTTGCGCAGGCGCTGGGCGTCCTTATTACCGGTGCTTGTGCGCAGCAGTTCCATCAGCGTCTTTGCCGATGGAAGTGTTTCAAGTTGCGAAATCGCATCGATGATCTGTTCGACGCGCAGCTTGGGCAGACGCGCGGTTGCATACGTCCGAAACTTCGCTTCGATCTGCGCACGCGTCAGCGGATTTTCCGCCGAGCCGCGCGGATGATCACAGCGCAGGGTGAGCGTCCTGCCGTCGGTCATGTCTGCAGTGACGATTGCCTGTACGCCGCTGAGCGTAGGATCGGTTATGACCTCAACTTGTTCGGCGGCGAACTGACGCAGCTTCGGATCGTCGTAGCGCGCCGGCTCGAATTGCGCGAGTGACAGCTCGCGGTCATGCAGAATGACTGCCGCCGCATAGTGTGTCGACAGCAATGCATCGAACTTGCTTTTGTAGCGCGGGAATATCCCATGCATGTCGACTGCCGTCTTGCTCATACTCACACGGATCTTTTTGACCTCACTTGGAGTGATCTGATGTTTCTCGACGAGGTCGAACATCGCCGTGATAAATCCTTGTATGGTCGATGCCGAAGGCCACAGGCGTAGCGCGATCTGCTCCAACTCCCAGCGCTGACCGAGTTCGTTGGTGACTTCGTCGGGCCGCCCGCCATTGGTGTACGTGTTGTAAAGACCGCCGTCCGCCGCGGTAAGAAACTCGTTCGTCGCCAGAAAATCCTGCTGCGCCAGTAATGCGGCCATGAGGCCGGAGAGCGCACCGCGGCACTGGTGGAATTTAACCGTAGGTGTGCCCCATGCGGCGAAGGTGCCGGCGGACTGACTTCCCGCGAGTGCGAACGCTTTGGCGGTCTTCGTGCTGTCGAGCCCGATCAGGCGACCCACCGCCGCTGCAGCGCCGAACGGTCCGATGACGCCAGGTCCGTGCCAGCCGCGTTTGCGAAACTCCGGCATAATCGAACCCGAGACCCACGCGCGTTGTCGTCTCGCAGCCGGCCGCGATGGCGACGAGCAAATCGCGGCCCGATCGACCGTCGCGCTCGGCGATTGCCAGGGCCGGTGGAATGATCTCCGGCGTCACATGGGTGAGCGTCGAGCGGTGAATGTCGCACATGGTAACCGCAGTAATCAGGTAGCCATTCAACATCGTCGCACCGGCGAGGGATAGCCGGTCACCGCCGATCACGCTGCTCTCATTCGATTGCGCAATGCCGCCGGCCAAGGCGGCCACCTGGTGCGTTTCCTCTCCCTGGTGTCCAGCCACGGCGCATGCGAGAGTATCGAGAAGGATGTTTTTACAATACTCGCGAGTACGTTCCGGAATGTCTTCGTACTTTAGCGTAGAAGTAAACGCGGCAAGCTGTTCGGTGATATTTACGGTCATGGTCAGTTTCCGTTTGATGGATTGATGAAGCGGAGAGAGAAGGGCGAATTAGGCGGGGGATGGAACAATAAAGCGGCAATGCAGCGATGTAAAGCGTATCGCGGGAGCTTCAAACGATCAAAATAGCGCGATAGTCGTTGACGTTGGTCCGCGTAGGGCCTGTGATAATCAGATCGTCGAGCGCGGAAAAAAAAGAATAGCCGTCATTGTTCTGCAGCATCCTCTCGGCCTTGAGGCGAAGCGCGCTGGCGCGCGACAGTGAATCAGGCGCTGCAACCGCGCCAGCGTTGTCCTCGGTGCCGTCGATGCCATCGGTGTCACATGCGATGGCGTGAATTCCGGCGGCGCCTTGCAAGTCATTGACGAGAGAAAGCAAAAATTCCGCGCAACGACCGCCGCGCCCCTTGCCGCGAACAGTTACCGTGCATTCACCGCCCGAAATCAGCGCGAGCGGCGTAGGCAGCGGCTGGCCATGCGTTTTCACTTCGCGCGCAAGCGCCGCATAGACCTTGGCGACCTCGCGCGCTTCGCCAGTAACGCTGTCGCCGAGAATGGCTGCGCGCACGCCATTCGCTTCGAAGAATTTTGCCGCGGCCGCAAGCGATTGATGAGCGGTGGCAATCACGCGGTTTTCAGTTCGACCGAATACTTTGTCGCCCGGCTTGGGCGTTTCCGCAATGTCGCCATGCACGCCACGTTCGAGCGTTGCGCGCACCGCTGCGGGAACTTTGCATGCGTATCGCGTCAGCACATCCATTGCATCCTGGTATGTTGTCGGATCGGGTGCGCACGGACCGGACGCAATATGAGTCGGATCGTCACCTGTTACATCGGAGACGACGAGCGCCAAAATCTGCGCCTTGCACGCCGCTGCGAGACGTCCGCCTTGTATCAGCGAAAGATGTTTGCGGACGGTGTTGATTTCCTGGATGGTTGCACCGCTGCGCAGCAGTTCCTGTGTGACCGCCTTCAGGTCCTTCATCGCGACTGTCTCGACGGGCAGGCTGAGCAGTGCCGAGCCACCGCCCGATACGAGTGTCAGCAGCAGATCGTCTTTGGACAATCGTCGCGTGCTCTCAAGGATTCGTTTGGCCGCCGTTTCCCCGGCTTCGTCGGGCACGGGATGTCCGGCCTCGACCACATTGATGCGATTCGTGAGCAGACCGTGCGCATAGCGCGTTATCACCGTGCCTTCGATCGGCGCGCTCGCGGGCCAGTGCTGTTCCACCGCAAGCGCCATCGATGCCGCCGCTTTGCCGGCGCCGACCACGAGCGTCCGTCCGCGCGGCGGCGCGGGCAGATGCGGCGGGACGATTTTCAATGGGTCTGCGGCCGCGACGGCAGCGTGGAAACTTCCCAGCAGCAGTTCGCGCGGGTTCATTGCGCCAAGCCTGGTATCGTGGGAATCGATGGGACTTTCAAGTGACTTCGCATTAATCGTCCCAAGATTCGACCAGGCTTAGTTTCGGTTTGGACCAGTTCAGCACGGGCTGCAGATATGCGCCGGTGTAGCTCGCCTTGTTAGCCGCTACATCTTCCGGTGTTCCTTCTGCGATGACGCGACCGCCGCCGTCGCCGCCTTCCGGACCGAGATCGATGATCCAGTCGGCAGTTTTGATGACATCGAGGTTGTGTTCTATGACGACGACGGAATTGCCATGATCGCGCAGACGGTGCAGCACGCGCAACAAGAGATCGATGTCATGAAAGTGCAGACCGGTGGTCGGCTCATCCAGTATATAAAGCGTGCGGCCGGTGTCGCGCTTCGAGAGCTCGAGCGACAACTTCACGCGCTGTGCTTCACCGCCTGACATGGTCGTTGCGCTTTGGCCAAGCGTAATGTAGCCGAGCCCGACATCCAGCAGCGTGTGCAGCTTGCGCGCGACAACGGGCACTGCCGCGAAAAATTCGGCGGCCTGCTCGACTGTCATATTCAGGACTTCATTGATGTCCTTGCCCCTGTACTGGACTTCGAGCGTTTCGCGGTTATAGCGTTTGCCGTGGCACACGTCGCAAGGCACGTAGATATCCGGCAGAAAATGCATCTCGACCTTGAGCACGCCATCGCCCTGGCACGCTTCGCAGCGGCCGCCTTTGACGTTGAATGAGAAGCGGCCGGGTCCATATCCACGCTCGCGTGCAACCGGTACTCCGGCGAACAACTCGCGCAGTGGCGTGAACAGACCGGTATACGTCGCAGGATTCGAGCGCGGCGTCCGGCCGATCGGGCTCTGGTCGACATTGACGACTTTGTCGAAGTATTCGATGCCCTCGATCGCCTGGTGCGGCGCCGGCTCAGCGGTGCTCCCGTAGAGCTGGCGCGCGGTCGCGGTGTAAAGCGTGTCATTGATCAGCGTCGACTTGCCCGAGCCGGATACACCGGTGATGCATACAAAAAGTCCGAGCGGGACGCTGACCGTCACATCTTTTAGATTGTTGCCGCTCGCTCCTCTGATGACGAGCGAGCGCTTGGGATCCGGGCGATGACGCAGACCCGGAACCTCGATCCGTCGCCGTCCGGTGAGATATTGTCCGGTCAGCGATTCCGCATTACGTCGTATGTCGTCAGGCTTGCCTTCGGCGATGATGCGTCCGCCGTGCACCCCTGCGCCGAGACCGATGTCGATGACGTGATCAGCATTCTCAATCGCATCCTGATCATGCTCGACTACTATCACCGTGTTACCGATGTCTCGCAGGCGCTTCAGACTATCGAGCAGACGCGCGTTGTCTCGCTGATGAAGACCGATCGACGGCTCGTCGAGCACGTACATGACTCCGGTCAGCCCGGAGCCAATCTGACTTGCGAGACGAATACGCTGCGCTTCACCGCCCGATAACGTATCGGCCGAACGGTCGAGCGAGAGATAGTCGAGGCCCACATCATTGAGGAACGTCAGCCGATTTATGATCTCTTTGACGATGCGGTCAGCGATCGCAAGCTTCGTTCCCGTCAGTTCGATGGTGTTGAAGAATTGCGATGCCTGCCTCAGCGGGAGTCCGCTGATTTCATAGATCGCCTTGCCGGCGACATGCACATTGCGCGCTTCCCGCCGCAGCCGTGTGCCGGCGCATTCGGGGCAGACCTGATTATTTAGAAATTTAGCCAGTTCTTCGCGCACAACGATTGAATCCGTCTCGCGGTACCGGCGCTCGAGATTCGGGATGACGCCTTCGAACGTGTGCTCGCGATAATGCTTATTGCCGCGCTCGCCGATGTACGTAAACCGGATCTTCTCCGCACCCGATCCCTGCAGAACTGCCGTCTGCACCGGCTCCGGCAATTTCTCGAATGGCGCCTCGAGATCGAATTTGTAATGCGCCGCAAGGCACTGCAGCATCTGGAAATAGAACTGATTACGCTTGTCCCAGCCACGTATTGCGCCGGAAGTAAGCGATAAATGCGGATAGGCAACGACGCGTTTCGGATCGAAGAAACTAATATGTCCCAGACCGTCACAGCGCGGACAGGCGCCCATCGGATTGTTAAAAGAAAAAAGGCGCGGCTCGAGCTCCGGCAGTGAATAAGAGCAGACGGGGCAGGCGAATTTCGCGGAAAACAAATGTTCTTGCCCGGTATCCATTTCGATGGCGAGCGCGCGGCCGTCGGAATGACGCAGCGCAGTTTCGAACGATTCCGCGATGCGCTGCTTCAACTCTGTACGGACCTTCAACCGGTCGACGACGACCTCGATCGTGTGCTTGATATTTTTCTTGAGCTTTGGCAGCTCATCGATCTCGTGCACTTTGCCATCGATGCGCACGCGCACGAATCCCTGAGCGCGTAGCTCGTCGAACAGATCCGCCTGCTCACCTTTACGTCCGACGATGAGCGGCGCGACGATCATGAGCTTGGTATCGGCCGGCAGTTGCAGCACATGATCGACCATCTGTGCAACGCTTTGCGCCTGCAGCACGATGTTGTGGTCAGGGCAGTGCGGATCACCCACACGTGCGAACAACAGGCGCAGGTAGTCGTGGATTTCAGTGACAGTGCCGACCGTCGAGCGCGGATTATGGCTGGTAGCTTTCTGCTCGATCGAAATTGCGGGCGACAGACCTTCGATAAGATCGACGTCGGGCTTTTCCATCAACTGCAGAAACTGGCGCGCGTACGCCGACAGCGATTCGACATACCGGCGCTGGCCTTCAGCGTACAGCGTGTCGAACGCAAGCGACGATTTTCCCGACCCCGACAATCCGGTGATCACGATCAGCCGGTTACGTGGCAGATCGAGACTGATATTCTTCAGATTGTGCGTGCGTGCGCCGCGCACGCGGATCAATTCTGGATTCCTCGCGGACACATCAGGGCCCGCGGGCTGCAGCCTCACTACACTGTTGCGGTTAGTCGCCAAAGAGGACGTTTTCCGAGCTAAACCTGCTAATATACCGGACTTTTACGCTGCGCCCCAAGCCGTATTTCGATGCAGTCCAGCAACCGCATGAGCGCCGCCGAGTTGCGCGCGAGCATCAGCCTCGCCAGCATTTTCGGGTTGCGCATGCTGGGCATGTTCGTGATCCTGCCAGTGTTCGCGATTTACGCCGAACATCTCAAGGGCGGCGACAACCTGACGCTCGTCGGTATCGCACTCGGCGCATATGGCCTTACCCAGGCCATACTGCAAATTCCATTTGGTTGGCTTTCCGATCGCTATGGACGGAAACCCATCATCTACTTCGGTCTGACGCTGTTCGCGATCGGTAGTTTCATCGCCGCCGTCGGCGACAATATCTACGTCGTGATCCTCGGACGGATCGTGCAAGGCTCGGGTGCTATCTCGGCTGCCGTGATCGCAATGGTCGCCGACCTGACGCGTGAAGAACATCGCATCAAGGCGATGGCCCTCATCGGCTCAACGATCGGCCTTACATTCGCCGTATCGCTGGTCGCAAGCCCGTGGTTGAACCACGTCATCGGCGTGCCGGGCATTTTTGCGATGACCGGCGTCCTGTCGATGCTTGCAATCGGCGTTGTTTATGGCGTCATCCCGGATGTGCCCGAACCTGACACCACGCAAGAGGTCGCTGCGGCGCCGGGATTTCTCGAAGTTCTGCGAGACATCCAGCTCGCACGGCTGAATTTCGGGATCCTTGCACTGCACGCGGTGTTGATGGCGCTCTTCATCGTCGTGCCACTCTCGCTGCGTGACGCGGGCGTGGCGTTGGGCGACCACTGGCACATCTACCTTCCCGTAATGCTGGGCTCCTTTGCACTGATGATGCCGGCCATTCTCTTTGCGGAACGCCGCGGTCAGGTTAAGGCGGTATTCGTTGGTTCGATTGCGCTGCTCCTCGTCGGACAACTGACCATGCCGTGGCTGTTGGGCGGCATCGCGGAGATCACCGTATTCCTGCTGATATTCTTTACCGCCTTCAATGTTCTGGAAGCGATGCTGCCGTCGCTGACGTCGAAGCTCGCGCCCGCGGGCGCAAAGGGGACCGCGATTGGTTTGTACAGCAGCGTGCAATTCCTCGGCACCTTCATCGGCGCCGCGAGCGGCGGGTTTTTGTACCAGCATTACGGTGTCCGCGGCGTATTCGCCTTTGACGCCATACTGCTCGCGCTGTGGCTGGTGCTTGCGGCCGGCATGCAAGCGCCGGCGCGTGTGTCCACGCGCGTCTACACCATTCCTTCGCTCGATGACGAAAGCGCTCGCCATTTGACTTCTCGCCTTGAGGCGCAGCCCGGTGTGAGAGAGGTGCACGTCGCGCCAGGTGTATGCACTGCCCGCCTCAAAGTTGACGTGAGCCGCTACGACGAACAACTCGTGTTACGATTGATCGCTGAAGCTGTCTGACCGTTGCACCGGCAGTTCGCCACCTAATCAGGCGTAGGCCTGAACAGCAACAAAACTGTACATCCCTATTCAGCTTCCGTTAGGAGACCCCGCATGGCATCCGTAAATAAAGTTATATTGGTTGGCAATCTAGGCCGTGATCCGGAAACGCGCTATCTGCCGGACGGTGGCGCGGTCGCCAACATCAGCATTGCCACCACCGATACCTGGAAAGACAAGGGCGGCGAGAAGCAGGAGCGCACAGAATGGCACCGCGTGGCATTTTTCGGGAAGCTGGCGGAAATCGCCGGCGAGTACCTGAAAAAAGGTAGTCAGGTATACGTGGAAGGCAGCCTGCGCACCCGCAAGTGGCAGGACAAGGAAGGCCAGGAGCGCCAGACCACCGAGATCGTGGCGGATCGCATGCAGATGCTCGGCTCGCGTGGCGGCGGGTCAGAGCCGATGGGGCGTGCAGAACCGCGCGCGACAGCCACAGAATCCGCCGGCGGCGGCAAGCCTGCAGCGAAAAAAGGCGGCGGCGCATCGTTCGATGACATGGACGACGATATTCCGTTTTGAGATTGCACCGCTTTATCGCCGCTGCGTTATTGCTCGCAGCGGGCGGCACATCAGGTCAGGCGTTCCCGGTAAAGCCGATCCGGATTGTGGTTCCAGCAGCGCCCGGGGGCGGCACTGATATCCTGGCGCGGTTGCTCAGCCCGAAACTCACCGAACTGCTCGGGCAAACCGTGATTGTCGATAACCGCGCGGGAGCGGCGACTAATATCGGCACGGAAATCGTTGCGCGCTCAGCGCCCGACGGCTACACGGTGCTGATTGCAACTACGCCGCATGCGATCAACCCGAGCCTTTTTGGCAAGTTGCCTTTCGATCCGATCGGCGACTTCACGATGATCAGCCAGCTTGCGCTCACGCAAACGGTGGTCGTCGTCCATCCGTCGCTGCCGGTGAAAAACGTCAGGGAGTTCATTGCGCTCGCCAAAGCCAGGCCGGGCCAACTTACGGCCGCAACCGCCGCCGGCAACTCCGCATTCCTCGCAGTGGAAATGTTGAAATCGATGGCGCATCTCGACATTCTCAACATTCCGTATAAAGGCGCCGGACTTGCGCTGAACGACACCGTCGCAGGGCATGTGCAGTTTCAGGTCAATACGTTGCTCGCAGCCCTGCCTTTCATTCAGTCCGGCCGTCTGCGTCCAATCGCTGTGTGCGGGATCAAGCGCGCCGCGTCATTGCCGGACGTGCAAACCGTAGCAGAAACTATCCCCGGTTTCGAGTCGAGCGGCTGGTATGCGCTGCTCGGTCCCGCGCGCATTCCGAGCGATGCGGTGACCAAACTACATGACGCTTTCAGTAAATCGCTGCATACGCCGGCGATCAGCCGTCGCCTTGCGGAACTCGGCGTTGACGTTGTGGCCGGCTCGCCAGAGGAACTCGCGCGGCTCATGCCCCGCGAGATAGCTAAATGGTCGGCGGTGGTCAGGAGCTCGGGCGCCAAACCTGAGTAGTCTGAAAAACTCGCGATAGCGATCGCTTGTAATCGCTCAAAACGCGCGATAACGGTCTGTCGCGAGCAGGCGGATTATCTCGGCTCTGAGCGCGTCGATGTCGTCGCCGTTCAATGGCTCGAGGTCGCCCATCGTCTTCATGAATGCATCGCGGGTCGGCGGGAAACTGAGCGCGTGTCCAAACTTTTGAACGCGAGCGCCGCGCGCGCGTCCGTAGAGATGAACGTGCAGCTCATGGCGCCAGTTTCCGTTGTCCTGGTAATTGATTCTGCCGATATCGATTCCTTTTTTCGTGAGCACGTTCCGCATCGCCTCGCCCGTCACCATCGTGAGCTTCATGAGCTCGATCGCCTGCTCGCGCGAAAGACACGTGCGGTCTTCGACCGGAACCTTCGGGTTGATGATCACGTGCCCGCCGTCGCCCCGCGCGATGTGCGGATGTTCAAGCGTGACTACATCAAAATGCGTGGCTTCGAATATGACGATCATGGGCGGAGCCGATCGTTCGAGTTCAGCGTCGTAGCCCTGGTCATCGGAGCTGGAGCAGCGTGGTGACTGCGCGCAATCAGCGCTCCTCGCGCGTCGGTAGTTGAAAATCCCATCATGGCGGCGACGCTCTTGCGACAACGCCTTGCAATAAGCTCGCCGGCCGAGCGCATCCAAAGCGCACGCTTGTACGACACTCGTAGCAAGGGCACCGAGCCGGCACGATACAGCGATTGTCTACTGCGATGTTTTCGGGTCGCGCTCACACATCTATCAATGCCTGAATCCGGCAAGGCACAACTATAGCGGGCGCTTCGAACCGAAGTTGTTACCGCGCACACACCGTGAAGACGAATCAGCGCATATTCATGCATGTTCCCCGTCACAGGTCGCTGCTGATAACGCTTTCCGCTATAATTACAAGTTTTTGAATTTGGTAGTTATTATGCCTATATACGAATATCGCTGCGCCGGTTGCGGGTTCCAGAAGGAATTTCTGCAGAAGATGAGTGACGCGCCATTCAAAGACTGCCCCGAGTGCGGCAAGCCGACGCTGAATAAAATGGTCACGGCGGCCGGCTTTCAGCTCAAAGGCAGCGGATGGTACGTGACCGATTTTCGCAGTGGCTCGAAAGCGCCCGCCAAGGCTGACGATAAGAGCCCGGACAATGCTGCCGCCGGCACAGATACAAAGTCTGAAGTGAAAACGCCTGCGGGCCAGGATGGGAAGACGCCGGCGAAAGTGGACGAAAAAGCGGCGGCAAAACCGAGTGACAAGCCCGCTGTTGATAGCACTGCTAAAAAAGCGGAGCCTGCACCGTCACCGAAGCCGCCTGCGAAGTCGACGGGCACCTAAAACACGCGAGGCGTTCGCGGCGGCCAGCAATAATCATCTGAATGCGGGCGCTGGGCGAAGAATCCGGAATCGCTGAGCCGCGCGTTATGCGGTAATGCAGTAAGTGCAGAGCCCTGCCCATCGCGCAGGGCATCGCGAGTCGATGTGAGAGGGTGCGGTTGAAAAAATATTTCATCACAGGGCTAGTCATCTGGGTCCCGCTGGGCATCACCTTGTGGGTGCTGCATCTGCTCGTAAGTACCATGGATCAGACCTTGCTCCTCTTACCCGAACAGTTTCAAACCGAGCAGTGGCTTGGCATGCACGTGCCCGGCATGGGCGTCGTCCTTACTCTGGTCGTCGTCTTTGGCACAGGGCTCATTGCCGCGAACATTCTCGGCCAGCGGCTTTTTCGCTTCTGGGAGCTGGCGCTCGGAAGGATTCCATTCGTCAATGCCATCTACAACAGTGTGAAGCAGGTTTCCGATACATTGTTCAAATCGGGCGGCCACGCATTTCGTAAAGCGCTGCTCGTGCAGTATCCGCATCAGGGCTCGTGGACCATTGCATTTCTCACCGGCCAACCCGGAGGCGACGTGGTCAATCATTTGCAGGGTGAGTACTGGAGTGTCTACGTGCCTACCACGCCGAATCCGACGTCAGGTTTCTTCCTCATGATGCCGAAGTCCGAGGTCATCGTGCTCGACATGAGCGTCGACGAAGCCCTCAAATACATCATCTCGATGGGCGTAGTGTCGCCGGCGCCCCGCGCTATCAAGGGGCTCACACCAACAAGTGCCGCGGCCGAACCGTCTCTCGCCAAGTAAGGACGTGCGGCAAGTGCCGCATGCGGGCGCGTTCTACTTACCAACGTGAAAGTACATCATGCGTAGCGAATACTGCGGGCTTATAAACCGCAAGCACCTCGGTCAGACAGTCACCGTGTACGGCTGGGTGCATCGCCGGCGCGATCACGGCGGCGTTATTTTCATTGACCTGCGCGACCGCGAAGGTTTGCTGCAGATCGTGTGTGATCCCGACAATGCCGCGACCTTCGCGACTGCCGAGAAAATGCGCAATGAATACGTCGTCAAGGTCACGGGAAAGGTCCGCGAGCGCCCGGCAGGAACGGTCAACCCGAATCTGATAAGCGGCGAAGTGGAAGTGCTTGCAGCCGAGATGGAGATTTTGAACCCTTCATTGACGCCGCCGTTCATGATGGACGACGACACGCTGTCGGAAAACGTGCGCCTCGAATACCGCTTCCTCGATCTGCGCCGGCCGCAGATGCAGAAGAACCTGCGTCTGCGCTACAAGACCGCAATGGCCGTACGGGTGTTTCTCGACCAGCATGGCTTTATCGACATCGAGACGCCTATGTTGACGCGCTCGACGCCCGAAGGCGCGCGCGATTACCTGGTACCGAGCCGCGTGCATCCCGGCGAGTTTTTCGCGTTGCCGCAGTCGCCTCAATTGTTCAAGCAACTGCTGATGATCGCCGGTTTTGATCGCTACTATCAGATCGTCAAATGTTTCCGCGATGAAGATCTGCGAGCGGATCGGCAGCCGGAGTTCACCCAGATCGACGTTGAGACGTCGTTCATGTCGCAGCTGGAAATCATGGCGATCATGGAAGAAATGATCGTCGGCGTGTTCAAGGACGTGCTCGGCGTCGCGCTGCCGCAGCCATTCCCGCGCATGTCTTACGACGAGGCGATGTCGCGTTTTGGTTCTGACAAACCGGATCTACGCGTGACACTCGAGCTCACCGAACTCACCGATGCGATGAAGAACGTCGCGTTCAAGGTATTCTCAGGACCGGCCAACGCCGCCGGCGGACGAGTCGCCGGCTTGCTCGTGCCGGGCGGCGGCACCGCGCTATCCCGCGGCGAGATCGATGCGTACACGGAATTCGTCGGCGTATATGGCGCGAAAGGTCTCGCCTATATCAAATTCAACGAAATCGCCAAGGGACGTGACGGCATGCAGTCGCCGATCGTAAAGAACCTTTCGGACGATGCGCTGCACGCCGTCGTACAACGCACGAGCCGCAAAGGATGGAGACCTCGTCTTCTTTGGCGCTGGTGCTGCGAAGGTGGTGAACGATGCGCTGGGCGCGCTGCGGGCGAAAATCGGTCATGAGAAAGGGTTTGCGCAGGCCGGATGGCAGCCGTTATGGGTGCTGGACTTTCCGATGTTCGAGTGGGACGAGGCGACCAAACGGTGGAACGCCATGCATCATCCGTTTACCGCCCCAGCCGATGGTCACGAAGATTTGCTGGATTCCGATCCCGGCAAGGCGCGCGCCAAGGCGCACGACATGGTGCTCAACGGTTGGGAGATCGGCGGCGGCTCGGTGCGTATCCACCGCCAGGATGTGCAGTCGAAAGTTTTCCGCGCCCTCAATATTTCGGCAGACGAGGCGGAAGCGAAATTCGGGTTTCTGCTGCAGGCGCTGCAGTTCGGTGCGCCGCCGCACGGCGGGATTGCGTTCGGACTCGATCGTATCGTTACCATGATGACAGGCGCTGAATCGATACGGGATGTAATCGCGTTCCCGAAGACTCAGCGCGCACAGTGCCTGTTGACACATGCGCCGAACACGGTCGATGACGCACAGCTGCGTGAGCTGCATATCCGGTTGCGGCAACCGAACCCATGAGGCGCGTTGCGTGGCATTCGACAGCCGCGCTGTGGGCACTTGCAATCCTCGCATTTGCCGGTACGTTTGCATACAGCCCCAGCCAACAGGCCTTCGGCCGCACAACGGTCGGCAGCAGCGACGAGGCCATCGCTGTCGCAGCGCTGCCGCGTGAAGCACGTGAAATACTCGAGGCGATTAAGCGCGGCGGTCCCTTCAAGTCACCGCGGGACGACGCGACGTTCGGCAATTACGAACGTCTGCTGCCGGCACGGGGCCGCGGCTACTATCGCGAATATACGGTGCCAACGCCCGGTGCCACGAATCGGGGCGCCCGGCGAATCATCGCCGGCAACGACGGCGAGTACTACTACACTGATGACCATTACCGCAGCTTCAAGCGTGTCCTCCCATGACGCGCAAGGGTGAGAAACGGCAACTTGTGCCGGAGGATTCCGGCGTGTACCTCGCGCCTGCCGAAAAGCAGTCCTTGCAAGCGATCGCAGCGGCCTCGGAATGTGTCTGGATTCGTGTGGATCTTCAAGCGGCGCGGGACAAGGCAGAACTTCTGGCCCAGTGGGCGCGTCAACTCAAGTTCCCCGCGCACTTTGGCGCCAACTGGGATGCATTTGCAGACTGCGTGCGGGATCTGTCATGGCTGCCGGCACGAGGCTATGTGATCGATTGCGCCAACATGAACCATTTTATCGAATACGCAGAGCGCGACGCGTCTGTGTTCGTGGATGTTCTGCGCTCGGCCGCTGATGACTGGCGTTCACGCGGCAGAATTTTTATTGTGCTTGTCGATAGCGCGCCGGCAGGTCTCAAGTTGCGGAAATTTTCGCAGCTGACGGCTTGATTAGGGCAGACGCGTCCCCATGTGTTCGGCGAGCGTGATTCGATGGAGGTGACTTACAAGATACCGGTATCGGTACTGGTCGTCATTCATACAACAGATCTTCAAGTTCTGTTGCTGGAACGCGCTGACCGGCCGGGCTTCTGGCAGTCCGTGACCGGGAGTCAGGACGCCGGCGAATCACTGCGGCAAACCGCGGTCCGGGAAGTGCAGGAGGAAACGGGGATCGAGGCCACGAGGTTTGAGCTCATTGACTGGTGCCAGCACTGCGAATTTGAAATTTATCAGCGATGGCGTGGACGTTACGCGCCGGGGATAACGCACAACACAGAACACTGGTTTAGTTTGCGCTTGCCGCGTCAGGTTCCGGTACGACTTTCGCCGCTCGAGCATTTAAATTGCACGTGGCTGCCGTGGCGCGACGCGGCGGACAAGGTCTTTTCATGGAGTAATGCTGACGCCATAAGGCAGTTAGCGCAGCGTGCGGGCGGCGTGAGCAATAACCCTGTGCGTGTAACGGACAACGGTGAGAAATGAATTTCAGGCTGGATTTTTTGTCATAGTGTGTTAAGGTTCTAACCCCTTTTAATACAGGGATTTCACGTCATGCAGGTTGCTGCGATTGCGTTTGACCGTTTCAAACCGCTACAGGACGACGCCTGCGAGCGTCGGATCGTCACGGCGAAAGCGGCGCTCGGCAAGCGCGCCGTAATACTCGGCCACCACTATCAGCGCGCCGACGTGTACAAGCACGCGGACCTCAAGGGCGACTCGCTGCAGTTATCCAAGCTGGCAGCGAGCACCGACGCGGACTACCTTGTATTCTGCGGTGTCCACTTCATGGCTGAAGTGGCGGACATTCTTTCGAAGCCGTCGCAGACGGTGATACTGCCTGACATGAATGCCGGCTGCTCGATGGCCGATATGGCGAACCTTGCGAAGGTCGAGCGCGCGTGGCGCGAAATTTCTGAAGTAATTGATCCCGACGAGAAAATTACGCCGGTCACGTACATCAATTCGGCCGC
Source organism: uncultured beta proteobacterium (assembly GCA_963829085.1). Classification (GTDB taxonomy): domain Bacteria; phylum Pseudomonadota; class Gammaproteobacteria; order Burkholderiales; family SG8-41; genus PALSA-1004. Next base: position 358,513 of record CAWHHJ010000004.1, on the reverse strand, counting down.
TGACCTCAAGGCGTTTTGTGGCGAGCACGGCGGTATAGTCTGCACCTCGACGAACGCGAAACAGATTCTCGAGTGGTCCTTTGCCCGACGCGAGAAGGTGCTGTTTTTCCCGGACCAGCATCTCGGACGCTGGAGCGGCTACATGATCGGCATTCCGCCGGACGAAATGATGGTGTGGGATTTCGACGAACCGCTGGGCGGCCTTACGCCGGCGCAGATTCGCAAAGCGAAGGTTCTGCTGTGGAAGGGGCATTGCTCGGTGCACCAGATGTTTCAGGTGCAGCATGTGTTGAACTTCCGCAGCCAGTACCCGGACGGTATGGTCATTGCTCACCCGGAATGTAATTTCGAGGTTTGCAAATTGTCCGACTACGTCGGGTCGACGGATTTCATTATCAAAACGATCCTTGATTCCAAGCCGAATACCCGCTGGCTCGTCGGCACCGAGCTCAATCTGGTGAATCGGATCGCGGAACAGGTAAAACCCGAGGGCAAGATTGTTCAGTTCATGGCGCCGACGGTTTGCGTGTGCTCGACGATGGCGCGCATCGACCCGCAGCATCTTGCATGGACGCTCGAAAATCTGGTGGACGGCAAGGTAGTAAACCAGATCAAAGTGCCGGCGCGGGACGCTGAGCTCGCGCGCATCGCTTTGAAGCGGATGCTCGAGGTCGTTTAATCCTTTCGGCGCGGCGCGCCAATCCTCTGCGTTGGTTGTCCCGCAGTCGCGCTCGCCAAGCGCTGGCGACCGTCGGCCGCATGCTGCTGCCGTGCGGCGTGTTTCCATGACACAATAAGGAAACGGTTTACTGCCGCCGTATCCGCGCAGTGTGTCGCTTCACAACGCTTCGGCTCCATGACAAAAACTCTGCATATCGCAACCTACAATATTCACAAGGGCTTATCTTTTTTCAAGCGCAGGCTGGTGATACACGAAGTTCGCCAACATCTGCGAGTGCTGAACGCCGATCTCATGTTCCTGCAGGAAGTGCAGGGCGGTCATGCCGGTAACGCGCAGCGATTTTCCGGCTGGCCCAATCAGGCGCAGCACGAATTTCTTGCCGACTCCGTGTGGACCGATTATGCCTACGGTAAAAACGCCGTTTACGACGGCGGCCATCACGGCAATGCGATTCTGAGCCGGTTTCCAATCCTGCGCTGGGACAATGAGGACATTTCGGAGCACCGGTTCGAGAGTCGGGGATTACTGCACTGTGAAGTCAATGTTCCCGAATGGACGGAGCCGCTGCATTGCGTGTGCATCCATCTCGGCTTAACCGCGCGGCACCGCAGCCGCCAGATGCGCGCGTTGCAGGAGCGCATCGAACGTGTCGTTCCCGCTCGGGCGCCACTCATAATTGCCGGCGACTTCAATGACTGGGCCCGGCACGCGCAGGACGAACTCGCGCGTCCATTAGGCCTGCACGAAGTATTCGAGCGCACGCATGGCGTCCCCGCCCGCAGCTTCCCGGCGGCGCTGCCTGTATTCCAACTTGATCGTATCTATGTCCGCGGTTTCAAAGTGCGGCATGCGCGCGTGCATTGCGGACAGCCCTGGGCGCGCATCTCTGACCACGCAGTGTTGACCTCGACAATCGTCAGATCATGACCCGGTTCGTTGCCGGGAATTGCGTTCAATTATTGCGCACCGGCAGCGAATACTTCCCCGCCCTCGAAGCGGCATGCGATGACGCCGCACGCGAGATCTATCTCGAAACGTATATCTTTTCCGACGATGCTACGGGACAGCGCATCGCTGGTGCACTGTCGCGCGCTGCCGCGCGCGGCGTCTTCGTCCATGTCGTCATCGATGGGTTTGGATCAAAGGACCTGAATGCGGACTTTCTGCAGCCGCCTGCGCGGAAGCGGCGTTCGAGTGCTCACGTTTCGCCCGCAAATCTCACCTTGGACGCTGCGCCGTGAGCGCTTGCGCCGGCTGCATCGCAAGATCTCCGTCTTCGACGCAAAAATCGCGTTTGTCGGCGGTATCAATATCATTGACGACATGAATACACCGCGCCAGATACCGCCGCGTTTCGACTATGCAGTCAGAATCGAAGGCCCGCTGCTGGCTGACATCTATCCGGTAGTGACCCGATTGTGGATGCTCGTTACCTGGACACAGCTTCATCAGCACTGGAAGCAAAGCGAAACGCTGCCTGTGCAGGCGAGTCCCTGCGGCAGTCAGCGCGCCGCTTTCATGGTGCGCGACAACCTGCGCCATCGAACCGCGATTGAAAACGGTTACCTGACTGCAATCGACGGCGCTCGATCCGAAATCTTCATCGCGAATGCATATTTTTTTCCGGGCAAGAATTTTCGCCGCGCTTTGACCGACGCCGCCGCACGCGGAGTGCGTGTCGTTCTATTGCTGCAAGGCCGTGTGGAATATGTGTTGCTGCACTATGCATCGCGGGCCTTGTATGGTTATTTTCTTAAGGCGGGTGTCGAGATATACGAGTATCACCGCAGCTTCCTGCATGCGAAGGTGGCCGTCATCGACGATCAATGGTCGACGGTCGGCTCATCGAATATCGATCCGATGAGTCTGCTGCTCGCCCGCGAGGCGAACGTCATGATCGACGACGCCGGATTTGCGCGCGAATTAAAGTCGAGCCTCCTGGACGCTCTGAACACCGGCGCTCAACAGCTCCAGATTGCGAGCTGGCAACGGCAATCATTGCCGGCGCGGGCGATGACGTGGCTATGTTACGGACTCGCGCGATTCCTCACCGGTTGGTCGTCTTACGGTCGCGCACGGGAATTTATCTAGATGGTTGCTGCAACGTGCTGCGCGGCGCCGGCATCAGATTAGTGCATGCGAGACTGAAGCGTGCCCATACCCGGTGCGCTTGGAAACGGGCTGCGCGCGTCGCACACACATAAGGCCCTGATGAAAAGCGGCTTTCGAAGTGGCACCCAAATTGCTAAGAAAAGATAGAAGGCGCAGAGTAGCAGCAAGCTCAGTGTTTTCACTCCTCCTTTGGTAATTTTGGGCGCTCGCTGAGCGCCCATTTTTTTTCAGGCATCGGCATCGACACTGCCTGATAGATGCCTGAGCATGTCCGCCACGTTTTACGATTATGCCGCCCTCAATCAGAAAGAAGCGATTGATGTGCGGCTGTGTCTCAGGCGGATTGCGCGTCAACATTCATCCATTCATCTGGCGGGTACGCGCTTTAACGCTTGACAAAACTCCCTGGCAATTCGCGAATCACGCGATCGGCGGCATCATTCATGCGAGGAATTCTTCTGTTCACGATGCCTGAATCGAAACCGGTCGTCACAATAACTGCGGCTGTCTTCAGCACATGAGCAAGCGACCACGAACATCGCAGATCACCGCGCCCTTCAATGGCCTGCCGTCGGCGTGGTAGCATACTTGAGATAACCAAGCGTCAAATTTGCGCGGAAGCACACAGACGCAAATCTTAGGTGCACACCAACGCGGTCCCACGCATAGCACCTGACTTCACACGGAATATAGCAATGGCGACGTATCATCAGTCGATGGCTGTACCAATGCCGCAGTCGACACCCGTGAACGGGTCGCGCTGGCAGGTGGTGACGCTGCTGCTGCCGTACCTGAGCGAATACAAATGGCGCGTTGCCATAGCGCTCACGCTGCTCATTGGCGCAAAACTCGCTAACGTAGGGGTTCCGCTGGTGCTCAAGGCAGTCGTAGATTCTCTCGATCCGACGCGCGCAGTCCTCGTGTTACCGCTGGCCTTGCTAGTCGGCTATGGACTCCTGCGTTTGTCCACGACGCTGTTCGCCGAACTGCGGGACATCGTGTTTGTGCGCGTTACGCAGACGAGCGGTCCGCCGTATTGCATTAACCGTCTTCCGCCATTTGCATGCGTTGAGCCTGCGCTTTCACCTGGACCGGCAGACCGGCGGCGTAGCGCGTGATATCGAGCGCGGCACGCGCGGCATCGGGACGCTGATGAGCTACATGCTCTTCTCGATCATTCCGGTCATCCTCGAGTTCGCGCTGGTGGCCGCCGTGCTGCTGTCACACTTCGACTGGCGCTTCACGGCAGTGACGTTCTCGGCGGTCGTGGTTTATATATCGTTCACGATCGCGATCACCGAGTGGCGCACCGCGATCCGGCGCGAGGCAAACGAACTCGACTCGAAAGCAAACAGTAAGGCTGTCGACAGCCTGCTCAACTACGAAACGGTGAAGTACTTCAACAACGAAGAATACGAGGCGCAGCGCTACGACGAGAACCTGAAGCACTATGAATCGGCGGCCGTCAAAACCGAAGCTTCGCTCGGTTTGCTCAACATTGGACAGAGCTGCATCATCGCGATCGCCGTGACCGTGCTCATGGTCTTCGCTGCTGACGGCGTCGTCACGAAGACATTGACGCTCGGCGATCTTGTCTTGATCAATGGTCTGCTCATCCAGCTCTACATCCCGCTTAATTTTCTCGGCATGGTTTATCGGGAGATCAAGCAAGCGCAGATCGACATGGACCGCATGTTCCGGCTGCTGGCGGAGAATCGAGAGATCAGGGACAAGCCGGATGCGCGCGAGGTCGACCCTTTACCATTGGGAGTGACCTTCGAGAATGTGGACTTCAGCTACGAACCGAACCGTCAAATCCTCTTCGACGTCAGTTTTACGATCCCGGCCGGCCACAAGCTTGCTGTAGTCGGGCACAGCGGCTCGGGCAAGTCAACGCTCGCACGGCTGCTCTACCGTTTCTATGACGTCACTCGCGGACGCATCAAGGTTGGCAACGCGGACATCCGCGATCTCAGACAATCGAGCCTGCGCAGCGCCATCGGCATCGTCCCGCAGGACACGGTGCTTTTCAACGACACTATTTACTACAACATTCAGTATGGCCGGCCGCAGGCGACCCGCGACGAAGTTATCGCTGCGGCACAGGCAGCGCATATCCACGCGTTTATCGCGACTTTGCCGGACCGCTATGAAACGCGCGTTGGAGAGCGCGGACTAAAGTTATCCGGTGGCGAAAAGCAGCGCGTCGCCATTGCGCGGGCGATCTTGAAGAACCCGAGCATGCTCATTTTCGACGAAGCAACGTCGGCGCTCGACTCCGCCACCGAGCAGGCCATCCAGTCAGAGCTGGAACAGATCTCCAAAGGACGCACGACACTTGTTATAGCCCATCGGCTGTCGACAGTGATGGACGCCGATGAGATACTGGTAATGGATGGCGGGCGCATTGTCGAGCGCGGCGCACATCGCTCTCTCCTCGAGCGCGGCGGCGTTTATGCGGACATGTGGGCGCTGCAGCAGCAGGAGGATGCATTCGTCGTTGCCACCCCGGCGGGAGCGGAAAGGAACCAACGTACAGCCGTCCGCGCGTGACTTGACGTGCTACTGAAGACTAGCGGGCCAATGCGCTATCAGCTGCTACGCCCGCGCAAAAGCGACGACTGCAGATCACTCTTTATAGGCTTCGATCTGGATTGAGATTTTGACGTCGTCGCCAATTCCGGTCGCGCCGCGCTTGATGCCCCACTCGGAGCGCTTGATTGCGGTGCTCGCCTCAGCACCGCACATTTCCTTTTTATTTACGGGATGCGGAATGCAGCGAAACAAAGCGACATTCAGGGTTACGGGCCGCGTCACGCCCATCATCGTCAGCTCGCCGTCTGCGCTACTAAGGTCGTCGCCGGTGAATTTCAAGTTGCTCGACTTGAACGCAATCGTCGGAAATTTTTCGACGTCGAGATAATCTGCGCTGCGCACGTGCTTGTCGCGTGCTTCATGTCCGGTATCGACGGATGTCGCGTCGATTAACACATCGATGGTGCCTTTCCTGGCGGCGCGGTCGATGATTACTTTGGCGGTTGTCGTCTTGTTGAAGCGCCCGTGCACCCATGAGATTCCCAGGTGACCGGTCGCGAAGGATGCCATTGTGTGGGCCGGATCACCGACATATACATCCTGCGCCGCCGCCGGCAGAGCAGTGACGGATGCGGCTAGCAACATCGCGGTTCTCAAATGCATGCTGGTCCCCTCTCTTGAATGAACGCCGATCTATTTTTTGGCTGGCGGTTTTATCGCGCTTGTCACCAAATGAAATTTTATCTGGACTTCGTCCGCCACAGTATCCGTGTCTTTCCACGCACCTTCGCCGATGTTGTATTGCAGGCGCCTGATCGGAAACACGCCGTCGAATACGCCGCTGCCACCCTCGTCTTTGTAGGTGAAGGGCGCGACCACTTCGTTCGTCTTGCCCTTGATGCTCAGGCTGCCGCGCGCCTCATACTTGCCGCCGCCCAGTGCCTTGATGCCTGACGAAACGAACGTTGCTTTCGGGAAGCTACGCGCGTCAAACCAGGCTTTCCCCTTCGCTTCGTCATTCACTTCGGCGTTGTCGATATCGAAACTGTCCATGTCGATTTCAATGCGTGATTTTCCAGTCTCCGGCCGGGCTGGATCGAAAGTAATGTCGGCTGTGAACTTCTTGAAGCCGGCCTCGACCGGCACATTCATTTGTCGCGAGACGCACGTTATACGGCTTTTGTCGTAAAGCACCGACTGCGCCGATGCAGAGCGAACCGCTGGTAGAACGCAGCAGACGGTCACTGCCGCAGCTATAAGATTGCGTAACAGCATTCACTTTTCTCCTGAGCCGGCGAAGCGCGGCAGCATGCGGCGCAACACATCATCACGATCAACGTAGTGGTGCTTGATCGCGGCGGCAGCGTGGATGATAACAAGTCCGAGCATCGTATAGTTCAGTGAGACATGCACGAGCTTCAATTGCGCGGCAAGCGCCTTGTCTTTCGCGACGAGATCCGGCAATTGCCACATGCCGAGGTAAACGGTGGGAACTCCAGCCGCAGAACTATAGAGCCATCCGGTGATGGGAATCACCACAATCAGGACGTATAGAAGCAGATGCGTCGCTGCTGCCGCACGCTTTTGCCAGTGCGGAAGGTGCGGTGGCACGACAGGCACCGGATTGAACACGCGCCAGGCGACCCGTGCAACCGCAAGCGCAAATACGGTTACGCCTATCCACTTATGCCAGGAATAGTATTTGAGCTTGAGCGGCGACAGCGGCACGGCGACCATATAAACCGCAAGCATGAAGCTGCACGCAATGAGAACGAAGATCATCCAGTGCAAGGCGATGGCAGGTGTGGTGTAGCGGACGGGCGGCTGCATGCTTTCCAGCGAAGTTAATCCGGAGCTACGACGGACTGGGGACTGTCACTGTCGCCGAATTTCAAAGCAGCAGTATTCATGCCGCCTGGCGAAAACTAACTGTCACCACGGTTCCATTGCCGTTTTTTCCGGCGGCGAGGCGCGTTTCGGCGCCATGGCTTTGCGCGATCTCACGCACGATGGAAAGCCCCAATCCGCAGCCTTCGCCGCCGTTGCCCAGTCCTCTATGGAAACGCTCGAACACGCGCTCGCGCTCCGCCGGGGGAATGCCAGGACCGTTGTCTTCGACGCTCAACGTGACAGCCGAGTCAGCGATGGCGACGCGCACGGTCACCTGTCCGCCGGGCTGCGTATAGCGGATGGCATTGTCGAGGAGATTGGAGAGCAGTTCTCTCACCAGCACCGCATCCCCCTCGATCGTGGCGGGCAGCGCCGAACCATCAAATCCAAGATCGATGTTGCGCGCGAGTGCGCGCGGCACCCACTCCGTCGTAGTATCGCGCGCAAGTTCATGCAGGTTTATGCGCTGTGTAGCTTGCGCCCGGCTAACAGCCGGCTCCGAACGCGCCAATGAGAGGAGCTGATTGATGAGATGCGTGGTCTGTCCGGTGGCGGTATTAAGCTGCCGGAGCGTGTGTTGGACGTCGTCCAGCCGGTCCTGGCGCAACGCAAGCTCCGCCTGGGTCTTGATTCCGGCCAGCGGGGTACGCAGCTGATGCGCCGCATCTGCGGTAAAGCGTTGCTGCGCTGACAGCGCGGATGCGAGGCGTGCGAGCAGGTCATTCATGGCGCGCACCAGGGCGCGAACTTCGCCCGGGGCATTGCTCTCGGGTAGCGGGCTCAAGTCGCGATGTGAACGGCTGCTGATCTCGTGCTGCAACGTCGCCAGCGGCCGCAGGCCGCGGTCGATGCCATACCAGACCAATCCGCCTATGAGTGCGATCAGCAGCAGTTCAGGCAGCAGCATACCCAGCAGAACTTCGTTCGCGAGGGTGCGGCGCTTATTAAGCGTCTCTGCGACCATCACCAATACCGGTTCATCCGCGGATGCGCCGGTTACATTCGCACGCAGGGCCGCGACGCGCACCGGACTGCCGCGATATTTGGCGTCGTAGTATGTGGGCTTTCCAGGCGCGGCCTCTTCCGGCGGCATAGGCAGCCCGCGATGGCCGGCAACAAAGGCCCCGCGGGCGTCGGCTACCATGTAATAAACACTGTCGTGCGTGTCCGACTCGAGCATGTCCAAGGCGGCACTCGGCAGATCTACGTGTGGCCTGTTGTCGATGACGCGTGTCTGGCGGCTGATATCGAGCGCTGAGTCAAACAAAGTGTAATCGTAGGCCAGCGTGGCGAAGTTGAACGCGTAGTAGTACGTGACTATCGCGCTCAGCAAAGTGACCACGACTATCGGCGCCAGCAGCGAGCGCAGCAGTTGGCGCCTGAGCGTCGCCTGTTCCGGTCTTCGCGACTGCCCGCTCGCTTCGATAATCGCGCTCACGATTCTTTCTCGAGCAGATAGCCCAACCCCCGGATGGTGCGGATGGCCACGCCTGCCGGTTCGAGCTTTTTGCGCAGGCGATGCACATACACTTCGATCGCATTCGCGCCGACTTCTTCATCCCATCCATACAGTTGTTCGGCGAGTTGTTCTTTATTGACCACCCGCCCGCTGCGCAGCATTAGCACTTCCAGGACGCCGATCTCGCGTGCCGAAAGCTCAAGAGACGCGCCTGCCAGCGTGGCGCGCCGGCCGCTGGTATCGAGAGTAAGCGGGCCGTGGCTCAATAGTGAGCTCCCACCCGACTGGCCGCGCCGGATGAGCGCCCGCACGCGCGCTTCGAGTTCAGGCAGGTCGAACGGTTTGGTTAGATAATCATCGGCGCCCAGGTCCAGACCTTTGACCCGGTCGGAAAGCGCATCGCGCGCTGACAGCACCAGCACTGGAACGAGGCTGCCGCGGCGCCGCAGCCGTCGCAATACTTCGAATCCGCTCAGCTTGGGCAATCCCAGATCGAGTATTACGACATCATAACTATGGGCCGTCAGGACATGATCAGCCTGTTCGCCGTCGTGTACACAATCGACTGCGTAGTCGGCATGCCGAAGAGAGCGGGTGAGCCCATCCGCCAGCACCGGATCGTCTTCGATAATGAGCACGCGCATACGGTAGATATGGACGCCGCGAGACGGCGTATCTAGGCAGACGTTACAGTGTATCGCAGTGGCAAAAGGCACGCCGCGTGATAGATTTCGCATTAGCACCTCAGGCCGTGCTTTAACATCGATCGAGTGTAAGGTGCATGTAAGAAAGGACTGCTAATGTTCGTTCGTCAACTTGAGGCGCCACGGGAAGTCGCGGCATCAATTCCAGGGTGCTCCAATGCGATCGTGTCACTTGTGACTTTGCTCTTTTATGTTTTCCTCCTAGGTGGCTGGAGCGCTGGTGCCGCTGGTGTAGAACCGGTGGTGTCGGTTCCGCCTCCTTTAAGCTCCGACCTGGAGCGGCTAACACTGCCCCAGGCGGAGATTTTTTTTGCTGCTCGCAATCGCGAGTTGCGCGCGGGGCAAAGCGTTGTCGAGGGCGCGCGGGCGGATCGATTGGCAGCCGCCGCACGGCCAAATCCCAGCTTGTCATTCAATGAAAGTCCGCTAAACCCGCACGAAGGCGTGGGCTCAGGCAACCTGCGCGATAAGCGTATCGGCAGTATCGTCGGACTGCAGCAGCTGTTCGAACGCGGCGGTAAACGCGAGTTGCGAATGGAAGCGGCCGATTTCAACATCGCAGCCACGCGCGCTGATTACGCCGAAATTCAGCGCCAGCAGAAGGTCGTGCTCTACGCCTCTTTCTATGAGTTGGTCGCCGCCCAGGAGCGGCTGCGTATCGCCGGCGAGACCGCCGCGCTGTTTGGCAAAACCATCGATGCAGTCGAGCGACGCCTGAAGGCGGGGGATATTGCACGCAGTGACGTTGCGCGCATACGCGTCGATGCGCTGCGCGCCGAAAATGATGCGCGTATTGCGCAATCAGACCTGCAAAAGGCGCAGGCAGCACTCGCGTATGTAATCGGTGCCGAGCGGGACGCTGGTCGCATCAGGGCGGCTGATAGCTGGCCGGAGCTCGCGGCGGCAGCGGACGCGGTCGAGATTGACAGGGCGCTCAACGGACGTGCCGATGTGCAGGCGGCGTCCGCGCGCATCGCAGCGGCTGATAAAAACCGTGAGCTTGCACGCGCACTGCGCACACGCGATATCACGGGCTCCGCATCGTTCCAGCACTTTCCAGGCGACTTCAGCAACAACACCTTTGGTATCGCCGTCAGCGTGCCGCTTTTTACCAATTACTACTTCGAAGGAGAGATCCGGCGCGCTGAAGTCGAGCTCCAGGCGTCACAGGATAACTTTGAGCGGGTGCGCGCGCTTGCACTCGGTGAAATCACCAGAAGTCGTGCGGAACTCGACTCTGCCCGTGATCGCCTGCAACGGTTTCGCGACGTGCTGCTGGCGGAGGCGCAGAAAGCTGCCGAGGGTGCGGAATTCGCGTATAGTCGCGGCGCAATCGGGGTCATGGACCTGCTGGATGCGCGTCGGCAGCTCTACGCGACTCGCCTTGAGGCGTCAGGCGCGCAGGCGGATTACGCGAAATCGTTTGCGGTCTGGCAGGCAGCCATCGCGCCCGCCCAGATCGAAGCTGAGCGGGAGGGCCGGTAGCCCCAGCATCTGAAATTTCATGCTGACGGTCGTGCCGCCGGCGATAAGAATAAGACTAGAGGGAAGTAACATGCGTCTCACCCGTTGTGCAGCGCTGTTGGCGGCGGTTCTCTCCGCGGGCTGCGACAATACGGTCAAAACAGAAGCGCCTCCCGCGGCGAAAGTCAGCGGCGAATCCATTGTCTTTCCGCCTGACAGTCCACAACTGTCTTCCCTCGCATCCGAGGCGGCAGCGCAGCGTGAGGCCGCCGCCGCGACGCTGAACGGGCGGCTGACATGGAATGAAGACAAAACCGTCCGCATATATACGCCGTTCGCAGGCAGAGTCAGCCGCATATCGGCGCAGCCGGGTGACAAGGTCCAGCAGGGTCAGACGCTGGCGGTCATTGCTTCTCCCGACTTCGGTCAGGCGCAAGCCGACGCCCGGCGGGCTGAGGGCGATTATGCATTGGCGCAGCAAAATCTGGCGCGCGTCAAAGACCTGCACGCAAACGGCGTCGCGCCGGCAAAAGATCTCAACTCCGCCGAAGCCGAATACGCGCGGAGCGAATCGGAACTGCAGCGAAACCGTGCGCGTCTGCAACTCTATGGGGGCGGAACACAGGTCGACCAGAGTTATGCACTCAAGAGCCCGCTCGCTGGCGTAGTCGTCGAAAAGAACATCAACCCCGGACAGGAATTGCGTCCGGATCAAATGGGCGGCTCGCCGGCGTTATTTGTCATCACCGATCCTTCGTACTTATGGGTGATGCTTGACGCGGGTGAGAAAGACTTACCCGGTTTGCACGTGGGCAAGATTGTGAAAATTCGGGTGCCGGTTTATCCCGATGCGACGTTTGACGCCCGTATCACCGCGGTTGCAGATTTTCTCGATCCGACGACACGGACGATCAAGGTGCGCGCATCGCTTGATAACTCGAACCGGATGCTCAAGGGCGAGATGTTTGTTACTGCCACTCTGAATGATGAGTCAGTGCGAGTCTTGCAAGTCCCGTCCCGCGCGGTGTTCTTCCAGGGCGGCAGTCATTTTCTTTTCGTGGATTCCGGACAGGGTACTTATACGCGCCGCCAGGTCAAAGTCGGCGACGTGTATAACGGCTACATCACCATCACCTCGGGTCTGGAGCCGGGCCAGAAAGTGGTATCCGAAGGGGCACTTCTCCTGCAGCAGATGCTCCAGCCGACACGCGTCGTGAAATAGTCGATGCCGATCAGCTCCCGGCCGCGGCCATGATCAAGAAAATCGTTTCGTTCGCGCTGCACCAGCCGCTGTTCGTAATCCTGGGAACGATACTTTTCATCGGCGGTGGAATTATTGCGTTCAAGCAATTGCCCGTCGAAGCTTTTCCCGATGTAACTGACACGCAGGTAACAGTGATCACCCTGTTCCCGGGGCGGGCGGCGGAGGAAGTTGAGAAGCAAGTGACGCTTCCCCTGGAGGTGGCACTCGCAGGATTGCCGAACTCCATCCGCATGTTTTCGCATACGCAGTTCGGTCTCTCGTTCATCATCATGACATTCGACGATGGCGCGAATGCGTACTTCGCGCGTCAGCAGGTGGTCGAGCGCTTGCGCGAAGTAGAGTTGCCGGAGGGTGTGCAACCGCAACTCGCGCCGTTATCTACGCCCATCGGCGAGATCTATCGTTACCGCGTCAAGGCTGAGGGCACCAGTTCGCGCGATTTGCGGACCATTCAGGATTGGACGGTAAGCCGCCAACTGCGCTTGATCCCGGGCGTCGCGGATGTCGTGAGTTTCGGCGGCTTCATTAAACAATACGAGGTGCATCCCGATCTGGCGAAGATGAAGTATTACAAGATCACGCTGCAGCAATTGTTCACTGCGCTGCAGCGCGCGAATTCGAACGCCGGTGGCGGCTACGTCGAACAGGGGCATCAGCAGTTCCTCATTCGGGGCATCGGTCTGCTGCGTTCAGCTGATGAAGTTATGAACGTAATGGTGGCCGAGCGCAACGGCGTGCCGGTGCTCGTCAAGGACATCGGCAGCCTGTCGACCGGGTCGGTGCCTCGCCAGGGCGTCATCGGCCAGGACGACGAGGACGATGTGGTCACCGGCGTCGTGCTTATGCGCAAAGGCGAAAACCCTTCGACGGTGTTGACAGCCGTCAAGAGCAAAGTCGAACTGCTGAATGCAACGGTACTGCCCAAGGGTGTCGCTATAGTGCCTTATTACGATCGCACCTGGTTGATCGGCAAGACGCTCAAGACCGTGTTCACGAATCTGGTGGAAGGCGCAATGCTCGTGACGCTCGTGCTGCTGCTCTTTCTCGGAAATATTCGGGCCGCGGCGATCGTCGCGTTCGTCATACCGCTGTCGCTGCTGGGCACTTTTCTCGGATTAACGTGGATCGGTATTCCAGCCAATCTGCTGTCGCTCGGCGCAATGGACTTCGGCATCATCGTCGATGGTGCGGTGATTGTTGTCGAAAACGTATTCCGCAAACTGTCGGAAGGCAGCGAGTTCCATGAGGACACTGTCGACGAACGCGGCAAACGGCGCCGGTTGCAGGCTATCATCGACGCCGCCGTGGAAGTCGGCAGGCCGACGCTGTTCTCTATGCTGATTATCATCGCGGCGCATATTCCCATCTTCACTTTGCAGCGGCACGAGGGGCGGATTTTTGCGCCGATGGCGTACTCCGTGACGTCTGCGCTGATTGCATCGCTGATCTTTTCATTAACGCTGGTGCCGCTTCTATGCTACATCCTGCTGCGCAAAAAGCTGCCGCACCATGACAACGCGGTCGTCGAGCGTTGCAAGAAGATTTATGAGCCGGGCCTGCGCTGGGCGCTCGATCATAAACGTCTGGTCGTTGTTATTGCTTGCGCCGGCCTGGTGGCGAGTCTGGCGGTCGCGCCGCGGCTTGGCACGGAGTTCCTGCCGGAATTAAACGAAGGATCGCTGTGGCTGAACGTACCGCTGCATCCGAGCGTCTCGGTGACGGAGGCGTCAATCGAGATGGGTCGCATGCAGGACGTGCTGAAGAAGATTCCGGAGGTAAAAACCGTCGTCTTCAAAGCCGGCCGGCCGGAAGATGGAACCGATCCGAAGCTTATCAGCATGGCGGAAGTTCTCGTTGATCTGAAGCCCGAGTCAGAATGGACGCGCAAGCTCGACAAGCGCGGAGTGATGCTGGAAATGGATCGTGAACTGTCGAAGATTCCTGGCGTGCAGGCAAGCTTTTCCCAGCCGATTCGCGACAACATTCTCGAGAGCATTTCGCAGATTGACGGTCAGATCGTCGTCAAAGTGTTCGGCGATGATCTGGATAAGCTGCGCGTAAGTGCTGCCCAAGTGCTGGCCGCGATATCCGACGTCCCGGGTGTGGCGCGCGCCATGATCGACCGGCAGGGCGAGTTGCCGCAGACTCTAATCGAGATCGACCGCGCCGTCGCCGCGCGCTACGGACTTAATGTCGCCGATATAGAAGACGTCATCGAGACCGTGCTTGGCGGCAAGGTCGCGACGAGCGTATGGGAGGGCGAGAAGCGATTCGGCATCGTCGTCCGGTTGAATGAAGGCCAGCGCGCGCTCGACGAGCTGCCCAATATCCTCGTGACCACCTCGAACGGCGTTTACCTGCCGCTATCGCAGGTCGCACACTTTCGCACGATCGGCGGCAGCATGAATATCAGTCGCGAGAACGGTGGACGTGTCATCGCGATCGGCGTCTTCATTCGTGACCGTGATATGGGCAGCGTCGTGTCGGACATGCAGGCGCGCGTCGCTAAGTCCGTGAAGCTCCCCGAAGGCTACTACATGAGCTGGTCTGGAGAATTCGAGAATCAGGAGCGCGCGATGGCGCGGCTGGCGGTGGTCGTGCCGCTATCCGTTCTACTCATATTCATTCTGCTTTTCGATGCGTTCAAGTCATTCAAGAGCGCGCTCCTTATCATATTGAATATACCGTTTGCCATGATCGGCGGCATTTTTGCCCTGCTGATAACCGGTATACCTTTGTCCGTTTCGGCGGCGATCGGTTTCATTGCGTTGTTCGGCCAGGCGGTCCTCAATGGCGTTGTCATGGTGACTTATTTCAACCAGTTGAAAAGCGCCGGTGCGACGCCCACTGAGGCGGTCATCAAAGGTTCGCTGGTAAGGCTGAGGACTGTCTTGATGACCGCGATGCTCGCCATGATGGGTCTTATGCCGATGGCATTGTCACACGATATCGGATCCGAGACGCAAAAGCCGCTGGCGGTCGTTGTGATCGGCGGGCTTATAACCGCCACCTTGCTGACTCTGATTGTACTGCCGACGCTCTACGTGTTGTTCGAGAGACGCCACGACCGCGGCAGGCACCGGGCTCCGGTACGGCCTGCCGGCCACGCATAAAGTCGTCGTTTCGACGTAAGACTCCTGTAAGGTCATTCCCGTAAGCTGCTGTCGTTGTCGAAGCAGCTTTACCGTGGCATCGCATGTGCGTCATCGACCCCTCTCGGGACTGTGCATCGTTGCCATCGCTGAGACAACTTTAATCGCGAGTCGATTAACGGCCGACGGGGCAACTCGCCGGCCGTAATTTTGTCGGCGCGTGCGGATGCGCGCAGCGATATCCACAAACAACGGCATGTGCCGGTCATGCGAAAACCAATCGTAAATGTACGCACACTCGTAGCGGCAATCGTCGCGGGGGCGTTGCTCGTGGGTGCTGCGCTGTGGCTGTATCCGCGAATCAGCCGGAGCAGCGGCGACATCACGCCTCAATCGGTGGCGCCGGCGCAGATGAACGCGCGCGAGCTTCGATTCGCCAGCGGTTCGCCGCAACTGAGCTTCATCAAAGCAGAGGCGGTGACAGCGCTTCCCGAGCCGCTCCTCGATCCGTTGAATGCGCGGATCGCATACGATGAAAACCACACCGTGCGCCTCAGCTCACCGATTGCGGGACGCGTCACACGCTTATTCGCCCAGCCGGGCGACCGCGTCACCGCAGGCCAGACGCTCGCGATACTCGATTCGCCGGATTTTGCAGCAGCAGCGGCCGACGTCGCCAAGTCACAGGCTGATCTGCAGCTGAAACAGAAAGCGTACTTGCGAACGAAAGAGCTGTACGACGCGGAAGTCATCGCACGCAAAGACTTCGACAATGCGGAGAGCGACTTGCGCCAAACCGAAGCTGAGCACAATCGGGCGCGACTACGATTACGCAACCTCGATCCGCAGTCCGCTTCCGCAGTCGCGTCGGGTTACGCGCTGCGCTCACCGATAGCCGGTATTGTGAGTGAACGCCAGGTGAATCCGGGCAGTGAAGTGCGCCCGGACGCACAAGCGCCGCTTTTTATCATCACAGACCCTACGCATCTATGGGTAATCATCGACCTACCCGAGCGCTATCTCGGCAAGGTCAAGCTCGGACAGAAAGTGACCATTGATGTCGATGCGTATCCGGGCGGCGACTTCTGGGGACGGATTGCGTCTATAGGAGAAGTGCTCGATCCGGCGACGCGCAGGGTGCAGGTGCGGTGTGTGGTGGACAATCCAGCACGTCAACTCAAACCGGAGATGTTCGCGCGAGTAACACCCATCGAGGACGATCGCGCGAAACTGCCGCGCATTCAGAATTCATCTCTCATCACGGGCGGACTCTACAACTATGTGTTCGTAGAGAAGGAACCCGGCGTATTCGAAAAGCGGCAGGTGGTGCTGGGACTGCAGGGGCGCTCCGAGAGCTACGTTAAAGAGGGCCTGGCCAACGGGGAGCGCGTGGTCGTCGCCGGTGCTCTGCTGCTCAACTCCGAATTGTCCGGCAGCGAGTAGGGCACCGAAGCGATCTCTGTGCTAGACCGGCTCGTCACCTTCGCCCTGCAGCAGCGCGTCTTCGTGCTCGCGGTCGCCGTGGTGCTGGCGATTGCCGGCTGGCGAGCGTGGAAGAACCTGCCGGTCGAAGCGTTCCCCGACGTGCAGGACGTCCAGGTTCAAATCATTACTCAAGTGCCCGGGCAGGCGCCGGAAGAGGTTGAGCGCTCGGTCACGCTGCCGATCGAGCGGGAAATGAGCGGCGTGCCGCGCATGACGCAATTGCGCTCGGTATCGATCACCGGACTATCCGTTGTGACACTGACGTTTGCGGACGGCACCGACGATTACTTTGCGCGCCAGCAGGTAATCGAAAAGCTGCAGACGGTCAATCTGCCGGGTAATGTTCAGGCCGGCCTTGCGCCGCTCACCAACGCAGTGGGCGAAATTTTCCGCTATGTGATCGAAGCGCCGCCCGACATGCCGCTGACTGAAGTGCGCGCGATGCAGGACTGGGTGTTGAAGCCGGCGCTGCGCCGAACGCCGGGCGTCGCGGATATCGTCAGCTTCGGCGGTCTGCTCAAGGAGTACCAGTACGCGTCAATCCGTTTCTCTTGCGCAAGTTCAGCGTTACGATCGATCAAGTATCGCAGGCGCTCGCGGGAAACAGCGCTAACACGGGCGGCGGATTACTCAGGCGCGGCGATGAAGCGCTCGTAATCCGCGGCATTGGACTGTTTACAAACCTGGAGGATATCGGGCGCGTAGTGGTGGCTTCGCGCAACGGCCGTCCGATCCAGGTGAGCGATCTCGCCCAGGTACGCATCGGCGGTCGTCCCCGCTCAGGCATCGTTGCATTCAACGAGCGCGATGATGTCGTGCAGGCGATCGTGCAAATGACGAAGGGACAAAACGCGGCGACAGTTGTCGCTGATCTGCAGACGGAAATCCAAAACGTCTCGCGCAAACTGCCGGCGGGTGTGCGCATCGTTCCCTACTATGACCGGACAGATCTTGTTCGGCACACCGTTCACACAGTAACCGAGAACCTAGCCGTCGGCGCGTGCCTGGTGGTTGCGATACTGCTCGTATTTCTGCGCAACCTGCACGCCGCATTTGCTGTTGCGATGGTGATTCCGTTGTCGCTGCTATTCGCTTTTGTGTTGATGGATGCGCGAGGCGTCGGCGCGAACCTCATTTCTCTGGGCTCGATCGATTTCGGCATCATCATCGATAGTGCGGTGGTCTTAGTAGAGGCACTCATGGTGCGTCTTGCTGTGGGCGCTGCGGAAAACAACCCCGTTCACAGCGGCTACGCGTGGAAATTACATACGCTCAAGATGACCGCAGTCGATCTCGGACGGCCCATTCTGTTTTCAAAAGCCATCATCATTATTGCATTCATGCCGATTTTTACTTTTCAGCGGGTGGAAGGGAAGATCTTTTCTCCTATGGCGTATACGCTTTCATTCGCGCTGCTCGGAGCGATCCTGCTCACACTTGTGCTCGTGCCGGCGATACTCACGTACTCATTGAACAAAGGAAATCTTGCCGAGAAGCACAGTCCATGGATGTCGCGGCTGCAGGAAGCGTATCGCCGGCTGCTGGTAAGGATGGAGCGATCGCGAAAACTCGTCGTGACGGCCTCGCTTGCAGTGCTCGTGCTTGCGCTGGTACTGGCGCCCACGCTAGGAAGCGAGTTTCTCCCCAAGCTCGATGAAGGCAACATCTGGCTGACGATCACTTTGCCGCCTTCCACCGCGATAGAACGTACGAAAGACGTCGAACGGGAGGTCCGCCGTATTCTGAAGAGCTATCCTGAGGTTAACAACGTCATCACGCAGGTCGGGCGTCCCGATGATGGAACGGACCCAAAAGGCCCCAACAACCTGGAGGTAATGGCGGACCTGAAGCCGCGTGAGTCGTGGCGCTTCCCATCGAAGGACGACATGATCGCTGACATGACGCGCAAGATCCGCGCGATGCCGGGCGTGCCCACCAACTTCTCGCAAGTGATCGAAGACAATCTCAATGAAGCGCTGTCCGGCGCCAAGGGCGAGATCGTCATCAAAATTTTTGGACCGGATCTGCAAATACTCGAAGACAAAAGTGAGCAGGTCGTCAGCGTGCTCACTTCGATTCGGGGCGCCGCTGATGTCGGTGCATTCAAGATCGGCGGGCAAACCGAACTCACGGTTACGCTGGATCGTGGCCGGCTCGCGCGTTACGGCATAAACATCAGCGACGTAAATGCCACCATCCAGGCCGCGCTTGCCAGCAGCCCGGTCAATATCTTTTACGATGGTGACCGGCGTTTTGACGTGACCATACGCATCGACGAGGAATATCGCGACGCCGTCGATGATGTGGCCGACCTGCCGATTGCCTTGCCCGGAGGCGCGGGGACTATTCCGTTGGGCTCGGTCTCACAAGTAGAAGTGAAACAAGGCGCGGGCCGCGTCTCGCGCGAAGCCGGCGGTCGCAATGTCGCGGTCAAGGCGAATCTGCTCGCGCGCGATCAGGGCAGTTTTGTGGTCGAAGCGATGGAGAAAGTACGGGCAAAAGTAAAATTGCCGCCAGGCTATTCGATGACGTGGGGCGGCCAATTCGAAAACCAGCAGCGCGCGATCGCCCGATTGAAAATCATCATACCGCTTTCGGTATTCCTGATATTCGTACTTTTGTTCTGGGCGTTTCGATCGGTAAAGCAGGCGATACTCGTCCTGGCCATGGTGCCATTCACGCTCATTGGCGGCCTTGCTGCACTCGGAATGGCGGGACTGCACTTGTCCGTGTCCGCCGCCGTCGGCTTTATCGCAGTTGCCGGTATTTCAGTGCAGAACGGCGTCATCATGGTGGAACAGTTCACTGAAATCATGCGTAATGGCTACAGCGTTGCGCAGGCGGTAATGGACGGCGCCGTTTCGCGGCTGCGTCCGATCGTGATGACTGCATTGATGGCAGGCCTCGGCCTGTTGCCGGCCGCACTTTCACACGGTATCGGCTCGGAGACCCAGCGCCCGTTTGCCGTCGTAATCGTCGGTGGTATTGTGTCGGCGACGCTGTTTACGCTCATCCTGTTGCCGTTGCTGTTTCCACTGTTTGCCAAGGAGCTTGAAGTTACAGACTCCGACGCAAAACCTTATTGAGCGCATTCGGATCATTTGTGCGCGAAGGAATTCCATGTCCAATGCATTTCGTAAAGACCAGCGGCACCTGTCCGCCACCGAACGTCAGCAGGTCAATGACATCAAGCAGATCGCGCAGGACCTGCATGACGTCATTGACATGTTACCGGCGTCGCGACCACGCGAGATTGCGCAGATGAAGCTCGAGGAATGCGTCATGTGGTCGATCAAGGCGGTTGCAGATGCCCTGTGATGCAGGGCGCATCTTCAGGGCTATCGGGCGCTCTGGCGATTGCGTGACATTGCACAGACCGAAGCTCTAAATTCGTAACCCGGACAGAAGTTGGCCAGAATTGACTCGATCCAGTGCGCTGGTTCTTGCTTCCTCGGTCAACTGGGGCTCCACCTTGGCCGTTAAGCTCCAGTTGCGTGGCAACCAGCGGCAATAAGTCCTCAAACTTTGTTTAATAAAGTATCCCTAACCGCTGATTTTTGATATCTTATTGCCTCGCTGCCGAGCTTGCAGTGCAGAACAATCGCCTGAACCAGGAGGAACGCGGTGAAACGAGCAATCTCCTTCATAGCCTTTTTGGCGCTGCCTGCCCTCATCGCCGCGGGCGCTACGACCGCCGAGGCCGCGGTGAAAAGCAAACCGCGGGTGTCGGTAACGTATCCGACTAAAGGCCACGTCAACAAGCTGGTGTCGCGCAAATCACTGCGCAAGTATGTGGTCGCGCACGAGCGGCCAATTCCGGAGTTGACCGCGGAAGGTACGCCGAACCTCAAGTCGGCCGCCGCGTTGATAGTCGATCTCGAAGACGGTCACAGCTTGTACGGCAAGAACACGCGCAACGTCACGCCGATTGCTTCGATCACCAAGTTGATGACGTCGATGGTGGTACTGGACGCGAATCTTCCGCTCGATGAAATGATTTACATCGACCAGGCGGATTTCGACTTCATCAAGCGCACCCATTCACGGCTCGGTCAAGGCATGGGTCTTCCCCGCAGTGACATGCTACGTCTCGCACTGATGTCGTCGGAAAATCGCGCGGCCGCCGCGTTGAGCCGCGCGTATCCGGGCGGGACCGAGGCGTTCGTTGCAGCGATGAATCGCAAAGCCATCGAGCTCGGCATGTCCAACACGCGTTTCGTCGATTCAACCGGACTGTCGAGCGACAACGTGTCGACCGCTGAAGATCTGGTGAAGATGGTCAAGGGCGCTTATGCGTATCCCCTGATACGCGAATACACGACGACTGCAGCGCACGAGGTAGAGACTGTCGCCGGCCGCAGCCTGCAATTCCGCAACTCCAACGGCCTCGTCAGGAATTCCACATGGGAAATCGGGTTATCGAAGACCGGCTACATCAGTGAAGCCGGCCGCTGTCTGGTCATGCAAGTCAAAATTGCAACCCGGCCGGTAATCATCGTTCTGCTCGATTCTATCGGCAAGCAAACACGCATCGGCGATGCGACTCGCATCAAGAAGTGGATCGAGACTCATCTGGAGCGCAAGCCGATCGGCTGACTGCGCCCGGCGAATCACCCTGCTATCAGCGGCGTCGCAGCGACTTGAGCGCTCGTCGCGCCCTTGACTGGCGCCGGTACCCGAAATATTGTTGCGTCCACGGCGTTCCAGTCTCAGTTAATCGTATGGCGTCGCCGTCGTCGCAAGTCACTTTCTACGATCTGCTCCCGCCGCAGCAAAATGCGCTCGACGAAGTCTGCGCCGGCCTGTCGCTGCCGCAAAAGCAACTGTCACCAAAGTTTTTCTACGACGCTCGCGGATGCGAGCTGTTTGCGCAGATCTGCGTAGCGCCCGAATATTATCCAACGCGCGCTGAGCTTTCCTTGATGCGTCGATACGCCGGCGAGATCAGCCGGCTGGCGGGACTGGATTGCGCGCTCATTGAAATCGGCTGCGGCAATAGCGAAAAGACACATGAGCTTTTGTCGGCACTGCAGCCGACAGTATTCGTAGCCGTAGATATTGCGCGTGAGCAGCTGCAAACGTCGTTCGATGCGCTGACGGCCCTTTTTCCACGCATGAAGTTCGTCGCCTTGCAGGCGGATTTCGCGCATTCAATCGCTTTGCCCGGCAAAGAGCTCGGCACATCGCGGCGTGTGCTTTACTTCCCGGGATCTACGATCGGCAACTTCACCGTTGACGAGGCGCGCGCATTTCTCGAACGGTGGGCCCCGCTCCTTGGCGCGGGTGGTGGAGCGCTCATCGGTGTCGACTTGAAAAAAGACCCGTCAGTACTGAATGCGGCTTACAACGATGCGCAAGGCGTAACCGCAGCGTTCAATCTGAACATACTGCGCCATCTCAATCGCGAGCTTGGCGCGGACTTCGACATTGCGGCGTTTCGTCATCGCGCGTTTTATAACGCCCGGCCCGGTCGTGTTGAGATGCATCTCGAGAGCCTCAAGGCGCAGCGCGTGGCTATCGGCGCGAGAAGTTTTGACTTCCGGGCGGGCGAGACCATCCATACGGAGAACTCATACAAGTACAGCGTTGACGAATTCCAGGCGCTCGGCAGCGCAGCAGGTTTCTTGCCGCAACGTTGGTGGACAGACGACGACGGCTTGTTCTCTGTTCACTACTTTGCTGTCCCGTAGCGCTCGCACGCCGTTATAATTCCAGCATGAGCATTCAATTATCGTGAACGTGACGCCAGCGCGCGTCACGCGGCCACTCGCGATAATTTGTGCAGCATGCTGCACCGGACTGGTTTATTCTTCGCAGGCGCAAGACATCGCCTTCCCTAATAAGCTGTTACGTTGGGTTGTTCCTTTTCCCCCGGGCGGCAGCGCCGACATCATGGGACGGATGGTCGGCCAGGACCTTGCGAAGATCTTGGGTCAGCAAGTCGTCATCGAGAACCGCGCCGGCGCATCAGCGATCGTAGGCAGCGAATATGTGGCCAAAGCGCCTGCCGATGGCTATACGCTCCTGCAGGGCAACGTCAGCCAGATGGCCATTCATCCGAGCTTGTACCAGAAGCTCCCGTACGATCCAATCAAAGATTTTGCGCCGGTGACAGTGCTTGGGCTGGTGACAAGTGTCCTCGTCGTGACGCCATCGCTGCCGGCGTCCTCGGTGAGCGAACTGATTGCACTGGCCAAGAAGCGTCCCGGCGAGCTCAATTTCACATCGAGCGGCGCAGGATCCTCGACGCACCTGACCGGTGAACTGCTCAAGCAGCGCGCGGGAATCCGCATGACGCACATCGGTTATAAAGGGAGCGGACCCGCGCTGACCGATGTCATGGCAGGGTTTGTGGAAATCATGTTCGAGAACCTGCCTTCCGCATTGCCCTTCATCAAAGCAAACCGCTTGAAAGTACTGGCGGTGACCGGCAAAGAGCGCTCACCGATACTGCCGTCCCTCCCGACGCTTGCCGAGTCAGGGTTTCCGGGATTTGACATGGTGTCGTGGCAGGCGGTGCTCGCACCGGCCGGCACGCCGAAGCCGATCATAGATCGGCTCAGCGCAGAAATCGGGAACGTACTCAGGACGCCGGACATGCGGGACAGGATGTTTGGCCTCGGTGCGGAAGTCGTTGCCAATTCGCCCGAACAATTTGCGCGATACCTGAGCGCAGAGACGGCGAAGTGGACGAAGATCGTACGAGATGCCGGCATCAAGCTCGAAAATTAATTCTCGATACCGGCAACGGACTGCGGCTGCGAGGGAATGCGACCGCCACCATGGACTTGTACCAGCCCGGCGGCTCCCCTCGAGTTGACGTAATGGCGATTTATCTGATCGTCCTCCTCTGCATTCTCAATCACGCTGCCTTCTCAGGCAGCCGCGTCGTTATGACGCTGTATGCAATCGAGTTGGGCGCCAATCCGTTCGGTATCGGTGTCCTGGTATCGTTCTATGCGCTTTGTCCGCTGCTGCTTGCAATTTACGCCGGTAAGTTGATCGATCGCGTGGGCGCGCATGCGCCAATGCTCGCAGGTACCGCCGGACTGATTGTCGGTTTTGCACTTCCGGTTCTGATACCGAGCCTTGTGACGCTGTATGTGTCTGCGCTGCTGCTCGGGACCTCGTTCATGTTTTTCTTCGTTGCAGTACAAGGAACGACGGGTGCGGTCGGCAAGCCCGAGGATCGCGCGCGTAATTATGGACTGCTCAGCATCGGGTTTTCTATCGCCGGCTTCCTCGGACCGCTCACGGCCGGCTTTGCGATCGATGCTCTGTCTTATCGCAAGGCGCTGCTCGTGGTGTCGATCGGCGCCGTGGTCTCAATCATCCTCCAGCGGCTGCGCCCGGATATGATTCCGCGCCATCAGGCCCCACGCGCGAACGCAAGCGAACAAAGCTTCATGGATCTCTTGCACATCCCGTCGTTGCGCCGGACCTTTATTGCGAGCGGTTTCCTGTCGGGCGCATGGGATCTGTACACGTTCTATCTACCTGTGTATGCGCATGGCATCGGCTTATCAGCGTCATCGATCGGTATGATTCTCGCCACGTTTGCTGCGGCAACGCTTTGCATACGCGTGTTCCTGCCGATGATGCTCAAATATCGCGATGAAATACGCATCCTCACGGCCGCCATCTTCATCGCCAGCGCAGCCTATTTGCTCTTTCCGTTCTTTACGAACCCGTGGGCGATCGCCGGCATATCATTCATGCTCGGACTCGGTCTCGGCACCGGTCAACCGATTTCGATGAATCTGATTTACACGCTCGCGCCGCAAGGCCGCACCAGCGAGGCGGCAGGCTTGCGCGTCACCGTCAACAATATGACTCATGTGACGATACCGCTGATATTCGGCGGCATCGGGTCGACACTCGGGTTTACGTCCGTCTTCATGTCGAATGCAGCGGTATTGTTTGCGGGTGGACTCTTGAACAACCGCTCGGTCCAGCGTAAGTGAGTGATAAACGTTGACCCGCACAGACATTTTGTCTATCGTGGCGCGCTGAATCCTTCAGATATCAACCAGATCAGGACGAAAAGCGATGGGTAAAGGCGACAAACGAACGATGCGCGGCAAGATCTTCAAAGGCTCATACGGCAAGACGCGGCCGCATGACCCGAAAAAGAAACCGGTCGTCAAACGCCCGGGCAAGAAGAGCTGATCGCGCGCTGCGCTTGCGCAGCACGCCGGCCGACCATGAAGCCGCCCTCGCAAGAGGGCGGCTTTTATTTTGACGCGCGGTCGAGAAAGCCGAGCAGAGCAGCGTCGAATGCCGCCGCTTGTTCGATATTCGATAGATGCGCTGCGGACGGGATGATGACGAGCTCTGAACCGGGTTTCGCCTGGTGAATCTCGCGCGCCATTGATACCGGCGTGCCGGGATCCTGTTCGCCGACAATAATCAGGGTGGGCGCGCTGATTTCCTTTAAGCGCTGCGTGACATCGATTGTCGGGATCGCCTGACAGCAGCCGACAAATCCCGCGACCGGCGTTGTGCGGATGGAATCGCCGATGCGCGCGACTACATCAGGATGTGATTTGCGATAGGGCTCGGTGAACCAGCGTGCGAGCGTGCCATCAACGACAGCCTCCATGCCTTTCGTCTGAGCAAGCTTAATGCGCTCCTCCCACACCGGTGCAGCCTCCTTCGGATAGCGGCTCGTCGTATCCGCGAGCACCATGGAAGTGAGTGCGCGCGGGTACTTGAGCGCTAACGTTTGACCGATCATGCCCCCCATCGACAGACCGGCCCAATGCGTCGATTTGATGCCCAGCGCGGAAAGCAGACCATGCGCATCGTCAGCGAGTTGTTCGAGCGTATATGGCCCCGGCGGCGCTTCGCTCTTGCCATGACCGCGCGTGTCGTAGCGCAGCACTTTATAGCGCCCCGTCAGTGCCGGCATTTGCGGGTCCCACATGTGCAGATTGCAGGCAAGCGAATGCGAAAGCATTACCCACGGGCCCTCGCCCTCGATTTCGTAATTCACCTTCAGTCCGTTCACTTTCATTTCCATGCTTTTACTCCTCTCTACATAAAGAGCCCGGGCGGCTGACAGTCACTTCAGAATATCGAACAAATTGTTGTAGTCGTCTGTCCACACGCGCAATCCCGGAATGACCTCAATGGCGCTGGATTTTTTGGCGATGACTTCATTCTCGACAAGCGACTTGTCGCGGGTCACGATCACCCAGTCGGTTTTCGACAGACCCGTCTCGTCGGCGTCGTCGACAATGAGAGCTGTATAAAGGCCGAGATCGTCGGCGAGCGCCTTAACCACAGGCGCCAGCTTCAGAAAGCGGTTGGTCACATGGAAGACGGCCGCTCCACCCGGCTTGACCTGCTTCAGGTAAACGCCCATCGCCTCTCTGGTGATAAGGTGAACCGGAATTGAGTCGCTCGCAAAAGCGTCGACTGCAAGCACGTCGAAATCGTGCGCGGGTTCGCGTTCGAGACTGATTCTGGCATCACCGAGGCTGATGTCGACCTTCGCCTTGCTGTCTTGCAGATAAGTGAACTCAGACTGTGCGATATGAACGACTTGCGGGTTGATGTCGTAAAACTGGTAATGATCGCCGGGCTTGCCCCATACCGCCAGCGTCCCGGTACCGAGGCCGATCACGCCGACGTTCTGCCCCTCGTGATGCGTCGCCTTGATTGCAAGCGCAACGCCCGAATCGGGACCGTAGTAGGTCGTGGCCTCATGCCGTCGCGCCGGATTCAGATATTGTTCCCCATGCAGTATCACGCCGTGTATCAATCGTCGCACGCCATCTTTCGTCTCCGCCGTGCCGATGTCTTTAGTGCGCAGCGTTCCATAGAAATTGCGTTCCATCAGGCGTGTGTTTTCCTTGAGGCTGACAATCTGCTCGTTCCAGAAATGCCCGCATAGTCCCGCGAGTCCGATCGGCACAATCCATAGAAAAAACGGCAGCTTGCGCAGTGTCAGTGTCGCAAGGATTCCCGTTACGAAGAAGCCAAGGCCGAGCTCGTAATACGTCGGGAAAATCCTCGGTGCCACAAGGCCGACGAACATGCCGCCTAACGCACCACCGAGGGAAATCATCAGGTAAAAACGGGTCAGGTACTGCGGCGCGGGACGTAGTCTCGCGAGCTCGCCGTGAAAGAACATGCACAGTATGAAAAGACCCGCGAGATACAGCGGAATAGCCAGCTTGATATTGAGGCTAAGGTCGCCCGCCTGCAGGCCCCATGCGCACGTGCCCAGGACTACAGCCGCGGGCGCGAGCAGCCACGAACGCCGGTACCACTTGTCGCTTTCAAAGCAGAGGATGAAGCTCAACAGGTAGAGCGCGAGGGGCGCGAGCCACAGAAATGGAATCGAAGCGATGTTCTGGGTGATGTGATTCGTAATAGCAAGCAGCATCCATGAACCCATGGCGGGCAATGCGAGCCAAAGAATCTGGTCGAAGCGCGTCGGCGCTGGCACGTCTTCATTGCCGCGCGTATCTAGACTCGCGTGTCCGCTGTCGCGTGCAGCGCGCACACTGAAAACGGCCGACCCCATGCAGAGCAGTGCAAACAGCGCGTACGCGAATGACCACCATCGGGCCTGGGTGAGCGTAGTTATCCATGGCTCGAGCGCGAACGGATAGGAGATCAGCGCAAGCATTGACGCGAAGTTTGACAGCGCAAAGAGTCGATACACGGTGCCGCGCGGAAAAGTGCGCGCAAACCACGCCTGTATGAGTGGCCCCGTAGTAGACAGCAGGAAGTAGGGTAGACCAATAGTAGCGAGCAGAAGACCAAGTATGCGCAAGCCCGGATCTTCGTTGCCCGCGGGCTTCCAGGCGGCATCAGGGATGATCGGCAGCACTGCAAGGCTGACGGCCAGCAGCCCGATATGCACAATCGCTTGTGCACGCGGCTTCAAGACACGCGTTGTGAAGTCGGCGTAGGCGTAGCCAGCCAGCAAGGCGACTTGAAAAAAGACGAGACATGTCGTCCACACTGCCGCCGAGCCGCCAAACCACGGCAAAACTTCTTTCGCAACGATAGGCTGAACAAGAAACAGCAGGAACGCGCTTGTGAAAATAGTACAAGCGAAGAGGAACATGAGGGATTTTGGTTATTCGAGAACCGCTATTATAACGGCACAGGCGTGTGACCCCTCGCATTACCCAGGAGGCACTGCCTCATCAATGAGGACACGTATGGAAAAGCAATTTCATGCCGGAAGTTGGCAGCAGCAGCGCGCTTTCTCGCCGGCAGTCAGCACAACCGGTGGACGCACTATCTGGGTGGCGGGCCACGGCGCAACGCACAATGCGGATGGTAAACCGCTTGACGGCGACTTCGATGCACAGGCGCGCCAGTGCTTTTCCAATATCGCCGCAACACTAGCCGAAGCTGGCGCCAGATTGTCCGATCTCGTGACGATGACCGTATTCATAATCGACGTTCGTTATGGGGATCGCTTTACGGCCATCCGCAAAGAAATATTTCCCGATGGAAAGTTTCCGGCGAGCGCTCTCATTACGGTAGCGGGCTTCGCCAAACCAAGCATGTTGGTAGAGATTCAATGTGTCGCGGTTGCGGAGTAGATGACTTGCGACCGCGTGCCTTGACAGCGAATGCCGGTCTGCACAGACTGATCTATTTACGGCGAGGATGAGGACTGATGGAACGACATCCACGTAGTGAACTAAATAGCGAGAGTTCGAATTGATTAGTGGTCTTCGCTGGCTCGCTGTGTGCGTTTTTATCGCCGGTGCGGGTATTGCCTCAGCGGAAACTTATGAAGTAGGGCAGGTCTGGAGTTACAAGACACGGCCGCAGGAGCCGAAATCGACTTTCGTCGTACTGCGCATCGACGACACCAGCAAGCTCGGTCAGGTTATTTTTATCGGCTTGCAGGATCTGAGAATACAGCACCCGAATGGCAAGATTATCGGATCGCTGAGTCCGTTGGCGTTCACGCGCAACGCGCTGGATCAAAGTGTCGTCAAAGTCGTGGCGAAGACCGACAAGTTAATGGCTTCAGACTTCAGCTATGCAAAGTGGAAAGAAGTCCAACGCGCTGGCAAGACGCCGCCCGCCAATGTGAAACCGGTCGCCGAAAGTATCAACAACCTGGAAAACGGCTATATCGGAATTCCATACAAACCCTGATCCGTCAGAGAGCGTTCATGCTCACCGCGCTATCTCAACGCGCAGCGAGCAGTGCCGACCAATCGGTTGGGCGAATGCGAGCGACGACTTCGAAGTTGTTGTTGGCCAGGCCGCGAATGACTGCAGCTTCGCCTTCTGCGAGATAGGGCGGACCGGCAACGCCGTAAAACGGGTTGCCGTGACTGACGATGACGAGATTTGAGCCGCGCGGATGTGCGGACGAGACCATCTCCTTGAGCATTGTGTAACGCGCAGGATCGGCGGGCGGTAACGGCGCGCCGCGAACGTCCGCCACCCCTTCCGCGCGCCCGAACGCGAGGCGTGCTGTCTCCATGGTCCGGCACAGGGGACTCGCGATCACCTTGTCAATCGGGATCTGCAAGGTGCGTATTGCCGCGCCGATGGTGCGCGCCTCGTCGCGTCCGCGATCGATCAGGTTGCGCTGATTGCCGCAGTCTTCGTAGTTGCGCGACCGGGTGTCGTTTTGCGACATATCCGTCGACGCGTGTCGAAAGTAGAGTACATAGCCGCCGCGCTTGAGCTCGCTCAATACTTGCGCCGGCGTGAGTTTGCGCACCGGCTCAGACGTGCGCGATGGAGCCGGCGGCATCTGCGCCGCCTCCGGATCCGGCACAGTCTGCGCATGGATTGCAGACAGCGTCAGCATTGCGTAGACGAGCGCTGCAGCGAAGATTGCAAGCAGATTGCGGATCTGAGTCATTGCCTGTCGTGAATTATTCGGACACCATAGCGCCCGTGATCGATGTACAACGATTATACGCAGGACTTTTCAGGTCATGAATTCCCGCACCATCAAGAACTGGGCGCTGCTGTTTGCGCTCGCGGCGATGTGGGGTTCGTCATTCATGTTCATCAAGATCGGCGTTGCGACTGTCGCTCCCGCGACGTTGGTTGCAGGCCGCTTGGTGCTCGGTGCCGCAATTCTATATGCCGTCATGCGCGCGCGCCGGTTGGCTCTTCCGCCGTGGGGCGCCCGCTGGCTGCCCATCAGCGCGCTCGCCATAATCGGTAACGCGCTGCCGTTTTATCTCATCTCGTGGGGACAGCAACGAATCGACAGCGCGCTGGCGGGCATTCTTATTTCCATCATGCCGCTTGCAACGATGGTGCTCGCGCATTTCTTTGTTGCGGACGAGCGTCTGTCGCCGTTTCGTGCACTGGCCTTCAGCGTTGGATTCGCGGGCGTCGCAGTGTTGATGGGGCCGGCGGCGTTGTCCGGTCTGGGCGGTTCAGTGGCGAAGGCGCTTGCCCAGGCAGCGGTGCTCGCAGGAGCGCTCTGTTACGCCGCGAACAGTGTTATTGCGCGACGCGTTGTTTCAGCAGATTTCCTCGTCGCTTCAACTGCGGTGCTGATCATCGCGAGCGTTGTTATGGTCCCGCTTGCGTTTGCGCTCGATCATTCGGTAAATCGAGCACCAAGCGTCGCTTCGATCGCTGCAATTGTGTGGCTTGGTGTAGGCCCGACTGCACTTGCAACCATCCTGTACTTCCAATTGATAGCTGCAGCCGGTCCTACATTCATGGCCATGGTTAACTATTTGTCACCGGTTGTCGCACTTTTGGCCGGTGTGTTGCTGCTCGGAGAGCAGCCGGGTCCTTCGGCTGTCGGCGGGTTATCGCTGATTCTGCTCGGTATTATGCTCAGCAGACGCAGAGCGCCTCGCTTGGCTTGAAAATTGCTGCATTGGGCCGCATTAAGGTGTTACCGGTTACCGCAGAAGGACGAGTGATTTCAGTCACGCGAAGCGGATCAACCAAAACCCACTTGGGCCGTTAAGCACTTATGAATATCGTCTACAACAGCGACAACTATTACGTGGTCGAGTATCCGTTGCAGCATGGCTACGAGGTGGTTGACAAGCAGTCGAGCCGCGGCACCTACTTTCAAGGTGACGTTGCAGAGAAGTTTCGCGAGTCGATGATAGGCGCGCTCGGTGAAGATTCATCGCCTGAGCACGTCGACGAGTTCCTTTCCGAGTTCGGTGCGCTGATCAACTTCCCGATGACGGTGCATTAACGCCGTTGTTGTTGCTGCCGCGTTCGAGCGGCTTTCACTTCTCCGCAGACCATCCCGGCGCGTCCCGATCGAGGATTCTTTTAAGCGCCGCCAGATGTAGCTCCGACTGCTGGCGCTCGAGGTCCATTTGCGCGCGGGTATGAGCGGCGATTTTTTCGGGCACGATCTTGAGCGGTTTTCCAGTGCCATGCGCGATGACCTGTAGCATACAAGCGCGTTCAAGGTAATACAGATCGTCCAACGTGTACGCCACGCTCGGCCCGCAGACCAGGACGCCATGGTTGGCGAGGAACAGCACATCGGCATTACGGAGTTTTGATGCTATACGTTCGCCTTCGTCTTCATTGAGGGCGAGGCCCGTGTAGTCGTCGTCGTAAGCGACCCGGCCGTGAAAACGCAGCGCATTCTGGCTTATCCACGCCAGTTCGCCGCCATGAATGACCGTGAGCGTCGTCGCGTACGGCATGTGGGTGTGCAGAATGCAGCGTGCTCGCGGGCTGCCGCGATGAATGCGACCGTGAATAAAGAAAGCGGTCGGCTCGACGGTATGCCTGCCCGACACGTGGTGACCTTCCGCATCGACGACGACCAAATCTCCAGGCGTAACCTCCGACCAGTGCATGCCCTGCGGATTGATCAGGAAGTGACCGGGCGCGCCTGGTAGTGCCAGGCTGAAATGATTGCACACGCCCTCTGACAATCCCATGCGCTCGGCGGTCCGCAACGCTGCGACGAGATCGATGCGCGCTTCCTCAGCGCTATATACGTGCACATTGTCATTCATCCGGATTCTCTTTTAACAGATGGTCCTGACGGCCGGCAGCATCAAGTCCCGTAATAGCGAGGCGGTCGACGATGATGCGCCTTACTTCGCTGGTCATCTCAATGCCTTTAAGAGTGTCGGCGATGAGCATCGATCGATGCGTGGGGTCACGCCCACTAGCGATCAGGCGATAGTAGCGTGAACGGCCGAAAGCTCCGATGTACCTGGCAGCCATGCGGCTTTCGATCGCTGCAATGTCCGTGTGCGCCATACTGCGTCGGGCGACGGCAATGCCAAAACACCGGCGTGTGCTGCGCAACCCGGCCGCGCTTGCTTCGACCGCGAGAGAGTTAACCGCCGTCCAAAATCCAATGACGATGAATAACTGACCTATGGCGAAGAGCGGCAGCGAAAAGACACCGGCGAATGCGAGCGCAACGTTGCTCGACGCCGGACTGTCTCCGGATCGCTCAAGACCCGCGACGGACATCACGCCGATGATGCTGCAGGCCGCACCAAAGATCGTCAGCATCAATGCGGAGCCGGCAGCCCGCCGCGGCGGAAAGCAGAGCTGTGTAGTGCCGCCGCTCTCGGTGATCTGCACCCCGCCGATAGATCTCGATGCGTTCACTCGACCTGAATTTTCGCTGCCTTCGCCACGCGCGCCCATTTATCCGTTTCGCTGCGAATGAAGGCCGCGAATTCCTCCGGCGTATTGCCGACGGCGAATCCACCCTGCTGCATGATTTTTTGTTTCATGTCCGCCGACTTGAGCATCGTCGCGAGTTCCGCATGCGCCTTGGCGATATATTCGCGCGCTGTGCCAGCGGGCATGACGACACCCTGCCATGAGCTGCCGTCGAACTCTTTGATGCCGCTCTCAGCTACGCTGGGCAAATTGGGCAGGGGCGGGAAGCGCTCGCGCGTCGATACTGCGATAGCCCGCACTTTGCCCTGCTGCACAAACGGCAGCGCCGCGATCGCTGTGCTGAACGCGACGTCGATCTGACCGGAGATCTGGTCGATCATGGCAGGCGAAGCGCCTTTATAAGGCACATGCACAAGATCAACGCCCGCGAGCCACTTGAACATCTCCATGAGCATGTGAGGGCTCGATCCGTTACCAGTCGACGCGTACGTCAGTGTGCCGGGTTTCGACTTGGCCAACGCGACAAGCTCACGTACGTTCTTTGCGGGCAGGGAGGGGTGAACCATCAGGAGACTTGGCAAAGTTGCCATGAGGGTCACCGGCGCGAGATCCTTGATCGGGTCGAATCCAAGCTTCTTGTAAATCGACGGAGAGATGCTTTGCGCAATAGTCATCATGCAAATGGTATAGCCATCCGGTGGCGACTTCGCGCAGAGCTCGGAGCCGATATTGCCGCCGGCGCCTGCGCGGTTGTCGGCAACGACTTGCACGCCCCACGCTTCGGTCAGGCGCTGCGCCGCAAGGCGTCCCAATATATCGGTCGGGCCACCGGGCGGAAATGGAATGATGAAGCGCACGGGCTTCGCCGGATAATTTTGTGACCATGCAGCGCACGGCATGCAGCCGCAAAGTGTAAGTACGGCGATTCTGTGTAAATTTTTCATATGGTTCCTCGAGCAGCGGCGACTGACGCAATCGCTTTGCGAGAATTATGCGCCAGGCGCGGCATTCCTTTATATCGGTGCTTGTGACCGTCGTTACGCCGTTTACACTTACGCTCGTATTGCGCGAATCACTACAGTCGTACTACAGTGGATGGCTTGTCCTCACGCGGTATGCAAAGCGCATGGCGCTGGTATCAGCAGTCGGTCGGTATGCGACCGGTTACGTAGTCAGCTAAATGCGGGCGGATGAAGGTGCGACCAGCCGCTCGCGTCTTCATAGGCGGCAGCGACCTGATAAACCCGGTCCTCACACCACCAGTTGCCCGCGATCTGCAAACCCAGCGGCAGCCCATCGCGGTCGAAACCCATCGGTAGCACCATCGCCGGCATACGCGTGATGTTGTACATGCGTCGTATGCCGCCCGCAGTATCCAGCGGATTCGCGATCAGCGCTTCCAAAGTCACGGCCGGTGTGTTGCGTCCCGGCTGCACAATGACGTCGATGCCATCGGCAAGCACGGACTTGAAACCTGCACGCAGCCGTTCGCGCTGTTCGTTTGCGCGCTTGTAGCGTGCCTCGTCCCATTCGCCGGCGAGCAGCAGTCTTTCGCGCAACGGCGCTCCGTATTTCTCAGGATGGTCGACGAGGTTCCGCTTGTGAAACTGGTAAGCCTCCCACATGAGTATCGTCGAGCCCGCTTGATCGGCATCATCGATTCCGTCGACTTCAATCGCGCGCAGATCCGCGCCCGCGTCGCGCAGCGCGCGCTTCGCCTGCTCAAAAGCGCCGAGCACCTGCGGATCATTCGGATTCTGAGCGATATAGCGCTCGGGGATTCCGATGTGGACGCCTTTGATCGCGTTGCCGATAAAGCGGGAAAGGTCGGGTACGGGTTGATCAACGGAGCCGGCATCGCGCGGATCGTAGCCCGCCATGACCTGCAGCATCGCCGCGTTATCGCGCACAGTGCGCGTCATGGGTCCGACGTGATCGAGGCTCGCGGCAAGTTGAATCACGCCATAATTGCTGACGCGTCCATACGTCGGCTTCATGCCGGCGATTGCGCAGACGGCAGCCGGATGGCGTATCGAGCCTCCAGTATCTGTCCCGGTCGCGCCCATCGCCAGCCCGGCCGCAACGGCGGCTCCCGAGCCGCTGCTCGACGAGCCGGGGCTGTAGTCGGTATGCCACGGGTTCAGCGCGGGGGGAAATGGCGCGGTCGGCGCGGGAGCACCGTATGCGAATTCATGCAGTGCTGTCTTGCCGAGACATACGCTTCCTGCGGCTTCCAGCTTATCGTAAACCGTCGCATTGTTCGCCGGTACCCAATCGGCCAGCAGATTCGAGTGAGCGGTTGTGCGTATGCCTTTCGTCCACACAATGTCTTTATGCGCGATGGGAACGCCATGAAGCGGTCCGCGATAATTGCCGGCCGCGATTTCACGCTCGGCGCGTTTTGCCTGCTCGAGCGCGAGGTCACCGGTGACGGTGATATAGCTATGTAATCGGCCATCGAGGCGGCTAATGCGATCGAGGAGCGTGCGCGTAAGCTCGACCGGCGAAAGCTTTTTCGCGCGCAGCAGCGCCGCCACTTCAGTAAGCGTCATATAGTGCATAGCTGAGGTCGTCATCAAAGGCCGATCGGGAGTGGTCGCGGATGTCATGATTGCCATGCTAGCATCTTCGCTAAGTTCGGCCCAACAAAGTCCCGTTCAAAACGTTAGCCGGCGCTGAAAGCACTGCCGATGAATTCAACTAAAGGCACCCGAGCGCTGAGAAACGATTGCTCGGCGATGGTCTCGTTTGCCAAGCGCTGCGTAGTTGCCCTTGCATGCTGTGCGGCGGTCACCGCGTTCGCGCAAGCGTGGAAACCCGTACGTAGCGTCGAATTCATCGTCGGCGCGGCGCCCGGCGGCAGCATCGATCTCACCGCGCGCCTTATTCAGCGCGCGTGGGAGCAGCAGAAGGTCACGGCAACTCCGGTTGTCGTCGTCAATAAACCGGGCGCGGGACAAGGCATCGCCTGGGCATACATGAATGATAAAGGCGCTAGAGATGGACACGCGATTGCGATCGGCGGACCGGGTCTGATCGCGAATTCACTGATAGGTGCGCATCCGCTCGGGGCCGCCGATATCACGACCATCGCAATATTGTTCGACGATTACATGGCATTCGTCGTGAGGGCCGATTCACCCTTGAAATCGATGCGCGACGTGGTTGAGCGTTTGCGCAAGGATGCGGGCGCGCTGTCGATCGGTTGTGCACCGGGGCTCGGCAGTGGAGCCCATACCGGCGC
This sequence comes from uncultured beta proteobacterium, assembly GCA_963829085.1. Classification (GTDB taxonomy): domain Bacteria; phylum Pseudomonadota; class Gammaproteobacteria; order Burkholderiales; family SG8-41; genus PALSA-1004. Next base: position 322,994 of record CAWHHJ010000004.1, on the reverse strand, counting down.
CGTCGTCGCGGTTAAAGCGGCGGGCGCGAGCGTAAAAGATGTGCGGTTCGTCGCGTATAAATCGGCGGGCGAAGCGATTACCGCGGCAATTGCAGGCGAGGTCGATGTCGTTTCCGGCAGCGTTGTGAATTTTCCACCGCATCTGCAAAGCGGTCGTATACGCGCAGTTGGTGTCACGTCCCCGCGCCGTCTTGCGGGAACAATGGGCAATGTGCCCACGCTCAAAGACAGCGGAATAGACGCCGTATATACGAACTGGCGCAGCGTTGTCGGACCTAAGAATATGCCGCGGGAGCAGGTGGCATACTGGGCAGCCGCGGTGGAACAAGCTGTGAAGGGCGAAGATTGGCAAAAAGACCTCGAGCGTAATTTGTGGACCGCTAACTTCCTCACTGGCGATGCGGCAAAACGCTACATGGAACAGCAGGCAGAACAGTTCAGCGCGATCTACAGCGATCTCGGCCTTGGCAAAAACTAGAAAGGTAATGCCTGTCCATGAAACGACCAAATATTCTGCTCATTACTTCGGACCAACAGCGCGCCGACTGCAACGGTTTCGAAAATCCGGATATCAAGACACCGCATATTGATCGCCTTGCTCGCGAAGGGACGCGGTTCAACGCATGCATGACGCCGAACCTCGTGTGCCAGCCCTCGCGCGCGTCGATACTCACCGGCCTGTTGCCGCTCACGCATGGCGTATGGGACAACGGAGTCGATCTGGACCCGGCAGTCGGCACTCAGGGCTTTGCAGGGACGCTTGGACGTAGCGGCTATCAAACCGCTTTTATCGGCAAGGCGCATTTCGCGACCAAGTCGACATTCAAACCCACGGGCACGCCCGAATGCAAACAGAGCCAGGCTGCTTACGGTCCAAGCTGGTTTGGGCCGTACATGGGTTTCGAGCATGTCGAGCTTTGCGTGCTGGGACATCTGCATCGCACGCGGGCGATAGAGCGTCCGCCGGCGGGACATTACGAGCGCTGGTTGATTTCGCGCGGACGCAACGAGGAAGCGCTCAAGCTGTGGGCGACGGGACTGCCGCCCGATGTCGGCGCTGCACAGACATGGAATTCCGCGCTGCCGGCTGCGTGGCATAACAGTACCTGGATTGCCGATCGGGCGATCCACTATCTCGAGCAGCGGGACACGATGAAGCCATTTTGCGCCTGGGTATCATTTCCCGATCCGCATCATGCATTCGATTGCCCCGAGCCGTGGTCGCGGCTATACGATCCGGGCAGTATGAAGTTACCTCAACATCGCAAAAAAGATCTTGAGCGGCGGCCGTGGTGGCACAAGGCGTCACTCGAGGGTGTACCGCAATTGGCGGACGCCGAAATGTTGAAGTTCCGGGCGGAAGGTTCGCGCGTTCCCGATCAGACCGATCAGCAGCTCGCACATATGACCGCGAACTACTATGGCATGATTTCTTTGATCGATCACAACGTGGGCCGCCTGCTTGAAGCGCTGCAAGCGCAGCAGCTAGCGGATGACACACTTATCGTCTACACGACGGACCACGGCGAGCTGCTTGGTAACCACGGGTTGTACCTGAAAGGCCCGACACCGTACGAAGATCTCATGCGTGTGACGCTGGTTGCGTCCGGCCCGGGCGTCGCGCGTGACCGAGTTGTCGCACAACCCGTATCAACGCTCGATCTTGCCGCGACCTTTTACGACGCAGCAAACGTAAGCGCACCTATCAAGCTCCAGAGCCGGAGTCTGCGGCGGCTGCTCGCCGGCGAAAATGAAACGCGTGATGTCGCGTACAGCGAATGGCATGTCCATCCTTCGCGCTGCGGCGTCGGTCTTCAGTTGCGTACCGTTCGAACCCAGCGCTGGAAGTGCACCTTCGAACTCGCATCGGGCGCCGGCGAGATGTACGATCTCGTCAATGACGCCGGCGAAATGAACAATCTGTTCGATGACGCCGGTTATCGCAAAGTGCGTGATGAGATGGAAGGCCTGATGCGCGCGCGCCCCGGTGCAGTCGTGCATCCGCTCGCTGAGCCCATAGGCATGGCGTAAAGACGCGCGTATCGAGTTAAGCGGAGCGCTCATACGCTACTGTGCAGACCACGGTTTATACTGCGCATCCGCCGTCGTCATACAGTGGGGAGCAAGCGAATGACAATCATACGAACATCAGTGAGCGTGCTGGCGTTGCTCGTGACGTCCTCTGCTTACGCGCAGAATTATCCGGCCAAGACAATCCGCTTTCTCGTTGGCTTTGCCCCGGGCGGCTCGACCGATATCCTCGCACGTCTGATTGCGCAAAAAATGTCCGAGAACATCGGCCAGCAGGTAGTCGTCGACAACCGGACCGGCGCCGGCGGCATCATCGCCGCGGAGGCGTTGTCGAAATCTCCGCCGGATGGCTACACGATGTTGGCATGCACGACGGGCAATTTCGCCATTATTCCTTACCTGTACAAAACAGTGCCCTATAACGCGGACAAAGATTTAGTACCGGTGACGCAGACCGGTTCGCTGCCGTACATAATCGTCATACATCCGTCGTTGCCGGTCAAAAATGTCAGAGAGCTGATCGCGTTCGCCAAAGCGCACCCGGGGCAAATCAATTACGCATCATCCGGCGTCGGTTCCGCGTCACATTTGTCGCCTGAAATGTTCAAGTCGCTCGCCGGCATCAACATCGTGCATGTGCCGTACAAAGGAACGGGGCAGGCAATCGGCGATCTGCTCGCGGGACAGGTTGTCATGATGTTTGATCAGCCCGTCAGCACGATGCCGCATGTCAAGGCAGGCAAACTGCGCGTGCTCGCGATCACCAGCGGTAAACGCTTTCCAACGATGCAGGACATTCCAACGGTGGCAGAGTCCGGATTGCCGGGCTTCGAAGCGATATCGTGGGCGGGCGCGTGCGTTCCGGGAGGCACGCCGAAAGATGTCATTAATCGGCTGCAGAGCGAGATTGCCAAAGTGCTCAAGCTGCCTGACGTCACCGAGCGGCTTATGCGCGACGGCATCGAGCCCATCGGCAGCACACCCGAGCAATTTCAAGCGTTCATCGAGCGCGAAAAGTTGAAGTGGAGCAAGGTCGTCAAGGAATCCGGCGCGCGCGCGGATTAGTCGGGAACAAGGCGCTGTCTGCGCATCTGCGGGCAGTCGCTTTAGGCATGAGAGGAGGAGACAAATGAAAATCTCGTTTGCGCTTGCAGCTATAGCGCTGTTCGCGGGTTGCGTCCAAGCACCGATCGCCCTCAAGGATATGGGATCGTTTCACGTGGGCGGACGCGAAGTGACCATTTCCGGCAAGCCGGTGAAGGAAGTTACTTTTACGCCCGGCGGCGTGCCGGCAAAGGTGGATCCCAATGGTGTATATGCAGTCGAGAGCATGTACGTTCAGTACTTCATTCCGCAGAACCCACGTGGAGCGCTTCCGCTGCTGATGTGGCATGGCGGCGGATTGACGGGCGTGACATACGAAACCACGCCCGACGGGCGCGAGGGCTGGCTCAATTACTTCATCAAGAAGGGTTGGGCGGTTTACAACTCAGACGCCGTCGAGCGCGGGCGCGCCGGCTGGGCAATGTATCCGGATGTGTTCAAGGGCGAACCGGTATTTCTTACCAAGGAAAATCCGTTCGATCGGTTCCGTATCGGTGCAGGTCCCGGCGCGTACAACAAAGACCCGGCGAAAATGAAAGTACTGCCCGGCAGCCAGTTTCCGCTCGAGGGCTACGATAACTTCACGAAGCAGAATGTGCCACGCTGGACGACTACCGATGATGCGATCATCGCGGCGTATACGGCGCTCGTGGATAAAGTCTGTCCCTGCGTCGTGCTCGTTCATTCGCAGGCCGGCCAGTTCGGACAGAAAGTGGCGCAGGCGCGTCCGGACAAAGTCAGAGCACTCATCCTGGTCGAGCCGGCCGGGTTGGGCGATCCCAATAAGATCGCGCAACTCGCAAGCACGCCGATCCTCACGCTGTATGGCGATTTCATCGAGCAGGACTCGCGCTGGCCCGCCATACGAGCAAACCAAATCAAGATGCTGGAACAGGTTCGCGCTGCGGGCGGCAGGTACGAAGTCGTGAACCTGCCGCAAATCGGCATTAAAGGCAACTCGCATATGATGATGATGGACAGGAACAATCAGCAGGTGGCCGACGTGATCCAGGGGTGGCTCGAGAAACAGGGGCTGTATCGGTGAGCATGCGGGTCGGGCTGTTCGTCACGTGTCTGGTCGATCTCATGCGCCCCAGCATCGGTTTCGCAGCCTTGAAACTGCTCGAAGATGCCGGGTGCGAGGTCACCGTGCCGGCAACGCAAACATGCTGTGGCCAGCCCGGCTATAACTCCGGCGACCGCAGATCGGCGCTCGCGCTCGCGCGCAAAGTGCTCAGCGAATTCGAAACGTGTGAGTACGTGGTGGCGCCCTCAGGCTCGTGTGCAGGGATGATACGCACGCACTATCCTGACTTGTTTGCTGATGACCCGCCGCAGCTCGCACGCGCCACAGAGCTGTGCGCGAAGACGTATGAATTGACCGACTTTCTCGTGAACGTGGCCAAAGTGGAACGCATCGATGCGCGCTTTGATCGCGTCATCACTTACCACGACTCCTGTTCCGGCTTGCGCGAGATGAACGTCAAGAGTCAGCCGCGCGCGCTGCTGGCAAAAGCCGGCATCAAGATCACCGAGATGAGTGGCGCCGAAACGTGCTGTGGTTTCGGCGGCGCATTTGCTGTCAAGTTCGGCGACATATCGACTCGCATCGCCGACAACAAATGCGAACAAGTGATAGCAACCGGCGCTGACGCGTTGGTGCTCGGCGATCTGGGATGCATGCTGAACATCGAAGGACGTTTGCGTCGCCGCGGCGACGTGAAAACGAAGGTACTCCACGTGGCTGAAGTTCTGGCGGGGAAAGACGCGCAATGAAGATAGCGGTGATGGGTTCGGGTGGCGTCGGCGGCTTTTATGGCGGTCGGCTCGCGAGCGCAGGTTACGACGTGCATTTCGTGGCCCGCGGCGCGCATGGCGACGCGATGCGCGAGCATGGGCTGCTGATCGAAAACGAAGCGCAGGGCAACATCCACATACCGCGCGTCAATGTGAGCGCCAATCCGGCGACCATCGGTGCGGCAGATGTCGTCATTATCGCCGTCAAGCTCAAAGACACCGAGGCGGCTGCACTCGCGGTCAAGCCTATCGTTGGACCGCACACCACGGTGATGTCACTGCAAAACGGCGTAATCAAGGACGATATTCTGCGCGATCACTATGCGCAAAACCAGATATTGGGCGGCGTCGCGTATGTTGCAACGCACGTCGCGAGGCCCGGCGTCATACAGCAGGTCGGAGCGATGCAGCGGGTGGTGTTCGGTGAGTACGATGGCAAGCGTTCCGCGCGCACAGAAGCATTGCTTGAAGCGCTGCTGCGCGCGGGCATCAACGCGGAGATTTCTTCAGATATCCGGCGTACGTTATGGGAGAAGTATTCGTTTCTCGTCGGCTTGTCCGGCACAACAGCGGCCATGCGTACGAGTATTGGACCGATTCGCAGTCATCCGCGCACGCGCGCATTTTTGCACGACTTGTTCCGTGAGGTTGTCGCCGTCGCGCGAGCACATGGTGTTGCGCTGCCGCCCGATTATGCAGACGATCGACTGCGGTTCGCGGACTCGGTGCCGGCTGCAATGACGTCGTCGATGCATCATGATCTCGAACGCGGCAACCCGCTCGAGGTTGAATGGCTTTCGGGCGGCGTTGTCACATTGGGTGCAGCAGTTGGTGTGGCGACACCTGCGAATCGCGCCATTTGGGATGTTCTTGCGCTCTACGCTGACGGGCGCCCGCAGCCGGCATGACGGAGTCGCGGCTCACTGTGCGCGCGATACGCGCCCGCGGTGTCGACGTTCCGATGCGCTTCGTGCTTGGTACGAGCGCGACTGCGGTTCGTTCGGCGCCGTTGTTGTTGGTCGACCTGGATACTGAAGAAGGCATTACCGGCCGCACCTACTTATTCTGTTATTTAACCGCGGCAGCTCCGGCCATCGTTAGCTTGCTCGCCGAGGTCGAACGCGTCGTCAAAGGACAGCGAATCGAGCCGGCGGAGCTATGGGCAACATTGTCACTGCGATTTCGCTTGATCGGTGTGCAAGGCATCGTGCGCATGGCGATGTCGGCCTTCGACACCGCCTCATGGGATGCGCTGGCGATTGCCGCGGGTATGCCGCTCGTGCGTTATCTGGGCGGAGAATTGCAGCGCATTCCTGCGTACAACAGTTGCGGTCTCGGATTGATGGCGCCAAGTGCGCTTGCCGACGAGGCGGAAAAATTGCTGGCGAACGGCTTTCGTGCGATCAAGCTGCGCCTCGGTTATTCGACGCTCGTCCAGGATATGTCAGCGGTCCGCGCCGTGAGAACGCGCGTTGGCGATGCAGTCGATATCATGGTCGACTTCAATCAGGCGCTGACCGTGGAGGAGGCGCTCGTGCGCGGACGCGCCCTCGAGAGCGAAGGCATCTACTGGATCGAGGAACCTATCCGGCACGACGATTATCGCGGGTGCGCGACGCTCGCGAGCGAGCTCAAAACGCCGATTCAGATCGGCGAGAATTTTTCGGAGCCGCGTGCCATGACCGAAGCGCTGGACGCCGGCGCCTGCGATTATGTTATGCCGGATCTCGAGCGCATCGGCGGCGTCACCGGCTGGCAGGCGGCCGCGTCGATCGCGTCGCAGCGCGGCATCAGAATGTCATCACATCTTTTCCCTGAAGTCAGCTCTCATTTACTCGCGGTAACGCCGACCGCGCATTGGCTCGAATACGTCGATTGGGCGGATGCGATCGTCCAAGAGCCGTTGGCGATCATCGATGGTCATGCGGTCATACCGGACCGCGCCGGCAATGGGCTCGTCTGGAACGAAGACAAGGTCGCCCGCTACCGCATCCCCTAGATGGTCTGGAACTCATGCGGTGCGCGCTTGCCAAACGCGCATGGCAATAGCGGCTAGGCAGGCCGATCTTTTCGGATTCGAACAACAGCTACCGGACGGTCTCATGTACCGGCCGGACTTTATTTCGGTAGACGAAGAAACTGCGCTGCTTGCAACAATTGCATCGTTGCCGTTGAAGGAAGCGCAATACCGGCAGTACACCGCCCGCCGCCGCGTCACAGGGTTCGGTTCACGCTACGATTACATCAGCAACGAACTCGTAGCAGCGCCGCCGATGCCTGCCTTTCTCGCCCCGCTGACCGGGAGAGTTGCGGAGTGGCTCGATATTCCGCAATCAAGGTTTGTGCATGCGCTCGTGACGGAATATCAGAAAGGCACGCCGATTGGCTGGCATCGCGACGCGCCGCACTTCGAAACGGTCGTCGGCATTTCATTGGCCGGCTCGTGCCCGATGCGTTTTCGCCCGCGTAGCGCGAAGAGCAGCAAGGACATGATCGTGCTGGACCTCGAGCCGCGGTCCGCATATGTTATGAGAGGCCCGGTGCGATGGGAATGGCACCATAGCATTCCACCCGCGAGAGAATTGCGCTACTCGATCACGTTCCGCACCTTGTGCGAAAACGCTTAGCGTCGAGCGTCCTCTGTACGCAGCTGCGGCTACTGCTTCTCGTCTTCTTTCTTCTGCTTCCACCACATGTAAGCAAAGAAGCCCACGCATAAGCCGACAAAGACGATCACAAAGAGCGCGATGCCGATGACATTGGCAGTTTCCGGCGGTGGCGCATCCTTGACGTCGACTGCAAATGCCGAGGCGGTAACGATCAACGCGCAGATTGCTGATAAAAGCTGGTTCATAATTGGTCTCCTGGTTGTCCTCGCGCGTGAATGATCGCGCTCGAGGTCGAGCGGTTTTTATGTTGTTCGCCTCACCGCTGTATGGTGGCCCCGGCGCCTTACGGCACGCTTACAAGGACCCCATAGACCGGCCGAGCGCGGTACCACTGCAGGGGCGCCGATGCAGTGGCTAATCTGCTACGATGGTGCGCAGAAATGCATGAATCCCGCAACGCCAATGCGTTGCGCCAGCCAAGCTCCAAATACCGATTAAGTAGCGGAGAACGTATGCTCAGAAACTATGCGCCACTGCAATCATTCCGGCTTATGCCGAATACCGGCTTCGCTCAGCCCACGCAAGATTTGCCCGAGCGCGTAGCGCTCGATGATCCGGCTGTAAGCGTAATGACCGACCTCGAACTCACGAGCGCGGCGCTGATCCGGCCCGGTGACAGTATCGATGAAGCCAACCGGCGGATGATTCAAGCCGGCGTGCGCATGCTGCTGGTGGTCGACGAATATCGCAAAGTGGCCGGATTGATTACCGCCAATGATGTGCTCGGCGAAAAACCGATACAGGTCATCACCGAGCGCGGCGCGCGCCGCCAGGATATCGTTGTGCGCGACATCATGACGCCGCAGGACCGGTTCGAAGTGCTGCGCATGCAGGATGTGCGCAGGGCGCACGTTGGACACATCGTGGCGACGCTCAAAGACGCTACACGCCAGCACGCGATCGTGGTTGATACGGATAGCGCCGGTCAGCAACGGGTGCGCGGGGTCTTTTCGGTAACACAAATCGCGCGCCAGCTTGGCGTGTCACTGCAGACGAGCGAGATCGCGCGTACCTTCTCAGAAATAGAAGCGCACCTCGCAGGTTAATTCAGCGTTCAAATTCTGCGCGCAAAGGCGAATGCGTGTACTCCGGTAGCGGTATTCACTTAGCCGGTCATAGCATATCCATGCAGCACGATACCAATCATCTTGGCCAGCCCATCGGCTTTCGCGTGGACGGTTGGATGCCGCCGCCGGCGCCTGACCGATCGCTGCTGCAGGGGCGTTTGTGCAGACTCGAACCGCTCGACGCCGCGCGTCATACTGAGGCGCTGTACGAGGCAAACAAGCTGAATCTAGACGGCAGTATGTGGACTTACATGGCATATGGTCCATTCGACGCCTTCCACACGTACCGCGAATGGGTCGACGGTGCGTGCAAAGGTGCGGACCCGCTGTTCTTTGCAATAGTCGACCTGAGGAATGATCAGGCAGTCGGTGTTGCAAGCTATCTGCGGATCGATCCCGGCAACGGCACAATTGAAGTCGGCCACCTTGCTTATTCGCCTCTTCTGCAGCGCAAGCCGGCGGCGACCGAGGCGATGTATCTAATGATGGCGCATGCCTTCGAGCTTGGATACCGGCGCTACGAATGGAAATGCAACGCGCTTAATCTACCTTCACGTGCCGCCGCTCAACGGCTCGGCTTGTCGTATGAAGGCGTATTTCGCCAGGCCACCGTCGTGAAAGGACGCAACCGCGATACAGCATGGTATGCCGCGACAGATCGCGACTGGCCATCACTCAAAATTGCGTTCCAGACATGGCTGGCACCGGCGAATTTCGATACACACGGCAAACAGCGCGTCGCGTTGTCCGCTTTGACCCACCCTTTGCTCATGCAACGCGGTTAGCTGCGGTCGAAGGCGGCGGAAGTCGCAGCGCTATAATAGCGGCTATCATGCAAGTCGCAGCCATGCATTTCAAAGCGCGCGCCGGCGAGAAGCTCGCCGACCGGAAACTGCAGACGGCGCTGAGTAAGCTCCACGGCAACTTCGTCAAAGGCCGTGCGGACCGTGTCGCGGAGCTCGACAATTTCGAAGCCCTGCGCGAGGCGGCGGCCACGATACGCGATCGCGCGCTCAACAACCTGGACCTGTATCTCGAGGAATTCGAGCGCAATGCGCAGGCGCGCGGAGCGGTCGTGCACTGGGCTGAAACTACCGCGGACGTGAACCGCATCGTGTGCGCGCTTGCCGCTGAGTATGGCGTGAAGAAAGCGGTGAAATCGAAGTCGATGGTGAGCGAAGAATGCGCACTCAATGACGCGCTCGAAGCTGCGGGTGTTCAAGTCGTCGAGACGGATCTCGGCGAATATATATTGCAGCTCGCCAAAGAGCCGCCATCGCACATCATCGCGCCGGTCATCCACAAAACCCGCGATGAAATCTCGGACCTGTTTGCCGAGAAGCATGGGCGCCCGCGCAAAACTGATATCGACGAGTTAACGCACGAAGCGCGCGAGATGCTGCGCTCGCATTTTCTGACCGCGGACATGGGTATTTCCGGCGCTAACTTCATTGTCGCGGAAACCGGCACGACGCTCATCGTCACGAATGAAGGCAACGGCCGCATGACGACCACGCTGCCGCGAGTGCACGTAGCGATCACCGGCATTGAGAAAGTGGTGCCAACGCTCGAGGACGTGACGACGCTGCTGCGCCTGTTGCCACGTTCGGCAACCGGCCAGACGATCTCGAATTACATTTCGTTCACGACCGGCGTAAAGGATGCACAGACAGCATACGGCGCCGAACATTTTCATGTCATTCTGCTCGATGCCGGGCGCACCAAGCTGATCGGCAGCGATATGCAAGAGATGTTGCGTTGCATACGCTGCGGCGCTTGCATGAACCACTGTCCGGTGTACCAGAATGTCGGCGGCCATGCATACGGCTGGGTGTATCCAGGTCCCATGGGTTCCATCCTTACGCCGGTGTATGTGGGTATCGAAAACGCACTCGATCTACCGCAGGCATCGACGTTTTGTAACCAATGCGGCGTTGTGTGTCCGGTGAAAATTCCGCTGCCTGACCTGATGCGCAAATTGCGTGAGAAGCAATTCGAGCGCGACTTGCGGCCGTGGGCCGAGCGCATGAGTCTGCGCCTATGGAGCTGGGCAGCGCAGCGCCCGCGACTTTACGCGATGCTGACAGACATCGCGTCACGAGCTTTAAAAATAGCAGGTGGACGTGCGCGGCTGATCCATCACTTGCCGTTCGGCAGCGCATGGACTGCCGGCCGTGATATCGCTGCCCCTGGCGGGAAAACGTTTCGCCGGCTGTATCGAGAGCGCAATCATCATTAAGAGATTGAAGCAATGAACAGATCACAAGGAGATTCAAATGAATAAACCGGTTGATATCCAGACCGTGCCGTCAGTATCGATGTGGGTTGATGGCAGATCGAAACCAGCGTCAAGCGGACGCCTGGGTGACATTACCAACCCTGCGACCGGCCGCATCACAAAGCGCGTGCCGTTCTGCAATGCCGCAGATATCGATGCGGCAGTCCAATCGGCGCAGCGCGCTTTCCCGGCCTGGCGCGATACGCCGGCGTTGCGGCGCGCACGCATTCTCATGCGCTTTCGCGATCTGCTCGACAGCAATAAAGACGAGCTCGCGCGACTGATCACAGCAGAGCACGGCAAGACGCTGACCGATGCGGCCGGCTCAGTGCAGCGCGGAGTCGAGGTCGTCGAGTTTGCGATGGGCATCCCGCATCTCGTCAAAGGTGAGTACAGCGAAGAAGTAGGCACTGGCGTCGATTGCCATTCGCTGCGTCAACCAATTGGCGTCTGCGCAGGCATTACGCCATTTAATTTTCCGGTCATGGTGCCGCTGTGGATGTTTCCGGTCGCACTGGCATGCGGTAACACCTTCATACTCAAACCGTCTGAAAAAGTGCCTTCGGCATCGATGCTGATGGCTGAACTCCTCCAACAGGCGGGTTTGCCGGACGGCGTGTTCAATGTCGTGCACGGCGATAAGGAAGCGGTCGACGCGCTGCTCAACCATCCCGGGGTCAAGGCTATCTCGTTCGTCGGATCGACGCCGATCGCCAAGTACATCTACGAAACGGCCGCCAAAAACGGCAAACGCGTGCAGGCGCTCGGCGGCGCTAAAAACCACGCGGTCGTGCTGCCTGATGCGGATCTCGAGTTTGCTGCCGATGCGCTGATCGGCGCTGCGTATGGGTCAGCCGGCGAGCGCTGCATGGCGATTTCGGCAGTGGTCGCGGTCGGTGCATCAGCCGATCCGCTCGTCGCCAAGCTCAAAGACAAGGCATCGAAGTTGAGAATTGGCGCCGGCGACAGCAAGCTCGACGGCAAAGAAATGGATATGGGGCCGCTTGTAACTTGCGTGCATCGTGACAAGGTCGCCGGCTACGTCGACAAGGGCGTGCAGGAAGGGGCGACACTTATACTCGATGGGCGTTCACACAAAGACAAAGATAACGCTGACGGGTTTTTCCTGGGTGCGTCGCTCTTCGATAACGTCAAACCGCAGATGACGATCTACAAGGACGAAATCTTCGGGCCGGTTCTGATCGTGCTGCGTGTGAATACACTCGAGGAAGCGATACAACTCATTAACTCCAATCAGTATGCCAACGGCACGGCCGTGTTCACGCGTTCGGGGGGTGCCGCGCGCAAATTCGAGCGCGAAATCGAGGTCGGCATGGTCGGCGTCAACGTACCGATTCCCGTGCCCATCGCTTTTTATTCTTTCGGCGGCTGGCGTAATTCGCTATTTGGCGATCAGCACGTTCATGGCATGGAAGGGGTGCGCTTCTATACACGCAACAAAGTAGTGACTTCGCGCTGGCCGGATGCCAATGCGCTGCCGTCGGGCTTTAATATGCCGACGCTGGGATGACGAATCAGGATTCATGACTGCCCGCGATAACATCCTCGGCCGTATCCGGGTCGCGCAAGGACGCAGGGGAGCGCCGACAGCCGAGGAGCGCGCGACTGTGGCGTCGCACGTGCGTGCTCACCCGCCGGGTCCGCGGCCTCAATCCGGATGGGACCCTGTTGCGCGGTTTTCGGAGTGCGCGTTCCGGCTGTCAACGACAGTCGACCGGGTGGCGTCCCGGTCTGATGTGCCAGGCGCCGTCGCGCGTTATCTGGAACAGAACAAATTGCCGCGCGACGCTGTGTGCTGGCCCGAGTTGCTCGAACTCGAATGGGAAGCAGCCGGCATCAATGTCGAGGGGCGCGCCGCCGGAGGGTCGGACCTTGTCGGAATAACCAGCGCTTACTGCGCGATCGCCGAGACAGGAACGCTCATGACCTTATCCGGGCCGCGCACCCCGGCAACGACGAGTCTACTGCCTGAGACGCACATCGCAGTCGTACCGGCCGGGCGCATTGTTGAAGGGATGGAGGATGCGTGGAACCTCTTGCGTACGGAACATGCGGCAACGCATGCAGGCTCTACGGCATTCATGCCACGCGCCGTCAATTTCATCTCAGGCCCGTCGCGCACCGCCGACATCGAGCAGACAATAGTGCTGGGTGCGCACGGCCCATACCGCGTGCATATCGTGCTCGTCCGTGCGCCTGAATAGAACGAGCTTGTACACGTACAGCCGAATATCTTAAGGCTCGCTTAATGTAGCTTCGCCAAAATGCGTGGTTTTCAGCGCAGATATACCGGTGAAGCCAGCGTACAGCGAGACTGATTGCGAACCGACCATGCGTCTATTGCTCGTTGAGGATGATGCAATGATCGGCGACAGCGTGCGCGCCGGTTTGCGCCGCGACGGCTTCACCGTCGACTGGGTGCGTGATGGACGCGCAGCCGACCTTGCGCTTGCCAACGCCGTGTACGATCTGATGCTGCTCGATCTCGGTCTTCCCAAGAAAGACGGGTTGGACGTACCTGAGGACGGCGCGCCGTGCGGCCAATCGAATTCCGGTCCTGATACTCACGGCTCGCGACTCCGTCGCTGACCGCGTCAAAGGTCTGGATGCGGGCGCCGATGACTATCTGGTCAAACCGTTCGATCTCGACGAATTGTCTGCCCGCATACGGGCGCTGCTGCGCCGGCAGGCCGGACGCGTTGAGGGCGTCATTGAGTTTGGCGATCTTAAACTCAATCCCGCTTCACACGAAGTCACGTTGAAGGGCAAGCCGCTCGCGCTGTCCGCGCGTGAATTTGCCTTACTCGAAGCGTTGCTGGACCGGCCCGGCGCCGTGTTATCGCGCGAAAAACTCGAGGAAAAACTGTACGGCTGGGGCGAAGAAATCGAAAGCAATACGGTCGAGGTTTACGTCCACTCGCTGCGCAAAAAGCTCGGGCAGGATTTCATCAAGAACATCCGCGGCGTGGGTTACATGGTTCCCGCAAAACCATGACATCGATCAGACGCCAGTTGCTCATCTGGTTGTTGCTAGGCTTGTCAGTGAGCACCCTCGCGGCTGCATTCGCGGTTTACCGGCAAACACGCATCGAGGCCGCGGAGCTGTTCGACTATCAGTTGCAGGTGATGGCGGCCGCATTCCCGAACGGCGGATTTGCACCGCCCAGCACGCCGCCGGATAGCGACGCAGGTTCCGGCGACGTCGTCGTAGTGCAGATATGGGATCAGAACGGTGCGCAGGTTTATCTATCACGTCCGGGCTCACCGGTGCTGAGACGGCTCCGTCTTGGATTTTCCACTGTCGCAACGCCGCGCGGCGACTGGCGTGTTTACAGCACGCTGATCGCCGGTAATGTGATCCAGGTGTCGCAACCGATGCGCGCCCGCGACGAACTTGCTGCAGGCCTGGCGCTGCGTGCGCTGCTGCCGTTTCTGATTCTGTTGCCTGCGCTGCTCATTTTCATCTGGATCACGGTCGGACGCGGACTTGCGCCGCTGGAAAATCTGGCGGGCGCGGTCAATCGCCGCTCGGAGGATGCGCTCGAGCCGCTGCCGGCCGAACCGCTGCCCGCGGAAGTGAAGCCGCTCGTTGCGGCGCTCAACGATTTGTTGCGCCGCCTCGGCGATGCACTGACCCTACAGCGGGCCTTTATCGCCGACGCAGCGCATGAGCTGCGCACACCCTTGACGGCCGTGAAGCTGCAGATACAGTTGGCCGAACGCGCGTCGTCGCCCGACGAGCGCAGCAAAGCTTTCAGCCGGCTGAAGGCCGGCGCTGACCGCGCGGCGCATCTCGTGCAGCAATTATTGACGCTTGCCCGCAATGAGGCGGGCGCAGGCGAGCGCACATTGGCTGCCGTTGATCTGACTCAAATCGCGCGCGACGCGGTGGCTGAAGAGGCGGCCATCGCCGAAGCGAAAGGCGTCGAACTGGGATTGACTGCGGACCGTCCGGTCAGCACAGCCGGCGACCCGGATGCGTTGCGCACGTTAATTGGCAATCTGATCGACAACGCCGTGCGTTATACGCAGGCCGGCGGTAGTGTCGACGTGGCCGCAAAAATGAGTGCGGGCAGGCCGACGTGGGTCGTTACAGATAGTGGTCCGGGCATCCCGGCGGCGGAGCGTCAACGGGTATTCGACCGCTTTTATCGCGCCGATACCGGCGGCGTCGAGGGCAGCGGCCTGGGGCTGTCGATCGTCCAGCGCATTGCACAGCGCCATCGCGCTGCGGTCGAATTGACTGGCGGGCCCGGCGGTCTGGGCTTGACAGTCACGGTGCGGTTCCCCGCGGGCTAATCGCATTCGTGCGGGCGTTGCTGATGCCAGGACGCATCAGTATTCGGCGCACGCGACTCCCTTAAGTTTGTCTTAAGTTTCGGCTTCTAAGATGCATGCCATGAGAAGTAGATTTCGTTGCTAATTTCAATCACGAGGATACATATGAAACACACTACATTGGTTCGCAGTTTGATTGTCGCGGGACTGATATCGGCAGCGACAGTGGGCGGCTACGTGGCCGAGAGCACGTCCGTGCATTCCGCGACTGCGGCAACAACGGGAACGGCGCAAGCCGCTGCGCCTGCGCAGACTGCGTCCGCGGTCGCGCGCCCTGACTTCACGGACATCGTCGCCCAAAATGGACAGGCGGTGGTGAACATCAGTGTCACCGGCAAGGCACAACAAGCTGTCTCGGATAGCCAGGGACTCGATCCGAGCGATCCGTTCTACGAGTTCTTCAAGCAGTTCAGAGGTCAGATTCCGCAACAGCAGACACCGATGCACGGTCTCGGCTCCGGTTTCATCGTGAGTCCTGACGGTACGATATTGACGAATGCGCACGTCGTCTCAGATGCGAGCGAGGTAATCGTCAAACTGACCGATAAGCGCGAGTTCAAAGCAAAAGTCATAGGCGTCGATAAAGCCAGCGATGTGGCAGTGATCAGAATCGATGCAAAAGATCTGCCGACGGTAAAAATCGCGAACGCCGATGACGTCAAAGTGGGCGAATGGGTGCTTGCGATCGGTTCTCCCTACGGATTTGAAAACACTGTGACCTCGGGCATCGTGAGCGCGAAAGCCCGCGCGCTTCCCGGCGACACTTACGTGCCGTTCATACAGACGGACGTCGCGGTGAATCCTGGAAATTCTGGCGGACCCCTTTTCAACATGAAGGGCGAAGTCATCGGCATCAATTCGCAGATCTACAGCCGTTCAGGCGGTTATCAGGGCTTGTCATTTGCCGTACCGATTGATGTTGCGCTGAAGGTCGAGGATCAACTCGTTAAGCACGGCAAGGTGACGCGCGGCCGCCTCGGTGTCGGCATACAGGACGTCAATCAGGCGCTCGCAGATTCATTCGGTCTGAAGAAGCCGGCAGGCGCACTGGTCGGTTCGGTTGAGAACGGGAGCCCGGCCGCGAAGGCAGGCCTGCAGCCCGGCGATGTGATCGTGCGCTATAACGGCAAAGAGATCACGAGTTCAAACGAGTTGCCAGTGCTGGTTTCCAATACAGCCCCCGGGTCAGTTGCAAAGCTCGACGTCGTGCGTAAGGGCGAAAGCAAGAACGTCGAGGTCACGGTCGGCGAAGTAAAGGACGCCAAAGTAGCCGCAGCAGACAATCCGGGTCAGGAGCAAGGCCGGCTTGGCGTCGCGGTGCGGTCGCTCAGCCGTGAAGAGCAGCAGCAAATCGGCGCAACGTCCGGAGTGGTGGTAGAAAATGCGACGGGCGCCGCCGCGAAGGCGGGAATACAGGCGGGCGACGTGATTCTGTCCATCAACAACACGCCCGTTAAAAATCCGGCGCAATTGAAGCAGCTCGTATCGGGCGCCGGCAAACATGTGGCGCTGCTTGTTCAGCGTGAAGATGCCAAGATGTATGTGCCGGTCGAGCTCGGCTAAACGAAAACCGTTTGCTAACAACTCAAAGGCCCGCGCGAGCGGGCCTTTTTTTGTCCGTCACCCGACATCGTTATTTGCAGGAGGATGAGCTTCCAGCGGAACGCGGAAGCGCCGATGCTAGAATCGGGCGCCACGTTGTAACCCGATGCCCATGCCGCTTACCCCTGGCGTGATTACGCGAAGCAAAAATAGACGTGCGATCCTCGCGGTGATCGCAGCGTTGATCGCCACCACGTCGTCGTTTGCAGCGGACGCTGGTGCGCAAACTGTCTCGTCAGTTTTCGGCGCACCGATTGAATTTATCCTGTTCGGCGCAACGCTTTTAGGTGTGGCTGTGTTTCATCATCACACGCTGCGCGTCGCGCTCAGCGGTCTCGCGGCCATACTCGCGTACAAGTTCATGACAGTCGGCTTCCGCTCGGGTCAGGGGCTCGCGGGATTCGCCGGGCACATGCACAACGAATGGGTATTGCTGACCAACCTGTTCATGCTGCTGATGGGCTTCGCTCTGCTTTCGAAGCACTTCGAAGAAAGTCGTGTTCCAGCCTGGCTGCCGAAGCTGCTGCCGGACGACTGGAAGGGCGGATTTGTTTTGCTCATCATGATATTCGTCTTATCGAGCTTTCTCGACAACATCGCCGCAGCTTTGATCGGCGGAACGATCGCCGCCACCGTGTTCCGTCACAAAGTTCACATCGGCTATCTCGCCGCAATCGTCGCGGCCTCGAACGCAGGTGGCTCCGGCAGCGTCGTTGGCGACACGACAACTACCATGATGTGGATCGACGGCGTCGATCCCGTCAGTGTGCTCCACGCATATGTCGGGGCGCTAGCCGCGCTCGTGATCTTCGGCATTCCGGCGGCGGTCCAGCAGCAGCGCTATTCGCCCATCGTTAAGGATCCGCCGCGCGGCATACACATCGATGCCATACGGGTCGGCATCGTTGGTTTCATCCTGGTGTCAGCAATCGCTGCGAATGTAGTGGTAAACGTCGAATATCCGCAGCTCTCGGATAGATTTCCGTTCATTGGCGCCGCAGTATGGGCTGCGATTCTGATCACATCAGGGCTGCGCAAACCGCAATGGAGCCTGCTGCCTGAGACGTTCAAAGGCAGCGTGTTCCTGATCTCGCTGGTCCTGTGCGCCTCATTGATGCCGGTGGAAAAACTTCCGCTTGCAGCGTGGCAAACCGCGCTGGGTCTTGGTTTCGTGTCCGCTGTGTTCGACAATATCCCGCTTACCGCTCTCGCACTGCAGCAGGGCGGATACGACTGGGGATTCCTTGCTTATGCTGTGGGATTCGGCGGCTCGATGATCTGGTTCGGCTCATCGGCAGGCGTAGCGCTGTCCAACATGTACCCGGAAGCAAAATCGGTCGGCTTGTGGTTAAGGCATGGCTGGCATGTGACTCTCGCTTACGTGATCGGGTTTGCTGCGCTGCTGCTCACCCTGGGATGGCAGCCGACTGAACCGCATAAGATCCGGCCTGCCGCGGCCGTTCAGCGCGCATCAGCCTCCAGTTGATCGCGATGCGTACCTGACCGCACGTCCCTCGATGAGCGCTGCTTCGTTAGTTTTTACGGTTGTCGCGCACTGTCGATCAAAGTATCAGTGCCCAGGGAATACAACGTTCGCGGACGCTGTTGACGCCTTGATTTAACAGTCTTGCCGGTATAGCATGGGCCGGCTACGTGGGGACGCGGTAACGCAATCAACAAATCAGAATTCGCCGCCTTTGATCAGTCTCTGTGTCGCGAATGTACTAAATCATAAAATCTGCAGGAGGCGGATATGAGCAAGAAGGAATCAACCACAAGAACGAAGTCGACTTCTGTCACATCGCGTCGCAAATTTTTAAGCGGCGCTGCCGCTGCGACCGGCACTGCGGCACTCGCGTTTCCGATGATCGCAAAGGGCCAGAGCACACCCATTACGATGCGCTGGCAGAGCACGTGGCCATCTAAAGATATCTTTCACGAGTTTGCTCTCGACTACGCCAAGAAAGTCAACGACATGACCGGCGGCGAGTTGAAAATCGATGTGCTTCCTGCCGGTGCTGTGGTCCCCGCGTTTGGGTTGCTCGATGCAGTGTCAAAAGGCACGCTCGACGGCGGCCATGGTGTGCTTGTTTACCATTACGGCAAGCAGAACGCTCTTGCGCTGTGGGGTTCGAGTCCTGCTTTTGGAATGGATGGAAACATGATGCTATCCTGGCATAAGTATGGCGGTGGCAAAGAACTGCTTGCGAAGATTTACAGTTCGATCGGCGCCAATGTCGTGTCCTTTCCGTACGGACCGCATCCTACGCAGCCGCTGGGCTGGTTCAAAAAACCGGTGACCAAACTCGAGGATTTGAAAGGTCTCAAATATCGCACTGTTGGTATTTCGATCGATATGTTCACTGCATTGGGCGCGGCGGTAAACGCATTGCCCGGCGGCGAGATCGTACCTGCCATGGACCGCGGGCTGCTCGACGCGGCGGAATTCAACAATGCAACGTCCGATCGCCTGCTCGGGTTTCCGGATGTGTCAAAGGTTTTCATGCTGCAGAGTTTCCACCAGAATGCTGAGCAATTCGAGATAACGTTCAACAAGACCAAGTACGAGGCGTTACCGGCCAAGATACAGGCAATCATTGCGTATGCAACCGAAGCTGCGTCTGCCGACATGTCGTGGAAGGCGATTCACCGCTATTCGCAGGACTATATCGAACTACAAAGCAAGCAGGGCGTTAAGGTGTACAAAACGCCTGACTCGATTTTGCAAAAGCAGATTGAGGTATTCGACCCGGTCATGGCCAAAAAGTCCGCAGAAAATCCCTTATTCAAGGAAGTGCTGGAATCTCAGCGCGTGTTTGCCGAGCGGGCGGTGCGTTGGGACCTCGATACTTATGTGAATCGGCGCATGGCGTATAACCATTATTTCGGCAAGCAACCCGCAGCGAAAAAGGCGTGACATACCCGATGCTTCACGACACCATCCGGTGATGCGGATGGTGTTTTTATACCAGGCGTAGTCCTAGCAAAACGAAGTCGGAAGTCGGATGCTGCCATCGTCGTTGAGCAAAGCGGCGTAATCCGCATCTCAGCGCCCCGTTGGTTTCGCTCACTTGGAATGCCACATGCAGAAACTGCTGCTGTTCGTAGACAAGGCAAGCACGTGGGTCGGGCAGACGTTCTCATGGCTCATCGTGGGCTTAACCTTGCTGATCTCCTGGGAAGTGTTTTCACGTTACGCCCTCGGTCGTCCGCATGCGTGGGTATTCGATGCCATGATCATGCTATACGGCACGCTTTTCATGATGGCGGGCGCGTATACGCTCGCTAAGAATGGGCACGTGCGAGGCGACGTGCTGTATGGATTTTTTCCGCCCCGCCTGCAGGCATCACTCGATCTAGCACTCTATCTCCTGTTCTTCATACCCGGCGTTGTTGCGTTTGTGTGGGCGGGTTACAACTACGCTGCGGAATCCTGGGTGATCAACGAGCATTCCAACATTACCGCCGATGGACCGCCGATTTATCCCTTCAAGACGATCATCCCCGTGGCCGGCGCCTTCATTCTCGTGCAGGGGATCGTTGAGATCATTCGATGCGTAATCTGTATCAAGCAGGGTTATTGGCCGTCGCGTGAACAAGATGTACAGGAAGTGGATGTGGACAAACTGAAGGACATGGTGCACGTCAAGGATGAGGACATCGCGAAGCTCGATACCGTCGTCGTCCATCAGGCGGAAGCCCGCAAATGAGAAAAGAAGTATGGTTCGGGCTTTCCATCATGGCGGCGGTAGTGATCATGGTATTTGTGCTCATGCCCGCGCCGTCTCAGATGACCAACGGTCACCTGGGATTGCTCATGCTGGCACTGATCGTCGTCGGAATCATGCTCGGTTTCCCGACAGCGTTTACGCTTATGGGCATGGGTGTGTTCTTCGGCTGGCTTGCCTACCGCAGCGCAAACCCGGCGCTCGCGGAGCGGCAAATCCTCGATCTCATGGTTCAGCGCGCTTACTCAGTAATGTCGAACGACGTGCTGATTGCCATCCCGCTTTTCGTATTCATGGGCTATCTCGTCGAACGCGCAGCCCTGATCGATCGCCTGTTCAAGAGCCTGCATTTGGCGACCGCTCGTGTTCCGGGGGCGCTTGCCGTCGCGACGATTGTCACTTGCGCCATCTTCGCCACTGCAACGGGTATCGTAGGGGCAGTTGTGACCTTAATGGGCCTGCTTGCATTTCCGGCGATGCTCAAGGCGGGATACAACACGAAAGTCGCCGCTGGCGCAGTCACCGCCGGTGGCTGTCTCGGCATTTTGATACCGCCATCTGTTCTCTTGATCGTTTATGGCGCGGTTGCTGGCGTCTCGGTAGTGCAGTTATATGCCGGCGCATTCGGTCCAGGTTTTATGCTCGCGGCACTTTATATCGGATATGTCATCGTCCTCGCTAAATTCCGGCCGGATTTGATGCCGCCGCTGCCGCAAGTCGACCGCGCGGTGTCACTGCCCTCTTTTGCGCAAAATCTTCGACGGCAGGGATCAAATGCGCTCAGTGGTTTGTGGCGTGCACTTATCGGCCCAGGCACCGTCGAAAAACGTACCGTGATTGCGCAGATGTTTGTGACGCTCGTCCCCGCCTTCTTCATCGCTGCTACGCTGGCTATCACTTATCAGATCGCGACATCACCGGAAGCAGTAGTTGACACGACCGGGCTGGTTCAGTCCGGCGGGCTGGTAGCGACCGACGTAAAAGAAGAGTCGACGGGACTCATAAGCCAGGCAGAAGAAGACAAGACCGACGTTGGCATCAAGGAAGCTCCCGTGGAACGGAGCAAGGAAGTATCGACGGTCGCCAGTTCCGAACCAGCGAAATCGACGACTGTTGAAAATCCCCCCGCGGCAGTGGAGCGCCTGCCAACGCCCACATGGTTCTGGATGTTTCTGGCTTTTTGCGTCGTCATGCTTGGGGTTCTTTACAGTCTGTGGAGCTGGGAGCGTCTGGAAGTATTCAAGATGCTGCTGACGTCGTTCTTTCCATTGGCGATTTTAATTCTCGCGGTGCTCGGTTCCATTGTTTTCGGTCTCGCAACACCAACGGAAGCAGCGGCGGTCGGCGCGCTCGGGGGCTGCGTTCTTGCGGCTGCCTATCGCTTTGCCGAGCATTGGCGCAAAAAATCGACCGGCGATACAACCGCGAGAAGTGCTATTTGGACAACAGCCCGAGAACTCGGCGGGATCATCCGCGAATCCTCGTTCCTCACCGCGAAGACGAGCGCAATGGTGTGCTGGTTGTTTGTTGGCTCGTCTATATTCTCTGCGTCGTTTGCGCTGCTCGGCGGCCAGGAAGTCGTCGAAAAATGGGTGCTCTCCTTAGATATGTCGCCGGTTCAATTCATGATCCTGGCGCAAATCATCATCTTCCTGCTGGGTTGGCCGCTCGAGTGGACGGAGATCATCGTTATCTTTATGCCGATTTTCATTCCACTGCTGCCGCATTTTCATATAGACCCACTGTTTTTCGGATTGCTCGTGGCGCTGAATCTGCAGACTGCGTTCCTGTCACCGCCGGTGGCGATGGCCGCGTTTTACCTGAAAGGCGTGTCACCGCCACACGTCACGTTAAACGCCATCTTCGCCGGCATGATGCCTTTTATGGCGATCCAGGTCATCGCGTTGGTGATGCTGTATGTTTTTCCGGAAATCGGATTGTGGCTACCGCATACGCTCTATAAGTGACTCCTGGGCCCGTTCGCACCGCACACGCTGCGAATGACGACTGTTAGCCGCTTCAGTTATTCAGATCACGAATGGAGCACGTCCTGCTCTGTTCCACTTTTCTGACGGTTTCCCGGTAGTGTTTTTACGAACAGATGCGGGCACGCGCCGCGAGGCGTGGTGGCGCTGGAGCGCGTACGGGCTCGGTTGCTGCGCGTTTTTCATTTCATTTTTTCATCGCGTGTCGACCGGCGCCATTGCAGGCAGTTTGCAGGAGGAGTTTTCGATTGGCGCCGCGGCGCTCGGCACGCTCGGTGCTACGTATTTTTATGTATATGCGCTCATGCAGGTACCAGCGGGAGTGCTTGCCGATACCCTTGGCCCGCGCGTTACGCTGACTATCGGCATGCTAATCGCGGGCGCCGGCTCCATCGGTTACGGGCTGGCGGAAAACTTTACGGTGGCGGCGATCGCACGCACCTTCGCAGGTCTCGGCGTGGCGGGCGTTTTCGTCTGCACGCTGAAGCTCCATTCCAACTGGTTTCATGAGCGGCAATTTGCGACTGCAGTCGGGGCGGCTAACGTGTCGGGAATCATCGGCGCGCTCGTCGCCACCGCCCCGTTGGCCTGGCTCATCACGCTCGTTTCATGGCGCAGCGTATTTGTGAGCGTCGGTGCGGTGTCGATAGCGCTCGCCTGCGCGATCTGGTTTCTCGTGCGGGAAACGCCTGTCGCGCCGACCACGCGCGCAAAAGCGGGTGACTGGCGACGCTCGCTGAAGGCTGTAGCGGCAAACCGTTCCACATGGCCGCCGTTCTGGGTCAACGTCGGAGTGTCGGGTGCTTATATGACGTTCATCGGCTTATGGGCGGTGCCTTATCTTGTGCACACCCAAAATATGGATCCGGTTCAAGCGAGCCGCTACATCGCATTCACCTTGATCGCATTCGCGTTCGGTTCCCCGATGGTAGGCGTGTTGTCCGATCGCATGCACGTGCGGCGGCCGATCGTCATCGCCTTCGCAGCGGCGTACAGCCTAATTGCCATTGGCTGGGCCGTACTGCCTGCGCCCGCTGCAGGCGGCGTGCGTTATCGCCGCCGTATTAACCGGACTTGCAGTGCCCGGATTTACGCTGTCGTGGTCGATTGCAAAAGAAGTCAACGCTCCCGCCTGTGCCGGCATGGCGATCGCCATCGCTAACATCGGCGGCTTCGCTGCCTCGGGCATATTGCAGCCGCTCGTCGGATGGGTCGTCGATAGTGGCGCGCGGCATCGTTACCGGCGGCAGTGCCGACGCTTATCGACTGGGCATGGCGATACTTGCGTTATGGTCGTTGATCGGCGTCGTTGCAGCATGCCGGTTGAGTGAGACGTACTGCAGAAACATTTGGCGGCCATAAGCCGCGCGACAGCGCATGCTCGAGTCGAAATATGCTATGCGATAATTGCCCCGCATCCGGCGCCGCCGGAATGAGAACAGTATAGGACCGTAATACAGGACTGCGATGAAACCGAAGATTCTTGTCACGCGCGAAGTATTCGATGAAACGCTTGCTTACCTCGGCGAGCACTGCGAAGTCGATGCGAACCAGCGCGACCAGCCGTTCGATCCGGCAGCGCTCTCGGCTAAGCTAAAGGACAAGCACGGGGTCGTGTGCTGTCTGACCGATCGCATCGACGAGCCGCTGCTCGCGGCATGCGAGCACCTCAAAGTCGTGGCGAATATTGCCGTTGGCTACAACAATATCGATGTGCCCGCATGCACTGCGCGCGGTGTGATGGTTACCAATACGCCCGGCGTGCTCGACGACAGCACCGCCGATCTCGCGTGGACGTTGATACTGGCAACGGCCCGCCGGCTCACCGAAGCAGAGGCTTATATACGCGCGGGGCAGTGGAAAGGCTGGCACTTGAAGCAAATGCTGGGCGTCGATGTTCATCATGCAACGCTCGGCGTCATCGGCATGGGTCGCATCGGCCAGGCGATCGTGCGGCGCGCTGCAGGCTTCAAGATGAAGGTGCTCTATCACAATCGCAACCGGCTGCCGGCGGATGTCGAGCACTGGCTCAACGCCGAGTACGCAAGCAAGGATGAGCTGCTGGCGAGTGCGGATTTTATCGTCCTGCAGATGCCGTATTCACCCGCCACTCATCATTACATCGGCGAGGCGGAGCTCAAGCGAATGAAGCCCACCGCGATCCTGATTAATTCCACGCGTGGCGGCGTTGTAGATGATGCCGCCCTCATTCATGGTCTCAAGAACGGCACCATACGCGCGGCAGGACTCGATGTATTCGAAAACGAGCCGCAGCTGAATCCGGGTTTCCTCGACTTGAAGAACGTAGTACCTCGCGCCGCACGTGGGCAGCTCGACGGAAGCGACGCGGCGCGCGATGGCAATGACTGCTGCGAAAAACGCAGTGGCCGCGCTCACGGGCGGCATGCCTCCCAATCTGCTCAACCCGCAGGCCAAGCGATGAGACGAGCGCACGAATAGTCATCGGTGCGAACGAAATGGGTTAGAGGAACGACTGGTGTGGCGGGCGTTTAAGCCCGCGCGCCGCTCCAGTAGCGCGTGCAATTAGCCGATCTCGTCGTTGAAGTAATGCTCCCGCTCGCGGTGCTCGTCGCCGCCGGCGCCATATGGCCGCTCGTCTTTCGCGATACGCCACTCGAAGCGACGCGCACGCAGTTGAACCGTCTCGTCATGTATGTGTTTTTCCCGGCGATCCTTTTCGCCGTCGGCGCGTCAGCGCGCATTACGCTGGATCTACTCGCCGTGCCTCTGCTGGTTGGCTTGGGGACTGTGGTTTCCGGCGCTTTACTGTATGTGCTGCTGTACCTGTCGCCGCTCGGACGCAATCTGAAAGATTCGACCCGCGCAGTTCTGATGCTCGGCGGCATGATCGGCAACACTTTCAACATCGGGGCGCCGGTCCTGATGTTTTTTTTCGGCCGGGACGCGATACGCTATGCAGTTTTCAACGACATGCTGATGACGATTCCGGTCATCTGGAGTCTTGGCGTATGGATCGCAACGCGCCTCGGCTCGCACGAGAGCGGCGTCTCATATCCGTCGGTTTGGCGCGTCGTGGTGGCGTTGCCTCCGCTATGGGCGTTCGCCCTCGGCGTCGTTCTGCACAATCTTGATCTAGCCTACGCGCCGCTCGTGAATGCCGCACACATGATCGGAGAGGCGACGATACCGGTCACGCTTTTTGTGCTGGGTCTCACTATTCCATGGCGCAATCTCAGGCCTCGTCCGGAGATATTGACCGCTGCCGCGGTCAAGCTGCTATTTACGCCGCTCATCGTTGCGTGCGCGGCGCGCTTGTTCTACGCACCGCTCGGCGAATCTCAATATGCAGCCTCGATCGAGGCGACGACACCGGCGATGATGTCAGTGCTGCTGCTCGCGGATCGGTTCCGCCTTGACAGCGAGTCGGCGGCACTGCTGATCGGCTGGAGTACAATCCTTTTCTGGTTCACGCTGCCGCTCACAATTGCGCTCGGTCTCATCCACTAACGTTGACCGTGTCGTTCGTCCGCGATGCAGCGCCGCCTCAGGAAAACGTGCGCGTCAGGGAGGACGCATGCTCAAGCTCACTGCTTACGCGGTGCTCGTGATGGGCTGCTTCAATGCAGCAGCCCAAAAGCCGGTGCCCGCAACGCTGTGGTATCAAGTGGGCCACGTTGAGCTCGCCGCGACCACGTCCGCCGGCGATTTAGCCGCTACCTGGCAGTTCGACCGCGCGGATAACGGCGATATGCGCATCATCAAAGATGAGCAGCGCGGCACCGGCAAGATTAAAGGCGCGGTACCTCTCAATCTGTGATGACCAGGCAGTGATCTTCAAAGACATCGTGCCCGCGATCCGCCACGAACTGCAGGAACGCGATGATCCCATCATGTATCTGCAAGTGGTATTGCGTCTGCTCGGGCGCGCGCTGCCCGAGGGGCCGTCATCGGTTACAGTAAATAAAAAATTGGATGTTGCTGATGACAAAGCTCCCCTTCGCGTTCGCAAAGGAGACAGCGCGCAACTCGAGTTCGGTGCGCCCTGGCGTGCTCAAGGGAGCGCCAATCCGGGCGGGCAAGGTCAGATTCGCTTCGAACTGGCGTTCAACTACGCTGATAAGGCGCGCGGCGGCGCGCGTTCAGAACTCAAGCTATCGGGAATCTGGCAGCACTTGAGCCGGTTGCGTGCGCTCGACAACGAATTTTCCCTTGCCGGCTGGCAGGTTCACCGGATTGATACACTCGCCAACATCGTGGGCGGTAACACTACGCTGTCGACAGTCGCGCACACACAGGCGCTTCAGTTCGCCACAGTGGGCGATTTGCGTTCGCGGATAGAACGCTGGTGGAGTACGGATGCGGGGGCGCCAAAAAAAGCGCAGTGCCTGTTATGACGACAGCGTTCAAGCTGGGCTTCATTGGCCTCGGTGTAATGGGACGTCCGATGGCGCTCAATCTGATAAAGGCAGGCTACGCGATGACGGTATACGCCCGGCGTCCAGAGGCCGCTGCGCCGCTCCTTGATCAAGGCGCAAGCGTTGCCGCTACGCCAGCTGACGTTGCGCGCCGGTCCAATGTAGTGTTTTCACTGGTGACCTCGTCGGCCGACAGCGAGCAGATCGCGTTGGGCGCGAATGGGATTGTCGAAGGTGCGACCGCTGGTACGGTGCTCATCGACATGGCGACAATTTCACCGCTGGTGACACGGCGCATCGCACACGCATTGTCGGAGCGCGGCATCGAACATGTCGATGCGCCCGTATCCGGTGGTCCGGCCGGCGCACAGACAGCGACGCTTGCAATCATGGCCGGCGGAAAACTGGCAGTCTTCGAGCGCATCAAGCCGTTATTCGACTGTCTCGGCAAGACCGTGCTCCACATGGGCGATCATGGCGCGGGCCAAACGACCAAGGCGTGCAATCAGTTGGCGTTGACTGTCACCGCGCAGGCCGCGGCGGAGGCGCTCACTCTCGCCCGGCGCTGCGGCCTCGACCCTGCCCGAGTACACGAAGTGCTGATGGGCGGCGTTGCCGCGAGCCGCGTCCTCGAGCTCTTTGGCAAACGCATGGTGAGCCGCGATTTCGGACAGGGCATCGATACGCGTCTGTACCATAAGGATCTCGGTATCGTGCTCGACCTTGCGCAGGAGTCAGGGCTGCCGCTGCCCGCCGGAGCCGTGGTGAAACAACAAATAAACGCCCTCATGGGTGCGGGCGACGGCGGCGCTGACTTTTCAGTGCTCATACGCGCGCTCGAACGCGCCACTGCAAACGGTAAGGATGGAAGATGAGTCACACCACTTTTGAGCCGGTAACCGAGCGCCTCCATCGGTCAGAACTCGCGGCGCCTGGCTCGAATCCGAAGATGATCGAAAAAGCAAGCCGCTCGGCCGCCGACGTAATTTTTCTCGATCTCGAAGATTCGGTGGCGCCTGACGACAAGCCGCAGGCGCGCAAGAATGTGATTGCGGCGCTCAACGATCTGGACTGGGGCCGTAAAACGGTCAGCGTACGGATCAATGGCCTTGATACGCCGTACACTTATCGCGACGTTATCGAAGTCGCCGAAGCCTGTCCGCGTCTCGACATGCTGTTCCTGCCGAAGGCCGGCGTGGCGGCGGACGTGTATGCGCTCGATGTGCTCGTGACGCAAATCGAACGGACGCATGAACGCGAGAAGCGCATCGGTTTCGAGGTGATGATTGAAACTGCGCTGGGCTTGTGCAACGTCGAAGCAATTGCGCAGTCGAGCCGCCGGCTGGAAGCGATGTGTTTCGGCTCGGGGGACTTCGCCGCATCGACCGGCGCCCGCAGCACCACGATAGGCGCCTTGAGCCCGGAATACGGTGTGTTGAGCGAAAAAGACGCGAGCGGACGGCGCGCGTACTATCAGCTTGATCCATGGCATGCTGCACAGTCGCGCATAGTATCCGCATGCCGCGCGTATGGATTACGTCCCATGGATGGTCCATACAGTGACTTCAGTGATGCCGAAGGATTACGCGCCTCCAGTCTACGTTCCGCGGCGCTGGGTTTCGAGGGGCGGATGGTGATTCATCCGGCGCAGATCGAGAGCGTGAATCAGGTGTTCAGTCCTTCGACCGAAGAGATCACGCGCGCCCGTCGTATTGTCGATGCGATGGCCCAGGCAGCGCGCGACGGGCGCGGTGCCGTGCAGCTCGACGGACGCATGATCGACATTGCCAACATACGAATGGCGCAGCGCCTGCTGAAGAAAGCGGACGCCATAGCGGCCGCTAATCACTGAAATCGCATGCCGTCACGCCGCGGGGAGCAAAACCGCGGCACTGTGGTCATGACGGCTGATCTTGAGTCGACGCTGATGAAACTGGCGCAGTGTCTCGCGATGTCCGATGCTGACTATGGTGGTGCCCGGCAGACGTTGTGCGAGAAGCCCGTAAAGTGTTGCTTCCGTCTGCTCATCTAGCGCCGATGTCGCTTCGTCCATGAAGAGCCATGCGGGCTTATGCAGCAGCGCGCGGGCGAATGCGACACGCTGCTGTTCGCCGCCCGACAGCAGTTGTGCCCAGTGCTGCACCTCGTCGAGACGATCCACCAGGTGACCGAGCATGCAATCGACCAATGCGCCGCGTATCTCGCCGTCGGTGAACGTGCCGCTCGCTGCCGGGTAACAGAGCTGGTCGCGCAGCGGGCCGATATTCAGATACGGTTTTTGCGGCAGGAAGAGGATCTCCGCCGCGCGCGGCCGCGACACGATGCCGCGGCCGAATGGCCAGATGCCCGCAAGTGCGCGGAACACGGTGCTTTTGCCTGATCCCGATGCACCTGTGAGCAGAACATTTTCGCCGGGCTTGAACGCGACGCTCGAAGCAGCAAGCAACGGCTGGCCGTCCGGCAGATTCAAAACGAGATCCTTGACTCTGATGCTCGCGTCGTCCGTCACCGAAATTGCAACACCCGGGTTGTTCCTCGCTTCTTGTTGCGCGAGGTGCGTCGCCTTGCGGAAGGTCGTCAGGCGATCGACGGTCGCCTTCCAGTCGGCAATTTGCGTATAGGCGTTCACGAACCACGACAATGCATCCTGAACCTGGCCGAAGGCGGACGAGATCTGCATGAGGCCACCTAGCTTTATAGTGCCCGCAAAGTAGCGGGGCGCCGCGACCACGAAGGGAAAAATAATCGCAATCTGGTTATAGCCTGCGCGAAACCATGTCAGCGATTTCTGCCGTTTCATGATGGCCCACCAGTTTGTGACGACGTCGGCGAAGCGATGCTTGAAGCCGCGTATCTCATCCGTTTCGCCGCGATAGAGCGCGACGGATTCCGCATTCTCGCGAAAACGCACGAGCGAAAACCGGAAATTCGCTTCAAATCTTTGCTGGTTGAAATTCAGTCCGATAAGCGGCCTGCCGATGAGATGAATGAACACGGTGCCGGCAATCGCATAGATGAGCGCTACCCATACCATATAACCCGGAATATTGATCTGTGATCCGTTCAGCGAAAAGCTCAAGGTGCCCGAGAGGGTCCACAGGATCGCTATGAATGAGAACAGCGTGACGACCGATGACATTAAGCCAAGCGATAAGGTCAAGGTCCGGTCGCAGAATAACGCGAGGTCGTCGGCGATACGCTGGTCGGGATTATCGGTACCATGGTCAGTGAGTTGCAGTCGATAGTAAGTGCGCTCGCCGATCCAGTCATCGAGATAACGCCCGGTCAGCCACCGCCGCCACCGTATCTCCAGCATCTGGTTCAGATAAAGCTGATAGACCGCGATGACGATGTTGGCAGTGGCAATCACCGCGAACTTGGCGACTTGATGAAAGAAGGCCTGCTTGTCGAGGTTTTGCAGCGCGTTGTAGAAGTCATTGTTCCATTCGTTAAGCTGAACGCTGACATACACCAGCAGCAGATTGAGGGCGACAACCGCCGCGAGAAGTCCACGCGCGCTCCAGCGCTCCTCCGAGAACCAATAAGGCTTGGTCAGCGCCCACAGATCAGCCAGGAAGGTTCGGGTCGTATTGAGCATCGAGGCAACTCCGGTGTGTGCAGGGTTAAAGCAGGTCCGCCACTGGACGGCTTACTCGCAAGACGGGGCGGCGACGCCGCAGGCGTTTTCGCGCGCGCATTAATGCATTACACTTATGACGCATGCTGCGCGTGCGGCAGTCATTGGAGATCGTATGAAAACTGTAGGCCAGTTACTGAAGGGGAAGTCGCGCGCATTATGTACCATCGCACCCGACGCCCGCGTCTATGATGCGCTCAGCGTCATGGCCGAGAACGATATTGGCGCGTTGTTGGTAGTGCAGAACGGAAAGCTCATCGGGATACTTTCCGAGCGTGATTACGCGCGCAAGGTGATCCTGCATGGCAAGTCATCTCACGACACGCCGGTGAGCGAGATCATGACAATGCGCGTCGTCTGCGTGCAACCGAATAACACCGTTGACGAGTGCATGGCGCTGATGACGGACAAGCGGGTGCGGCACTTACCGGTGATCGACCGCGATAAGCTGGTTGGCGTATTGTCTATCGGCGACCTCGTCAAGGAGACGATTTCCGAGCAGCAGTTCACCATCAAACAGCTCGAATCGTACATTCATAGCTGATCCGCGTAGCTAACCGCCGCAACTTGCGGCTGCGCCCGGGCTGTCACACATACACTGCCCGTGCGTGTCTTTCATCGAGTCCCCCATGCCATTCGGCGCAATTATCATCGGCGATGAAATCATGTCGGGCAAACGCCAGGACAAGCATATGGCGCAGGTGATCTCTACTTTGGGCGAACGCGGACTCGAACTCGCATGGTGCCAATATCTGGCGGACGAGCCGCCGCTGATCACCGCGACACTCCAGCGTACGCTTGAATCGAAGGATATCGTTTTCAGCTTTGGCGGCATCGGCGCTACACCGGACGATCACACCCGGCAATGCGCCGCACATGCCGCCGGCGTGCCGCTGGCGCTGCATCCTGATGCGGAAGCGGAGATCCGCGCGCGTTTCGGCGGGGACATTACGCCGCAGCGGCTCGTGATGGGCGAATTTCCGCGCGGCAGCCGAATCATTCCCAATCCGTACAACCGCATCCCCGGCTTCAGTATGCATGACCATCATTTCCTGCCGGGTTTTCCGCAGATGGCGTGGCCGATGATGGCCTGGGTGCTCGACAACTGGTACACATCTCTACACGCCGCCGGCAGCATCAGCGAAGATGCAATCATCGTGCGCGGCGCCGGTGAGAGCCAGCTGATCGTTTTGATGAACCAGTGTCTCGAGCGTTTTCCCGGCCTCAAGGTATTCAGTCTGCCGCACATGAGCGATAGCGATCGTTACGTGGAGCTGGGAGTGCGGGGCGACGCTGGCCGTATCGCCGCAGCCATGGCGCAGTTGCAGGAAGGTGTGATTGCGCTCGGCTTCACATGGGCACGCACGCCGTGACCGCAGTTGGAAATAAAAAGCCCCGGACTCGCCGGGGCTTTTCGTGGTTGCTGCTGAAGCCGAATTAAGCGGCTTTTTTCTTGCTTACATTGACCGCTTGCGTCGTCGCCGCTTCGACATTTGCCTGCGTCATTTCAGCAAACTGCTTTGCCGATTTGGACAGGTTATCGTAGGCCGAATTGACGGCAGTAATCGCTGACTTGACTGTGGCAATAGCGACTTCTGAACCCGCCGGAGCTGTCTTTACGACCTTGTCGAGGTTGGTGACCACTTGCTTGTTGAACTCGGAAACTTGTTCCTCGAGCAACTTGTTGATTTCAGCTTGGGTCGCACTCGCCACATCGTAGACACTCTTGACATAGCTCGTCGCTTTGTCGAGCGCCGGCTGCGCAAGATTGTTCCTGAGTTGCGCGAGTTCCTGCATATCTTTGACCTCGGCGAGCGCCTTGGCTTGTTGCACGCCATCGGCAAACGCGCTTTTTGCGGTTTTCAGTTGCAGTTCGAGCATGCGCTCGGCGCCTTCCAGCGCGATGCCTGCGAAACGGACTGCTGCTTCCAGATTGGCTTTGTTCAGCGCTACCAGTTGTTCAGGGGCTTGAAACATGTGAATCTCCTTTTGATTAAGCTGCTTTTTCAGTCGCTGCTGGGGAATTCGGTTATGTTGCATCGCACAAATGGGATTATAGGGGTGTCATGCACCGTGTCAAGACATTTTTATTGCGCTGCATCAAAAGAGTGCCGACTTTGACTTATGGGCTGGTCGCAGTTAGGATAAAAACCTTTTCGATCAGTCAGCTAGACCCTCGCCAGTACGCGAGATAGCACTCACTTATGTCGGAGTCCAGCGGCACGGAAACTGCACCGCCCGAGGTCGCGCGCGTAACGAACGGCGCGGGCCGCACCACTTTTGCCCTATCTGGCGCATGGAACCTCCGCGCCCTGCAGCGACGCCTGTCGGATCTTAGTGCGCGGTTGTCCGAGTACGCGGCAGACCCGATGTCGTCATGGGACCTGCGCGACGTAGACGTGATAGACCACGCCGGGGCGCTATTGTTGTGGCGCGCGTGGGGACGGCGCCGCGCCGAACGCCTCGTGCTTAAACCTGAGCATGAAGCGCTCTTCGCCCACCTCGAAGTGGGAAATGATCCAGCGAAGGCGGTGCCCTCTCATGATCGCTTGTGGTTCGTAGCGGCGAGCGGACGAACGCTTCTCGGTATCATCGACCACCTCGTCATGATCGTCATGGTGCTGGGCCAGGTCGTCATCGATACCGTATACCTGGTTCGGCATCCGTCCCGGATTCCATGGAAGGAAATTTCGTCCAACGTCTATCGTACCGGCGCCCAGGCATTGGGCATAACAGCGCTCGTTGGATTTCTCGTGGGCGTCGTACTCAGCTATCTTTCCGCCCAGCAGTTGAAGCTGTTTGGCGCGGACGCCTTTATCGTCAACATACTCGGCATCAGTCTCATCCGCGAACTGGGTCCGGTGCTTGCCGCGATCCTCATTGCAGGCAGGTCCGGTTCGGCTATCACGGCGCAACTCGGCGTTATGCGCGTCACCCAGGAACTCGACGCTATGGCGGTAATGGGTATCCCGCATACGTTGCGCCTGATACTACCGAAGATGCTTGCGCTCGCTGTCTCGATGCCGTTGATCGTGCTGTGGACAAATGCGATTGCGCTCATTGGCGGTATGGTTTCCGCCGAGGCCCAGCTTGGCATCAGCTACACGTACTTTCTCTCGAGCCTACCGAGCTCCGTACCGATTGCGAATTTGTGGCTCGGGCTCGGTAAAGGGGTCGTATTCGGCTTCCTGATTGCGCTGGTTGCATGCCATTTCGGCTTGCGCATTGAGCCCAATACGGAAAGCCTCGGCATTGGCACGACCAATTCAGTGGTAACGTCGATTACGGTCGTGATTATTGTCGACGCGATATTCGCAATCATGTTCAAAGACATCGGAATCATGTAATGGCCGAGTGCATCATCGAGGTCAAGGATCTGTGGACGCAATTCGGCGATAACATCGTTCATCGAGGAATCGATCTGTGTGTCGAGCGCGGCGAAATCATGTCCCTGGTGGGCGGCTCGGGCAGTGGCAAAACAACGCTGCTGCGCCAGATGCTCGGTCTCGAACGCCCGTCGCGCGGTGAAGTGAAAGTCTTCGGCGTTTCATTGCACGGCAGCGACGGCGGCAAGTTGCGCAGCCTGCGTGATCGATGGGGCATGCTGTTTCAGGAAGGCGCGCTATTCAGCGCGCTTACCGTCTACGACAACGTCGCTTTGCCGCTGCGCGAGATGCGCGGCCTGGATGAAGAGCTCATTCACGACCTCGTAATGATGAAACTTGCCATGGTTGGCATCGAGGCCCGCCATGTGGTCAAAATGCCGGCTGAATTGTCAGGCGGCATGATTAAGCGCATCGCGCTGGCGCGCGCGCTCGCGCTTGAGCCGGAATTGCTGTTCCTCGACGAACCGACCGCCGGCCTCGATCCTGATCGCAGCGAAAGCTTCGTGACCCTGATCAAGGAACTGCATCGTGAGCTGCATTTGACCGTAGTGATGGTCACGCACGATCTCGATACGCTCGTCGCGTTGTCGGACCGCGTTGCCGTGCTCTGCGAACAGCGGCTGGAGATCGTGGGCACACTCGATGAAGTGGTGGCAAACCAACATCCCTTCATCTGCAATTTCTTTATGGGCGAGCGCGGGCGCCGGGCGCTCGAGGCAGTACGAGGTGTGATGTCGATGACGTGACAGTCGACACCCGGGCTGATCGCAGCGACAGTCTCCAGCGATTGCGCCGCATCCGGCTGAGTCAAGCGTTCGGCGACTGGGCGGTTAACAAGGGATAGGACTATGGAAAACAGGGCGTATGCGCTCGCGGCCGGTTTGTTCACGCTGCTGCTGGGTTTCGGTGTCGTGGCTGCCGCGTTGTGGTTCAGCGGCGATGCAGTGGAAACGCGCGATTACCTCATGGTTTCGCGCGTCCCGGTGTCCGGCCTGAACACGCAGGCGCCGGTGCGTTATCGCGGAGTGACTGTCGGCAAAGTGACCGATATCAAATTCGATCCGGACAACAACCGGCAGATACTGGTGCGCATCTCCGTGCAGGCGGCGACGCCTTTGACAAAGGGCACGTATGCGCAACTCGGTTCGCAGGGTGTCACGGGGCTGTCGTACGTCATGCTCGACGACGATGGCAGTAAACCGGAACCATTGACGGCGGAGGGTAATGACCTCGCACGCATCGATGTGAGACCGTCATTTATGGATACGGTTAGCGCATCCGGCCAGGAGATGATCGATAACTTCAATCAGGTCGCGAAGCGGGTCAATGCGCTGCTGAATGAAGAGAATCAAAAACAGCTGATGACCACACTCGAGCACCTTGATACGGCCACCACGCGTGCAACGGCGCTCGTGAATTCGATCCAGCCCACGCTCAACGCGTTTCCCGCTGTTGTCGAGGAGACTGGGGTAGTGCTTAAGCGCGCGGATACGCTGATTGCGAACCTGAATCAGCGCGTCGAGTCTTTCGAGCGGGCGGCGAAGAGCACTGAGCAGTTGGGTGCAAGCGGGTCGGCGCTAACCGAAGCAATGCTGGCCGAGTCGGTGCCGCGGCTAAACATACTGCTCGAAGATGTGCAGCGCTCGTCACGCGGACTCGAACGGCTGCTGAACGAAATCAACGATCAGCCGGAAAGCCTCGTATTCGGGCGCGGACCACTGACCCCCGGGCCGGGGGAGCCTGGATTCGCAGCCCAGCGGGGAACACGATGAAAAACGCGCTTGCGGTGCTGGCCCTGGTTGTCGCCGGTTGTTCGCTCGGACCGACTCATAAGGAAACGCCCGCGACTTACGATCTCATCGCGCAATCACCGCCCGCAACCCAAGCGGCGCGCATACGTCCGAGCGTGCTTGTCCACGCTATTGGCGCGCCAAGCTGGTTGGAGTCTTCGGCAATCGTCTACCGTTTGAATTATCAGGACGCGGCGCGCCAGCTTGTGTATGCGAATAGCCGATGGGCGGCGCCGCCGGCCGCTCTACTTACCCAGCGGCTAAGGACGCAACTGGCAGGATCGAGCGACGGCGGTGTTGTGAGCCCCGGGGACAGCGCACGCGCGGAGTACTCACTGCGCCTCGAGCTGGAAGATTTCAGTCAGGTCTTCGATAGTGTGGACGCAAGCCGCGGTGTAATCGTGGCCAGGGCGAGTATGGTCAATCTTGCAAGGCGGACATTGAATGCGCAAAAAACTTTCAGTGTCGAGAAGCCCGCATCCACCGCCAACGCGGAAGGCGGCGTGCGTGCGCTGACGGCAGCCGGCAACGAGTTGGTCGACGCCGTCGTTGCGTGGGCAGCGGCGACCCTTGCGCAGGATAAAAAGTAAGCGCACAGGCGCGGAAATGTCTTAAGGAAAGTCACAATGGCAGATACTCTGTTCGCCAAAATTGTCAGAAAAGAAATTCCCGCCGACATCGTGTACGAAGACGACCTGTGTCTCGGGTTCAAGGATGTGAATCCCCAGGCACCGGTGCACATCCTGCTGGTGCCGAAGAAGCCGCTCGATATGCTGTCGAGTGCCGCGCCCGAGGACCAGACGCTGCTCGGGCATATGCTGCTCGTCGTCGGCACGATAACGCGCCAGCTCAACATCGACGGCGCTTTCCGGCTGGTCGTGAACAACGGCAAGGATGGCGGGCAGGCGGTATTTCATCTGCACATGCACATACTGGCCGGACGCAAGTTTCACTGGCCGCCCGGCTGACGCCAGTGAATCCCGGAGCTTGCAACGCCGTCGCGATAGCCGGGTTGCTCGCTGCCACTCTTTCCGCAGCCGTCACTCCCGGCGACGCGCTCGCCGCGCCCGAAGAAATTCAGGTCTATCTCGATGACGTTAATGAGCCACGCGAGCTCGGTCTCGAGATGCACGTCAATTATGTTGTCGACGGTCCGCGCCAGCCGGCCTACGCGGGGCAGATGCCATCTCACCACGTATTACAGGTTACGCCCGAGTTCTCGTACGGCTTGGCGAAGAACTGGGACGCCGGTCTCTATCTCCTGTCCGCGATGGGTCCCGACGGCAATCTATACGGTAACGGCGCGAAGCTCCGGCTCAAATACATTGCGCCATCCACGAGCGCATTCTTCTGGGGTATGAATTTCGAGGTCGGTCACACGGCAAAACGAGTGACGGAAAGCGCGATGAACGCCGAGATCAGGCCGATCATCGGCTGGCGCGGCGGGCCGTGGCTGATTGCACTAAACCCGATTGTGGATCTCGCGTTCTCCAGTGATGTGAGCCGCGAGCCGGCATTTGCACCGGCGCTTAAGATAGCGCGGACCGTGCGCGAAGGTTTGCAGCTTGGCATCGAGCACCACTCGGATATGGGGCCGCTCCATCATATTCCATCATTCAACCAGCAGGAGCACGTGCTCTACGGTGTGCTCGACTGGCAGAAAGGCGGCTTCGATCTCAATTTCGGCATCGGCCGCGGATTGACGAGCGCGTCCGAGAAGTGGGTAGCCAAAATGATCGTCGGCATTCCCTTCAAGTGAGAATGCCGGCTCGACAATTACTCGCGATGCGCTTAGCGCTCGATATTCGCGTCGTTTTTGTCGTGCAAGGTCATGAGGTCCATGCCTTCGATCCACACATTCGGGCACAGGAAGCCGGCGCTGAAAATAAATACGACCAGGCGGCCGAGACGGGAGATGTCCCATTTGGCGCCTCTGCTTGCGACCGCTATAGTGTTTGCCTGCATCGTGATCTCCTTGCGTTAACCACGATGACCGCTTCGTGGGAGAGCGAGACGGGAGTGTGCACGCGTGCAAGCAAACGAATTACCGCCCCAGCCGAGGGTCAATATACACCGTAAAACGTAGTGGCGCCCTTATTCGCATGCCGTTTGCATGCGTGGCCGGCAAGCGGCGGACTCAACGACGCATAAGTTGCGGTCTGCCGCGACGCTTGAGCCTGTCGATCAACTACCGGCGGCCACCGCTTCCTCCGTGCGCTTCGAGATATCGGCGACCGGGAAGAAGCATAGAAGCTGTAACGGCACCGTTCCGGTATTGCGCGTGACGTGCTTTTCCCCGGACGGAATGAGGATCGTATCGCCGCTTTTGAGCGGGTGCCTGCCGCTATCCGATTCCGTACAGCCTTCGCCGGCCAGAACGTAGATGCATTCTTCGAAGCCTTTATGAAAATGCGGACCGCGCGGCGCCTCGGCCGGAACCGGCACCGGAATTTCAACTAAACGCAGCGTTACTGCCAGTGCGCCTTTCTCGGCGGATACGATCTCGAGCGACTTGCGCCCGGCGAGGCCGAGTTGTTTAGCTTCTGCTTGTGTGAGCACGCGCGCCA
Source organism: uncultured beta proteobacterium (assembly GCA_963829085.1). Lineage (GTDB taxonomy): Bacteria > Pseudomonadota > Gammaproteobacteria > Burkholderiales > SG8-41 > PALSA-1004. Next base: position 284,597 of record CAWHHJ010000004.1, on the reverse strand, counting down.
TGATCAGCTCGCAACCTTGAGGTGCTTGATCTCGGCCGTTCCGCCCTGTGCTTCATCGAGCATGTGAAAGATATCGGTCGCCTCGCGCGCGATCGCATCGGCCACATCGTTCAGCATCTTGATTCCCTTGGCCGGGTTGGCATGTTCGGGGGCGCCATACCAGCCGGTCGCCGCAATTGTGCGGATGTCAGTCAGCACGGGCTGATAGCTGCGCGTGCGGCGAAGCTTGTCCCATTTGCGGCCATGCGATTGATCGGATGAATAGTCGATGCGATCGAGATGCACCAGATCCGGCCGGTAAGCCATCACAGCGAGCGCCTCGATCTCGCCACCGTGTGTCAGGCCGCCGCAGTCATGACCGTACAGTTCGGCGGCCACATAGCACGCCTGGACGGTGAGCACTGTCATGCGCGTGCTCACGATGCAGCGCCTCCGACGCAATCGCGAGTGACGGAATGTTGCCTTCATGCCAGTTGATGATCAATAGGTACTTTGCGCCATGCTGTGCCGTCGATGCGCAGGTCTCGACGACGACGCGTTGATAAGTATCAGTCGACAGCGTGATGGTTCCTTCGAATGGCATGTGCATCGGCGTTACCCCGAACGGGGTTGCCGGTAGCAGCAGTCCATCCATGCGCTCGGCGACTGCATGGCCGATCACCTGGCTTGCGTAGATGTCAGTGCCCGTTGGCAGATGCGGACCATGCTGCTCAACACTGCCCGCAGGAAAAATCACGACTGGATTTTTCTTGAGCTGCTGTGCGATCTCGGGCTGCGTGAGCTCGATGAAATGACGACTGGGAAGCATACGCTCGCTCCTTTTTACGCTTGAAGCCTGGCTCGCGTCTCGTTGATGATATCGGCGATTTTCACCGCCTCGCCCTTGTTTTCGATCGACCGCAGCGCTGCGTAAACCACAGCGACCGCGACATTACCGTTGTGCGCGCTCAGCTCACGCACTTTGCCAGTGACACAGCTTTCCGCGAACATGTCGAGCTCGGCGCGGAACATATCGCTCGGCGGCAGCTTTATTTCCTCGCGCTTTGCATAACCGTCTTTGCCGCGCTGAATGTACAACGTCGAGGTCGTATGCAGCTTGTCCGGAGTATCCCACGTGCCGAAGTCGATCTCGTAATGCATAAGCCCTTTCGAGCCGAACACGCGCACCGCGAAAACACCCGGTGACGTCCAGCACGAGCCGACGTAACCGATCTTGCCGTCCGCAAACTTCATCAGCGTCATCGACTGGTCGTCGACCTCCGCGCCGACGGGCGATAACTTTGACGCCATCGAGGTAACTTCGCTGATCTCGCCGCCAAGATAGTGCAGGACATCGAACTGATGAATGGCAAGCTGCGAAAGCGGACCGCCCGGCGCACGGTCCTTGAACCAGCGCCAGGTCTGCGGCGTGAGTTCCAGCGCACGCTCATTCGAAAAGTTAGCTTCCATGAAAGCGACGCGGCCCAGTTCGCCCGCATCGATTTTTTCCTTGATGATGCGTATGCCCGCCATCAGCCGCGCGCTGTGGCCGACTGTCACGCTGACGCCGTACTTGTCTTCGAGCGCTGCAATCTTCAGTCCGTCCGACAGCGTGTTCGCAATCGGCTTTTCGGTATACACATGCTTGCCGGCGCTCGCGACCTGTTCCGCGAGCGGCAGATGTTGCTCATTCGGAACGGTAAGAATCACACCCTTGATAGCGGGATTGGCGAGCAGCGTCTGCATATCGGGCGCTGCACCGACACCGGTCTCCTGTGCGAACGCACTGCGTTTTTCCTGCGAACGGCTATAGCCGGCGACGATCTTGAGCTTGTCGGACTTGACCGCTGCGCGCGTGAGGACTTTTGCCCAGCGGCCAAGACCGACGATGCCGACGTTAACTGGATAACTACTCATTGCTATTTTTTCCTTGGTAATTGCAGCGGTATTTTATTCGACCTTGAGGCCAGCGTCTTTGACCGCTTTGCCGAAGCGCACGTATTCATTGCGCACGTGCTGTGCGAATTGCTCGGGTGTATCGCTGAACGGTTCCGCGCCCTGCGCAGCGAACGACTCCTTGACATCGGGCGATGCGAGCGCCTTTGCGATCGCGTCGTGCAGCTTCGCCACGATCGGCTTCGGTAAACCACGCGGACCCATGATGCCGTTCCAGCCGCTCGAGTTGTATCCGGGAACGCCCGACTCGGCGACCGTCGGTATCTCCGGCGCTACGGGCGAACGCTGCACGCCACCGACGGCGAGCGCGCGCAAGCGTCCGGATCGCACATGAGGCAGCGGACCCGCGATCGGCGTGAACACCCATTGCGCTTCACCAGCGACGACAGCGGCGACTGAAGGTCCCCCGCCCTTATATGGAACGTGCACCGATTGAATGTTGGCGAGCGTCGTGAACATGACGCCTGCCAGATGACTCGTCGAGCCTGCGCCGGCCGACGCCATATTGAGTGTGCCTGGCCTTGACTTCGCATAGTCGATGAATTCTCTGACCGTTTTTGCCGGTATAGACGGATGCACGGCGAGCAGATTCTGCGTGATGACGAATAACGAGATCGGCGTGAAGTCGCGATTGACGTCGTAGTTGAGCTTCGAGTAAACGTGCGGCGCGATTGAGTGGGTCGCGCTGGACGCCGCAACCAGCGTATAGCCATCGGGTACGGCATGGGCAGCCGTCTCGACACCGATCGTGCCGCCGGCGCCGGCGCGATTGTCGATCACCACCTGCTGGCCGAGAATTTCGCCGAGCTTGATTGCGAGCAGCCGGCTGAGCACATCGTTCGAGCTACCCGGCGCATTCGGCATGATGAGACGAATCGGTTTATTCGGAAACGCTGCTTCCTGTGCGTCCGCTCCAGATACACCCGCAGCAACCGCGAGCATCGACGTAATGATGGTGAAACGACTCGACATATCTCTCCACGAAATCAGGTCATCGTCCGCGCAGACGATTGGCGGGGCGTAATTATGCATCAAGGCTTCTACGCTTGCCGCGGTGCTGTCCGGTGTTTGACTCTGCTTACTCTTGATCTAAGCATCGACCATCACTGCGCGCCGCCGCGGCACGCGATCAGTCCGCCAGGCGGCGATTGCCCACTCCAACAACTCCGCCGGGCCAGCGCCATCCAGGGATGCAGGCGGAGAATGACCCAGAAATTGCAGGGCGGCAGTTAACGCAGAAGCTGGACGCGTGCAATCAATCGCTGTGGCGCCGGTCTGCTTACTGAGCTTCTCGCCGCTTGCGTTGACTGCTATGGGGACATGACAGTAGCGCGGCGTTACCAGGTTCAGAAGCCGCTGCAGATAGATCTGACGAGGTGTTGAATCCAGCAGATCGGCGCCCCGCACCACATCGGTGATCAACTGTTCCGTATCATCGACAACGACCGCGAGCTGGTATGCAAATATGCGGTCTGCGCGTAACAGCACGAAGTCGCCGATATGCGACGCGAGGTTTTGCGCGACACGTCCCTGTATCGCATCGTCAAATGAAATCTCGACGTCTCGCGTATGAATGCGCCAGGCACGTGCCGGCCGTGCGGTTGGAGGCGTTTTGCGGCAGGTGCCCGGATAAACGGGTCCTTCAATGCCGTGCGCTGCGGAATCCGCAATTTCGCGCCGGCTGCAGGCGCACGGATAAAGCACATTCAATGCGCGAAGCCGGTGAAACTGCGCATGGTAGGCGTCGTTGCGCGCGGACTGATAAACGATCGGGCCGTCCCACGCCATGCCGAACTTCTCGAGTGCGCGCAGGATGTCGTCTGCCGCGCCGGGGACTACGCGCGGCGTGTCGAGATCTTCGATGCGTATAACCCACGTGCCGCCGCGGCTTCTTGCTTCGAGATAACTCGCCGCCGCTGCGATCAACGAGCCGAAATGCAGCGGGCCGGTCGGGCTGGGCGCGAAGCGGCCGCGATAGCGTGCGGCGCTCTCGCCTACATTGTGCTGTGTCGATGGCGCCACGCCTGCATGCATGTATGTATTGCGCGCGCTGTCTGCGCTGGATTCGCTTGCTACAATTCAGTTCGCATTCGAACTGGTTCCACCTTCGACTATAGAGGAATTCCTGTATGCAAGTCCGTGCTGCCGTTGCGCACAAGGCTGGTGCGCCGCTCGTCGTAGAAACAGTCGATCTCGCCGGCCCCAAGCAAGGCGAAGTACTCGTCGAGATCAAGGCCACCGGTATCTGCCATACCGATGAGTTCACGCGCTCCGGCGCCGATCCCGAAGGACTGTTTCCCGCCATCCTCGGTCATGAAGGCGCGGGCATCGTCGTCGATATCGGGGCTGACGTAACGAGCCTCAAAAAAGGCGACCATGTGATTCCGTTGTACACGCCGGAATGCCGGCAATGCGAATACTGTTTGAGCGGTAAAACGAATCTCTGTCAGGCCATCCGCGTCACGCAAGGACAGGGCGTCATGCCCGATGGCAGCAGCCGGTTTTCAATGGGCGGCAAGAAGCTGTTTCATTATATGGGCACGTCTACCTTCTCAAACTACACAGTGGTGCCTGAGATCGCGCTTGCCAAAATCCGCGAAGACGCACCGTTCGACAAAGTCTGCTACATCGGCTGCGGTGTGACGACCGGCATTGGTGCCGTGATCAACACCGCGCAAGTCGAACCCGGCGCGAACGTCGTCGTATTCGGACTTGGCGGCATCGGCCTGAACGTAATACAGGGTGCCCGTATAGCCGGCGCCAATATGATCGTGGGCGTCGACCTGAATGCAGGGCGCAAGGCGCTCGCCGACAAGTTTGGCATGACACATTTCGTCAATCCGAAAGAAGTCGAAGGCGATCTGGTGCCGTATCTCGTCAACCTTACGAAGGGCGGCGCCGATTACACGTTCGAATGCATCGGCAACGTCGATGTGATGCGGCAGGCGCTTGAATGCTGTCACAAAGGATGGGGCGTCTCGGTGATCATCGGCGTGGCGGGCGCAGGACAGGAAATCAAGACGCGGCCTTTTCAGCTTGTGACCGGCAGAGTGTGGAAGGGCACGGCGTTCGGCGGCGCCAAAGGCCGGCGCGATGTGCCGAAGATCGTCGATTGGTACATGGACGGCAAGATCAACATTGACGATCTAATCACCCATAAGCTCAAGCTTCCCGACATTAATGAAGGTTTCGACTTGATGCATGCCGGCAAATCAATCCGCAGTGTGGTCGTATTCTGATCGCGCTTGATATGAGACGACCGATTGGCAACGCTCGAGTTGACGTCACAGGATGTGCTTGATTTCTGGTTCGGCGCTCGCGGCTCACCGCAATACGGCACGCGACGTAAACCGTGGTTCAGGAAATCGGACGCATTCGATCAGGAAATTCGCGAGCGCTTCCTCGATCTGTATGAAGCCGCGACCTCCGGCGATCTCATAGCATGGGATGCGTCGCGATATTCACTGCTGGCGCTGATCATCGTGCTCGACCAGTTCCCGCGCAACATGTTTCGTGGCACGGGCCGTGCGTTTGCAAGCGATGCGCAGGCGCTCAAGGCGGCTCAGCGCATGGTCGAGCGCGGCTGGGATCAAACGCTGTTGCCGGTTGAACGTCAGTTTGCCTATTTGCCGTTCCAGCATGCGGAAGACTTGTCGATGCAGCAGCGCGCACTCGATCTTTTCGGTAGTATCGCCGCAGATGCGGCGTACGCCGATCTTGTCGTATCAAGCCGCAGGCACTACGACATTATCGCGCGCTTCGGCCGGTTTCCGCATCGTAATGCGTTGCTCGAACGTGCATCGAGTGCTGTAGAAGAAGAGTTTCTAGCGCAGCCAGGCTCTTCGTTTTAGAAGTGCCCTTGAATGTGACGAGCATCGTGCCGATATCATATTCGTCGGGCGAGAATAGCTTCGCATAAGGCACAATGGGCGCTTAAATGCCGCTTCGAACCGAAATCCCATATCGAGCTGACAGCGCCATTCTTTTCGAGACTGTCGTCGATCTGCCATGGGCAGTGTTTCTCGACAGCGGGAGTCATCATCTCACCCAGTCGCGCTACGACATCATTTCGGCCGAACCGCATACGACACTCGTTACGCGCGGGAATCTCACCGAGATTCGCAGCGATGCCATCGAGCTGTCGCGTGCGGATCCGCTGGCGCTGGTACGTCAGCATCTCGATCTCGACCGCGGCACGGCCTGCGATCTGCCCTTTACGGGCGGTGCGCTTGGCTACTACGCATATGATCTCGCGCGCCGTTTCGAGAAACTGCCGGCGCGTGCTGTCGACGCGGACAAGATGCCGGAGATGGCGGTCGGGATTTATGACTGGGCGCTCGTCGTCGACCATCTTGATAAGCGCAGCTGGCTGGTCAGTCCGGGGCGGCGCGTCGAGACACATGAACGATGGCACGAACTAGAGGCGCGTTTCACGGCACCGCCGCCGGAACGGGCGCGCGTCCCGTTTTGCATCACGAAGCCGCTGACCTCGAATTTGTCGCGTGAAGCGTACGCATACGCGTTTAGCCGCGTAATCGATTACATAAACGCCGGAGACTGTTACCAGATCAATCTGGCGCAGCGCTTTTCAGCGCCTGCTGCCGGCGATCCGTGGCTTGCGTATCAGGCGTTGCGCGTCAGCAATCCCGCGCCGTATGCCGCGTATTTCAATACGCCGCAGGCGCAGATACTGTCTGCGTCGCCGGAGCGATTTCTCAAATTGGTTCGCGGCAATGTCGAGACGAAACCAATCAAAGGCACGCGGCCGCGCGCCGGCCATCCGCGCGTTGATGCCGAGCTGGCAGCGGCGTTGCACGCGAGCAGCAAGGACCGCGCAGAAAATGTAATGATCGTCGATTTGTTGAGGAACGACTTATCGAAAAACTGCGAGCCGGGTTCGGTCAGAGTGCCGCGGCTGTTTGAGATTGAGAGTTTTGCGACTGTGCATCATCTTGTGAGCACTGTCACGGGCACACTGCGTCAGGGCCGCGACGCGCTCGATTTATTGCGCGGCTGTTTTCCCGGCGGGTCTATCACGGGCGCTCCTAAGCTTCGCGCCATGCAGATTATTGAGGAGCTCGAGCCGCAGCGGCGCAATGTCTATTGCGGCGCCCTCGGTTACATCGGCAGCGACGGTAACATGGACCTCAACATAGCGATCCGCACGCTGGTTTACTCAGGTGGCGAAGTCCGGTTCTGGGCCGGCGGCGGCATCGTCGCTGATTCTCAACTCGAGGACGAGTATCAGGAAACATTCGACAAGGCCGCCGCGATGCTGCGGCTGCTGCAGCAAACCGCCGCAAGCGAAGTTCGCATGTAGCCCAATGTTTCAGGAACACAACCGCCGACGTGCTGCGTCCTCGTGACGACGCAAATGAAAGCGAATGGCCCGTTCATGGAACTCCAGACTGCATGCTAAGTTCACGCCGATGTCCGTTACCAATATCCACCACATCGTAATCGTTGGCGGCGGCGCCGGAGGTCTCGAGCTCGCCACACGCCTTGGCGATTCAATGCACAGCGGCCGTTCCGTAGCGGTGACGCTCGTCGAGCGACAGCGCACGCACCTGTGGAAACCGCTCTTGCACGAAGTGGCCGCAGGCAGCATGGACCCCGATCAGCATCAGCTTGATTACCTCGCGCAGGCGCGCTGGCATCACTTCCTGTTTCAGCTCGGCGAAATGGATGGTCTTTCGAGAGCGCGCCGCGAGATCAGCGTCGCGCCATGGCGGGATGAATCAGGCAGCGAAGTGCTGCCGCGCCGCACGGTGCATTACGATACGCTTCTCATCGCAGTTGGCAGCCGCACCAATGATTTCGGCACGCCCGGCGCGCGTGATTACGCGCTTTCGCTCGATACGCAGAAGGATGCAGACCGCTTTCACCAGCGTCTGCTCAACGCGTGCCTGCGCGCGAATGCCCAGAACGAGCCGCTGCGACCGGACCAGCTTCAGGTCGCCATCATCGGCGCCGGCGCCACGGGCGTTGAGCTTGCCGCCGAGCTGCATAAAACGACGCGTGACCTTCTCGCATACGGACTTGACCGCATCAATCCCGAGCGTGATTTACGATTCACGATCATCGAAGCATCGCCCCGTATCCTGCCGGTTCTACCCGAGCGTTTGTCCAAGGAGACGACCAGGCTGTTGCGGGCGCTCAATGTTCAGGTACTCACGAGCGAACGCGTAACCGAGGTCACGCGCGACGGCGTGCGCACGGCAAGCGGCAAGCTCGTTCCCGCGGAGCTCGTGGTGTGGGCAGCGGGCATCAAGGCGCCCGATTTTCTGAAAGATCTCGACGGTCTCGAAACCAACCGGCTTAACCAGATCAAGGTCAAGCAAACCCTGGAGACGACAGTGGACGCGGACATTTTTGCGTTCGGCGACTGCGCAGACTGTCCATGGCCCGGGCATCCTAATCCGGTGCCGCCGCGCGCGCAGTCGGCGCACCAACAGGCGTCTCATCTCGTGGGCACCATGAAGAGACGCCTTGAGGGCAAGGCGCCGCTGCCGTGGACATATCGCGACTTCGGCTCGCTCGTTTCGCTCGGCGAATACAGCACCGTCGGCAGTCTGATGGGTAAGTTGATCGGCGGCGCCATATTCGTCGAAGGCTATTTCGCGCGGTTCATGTACGTCTCACTTTACAAGATGCATCTGCTCGCACTGCACGGCTTTGCACGCGTCTTTTTTGGAACATTGGCGAGACTGATTACGCGGCGCACGGAACCGAGGGTGAAACTGCATTGAAATGGGTTTGTCACAGCGATCATGGAGAGACGCCGCGACTCGTTAGCCGCAGGCCCGTGTGCGGGAGCGGCGTGCGAGGGCCGCATGTAAACACGGTTACCAGGAGAGCAGAGTGGCTACCATTGAAGTAACCAAAGACAACATCGAAGAAACCATCTCAAAGAACGAGATGGTGATTCTGGATTTCTGGGCGGAGTGGTGCGTCACGCCGCGACTCGTTAGCCGCAGGCCCGTGTGCGGGAGCGGCGTCCGAGGGCCGCATGTAAACACGGTTACCAGGAGAGCAGAGTGGCTACCATTGAAGTAACCAAAGACAACATCGAAGAAACCATCTCAAAGAACGAGATGGTGATTCTCGATTTCTGGGCGGAGTGGTGCGGCCCCTGCAAGTCCTTCGCGCCCGTGTTCGAGACTGCGTCGCAGAAATATCCGGATGTCGTGTTTGGCAAGATAAACACGGAAGAGCAGCAGGAGCTGGCTGCACAATTTCAGATCCGGTCCATCCCGAATGTAATGCTATTTCGCGAGCAGGTCATGCTGTTTACTCAGCCTGGTGCAATGCCGGCCGCCGGCATCGACAGCGTCATAGCGCAGGCTAAAGCGCTCGACATGGCGAAGATCCGGCAAGAGATTGCCGAGGAAGAAGCGAACAGCAGCGCTTGAGCGTTAAGCGGCTCAGCGAACGCTGGCTGGCGGAGCGACTGCTGCATCACGTACGCCGGCTTTTTCGAAATTCGCGGGCGACGAGTCCCGACGCTTTGATGTCCTCGACGAATTCGCGCACGTACTGCAGACCGGCGCCGTGACCTTTGGGAGCGGCAACAGCCTGGCGGATGACCATGAAGCGGCCCTCGAGTAGCCGCGATCCGGGTACATTCCTGGACGCCTCATCGACACGCTGTCTGACGCCGGCAAGCACGTCGACTTTACCGGCGGCGAACACATCGGCCGAACCGTGGGTGGTCGGTATCCGAACAAGTTCTGCGTGCCGCAGATTGCGCGTGAGAAACAGGTCGTAGTTACTCTTCGCAACAACCGCAACGCGCACGCCGTCTCGATCGACATCGGCGATATTGCGGATGCGCGAGCCGCCCGGCACCAGGTACGCACCCTCGATCTCGCCATAAGGCGCGGTGAAGTCCATAACGTTTGCGCGCAATGGATCGATCGCGAGGAACGCGACGTCCCATGCGCCCGCTTTAATGCCCTCGACCATGTTTCCTGCCTGCTCATACACCACGAGCTCCACAGGTACGCCCAGGCGTCGTCCGAGCTCCAGTCGCAAGATTCACGGCTATCCCAACAGGCGCTCCAGTGGCGGCATCGCGTGTGGCCAGCACGCCGTTGCCATAATTAATTCCCGCCCGGAGCACGCCTGTGGGCGCGAGATCAGCGCGGGTCGCGGGCGAGATGACAGGCGCTGTTGTACAGGCTGTGAGCGCTAACAAAGCAACGTCAAAGCAGCGATCGCAAACACCTGTCGGCAAGTCATTACACTCTTCTCATGTGCAAGCCGCGGGAACGCCAGCATTTCTCGACCGGTGATATGCATTAGTTTTTTGCGTCCTCGGTCCCGATCTCGATAGAGACACGGGGTTTGCGCGCACCAAAGTCGTTTGACGAGCATCACCACCTCTTTGTTCGCCTGGTCGTCGATCAGTGATGCTTTGATGCGCGCGTGCGAGTGGCCGTCGGACCGCTGCTCGACCGTTGATGTTCCGTGAGTTCGGCTTCACGAAAACCTGCATGGTCAGCAAGCTTAGAAGCCGGGTCGCTGCGTCGCTTTTTTGCGATTCCTTACTTAAGGTTGTGGCGTGCGAAATCGTAGGACATCGTCTCAACATGACTGGTCGGGCGTGCGCGGCGTGTTGCGGTTCCACTGCGCGTCGAAGTCGCGCGTCGGTTTCGCATCGACCATCTCCTGCATCGTCTTGCCGGCTTTGAAAAGTTTTTCGCCGCGTTGCGCGACCGTATTCATGACGTTGCGAAACTCCGTCAGCTCTTTTTTGTTCGAGAGCGGACCGTGGCCCGGAATCACCTTTGTCGTGTCGTCGATCCGCTTCAACGCGAGATCGACGGCCGGCGCGAAGCCCATAAGCGAGCCGCCGCTTTCGGTATCGATGTTCGGATAGCGCGTCGACGCATAGACGTCGCCCATGTGGATCACGTTGCCTTTCGCGAAATACACGATCGAGTCGCCGTCGGTATGCGAGGGCGGCGTATGGAACACAGTGATGTCATCGCCGTTGAAATGGAATGTCACCGTGTCGGCGAAGGTGATGACAGGCAGCGCGGCCCTAGGATACGGAGGCACGTTGCGCTTGATGTATTCGTTGAACTGGAGCGTCGACATGCGCTTTCTCACATTGTCGTGCGCGAATATCACCACGCCTTCTTTCGCCATGTTTGCGTTCCCGCCGACGTGGTCGCCGTGTAAATGCGTGTTGAGCACGAACTTGAGCGTCTTGTCCGAAATCGCGCGGATCGCCGCGAGAATTTTCGGCGTCAGCGGAGCGAACTGATCGTCGATCACCATAATGCCGTCGTCGCCGACGGAGACTCCAATGTTGCCGCCTTCACCTTCGAGCATATACAGCGAGTCGGTGAGCTTGGTGGTCTTGATCACGGTCGCGTCGAAATTGCGCTGTTGCGCGGCTGCCGCGAAGCTCAGCGCGGCGAACACCACTAAGGCGGCTAATCGTTTCATGGTCCGGTGCATACGTTATTTCGGCTTGTATGGCGCGAAACCGTAATAGACAAACGGAATAAAATCGTCCGTCTTGCGGAACTTACCCCACTCCGCGTCAAATTCCTTGAGCGGCTTGGCGGCGATCACCTGCTCGAGCGTCTTGCCCTGCTTGACCATTTCCTCGACGCGTGACGCGACGGTCGAAATCATGTTGCGATACGCGATAACTTCTCGTTTTGTAGACACCGGCCCGTGGCCCGGAATGACTTTGGTGAAATCGTCGAGTTCCGGCAGTAGTTTGTCGATCGCCGCGACGATGCCTTTTACCGACCCGCCGTTCGTGCTGTCGATGAACGGATAGCGCCCGGATGCAAACACATCGCCCGTATGCACGACATTCGCATTGCGAAAGCGCACGAATGAATCGCCGTCGGTGTGCGCGGGCGGCACGTGATACGCGGTAATTTCATCGCCGTTGATGTGATAAACGACGCGGTCGTTGAAGGTCACCACCGGCAGGCCGACCTTCGATAGCGCGGCCGTTTTGCCGAGAAGATTCACTTGATCGACCGAGAGCCGCTTGTACACGTTGTCGTGCGCGATGATGATCACCCCCATCTTGCCGAGATTTTCGTTGCCGCCCGTATGGTCGCCGTGCCAGTGCGTGTTGAGCAGGAAGCGGATCGGCTTATCGGTGATCGTCTTGACCGCATCGACGATCTTCGGCGTGAGCGGCGCAAACTGGTCATCGATGAGCAGCACGCCGTCATCGCCCACTGATACGCCGATATTGCCGCCTTCGCCTTCGAGCGCGTAGACGTTCGGTGCGACTTGATGGACTTTGATCTGCACCGCATCGAAATTGCGTTGCTGTGCCGTGGCGCCGAGGCTCATCAAACAAGCAGCGGCGAAGATGAACACCTTATTCATTGTGGTCCTCCTTCCATGAAATGTGACGGTAGCACAGCTTTCAAGCGCGCAATAGCTAGCGCGTGTTCATGGCGCTCGCATAGACGATCTCGGCGAACTGCTCCGGCTTCAAGAACCCATTGCCCCACTGGGCGTCGTAATCTTTCGTCGGCTTGGCGGCGATGACCTCGACGAGCGTTTTCTTCTCCTTGATCAGCGCCGCGACTTTCGCCGACACGCTCGCCAGCATGGCGCGGTAGGCCTTGAGTTCGGCCTTGTTTGATAGCGGGCCGTGGCCGGGAATGATTTTGCTCGTGTCGTCGGTAATCTGCAGCACGCGGTCGGCGGCTGCAATCATGCCTTGGACCGTACCGTTCGTGCCGGTATCAATGAACGGGTACAAGCCGTTGAAGTAGGTGTCGCCCATGTGCACGACGTTCGCTTTACGAAAATGAATAATCGAGTCGCCGTCAGTGTGCGCGTTCGGGGCATGGATGGCCGTCGCTTCGTCACCGTTCACATGAAAGGTCACCGTCTCCTTGAAAGTGATCACCGGTAGTCCCGCAGGCGGGGTCGGTCCGTACGCGGACTTGAAAAATTCGATCGGCGTTTTGGTCGACAGCCGCTTGCGCGCGTTGTCTTGCGCCACGATAACGACGCCGGCGTTGCCCAGGTTTGCGTTGCCGCCCGTGTGATCGTAATGCCAGTGTGTGTTGATGAGAAAGCGCACCGGCTTGTCCGTCACCGCCTTGATTGCGGCGAGGATGCGCGGCGTCAGCGGCGCGAACTGGTCGTCGATCACGAACACACCGTCGTCGCCGGCCGAGACGCCGATATTGCCGCCTTCGCCTTCCAACAGATAAATATTTTGCGTCAGTTTCGTCGTCTTAATCTCGACCTTGTCGAAGCGATCTGACTGCGCTGCCGCATTGATGCAGCAAACGCACGACCAGAATACCAAAACGGCGAATTTCATCGGCTGTCCTCCGAAATCTCTTGCTCGGAGCTTAACACGGCGCTTTAGCCGCTTTTGTTACACTGGACGTTCTGCGCATTCGAAAGTGATCTATGTTCAAAGCACTCGTCATCAGCAAGAGCGGCGATCAGCAGCAATGCGATGTCCGTGAGGTCAACGACGCCGAGTTGCCGCCCGGCGACGTAACCATCACGATCGAATACTCGACGATCAACTACAAAGACGGTCTCGCCATCACCGGCAAGGCCCCGGTCGTGCGCAAATTTCCGATGATTCCGGGAATCGACGGTGCAGGTACCGTCAGCGCAAGTTCGCACGCCGGCTTCAAACCGGGCGATAAAGTAATCTTGAATGGCTGGGGTGTCGGCGAGACGCACTGGGGCTGCCTCGCGCAGCAAGCGCGCTTGCGCGGCGATTGGCTCGTGTCGCTGCCGTCACAGTTGACTGCACGGCAGGCGATGTCGATCGGCACGGCGGGTTATACGGCGATGTTGTGTGTGCTCGCACTCGAGAAACACGGCTTGACGCCCGACGGCGGCGAGATCCTCGTCACCGGCGCGGCAGGCGGCGTCGGCAGCGTGGCAATCGCGCTGCTTGCGAAGCTCGGCTATAAGGTAATCGCTTCGACCGGGCGCACGAGCGAAGCGGAATATCTAAAAGCACTCGGCGCCGTTGAAATCATCGATCGGGCGACTCTGGCAGCGCCCGGTAAGCCGCTCAGCAAAGAGCGATGGGCGGGTGCGATCGATACGGTCGGCAGCCATACGCTGGCCAACGTGTGCGCGGCGACACGCTACCGCGGCGTGGTTGCGGCGTGCGGGCTGGCGCAGGGAATGGATTTTCCGTCGTCGGTCGCGCCGTTTATTTTGCGCGGCGTCACTCTCGTCGGTATCGATAGCGTGATGGCACCGCGCGAACTGCGCGTGGAGGCATGGTCGCGGCTCGCGCGCGATCTCGATGCAGGAAAACTCGAGGCCATGACGCGCGAGATCACATTAGCGGACGCCATTCCTGCCGCCGCTGAGATTCTGGCGGGCAAAGTCCGGGGTCGCCTGGTCGTCAACGTCAACGTGTAAGCGATTTCACGGCATGAGCGATTTCACCTTCTCGCGCGGCGATCTAGAGCGCGCGGCGGACGTCGTGTACCGAACGTTAAGTCCCACACCGCAATTTGCGTGGCCGTTGCTGGGCCAGGAACTGAGCGCCGATCTGTGGGTCAAGCACGAGAATTACACGCCGACCGGCGCCTTCAAGGTACGCGGTGGTCTCGTCTACTTCGACGAGCTTGTTGCGGGCGGCGCAAAACCCACCGGCGTAATCAGCGCAACGCGCGGCAACCACGGACAGTCGGTCGGATTTGCGGCGCGCATAAACAGCATCCGGGCAACGATCGTCGTGCCTCGCGGCAACAGCCGGGAAAAGAATGCCTCGATGCAGGCGCTTGGCGTTGACCTCATTGAACATGGAACGGACTTCCAGGAGTCGCGCGAGCATGCGGTTCGACTCGCCGGACGAGCGCAAGCTGCACATGATTCCGGCGTTTCACCCGCATCTCGTGCGCGGCGTCTCCACCTACGCTATGGAGTTGTTACAGGCAGTGCCGGAATTGACGACCGTCTATGTCCCGATCGGGCAGGGATCCGGCATCTCTGGAATGATCTCGGCGCGTGACGTGCTCGGCTTGCGCACGGAGGTCGTTGGCGTGGTGTCAGCGCATGCCCCAGCATATAAGCACAGCTTCGAGCAGCGTAAGCGGGTCGAGCACGCCGTTACAACGGAACTCGCGGATGGAATGGCGTGCCGCGTGCCCGACGATGCGGCGCTGGAAATCATCTGGCGCGGAGCTGCCCGGGTGCTCGCAGTGACTGACGATGAAGTTGCTCGCGCAATGCAGCTGTATTTCAGCGCGACTCACAGTGTCGCCGAAGGTGCCGGCGCAGCGCCGCTTGCTGCAGCATTGCAGGAACGAGACCGCAACCGCGGGCGCCGCATTGCAGTTGTGTTGTCGGGCGGCAATGTCGACCGCGACATGTTCGCCCGCGTCATCGCTTAAGCCACGCCTCCCCGCTTGCCTTTGCCGGGCCCGCCGCGGGTTTGACGGAAATGCGGCATGTCTGTATTATTCATATATGAACAGAAAGCCGGCCGTCAAAGATCCCGGTCCCACGATCGAGCTCATGCTCATGGTCATACGCACCGCGCGCGCGATCGAAGACCGTTTTGACAGCGCGCTTGCTGAGGTGGACTTATCGGGCCCGAAGTACGGGGCACTGTCGGCGCTGGTGCGCGCCGGCGAACCCTTAAGTCTCGGTGATCTCGCTGCGAAACTGACGTGTGTGCGATCGAATATCACACAGCTCGTCGATCGTCTGGAAGCGGATGGGCTGGTGCGCCGCGTGAATGATCCGCACGATCGCCGCGGCAAGCGGGCAGCGATCACGGCGCTTGGTCTGGAACGCAGAGCGGCTGGCGCGCGCGTCGTGGCGACGATCGAGAAGCAGATGGCGCCGGCAGTGTCGCGCCTGGATCACGAGGCACTCAAGGGCGTGCTGGAGAAGCTCACGTGAAGGTCACCCGTGCGTCGTCCGTATGCGTGCTGCGTGTGCGCTGCGGGGCACATTTGGTTGCACAACTGGGCGTTGAGTGCGGGTAATGCGACGGAATCGAGCGCGGGTTAGTGCTCTGGCGCCAGATCATGTGCATGCGTGTTTCGCCTTGTACGGTGTGGCAGGATAGCCGGCTTTTCATCGGCCGAATCAGCAGCAGCGGGAGACATTTAGTGAGAGAAAATCGTTTGTATAGTGGCTGGCGCAGCGCACGCGTCTTTGGTGCCGCGATTATCGTTGCGGTGGCGCTCGCCGCTTGTAAGGCTAAAACGCAGCCCCCCGCACCGCCGCCGCCGGAAGTGAACGTCATCAAAGCGGTTGCCGAGCCCATTACTGTGTTCGAAGAATACGTCGGGCAAACGGAGGCCGTGGATACAGTCGAGATTCGCGCTCGCGTAAGCGGCCTGCTCGAGCGTCAGGCGTTTCAGGACGGCAGCCACGTAAAGAAAGGCGAGGTGCTTTTCGTCATTGATCAGCAACCGTTCATTGCCGCGCTCAGCCAGGCAAAGGCGGCGCTTGCTCAAGTGCAGGCCGCACATTTGAACTCGAAACAAGTTCTCGAACGCGTGCGGCCATTGCTCAAAGACCAGGCGATCAGCCAGCAGGACCTCGACGCTGCGGTCGCCAAGGAAGCTGCCGATGCGGCGAATGTGGATGCTTCGCGCGCGCAGGTGCGTACTGCGGAGCTTAATCTGGAATACACGACCATACGCGCGCCCCGCGACGGCATCATCAGCAAAGCGCTCATAAAGCCGGGAGGTCTCGTCAATTCATCGACGACTTTGCTTACCACCATGTATTCGGTCGATCCCATTTATGTGAATTTTTCGGTGAGCGAGCAGAAAATGCTCGGTCTCGAAAAACAATTGAAGCAGAGTCCCGGTAATGAGAAAAGCAAGCTGCCGCCGTTCAAACTCCGCTTGTCCGACGGCAGCGATTACAAATTCACGGGCAAGCTCAATTTCGTGGATGCCGCAGTCGACCCGAAGAGCGGCACGCTTCAAGTACGCCTGCAAGTGCCGAACCCGAATCAGTTCATGCGCGCAGGGCAGCTCGTCCGCGTTGTCTTCCCGTCGCCCGAGCCCGTGAACGCCGTTCGCGTACCGCAGCGCGCCGTGCAGGAAGTGCAAGGCAAGCGCTCAGTGTTCGTCGTCGGTGCGGACGGCAAGGCCGAGTATCGGGAGATTGCGGCGAATACCCGGCTGGGCAACGACTGGATGGTCGAGAGCGGCGTGCGCCCCGGCGAGCTCGTCATCGTCGATGGGACGCAAAAAGCAAAGCCTGGCTTCCCTGTAAAGCCGGTAGTCGTGGCGCTTGACCAGAAAGGTGACGTGTCCGGGAAAGGTACAGCTCAAGCCGCCGATGCGCCAAAAGCGACGGCGCAAGTCACCGACGCGCCAAAAGCGACGGCGCAGGCACCGACGCGCCAAAAGGGACGGCGCCAGCCACCGCGGCGAAGCAAGACGCGCCAGTCACTCCATCGAAGGATCCGGCGAAGGCGCCGGAAGCGTCGAAGTACGGGAAATAGAATGTTTAATTTCTTTATCGACCGTCCGATTTTTTCTTCGGTCATTTCATTGATCATCACGCTCGCCGGAGCGATTGCTGCAATCGGGTTACCGATCACGCAGTATCCGCAGATCGTGCCGCCGCAGGTTTTGGTCTCGACCGCTTTCCCGGGCGCCAACGCAACGGTCGTTGCGCAATCCATCGCGGCGCCGATCGAGCAGCAGGTGAACGGCTCGAAGAACATGATCTACATGGACTCCAAGAGCGCGAACGATGGCACGTATACACTGACCGTCACATTCGACGTCGGCACTAACCAGGATCTCGCTGCCGTCGACGTGCAGAATCGCGTGGCGGTGGCACAGAGCGGTCTGCCCTCAGACGTAATCCGGCAGGGCATCCAGATCCGCAAACAATCGACGGATTTTCTCAGCGTGATAGCGCTGACGTCGCCGGATAAGCGCTACGACAGCACGTTCCTCAGCAACTATGCGCTGCTCAACATCCAGGATGCACTCGCGCGGATTCCCGGCGTCGGTTTCGTGCGCCTCTTCGGCGCGCGGGATTACAGCATGCGCATCTGGCTCGATCCGGACAAGATGGCCCGCCTTGGCGTCACTGCGGGTGACGTGCAGCGTGTTGTCCAGGAGCAGAACGTCGTTGCGCCCGCGGGACGCGTCGGTGTCTCACCTGCGCCGCCCGGACTCGAGATGCAGTACTCGGTGACGGTGCAAGGGCGCCTCATCGATGCCACGCAATACGAAAATATCGTGCTCAACGCGGGCACCAATGGCCAGATTGTCCGGCTCAAGGATGTCGCGCGTGTAGAGCTCGGCGGTGCCGACTATTCGATCAACGTTCAGGAAAGAGGGCTGCCGGGCGTATTCATCGGCATCTTCCTGCAGCCCGATGCGAACGCCCTGGATGTTGCCAAGGGCGTGTCGAAAACCATGGAGGGCCTCGCCCAGCAGTTTCCGCCCGGACTGGTTTATTCGGTGCCGTATACGACGACGCCATTCGTTACCGAATCGATGAAGGAAGTGGTGAAGACGCTGCTCGCCGCGATTGTGCTCGTCATGATCGTTGTCTACGTGTTTCTGCAAAGCTGGCGCGCGACGCTTATTCCAATGCTTGCGGTTCCGGTGTCTCTGCTCGGCACTTTCGCCGCGTTTACGGCGCTCGGTTTCACCATCAATACCCTGACGCTGTTCGGATTGGTACTCGCGATCGGCATCGTGGTCGACGATGCGATCGTGGTGGTCGAAGCCGTGCAGCATAAGCTGGACAGCGAAGATCTGTCGCCATCGGAAGCGACCAAAGCCGCGCTCGCCGAGGTGGGCGGGCCGGTCGTCGCGATTGCGCTCGTCCTATCAGCGGTGTTCATACCTGTCGCATTTCTAGGCGGCTTGACCGGGCAGCTCTATAAACAGTTTGCGCTGACCCTTGCGACGTCCGTGCTGTTGTCGGCCGTCGCGGCGCTGACACTCACGCCGGCGCTGTGCGCTTTGCTCCTGCATCCTGCACGCAATGAACGGCCGCATGGTCTTCATGGCCGCTTCTTCGGCTGGTTCAACAATGGCTTCGCGTCGTTTACCAACCGTTATACCTCATCGGTCGCGACGTTAATCCGTCGTGCCGTGCTCGTCGCGGTGACTTTTCTAGTCCTCCTCGGCGGGTTGTACGTATTGCTCAGTACACGTCCAACCGGACTGGTTCCCGACGAAGATCAGGGTTATATGTTTGCGGTCGTACAATTGCCGGCCGGCGCATCGCTCGAGCGCACGAATGCCGCAGTCGACAAACTGACCGCCATTGCCAATGCAACGGCCGGCATAGACGGCGTTGCATCGATATCGGGTTTCAACCTGTTGACGGGACTCTCGACGTCATACAACGCCACCGCATTCATCCGGATGAAGCCGTGGGACGAGCGCACGCACGCGAATGAATCAGCGACTGCACTCGTACGCTCTTTAACCGGACGCCTGAACAGCGAAATCAAGGATGCGAACATTCTCGTGCTCAATCCGCCGCCGATACGAGGACTCGGCACCACGGGTGGCTTTGAGTTCGTCCTCCAGGATCGCGGCGGTCATGATCTGAAAGAATTCTCGCAGACGCTGCAGAATTTTCTCGGCGAAGCGCGCAAGCGTCCGGAGCTCGGGTTCGTGTTTGCCAACTACGACGACCGCGTGCCGCAGATCGAGTATGAAGTCGACCGCGACAAGGTCAAAACGCTTGGCTTGAGCCTCAGCGATGTCTTCTTCACGCTGCAGACATTCCTGGGCGGCTACTACGTGAACGACTTCAATCTGTACGGGCGCACGTTCCGCGTGCAGGCGCAGGCGGAGCCCTACGCGCGTGCGTACCCGGAAGACGTCAAACGATATTACGTGCGTAATGCGGGTGGTGACATGGTGCCATTGAGCACGGTGCTGACGCCGAAGGCCATCAATGCGCCGGAGTATTTTCAGCGCTACAACATCTACCGCTCTGCCAGTATCAATGGCGCCGCGGCACCCGCCTACAGCTCAGGCCAGGCGGCACAGGCGATGGAAGAACTGGCGAAGACGCTGCCCGCCGGCTTCAGCTATGAGTGGACCGGCGCCACGTACCAGGAAAAGAAAACGGGCGGCCAGACGGGATACATTTTTGCGATGTCGCTGGTGTTCGTGTTCCTCGTACTGGCGGCACTGTACGAAAGCTGGGCGATGCCGGTCGCGATTCTGCTGGTGATACCGTTCGGCGTCTTCGGCGCATTCGCCGGCCTCGCCATGCGCGAATTCGCGAATAACGTGTATGCGCAAATCGGCCTCGTCATGTTGATCGGCCTCGCGGCAAAGAACGCGATTCTGATCGTCGAGTTTGCGAAGCTTGCGCGTGAACGCGGCTCGTCCATCGTCGACGGCGCGCTGCAGGGCGCTCGCCTGCGCTTGCGGCCGATTCTCATGACGTCGTTTGCATTCATTCTCGGCACCATACCGCTCGCAATTGCGACGGGCGCCGGCGCCGGTGCCAGACAGTCCCTCGGCACGACAGTTGTTTTCGGCATGCTGTTTGCGACGCTGATCGGTATTTTTGTAATACCGGTGTTCTACGTGCTGATCCAACGTGTCAGTGAGCGCAAGTGGCCGTTTCGCCGCGACGCTGATGCGAATGTAGTCCCGCCGCCTGATCCGGCCATCATCACCCCTGAGGCCGGCACGTGAAACGGCTGCTGATTGCGCTGCTCGCGGCCCTGCTGGCTTCGTGCTCGATGTTTCCGGCGTACAAACGGCCTGAGGTCAACACGCCGGCTGAGTTTCGCGGGGCGCCGGCGCCGCTCGACGCCAAATCGCTGGCTGATCTCAGCTGGTGGGAAGTTGTACAAAGACCCCGTGCTCGACAAGCTGATTGCGACCGCCCTGCAGCAGAATTACGACGTCAGGATTGCGATGGCGCGGGTTGCAGAGTTCCGCGCCATTGGCAGCGTCGCCGGGCTGGGCTCGATTCCGCAAGTATCGGTAGGCGGGGGTGCGACGCGCTCCCGAATTTCCTCGGTCGGCGCAACACCGCTGTCGGCGAACGTGGCGCCGGTGCGCAACTCGTTCGATGCTGAAATCGACGTTTCCTACGAGCTCGACTTGTGGAAGCGCATCGCCAATCTGCAGGCGGCCGCGCGTGCCGATCTCTTTGCGTCGGAATTTGCACGCGATGCGACGCGGGTCAGCGTCGTTGCCAGTGTCGCCTCCGCTTATTTCAGTCTGCGCTCGCTCGATCAGCAGCTCGCGATTACGGAGCGCACGATTGAGACGCGCGCTAAATTCGTGGAACTGACCCGGGCGCAATTCGGCCGCGGTGTCGTAGCGGGGCTTGACGTCAACCGCGCTGAAGCGAACCTCGCCACCGCGCGCGCGGTGTTGCCTGACTTGAAAAGCCAGATCGCCCAGACCGAAAACCTGCTGCAAATTCTGCTCGGTGAAAATCCCGCGCCGATCGTGCGGGCGACAGCAGCCGACAAGTTTTTTCCTGCGCCGGTTGAAGTACCAACCGGTCTGCCCGCCGCATTGCTCGAGCGGCGTCCCGACGTGCGCCAGGCCGAAAACACGCTCATAAGTGCCAATGCGCGGCTTAATTCGGTCAAGGCCTCGTTGTTTCCGACCATCTCGCTGACCGGCACTTTGGGCTCCCAGAGCGCGGCGCTGTCGAACCTTTTCACAGGCCCGGCCAAAATCTGGTCGTTCGGACTTGGCCTGCTGCAGCCGATCATCGATGTCAACCGCAACACGTATCAGGTGGACATTTATACCGCGCGCGAGCAGCAGGCGATAGTGGAATATCAGCAAACGGTCGGCCAAGCGTTTCGCGAGGTGTCCGATGCGCTCGCGGCGCGTCAAGGCTCGAGCGAAAGACTGGCGGCGCAGGACGATCAGGTAAACGCGCTGCGCGCTGCGCGCGAACAAGTGATGAAGCGTTATAACATCGGTTTCTCTTCGTATTTTGAAGTGATCGATGCCGATACCGCGCTGTTCCAGGCTGAATTAACGCGCGTCGGCGCCTATCAGAATTCGTTGAACGCGCTCGTTCAACTTTATAAAGCGCTCGGCGGCGGCTGGCAGTCTGTAGCCGACGAGCAGACGGGCGATGCCCCAAACGCTGTCCAAGCCGAACCGTCGGCCGCGCGTTGAGCACCGCGCCGCTATAACGAAGCCTCGATGCAAGCACCGTCCGCCCGCGAGTGGTGGCAGCGTCCTAACCGGGTGCTGCTGATCAACCTGCGCGAAGGCGACGAACCGCGAATAGATCCCGACCGGCTCATCGACGAAGTCAGAGCGTTTTCGGCGACAGCGTTTTGCATCAACGGCGGCGGCATCGTCGCTTTCTATCAGACGAAAATTGCGGGACATCCGGTCAGCGCCGGATTGAACGGACGCGATCTGCTCGCGGAAGTCGTGCCGCGCGCGCATGCAAAAGGCCTGCACGTTCTCGCACGCATCGATCCAAGCTGTGCGCCGCAGATCCTGGCCGAATCACATCCCGAATGGTTTGCGCGTGATCGCGTCGGCAACTTCTACCCGGTAAATGATTTCTACGTTACCTGCCCGAATGCCGGCTATTACGGTGAGCGCATGGCCGAAGTCGTGCGCGAAATGCTGACGCGCTATGACGTCGACGGCATCTGGAACAATCAGGGCAAGTTTGCAGCATGGGACACGGATGGTTGTTTCTGTGAGACATGCCGTGACTTGTTCAGGGCTGATAGCGGTCATGAGCTGCCGCTGGATGAGGACTGGAACGATCCCATCTGGCTCAAGTTCAACGAATGGCGCTATCGCCGGATAGCGGCCTGGGTCGGGCACATGCATGAGGTCATACATCGTGCGAAACCCCAGGCTATCTTTATTGCCGCCGTGCAACTCATGGAAGCGCTGGAGACCATACGCCCGGGCGGATGGGATATCGATTACTGGCTCGCGCATCAGGATGTGCCCACCTTCGAATGCCAGCGCCGCAATACTGCGCCATGGTGGCCGGGGCTGCAGGCCAAATATCTGGCATCCGTCGCGCCGGATCGACAGCGGTGGATGACCGTCAGTTATTTTTATCCGTGGTGGCGGTTGTATGCCACACCCGAGGCGGAGAACCGCGCGTGGATCGCGCAGCAGTTCGCCAACGGCGTCAACAGCTGGCTGCATATCAACGGCGGTTATTCCGAGCTCTTTGACCGTCGGGTGTTGGGGCCGATGAAAGAAGTGTTCGCCCGACTGCAGCGCTGGGAACCTTACTTCGATGAAGCGCAGTCCGGGGCGCAGGTCGCACTTGTCTATTCACGCCATACGCAGGACAACTATGCCGGCGACGAGCCGCACGCCCTGTATCTCGATGCGGTTCGCGGCTACTACTGCGCCCTGCTCGAAGCGCACATACCATTTGATGTCATCTCGGACAAGTTCATCGATGATGAGCGGCTGCGGCGTTATCGTGTGCTCGTGCTGCCCAACATGGCCTGTATCGCCGATGCGAGCGCCCAGGCGATCGAGCGCTTCACTATGGCCGGCGGCTCGATAGTGTCCACTTTCGATACGGCGAGTCGCACGGTTGATGGTGCTGTTCGCAGCCAACCGGCGCTGGGCAAAGTTCTGGGAGTTACAGTAAAGGGGCGCCGAGAGGATTTGAAATCATCGTATGCGAGGATCGAGTCGGGTAACGATCCGCTTACGGCCGGGCTCGGCGACACCGATATCATTCCGAATGAAGGCGCGCTGGTCGAAGTGGACACGGACGCTGACCGCACCGTCGTGCTCACGCTGATCCCGCCGGTCATTGCTCATTCGGGCGCAACCATCAGCATTCCCGAGTACAGCGCGATCCGCGCCACGACGCGTATCCCGCTCGCGGTACGCGGTACGTTCGGTAAGGGGCGGACCGTCTATTTTGCCAACCCGATGGACGCACTCTTTTATCGCTACGGTTTTCCGGATCTCGGCCGCGTGCTTGCGAACGCCGTGCGCTACGCGCTCGGCGACAATGCCGTTATCGAAGTCGATGCACCTGAGTTCGTCGACATCTCATTCATGGTACAGCGCCAGCGCAGACTCGTACATCTCATCAACTTCCCGGTTGCCAAACAGCTCAATACGGGATGGCGCCATGCCGGTCGCACGCTCGTGCCGGTCGATGGCATCGTCGTGCGGCTCAAATTGTCTCCGCATGAACGGCTGCGCGAAGTGCGCATAGCGTCAACCGAAGATACGCTGGCATCGATTGAGCTTAACGGTTGGATCGCGGTGACAGTGCCGCGTCTGAATGACCACGATATCGTTGTTTTCGAACTTGCGCCGGATGGAGGCCGTTCATGAACACACCACATCGCACCTTGCTCACCTTGGCTGTTCTCGCGTCAGCCGCCCCGCAAGCGTCCGCTCAACCGGCCGCCGCATATCCGTCGAAGCCAATACGGCTGATCGTTGCGCTGCCCGCCGGTGGTCCGACGGACATATTGGCGCGTCTGATTGCCCAGCCACTTGCCGCCAACATCGGTCAGCCGATCGTCATCGACAATCGCCCGGGCGCGGGCGGCAATATCGGCGCTGAGATGGTCGCGAAGTCGCCACCCGACGGCTATACGCTGCTGATGGGAACATCAGGTCCGCTCGCGATCAACGCCAGTTTATATAGCCACATCGGCTATGACCCGCTGCGCGATTTCGATCCCATCATACTTGCCGGCGTCGGCGCCGTTCGTGATCGTCGCCCACCCCGCCGTGCCTGCAAACAACGTCAAGGAGCTGATCGCGCTTGCGAAGGCGAAACCTGGCCAGCTCAACTTCGGATCGGTGCCCGGCAATGCATCCCATCTTGCCACTGAGCTCTTCAAATACATGGCGGGCGTGAATATGACGCTCGTGCCGTACAAGGGTGCTGCGCAGGCCACCACGGAAACGATCGCGGGTCAGATTCAGTTGAGCTTTGCATCGACGCCAGGCTCGGTCCCGCAAGTCAAAGCAGGTAAGCTGAAAGCACTCGCGGTCACCAGCAGCAAGCGCATTGGTCCGTTGCCCGACATTCCGACTGTCGCCGAGTCGGGAGTGCCCGGCTATGAAGCGAGCGTATGGTATGGCGTTGTCGCGCCGGCAAGGACGCCGCGTGAAATCATCCTGAAACTGAACGCCGAAACCGCGAAGGTGATAAACGATCGCGCAAACCGCGACAAGCTAGCCGCGAGTGATTTCGAAGCGACGCAAAGCACGCCGGCGGAGTTCGGCGCTTTCATCCGCGCAGAAACCGCAAAGTGGTCGAAGGTAGTAAAAGCCTCCGGCGCGCGCGCCGATTGAAATGAGTGCTGCGAGGCCGCATATACGCGCATGCCCTAATGGCTACTCAGCCTACCTTTCGCGGAGCATCCTCATGATCGAAATGCGCAAGTCCACTGAACGCGGTCACGCCAATCATGGCTGGCTCGACAGCTATCACAGTTTTTCCTTCGCCGACTATTACGATCCCAAACACATGGGATTCGCGAGCCTGCGCGTTATCAATGAAGACATCGTCGAGCCGGGTAAGGGCTTCGGAACGCATGCGCATCGCGACATGGAGATCATCACCTACATACTCGAAGGCGCTCTTGAGCACAAAGACAGCATGGGCAACGGTTCGGTCATCCGGCCCGGCGATGTTCAGCGCATGAGTGCGGGCCGCGGCGTGCGTCACAGTGAATTCAACCCGTCGGCCAAGGAGCGTGTGCATCTGCTGCAGATCTGGATACAGCCGAACGTGATGGGCATCGAGCCGGGCTACGAAGAAAAGCACTTCGATGTCGAATCGCGGCGCGGGCAGCTGCGTCTCATCGCTTCGCGCAACGGCGAAAACGGCTCCGTGAAAATTCACCAGGACGCCGCGGTGTACGCTGCGCTCGTGAACGACGGCGAAAGAGTCAGCTATTCGCTGCTGCCGGGTCGCAAGGCGTACGTTCACATGGCGCGCGGCAGCGCCGCGGTCAATGGGCAGGTCGTGAATGCAGGCGATGCGCTCAAGATTGGCGACGAGGCGAAAGTCGTCATCGACAATGGCAAAGACGCTGAAATTCTGCTGTTTGATCTGATTTGAGCGCTCGACGGCGCTCTGGAAAACTAAACAAGGGAGGCATGATGCGGTGTTCGCTGATATTAGGGTGCGTCTTGCTTGCGCACGGGAGTGTGTTCGCCGCCGACAGCTACACCATAGACCCGTCGCATACGTTTCCGCGCTTCGAGATCAATCACTTCGGGTTCTCGACGCATCACGGACAGTTCAACAAGACAAGCGGCAAGATCGTGCTCGATCGGGCGGCGAAGACGGGCAGCGTCGATATCAGCGTGGCGACGTCCTCGATCGGCACGGGCGATCCGAAACTTGAAGAGCATCTGCGCTCGCCGGATTTTTTCAATGCGGAAAAGTTTCCGGCTATGACGTTCAAGTCGAAAGCGGTGCGATTCAACGGCGACGTGCCAGCCGCTGCAGACGGCGAGCTTACGCTGCTCGGTGTCACCCGGCCGCTGACGCTGTCGATCTCGAAAGTCGTATGCGCGCAACATCCTTTCTTCAAGAAGGAAGATTGCGGTGCCGAGATCACCGGCATACTAAAGCGCTCGGACTTCGGCATGAATAAGTACATACCTGCGGTCGGCGATGAGGTCACCCTGCGCATCCAGGTCGAGTCGCTCAAGGACCAGGCAGATGCAGTCCGGTAACTGCGATAATGCGGTGATGACGCACACCGCGCGCCAGCAGCCTCCCACATGATCGAGCAACTGACCGCACTGCTGGTGCAGTACGGTCTGCTGTTCGTATTCATCAACGTGTTTCTCGTACAGGCCGGCGCGCCCGTGCCCGCTGTGCCGACACTTATGATCGCCGGAGCGCTTACGACCGGCGGCGCGTTGCCGTTGCCCGGAATTATCGCCGTGGCGATTGTCGGGTCGCTGCTGGGCGATCTCATCTGGTACGCGGCGGGCCGACGCTACGGTCTCAAAGTACTGCAGCTGCTCTGCCGTATCTCGCTGTCGCCCGACTCCTGCGTGCGGCAGACCGAGACGCGCTTCACCCAATGGGGCGCGCCATCATTGATCATCGCGAAATTTGTTCCTGGATTTGCCACCGTCGCACCGCCGCTTGCCGGCGCGCTTCAAGTCAAGCCATGGCGCTTCGTTCTTTACAGCACGATCAGCGCCGCCTTGTGGGCGGGAGTCGCCGCCGGCGCGGGTCGTGTGTTAAACCGCCAGATTGACTGGGCGCTCAATAGAATGGACGAGATGGGCGCCAACGCGTTGATATTGATTGCGGCCGTATTCGTCATTTTTATTGCCTACAAATGGTGGGAGCGGCAGCGCTTCTATAAGGCCCTGCGCATGGCGCGCATATCCGTCAAAGAGCTGAACGATCTCATTGCGCAGGGGCACGCGCCCGTAGTCGTCGATGTACGGTCAGCTTCGGCGCGCGAAATCGACCCGCGCCGCGTGCCTGGATCGGTCGTTGTGGACATTGCCGATCTCGATGCGCGATTAGGCGACCTCCCGCCGGACCGCGACATCATTCTCTACTGCACGTGACCCAATGAGGCCAGCGCGGCGCGTGTCGCCCGCATGCTGATCGACCGGGGATTTGTGCATGTGCGGCCGCTCGAAGGCGGCCTCGATGCCTGGGTAGATGCAGGATTCGCGTACGAACAATAAGGGTGCGACGACGCTGTTTCGTTCGCATCCGGACCGGGAGGTCGGATGATTAACGCATGCACGCTCGTACGCACATATGGGCCGCTCGTTGCACGCATCCTGCTCGCGCAGTTATTCATCGTGTCAGGCATCGGCAAGGCGATGCTGTTTGCCAAAACAGCCGCGTATATGAGCAGCATGGGATTGCCGGCATCGCAGATTCTGCTCGTCCTGACGGTTCTGCTCGAAGTCGGCGGCGGCGTCCTGCTGCTAGCAGGCTGGCGCGCGCGCTGGATCGCAACAGCATTTTTCTGCTTCACATTGGTAACGACGATCGTATTTCACGCCTTCTGGAGCGCCGATGCGGCCAGTTTTCCCGGGCAGCTCAATAACTTCATGAAGAACTTCGCGATTATGGGCGGCATGCTCTACGTGATCGCTTACGGCGCCGGGCCCCTGAGCGTTGGGCGGGACGAATGTCGAACCGAAACGAATGTTGAAACACGTCCAGCGACACGCAAACCGAAATCTATGTAGCAACGACTAGCGCGGACGCGGACGTGCCTCGTGTCGCCCGGGCATCGGCCAACTGTAACAGCCAATGAGCCGCGAATTTCTGTAACACTCAGGCGATCGCGCGAACAATCAGTGAACCGCCGCTCACGATCAGTATCGCGCCGATGACCTGCAGCAGGCGCTGCCTCGGCATATTGCCGTGCAGGCGGTGACCGAGCCACAGACCGATGAGCATTGGAATCGCCAGTATGACCGCGGCGGTGAAGACGCCGTCCTGCGCAAACAAGCCAGCGATCGCGAACAGCACAATTCGCGATCCGGTCGTGATGACGAATACGACCGACATCGTTGAGCGTACCTGCGCTGGGTTGAGGCCGCGCGCGCCGAGATAAATCACATACATCGGTCCGGCGGCGCCGAACAAAGCGGAGATGACGCCGCCGAAGGCGCCGATCGGCAGCGCCCATGCGCGCCCCAGCTTGAACTTGGGCTCACGACCACGCGTCAGATACAAGCCGTAGCCGAATACGAAGATGCCCAGGGCAATGAGGATTATCTCGGCCGGCAGCCGCACGAGCAGGAACACCCCGGCTACGATCCCCGAGAACATAGCCGGCACCAGCCAGGCAAGCTCCCGCATCGCGATGCTTTCGCGGAACTTGAGACCGGTGCGCAGTGCAGCCGCAAAGTCCAGCAGCACGAACATGGGTATGACAAATTTGAGCGGCATCAGGTGCGCGAGCAGGGGCACCGCGACGATCGTTGAGCCAAATCCGGTGATGCCGAAGACCACGAAAGCGCCGGCGACCAAAAGCGGCGCGATGATAATAAGTTGCGGGTCGGGAGACATAGTGGACGCGGAATCGGTCGAGTATACGGCTAAAATAATGGCGGCCTGAGAGCGGCAGCTAGCGTCTTGCAGCAGATGACGCGCCGAACTTTGCGGAGAAGAAAACCAACGATGCGGAACAAAGACGTGAACGTATGACCAGGATGATCCTGATTCGCCATGGCGAGACCGTATGGAATCGCGAGCGCCGGATGCAGGGACACTCGGACAGCGCGTTATCGGAGACCGGGTTGCGTCAGGCTCTTGCGCTGGGCCGGCGCATGAAAGAGATCGCATTTACTGCGCTGTATAGCAGCGACTCCGGCCGTGCACATGCCACCGCGCGCAGCATCGCCGATGTGAGCGGTCATACAGTGATCGTCGAGCCCCGGCTGCGGGAGCGTCATTTTGGTGTCTTTGAGGGGCTGACCGGACCGGAGATGCAATTGCGCCATCCCGAGGCCTATGAGCGCTTCAAGAGCCGTGACCCGCATTACGCAGTCCCGGGCGGTGAAAGCGCAACTGCCTTCCGTGATCGGGCGCTGGCTTGCCTGCACGAAATCGCGCATCGCCATGTCAACGAGTGCATCGTGGTCGTAACGCACGGGCTCGTCTGCGATATTGCGTATCGGGCGGCGCACGGCATCGAGCTTATGGCGCCGCGGACCTTCGATCTCGTCAATGCGGGGTTGAATGAATTCCACTTCGACGGCGCTGGCTGGCACCTTGAAACCTGGGGCGATGCGCGTCACCTGGTTGTAGACGCAACTACGTTTACGTGAGCGTCCGCCGCGACACGACGGTGCTGCTGCACGGATTGTGGACACACGGCGCGCTCATGCAGTTGCAGCGCTACTATCTTGGCCGCCTTGGCCTGGATGCAGTGTGCTATTCGTATCCTTCGGTCCGGCTTACGCTCGGCCAAAATGCAGCGCGGCTTGCGCACTTTGCACGCGGGCTCGGCGCCGCGCGCATCAATTGGGTCGGTCACAGTCTTGGCGGACTGGTGATATTGCGGATGCTGGAGCGCGAACCACCGCTGCCGGCCGGACGCGTGGTGCTGCTCGGCGTTCCTTACACGGACAGTCATGCAGGCAGATCGCTGGCAGCCAGCCGTCTCGGGACACACGCTCTCGGGCACAGCATGCACGAGTGGCTAGCCGCGAAAAAACCGGCCGGCTATCCGGGCCGCGAAATCGGTGTGCTCGCCGGCACCCTGGCTATCGGTCTTGGACGCCTGGTCGCGCGTGATCTTCCATCCCCGAACGATGGCGCAGTCGCGCTCGCAGAAACGGAGCTTGCTGGTGCGAGCGATCGCATTGCGCTGCCCGTCACGCATACCGGCATGCTGCTTTCTCATTCCGTGGCCCGGCAAACCGGCGTTTTTCTGCAGACCGGCAAGTTCGATCACAGCGTCCCGGCAGGATAAAGATGCGCGCGTTGAGTTATGTGCTCCTCGCATCCGTCCTGCTAGCTGCCGGCTGCAGCAACATCAGCTATTACATGCAGTCCATCCACGGCCAGTTCTCGGTCATGCAGGCCCGCGAGCGCATCGAAGATGTCATCGCCGATCCTCAGACGTCTCCGACATTGCGCACGAAGCTGCAGCGGGTGACTGCAATACGCCGCTTCGCGTCCCGCGAGCTCGACCTGCCCGACAATTCGAGCTACCGCGGCTACGCGGATGTCCGCCGGCAGTTCGTGGTATGGAACGTGTTCGCCGCCGGCGAGTTTTCCATCGAGCCGCGCCAGTGGTGTTTCATGATTGTTGGATGCGTCAGCTACCGGGGCTACTTCAAGCTCGAGAATGCCGAAGCGCTGGCGCGTGATCTGCGCGCGGAGGGCGACGATGTTTTCGTGGGCGGAGTTCCAGCCTATTCCACGTTGGGCTGGTTCGACGATCCGGTGTTGAACACCTTCGTAAATTACCCGGATTTCGAGCTGGCGAGACTCATTTTTCACGAGCTCGCGCATCAAGTCGTCTACATTCGCAGCGAGAGTGATTTCAACGAGTCGTTCGCGGCTGCCGTCGAAGCGGAAGGGGTGAAACGCTGGATCGCGGCGAATGGCGACGAGAAAATGAACGCAGACTTCGCGCGCTCGCAGTTGCGGCGCTCGCAATTTTCAACTCTGGTGCTCAAGTACCGCGACGAGCTGGCTGCGCTATACGCCCGGGTGCTGCCGGCTGACGAGATGCGCGCCCGCAAACGCGCGACCATCGCGGCGTTGCAGGATGAATATGCGCACTTGAAAAATGAATGGGGCGGCTACGCAGGTTATGACCGTTTCTTCGTTGAACCGAACAATGCGAAGCTTGCGTCGGTCGCGATATACACAGCGTATGTGCCGCAATTCGAACGTATGATCGCCAGCCATCATGGCGATCTTGCCGCGTTTTATGCCGAGGTGAAGGCGCTTGCGGCGCTGCCGGTCAACGCACGCGCCACCCGGCTCGCCGAGTTGGCACCGGAACGCTGACTGTCGATATAATTCTTATGGAAAGTCATGACCGGCACAGCGTTGCGTGCTCGGGTAGTCGTGCGTCCAGTATCGGAGACAAGCATGAAGTTGACAAGCTCGAGCTTCAAAGATCATGGGATGATTCCGGCGGAGTTCGCATTTGGCGCGGTCGACGCGAAGACGCATATCAAGCTCTCACAGAACCGCAATCCACAGCTCACCTGGTGCGATGCGCCAGCGGGAACGCGTTCATACGCGCTTATCTGCCATGATCCTGATGTGCCGAGTCGGGGCGACGATGTTAATAAGGAAGGCCGCACGGTGTCAACCGGTCTGCCACGGGTCGATTTCTACCACTGGGTGCTGGTCGACCTGCCGGCGAGCATCACTTCCATCAAGGCGGGCGACTTCTCCGATGGCGTTACGCCGCGCGGCAAATCCGGTCCCGCCGGTCCTCTGGGCACGCGTCAGGGCGTCAACGATTACACGATGTGGTTTGCGAGTGATAAGGACATGGCGGGAAATTACTTCGGCTATGACGGCCCGTGTCCGCCTTGGAATGACTCGATCATCCACCACTACGTTTTTACGCTCTATGCGCTCGACGTGCAAACCTGCGCGGTGAGCGGCAATTTCAAGGGCGCCGACATACTCGCTGTTATCGACGGTCACGTTCTAGACAAGACGAGCGTCACCGGGACCTATACATTAAACCCGTCTGTAGGATCATGACAAAAGACACGGAGCATTGATACGGGCGGTTTATAATACGAACAACAGCGCCGGAAATCTGCATGGGATCCGAACGCTGATCAAACCAAGATTCCGCTTACGCAAAAAGGAACGCTGGCGCAATGAATAACACCGCTTCCGGGGCAGCGCCGCTCAACGGCACCGCGTCCGCTGAGGAACTCGAACTCGCCAAACTCATCGTCACTACGTTGAACATGGACGTAAAGGCGGCGGATATCAACCCTTCCGCGCCGCTTTATCGGGAAGGACTTGGCCTCGATTCGATCGATATTCTGGAAATCTCGCTCGCGATCTCAAAATCCTATGGCGTGAAGCTGCGCTCCGACGATGAGAACAACGCGAAGATCTTTACGTCGTTGCGCACACTCAATAGCCACATCCAGCAGCAACGGGTGCGCTGACGATGGCCAACCGGTCCGCCGGTTTCTGGCAACCGGTCGTTGTTGTTGTATGCATAGCAGGCTATCAGTGGCTGGTTCACTCCGTGCTGCTCGATGGCCATTCTGCCGCGCTGCGTCTCGCACTCATGTGCTTGCCCCTGGCAGCGCTTGCTTATTGGATTGCGAGGCGCGCGCACAATCAGTTCCTATGGTGGGCGAGTCTGGTTGGCGCCTTGCTTCTTATCTATGTCGTAGAGCAGAAAGAACATCTCGGGCTCGCCGCGGCCTACGGTATGCCTCATGCTGCCATTTACAGCGTGCTGCTGTGGGTATTCGCAACGACGCTGTTGCCAGGCAGGGTAGCGCTGGTAACCCGGCTCGCGAGTCGAGTGCACGGCACTTTGCCGCCGAACATTGAGGTTTATACGCGCCAGGTGACCGTGGCGTGGTGCGTGTTCTTCGCCGCTCAGCTCGCCGTGTCCGCGGTGCTTTTGAAGTTTTCCACGCTGAGCACGTGGTCGCTCTTCGTTAATCTGCTGAGCTTCCCGCTCGTCGGGCTCATGTTCGTGCTCGAGTACGCCTATCGCATCCTGCGGTTCCCCGACTTCGCGCACGCATCGCTTCGGCAAACTGTTCAGTCATTCACCGACGATGCAGCGCATTAAAGGCACCGTCGCCGGTTGAGAACTGTCACGAACAAGTTGCCGCTGCTGCGTGGCATAACCGCGGGCGCGACATTTGCATATCAGCGCGGTAAGCAACTCGCGGTCGAAGAATTCCTCTCGGATGTTTATGCGCTTGCAGGATCGCTGCCCGACCGGCGTTACGTGCTTAACGTATGCGAAGACCGCTACCATTTCATGGTTGGGTTCGGCGCCGCTCTACTGCGCGAACAGGTAAGCCTGCTGCCGCCGAATCAAACGCCGGATCTAATCGGGAAGCTGGGCGCAACCTACGACGGCCTTTATTGCCTGACGGACGGTGCGACCGCGCACGCGTCGTTAAAAACGGTTTTCCATCGCGCCACGAACACAGGCCGCGTATCCATCACCCACATGCCCGCGATTCTTGCAAACCAGTGCGCTGCGATCGTGTTTACTTCCGGTTCGACCGGCGAACCTGTGCCGAGCCCCAAAACATGGGGCAGTCTCGTGGTGAGTGCGCACGCAGAGGCGGAGCGCCTGAGTCTGCACGCTCATGGCGGCATGGCGCTGCTCGGCACGGTCCCGCCGCAGCACATGTATGGTCTTGAGTCGACGGTGCTGCTGGCGATGCAGAATGGCTTCGCAGTGCATTCCGGCCGTCCTTTTTATACCAGCGACATCAGGGAAGCGCTCGCTTTGTTGCCGCCGCCGCGCGGCCTGATCACGACACCGGTGCATTTGCGCGCTTTGATCAGCGACGAAGAAATGATTCCAGCGGTGGATTTTCTGTTATGCGCGACGGCGCCGCTTTCACCGCAGCTTGCTGCTTGCGCTGAAGCCCGACTGTCCGCGCCGCTGTATGAGATCTACGGCTGCACGGAGGCCGGACAGGTCGCGACCCGGCGCACATTGAATTCTGCCGAGTGGCTTGCGCTGCCGGGCATCAAGCTGCATCAGAACCAGAAAGGGACGTGGGCGAGGGGCGGCCATGTCGAATCAACCGTACTGCTGAATGACGTGATTGAGCTCAAAGGCGCGCAGCGATTTCTGCTCCACGGCAGAACGGCCGACCTCGTCAACATCGCCGGCAAGCGCACGTCGCTCGCGCATCTCAATTATCATTTGAATTCGATCGAGGGCGTAGTCGACGGCGTGTTTGTGATGCCTGAAGAGAAGTCCGACGCCGTTACACGACTGATGGCGCTGGTCGTCGCACCCGGGCTCACGATGGAAGCAGTGCTCGACGCATTGCGCCAGCGCATCGACGCCGCATTTCTGCCGCGCCCTCTGCATCTCGTGTCTGCGCTTCCACGCAACGCGACCGGCAAGCTGCCGCGACGCGCGTTGAGCCAGTTGTTCGCCGCCGCGCCCTGAAAACGATAACAATGGCGATTATCGAGCGACGGTTTGCACCGGATCTGCGCTGCACTGACGGCCATTTTGCAGGGAACCCGATCATCCCGGGCGCTGTGTTGCTGAGCGATACATTGGCAGCGATTGCAGAATCGCTCGGCGCGGCGATTGAGACCTGTGAAATCAAGACAGCCAAGTTTTTTCATCCGGTGCGACCGGGTGAACGCATGTCGATTGACTACAGTAGCCTGCATGGCGGAATTGTGACGTTCACTTGCACGGTGAACAGTAAAACCGTATTGACGGGCCGCGTTATATGCCAAGCCACGGCGACTCCGGCCTGACCGAGCGAGGAATTCCGGAGTGGACGACGAGCGCGGAACGCGGCACCGTACGCGGCTTGCGTTTCATGGCATGGGTAGCGCTCAGGATAGGGCGCACGTTCGCGCGTCTGCTGCTGTACCCTGTCTGCCTTTACTTCGTCATTTTTTCACCCCGCACCCGCCGCGTCTCGCGAAAGTATCTGCAAAAAATACTTGCTCGCAAGCCACGACTAAGCGATGTCTTCCAGCATGTGCATACTTTTGCTGCGACGGTGCTTGATCGGCTTCTTTCTGTTCAGCGGGCAGCACGCGCTGTTCGATGTGCATGTGCATGACGAGCATGTTGTCGCCGACATGGTCGCGCGCGGCGAAGGCGGTTTTTTGCTCGGCGCGCACATGGGCAGCTTCGAGATGGTGCGTGCAACGAGCAGGGCGACTCCGGTTTCGCGAGTCAGTCTCGTTATGTACGAGGACAATGCGCGCAAGTTGAACGCCGTGCTCGACGCAATTAACCCGGCCTTGCGTCTGCAAGTGATTGCGATGGGCCGTTCCGATTCCATGCTCAAAGTGGAGTCCGCGCTAGAACACGGCGGTTTTGTGGGAATGCTCGCGGACCGCACGATACAGGGCGAAGGCACGATCGCCTGTACGTTTCTGGGTGCCGAGGCGCATTTCCCGAGCGGTCCTTTGCGACTGGCGTGCATGCTGAAGCAGCAGGTCGTGCTGATGGTGGGTCTCTATCGCGGCGGCAACCGCTACGACGTTTTTTTTGAGCCGCTTGCGGACTTGCGCAATGTCGCGCGCGAAGAACGCAACGAAATTCTCGCGCAGACGTTGCAACGGTATGTGTCCCGGCTCGAGCACTACTGCGCGCTCGAACCCTACAATTGGTACAACTTTTATGATTTCTGGAAGTAGGTCGGCGCCGTCATGCGCCGTCCACGTCGTGGCCGCAGTAATCGCCGCTCTGGTAGCTTGGTTAGGGTCCGTTAGCCGCATACGCCGCAGATAAGGCGCCCGCTCAAAAGTGGGGCATCGAGCAATTGATGCAAGGCCTTGCGGAGGTGAAAACCGCGAAAGGCAAATTCATCGAGCGCAAATATCTTGCGATCCTGACCGAGCCACTGCAATTTTCGGGCACCTTGGTCTATACGGCGCCGGGTCACCTGGAAAAGTACACGGTGTCGCCTAAGCCCGAAAGCCTGGTACTCGATCAGGACAAGGTTACGATCGAAAATAAAGCAACGAACCAACGGCGGGTCCTCGCCCTGCAGGAGTACCCGCCGATGTGGGCGTTCGTCGAGAGCTTCCGTTCAACCCTTGCGGGGGACCTTGCGACTTTAAAGCGGTTTTATCGCGTACGGCTCGAGGGAAACGAGACTCAGTGGCAGCTCGAGCTGAAGCCCACCGAGCCCAACATGCAGGCGATAGTGACTGAAATCCGGATCGGTGGAAGTCGCAATCAAATTTCAAGCATCGAGGTTACCGAATCGCAGGGTAATCGGTCCGTCATGACGATTACCGGGGACGTGCAGTGACGGCGTCGGCGCGCTGGCCGATTGCTGCATGGTTTTGCTTCATTCTCGTCTGCGTCGTCGTGGTGAGCCTGTACTCAAATCAGCACAGACCTGTCGGCGTTTCTGCCCCGCTCGCCCACCGCGTCTCAGCAGATCCTTGTCGAGCAGTTACGCAACGGCGTCGTTTCCCGGCTGATTCTGATTGGCATCGAAGGGGATGCGCCACCATCGCTCGCGCAAACCAGCAAGCGATTGGCTGCGCAATTGCGCGCACAGAAAACCTTCAGCTCGGTTAACAATGGCGAAGACATCAGCGCCCAAGCGGACCGCGAGTTTATGTGGCGTAACCGCTATCTGCTGAGTCCTGCGGTTGCACCCGGCCATTTTTCAGTGACATCGCTGCGCGCGGCCCTCGAAGAAGATTTGCAGATGCTGGGATCGCCTGCGGCAATACTGCTGCAAAAAGTGCTGCCCAATGATCCGACCGGAGAACTGCTGCGATTGATCGACCAGTTTGTCGGACAGGCCAAGCCGCGGGTAGAAGACGGGGTATGGTTTTCGCCGGATGGCAAGCGCGCAGTGTTGGTCGCACAGACTCAGGCGGCGGGATACGACATCGATGCGCAGGAGGAGGCGCTGGCGCGGATCCGGCACGCGTTCATAGCAAGCAAGCGGGACAGCGACCGCGCAAAAACTGCTCGTGTCAGGCCCTGGTGTCTTTTCGGTGCACTCGCGCGCGAGCATTAAAGACGACGCCTGGCGATTTTCGCTGATCGCGACGAGCGTCGTCGCGACGCTGCTGCTTACGCTATACCGCTCGCCCCGGGTGCTGGCGCTCGGTTTATTGCCCGTTGCGAGCGGCGCACTCGCCGGAGTCGCCGCCGTAAATATCGTTTTTGGTTCGGTGCACGGCATTACGCTGGGCTTCGGGGCGACGTTGATTGGCGAGGGCGTCGATTATGCGATCTACCTGTTCACGCAAATTGCACCGAATGTGACACCGCGCAACACGCTGGCCCGGATCTGGCCCACCTTGAGGCTCGGGGTGTTGACGTCTATCTGCGGTTTTAGCGCCATGCTGCTTGCGAGCTTTCCAGGGCTTGCGCAACTCGGACTGTTCTCGATCGTCGGTCTGATCGTTGCCGTGGCAGTCACGCGCTATGTCCTGCCTGCACTTTTGCCCATCGATTTCACAGTGCGCGCTGCAAACACTCTTGCGCCGGCCGTCAATGCCGCGGCCCAGCGCGCGGCCGTGCTGCGCTATCCGCTGATCGGGCTCGTAGTCCTCGCTGCAGCGTTTATTGTCATGCGCGAGAGCGCATTGCAAAACGACTCTCTCGCAAGTCTCAGTCCCATCTCGATGCGCGACCAGGCGCTGGACGCAGATCTGCGCCGCGCGATCGGTGCGCCGGATGTGCGCCATCTCGTCGTGGTTACTGCAAAGGACGAGCAGGCTGCCCTCGAAGCCAGTGAGAAAATTGGCGCGCTTTTGCAGCGGTTGTCCGAGCGAAAGTTGCTTGCCGGATTTGAGTCACCGGCCGCGGCGATTCCCAGCGTTGCAATGCAGCGCACACGACAGACAGCACTGCCGGACGAGGCGGTACTACGCGAAGATCTCGCGCAGGCCCAGCGTGGGCTGCCATTCCGGGCGGGATTGTTCGAGCCCTTTATTCGCGACGTGGCCGCCGCCAAAATGCAATCGCCGCTTGAAAGGAATAACTTGCAAGGCACCGGTCTTGCGCTCAAAGTCGATTCGCTGTTGGTGGAACGCGCGACAGGCTGGGCTGCGATGCTGCCTCTGCGCGGCGTGACTGATGCGCCGGCAATTGCGCGCGAGCTCGGCAAACTTGCGCACGGAGAAGTCGTGCTGCTGGACTTGAAACGTGAATCCGATGAGCTGTATCAGACCTATCGGCGGGAGATCATCGATTACTCGCTGTTGGGCGCACTCGCAATTGTCGTGCTGCTGTTCATGAGCCTTCGCGCATGGCGCCGCGTGCTGGGTGTTCTTGCGCCGCTCCTAAGCGCGGTCATTATCACCTGGGCGATTTTCACGGCGGCGGGAAGTGCCTTGTCGATCTTTCATCTGGTCGGTCTGCTGCTGGTGGTGGCCGTGGGCTCTAACTATGCGTTGTTCTTCGATCGCAGAACGGCGTCTGTGCAGGAGCGCGAGCGTACGATCGTGTCTTTGCTTTTTGCGAATCTTTCGACAGTGATCGGGTTTGGGCTGCTCGCTTTTTCGCAGGCGCCGGTACCTGCATGGTATTGGCGCGACAGTTGCGATCGGCGCTATATTGAGTCTGATCTTCTCGGCCATTTTGATTTCTGGTTCACATCCGAAGCAGGTCGCTGTTTGACATATGATGTGGCTGCGCCGCGCAGTCCTGTTGCTGATAATTGCATCATGCGCAGGCTGTTATTTTCATCGACCCACCAAGGTGCCCATGGACGCGCTATATGATCCAGCTCCTCAGTCGGGCGCCGAGCGGATACTGTTGGTGATGCTGCCGGGCGTGCGCGATCGGCCCGACGATTTCATACAGCAGGGATTCGTGCGGGCGTTGCGCGAGCGTGGCCTGCCCGTCGATGTCGCCGCCGTCGATGCTCACATGGACTATTACCTCGAACGCAAGGTCATCGATCGTCTGCATACCGACGTCCTCGCGCCGGCGCGGGAGAAGTATCAGCGCATATGGCTGTTAGGCATATCGCTCGGTGGCATGGGGTCGCTGCTCTACGCGCGCGAGCATCCCGGCCGCATCGAGGGCATCATTCTGCTCGCGCCGTATCTGGGAACGCGAGGAACCATTGCAGACGTGACGCGCGATGGCGGGCTGGCTCGATGGCGCCCCGGCAGCATCGGCGAGGAAGACGATGAGCGTCGGTTGCTCGCATGGCTCAAAGAATATCGCGCTGACGATCCGTCGCTGCCGGCGATTTACCTGGGCTATGGGACAAGTGATCGTTTTGCGCCTGCAAGCGCATTGCTCGCAGCGCAGTTACCGGGTGGCCATGTTGTGACTGCAGAGGGCGGGCACGATTGGCCGACGTGGAGCACGTTGTGGCGCGACATATTGGATCTGCAGCCGTTTCAAATGTCGCCGCGTGTTGAACCGCGCAAGAAGGTCAATGCAAGCTAAGTACCTTCCGAGCACCGGCCTATCGCCCCGTCGCTGGCACCCTGCGCCGGCTATCGTGTGCTCAGCGCTGTTGCATGTCGCCAGCATCATCGCCGTCCTCATAGTCCCGTCAGCATGGCAATGGGTGTTGGCTATCGTTATCGCGAATCACCTGGTATTGATCAGCGCCACGCTGTTTACGCGCAGCCAGATATTGGGGCCGAATATGGTGCAGCTGCCTATCGCCGCCATCAGTCGGAATGAAGTGTGTCTGACGTTCGATGATGGACCGGACCCGGTCGTGACACCGCAGGTTCTTGATATTCTGGACCGCTACCACGCACGCGCAAGTTTTTTCTGTATCGGCGAGCGCGGCGGCGGTCTATCCGCACCTCGTGAAAGAAATCGTGCGCCGTGGTCATAGCGTGGAGAATCACAGTCATCACCACTCGCGTGTATTTTCGTTTTTCGGTCCGTCGAAACTGCGCAGGGAAATCGAGAGCACCCAGGCGACTATCTGCGGCCTTACCGGCCAGTCGCCGGCGTTCTTCCGCGCGCCGGCCGGATTTCGCAACCCTTTCCTTGATCCCGTGCTTGCACGCTGCGGACTTCATTACGTGTCATGGACGCGCCGTGGATACGATGCCGTGCGCAGAGACAGCTCAGTCGTCTCGCAGCGACTAATCCGGGGGCTCGCCGCCGGCGATGTGCTCCTGCTGCACGATGGAGGAGCGGCGCGCACTAAAAGCGGACGGCCCGTAGTGCTCGCGGTCCTGCCGATGCTGCTTCAAGCGCTCGGCGAACATCATCTGCACGCGGTTACTCTCCGCGTCGCCTGCCATGACAATGCGATCTCGACGTTCGATCTCCAACATGCAACCTCTGTCTATTAGTCGCTATTCGCTCGTTAACAGTCTCGGTGCGGGTGCAGCCGCAACGCTCGCCACCTTGCGTGAGAAAAAATCCGGCCTCACGCGCTGTGACTTTGAAACCGTAGCGCTCGAGACGTACATAGGGGAGGTGAGCGGTCTCGATGCAGTAACGATGCCGCCGGCTCTGGCCGCCTACGATTGCCGCAATAATCGCCTTGCGCTGATGGGCCTTGAACTGGACGGGTTTGCGGCCGCAGTGGCGAGCACACGCGAAAGATATGGTGCGCATCGCATCGGTGTTTTCATGGGAACAAGCACGTCGGGCATCCTGGAAACAGAGCTCGCCTATCGCCGCCTTGATGCCGCAACAGGCGCTCTGCCGACGGGCTTCCGCTACGCCGAGACTCAGAACACATTTTCGCTCGCAGATTTTGTCCAGCGTTGTCTCGGGCTGAAGGGTCCGGCATTCGTCGTGTCGTCAGCATGCTCCTCGTCCGCCAAGGTGTTTGCACACGCAGCACGCATGCTCGAGGCGGGCGTTTGCGATGCGGCCGTCGTCGGTGGTGTCGACTCGCTATGTCTGACGACGCTTTACGGCTTCAATTCGCTTGGCCTTACCTCGCGAGCGCCGTGCCGCCCTTTCGATGTTGATCGCGACGGTATATCGATCGGCGAAGGCGCTGGTTTTGCGCTGCTCGAAAAGTCGCGTCACGGCGATGCGGCGGTCCGGTTGTTGGGCGTAGGCGAAAGCGGTGACGCATACCATATGTCATCGCCGCATCCGGAAGGCATGGGTGCGCGCCTTGCTATGCAGCGGGCGCTTGATACCGCCAATCTTCCGTCCGACGCCATCGACTACATAAACCTGCACGGCACCGCTACCAAAGCGAACGATGCAAGCGAAGATCAAGCCGTATGTGCATTGTTCGGCGATCGCTTGCCGGCCAGTTCTACCAAGGGTGCCACCGGACACCTGCTTGGCGCAGCGGGCGTTACGGAGGCACTGATTTCCATACTCGCGATCGAGCATGATTTCCTGCCCGGCAGTCCGCAGACACGACACCCGGATCCCGCGCTCAAAACGAACTATCTGCTCGACAATGTGAATGCGCCCGTCCGCCGCGTCATGAGCAACTCATTTGGCTTCGGCGGTAGCAATTGCAGCCTCGTATTCGGCGCAACTGACTGATGCAGGTATTCGTCGAAGGTGTCGGCCTGCTGGGTCCGGGACTGAATGGCTGGGACGCGAGCCGTCCAATACTGAAGGGCGACGCTCCCTATGTCGATGCGCCAACGATAATCACTGCGAGCGACCTGCTGCCGGCCGCCGAGCGGCGCCGCACCGGTATCCCGGTTAAGCTTGCGCTGGCTGCAGGGCAGGCGGCGTTTGCCCATGCGGCTCGCGATCCTGCTGCGACAGCGACGGTCTTTACTTCGTCAGCCGGGGACGGAGAGAATCTGAACCAGATTTGCGCGACGCTCGCATCGCCCGAGCGTGAGATATCGCCGACGCGATTTCACAATTCCGTGCATAACGCGGCAGCGGGCTATTGGAGTATCGCGGTGCGCTCGCAGGAACCCTCGACGAGTTTGTGCTGCTACGACGCGAGTTTTGGCGCAGGATTGCTCGATGCCGCCGCCCAAATCGTGGTCGAGTGCGAAGCGGTCGGTCTGATCGCTTACGATCAGACGTATCCGGAGCCATTGCACGCCGTGCGTCCGATCAAAGCGAACTTCGGTGTGGCACTCGTGCTGACTCGCGAGCGAACGAGCCGCGCGGTTGCAGCACTGGAAATAAATCTGTTGCCGGGTGTGAAGCGGCCCACGCCGATGGATGTTCATGGACTCGAAGCTTTGCGAACCGGTGTTCCCGCAGCGCGCGCCCTGCCTCTACTTACCGCCATCGCGTGCGCAGCCACTGATTCGATATTGCTCGAACATACCGGGAGCAATCATCTGCGTGTCGACGTCGCACCATGTTAGGCCACGTATCGAAGGCCGGGATTGCCGCGTTGATTCCGCATACCGGCGCCATGTGTCTGCTCGATGCGGTGCTTGAATGGGATCAGACCAAGATCCGCTGCTGCAGCCGTTCGCATAACGATCCGGATAACCCTCTGCGGAGTGGAGGATCATTGACCGCGTTATGCGCAATCGAGTATGCGGCGCAAGCCATGGCGGTACATGGAGGGCTTGCCGGCAATGTCGCGAGCCGGCCGAAGGCGGGATATCTCGCGAGCCTGCGGGACGTCAAATGCTCCCGGTGGCGATTAGCTGACCTTACCGACGAACTTATCGTCGATGCGGAGCAGAT
Organism: uncultured beta proteobacterium; assembly: GCA_963829085.1. Taxonomy (GTDB): domain Bacteria; phylum Pseudomonadota; class Gammaproteobacteria; order Burkholderiales; family SG8-41; genus PALSA-1004. The sequence continues at coordinate 241,975 of CAWHHJ010000004.1, read as the reverse complement.
CATGGGCGACGAGACGCGTGTCGTGTATCGGTTCATTGTGAAAGTCGGTGACGTTGAAGTCGTGAGCGGCCGGGCAACGGTGGTCCTCGACGTAACTGCAGTCGGCAGGCGCGACGCCGCGTGAAGCGCGCGCTCGTTACAGGCGGCAGCGGCGCTATCGGCGCGGCGGTATGCCGGCGGCTGTCAGCGGACGGTTGTCACGTCTACGTCCATGCCAACGATCAATTCAACAAGGCCGAACGCGTGGCCACGGAGATAAACTCAGGCGGCGGATCTGCGAGGGCGGTCGCTTTCGATGTTACCCGTGGCGAAGAGACTCGCATCGCGCTCGAAACATTGTTAGCCGAAGGTCCCATCCAGGTTCTCGTCAACAACGCCGGTATCCATGACGATGCGGTGATGCCCGGCATGCGGGCTGCACAATGGGCGCGCGTGATCGATGTTTCCCTGAATGGATTTTTCAACGTGACGCAGCCGCTGCTAATGTCGATGATGGCGACGCGGTGGGGACGCATCGTCAACATGTCGTCTGCCGCGGCGGTCGCGGGGAACCGCGGCCAGACGAACTACGCAGCCGCTAAGGCGGGGTTGCATGGCGCCACCAAATCGCTGGCGCTTGAACTGGCGAGCCGTGGAATTACCGTAAATGCGATCGCTCCGGGCATCATCGCATCGCCGATGGCGGCAGCGACGTTCAGCAATGAAGCAATCGCACAGCTCGTGCCGATGAAACGTGCCGGGACGCCGGAAGAAGTCGCTGATCTGGTCGCGTTTATTGCGTCAGAAGGCGCCGGCTACATTTCGGGACAAATCATCTCCATCAACGGCGCCATGATTTGACCCGGCTTTGGATGTTGAAGCCGTAGATGCAAACAGCATAAGTGCTGAATTCGTCTGCGAAGTGTCCTTCAGCAGCGATAGCACCGAGCTCGCATCCAATGCGGGGTGTTCACGGGTCGCAGCGGCGACGATCTGCGCCGCCAGCGCTTCGAGTTGCGCGAGAGTCTCATCCATGCGCGCGCGAAAGGCCGCATCATTTAGCTTGTCGGTCAGCCCGCGATTGAGCTCTGCAAACCAGCCGAGCTTCGCCTGGTCGAGCATCTGCGGCGGATTGCGCCGCTTGCTGACGTTGCTCCATGCGCGCAGAAACAACTGCATGGCGACGTTGAGATCGTGTGTATGTGCAAGCTCTTTCTGCAGACGTCCCATCGCGATGATATCAATGAGCCGGTTGTGAAAAAACAACTGGCACATGACGCCCCAGTAGAACGTGTAGTCCCACAACACTTTAACCGGCATCACCTCTGCGTCGCCGAACAGCTTGTACTGGCCGACGTAAATCGGCAGCATATATTCATAGAGCGAGAGGTAGATTTTCTGATAAACGTCGGCGTACATGGCGACCGGTCCGCCGTCAACATCATGATGAATCAGTTCCGTGATGAACGTGTTGCCGATAGCAATGAAATCGCTGCCCGGCGAATAAAACGGATCGAGAAATAATCCGGCCTCGCCGGTGAGCGCCCAGTGCTCGGCGCCTGAGAATACTTGTTTGCACCCGTAGGAGAAATTGCGGAAGAACGCAAAATCCTGCAGCTCCCCCCGTTTGGCGTCGAGAGCATCATATAAGCGGGGCTGATGGCGCTCGAGCCATTTCATCGCTTTGTCGAAGGTATTCATGCCATCGAGCGGATGTAAGCCGGCATCGGCGACGATGCCAACCGAGTGCGAACCCGAAGCGAGCGGAATCAGCCATACCCAGTAGCCATCGCCAACCAGATGTATGGTTGAAAGCCAGCGATGCGGCGGGTCACAGCGCTCGAGCCAGGACTCGTCGTCCGACCAGTCATCGACATCGATGCGAGACGCAATTCGGAACCAGACAGCGTTCGCATCATGTTCATTCGGAACCGCCAGATGCCGACGGCGTTTTATCAATCCGGCGCGTCCGGTCGCATCCACCAGCCAGCGGGCTTTGACGTTGTGTGTCGAGCCTTCATGCTCGTAAGTGACGGCATGGGCGCCACCGTCTTCACGCAAAGTAAAGTCGCGCACTAAGGCGCGATCCAGAAAACGAACTCCGCGCTCGTGCGCGAAACGCGCCAGCGCATTTTCGAAAATTCCGCGATCCAACTGGTAGGCGGGCGTCGGCAGGAAAGTCCTTGCGCCCAATTCCGTTACGGCTGCAAGCTGCCGCTCGCGGTCAGAGAAGAAAAAACGAAAGCCGAATTTCTTGAGCTGTTTGTGCTGAAGATGCTCTTTAAGGCCCAGTACGGCACTGAAGTAGTGAGCGCCGATTTCAACGGTCGATTCGCCGACCTTGTGCGCTGCCACGGGAACAGGGTGGGCACGCCGTTCAAGCACGAGCACATTCACTGCGGGCAGACGCTGCTTGAGCTGCAGCGCGAGCGACAGGCCCGCGAGGCCGCCGCCGAGGACCACTGCATCGTGTTGCGTCGACGTTGCATCCGGCGCGTGAGCCGTCTGAATCATTTCCGATCCTTAACGATCGTTGCCGTCGAGAGAGGCTGCACCTTGCGCCAGACCAACATGGGCAGGCGCAATACAAATCCGGCGAGCAGGCGCAAATGCATCCAGGTGAGCAATAGATTGTCGCGGAAATAACGGAAGTGCGAGATCCCGCCCTCGTCGGCCCGAAAATATCTGACCGGCGCGGCAATATTGATCGGTTCAATACCACGCCAACACATGCGCACGGCCGCTTCCGCGTCAAAGTCAAAACGCCGCATCCAGTGCTGGCGCTCCATGATCCGCAGCAGCGGTGCGATCGGATAAACGCGAAACCCGAACAGCGAGTCCCCGATTCTGCCATGCAGCGTCTCGAGGTTCGCCCACCAGTTCGATATCTTGCGTCCCCGCACGCGCAGCTTCGGCGCGCTCTCATCGAACACCGGCACTCCGAGTACCATCGCATGCGGATTTTTGCTGGACACCGCCATCAACTCCGCAATCTTTGCAGCCGGATGCTGCCCGTCGGCGTCCATGGTCAGGGCGTGCGTGAAGCCGACGGCAGCAGCTTCCCTCAAGCCATGCAATATTGCAGCGCCTTTGCCGCTGTTGCGCGATAGCACGAAAACGCGCAGGCCGGGGTCGTTGTCAGCCATGATTTCAAGCGCATCGCCACTGCCGTCGGTGCTGCCATCGACGATGACCCACACCGGCTCCCAAAATTTCCTCGCTTCGCGCGCTGTATCCAGCGCTCTGCGGCCGGTGTTGTAACTCGGGATGACAACCAAGTGGGTGCGCGAGGCGACGGACATACTCACCGTTCAATGCAACGTGACGTCGGGTAACGGGCGAGTACACCGGTCATGCAAGACCGGCAACGTGTAGACCTTCGACTTCGAGCAGCAGGTCCGGACGGCAGATATCCGCATGCAGGTAAACCACGTGCGGGCGACTGCCGAAGGCGTGCTCGAGCCGGTCACGAATCGCTGCAATGTATTGAGGTTTGCGCACGTACGCTTTAAACCACAGCTGAGCGTTTGCCGGAGCGGAAACGCCCGCGTTGACCCGTGCTTCGCCGATGACTGCCAAAAGATTTGCTACCGTCTCGCGCGCCTGCTCGTCAACGTCGCCGGCATGCACGGTTTCGTAGCCGATGATGCTCGCTGTGCCGGAGATAAACAACATCGGCGTGTCGGCGCTCCTGGCTGACATTCCGCGCGAGAAGGTCGGGCTGCGCGGCCCGTATTGCTGCGGATAATTGTATGCGCTGACCTGGCGCGGATTCTCCACGCGGCGCCCGGCTTGTCTGGCCGCCAGAAAGAAGATGATAAGCGGTCCGCTGCGCGTGCCGAGCGCCGATGCGGCCGGCGCATTTTCGCCGATGACGCGTCGGTTCGCGGTAAACGCCTCATGGCGACCAACGCAGAACCGCCGATAGCGGTCGAGGTCGGCAACGCCGGCGTTAATATGCGGCAGATAATTCCAGACGCGCAGCAGGTGCGGGTAGCCGCGGCCGTCAATGAAAGAAAAAATATGGTTGTATGCGGACCGCGCCGCATCTTCCGTATCGTGGTCTGCATTGACATGTAGGCAGCCAACCACAAAATCAGGATCGCGCGCGCTGATAATGTCGCCGGTAGTCTCGCGCACAACGGATTGCTCGCTCGTCCACGTTTCGTATACCGGCGTGCCTTCGACCACGGGCATGTCGATCCAGGCATACGGCATCTCTGGCGTTGTCAGGACCGGCTGCCGGGCGCCGAACGCCAGTGCTCCGAGCACGCTGGCACCGTATTGTTTGCAGTGCGATTCGAACTGCGCTTTTGATAAGTAATTGAGTCTCAAAAATGATTCCGGATGCTGTGCAGCTGGGTCACGAAACACCGCCGGCCGGTTCACGTATCGCACGCCTTCGCTGCTGCCACGCGGCGAAGGTTTCGACCGGCGCCACCATGCTGCGCATGTAGTAAATCGCCTTGAAGGCAAACAACCTCAGGCTAATCGGCGTGCCGCGGAAGATATCACCAGCCAGCAGCGAAAGAACGCCCTCCTGCAGCTTGAAGTAACGTGGACGCATGAACAGCTCACGCAGGGCGGGCGTCGTCATGCGATGAATGAACCACGAAAAAACCCTGGGCCCGCGGCGCATGCCTGCATCGAACGTTTTCAATGCCTGCGGCGCGCGACCTGGATCTGCCAGACAAGTGCTGAGGGCATCGGCGCCGGCGAAGGCACTTTGCATCGCGAAAAGCACACCGGTCGAAAACACAGGATCGATGAAAGTGTACGCGTCGCCCAGTAGGAGGTAATTGTTGCCGCTCGCCTGTTTGACCGAATACGAATAATTTCCGGTCGCTGTCACCGGTGAACAGAGCTTTGCATCCCGCAGCCTGTCTGCAAGCGCTGGACAGCTTGCGATTGTGTCGAGAAAGAACTGCTCAGGCGTCGTGCGCCGCGATTTCATATAGTACGGCCAGCACACCGCGCCGACGCTCGTGGCGCCGTCGGACAATGGAATGAACCAGAACCAGCCATGGTCGAACCAGAAAAGGCTGATGTTGCCTTCGGCTTTACCGGGTAGACGCGTTGCGCCGGAAAAATGGGCAAAGATTGCCGCGCTGCTGTGCTTGCGGCTACGAGACTTGATGCCGAAGTGGTTGGCAAGTACGGTGTCGCGACCGGAAGCGTCGACGACGAATCTGGTTTGCCAGTGTTGATCGACACCGTCTGCGCCGCGGGCAGTAACGCATGCACCGTCGCTGTTGAAGTCAACGCTGGTTACCCGCGAGCCTTCGATTAACGCGGCGCCCTTGCGACCAGCGTTACGAAACAGGATTTCGTCGAACTCGGAGCGACGCACCTGATAAGTCAGCGGAAAAGACTTGTCGACCGCATTCGCAAAATCAAACGTGATAGGGTCCCCATGCAGGGGCGAAACCATCTCGGCGCCGTATTTGGGCATGCCGATTTGCTCGATCTCATGCGCCACGCCAAGCCGCTCGAACAGCGGCATATTGAGAGGCAGCAGTGATTCACCGATATGAAAGCGCGGGTGCGTCGCCTTCTCGATCACTACGACATGGTGCCGGCGTTCGGCGAGCAACGCAGCGATGGTCGAGCCCGCAGGACCGCCGCCGATAACCAGCACTTCGCATAGATTTTCAGGAGTCTTCCCTGGAACCGCTGAGGTGGATACGCTCTGCACGTCGAGTCGTTCTTCTAGTAGTTTCCCGATTATAGTGAAGACGGCATATAAAGACACGACAGTCCTACGTCGATCGCAAGGCTTCGGGGATGTTCACTCATGCGCCCGAATTGAGCCACTCCTGGCAGCGTTTGAACAAAATGGCGCCGTCTCATATCATGACGTACGCACCATTGGCTGCATCATGGTGTATGCATCGCGCGCACTGTAAGCGCACGCATGCAAACGCTACGCACTATCACGAGTTGCATCCAGGCGCTTTCTCATGCGCCACATTCCGAATATGACTCTCGCCACCGTTGCCGACCATGACCGGCGGCTCGCCAACCTTCCGCGTCCGACGTACCCTGACGATCTGCCCGTCGTCGCGCGTCGACAAGAGATCGCGCGAGCTATTGCTGACAACCCTGTGGTCATCATCAGCGGCGAGACCGGCTCCGGTAAGACCACGCAGCTGCCAAAGATCTGTTTGGAACTCAAACGCGGCGTCAGCGGCATGATCGGACACACGCAGCCGCGCCGCATCGCCGCACGTACCGGTGGCATCCCGTGTCGCATTCGAACTTAAAACCGAACTCGGACGAGCGGTGGGCTACAAAGTACGGTTCACCGACAAAGTGTCCAGCGACACGTACCTGAAGGTGATGACCGACGGTATCCTGCTGGCCGAAACGCAGCGCGACCGGCTACTCCGCGCGTATGACACGCTGATCATCGATGAAGCGCATGAGCGCAGTTTGAACATCGATTTCCTGCTCGGCTATCTGAAGCGTCTGCTGCCGCAGCGACCGGATCTCAAGCTGATAGTGACTTCCGCTACGATCGACGCGCATCGCTTTGCTGCGCATTTCGCGCGCAATGGAACGCCCGCGCCGGTTATCGAAGTCACGGGCCGGCTGTATCCGGTTGAAGTTCGCTACCGGCCACCAACGGTGGATGAAGATGATGAAGAGGATCCTGGTCAGCCGATACTGGATGCCGTCGATGAGCTTGCGCGCGAGCCGGGCCGCGGCGACATACTCGTGTTTCTTCCAGGCGAGCGTGAGATCCGCGAAACCGCTGAGCTGCTGCGTAAGCATCATCCGCAAGGCGCGCAAATACTGCCGCTCTATGCACGATTGTCGTTCGAGGATCAGGATCGCGTGTTCCGACCGGGCGGCGAACGCCGCATTGTGCTGGCAACCAACGTCGCAGAGACCTCGCTCACTGTGCCGGGCATCCGTTATGTGATCGATACCGGCCTGGCGCGTGTGAACCGCTATAGCTATCGCAACAAAGTCGAGCAACTGCAGATCGAAAAAATCTCGCGTGCCTCGGCTAACCAGCGCGCGGGACGCTGTGGGCGCGTGGCGGCGGGCGTATGCATCCGGCTGTATGGTGAAGACGATTATCAGGCGCGTCCGGAATTCACCGATCCGGAAATCCTGCGTTCGTCGCTCGCCGGCGTCATCCTGCGCATGAAGGCTTTACGCATCGGAAACGTCGAAGACTTTCCGTTCCTCGAAGCGCCTGCCCCGCGCATGATCGCGGACGGCTATCAGTTGCTCACCGAGCTCGGCGCAGTCGACGAGCGCAATGATCTCACGGAGGTGGGCCGGGAGCTCGCGAAATTCCCGATCGACCCGCGCATCGCGCGTATCGTGCTTGCTGCACGCCGCCAGCATTGCGTCACGGAGATTCTCATCATCGCGTCGGCACTCGAAGTGCAGGACCCGCGCGACCGGCCGTTCGAGCGTGCCGATGCGCGCCGATACGGCGCATGCACAGTTCACCGATCAGCGGTCGGACTTTTATGTGTTCCTGAAGCTGTGGGCTTATTTCAACGAAGCGCTCGAGCACAAGAAATCCAACCGCAAGCTCGCCGAGCAATTGCATGCAGTTTTTCTGTCACCGCGTCGCATGCGCGAATGGCGGGACGTTCACGGCCAGTTGCGGACACTGGCCTCCGAAATGAATATGTCCCTGAATGAAACGCCGGCAACGTTTGAACAGGTGCATCGTGCGCTGATTGCCGGCTCTGCTCGGCAATATCGGATTCAAGACCGAGGACGGCGATGAATACCTCGGGGCGCGCGGCGCCCGGTTCGCGATTTTCCCGGGCTCGGCGCTCAAGAAATCGCGGCCTAAATGGGTCGTCGCCGCCGAGCTCACCGAGACCGCGCGCCTATATGCGAGGTCGGTCGCGAAGATCGAGCCGGAATGGATAGAGGCCGTCGCGGGTCATCTGGTGCGCCGCCATTACTTCGATCCTGTACTGGGATCGCGACAGGGCGATGGTTTATGCCTATGAGCGGGTCACGCTCTACGGACTCACACTCATAGCGCGCCGGCGGGTCACTTATGGACCGATCAATCCCGCACAAGCGCGCGAGGTTTTCATACGGCAGGGGCTGGTAGCGACGAACGAATATTTTCGCCGGCAGGGCAGCCGGGCTGCACATCGCCCCGAACGCACAAGCGTACCTGCGCGTGGCCGGAAGGTTAGTCCTGCAGCTGCTGCCCCTACGGCCGTGGAGAAGGCGCCATTTTTCATTCACAACCAGCGGCTGATTCAGGAAATTCGCGATCTCGAGCACAAGGCCCGGCGGCCTGACGTGCTCGTGGAAGAACAGGCAATTTATGATTTTTACGACGCGCTGATTCCTTCGGAGGTATACAACGGTGCAGCGTTCGAGCACTGGCGCCGCCAGGCCGAAGCGGAAAATCCGCAGTTGCTGTTCATGACGCGCGATTACCTGATGCGCCACTCGGCGGCCGACGTGAGCGAGGCGCAGTTTCCCAATCGCATGTCAGTGAATGGCATCGAGCTCAAACTGGGTTATCGTTTCGAGCCGACGCACCCGCTTGATGGCGTCACGGTTACTGTGCCGTTACCTGTGCTCAATCAATTGCACGCCGCCGACTTCGATTGGCTGGTCCCCGGTCTGCTGCGTGAGAAGGTCGGATTTTTTCTAAGATCGCTGCCCAAGCAATTGCGGCGTCATCTCGTTCCACTGCCGGAGAGCGTTACTTTGTTTCTGCAGGAGCGCGATGCGTCGCCGCGCACTGAGCACATTGACAAGGCACACAGCTCACTTCTCGGTGCGCTCACACGCTTTGTCCATCGCCGCGTGGGCGAACCGATTCGTCCTGACATCTGGGACGACATCAAAGTCCCGCCGCACCTGCTGATGAATTACCGCGTTGTCGACGAGGCGGGCCGCGAACTCGCCATGGGACGCAACCTTGAAGCGCTTAAGGCACAGCTCGGTCAGGCAGCACAACTCACTTTTGCGAAGGCGGATCCGGGCATCGAGCGCGGCGGCTTGCGCGCATGGGATTTCGGTGACTTGCCGCCGCAAATATCGTTTTTGCGAGCCGGCCGCAAATTGACGGGCTACCCGGCATTGGTGGACGAAGGAGACAGTGTCGCCATCCGGTTGTTCGATACGCGCGATGCCGCAGATATCGCGATGCGCAGCGGCGTGCGCCGCCTGCTTCGCATTGATTTGAAGGAGCAGATGAAGCAGCTCGAGAAAAGCCTGCCAGGCATTACGCAGGCAGCTCTTCAGTTGCGCGGCATCACGACCACTGACGATCTCAGACAGGATTTGTTGACGGCCATCACCGACCGCGCGTTTATCGCGGAAGACGAGCTGCCGCGCACGCTCAAGGAATACGACAGTCTCAAAGCAGCGTGCGCGTACCCGCTTGCCGGCAGTTCGCGACGCAGCATCCAGAATGCTGGTGACGATTGCCGATGAATATCATCGCACGAGCCTGCGGCTCAGCAGCGCCCCGCGTGCGCTCAATCGACTCGTTGCTGACATCCGCGCTCAACTAGCGCGCCTTGTGTACCCGGGATTCTTCAGCGCAACGCCGTGGGACCGGCTGCAGCATCTGCCACGCTACATCAAAGCGATGGCTGTGCGTCTCGACAGGTTTGCGGGCGGCGCGGAACGCGACGCGAAACATGCTGCAACGCTCGCCGAACTGTGGAAGTTATACGAAGAGCGCAGCAGCAAACTGCGCAAGGCCGCACTGAGTGATGACAACCTAGAAGAGTTTCGCTGGCAACTCGAGGAATTGCGGGTGTCGTTGTTTGCGCAGGAATTGAAGACGCCGCAGCCGGTTTCGGTCAAGCGGCTTAAGAAAATGTGGGAGGCGGTTGTACGATGATCGAAAGTGCCCTGCGTGGAGAGCGGCTAGCGCTGCGCAGTTAAGCCCAGGACCGAAGTCCAGCGGCAAGCGGTTGCAGGATGCCGTCGGAGTGCTTTCGAATATCCACGAGGCCGGATAGAACGTCGGCAATGCCAACTGTGCGCAAAAGTAGTGCCGCGTAGCATCGAACGCGGCACCCACAGTGTTCTTCGTTGACAACCTTTATGGCGCCACGAATACTGCGTCCGACGTGGGAGGAGAAACGGCATGGGGCCGCGATTGCTTATCTTGCACGCAGGCACAGCGGCGACCAGTAACGTCATGCGTAGCTTGCGCGCCGGCGACGCAACCGTGTTCATTGCGGGTTGCCATGACGACGCCTTCATTTTGAAGAATTCGGGCGCGGACCGGAATTTCCTGGTGCCATCCTCGGCCCGGCCGGCATTCGTGCCGGCACTGTGCCGGCTTATCAAGAAGGAGCATATCGATCTCGTCATTCCAAACAGCGACGCGGACGTCAGTCTCATATCGGGCATCCGCGCTAAATTGCCATGCCGGGTTTTTTTGCCGCGCAAATCAGTCATTGCGCGCTGCCAGGATAAATACGCGCTGACAGCGTTTTTAGCGCGGCACCGCGTGCCCGTCGCTTCGACTTACCCAGTGACCGCGCTTAAAAAAATCGAGTCAGTGTTTTTGCGTCTCAGTCCGCATAAACGCTTGTGGTGTCGTATTCGAAAGGGTACGAGTTCATGGGGAAGCATCCCGGTAACCAGCGCGAAACACGCACGAGACTGGATCACGTACTGGCAGGACATGCGCGGCGTGCCTCGCGGTTCCTTCACGCTGTCTGAATATCTTCCGGGCCGGGACTACTGTCTGCAGTCGCTATGGAGCAACGGTAGATTAATCATGGCCAAGGCGCATGAACGACTGACCTACCACGTCGCGGGAGGCAATCCGAGCGGAACTTCGTCGACCGCTGCGCTCGCACAAATGGTTTTCGAACCGGTGGTGTCACGCATCTGTGCAAAAGCGATACGGGCGCTGGACGCGAACGCGTCTGGCATATTCTTTACCGATCTCAAGGAGAATGCGCAAGGCGTGCCATGTATCACCGAAATCAATGCAGGCCGTTTTGCGAACGTGTCGACGATACACGACGCCACGTCGTCTTATAATATGACGACGGCCTATATGCGACTCGCGCTTGGCGAATCCGTCGCCATCCGGCGCTCTTGCCGCTTTCCTGAAACTTGTTACGTCAGGCGCGACATCGACATGACGCCCGGCGTTTTCGAAAGCAATGGATTGTTCGACGGTATGCAGGACCTGAGAGCACGCGCCTATCGTCAATCGACATCAATCTGATGGTGCAAACGTCAATGGGCAGCGTCTGTTCCTGGCCGCAAGCCCGATACGTCCGACGGCTGCTTGCGGTAATGCCAAGCACGGGCATACACTTGGTTCGATCGCATGGCGAACGATGGGCTCGCCAATCGAGCCTGCCTGATGTGTTCACTACTGACGAAATGAAGGAGATGATATGTCATGTTTAGTTGCCGTTGGGCATCCCAAGCCGTACAGCATCCGGATACTGATCACAGGCACGGTGGCTGATGCAAAGGAGAGACAGGGCATGATCGAGGATATCCGCGCCTTTGCGAGCAAGCATGATCTGAAGATGAAGGAAGTTCGCGCTCCGGAAGCGGCAAAGAAAAAGAAACGATCGCGTAAGTAATGTTACGCTGACATTACGAGCGCTTGGCTGCCAGCGTGCTCGCCGTTAGCTGGAATAAAGCGTTAGTTAATCAGTCGATCCGCCTGCAATAGCGTGGACTGGGGAATTGACAGCTTAAGCGCCGCTGCAGTTTTCAGATTGATCACGAGCTCGAATTGCGATGCCTGCTCAACGGGAATGTCCCCGGGCTTCGCACCGCGCAGAATCTTGTCCACAAGACGCGCAGCGCGCCGATATCGTGACGGGAAATTCTCGCCGTAAGAAATGAGCGCGCCGGCTTCCGCATAGCGCGCATCCGCGCACATCATCGGCAACCGGTGCCTGAGCGCCAGCGCTGCCATCCGTGCGCGATTCGGCGCGAAGACCGCTTCGGGCTCCACGATGAGCGCCTCTACTCGCCGTGCGGCAGCTCGTTCGAATATTGCATCAATCTCTTCCGGTTTTGCGACTGCCATGTGCTCGACCGTGACATCGAGCTTGCGTGCCGCCTGGTCGTTCTCGCGAATTAAAGACGGTTGCATGTCGACGATACTCACCGACGAATACAAGCGCGCAAACGTCTTGGCGCGCGGCAAGATCTCCTTCAGCAACTGCAGCCGCCGGGCGCCTACCTCCTGCAGCAGCAGCGCAAGTCCGGTAACGTTGCCGCCAGGCCGCGATAGGCTCGCGACGAATTTCTGTTCGACTGGATTCGCGGCGGACGCGAAGACTATGGGAATCGTCTTGGTCCCTGCCATCGCCGCGCGCGTCGACCCTGATCCTGTTGTCACGATGACATCCACTTCCTCGCGTATTAAATCCGCGACGGCCGGAGCAAATTCTTCGTCGCGCCCGCCGCTCGCTCTAAAGCGGATTTCAATATTCTTGCCCTCTATCCAGCCCAGTTCTTCGAGCCCGCCGACCAGTGCCGCAAACGTCGGACTGCCGCGCTGCGGATCGTTCGCGAGATAGCCGATCCGATGACTTTTTTGTTGCTGAGCAAATGTGAATTGCGCTCTTGTCAGCGCGCTGAGTCCGAGCGCAATGACGATTCTGCGGCGGGCAAGCATGCGCTGAGCTTACACTGAACCGACGAATACGCGAACGTCGGCCGGTTGCGTCCGGCCGACGACTGTGCACACAAGTAAGCGTGCGGCGTCAACGTTTGCCGACTTACCCACATGACATACGATAGTGGTCGCTTCCGCGTGCGCTTTGCGCGGCTGAGCGTCAGCTTCCCGGTCTAACTAGCCACCACGCGTATGGTCCATAGATCGTCTGCCAGATTCGAGTCGGTCATATATGCGTAAGGCATCGTGAAATAGCCGCCGATACCCCATTTCGGTCCCCACGAATTCCGCACGAGGAAGCGCTGCTCCTTGTCGTCATAGCCGACCGCAAGCACCGCATGGCCACCGATTTGCTTCTCGGTCGCGCCCGGCATAGGAACGACGCCGGATCTGGCGACGGCCGCACTTTCGAAGCTGTCATAGACCGAAAAGCCGAAGACAAACGGGAAACCCGAGGCAAGGCATCCTTTCATCTGGTTCAGGCTCTGCGATACCCGCTGGTAAAGAACTGTCTTGTACTTGGCGGCTTTGGTGTAGCACTGCGCGGGCGGTTTGGTCGCGAACTTCGAGATGTCGTACGGCCAATCGGTTTCGGGGCAGTCGCCCAGCTTGGCAACACTCTTGATGCCGTCGCGGATCTGCGCACCGCTGTCAGAAGCGATCGTGTCTTCCATGTCGCGCTCGTTGTAATAGATGAAAAGCCGCGACGGGATGAAATTAGGCTTGCGCTTGAGCTTCATGCGGTTGAACTGCATTGCGCACGCGATCGCGTTGCCTGTACAGCTGCCTAGCTGACCCTGATCGTAGATTGTCTTCGGGCATTGCGGGCGAAGGTCAACCTTCGGTGGAAGCTTGACGAGCGCCGCGACGGGCGCCCCATAGAGATGGTCGCGAAAATCCGGTGTATCGGCGACCCAACCGTAGCGTTTGATCTTGTGTTTGACGAGCGGCATGTGTTCTCCTTTAGAAACGTTGGTATTCTTGAAATTACCGGGCGGCCGTTGCGTCGAGCGCATCCCCACATGCAGCACGATTTCGTTGACCGCGTGCTCACGCTGCGCCACTATTTAAAAGAAAAAGTATGATGAAGGCAACTCTATTGAAGATTTCCGCATTGGCAGACCGGGCATGACGCGATGCTAGAATTGTTGCATTCGAGTGAGCGCCTTACGAACTCCTTCCATGTCTGACATTGCAACGCTGCGCCGCATCCTGCAAGACACTCGTGTGATTGCAATGGTGGGTTTGTCGGCCAACTGGTATCGGCCCAGCTACTTTGCTGCGAAGTACATGCTCGATCACGGTTACCAAGTAATACCTGTTAATCCGAGCTATGGCGAGGTGCTCGGGCAGAAGTGCTATGCGACGCTTCGCGATATTCCCCACGAGATCGACATGGTCGATTGCTTTCGCAAAAGTGAGGAGATGCCGCAGATAGCCGATGAGGCCATCACAATCGGCGCCCGCGTGCTGTGGATGCAGATCGGTGTCATCAATGACAGCGCAGCGGACAAAGCGCGCAAGGCAGGGCTGGAAGTGGTGATGGATCGATGCGTGAAAATCGAGTACGCACGCTTGTTTGGCGGTCTGAACTGGGCGGGTGTGAATACCGGCGTCATCTCCGCCAGGCGCCCTCGTCCCGCATAGTAAACGCTCCTACGTAAGCAAAGCCCATGGCGTTGCGGGTAAAATCTCAATGGACGCGTGTCTGTCGCTGGCCCGTCTATTCAGCGCAGCATTACCCATGGCTCAATGAAAATTCTAAGCTGCGGCCGTTATGTCACCTGCGGATTCATCGCCAGCATCGCTGCATGGGTTATATTTCTTGCGACGCTGGTGTACGCTGCCGTAATGGTGCCGGACCTGCGTGTGCTGCCGGGTCAATTGTTAACACAGCGTGGCGGCGTGCAGGCAGCGGGTTTTATCGCCGGCTGGTGGATTTCAATCGCAGGACTGGCAGCCTGCGTGATCGGTTATCTGCGCGACTATAAGGGTCCGCGTTGTCTTCCCGCCGTCGTTCCAGCGGCGCTGTATGTCGCGAATCCCTGGTCGGCAATGGTGTTCGTCAACTTTATTGGCGGCTAGCTCACTGAGTTCGCCGCTTCATCACTTCCACGGCTCGCATACAAACCTCTGCTATGGCTGACAGAAAATACGGCATCGAAACGCTATGCCTGCACGCGGGCCAACTACCCGACGCCGCTACCGGTTCGCGTGCGGTTCCGATCTACCAGACGACCTCGTACGTGTTCGACAGCGCAGATCATGCGGCGAGTCTCTTCAATCTGCAGACATTCGGCAATGTGTACACCCGCATTTCGAATCCCACCACCGCAGTACTGGAGGAGCGCGTCGCTGCTTTGGAAGGCGGACGGGCGGCACTTGCTTTGGCCACCGGTCAGGCGGCCGAGACCGCTGCGGTGCTCACGCTCTGTAAGCAGGGTGATGAGATCGTGTCGTCGAGTGCCCTCTACGGCGGCACTTACGCGCTGTTCGAAGTGAATCTGCGCAATCTTGGCATCAACACAACCTTCGTGAATCCGGATGACCCTCAAAACTTCAAAAAAGCGCTGACGAAAAAGACGAAGCTGTTATACGCGGAGACGATCGGAAACCCTCAGATCAATGTGCTCGACATCGAAGCGGTCGCGGCAATCGCGAAAGATGCCGGTATTCCGCTGGTAATCGACAATACGTTTGCCTCGCCGTATCTGTGCCGGCCATTCGAAGCCGGCGCTGACATCGTCGTGCACTCGGCGACGAAGTATATCGGCGGTCATGGCACAACCATGGGCGGCATCATTGTCGAATCGGGTAAATTCCCGTGGGACAACGGCAAGTTCCCCGAAATGGTCGAACCGTCGCGCGGCTATCATGGCGTGCGCTTTTATGAGACCTTCGGGGATTTCGGCTACACCATGAAAGTGCGCATGGAAACGCTGCGCACTTTGGGCTCGGCGTTATCGCCATTCAACGCTTTCCTGTTGCTGCAGGGTCTCGAAACATTGCATGTGAGAATGGAACGCCATTGCAGCAACGCGCTGGCGGTCGCGCAATTTCTCGAATCGCACAAGAGCGTTTCATGGGTTAACTATCCCGGGCTAACAAGCAGCAAGTATCACGCGCTCGCTCGGAAATATCTGCCGAAAGGCGCCAGCGCGATCATGACGTTCGGCATCAAAGGCGGACAGGCCGCAGGTGTGAAATTTATCGATGCTGCTCAATTCATGAGCCATCTCGCGAATGTCGGTGACGCCAAGACGCTGGTTATTCATCCCGCATCCACGACGCACCGCCAATTGTCCGAGGAGGAACAGGTGAAGGCGGGCGTCACACCGGACATGATCCGGCTATCGATTGGCATCGAGAACATCGACGACATTCTTTGGGACATCGACCAGGCACTCGTCGCCGCGCAACGCGCGTGACCGGGCGTCCATGAAGGACCTTGCGGTTGCGCTGGCGGTAACGCTGCTCGTTCAGTCGACGGTGTCACTGGCCGTATTCACGCCGGCGATTCTCACGCCGACCGCGCATCGTGATATCGGCGTCGCCGCAAGCTCCATCGGCATTTTTACCGCGCTCATGTATACGCTGGCAACGCTGTCCGCGCCGATGGGTGGCAGCTTCATTTCCCGCCTCGGCGCCGTGCGCGTAAGCCAGAGTTGTCTGTTGCTCGCCGGTACTGGTCTCGCCTTGTGTGTGCTTGGTCACCCGGTCGCTGTCGCAGTGGGTGCAATGTTCATCGGTTCGGGCTATGGACCATTAACTCCGGCCAGCTCCGAAATTCTTGTCACGCGCACACCCGAACGCATACGTAACCTAATCATGTCCATCCGGCAAACCGGCGTCCCGGTGGGCGGCGCCATCGCCGGCGCGGTGGTGCCCGTATTGCTGCTCGCTCATGGGTGGAAGGCGACAGCGCTGGCGATCGCAGCACTGAACCTGCTATGCGCGTTTGCGCTAGAACCGGCGCGCCGGCGCTTCGATCGTGCAGACGTCCACGCGCGCTATAAGTCGCGCCCATCGCTTATTGCGCTCGTGCGCATGGTGTTCGCACATGCGGAGCTGCGCCAGGTTTCGCTGGCATCGTTTACCTATGCGGGAATCCAGATGTGTCTCGCCTCGTTTCTTGTCGTGTTCCTGACCGAACGCGCGGGATTGAGCGTGACCAACGCCGGCTTCGCGCTTTCGGCGTCAATGCTCGGCGGCATCATCGGCCGCATCGTATGGGGTATCGCGGCAGATGCGCTCGGCAGCGCGCGCACAGTGCTGGGATTGATCGGCATCGTCATGGCGTTGTCGGCGTTTGCGCTGAGCCAGGTGAGCGTCGGGTGGCCCTTCGCCGCTATCGTCGTGCTGTGCATAGTGTTCGGTACAACTGCGCTCGGATGGAATGGCGTCTACGTTGCGGAAGTCGCCCGCATTGCGCCGGGCGGCGATGTCGCGCTTGCCACCGGCGCTTCCCTGGCGTTCACGTATCTCGGCGTCGTCGTGGCGCCCTTTGCGTTTTGGGCGATAGTCGCCGCCAGCACCAGCTATTCGATTGCATACATCGTAATTGGCGCCATAACGCTGATCGGAGCGATGACGTACTTTCGCAGGATGGCGACATGAGTACCGAAAACATGCTCACTCACGTTACATTTCGGATCACCGGGCCGGAAAACCAGCTTCCGGCGTTCGATGTGCGATTGAAAGTGCTGCTGGCGGAGCACGAGGTCACCGGCGACTTTGCCGAGCAGCATTCAAACGATACGCTGCATTACGACATGAAAGTCGTCACTGGCATCCCCTTCCCGCCGTTTGCGCTGGCATCGGCTGAAATCCCCGCAGTAACGGTGACTGTCGACTGGTTCAATGCCGGAACCCTCGAGCGCGGAACTGCGCGCATCGCAAACGGAATGCTCGCGGAGCAGAACGTCGAGGCCACTGCCCGAGCGCAAGGTCACGCCGGCATCGCGATCATGCTCGCCGCGGACGGTTCGGTGAAGCTTGCTCTTAGCGCAACTCGAAGCGGCCGCGATGAATGGCGCGGCTATACCTTGACCGCGAAGGAAGATGCACTCTTCCTTGTTGCACGCGATTCAGCAGCGGACTCGATAGAGCTCCTGGCCACTCAGGGCGCGGCGGAATGGCAGCGTTCCTGGAAAATCGTTAGCGACAATATCCAATATCAAGACCTAGACCCTGCGCGGCCGCTTGCCGATCGCGATTTCCGCGAACTCGAAACGCTCGCACAGGAATTCGTCGCGCAGTGGATGTGGTTCAGCAATGGACCGCGCGAGGAAATTGCAATCGAGATCGAACGCTATCGCCGTATTGGACACGTGATTAGCGACGCCAATCTGCGGTCATCGGCACTGCATCGCATTCAGGCGCATGACAACAGCGCGGTCAATTACAGTACGTTCGACGCCAAAAGCAACTGGGTAGTTGCTGCGCTTGAGCGCTGCTGGCCGGTCATTAACTAGCGCGATCCTGAGTTTCCGGTCGTTCGCGCGCGTTTAATGCATGACCGCCGGTAACTGCTGAGTCAGCGCGGCGCGCTCGGCTGTCGCTTTGCCGTTCAGCGCGAAGCCCAACAGCTTGCCGTCGGCGCCGCGGAACAGCGCTTTGACGCTCTCTGCTTCTGTGACTACGTCCCACTGGCCGACCGCATCGACGGCAGGCGGCGAGACGATCGTCGGACAGCATGGCGTTTTCACGAGCACCGGCATTGCGGGGTAGGCGAGCGGCGTTGGCTTTCCTGCGAGCGTCGCTGCCAGTGCGCGGGCGCCATGCATGATGGGCATCACGAACGGCAATACGAGCCCTTCGACTTCGGCGCAATCGCCGAGCGCATAGATATCGGACTCGCTGGTCTGCAAGCTTCGGTCGACGACAATGCCGCGCTTCACGTCGAGCCCGGCCGTACGCGCGAGTTCAGTCCGGGGCCGCAGTCCAATCGCGGAGAGTACGACATCGGCCTCGAACACGTCGCCGTTGGCAAGCGTGACACGGGTCTGCGCGCCGTCGGCGTCGAGTGACACGACGCTGGTGCCCAGGTGCCAGCGTACCCCGTTGGCTTCTAGCTTTGCTCGCATCATCGCGCCGCCTTCTGGCGGCAGCAAGCGCGGGAGCGGCTGGCTCGCGACATCGATCACTTCGACTTTGTAGCCGACGCTCGACAGGTCCTGCGCGAATTCGCATCCGATCAGGCCCGCTCCGACGATGGCAACAGTCTTGCGCTCTTTGATAGCTTCGCGAAATCGCGCGTAATCTTCGAGATCGTTGACGGTCATCACGCGGTCGGCGGCGCTGCCGCTGATCGGTAGCCGGAGCTGGTCTGCCCCAAGCGCCAGCACGAGTTTCGAATAGGGAATT
Source organism: uncultured beta proteobacterium (assembly GCA_963829085.1). GTDB lineage: Bacteria > Pseudomonadota > Gammaproteobacteria > Burkholderiales > SG8-41 > PALSA-1004. Next base: position 223,008 of record CAWHHJ010000004.1, on the reverse strand, counting down.
TCCTCGTTCTCGACGCGCACCGAATGCTTCGGCGCATCGATGGCGGTAATGCTGGTGCGCGGTCTGACTGTCGCACCCAGCTGTTGCGCCATCTGCTCGGCAGTGTTCATCGGAATAGCTTCCGGCGCCTTCTTCGAGGCGAGGGCGCTCGACAGCATTGGCTTTGAATAGAAATGCGCGCTATCGGCGGCGATGATGGTCAGCGGCGCCTGCTTGTCGAGCTTGCGCAATTCGCGTGCGACATTGTAGCCAGCCAGCCCGCTTCCGATGATGACGATAGGGTTCATGGACTTTTACGTGGGATTACGCTTTCACTGATGCAACGACCGGCGAAAGCCATGCCACATTGTACTGCACCGTATCACGCGGCAAGCAGCACAATCTCGAGCACCCTAACTGGTCGCAGTCGCGTGCGCCAACATCGTCACTCCCGGCACCTTGCAGGCGAGCACTGCATTGCGCACGAGTTCGACGGCTTGGGGCCGCGGGAAACTCGTTCGCCACGCGAGCGCGACGCGGCGTGAGGGCTGTGGCGAGCTGAACGGTCGTACGGTAACGAGGGTATTGGCCGCCGACTTGCTTTCGGCAGCTGACGACGGCAGCACCGTAATGCCGACACCGGACGCGACCATCTGGCGGATTGTTTCGAGCGAGCTGCCCTCGAGCGCCTGTTGCATATTGCTGGACCCCGAGCCCTTAGTGCCGGCGCACGTCTGCAGCACCTGATCACGAAAGCAGTTTCCTGCGCCGAGCAGCAGCAGTTTTTCGTTGCACAACTGCGCTGCATTTATGCTCGTCTTCTTTGCCCATGCGTGGGCGGCCGGCATAACCACGCGAAACGGCTCATCATAAACCGGCTGCGTCGCTATTCCCGTATCCTCATACGGCAGTGACAGAATCGCGACATCGATGTCGCCGTTGCGCAGCAGTGAGCCAAGCTTCACGGTGTAGTTTTCCTGCAGCAGCAGCGGCATGCGCGGCGCGCGCTTATGGACGATGGGAATCAGTTGCGGCAGCAGATAGGGTCCGATCGTATAGATGACGCCCAGCCGCAGCGGCGAAGCGAGCTGGTCTTTACCGTTGGCGGCGATTTCCTTGATTGCCGCGCATTCTTCGAGCACGCGCTGCGCCTGTTCGACGATGCGCTCGCCTATCGGCGTCACTGTGATGTCCGAAGTTTGCCGCTCAAAGATCGTCACGCCGAGTTCGTCCTCGAGCTTCTTGATGGCAACTGAAAGCGTCGGCTGGCTGACAAAAGATCTTTCCGCCGCCCGGCCGAAATGGCGCTCGCTTGCCAGCGCGACGATGTAGCGCAGCTCAGTGAGCGTCATCGGACAACCTCAAACACGATGTTTGCCGACTTTCCAGCCGTGGCGTTTGAGATGCTTTTCACCGAATTCAATCGGTTCACTTTCGAGCGGCACTGCCATGCTGTCGTTCCAGCGATTGAGGAATCCATTGAGCGCCACCGCCCCGGCGATCTCGACAATCTGCCCGTCGGTCCAGTGTCGCTTCATCTTCTCAAACAGCTCGTCGGTCACGGCGTTCGGCTGCGATGCTGCGGCGACAGCGAAGTCGAGCGCTACGCGTTCCGCGTCACTGAAAAGCGCGCTCGTGCGGTAATTAATGACCGCATCCAGTTTCGCGTCGTCCATGCCGACGCGATGCGATGCTTCCGCCGCGTGCGCCATGCTGTAATTGCAGCCGTGAGTTCGGCTTGCCATATATGCGATCAGGCGCTTGAACCCGAGATCGACTTCGCTCTGCTTGTCCCAAACCGCTGATGCCATTTGCGCGAGCGCCTTCACGATCTTGGGTCGATGCTGCATGATGAGGACGCTGTTAGGCACGTAGCCGAGGTAGTTCTGATACGTCTGCAGTGTCTCAGCGAGATCCGGATTTGCGTCCGCGGGAAGCGGTTGAACTCGCGTCATCATTACTCCTTGTTTGAAAGATACGTAGCTATGAATTTGTCGCGATGTGTGAACGCAAAAGAAAACACGGTTCCTTATCAGTCCGCACGCGCACCGGATGCTTTAACTACCTTCGCCCATTTTTCGATTTCATTGCGCGTGAACGCCGCGTACTCCTCGGGCGTACTGACGAGCACTTCGAAGCCCGCACTGTCGAGTCGTTCTTTGACTTCCGGCAGCTTCAGCAATTTGACAGTTTCCGCATTCAGTCGCGCCACCACTTCCTTAGGCGTTCCCGCGGGTACGAGCAGACCGTACCACGAGCCGGCATCATAGCCCGGCACACCCGCTTCGCTGATAGTGGGAAGCTGAGGGAATGAGGGCGAGCGCTGGGCCGTCGTGACCGCGAGTGCGCGCAGCTTGCCCGCCTTCACGTGTGGAATCACCGACGGCATGGTTGCGAATCCCACGGATACTTCGCCGCTCAACAGCGCGATTACGGACGGGCCGCCGCCTTTATAGGGCACGTGCACCAGGCGCACTCCGGTCATGCTCGCGAACAGTTCGCCGGCGAGATGTGAAGGCGTTCCGCTGCCCGAAGACGAGTAAGCCAGTTGCTGCGGCCGCGCCGTGGCGAGCGCGACAAACTCTTTAACGGATCTTGCCGGCACAGACGGATGCACGACCAGCATATGCGGCGTTGTTGCGAGCAGCGTAACGGACGAGAAGTCTTTGACGAGGTCGTAGTTGAGCTTAGTGTAAAGGCTGGCGCTGATAGCGTTCGCGATCGTAGCTAGCAGCAGGGTGTAACCATCGGGCGGTGATTTGGCTGCAGCTTCTACGCCGATGTTGGCGCCGGCGCCAGGCCGGTTGTCGAGCACCACTTGCTGACCCAGTGCCTCGGATAATTTCTGCACGAGTAAACGGGCCAGCGTGTCGGTACCGCCGCCCGGCGGATAAGGCACGATCAAACGCAACGGCTTTACCGGATACTGCGGCTGCGCGAAGACCGGAATCGCATTCGCACACGCGAACATCAGCAGCGTCAGAAAACAGAATCTCATCGCTTGCTTATTCAGAGCTCGTGCCGGTTCACTTAATCCACGTGAACATTCGCGGCCTTGATGACCTTTGCCCACTTGACGGTTTCTGATTTCACATACGCGAGCGCTGCTTCGGGCGAGTTGCCGACGCCATCTATGCCCTGTTGGGCAAGACGTTGTTTTACATCCGGCTGATTGAGCAATTTCACGATGTCACCGTTCAAGCGCGCGACCATTTCTTTCGACAGACCGGATGGCGCATATAAGCCGACCCACGTAGCGGTTTCGAATCCGGGAATGCCGGATTCTGCAATCGTCGCGTATTCAGGCGCGTTCGGCGAGCGTTGCAGACTCGTAATCGCGAGCGCGCGCAGCTTGCCTGCCTTAGCCTGCGGCAAAGAAGCGGGCAGGCTCGACAGCATGAATGGCAACTGTCCGCCGAGCACATCAGCGAGCGCGGTGTTCTCGCCTTTATAAGGAACGTGGACCATCCGGGTATCGAGCGATAGATTAAGTAATTCTCCGCCAAGGTGAGGGGTTGAGCCGAGGCCACCCGAGCCAAAGCTCAGCGTCTTATAGTTCGCTTTCGCGAACGACATGAATTCGCGAAACGTTTTCGGCGGCAGCGACGGATGGAGCACGAGCAGTTGCGGCGATGAACCGACGACAGTGATGATTGCAAAATCCTTGAGCACGTCATAGGGCAGTTTCGGATAAAGCGTGGTTGCGACCGAGGTGCTGGTCTGCGGCGAGATGAGCAGCGTGTAGCCGTCGGGCGCCGCTTTCGCGGTCGCTTCAGCGCCGATGATGCCGCTTGCGCCCGGACGGTTTTCGACGACAACGTTCTGCCCCCACATTTCCGTGAGTTTCTGCGCAACGATCCGCGCTGTAACGTCGGTAACGCCGCCCGGCGTGAAACCCACAATGATGCGCACGCTGCGGGACGGATAAGTTTGTGCGTGAGCGAAGCTGCTGAATAGCAGCGATATGAAAATAAAACGCAATAGCGAATTCATGTTTATTCCCTCGCGCACATGGGCTGACAGCGGCGCTTGCGTATTGTCGGCGAGCGCTCTAAATTGTCAACCCGCGTTTAGTCAGGAGCACACATGACAGTTACAAAAGACACGCCGCTCGGATTCATCGGTCTCGGCGTCATGGGCGCTGCGATGGCAAAGAATCTGCTGAAGGCGGGATTCAGAGTGAGCGTGCACAACCGCAGCCGCGGCAAGGTCGACGAGCTCGTGCAAGCAGGTGCGCACGACGGTGGCTCGCCGGCAGGTGTAGCGCGAGCGAGCGACATCATTCTGCTGTGCGTGCCCGACACGCCCGACGTCGAGAAAGTTATCTTCGGCGAAGAAGGTATCGTCCTCGCCGTGAAGAAAGATGCAGTCGTCATCGACTGCAGCACGATTTCAGCAACCGCGAGCGCAGACATCGCACAGCGGCTGCGCGAGAAGGGCGCCCGCTTCATCGATTCTCCGATCAGCGGCGGGCCGAAAGGCGCTATTGACGCAACGCTGTCTTGCATGATCGGTGGCGATGCCGAAATCGTCGAGCGCTGCATGCCGGTGTTTAGAGCGATCGGTAAAACGTTTACGCATGTCGGGCCGAATGGCGCAGGGCAGCTGTGCAAGTCATGCAACCAGCTCGTCAATACCGGAACGATGATGGCGATCGCTGAAGCGTTCGCGCTTGCGAAGAAGATGAACATCGATCCGTATAAGGTTCGCGATGCGCTGTTAGGCGGAACTGCCAAGAGTTTCGTGCTCGAGAATCACGGCAAGCGTCTGCTCGACGGCACGCTGCAGCCGGGATTTCGCTCGAGCCTCATGCTGAAAGACATCAAGCTCGCACTGGGCGCCGGCACTTCGAGCGGCACATACATGCCTGTGACTGCACTCGGTGCGCAAATGCTTGCCGCGCTGTGCGCGAGCGGGCGCGCGGATCTCGACAATGCGTCGATGGGACTGCTGTTCGAAGAGCTCTCGGGGATCAGGCGCTGAACTTTGCAGCTTTTGATTTCGAGTAGAATCAAGCGCAGTCATCGGTTCTGCTTACTAAATTCGAGCGTTGCGAACAAGGAGCATCTGTCATGTCCGTCAAATCCGCCAAAGAGCGTTACGTCCACGATTTTCAGAGCATGCCGCAGACGTCGCTGCTCGGTAAGGCCTTATCTACTTCGCAGGGCGCGGCTTTTGCCGGCGAGCGCGTGTATGTCGGTCTAGTGCATAAGGCGCGCGGTACTGGCTCCAAGGCGCACTACCATCTGGACGAAACGTTCAACTATGTGCTCGAGGGTGCGCTCAAAGTTTCAATGGATGGCGAGGAATTCGTCGTGCCGAAGGGCAGCCTGCTCCACATTCCTCCGAAGGTCGTGCACACCGCTGTTGCGACAGACGACGCAGATGCCGTCTATATCGTATGCAGGGATACGACGAGCGACTCAAGTGGCCAACCTACGACTGTGGAAGTCTAATTAGTTACGCGACGGCCTGTCAGTCCGCCTTCGCGCCGGACGCCTTGACGACTTTGCTCCACTTCGCGATTTCTGCTTTCATGTAAGCCGCGAAATCCTCCGGGGTGCTTGGCGCCGCTTCAATGCCTTGCCTGAAGAGCGCTTCCTTGACATCGGGTGCGTTGAGCAAAGACACGACTTCCTTGTTAAGCCGGTTGATGATGTCCGGTGCGGTTTTCACCGGGGCCACGAGTCCATACCAATTATTCGCCTCAAACGCGGGCAGCCCGGCTTCGGCCACTGTCGGTAGTTCCAGCGCGAATACCGAACGCTTGGCGGTCGTGACAGCGAGCGCCTTGATCTTGCCCGCTTTAATCTGCGGCATTGCGGTCACGGCAGTCGCAAAGATGAGCTGCAGGCGCCCGGCGATGAGATCGATCATAGACGGCGGCCCGCCCTTATAAGCGACATGCACCATCTTGACGCCTGCCTGCGAACAAAAGAGTTCTCCGGCCAGGTGTCCCGCAGTACCGAAACCCGACGAACCATAGACGAGTTGTCCGGGCCGCGCGCGCGCAAGGGCAATCAGTTCCCTGACGTTCTTCGCGGGCAGCGCAGGATGGATAACGAGTATGTTGGTTGAATCGGCCGCGCGCGAGACAGGCACAAAGTCGCGCGTCGGATCGAGCGCGAGGTCTGGATAGAGGCTTGGATTGATGGCCAGTACCGCAATCGTTCCCATTAATAAGGTGTGGCCGTCCGGCGCCGCCTTCGCGACGACTTCTGATCCGATGTTGCCGCCGGCGCCGGGGCGGTTATCGACAATGAATTGCTGGCTCAACGATTCAGAGAGCTTGGCGGCGACGAGTCGCGCGGTCACATCGACGCCGCCGCCTGATACAGCACCGACGATGATACGCACCGGACGCGACGGGTACGGTTGCGCGCCGGCGCAGATTGCGGCCAACATCAACGCCGCAAAACTCCCCGGTGCTGCAACGTTCATGCAGCCCGGTGACGACGAGCGTTTACCTGCGCTTGCCTATTGTCGTGCGGCATCATAAATTGGCGCCCACAATGAGGCCGCAGGGAGAAACATAATTGTTGAAGATTCGCATTACACACGGTCGTCGCTTACGAGCCGAGCATTAGCGAACTGTTTCACCGGCGCAATGTTACTTTCATTTGCACCGGCTGTCGCGCACGCAGCGGAGGCTGTATATCCCACTCGGCCCGTTCGCCTGTTGATCCCGCAGTCGCCCGGCGGTGCATCCGATACGGTCGGGCGCATCGTCGCCCAAAAACTTGCCGACAACTTCGGCCAGCAGTTCGTCGTCGATAACCGGCCGGGTGCTACGGGCAACATCGGACACGAGATCGTAGCTCATGCGTTGCCCGATGGTTATACCATGCTGCTCACCGCGCCGAACCTCGTCACGAGCCCGAGCCTGTACGCGAAGATTCCGTTCGACCCGGTACGCGACTTCACTCCCGATCTCGCAGCTCACGCTGTCGCCAAACGTGTGGATTGTTCACCCAGCATTCGCCGCCCGATCGATGAAGGATCTGATCGAAATCGCGAGATCGAAACCCGGCGCCATCGATTTCGGATCGTCCGGTTCGGCGTCCACTCAACATCTCGCCGGAGAGCTGCTCAACTTGATGACGGGCATTCACCTCGTGCATATACCGTATAAAGGCGGCGGGCCGGCGCTGATCGACCTCATGAGCGGGCGCATACAAGTTATGTCATCAACGGTGCCGTCGGCCGTCCCGCACATCAAGACCGGCCGTGTGCGCGCACTCGCGGTGACGAGCCTGCAGCGATCGTCTGCGCTTCCGGAAGTGCCAACCGTTGCGGAAGCTGCTGGACCTTCGCGGCTATGAAGCCATTACCTGGCAGGGCTTCGTGTTTCCCCATGGAACGCCGAAACCTGTTGTCGATCGCATGTACGGCGGAATTGTGAAAGTGCTCGCACAAAACGAAGTAGTGACACGCCTGCGCGAGCTCGGCTACGAGCCTGTTGGCAGCACGCCCCAGGACTTTGCCGCTTACATTAAATCTGAGATCGCGAAGTGGGCAAAGGTGATTGCTGCGGGGAACATCAAGGCTGAGTAGTAATCCCTGCCGGCACGCGAAACAGGTCGTCGATGTCGGGCGCCTGATCAATGAAACCCTGCCGCGCAAGATAATCCGCCAACATCGAAACGACTCGCCGGTTGAGCGGCGTCAAGCCGTACGGCAGCGGATCGTTGCCAAACATTTGAAACGTCTTCGCCCAGTGTTCCTTGGCCCATGGTGCGCAGGTCGCCCCCAGTTTGCGCCGATAAGCATTTTCCTTCGCGCGTGCGTATGCGCTTTTCGCCGCTCGCAGAACCGCCGGAAATTTTTCAATCATGTCCGCGCGTACGACCACCGTGTGCATGATCGGGTAGATCGAAGTGCGTTCGTAGTATGCCGCTTCAACGGCCTGCGAGTCCTGCAACACCGGCCGCAGCTTGCGTGCATGCGGTCGGCAGCGCCGAGTCGCGCGTAGCAAAACCCAGCATGCCGTCAATCGCACCGTCGCACAGTAAGTCCTCCAGGCCCTCGTCGACGACTTCAATGGGTGCATTAGGCGGAAACGGAAAACGTTGTTTGCGCGGTGTCACCCAGGTGATCGACCGATGGTCGACGCTGTATTCGTCCTCGATCAAGCCGCGGAACCAGACTGCGGCTGTCATCGAATAATCTTCGACGCCGATGCGTTTCCCCGCCAGCTGCTCCAGCGCGACGAGCGGACTGTCCCGACGTGTAATTATCAGTGAATGCCTGAACGCGCGAAATGGAAACACCGGAATCGCAGTCATCGAGCGGTCACCGTTCGCGCGCAGGATGATGTAATTCGCCAGCGAAAGCTCGCATGCTTCGAAGCGGCGATCCGTCAGCATGGGAACGAATATCTGCTGCACGCGCATCGCGTTGTAAGCAAGGCTCACATCGTCGTAAACACCGGCGATGTCGAGCGTATGCTCGTAGTCGCCGCCGCTGATCGTGACATCGGGTGCGCGCGTATCAGTCACCCTAGTTCTCCACCGCTATGCCGGCCAGTGCTACGATTTTTCTGGTGCGCACAAGCTCCGCCTGCATGTGATCGGCAAGTGCGCGCGGCGAGCCGCCGCCGGGCGTTGCCGCCTGGGCTGCAAAACGCTCGCGCACCTCCGGCGCCCCGAGCGCTCGCACTGCTTCATTGAACAGGATCTGGCGCACACGCTCGGGCGTTCCGGCTGGTGCGAGCAGACCCCACCATTGCGTCATCTCATACCCGCTTACTGTTTCCGCAACCGTTGGAAGGTCAGGAAACGCGCTGCTGCGCTGCCGTCCAGTCACTGCCAGTGCCCGGACGCGTCCGGACGTGATGTGCGGCCCCGCTGAAATCGGCGCGGTTATGAGCAGCTGCACCTGGCCGGCGATTAAATCGGCGAGCGCGGGTCCAGCGCCCTTATACGGCACATGCGTGAGCCTCACACCGGCCAGCACATTGAATAATTCAGCCGCAAGGTGCGATGGCGTAATCGTTCCCGTCGAGGCATAGAGCAGCGGCTTGGTTTTGGCGATGTCGATCAGCTCCGCAATCGACTTCGCCGGTAGCGACGGATTTACGACCACAATGTTCGGCGAATCTGCGATCAGCGTGATCGGTGCGAAGTCTTTGAACGGATCGAACGGCAGCCGCTTGCGTGTCGCCGGCAGTGCGCCGAACAACGCTGCGCCCGCAACGATTAACGTATAACCATCCGCAGGCGCTTTGGCCGCCAGCTCACCGGCGATGACGCCGCCACCGCCGGGGCGGGCATCGACGACGAACTGCTGTCCGGTGTTCTCGGTGATTTTTTGCCCGACTGTGCGGGCGAAAATATCGGGCGCACCGCCGGGCGACGAATTGACCAGGCAGCGAATCGGCCGCACAGGATAATAGTCCGCTGCCAGGACTGGCCGCGCATGTACAGCAACAAGCAGCACGACGATCAAACGTGCTGCTCGATTCATGCGGTCAAGAACCGCCGGCCGGTATCGTCCACGCTTCAGCGCTCGACACGCCTGGCGGCGGCGTGAAGAGAATCTGTTCCGCGCCGCGCAGCTTGTCGGCACCACCCCACAATTCGACGGCTTTGCGCTGATCCGCCTTTGCACGGCTGTCTACCTCTTCGGGATCGCAGATTTGTCGCAGCCGCGATTCGAGTAGCTTCGATCGACCGTCGTCGCGCTTTTCGTCGACGAGGTCGTGCACTTCATCGGGGTCCGCTGCGAGATCGAACAACTGCGCAGGCATGCCGACATGGTAGATGAGCTTGAGATTCCCATCGCGCAGCATGAATTGTCCTGCCTTCGAGCCCTGCGCATGATATTCAGCGAATGCGACGCGCGAAGCCTCGCTGCCGTTCATTGCCGGGAACAGTGATATGCCGGGCAGATCATCATCGGCCTCGGTCCTGCGCACGCCGCTGCTTTCCGTCATGGTCGGGAAGAGATCGACATGCGAAGCAAACTGGCGTACGAACTGATCTTCCGGAATGCCGGCGCCGGCAATGATGAGCGGCACGCCAACCGAGCCTTCATACAAATTCTTTTTGCCGAATATCCCCTGCCAGCCGAAGAGCTCGCCGTGATCGCTCGTGTAAACCACTCGCGTATTGGCTAGCAGTCCAAGTTCTTCCACCGCTTTCATGACCGCGCCCACCTGTTCGTCGAGATGCGTGATCAATCCAAAGTAGCCTGCCGCAACTCTGCGCAGCATATGCTCGTCTGTCATGTCGAGCCAGCCATCGAGCTTACGCATATAAGTTAACGATGGATGCTCCGGGCGGTCGCCCGGCAAGTATCGAACCGGCAGCGGCATATCTTTTTCGGGATAGAGGTCGTAGAGCCGCTTTGGCACCGTGAACGGCGGATGCGGACTGATGTAGCCGATCTTGAGCGCCCAGGGCCGTGTGCCTTGTGCCGAGTGACTGCGGAGCCATTTGATCGCCTGCTTCGTTATCTTTCGATCATAGTCCTGATAGTGTGTCTCGCCGACGCCCGAGCGCTTCGCATAGAGGTTCCATCGCGCGCCGTCCACACACGGCGGATCCTGGTCGTAGCCGCGCATGAGATTGCGGATGGCACCTTTGCCTTCGTGCAAGTGCATGGTCTCAATTTCTTCGGTGAAGCCGTTATCGTCGTCGCTGCTGCGATAGTGCAGCTTGCCGATCGCGGTGACGGTCTGTCCCGCCGCGCGCAGCCGATGCATCCATGTTGGAAAACGACCGTCGTAAGCGAGCGCATTGTCCCAGTAACCCGTTTGATGCGGGTAACGGCCGGTTGCCATCGCAGCGCGTGCGGGACAGCAGAGGGCGCTTGTGCTGTAGCTGTTTACGAACCGCACGCCGCGCTGTGCCAGCTTGTCGAGCGTCGGTGTCTTGACGATGGCATGGCCGTAGCAACCCGTCACCTGCCGATTGTGGTTGTCCGACTGAATGAATATCAGGTTCGCTGCGGTAGTCATGCGGTCTTCTCTTTATCGCTAATCGTCGAGGTGAATGTTCGCTTTTTTGCCCAGGTTGGAGATGCGCACACGTTCCTCGCGCATAAATGCAGCAAACTGCGCCGGTGATTCCGGCTGCACACTCGCCCCTTGTTTTGCTATCAAGTCCCGCACGTCGGGCGCCTGCAGTGCCTTCACGATTTCAGCATGCAGCCGGGTGACCAGCGTTGCAGGCGTGTGAGCGGGAACGACGACGCCCCACCACTGTGTTATGTCATAACCGGCAACCGTTTCAGCGACTGTCGGCAATTCGGGGATCAGCGGATCGCGCCTGGAACCGGTTGTAGCTAATACCCTCAGGCGGCCGCCTTTCGCGTGCGGCATGGCGACCAGCGGCGATGTAATCAGATATTGCAATTGTCCGCCGAGGACATCGGTCAATGCCTGTGCGGCGCCTTTGTAGGGTACATGATTTGTTTTGACGTCGGCGAGGACATCGAACATCGCGCCCGCGAGGTGCGCCGGTGAGCCGTTGCCTGCCGATCCGTAATTCAACTGACCGGGCTTCGAGCGCGCGAGCTTCACGAAATCCGCGACGCTCGCGACACCAAGTCCCGCGTTGACCGTCATGACGTTCGCCACCCAGGCCATGCGCGTAAGCGGCAAGAAATCGCGATCGGGATCGTACGAAAGTTTCGGCTTGAGCGCCGGGAGACCTGCGAATAATGTCGAGGTGGCTGCAATGATCGTGTAACCGTCGGGCGGGGCAGCCTTGCCAAGCTCAATGCCGATGAGGCCGCTTGCGCCGGCTCGCACGTCCACGACCACCTGTTGCGCGAGCTGTTGCGAAAGCTTGTTGCCGACGATGCGCGACAGCACATCCTGCGAACTGCCGGTCGCACCCGGTACGATGAAGCGTATCGGACGATTCGGATAAGCGTCTGCTGCAATCGCCATGGGCGCGGCGGCCGCCAGTATCAACCACAGACGCTGCAACGAGCGGAACATATGCCGCCGGCGCACGCAATTAGGCTTGCGTGCGACCGGAAATCTCATACACGGCGTGCACCGGCCAGTGATCTGAAGGCGCGGCATCCTCAAAGTAGAAATGCGGCACGTCAGCCGATACCGCGCGCGCATGCGAGTTTGCGACGAGCCAGTCTATGCCGTGATTGACCATGCGTTCCCCTGGCTGGATGTTCGCGGTCGGATAGCAGTGCAGGGTTGGCGGGTTCTGGATGCCGAGCGACGCAAAGCAACTGACGTATCCCGCTTCATGCAAGATGCGCGGCGGATGCACTGCGTCGTTGAGATCGCCCATGAAGAAACCCGGCTCGCCGGATCTGTTGAGACGCTGCAGCGCACTGACTACGCCGCGTGCTTCTTTGATGCGCGGCGATTGGCCGGTCGCGCGCTCCGCCGCATGGTTTTGGCTCGTGAAGTGTGCCGTTGAGACCAGCATTTCGCGTTCAATCGCGCGAACTTTGAGGCGGACCCAAAACAATCGGCGGTCGACATTCTTGAACCCGATCTCTTCGGCGCCGTGCTCGACGCGTTCAAAGAGCGAATCGCGCCAGTATATGTTTCCTTCAGTCGTCCATCCGCGAAATGAGTCATCGACCCGACGATGCTGTGTCAGCGTCTCGTCGATTAAAGCGCGCGATTCGGGCTGCAGTTCCTGCAGGCACAGAATGTCGGGATCGAACACTTGCAGAAATTTTCGTAGTGCAGGCGACCGCAGCTTCCAGCGCTCCGTGAGCCAGATGTTATAGGTGACAATCGAAATACGGGCGGGAAACATCATTGCCGTCGACCTCTAATAGAACGTAGCTTTAACTCCGGGCGGCGGCGAATAACGGAACGTGCCGCGCTTGAGTATTGCGTCTTCACCACCGACCTCCGCGATGCGAGCCGCCTGATCGGCCTTCGCCAGTCGATCGGCCGCTTCGGGATCGACCACCTTGCGCAATGCAGCCTCGCACTCCTTCAACAGCGCGGCATTCGCCGGGAGCGGAGCCAGGTCATTGCGCTCATTAGGGTCGGCTTCAAGATCGAACAGCATCGGGGGCAAGCCGACGTAATAAATGTACTTGTACTTGCCGTGGCGAATCATATAGGAGCCGCACATCGCGCCCGCTGCGTGATATTCGGAAAGTATGGTCCGCGTCGGCACATAGCCTTGCGCGATGTCGATCAGCGAATGACCGGGCAGATCGACATCGCGCGCATCCATCTTCGCGCCGAGTCCTTCGATCAGCGTCGGGAATGCATCGACGAGGGTTACCGGCACATCGCAAACGTTGCCCTGCGGCACGTCGGGTCCGGCCATGATCATCGGAATTCCTGCCGACTCTTCATACAGCGTCGACTTGCCCCACATGCCGCGTGTCCCGAGATTGTCGCCGTGATCCGATGAGTAGATGACGCGCGTGCTCGCGGCGAGACCGGTTGTTTCGAGCGTGGACAGAATCTTGCCGATGTTGTCGTCGAGAAATGACGTGAGGCCGAAGTAAGCGGTGATCGCACGGCGCACCATCGGTGCATCGAACTCTTCGTCAAAGCACATGCACTTGCGCATTGCGTCGATGAATGGATGGCGCGGGCGTTCGGTGTGATCGTACATGAGCGGCCAGGGTACTTCCTTATCCGCGTACATATCGTAGAACTGAGGCGGCGCGATGAGCGGGAAGTGCGGCGAGACGAAGCCGACATATAACGCCCATGGCATGGCGCCGTATTTCGGTGCTTCCTTCTCGAGCCATTGCTGCGTGGACGCGGCAATGTCGCGATCGTACTTCGTATATTCCGATTCACCCCGTCCGGCCTCCGGGCCGAGACGCTTCGCGCCTTGCCGCACCGGTAGCTCGCTACGAATAAGTCCGAGCAGATCGCCGACACCGTTGACGATATGCATGGGCAGAATTTCTTCGTCGAATCCATTGCGACGCGGATCGCCATCCCGATAGTGCAGCTTACCGATCGACGTCACGCGATGACCGCGCTCCATCAGCCGGTGTCCCCATGTGGGCACTTTACCGTCATAGGCGATCGCATTGTCCCAATAGCGGATCTTGTGCACGTACTGGCCGGTCGCGAAACTCGCGCGCGCCGGCACGCAGATCGGGCAGTTCGTATACGCCGATGTAAAGCGCGTACCGCGAGCTGCGAGCTTGTCGAGATTCGGTGTCTTGATCATCGGATGTCCGTAGCACCCGGTGACACGCTTGTTATGCTCGTCGGAGAGAATGACGATGACGTTAGTCGCTTTCAATCGAAGCTCCAGTTCATTCGAAAGGCAGTCACGAGTTCAGACAGGAAAAGCAGAAGACGAGAGGACGAAGTTAAGATTGTTTCTTACTTAATGCAGTGCATCCCTGCGCAATCTCACTTATATTTGCGCTGTAGGATTTCTGCGAGCGACACTCCGCTGTCGATGTCCGCTTTGCGCTTCGTATCGCCGCCATCGATCTTACGCGATGCTTCAAGCACCGCTTGAGCGTGTGTGTACGGTACAAAACAAACGCCGGCTTCATCTGCGCAGACGAGATCGCCTGCCCGCACCGCAATACCAGCGATCTGCACCGTGCCGTTTACCTCGACCGTTTGCATGCGCCATTTGCCGGTGATCGGCGTGAATCCGCGGCACCAGACCGGCCATCCCATTGCCCGATATTGCTCCGGATCGCGCAACGTGCCGTCCACGATGGCGCCGATTTCACCTTCACGCCGGCCGATCGTCGCAGATTGGCCGCCCATGTTGGAGCAACCCATGACGCCTTCGATGACGAGCACGTCGCCTTGCTGCGCCAGATTGTGAGCTTCGGTCTCGCACTGCCCGCTCGCCTTGTCATGCGCTGCCTTGTGGATCTGCGTTGCATGCGCGATGTTGCGCACGGTGAGCGCCGGTCCAACCACGCGTGCGCCCGTAATTACCGGCGGCAGCAGATATGCGGGAATGACACCGACGATGCCGAGCTCGTCAAACGCATCCGAGATCGTGCCGGTGAGATCGACGAGCGCTTTGAACCCGTCGATCACGTTCGCGGGCAGACGTGGCAGCGTGCGCGTGCGCACGGCTTCGGGCGGCAATCTACCCAGCAGTTTTTTTTCGGCCATTTGCCTCGAATGTGCGTAACGAAAGAGAGCGGCGATTGTAGGCGCCACGTTCCGGTTGCGTCAATTTGCCTGTTTCGCTATCGTGACTCACTACTTTTCACACGGAACGACGATGGCAAAAGCAAAGCGTGGCATGCGCCGCGGGCTCACTGCGTATGGCGATGAAGATTTCTCTCTGTTCCTGCGCACTGCGTTCATCAAGGCGATGGGATACACCGACGACGCGCTTAGTCGCCCCATCGTCGGCATCACTAATACGTATAGCGGATTCAATGCGTGCCACCGCACAGTTCCCGAGCTGATCGAAGCCGTTAAGCGCGGCGTCATGCTTGCGGGCGGTCTACCCGTCGAGTTTCCCGTTATCACGTTGCACGAGTCGTTTGCGTACCCGACGAGCATGTACTTGCGCAATCTGATGGCGATGGACACCGAGGAAATGATACGCGCACAGCCGGTCGACTCGACCGTGCTGATTGGCGGCTGTGACAAAACCGTACCCGCGCTGTTGATGGGCGCAGCGAGCGCCGACGTGCCCGCAATTATGTTAGTGACAGGACCGATGCTGACGGGCAATCACAAAGGTGAGCGGCTCGGCGCGTGCACAGACTGTCGCCGTTTTTGGGGGCGTTTTCGCGCCGGCGAAATTGATCAGCACGAGATCAATGCAGTAAATGAGAAACTCGCGCCGACGGCGGGGACGTGTATGGTGATGGGGACCGCGAGCACGATGGCGTTGTGCACTGAAGCGATGGGCATGATGCTGCCGGGCGGCGCGGCGATTCCCGCGGTCATGGCCGACCGTATACGCAATGCGGAGGCAACCGGTGCGCGCGCGGTGGCGATCGCCAAAGAAGGTCTCATACCGTCGAAGATCATGACGCCTGCGGCCATTGAGAATGCTCTTCGCGTGTTGCTGGCAATCAGCGGCTCGACAAATGCAATAGTGCATTTCGCGGCGATGGCCGGACGGCTCGGGATCGAGCTTGACCTCGAAGCATTCGATCGTATCGGTCGGGAGACACCCGTGCTGGTCGATCTGAAGCCGACGGGACAGCACTACATGGAAGACTTATATCGCGTCGGCGGACTTGCGCCGATCCTGCGAGAAATTAAACCGCTGCTTAATCTTGATGCGTTGACGATCAGCGGCCGCACGCTCGGCGAGGAGCTCGAAGCGGCTCCACCAACGCCGATGTCACAGGACGTCGTGCGGCCATTCAAGCAGCCGATATTTCGCGAAGGCGGCATGGCGGTGCTGCGCGGCAACCTCGCACCCGGCGGCGCAATCGTTAAGCAGTCGGCCGCCACCGCGCGGTTGATGCAGCATGAAGGACGCGCCGTCGTCTTCGATACACTCGAGGATCTTGCGGCGCGCATCGATTCGGCTGATCTCGACGTGAGCGCCGACGATGTACTCGTTTTACGCAATGCAGGACCGAAAGGTGCGCCGGGCATGCCCGAAGCAGGCTATATCCCGATTCCAAAGAAGCTCTTGCAACAAGGCGTGAAGGATATGGTGCGAATATCGGACGCGCGCATGAGCGGCACCGCATTCGGCTCCATCGTCCTGCATATCACGCCGGAGTCGGCGATCGGCGGCCCGCTTGCCCTCGTGCAGGATGGCGATCGCATAAGGCTCGATGTCGCGCAGCGCAAGCTGGAGTTATTGGTCAGCGATGAAGAGTTCGCCGCGCGCCGTAAAAAATGGAAAGCGCCGAAACAGCGCGCGGGGGACAACCGCGGTTACCGGAAATTATTTCTCGAGAGCGTGCAGCAAGCCGATCGCGGCTGCGATTTCGAATTTGCGGCGCCGCCGGTTACTGCCAAGACGCCCGTTGGGCGCTGACTAGCGTAGTCGAAGAGCCGGCAAATGAACGGTGAGACTGTCGCCATTCTCGAAAGCCGTCTGGGCACGCAAGTCGCCGAGCTGATTGCAAAGCGCGGCGGCAAACCGCTGCATGCGCCTGCGCTTACCGAAGTGCTGGACGTGCATCCGGAGCAGATCTCGGACCTTTTGCGTGATTGGCGATCAATGCCCGTCAAGGCTGCGGTCTTCCAGACAGGCGTTGGCACTCGCGCGCTTTTCAAAGCGACTGATGATCTAGACCTGACGCCGACACTGTTAACGCTGCTGGCTGCGACGACGGTGGTAGCGCGCGGCCCCAAGCCTACTGGCGCCTTGCGCGGGCGCGGCGTGCGTATCGATGTCAATGTTCCGGATCCGTACACAACGGTTGAGACATTGCGGGAATTGCAGGCGCTCGATTTGAAAGCTCAACGCGTCGTCGTGCAGCGATATGGCGCAACTAATACAGAGCTGGAGCGCGGATTGCAGCAACGTGGCGCCACCGTAATTGAGATTCCGACTTATCGATGGAGTATGCCGCAGGACACCGCTCCGCTCGAGGCGTTACTCGCGGCGCTTAGTCAACACACCGTTGCAAGCGTGGTATTTACCAGCGCATCCCAAGCTGACAATCTTTTCTCGTTTGCACAAGGCCGCACCGCCGATTTGAGTGCCGAGCTCAATACGACGCTGGTCGCTTCGGTCGGGCCTGTTTGCAGCGCGGCTTTGAAGCGCCATGGTGTCCGCGTCGACGTGGAGGCGAGTCCGCCGAAGCTCGGGCCGCTGATCGAGGCGGTCGATAAGGCTTTGTCCGACGGGCTGCGCTGATTCACATCCCTTGTCGGGGCTCGAAATGCGCGTATGCTGAATCAATTTCTCAGCGTTCGTGTCGGGGTGCTCGCCTTGGCATTTTCTTTGTTTGGCACCGGCTTCGCTTCCGGGCAGCAGGACCGTTACAGCGCTCAGCTCGACGGCATGCTCGAAGATATTATTGCTCACACGCGCGCGACGCGCGTTGAGACGGGGCGTGAACGTCTGAGCGACCGTGTAATGGCGGCGATGAAAAGCGTGCCGCGTCATCGCTTCGTGCCCGAGGCTCAGGAGTCATACGCGTATGACGATCGCGCGCTTCCGATCGGTCTCGGACAGACGATATCCCAGCCTTTCATTGTGGCGCTAATGACCGATCTTTTGGATCTCAAGCCTGCGCATAAAGTGCTTGAAGTCGGTACCGGTTGCGGCTACCAGGCTGCGGTGCTCGCGCAGATCGCGCGTGAAGTCTATACGATTGAAATTGTGGAACCGTTAGCAAAGCTCGCCGCAGAGCGACTTGCGGCGTTGGGATATCGCAATATCGTCACGCGCAGTGGCGACGGTTATCAGGGCTGGCCTGAGCAGGCCCCGTTTGACGCCATCATTGTGACGGCGGGCGCAGCAGAAGTCCCGCCTGCGCTTATCACTCAGCTCAAACCCGGCGGCAAGCTTTTGATTCCCGTCGGACCGCAATGGATCGGCCAGGATTTGCTCGTGATTTCGAAGGATCTCAACGGCAAGACAACAACACGCAATACGTTGCCCGTGCGTTTTGTGCCGTTGACGCGCGATAAGCGATGAGTTTTCTTGCGCGGTAAAATCGTCATCAGTTGCATGGGGCGTTAGCTCAGCTGGTAGAGCAGCGGACTCTTAATCCGTAGGTCCACGGTTCGATCCCGTGACGCCCTACCAACAACAAGCGGACTTCACTGATAGTGGTTATTCCAGCGTTTTCAAGTGTACGCGTCCGTGTAGACAAATTCAGGATCGCATCTCGAAGAGAAGAGCAACAAACGAAAGAGAAGCGCGGCGTAGCCAGTGCCGCGATAAGGATTTTTCTTCGACCGGGGCTTGATGGCTGACGCCACCGAGCACACGATAGCGTTGCGCATCCGAGTATTCGTTTTGTAATTGGCCACAGGTCAAATCGAAATCGCCAGGTTTCACCGTTTGCTGTAGGTGGTGCATCACTAGCACGTGCGGAGGAACTTGGCAGCCACCCGTGATCGAGCCAGAAACGGTGACTGACTCGAGCACGGACGCGCGATGAACCCGCTAGCTGCACATCGCGAACGTTGGGATGTGCGCGGCGGCCGCCGCACACCACGTCAGCACTAATCTCTGGAGACACACACTATCGTCGGCGGTTTGATTGTTATCCTTGTGTTCGCTTCAGCCGGATGCGCAACTAGAACGCCGTTTACAGAAGACCAATCATTAATGCAAAGCAACTCTGCGCTAGTGACGATATATCGCACGCGAACACAGTTCCATTCTCTTAACCCGGACTTTTTTTAGCGCTACTTAACGACACCGCCGCGTAGTGCCCGGTTGAAGCGACAACTACGGTGCTTGAGCTATTATCTGGCCCATGTCCGAACAGCAAACGTCGCGGAGGGAGCTGCCTCCAAGCTTCTTCTATTTTTCGGCCCTTACGCCTGGTGATAGACGGTTATGGTTCGAGCAAGTGTTGATCGACAATAAGGCTTATTTTCGTAGTCGAGACCAGCTAAACGATCCAACCGAACTACGCCCCGCTGTAGTGTTTGAGGGAACGGATAAACAAAAGCGGGCGTTCGTTAAGCGGCTCATGCGGGCGCACTCTCCGAGAGAACTACCGCCAGCCAAGCGCTTGGTGGAAGAGTCCAGGCTAATCCGTGAATTGAGTAATGCGCCGCAAGTGTTCGAGCGAGAATTCCACCGCATTCTGGATCGCGTAGGAATCTTCTGCCTCTCGGAAATTGCAACGAGTTCACCATTTTGGGCTTACTACGCCGACGGACATAAAGGCGCGTGTGTCGAATTTGATCGGGACCTTGGATTTTTTGTTATGGCACAGCCAATCGTTTACACCGATGAACCAAGGGTAATTAATCGACTTGTTGACAGCCACGAGGAACTCTTCAATAAAAGCATGTGTTTCAAAGGAACGGCATGGAGCCACGAACATGAGTGGCGCGTCATAGCTCGATTCGAAGACGTTGAGCGCGCTACTAGGTACAAGAGCAGCACTCTGTTGCACTCACAGCACAAACATTTATGGGAGACCAGCATGGGCCAGGATATTATTCATTTCCATCTCAGGCGATACGCAGCGTCATCCTCGGGCAGAAAGCCTCAGTAGAAACGGAGTCGTGGCTTCGGGAGGTGGTCGAGCGCGCCCCTTCGCACATATCGATAAAACGCGCCTCGGTTTCCAACAGTGGGGTGGTCACGGTCTCTTAGTCTGAAAACGGTCGCTTCAAAAAATTGACCGCCCTGTTTCGGCAAATCAAAAATCAGAAGGTCGAAATAATTGGCGATCCCGCGGATGCGACTATGTATGTAGGCCGCATGCGAGAAGGGGGAGGGTGCCATGGGGCGATGGTGGGGCACTTGAAGCCAAATAACGGCGTTAGTCCACGACACAGCACAACGTAGCGTCCCAAGAATGCGCTTGATTCTTTTGTGTTTGTCAGTCGTGGTGTGTGCTGACTATTGCGATGGATATAACTCTTAATGCGTAGGTCCACGGTTCGATCCCGTGACGCCCTAGCAATAAATCAACTTACGCTTGTTTTGCGCATCCTGGCGTCTCTTCGGACAAAGCGTAGGGGCGTTGTAGTGCGCCGCCCGCTATCAGCCATGAAACGCTAACCTCCGCTTTTGTGGCTCGGGCCGCACTTCGATAGACAATGAATGCACGCACCTGCCCGCGTTGAGCAAGCGTAGTGGTAATCTCGACCACTACATTTCTTGCTACCCAAAGGAGCGTCCGATGACAACTATGTACAACCTACTCTGCCGTGTGTTGATTGCAAGCTTGCTGGTCCTGCCCGTCAGCGCGAATGCAGGAATGATAGGGACCGTAGACTCAATCGCGAGCACCGGCGCCCGGACTCTTACTGATCAAGCCCATGACGCCGGCATTCGTGAGAACGTCGCGAAAGAACTTGAGGCGATGGGTCTCTCGCCAGCAACGGCGCGAGAGCGTGTCGCCGTGCTGACACAGGATGAAGTGAGCCGTATCGCGGGTCAAACCCAAAACGCTCCTGCTGGTGGAGAAGCCGTTTTGACGATCTTTATTATAGTCCTGGTCGCCGCGATGATTTATTACTCGACGCGCGGCGCCTACCAGGCACGGTAAGCGCAGCCTAACGTCATCACGTATGTAATCGCTACGGCTCGCGGTGCGTGATAACCGCTTAATATGCAGACAGAACATCGCCGACGTGGAGATGAGGCATCGTGAACAAACGCCGCAGTGCGCGGCGCTTAGACCCCGCGATTAGTCCAGCGTAACCCTTCTTGCTTAAGTTTGGCCATCACTTGCGGTCCCAGGACAGAAACGGTCATCAGCCGACTCAGTTGAAATGCATTGTGCGCTCCTCGGGCTACCCATATTGCCGACGTGCAATAGCGTGCGAGAAGCGGCACCAAGTGGACCTAGGTCCAATTGTCCGCGCCGGCAGGGCCACGTATTTTTACCGTGAAATATCCGCGTAGAAGCTGATCGTGCGAGGCAAGTTCGTGCGGTTTGCTGATCGCGGCGCAGTCGTCGAAGAACCGGCGCATGACGCGACGCGTGCTGATATGTAGCTGAACAAGTACGGCGCCGTAGTAGGGGCCGCTGTTGCGTGAATCGTTTCGCATCGCGATCATTCGGAGGGCACTGCATGAATGGCCTTAAGTCGAAAATCGCTGGCGCGCTGTGTCTGGCTTTGGCGATGCCAGGTACCGGGTCAGACACCGCCATCCAGTCATGTGGAATCTCCGGGCGCGGCGGCGACCGCCGGTACTAAATCGTTCTCGCAGCAGGAACTCGAGCAGTTGCTCGCACCTCTCGCGCTGTATCCAGATTCACTGGTGGCGCAGGTGCTGATGGCGTCAACCTATCCGCTCGAGATCGTCGTCGCTGAGCGGTGGGTGAAGGCGAATTCGAGCCTGAAGGGCAAGGCGCTTGAGGACGCGCTACAGAACCAGCCCTGGGATCCCGCGGTGAAGTCGCTGGCGCTGTTCCCGCAGGTGCTGACGATGATGAGCGAGAAGCTCGACTGGACACAGAAGCTCGGCGACGCTTTCCTCGCCCAGCAGACGGACGTGTTGGCGACAGTTCAGACGCTGCGCGCAAAGGCCGACGCGCACGGCGCACTCAAGGATACCAAGGAGCAGAAAGTCATTAAGGAAGTGGAAAACAACACCACGATCATCAGGATCGAGCCAACGGATCCACAGGTCGTCTACGTGCCGACGTACAACCCATCGGTCGTGTATGGAGCGTGGCCTTACCCGGCGTATCCGCCTTATTACTGGTATCCACCTGGCTACGCCTATCCTTACGGTGGCGCGCTGCTGGGTTTCACGACGGGCGTAATCATAGGCGGCGCCCTGTGGGGCAATTGCAACTGGGGCGGCGGCAATATCAACATTAATACGAACCGCTACAACAACTTCAACCGCACCAACATCTCAGACGGTAAGTGGAACCATAACGCCAACCACCGCGGCGCGGTGCCGTACCGTGACAAGGGCGTTTCGCAGCAATACGGGCGCAAACAGTCCGCCAATGCCGCTACGCGCGAATCGTTTCGCGGCCGCGCCGATTCCGGCCGTCAGGCGATTCAGGGCGGGCAGATGTCGTCGCGCGATCTCGCGGGTCGCGATCTCGGCAGCCGCAGCGCTGGCAGAACTGGCGGCACCGGAGCGAATCGTGACTTCGGCGGGGGCGGCGATACGCGCGGTGTTCGCACGCCGACAGCGTTCGACACCGGCCGCGGCACGCAGGCACGCGATTTCGGCAATCGCGGATCGTCGAGCATAGGGTCGTCGCGTTCTTCAAGCAACTTCAGCGGGGGCTCGCGCGGCGGTGCGGGGGGCGCGAGAGGCGGCGGCGGACGTGGCGGTGGTCGGCGATGAAATGCATGACGTCCGGGTGGAGGCGCGTATGAACGGTCGAAATACGATTAGAGCAATGCGCTATTTAGCGCGGTTGTTGTTCGTAACGCTGCTCGGTGTGCTCGTCGTGTCTGCAGCGCGCGCCGCTCCGCCGAAGCAGCACTCGTTCGCCACGCCAGATGACGCCGTGAACGCGTTGGTGCAAGCGATCAAGGTCCGCGATCGCAATGCGCTGTTGGCGACGCTTGGCGATGCGGGAGACTGGCTTTCGTCTGGCGACGCCGTTGCGGACAAGTCAATCGTGGCGCGCTTTATCTCGGAATATGAAGAGAAGCACACCATTGTTCCCGACGGCGACAAGGCGACGCTGACGATCGGAAGCGATGATTTCCCGTTTGCCTTCCCGCTGGTGAAGAGTGGGACCCGATGGCGTTTCGACACCGTAGCCGGCAAGAAGGAGCTGCTCGCGCGGCGCATTGGCGGCAACGAGCTCGCCGCGATCAATGTCCTGCGGGCAGTCGTCGATGCCGAACAGGAATACGCTTCGGAGGACCGTGCAGGAGACGGCGTCCTCGCGTACGCGCAGCGGTTGGCGAGTCGGCCCGGCAAGCGCGATGGACTGTATTGGGCCACCAAAGCCGGCGAACCCGAGAGCCCTCTGGGTTTACTCATGGCGCAAGCGGCCAGGGAGGGTTACAAGCGAAGCGACAAGGCTCCCACTCCTTACCACGGCTACTTCTATCGGATGCTGAAGGGCCAGGGAAGGAAGGCAGAATCGGGGGCATTCGATTATGTGGTGCGCGGAAGAGGAATCGCCGGCTTTGCCGTGGTCGCCTATCCGGCGAGGTACCGCAATTCCGGCATTATGACTTTCATCGTCAATCAGGACGGCAAGATTTATCAGAAAGATCTCGGACCGCAAACGAATGCAAAGGCCAGTGGCATGGAGCGCTTCAACCCGGACGAGGGCTGGTCCTCCGTCGATGCCAACTGATCACGATTGACCAAACCGAAATCCTTCGGTGAATGCGGTGATTGTTGTCTAGCCGCTATGCAGATCTTACGCACTGCTGTCTCCAGGCATCTCCGTCGGCGACAGCGTTGCAGCGGTCGGTTCTTCACCCGCGTCGATTCCCACAGCTCCAGCAAGCAGGCCCGGTGATACAGCGCCTGCATACCAGCAGTCCAGGCCGCATGTGATAGCGGCAAGCGATTCCAGTCGCTCCGGCCGATGTAACTGAAAGTAGACATGTCCGCGGACTAGTGCGAATCGAGCGCCCACTGGCTGGTAGTCTTAGCATCCAAGCGCCTAAGAATAGGTCTTAGATCGCGTCTTTGCGGCCGGCGTGCAAGCGGTTACCCCCGTTCTCTGGCTAGCAGTGGTTTCCGTGACCGCTGGCTGTTTCACCGGCTCAATTTGTGGCGTCCGTGTGAGCTCGGGTAATCAAAATGCGATTGCGCGGGGACGTCCGTGACCTGCTGCGTGATGTACGCACAACGTAGGCAGGAAGCGCGACAGTTCGATCCCAGGCCGAAGAAAACGTGCGCTAGCAGCGCCAGCTGCGCGCGGCAGCAGCCACGGCAAAGAAGCAGCCCGCGCGCTCACGCCTGCCTGCGCCTATACGAATCACCAACGCTTGGCCTGGTAGTGTCCTTCCCATGCATCGCGCTTCGATGGCCTGCGTCCCGCGCGGGACATCAATACAAAATAATCCTCCGTCTTACGGTCGAACTTGCAAATTGATCATTACGGACTATGGGCACGGGGCTGCATGCGGCGCATTGTCGCCTTGGAACCTGGAGGGGTGCCGACAGTAGTTGAGGAATAATAATGAAAACGACTCTCACTGCCACTGCAATCGCATTCGTGCTTTGCGTAGCGCCCGGCCTAGCGCTCGCAGGCGTTATCTTCACTGATGACTTCAATGGTGAGACGCCTGGACTTAATCTCGCCCCATCCCAATGGACGGTCTCTGGTGGCACGGTTGACATCATCGGTGTCGGCACAGTGTTCGATTTTCTGCCCGGGAACGGTTATTACATCGACTTAGATGGCAGCACCGGCGATGCGGGCCGCATCACGACGGCAACGCCTTTGTCTTTAGCTGCCGGCATCACTCATAATCTAAGCTTCACTCTCGCCGGCTCGCAACGGGGGGACATCAACACCGTGACGTTTGGCGTCGACTACAACTCCGACTCGACTCTCGATGTGATCGGAACGCTGACGCTGCCGAGCGGCCAGGGCTTCACGACGTTCAATCTGGCGTTTACGCCGGGCTCATCCACGACGAATGCCAGGATCGTTTTTGGAGGCTCAGGTGGCGATAACGTCGGGCTGCTTTTAGACAACGTTTCGTTATCAACTGTGACACCTAACGCGGTGCCTGAACCACGCTCAACAGCGCTCCTGAGTCTCGCGTTCGCAGGAATGTGGCTCACACGTCGGCGAAACGAGACCGATTCGCGGTTCCAAGCGGCCACGTTGAATTAACCATTTCTGCGTTTCTATTGCAGAGATGAGGACCGCTCAATAGAAGAGAACAGTCTTTTCTGGCGTGCGTCAAGGCCGATGCGCCGCCGTCGACATCAGGCATCGCTAGCTCTCGAGGAGTTATAACGCCCCCGCGGAAAACATTTCGACTGCAGCGCACGCACAAACTCCCGGGCCGAAGCCCGGTCTGATCGTTACTTCTGCGAATTGAAGATTACCCGTGCGACCTTCTTGGGCGGGCCACGAAATCCATGAGCCCCGGTCCGGCGAGCATCTGTCAATCAGGTCCTGGGTGTTTGCGTCGACCGCCCACGAAACCCATGAGCGCAAGTCCTGCCAGCATCATCGCGTAGGTTGCTGGCTCTGGTATTGGAGCAACGCACCATATGCCAGTGCACACTTTAATTATGCCAGCAACTGGAATTCTGTCGGCACCTCCAGGGTTTGTAATGGAGGCGCTGGCAACGCCTGGCGAGGTTGAGAGGCTAAAAGTGGTGGCTCCCGATGTGAACGCCAATTGAACGTTCCAATCCTGTATTTCCGCGCCGGAATCGGTCGTGAATACGAACTGGTTCGAGATAGTCGTGCCCGGGAGCGGATTGGAAAACACAGTCCGACCATCGGTAAACGAAAACGCTAATGGGACAACCACTCCACTGAAAGAAGCAGGTAAAGCGCTGGCTACCTCAAACGAGCCAGATATATTCATCGCCGTCGTATAAGTTCCAGGTACGGCGGGCGAATCGACGATGGTAGTGAAGTTCTCACTAAGGATTGAATAAGACACGTTCGCGGAACTAATCTGAGGACTTAGAGCCGCCGTGATGAGGAGTGCTGCCAAGCATGTTCGTACCAGCTTTGTTGTCTTATGCATGTGCAATTCTCCTATATAGAATACAGAAACCAGGCGTGCTTCGATGGCCTAGCAGCGAGGTTTAGATGTTCCTGCCACATGACTATACCCGCCGTCTTTAGCAAGCATCAAGTCACTCGCATGCTCGCTGGCCGTTTGTTGGGTTCCATGAAGATCGCGAAGAAGCGCTGGACGCCCTATTTAGCGACCGCATCACGCACAACGTAGTGTTCAAGTGGAGCGAGATCCAGTGGGGTGACGGTGGTAGCAGAAACTCGACGAGTGTCGTCTCCGCGACAACCAATGACACGGAGTGACGCGAAAAAGAAATCGCTGCTACAGACTGCCGGAAGCAACACTTGGTGGCCGCTTGGATGCGTCGTCGATAGTGCAGCCAACGAAACACTTTGCGATGCGGGCGTTCTTAGGGACGAAATCCAGAGGGGTGGACCGCATACTGCGTGCGCCATCCACGGCGTTCAGATCAGTATTCCCTGACAACTCAAAACCTGCCCCTTAGGTCTCATCCGCACAAGATGAGCCGGGACGTGGTGATTTTCCTTTGCGGTTGAGTACATCGGCGCGCTGTTGCGCCAATTCATAAACGTCGGTCGAACACCACTCGGCGCGTTTGCCGCGCTGGTCCACAACCACGAAGCGCGGGCTCCGCCCGCTCGTGAATACCGTAGCAACGCGCCAAACTCGGGTATAGGTCTGCTTGGTCTTCATTGATTTTGATCGCGAAGGAATCATCACGTGATTAGCTCTCGGACAATTGACGCATCACTTTGATGTCGGTGATTTCGCCAGACTGAATGCATTGGTTTCTGAGGTAAGCAATGGCCGTTCGGACACTTCACGCGGCACGACGATCATTCGCTTCCTGCCTGGTAACAAAAGCCGGCGATGCTATCAGCGCTGTCAGCCGCTGCACATGACCATTGGCGCCATTTCGGAACAATTGGCGCCATAGAAAAAGGGAATGGAACGTGGCTGCCAGAACAAAAAAAAGGGCCACCGGTTTAGGATGGCCCACACTCAAACCCGCTAAAGCTCGGGAGAGAGACTAAATCAGTACGGATTAGTCAGGTAAGGCACTAAAAATAAAATCGTGCCCAGCATCAACAGTACTACGACCGGCAAGAGAACGTAGAGGCGCATTCGGATTTAACAGTGCAAGGAAGATGACGCCATCATTACAGCCGCTGGACCTGATCGCGACAATAGCTCGTTAGGACCATTAGCTAGCCTGCATTCGGTGTCACACCGTGCCGTTCTGATGCCATATGTCCGGTTGCAAACTACTGTGTGATCCGCGCGAGAGCGGTTGGTGTGATGGCGGAGAAACTCAAAGTTCATTCGAAAAATAACTGCCATACCGTTACTGCACTTAGCCGCGGGGGCATGTAAGCGAAACTTGCTCACTCCGCCCAAGACTTGCGTGACGCCGTCACCGGCTCGTCCGCGTAGCGATCTCGTTCTCGACCAGCGACAGGAAGCTCCACTCGCCCGGTCGTCCAATATGATCACTTTGGATTATCGACGCACATAGCGCGCTCACGCATCATCGATTGATTCGATGAGTGTGATAACAAAACAAAAAACCAAGGGGGCGTTATACATGACGAGTTATCGCAATTGCGACACCTCTAGCGTCCTACTCTCGAGGGCGGGCTCACCAACATTGCATGCAGCAACGGCGATTCCACAGTCGACGTCGCTTGCACCGATTGGCCAAGCGCGTGCTGGCATGATATTCAGCCAGCGCCCTTCTAAGCGGTAACAGCCCATGCATGAGTGGCAGCGTTTCCTGCGCGTTGCGCAGGGTTCGTTGCTGATCAACGAACGCGAGGCGCTTTGCGACTGGTTGCAAGGTGAGTTTCGATATTTTGTGCCCCACGAGGTGTTTGTTGCGGTCTGGGGCAACGCCGACATGGGTGAATTCAATGTGCACTTATTGTCACCATGGGTCCGTGCAACCGGCGGTCGTGAAGATGCGCTGCTGCGGCCACTGCTGCATGACTTGTATCAGCAATGGATAACGAACGTCCGGCGGCCCGTCCGCACAACCATTCTGCCGACTCAGATGGTCGTTACGCCGCAAGCTGATACAGCGCTGCTCACTGCAGCAGCGAACGTCCGATCTGCACTCATACACGGCATTGCAGTAACGCAGACGCGCGATGATCGCGTCTTTATCGCCCTGCAGTCAGCACAAGCGATTTCGGAGCAGTCAGCCAAAACGTTTGAGTTGCTGTTACCGTATGTGAACGCAGCGAGTGAACGCATCGCCGACCTTGGCCACGCAAACACCGGTGCGCGGTCGTCGTCTTCCGCATGGCTTTTGGAGCTCTCACAACGCGAAGTCGAAATCATGCGTTGGCTTACGGCTGGCAAAACTAACCCGGAGATCGGGCAGATTCTTGAGATCAGCACTTTTACGGTGAAGAATCACGTGCAGCGGATTTTCCGCAAGATGAATGTCGTAAACCGCGCGCAGGCTGTCGAGAAGTTCAAGCGAAGCAAGTAGACTCCGCCGGCCGGTTCGAGCGCCTTGGAAACTTACAGTCCGGTAGTTGTTGCCAGCCGGGTGCCGGCTCTACAGACCTAGGGCGACCTAATGCAACTCAGCGCCGGCAGTGTCGCATAACTGGTTCGGCAAAATCGGAGAGGGAGTGCCGCCTAGCAAACCGAGTGCTGCTGCGTAGACACGCCCATCGCGAGTGGCACATATCCCCTCGCGAGTGCTTCCAGCCGCCCAGCCGTGCGCGAGCAGATATTCGCCATAGCGCCAAGTAACGAAATCATACGGCAACGGTGGCTGCGGCCCACAGATAAGCAAGCTTAGCAAATCGTTCGCTGCCTGGACTTCTTTATCGTGTTCAGCCTTCTTCGCTGGCAACATAGATCTCCCCTGTCCGCAGTCTATTTGCAGTAATTTCTTGTTGCTCTTGGGCAACCATTCATCAGCCTGTGCTGCTTTATGTCTTCCGCACGCCCCTCAAGAACACGTGGAAAGACGGCGTCGCAACAACGGCCGTGTGCGCGACGCGTGAATACCAAGCCGCATTTGTTGTTCGGTGGGTTCCGTTCAAGCAGTCAGCCGACGTCATCATCTGCGGAGGTCAGCCGGTGGGCGCGCATCTCAAATGAGACAAGATATGCTTGCGTGACTCTCCAACCGCTTTGACTGCGTCACGCAACTCGCGCTCGCTGCACGAGAATTGCCTGCACCAGTAGTTGATTTGCCAGCTCTCTTGAATGCCGACTGATAGAACGTCAGCCACGCGGCATCGGGTGTTGGCACACCACATGATAGTCTCCTCCTTATTATTTGATTTATTCAACCACACCGTTACGCGGCGTTTATGATACGACGTTAATGCCTCGTCGCTTCATTGTCACGTAGGCAAAATGCTGATTTCATATAGTTCGGCTTATCAAGCGTTCGTTCCAGCAAGCAAATCTATCAGAATGTCAGGTTTCTCACTGCAGACAGCGCATAGTTGCAGCGAACACGCACGGCCATGATCCAAGCGGCGGACACGATCAATCACGATTATGATTGTGGCGAATTGTGATGGTCGTGTTGCCGCTTGACCGTAGCAAATAGCGGCGATTGATAGCCGGTGATTTGTTGGTGCTCGTACACGGCCATGCGTGCGTTCCCGGGTAGGTCGACGGCGTCGCTTTTGTAGCCGGGACCGTGTACCCAACTCCGACGCAGTACCACCCGAGCCCAAGGCCGGCACATCCGAGGCGCCAGGTTACGACTGAGCCGATCTCGCGCACGGTAGAAACGCCTAAAGGGAGGGCACTTTTGACGAGTGCCTAAGAGACGAGCAAGTAACGCACGAAAAAACCGATCGCAGTCACGACGACCAACACGACGATTGGCAAGACAAGAAAGCGCATCGTCAAATCTAGCCTGGTGCCCTCCGCGAAGAAATTGCGCCGCCTGTCGCCTGAAACGTCGCCCATGGTTATTCCTCCGCGGATGATGCGTGATTAACGCTCCTATATTTGCGGGTGAGAATAGCTCGTTTTGATCATTTTTATGCCATCTTCAGTAATGGTTTGAATAGACTTGCGAGGCGCAATCCTACCGTCGCAAGCAGCGGGGCGCGACTCCGTTTGAGCGTTCCCGCACATTTAGGCGGTTGCTTGTAGTTTCGGGGTCCAGTTGCGAAAGCTCATCGAGCATCGAGTTGATCTCGGCGGCTTCGGAAGCTATTTCTGCGTATGTACGATCGCTATTGGACCCACACGAAAGCCGATGTCTTATGCGACGGTATCGTGCAAGGTGAAGTCGGAGCTTCCATTTCAACCGGCCGATGTATAGGCGCTCCCACCTGCTTGATCAGACAGCGCTGCCGCACGAACATTCATGAGCGGCGACCAATCACACCGATTGTAAGCGGCACGCGTCATGACATTCAAATAGAGTGCTCACGCGCCTTCGTTCCAATCACACTTTGTCTTACAGCAATTGGTCATTTCGAATCATCGCTGAAGTTATGCATGCCGTTTAATGTTGGTCCGTCGCTGAATATTCCAAATACATTAACGAACAAGCGTGACTTTAACGAAAGGAATGCACACGATGATTACCAGAGCTTTCAAAGCTACTGCATTAGTAGCCGCAATACTTGGATCAATTGGTGCTGCACACGCCACCTTGCTTCCGGTCGGATCTCCGCCGGTGGCTGTTGACATCGCCGACTTACCCGCAGGCTCGTTTATCGCAACGGCGAGTGGCACCGTAAATGGCGGCGGTTTCACGGGCACGGCACGAACAGCCGTCTACCGCGAGACAGCGACCGGTTTGCTCGATGTGGTGTATCAATTTACGGACTTGGGACCGAGTGCCATCGTAAGCATATCGGGCGCTAACTTCGATAGCTTCGTTACCAACGTATTCCAGAACGCTTCGCTTTCGAACCCCGGTATCTTCACAACTGGCACTATCGGGGCTGACATGGCACAGCGATCGACCAACGGCGATGTAGTGGAATTCATCTTTACTTCGGCAGGTTCCACATCACAGTTAGTCGCAGGCACTACAAGCTTCGTTCTGCAGGTCCGCACCAATGCTACCGCTTTTACGAATGGGTTTATGGGTGTACTGGGGAGCGGCGGCGGGACTCAGGCCAGCTTTCAGCCGGCCGCTGTCCCCGAACCGGGAACGTACGCCATGATGCTGGCAGGTCTCGGCTTAATGGGATTCGTCGCTGCACGAAGGAAAAATACGGATAAATAAGCTTCGCACAGCGTCGAAATTAAGACCGGGCTTCGGCCCGGTTTTTTTTATCTGTGTTGCGGGCGTGTGATGCGTGTCCCTACTCTTCAAACGCCACGATTGCCTAGCGGATCTTCCGCGCGAGTTCCACTAAGCGCTCGTCGTCGCGCAGCTATGTCCGCCGGATTCGATGAGCGGCAACGAAGTAAGTCATATCATCATTCGCCCGTGGTCGATTCCGCGCGAAGATCGCGTAGTAGCGCTTCATACTCCTTTGCAACGACTGCATAGCACTCGCACACGCGCTGTTCGAGTTGAGCACGATCCATCACTGTGATAGACCCGCGCCGGCACGCGATCAAGCCGTCGGTACGCAGGTGACTCGCCACTTCCGAGATGCGCTCGCGCTGTACGCCGAGAGTGGTCGCAATCGACTCCTGCGTCATCTTGATCTCATTGCCCGTGACACGGTCCAGCGTCAATAACAGCCAACGGCATACTTGCTGGTCTACCGCATGGTGCCGGTTGCAAGCAGCCGTTTGCCCCATCTGCGTGACGAGTGCGTGCGTGAAACGCAGCGCAGGACGGTGGAGGTAGCTGCCTGGCGGCACTTCGGGATTGAGAAAAGTTGCTCGAAGCCGGTAAGCGTATCCAGCGCACTGTATCAAGCTGCGATTCGACGTTGTGCCGCGTCCCATCAATAAGGATGTGCCGACCAGTCCTTCGGGACCTGTCACAGCGAGCTGAGCAGACGTCCCGTCCTCCATAATGCAGACGAGCGACACAATACACGTCGTCGGAAAATACGCGTAACTTAGACGCTCGCCCGGCTCATGCAGCGTCCGGCCCGCCGGCATATATATCAATTCAAGGTGCGGTCGCAGCCGGTCCCGGTCGCGGGTGGGCAGGGCCGCCAGAACGAGATTCTGTTTAACGTCGCTCGATGAGTCCATAAAGTTAACCTGGGCTGTCGCCAAGAACCACAGGGATATCCGCGACCAAGCGCCCTAGTGTAATTTTCCAATCGTATGAGTGGGCGTTACAAGCAAACAATTCACGGATGTAGAAGCGCGCGAGGCTCTTGTCGGACAGAATCTGAGCGGCGGAACTTGCTGCCATCACTCCCTTCGAACCCGATCATCCGTGCGTGTTGACGGAGGTGAGAGATGGAAATGGATCGACGCGCACATAGTAAGTTTCTGATTAGCGACCCGGCCTTTTGGGGAATGGCCGCCTGACCGTCGCGCCTTTGCTTACTTACTTATAGCGCTAGCGGAGCGTTCACCGGCCTGAATCAAGCACTCTTTCGATCGCCGCGTCGTCCTCTCGCGCTCTCTGCTTACGCGCGAAGATAGCTCAGCACCCTTAGGCACACCGCCATGAAAAGTCCAAGATGCCCTGGCGTATGCGAAACCAAAGCTCTAACAAGAACAGTTCCATAAACGTTGAACGACCGGTGCGAGCTACACCTGTCCAGCCGCATTGCGAATCCAGTATTTAGCGACGGGCCAGGAACCGTCTATAGGTCACAAGGACCATTGCAGTTGAAGCAACATTTGTATCCAGCCGACTGATGCTCGGAACACCGTGTTCTTCGCTCATTTTTATCCGAGGAACAAGAGCTGTAAACGCCCCGCGGTCTTATTGCGGCAGTCAGCGGCCCTGTGACACGAGCGTCAGTCTGCACTCAGGACGATCTACGGCATCAGCGCTGCCTTACGCGGGAACTGCAGGCGCAGCGTACGACTAAAGGGTTCGACGGTGATTGGTTGTTGCACTCGTGTGTGATGACTGTAAGGCGAATGAGAGTACGCCAATGATCATCAACGGGGCAGGGCGCATACGGAATATCTGAGGAATGTAGGGTTCGATTTGGCTCGATGCCCGGCGGAATGGCACTCGAGCGTGCTCTAGTGCGTGCGCATCGCCCCGCGTTGGCAAAGTACGGCGTTCGCCGACGGCCACTGTCCAGCCGCCTGTAAGAACGGTTCTTAAGTCCATTGGTTAAGGCGTAACTCGCCGCGTGGTGCTATGTTTCGACGATGCACACACACATCATCTGGGATGTATTTGGTCACGACGATTTCGCCGCTATCGGTAGCTTTGTCGTCGATCCTGCGAGCGGCAGGTCGAAACAGATTGTGGCCGCTACCGGCGTGTTTAACTGGTACGGGCCGACGTTTCCATCGTGGGCGTACGCAACGCTGATCGAGTCGGATGACATTCGTGAATCCGAACTCGACCATGGAGAGCTCACTGGGCTGGCTGTACCGCTCGAGCCGTGTGAACCGGAATACGTTGATCCACCACCCAATGTATTGCCTTTTCGGCACCGGCGTTATCTAGAGTCTCGCTAAGGCAGCGCTACATCAACGGAGAGCTGCTCCTCCTTTCGTCTCGAATGCTCGGACCTCGGGCGTTGGCCCGCGATGACAGAAGTTTCAGCGCCCGAATGCCTCTGCGGAGTGCTGCTCCACATCGGACTACCCTCCGGCCATTCCTCTGGAACAGTCCCTGATGAGACGCGCTCATTTCGACGAGTTTTTCGCTTTCATCTTCCGGCAGCTCCTCAATCACCCGTTACTCGATCGGGCGGGCGCCGGCCGACTATGGCGGTACGCTGTGGTACTGAACAGCCGCAATAACCACATCCGTCAGCCCTTTCGTTGAGAGTGCACCGCGCTACCTGCACCTTAAGTCGAACATTTGAGTGCTCATGTTGAGTCCACGACTCCACGAGAGCTGGTTCACAGAACCTCCGTCGCGTGAGATGACGTACCGGCCCCAGAGGGAGATTGACCCGGCGTTGGCATGGGCGGCGGTCATCGGGCTGATTGCGGGTATCGTTTTCGGATTGTTCCAGTCGAAGCATCAAGTGCGCGAATCGAGCGGATGCAGGCGCCGGCGGCGAGAGCATGCGGTGACGAGCGAATAGTGAAGACGCAGCGCTGGTCTAAAGTCATCTGCCGCAGGACCGATAGCTGCCCTGCTGGGTGCTGGGAGACAGCGTTACTCAGAACGTGAAACGGCCGAACCGTCACCGTTTCGCTGGCGTTTCGTAGCCGAGGTAGTGACGAACTATCGCGTTCGTGCCACGACCTTCATGTAAAAAATTGACGCTGTCAACGCTGTCATAGGTACAAACCCGCTGATTCAGCGCGCAACCGATAACAAGCCATTCGAAATTGACAATCTCGGTGACCACGAGGCCCGGCGACTGCCGATGCCGTGCGTCACGCGGACACAGTTTCGTTCTCGCGTACTCGATACACGTCGGCGATATCTTGTAATCCCTTGAACTCGATTGCATTGCCGCAACCGTCGCTGACCGTCATCAGCATCTGCTCGCGCACGGTGCCTTTTTGGGTGACGCTCGGCTTGTTGATCCATGTCGCCTGCATTTGCTCGAGTCGTGTGGCAGTCTTATTGAAATCGTCCAGTGTCATCACGACACCAAAATGACGCAGCGGCGTCGACAGCGCCCCACCGATTTTTCGGCCCTGCTCGCCAACCACTTCTTCCGGCGCCAGATGCGCCACGATGTGATGGCCGAAGAAATTGAAGTCGGCGCGCCCTTTGAGTTTACGGCCTTCGGGGCACTGCAGCATCTCGCCGTAGAACTTGCGCGCGCGATCGAGATCGTTCACCGCAAACGAAAAATGAAACAATGTCTGAGCCATGGAGACCTCCTTTGGTGGACCCCGCAATCCTACTTCATTGCGGGGTAGCCGGCGAGCATTCAAACTTCGAACGGTCTGGCATTCTATGGGGCGCCTATTCGGCGGTGGCGCCTGAATCCTTAACCACCTTCGCCCACTTCACGAGCTCCGATTGCATGAACGCTTTGAATTCAGCGGGCGAGTTCGAACGCGCTTCGACGCCTTGCCGATCGAGCTGTTCCTTCATAGACGCGGTCGACAACGCCCGAACGATCTCGCGGTTGATGGCAGCAACGATCGGAGCCGGGGTATGGGCAGGTGCGACGATTCCCCACCATGAAGTCGCGCTGAATCCGGGCGCCGCTTCTGCGATCGCCGGCAGATTCGGCATTGATGACGATCGCGTGGGGCTGGTCACCGCGATCGCCCGCAGGCGATTCGATTTGAAGTGAGGAACCACCGCGAGGGCGTTGGCAAAGCTCATCGCTATCTGGCCGCCGATAAGATCAACGATGGCGGGACCTGTGCCCTTGTATGGAACATGCACGATATCAATGCCGAACGTGGTGCCAAACATGACGCCTGCCAGATGCTGCGAGCTGCCGATGCCGTTTGATCCATACGTGAGCTTACTGGGCCGCGCTTTGGCGAGCGCTACGAGCTCGGCTACAGTTGTTGCGGGTGTTGCCGGATTGACCACGAGAATATTCGGCGCCACGCCCAACTGCGACACCGGTGCGAAGCTGTCCACCGGATGGTACGGGAGCTTTTTGTAAAGCCCGGGATTTATTGCGTTCGTGCCGACGTTCGCCATCAAGAGTGTGTAGCCGTCGGCCGGCGAGCTCGCAACGATTTCACATGCGACGATGCCGTTTGCGCCTGCGCGATTATCGATGATCACCTGCTGGTTCCACGCTTCGGTAAGTTTCGCGCCGATCGCACGCGCCATCGTATCGTTGCCGCCGCCGGGCGGATAGGGCGCGATAAGGCGCACCGGCTTCGCCGGATAAGACTGCGAAAAAGCAGGTGGCGTGACGGCACCCGCTGCAAGTACGAGAACAATCCATCCCGAAAAACAGGGCTGGTCATTCTCTGTGCGCGACATCACACACTTCCTCGTATAGCGAGGCCGGCGAATACCGATAGGTCATAGTTCATAATACGCATAGTAATCCACGACTATCGCAGCAGCACAAAGAAACATGAAATCGGAGCCGCACGCGTGACGCTGTACCATTCATCCATGTTAACGGTCGTCTTGCTGACAGCCGTCCAATCGCTCGTTGGCTATCGCGCAGACCACGCACGCGCAAACTTATCCGGCGCGGCCGATACGTTTTATCGTTCCATTTCCACCCGGCGGCAGCACGGACATATATGCGCGCATTATCGCGCCTCGCTTATCCGAAAAACTCGGCCAGCAAGTGGTTGTAGATAATCGGGCGGGCGCCGGCGGTGCGCTTGGTGCGGAACTCGCTGCCAAGGCGCCGCCGGACGGCTACACGATCTGGCTTGGACAAACGAATAACTTGGCCATCGGTCCCGCGATGCGTGCGAGGAACAGCTACGACCCCATACGCGATTTTTCGCCCATCACGCTGCTCATGCGGGCGCCACAGGTTATGGTCGTCAATGCCGGCGTCGCCGATTACATCGGTCAAAGATCTGGTAGCTGCTGCTAAAAAGAATCCGGGCTCCATGAGTTTTGCGTCAGCAGGCATCGGCAGCGGCGGCCATTTAAGTGGCGAGCTCTTCAATCAGGCTGCCGGAATCAATATTGTCCACGTCCCTTATAAGGGTGCTGCGCCCGCAATGATCGACCTTCTCGGCGGCAGGATCACCTATCTTGCAACTTCGCTCGCTTCAGCGGCGCAGTTCATGAAAGAAGGCAAAATCAAAGCACTCGCGACCACCGGCACCCAGCGTGCACGTATGCTGCCCGACGTACCAACCGTCGCCGAGGCAGCCATCCCGGGATTCGATGTCGAGTCGTGGCATGGCATGCTTGCGCCCGCAAAAGTGCCGCGCGAGGTGGTGCTCCGGTTAAACCGCGACATCGTTTCGATTCTCGGACAGCCGGAAGTGCGCAAGTTGCTGCTCTCGGAGGGCGGCGATATCACGCCCACCACGCCGGAAGAGTTCGCGGCGTTTCTGCGCACCGAAGTAACGAAATGGGCGCGCGTCATCAAGCAGGCAAACATCACGCTCGAATAAACATAAGAGCACATTCAGGAGACTTCAATGTCGGATAAGCCGGTCGCCGTCGCGATCAATGAAGAAGGGCCCCGTGAAGGATTTCAGATCGAGAGCGGATCCATTGCTACTCAGCGCAAGGTCGAGCTCATCGACGCGTTATCAGAAACGGGATTGAAGCACATGCAGATCGTCTCATTCGTCAATCCGAAGCGCGTTCCGGGCATGGCGGACGCTGAAGAGGTCGTTAAAGGAATCAAACCGAAGTCCGGTGTCGATTACACCGCCCTATGGCTGAACGAGAAGGGTCTCGAGCGCGCGATGGCAGCGGGGCGCCTCAAGATCGAAGGCAAGATTTCGTTATGCCCGTCTGAGAAATTCCTCAAGCGCAACCAGAACAAGTCGCATGCCGAACAGGTCGCGTACAACCATCGAGTGCTCGATATGTACAAGGAGCACGCGATCCCTGTTGAGCGCGCGTCCGTCATGGCTGCATTCGGCTGCAATTTCGAGGGCGATATCGATCCGCGGAAAGTCGTGGCCATGGTGGACGAGATCTTTGCGATTGCCGCGGAACACGACATCGAGATCAAAATTGTTTCGTTCGCCGACACGATGGCGTGGGCGACCCCACGCTCGATCAAGCGCGTGATCGGCGCCGTGCGTGAACGCTATCCTGATCTCAAATTGAGTCTTCACTTGCACGATACGCGCGGCATGGCGATTGCAAATGCATACGCAGGACTTGAGATGGGCGTCGACCGTTACGATGCATCGGTCGCCGGGCTTGGCGGTTGTCCTTTCGCAGGACACAAAGCGGCCGCCGGCAATGTATGCACCGAGGACCTGGTGTTCATGTGCGAAGAGATGGGCATACGCACCGGCATCGATCTTGAACGTCTGACCGACTGCGCGCGGCTCGCCGAAGACATCGTTGGACATCCACTGCCCGGCTCGGTCATGCGCGGCGGCACCCTGAACAAGCTGCGCGCAGCGGCACACTGATCCGTCATACAAACAAAAAGGACTTCGCATGCAAAGCGGTTCGGCCCGGCAATCGGATGAACACCTCTCACTCTCCGGCATTCGCATATTGGAGATGGGACATACCGTTATGGGACCGTCGTGCTCCATGGTGCTGGCGGATCTGGGCGCCGATGTAATCAAGGTTGAGCCGCTCGAAGGCGACCGCACGCGCGCCAACGTCGGATTCGGTTCAGCGCTGTTTCCGGTTTTCAACCGCAACAAGCGAAGCATATCGATCGATATCAAAACCGAAACCGGCAAGTCGGTGATGAATCGCTTGCTCGCCGGCGCCGACGCGCTAATCGAAAATTTCGCGCACGGCACGATGGAACGTCTCGGCCTCGGCTACGCAACGCTGTGCATCGATTATCCGAAGCTGGTCTATTGCAGCTTGAAGGGGTTCCTTTCCGGACCCTACGAAAAGCGCGCGGCGCTCGACGAAATCGTCCAGTTCATGGGCGGCCTTGCGTATATGACCGGACCGCGCGGCATGCCATTGCGCGCCGGTTCTTCCGTCGTGGACATCATGGGCGGCATGTTCGGCGCACTTGGCATACTGGCGGCACTGCGTGAGCGCGAGCGTACCGGACGCGGCCAGCTCGTCAATAGCGCGCTGTTCGAGTCAACGGCTTTCCTGGTCGCGCAGCACATGGGCCAGCAGGCGTTGACTGGAAAGGCGCCGCCCCCGATGCCCGAGAAGGCTAGCTCATGGGCGGTTTACGATCCGTTCCAGACATCGGACGGCAAGACCGTATTCGTCGGCATCACGAGCGACAATCACTGGCGCGCGTTCTGCGGCGGTTTTGATGTCGAGCATTTGCTCGACGATCCCGCACTGAAATCGAATCCGCAGCGAGCGCAGGCCCGGGCGAAGATCATGCCGATTGTGACTGCCAAGTTCGCGGCTGAAACGTTCGAGTCGCTAATTGCAAAACTCGAAGATCTGAAAATTCCGTTTGGTCCCCTGGCGACACCTGGAGATCTCTTTGACGATCGGCACCTGAATGAAAGCGGGCGCCTGCTGGACGTGCAGTTACCGACCGGTCGTGTCGCAAGGATTCCGGGAATTCCGCTTGATATGGGCGGACGCAAGCCGGAACTGCGCTATCAACCGCCGAAAATGGGCGAGCACACGCGATCCATACTTGCTGAGGCCGGCTATACGGATGCACAGATCAGTGAACTCATCGATCATCAAATCGTCATCGCAGCGAATTAATTCGGCAGTGTCGCACGTTCGTCGCGAATGATCGCAGTCGAAGGATGACTGTCAGCAAGTGTCATGCTTGTTGACGGGAGGCGATGTGCTTAATGTAAAGTCATTAGCTTGATACAGGAGGAATCTTCATGTTCATCAATCGCCAATTGGCCACGTCCGTCGCAATTCTCGCAGCAATGATGGGGAGCGGATGCGCTGGCGTGCCCTCTGGATCACTGTCGGTTGCCGAGCAGGGAAGCTTTTTCGTCGGCGGCAGGAAAGTGCAGGCAGCAGGCACTTACGATCCGACCAAGTCACCGGCCGGCACTGACGAAGGACAAACGTTCTGGATCGATCAGATGTACGTCCAGTACCAGATTCCGGTGAACGCGCGCAAGTATCCGCTGATACTCGTGCATGGCGGCAGCGGCACCGGGCGTGTTTGGGAAACGACGCCCGATGGGCGCGAGGGATATCAGACGCTCATGCTGCGGCACGGCTTTCCGGTCTACATTGTCGATTTTCCGCGACGCGGGCGCGCAGGCTATCCGAGTTTCAATGGGCCGTTCGGCACGCTCGCCGGCAAGCCGGTCGTGGCGAATCAAACCGGACAAGCCGGCGTTCAATACGCATGGTCCCGCTGGCGGCTGGGCCCGAAATATCCTGATGTATTTCCAGTGCAGCAGTTTCCAATGAAAGCGGTCGACCAGTTCATGCAGCACCTCGTTCCCACCGTATCGGATGATGCTGAAATTATCAGCGGCGCGCTCGTCGCACTGCTCGACAAGATCGGTCCCGCCATCGTCGTCACACATTCGCAATCGGGTTTGTTCGGATGGCTGGCCGGCGCGCGCTCACCGCATGTGAAAGGAATCGTCGCGTACGAGCCGGGCTTCGTCTTCCAGCAAGGCAAAGTGCCGCCCGCCATCCCGCTCTTCAAAGGCAGTCAGCCGTCAGGGACGCCGGTGACTGAGGCGGAGTTTGCGCGGCTCGCACAAATCCCCATTCAGGTCGTCTATGGCGACAACATACCGAAGCAGCCGATACCGGATCTGGTCGCCGACGGGCGCCGCGCGCAGGTAGTGACATCGCGAATGTTCGTCGATGCGCTCAATGCGCAAGGCGGCAACGCGAGCGTGCTCCATCTTCCCGATGCGGGTTTGTATGGCAATTCGCATTTCATGTTCTCGGATCTCAACAATGTTGCGGTCGCCGAACAGTTGATGCGGTTCCTCGAAGCCAAGAGACTTGACGTGCGCTAGAACTGCGCACTCGACTGCCTCGCAGTGACCGTGACCGAATGAGTGGTACTTCGTCACCAACGTCATAACCTGGGGCCACGAACGCATGAATGCAAAACTGGCGCTGTATAGCGCCGTAGACGACGAGCTTACGCGTTACGAAGTGGATGTCGTAGGCGCGTCACTCGTGAGGCGCGAGACCATCAAGGTGCTCGCGAACGTGCAATATGCGTGGCCGCATCCTTCCCGCAAATA
This sequence comes from uncultured beta proteobacterium, assembly GCA_963829085.1. Classification (GTDB taxonomy): domain Bacteria; phylum Pseudomonadota; class Gammaproteobacteria; order Burkholderiales; family SG8-41; genus PALSA-1004. The sequence continues at coordinate 182,063 of CAWHHJ010000004.1, read as the reverse complement.
TTTATACGTCGCAACAAGTAATCGCGGCGCCGGTCTCAAAGCGGACTTCAATCGCGTCAGTGCTTTCACAGTAGACGCTATCACCGGCGCGCTGTCGCCCCACGGTGAACCGGCGAAACAGTATGCGCGTGCCGTGCATATCTGCGTAAACCCTGCCGGCGACTATCTGCTGAGCGCGCACAATCTGCCGAAGACCGGCATCACGGTCAATCGCATCAATGCTGATGGAACCATCGGTCGCGAAATACAGCAGCCCGAAGACCTCGACTATGGGATCTATCCGCATCAGGTAATGATGACGCCATCCAACCGCGTGACGATACTGGTCGATCGCGGCAACAGCGCGCACGAGGGTAAGGCAGAGGATCCGGGCGCGCTGCGGCTGTTTCGTTTTAACGATGGTATGTTTTCGGTTCCCGCAGTGGTCGCGCCCAACGGCGGCTACGGCTTCGGTCCACGGCACCTCGACTTTCATCCCGATAAGCCGTGGGTGTATGTGTCGCTCGAGCGGCAAAGCATGCTCAATATGTTTCGCATGTACGCTGACAGCATGGAGCCGCAGGCTGCTTACGCGCGAGACATGCTGCGAAATCGTAAAAACATAAATGGACGCCAGCTCGCCGGCACGGTGCATGTGCATCCGAATGGACGCTTCGTTTATTCAGTCAATCGCGCCGATGATACAGCGGGCGAAAACAGCATCGCTGTGTATGCACTGGACCAGGCAACCGGAGAGCCCACGCTGATTCAACATGCGGACACGCATTCGATTCATGTGCGCACGTTCGCAATCGACCCGAGCGGCCGGCTGCTCGTTGCCGCGAGCATTAAAGCGATCGACGCGCGTACCAGCGCGACCGTCACGCGGATCCCCGCCAGCTTGACGGTTTTCAGAATAAGCGACGACGGAAAGCTCGGATTCGTGCGCAAGTACGACGTCGAGCATGCGGACCGCACTCAGTACTGGATGGGCATCGTCAGTCTGCCGGACGCAACGTGAGCCGGCAGTATCGAAGCTGGACGTCTTACGCTGAGTGTTTGCTTGTTGGCGTCGCCTATTCGATCACTGCTGCCGCGGCCGATTTCCCATCGCATCCGTTGCGTCTGATATCACCGTTTGCGGCTGGCGGCGGCAACGACCTGCTGTCACGGACGGTCGGCGCAGAGATGTCGAAAAATCTCGGTCAGGCGATCGTCGTCGACAACCGGCCGGGCGCCAACACCATTGTGGGCATGGAAATCGTCGCTAACGCCGCACCTGATGGCTACACACTTATCATGACGAGCAGCACGCAGGCAATCAATGCGACGCTGTATCCCAAACTGCCATACGACTCGATCAAAGATTTTGCGCCGGTGTGCCTGATCGCATCGAGTCCATTGATCATTGCGGTCAATCCGGCGGTGCCGGCGAAAAACGTACAGGAACTCATCATGCTCGCCAAAGCGCGACCCGGACAAGTCATGTATCCCTCGGCCGGTACCGGGAACGCAACGCATCTTGCCGGCGAACTATTAAGCGTGATGGCCGGCGTGACGCTTACGCATGTGCCATATAAAGGCGCTGGTCCCGGCATAAACGATTTGATTGCGGGCAGGCTGCAAACGGTATTTGCGACTGCGCCGTCAGCAATGGGAGCCATCAAGGCCGGTCGATTGCGCGCGATCGCAGTAACCGGCAAATCGCGTTCAGCAGTAATGCCGGAACTGCCGACGGTCGCCGAGTCCGGCCTGCCGGGTTACGAAGCCAGCACGTGGTACGGGTTGCTCTCGCCGGCGCGCACACCGCGGCCAATCATCATGCGCCTCAATGCAGAAGCGAAAAAAGCGCTCGCAGCACCGGAGGTCAATGATCGGCTCATAGCGCAGGGCGTCGATGCGGTCGGCAACGCGCCAGATGAATTCGCGGCATACATTAAAACCGAAATTGCCAAATGGGCGGGAGTGATCCGCAAATCGGGAGCCAAACCTGAATCTTGAGCGCTTACACGACTCTGACGACGAGCGGCACTGCGTTCGATCCGAGAGATTGGGTGCGTTTGGAAATGTCCGCGTAATAGTCAGAGAAACGCAGCAAATCCTTTTCTACGGAGTATGCCGCATTGCGTTTTGGCCCGCGCCAAACATTCCGCTGCGCGTTTAGGGCACGGCAGGAAAAGCGATCGAAGTGCTTGCACGTGAACGACTGCCAGGTCATCCACCTGCGCCTCAGTCAACCCTAACTTCTACGGCACGCGTACCGGGTCGTCGCGATTATCGAGCGCGCCTTCGAGCGTCGCCCATGGGAGCGCCGCACACCGCGCGCGCGTAGGGAAGTCCTGTATCGTTTTGAGCAAGGCGTACTGCGCCGGATCATTGGTCTGGGCATCGGGTTCGGCGCCTGCAGTGACTGCATTGATGATAGCCCGCAGTCGCTCGCGTGCTTCGGAAACCCGATTTACCGAGTAACGTTCTCCGTCATGATCGAAGCAGATGCCATCGAGATTCCGCAGCACGTGCATTCGAATGATACTTCTGCGATGCGGTCGCCGTGGAGGTTCACATATACGGCTATGTCGTCACCGCACAGCGGATTATGGCCGTTGGCGTTGTGACTCGCATCGGCAAGCGCGCGATAGTTCCGCGCGTTCTTGATGTGGTCCATGATGAGATCGTCGTAGCCAGCCATGAGTATTCCGCGATTGGCCTGAAGCAGCGTGATATAAGGAACAGCGCCGCGTGAAACTGACAGCCGGGCAGTTACGGTTCCGGTGTTGCCAAACCGGTCTTGCGAACAACGAGCGCAACCCCGACGACGCCTATCACCATACCGACAAGCGCCATCGCGCTGAGTTTCTCGCCGAATATGAAATAGGCCATCAATGCGGTCGTAGGCGGGGTCAGATAAAACAGTCCTGACACACGTGTCGCTTCGCCGTGCTTGATCAACGTGAACAACAGCGAAACAGCGCCAATCGACAGCACGAGCACGAGCCAGGCGAGCGCCACGATGAATTCGGTGCTCCAAGTCACGTGCATGGTTTCGAACGCGAGCGCGAGCGGCATCAGCACAAGAAAGCCGGCGGCAAACTGGATCACAGAACCTGTGCGCAGATCGAAGCCGGGACAATACCGTTTCTGATAAATCGTACCTGCGGTAATGCTGACGAGCGCCAGCACAGACCACGCCACACTCGCCGCGTCGAGTCCCTGCAGTGAAAGTTTTTGCCAAACAACGAGCACCACACCGCCCAATCCCAGCACCAGTCCCAGCCATTGCAACGTAGAAACGCGTTCTCCCAAAACCGGTGCGGCGGCAACTGCGGTGAGAACCGGCTGCACGCCGACGACGAGAGCAACCACGCCGGCCGGCATGCCGTGGTAGATTGCCGCGAAGCAGCCGCCGAGATATCCGCCCTGGATCATCGCGCCCGCCACTGCAATGTCAGCTGTCTCGCGCATCGATCGCGGCCACGCGGCTTTCACGAGCACGGCGATCGGTAGCATGAGGACGATGACGAACGTAAATCGCAGCAGGAGAAATGTAAATGGCTCGGCATACGGGGTGCCGAGCTTAGAGCCGATGAAGCCGGTGCTCCATAAGATCACGAACAGTGCAGGCGTATAGCGTGACCACGCGCCTCGCCGGATTGCTGTGACAGGACGAACGACCACTGATTTGCTCGCTTAGACGCGGCGTGCCATCCCGCTGCGGCATTTATGCACGCTCATCGGTTGTCCGCCGGACGACGGGTTATCGAAGCGTATGACGAGACTGCTCGTACGTCACTCCGGCGTAGGCTAGATCCGAACTGCGCTAGCGACTACGCTGCTACACGTGCTGCCCGTTTGCGTTCCTGCTCCTGCAGAAAGCGCTTGCGGATGCGGATCGATTTCGGCGTGATCTCTACGAGCTCGTCATCGGCGATGAATTCAATCGCTGATTCGAGCGTGACCTGAATGGGTGGCACGAGGCGCACCGCTTCATCAGTGCCGGATGCGCGCACGTTTGTAAGCTGTTTGCCCTTGATCGGATTCACCACGAGATCATTGTCCCGGCTATGGATGCCGATAATGATGCCCTCGTACAGCGGGTCACCCGGACTCACGAACATGCGGCCGCGTTCTTGCAGCTTCCACAGCGCATAGGCCACCGCTTCGCCGCTCTCCGCGGATATCAGCACGCCGTTGCGCCGCTCAGCCATGTCGGGCTTTAGCGGCCCGTAGTCATCGAACACATGACTCATGATTCCGGTGCCGCGCGTCATGGTCAAGAAATCGCCCTGGAAGCCGATCAGTCCCCGCGCAGGAATCCGGTAGTCGAGCCGCACCCGACCCTTGCCATCGGATTGCATATCCTGCAGATCTCCACGGCGCGCGCCGAGCGCTTCCATGACGGCGCCCTGGTTTGATTCTTCGACATCGACGGTGAGCATCTCGTACGGTTCCAGCTTTTCGCCGTTGATCTCCTTGATCACGACGCGTGGACGCGACACTGCGAGCTCATAGCCTTCACGTCGCATGGTCTCGAGCAATATCGTCAGATGCAGCTCGCCGCGGCCCGAGACCTCAAATATGTCGGCGTCCGCGGTATCCGTGACGCGAAGTGCAACATTGGCCATCAGCTCGCGGTGCAGGCGCTCCCGCAGTTGGCGGCTCGTCACATACTTACCCTCGCGTCCGGCGAGCGGTGACGTGTTGACCTGGAAATTCATAGTGAGCGTCGGCTCGTCCACTTTCAGCAGCGGCAGCGCTTCCGGTTGGTCAGGATCCGTGATCGTCACACCGATGCCAATTTCTTCAATGCCGTTGATGAGCACGATGTCGCCGGCTTGCGCTTCCTCGACGACGACACGTTCAAGGCCTTTGAACACCTGTACCTGATTCACTTTCGCATTGACCGGCGGGATCTCGATATTGTCCGGACCATGCATGACGTTCACCATTTGGCCCGACCGTATGCGCCCGCGAATCACGCGGCCGATGCCGATGCGGCCGACGTAGCTCGAATAGTCGAGCGAACAGATCTGTAACTGTAGGGGACCATTCGCATCGTCGGCGCGCGCAGGAACGTGCTGAAGAATCGCCTCGAACAGCGGCTTCATGCTATCGCTCTTTTGCGCAAGGTCGGTGGTTGCCCAGCCTTCGAGCGCCGAAGCGTAAATGATCGGAAAGTCGAGTTGCGCCTCGCTGGCCCCCAGTTTGTCGAATAGATCGAATGTGTGGTTGACGACCCAATCCGGCCGCGCCCCCGGCCGGTCGACCTTATTGACCACGACGATCGGTTTAAGTCCCAACGCGAGCGCTTTGCGCGTAACAAAGCGGGTTTGCGGCATCGGGCCTTCTACCGCATCGACCAGCAGAAGCACCCCATCCACCATCGAGAGCACGCGCTCGACTTCGCCGCCAAAATCGGCGTGCCCGGGCGTGTCGACGATATTTATATGCGTGCCGTTGTATTGAACGGCGCAATTCTTCGCCAGAATCGTGATGCCGCGCTCTTTTTCGAGATCGTTGCTGTCCATCACACGTTCTTCGATGTGTTGGTGTGCGGCGAAAGTGCCGGACTGGCGCAGCAGCTTATCGACGAGGGTGGTCTTGCCGTGGTCGACGTGCGCGATGATCGCTATATTGCGGATTGCTTGCATGGGTTCGCTTGAAAAATGGCCGCTTAGAAAAGCCTGCTAGTATAGCACGCCGCGCGCGGCAGGCGCCTGATTCTATTGACAAGACGCACAGACGTCGCCACCGCGCGCGTGTAGCCGTCGCTCAGCCGACAGTTTCATAAACTGTAAATTGCTGCGACGTGGCACGCGAAGCGTGGACTATCGCTCTCGCATGCGCGAAATCGCCAGGGCTTTCAATGCACGACGCTCGGAAAGATTGTCTTTGCGTTAAGCGAGCCGCTCATTCAGGGAGTAGAACGGCTCACGGGATTGCTCAGATCGAATTCAAAAAATCCACGAGATGGGCTTGGTCCTCGCTGCTCAACGCCTCAAATCGGTTGCGAGCTGCAGCTGCTTCGCCATCATGGCCGCGGATTGCCTCGGGGATGGTCGCTGCGCGGCCATCGTGTAAGTAAGGCCGTCGCGCTCGCAAGCCCCAGAGCGGCGCAGTTTTCATTTCTCGGCCCCTGGCTGCGCCTTGCTCGATGCCGTCGCCGAGCGCTCCCATATCGTGGAGCAAGAGGTCGGAAAAAAGCGCTACCCGCTTTTGAGCCAGCGCTGAGATCGGGCTGGCACCGGTCAACATCGCCGGCACATGACAAGCGTCACATTGCAGTTTGTCGAAGATGTGGGCGCCCTGCGCTATCGACCCTGTCGTTTGCAATGTGGGCGGCGGCGCGAGGAAGCGCATGAAATCAGCGGCCATATCGATGTCGCTTTTGCCGGTCGCCGGGTCGATCTGATCTTCGGGATCGGCGAGCTTGTCGTATTTGGCGAGCAGCGCGGTGTTGCCGTTCGGCGCGTTTTCTGTCGGAAAAAACCGCGTGGTGATACCCATCTCATTGAGATATGCATCGGCGGCAAAACTCAAAAGACTGGAGTGTTGCGCCTTCCAGCCGAATCGTCCGACGTGTGTCTGACCGGTAGCAACGTCGACGATCATTGCCGCACGACCGGCAATCCCATCGGGCTGACGGCGCTGCGCGTTCGCAACAATCGCCTCGTCCGGAATCGCTTCAGTCAGTCCCGCGCCGAATAAGGGTGTAGTCAAGCGCTGAGCTACGACGTTGGCCTCGGCCGGCACGCGCTCGAGCAACTCGTCGTTGATCGCAAACTTCTGCAACAGCGAGCCGCCGAGTGCATCCAGCGGATCGAAATGTCCGTTGGTGACGCGCCCGAAGCGCGTTACTGTAGTGTCGCTTGCCCCTCCGCTCGTCTGTAGCGAATGGCACGACGCGCAGGAATTATTATTGAATAGCGGTCCGAGGCCGCCTTCTGCGGTTTCTACGCTTTCGAATTCTTCGCGTCCGGCCTCAAAGGCGGCGATCTGCGCCAACGTGAGATCGACAACCGAGTCGCCGAATTCACCGCTGCCGTGCGGCGGATGATTCACGGGCGGCTGTCGTTTCGTTTTATGCCGATGAGTCGGACTGCCATCGCTTAATTGAGCGACCGCGGTGCTGCCTACGGTCACGACCAGGATCGACGCTGCAACACCAGCACTCAGCTTTGATAGTTTCATAGTCCTGCTCCCTTTGAATTGGATCGGTTGTGATCGGCGCGCAATCTGCACTTAGCGCAAGTGATCTCCGCCGCGTAAGCGCTGCACACTGACCCTGCTGCCGCCAGACCTGAAGTCGACGGCTGTTCGATCGCAGATCTTCCATCTTTTGCAGCGCCGTTTTTATTCCAACAATTTCGGCACGGCCGTAGCGAACGCTTCGCACGTCATCGCGACGCGATCTAAAAAGTTTTGATCATCACGAGAACGCCATCGCAGATTACAAGACGATGCGTGCGAATTGGATGTCATCGATGACACAATCCGGACACAAAGAAAAAAATTGAAAAAATAATTTACAACGCAAGAAACGATCAAATAAACTTTTGCGCGTAGATGTGAAAAGGAGAGAACATGAACAGGAAAACTTTTACGGCAATCACAGCAATCGGCGCCTTTGCATGCGCAGGCCACGCAACTGCCATCGTGATGACAGACGGCACGTCGAATGCCAATTACATCAATCTTGCCAACAGTGCCGCGTACAACAGCGTCGGCCAGATCTACGGCACGAGCAGCAGCGGCGGGTTCGCGGCATCCGGCGTCATCATTGCGCAGGACTGGGTGCTCACCGCCGCGCACGTCACTTCCGGCGCAACGTCCCTGCAGTTTTACGCGGATTCAGGGGGAACGAATTTCAACCGAACGAGCGTCAGCGCAGACAGTTGGTACACATACTCGCAATGGAACGGTGACCTGGGCGCAGGCTACGACATTGGCATGATGCATCTCAGTTCCGGCCTCGGATGCGGCAGCGTAAGTTCCGGCAGCGGTGGATGCGCGGCAAGTCTCTATCGAGGAAGCGGCGAGCTAAACAATGCGGCAACGGAGGTAGGTTTCGGCATGACGGGCACCGGCTCGACCGGTGCTACAAGTTTCGATGGACTCAAGCGTGCCGGACAGAACACTGTAGATGCTATGTATCGATCCGCGGATGGCGGCGCACGAATTCTGCTTGCCGACTTCGACTCGGGCCGCAATGCGGACAATAATTTCGGCAGCCGGTCTCCATTGAAGCTTGAATCGCTGATTGCGCCGGGCGATAGCGGCGGCGGGCTTTTCGAAAACATCAATGGACAAAGCTATCTGACTGGAATCACTTCTTTCGGCTGGGGCCGCCTTGATGGCACCACCGATTCGGATTACGGCGATGTCGGCGGCTGGACGCGCGTGTCTTCCTTCAACTCATGGATCGACAGCATCATCAACGGCACTGCATCGACCGCCGCTTTCCAGGAAGGCGGTTTTGGCGCGCAAGCATTGGCGGTTGCGGTGCCCGAGCCGGGCACGTGGGCGATGCTTCTGTCCGGATTGGGCTTGCTGACATTTATGGCACGGCGCGCACGTAGCACGGCCAGGTCCAGCGCTCGGAGGTAGAGCGCCGCTCTTTACTCGCATCGGTAGTGGCCGTCCGAATTAATGATGGCGGCTAATGACTTTTTCCGACTCATCGACACCGTATCTGCGATTCAGCTTCTGTCGAATCATTGCTGCGTGCGCCATGCCGCACTGGTGCTTGATGAGCGATCACTTCGTTCACTGATTGTGCTGTGCTGGAAGCTGGGCCGCGGCGTCGTAGGGCGTTCGCGCGTCGCGCTTCATTCGAGCGGAGATCACGAAGTGGGCGAAAGTCGTCCGGGAAGCAAAGATACAGATAGAGTGAGGTTGAAAAAAACCAATGCATTTACTTGCTCGATGTGGCTAGCACAAGTCTCGCAAAAAAGTGATTAACGCACAGTGAGGCTTGAAAGGCCGCTGCCGCTTCGCGTTATCCCCACTTCGCGGTCCGTGAATTGATCAGGCGTTGAATTGCTTTATCGAGCTTGAGGATCTGCGGCTTCGATGGGTACGGAGCGGCGTAGAATTATGAAACCTCCACGCTGGATACTGCGATCTACATGGCAACCTCTGCATCCGCTCTCAGATCGTCTCACCGTCTAAACGAACTTTCCGCATCCGAAATCGTCGCCGCGATCCGCGCGGGCAAGACAACGTGCGAAGCGGTCACTCGTGCCTGTCTCGAGCGCATAGCCGAGCGGGATGCGCAGGTTCAGGCGTGGCAGTACGTGAATCCTGAGCAGGCGATAAAGGAAGCGCAAACGCGTGACCGTGCAGGTGCAAACGGATCGCTGATTGGCGTGCCCTTCAACGTAAAGGACATCATAGACACCAGCGACATGCCAACCGAGTATGGATCGCCGATTTATGCTGGTCATTGTCCAAGGGCGGACGCAGCATGCGTGGCCATCAGCCGCAAAGCGGGGGCCGTATTGCTCGGCAAGGCGGTCACGACGGAGTTCGCAAACTTCCATCCTTCACGAACGCGCAATCCGCTGGACTTGAATCGCACGCCCGGAGGATCATCGAGTGGATCGGCCGCGTCGGTGGCTGACTTCATGGCCGCGCTCTCGGTCGGCTCTCAGACCAGCGGCTCGACCGTGCGACCCGCGGCGTACTGCGGCGTGTTCGGATATCGGCCGACGTATGGAGATCTGCGCTGCGTCGGTATCAAAGAATCCGCAGGATCGCTCGATACGCTGGGATTGATCGCACGCACGATCGATGACATTGCGCTGTATCGCGACGCGTTGCTCGACATCACGCCGCAGCCGATCGTAGATCTGGCAAGGCCGCCTCGCGTTGGTTTCTGTCGTACGCATCTCTGGCCATTGCTCGAGCCGACGACGCAAACGATATTCGAAGACGCGGCAGGGAGGCTCGCGCGCGCCGGCGCAGAAGTCGCAGACGTCGACTTACCCAAGGAGTTCGATGACATGCCCGAGGCGCATCGCTTGATCTCCGGTTTTGAGTTCGCGCGCAACTTCACATGGGAGATCGAGAATCACTGGGAGAAAATCAGCTCGACGCTGCGTGGCTTGCGCATCAAGGATGGCATGGAATGCAGCTTCGAACGCTATCTCGAAGCGCGCTCGTTAGCCGAGCGCTGTCGCCAGATGATGGCGCTGATTCAGGAACCGTATGATGTGTTTCTGACTTCCTGTGCGACAGGCGAAGCACCCGCAGACCTCAATACGACCGGGATCGCCAAACTTGCCTTGATTTGGACGACGATGCATGTTCCTGCTATCAGTATCCCCGTATTTCGCGGACCACATGGCATGCCGATCGGCGCATACCTCGTTGGGAAACGCAATGAAGATCGCGCGCTTTTCTCGGCTGCGCGATGGGTGCAAAGAGCACTCTCATGAACGTCGATGTCGAGTACCGGCGACCAACGAAGCACCTCGGCGCCCGGGTAGCTTTAGCCGCCGTGTTGACGTCGGCCGCTTTCGCAGTGCACGCGCAAGACTATCCAAGCAAGCCGATTCGGGCGATCGTGCCGTTTGCGCCCGGCGGCGGCGTCGACATCGCAACGCGCACGGTCGGACAGAAGCTGAGCGACCGCTGGAAGCAGCAGGTCATCGTGGACAACCGCGCAGGCGCAAACGGCAACATCGGGGCCGAGATTGCGTCGCGCGCGCCGGCCGATGGACACACGCTGCTGTTCGGCTCGACCGGGCCGATGGCGATCAACCCGGCGCTGTACGCCAAACTTCCGTTCGACCCGATCAGGGATTTCGAGTCCGTCATCATGGTCGCTCCGACGTACTACCTGGTTGTTACGCATCCCAGCGTGCCTGCGACTTCTCTGGCCGACATCATTCAACTGGCGAAAGGCGGAACATATAGACTGACTTTGGCGTCGGCCGGGATCGGCAGTCCGGGCCATCTGTCGGGCGAGATGCTGAAGATGATGGCCGGCATCAACTTCGTTCACGTTCCTTATAAAGGCACCGGTCCGGCACTCGCTGATGTCATCGCAGGTCAGGCGAGCATGATCTTCACGGACATGATCGCAGGCCTCTCATACATACAGGCGGGCCGATTAAAGCTGATTGCGGCGGCGACGCCCAGACGGCTGCCGAAGCTGCCGAACACGCCAACCCTCGCGGAGTCCGGAGTGCCCGGCTATGACGCGATGGCGTGGACGGGGATGTTCGTGCCGGCCGGCACCACCAAAGCGCTCATCGACAAGCTGAATGCCGAAGTTAAAGCCATCATCAACATGCCGGATGTGCAGGAGAGAATCGCAGCTGACGGTAAAGATTTCGGCGCCAATACGCCGCAATACGCCGGGATATATCTCAAGAGCGAAATCGCGAAATGGGCCAAAGTAATCAAGGCTTCAGGCGCCACAGCCGAGTGACCACAGGCGTCGACGGTCACTAAAAGCATTCACGCGCTCGAATGCGCGGCTGTCACCGCTCAATAGCAAAACAAGTAATCGCATGCGCTTGGCCGACCGCGCCGTCAAGCCTGCGCTATAGCCCGAATGGCTACTTGAATCCGCCGACGGCCAGTTTCACAATCTTGTGCAGGGACGAGCACCTCGGCGCGACCGGAGTAAGACGTCCCAACCATCAACTTGTTTGCAAGGAGAATGACCATCATGAAATGCCTTTCTTCCGTGGTTCGCTTCGCGACGCTGGGACTCTTACTGGCTGCTGGTCAGGCATCGGCGAATATCACCTACTCATTCTCGGGTGCAGCGTTCTCCGACGGTGGATCGCTAACCGGGTCGTTCACCACAAATGATGCGATAAACGCGCTCGTTAGCGCCAGTATCACTACGTCACCGGCGGCGGGCGGTTTTGGCTTGACTTACACTCTTGCGAACTCTACCAGTTTCTCTGCGCTGCCGACCATCCTTGTCTTCGACAGCCCCGCCGGGACTACCGATAACATCTTACAGGTCGACCTTCAACCCGAGCCTGAGCGCGACTGGCGCGCCAATCCGCATTGGGCAGTTTGATAGCTTCGAGCAGCATCTCGCGCTGCCGCATCGAACGCTCGTGAGCGGGTCGGCGGTCATCGGTGCCATACCCGAACCTGAAACTTACGCCATCATGCTTGCCGGTCTCGGCGTGCTCGGATTCGCAACCCGTCGCAGGAAACAGAAAGCCGCTTGAATCGCCTTCATAAGCGGTCAAACACACCCCGCTACGGCGGGGTTTTTTTTGGGTCTTTGGCAAGGGGCTTCTTCGTAGATGCACCGAGCTTGCGGATGCCCGTCACGAAGCTAACAATTCCGCTCGTCTGGTCAACCTGATAAAAACTCGTCACACTAGCACCGGAGTTATCGAACCGGAGACACAGATGAGTCAATCGAAGTCGCTGCAGATCAGACGCAGGAAGCAGAGGGGCAAGAAACGTATCGCCAACCTCGCGAAGCAAGCGAAGAAGGCAAGAAACGAAAAGCCGAAGAGCGCCGCGCCGACGGCCTAGAAATTCGCTCAGGCAACAGACCGGTCAATGCGGAACGAATCCGCGGACGAGGATAAAGAAAGCGCGTATCAACGCTTCGAAACCAAGGCCAAGGCCCTTGAGCAGAGCAGTGCCCGTGCGTAGCCCCAGACCTTCGCGTTAATGAAAATGCGGGGTTGTCGAGATTGCCCTTGAGATCGAAGTGAACAGTGATACGGTCGTCTTTGTCGGCAAGTGCACCGATAACCGCACGCTCAGGCACCGTCTTCAGTCCGCCAAGCGGTGTTTGCGCGTTCTTGACTTTGAGTCCCGCAAGCGTGAGTGTGCCCGGCGCGTTCAGCACATTGTTTCGCACGGTCGCCTTTAAATCCAGATTGAACGTTCCCTCATCGATTCCTGCTTTGGTTTTTTGTATCACATACGGCTGAAATAAAACCAAATCGACATTGCGCACTTGCGTGCTCAATTCCGATGACTTCGCTGCCACGTCGATCCAGCCCGTGACACCGATCGTTCCCTGGTGCGCAGCGCCCTTGATGACTCCGTGCAGATCGACCTTACTATGGCTGTCTAGCTTTGGCAGGTTGAGATCCTGCAGTGTTCCGCGCACTGCATCGACGCGCATCTTCTGATGTCCGGTCAAGGTCATGTCGAAGAGTTCAATAACGCAGTTGCTGAACTCGACGGTGTGGATTTGTCCGCTGCGTCGCTCAGATTCGGGGTCACGCTTCTTGTCGAGCATGCTGGGAAGCACCTTGAGGCCGCCGCCTTCCTTTGGCCGCACCGCGGAAATATAGGCGTTCTCGATCCGAACGTTTTTGATGTAGATACGACGTGACAGTAACTGCTTCAAGTCGGGTACGAGGACAATGTGTTCAGCACGCAGCGTCGAATCCGCCGGCCATCCCTTCGGCGCTTTCACTCGTACACCGGAGATGTTGATGCTGGTGAATCCAACGGTGAGGTCCGCGACCTCGCTTTCAGGTCCGAGCGCTTCAAGCACGTGTTGCTTGAGCGATCGCGCAGCGAAATGCATTCCGGCAACGCCGGCGATGACGAGCACGACGATCAAAACGATGATGCCGATCGTCCAGCGTTTGAGCGTTCGGCTCGCCATTACGGCTCTCGAAGGTTCATTGAAGTCAAGATCATGGGAGCCGCTGCGATGTGGCCACCGTCGCCGGCGACACCCGGTCGTGCGTATCCCTCGACGATGCCAGCGTAGCCGCGCGGGCGTTTACCTTCGACTTAAGGGATTGCTCTTGGCGCGGCATGGCGCTTCCACGTTCGAATGCACAGTGGTGCTGTGACCGCATCAATCGTTCCCTGTTCGAATGCAGACCAGCAGAGTCAGTGCTGGAAGGCGCTATCGGTGGTCCACTGATAGCCAACCTGCGCGAAAACTTACATGGAGCGGCATTAATCGCGCGCGGGACTTAGCGGCGGTGGCGCAAGACGCCTGCAACCAATCAAGACGGCTCGCTACCGCCCGCATGGCCATCCCGACGGCATCGTACGTCCTGACGATCAACACTGAAGTTAATTAGAATTGCTGTGTCGTCATGACAACAGCGTTGACGCGCCAGATTGCCGGATCTTACGACGGAGGACAGCGATCATGCAGGTGAACCGGATGGGTCCGATCGGCGCCGAGATTCTCGACATCGATGTGAAGACCATGGATGAGTCTGTCTTTGCGAAGATCTACCAAACCTGGCTGGACTGCAACGTGATCGCTGTCCGCGATCAGAAACTCGAGATCGAAGATTTCCTTGCCTACAGCCGACGCTTCGGCAGCGTATCGCCGCATCCGGCCAAGAGCACGCGGCATCCCGAGCATCCGGAGATCACATTGCTCGGGACCAACAAGTTCCGGCCGGACGGCACGCTCGATCGTGAAATTTACCGTCGCGGCGCCGAAGGTTTTCACACCGACGGCTCTTATGAAGAGGTGCCCTATAAGGCAACGCAGCTTTACGCAATCGCGATTCCGAGCACGGGCGGCGATACTCATTTCTCGAGCGCATATGCCGCTTATGAAGAACTTCCTCAACACTTGAAACAGCGCCTCGAGGGGCGATATGGTCTTTTCAAGTATGGCGGCCGCATGAAGGCGAACCTGCTGTTGAACGAAGAGGATCGGAATGCAAGGCCCGTGCGTCATCCACTTGTCCGCGTGCACCCGGAGACGGGCCGTAAGCTGCTGTATTTCGATCAAGGCAAGATTCTGAGTATCGAAGGTGTCGACGACGCGGAGAGCGATGCAATCATCGAAGAGATGCGCGCATACATGGTTCAGCCGCCTGCGCAATATCGCCACAAGTGGCGCAAGGGTGACGTCGTAATCTGGGACAATCGCTGCTCATATCACAAGGCGGCCGGCGATTATCCACCCGAGGAAGATCGCATTCACTGGCGGGTTTCCATCAAAGAACACGGCGCGCATTAAACGTGCATAACATCGCTGCGCTGACCTTTTAACGGCAAGGCGCTTCAAGAAGGAAACTGCTCCATGTTCTGGAGAGCATTGCCCTGCGCGCTGTATCTAGTCGGGCTTCAGCAAGCCGCATCGGCCGAAACGTATCCAACGCGGCCCATCCGCTTTATTAACCCGACTGCGCCGGGCGGCACCGCTGAGCCGATCGCGCGCGTCATCGCGGCCAAGCTGACTGAAACGCTCGGCCAAGTCGTGGTGGTCGACAGCCGGGGCGGGGCTGGAGGAACTGTGGGCACCGCGATGGCGGCGAGCGCTCCTGCAGACGGTTACACGATTCTATTGGGTGTCGTATCGCCGATGGCCATCAACGTGTCTCTGTATGGCTCGAAGCTGCCGTACGACCCGCTCAGAAGTTTTGCGCCGGTGTCGCTGATTACGAAGGTGCCGCAGGTGCTTTCCGTCCATCCGTCGATACACGCCGCGAACATCAAGCAGCTTATCGACCTCGCCAAAGATCCCAGCAGCAAATTGAATTATGGCTCGGCGGGCAGCGGAACCACCGGTCATCTGGTCGCGGAACTGTTGAAGAAGCGTGCGGCAATCCCGATGACACATGTTCCGTTCAAAGGCTCTGGTCCCGCACTCGCCGCAACGTTATCGGGCGAGGTGGAAATCATGTTGTCCGGGCCGCCTGCGGTAGTGAATCTCGCTCAGGCCGGACGGCTGCGTGTGCTCGCGACTTCGGGCACCAAGCGCACGCCCGTGTTGCCGGACGTCCCGACGTTTATTGAGTCGGGGCTTCCGATCGACGTCACATCGTGGTATTGCCTGGTCGTTCCGACCGGCACCGCGCAGACGATTGTTGACCGTCTGCATGCCGCGCTCGTGAGCAGTTTGCAAAGTCCGCAGGTGTCCGAGACGCTCTTGAAAATGGGCGCACCTCCGGAATCTTCAAGTCCAACCGAACTCACCGCCTTCCTGCGTAGCGAGATCAAGAAGTTTGCGGAGGTGGTCCAGATCGCGGGCGCGAAGATCGATTAGCGCTTAACACGAGGCTTCGACTGCAAATAGTATTCACGCACTCTCCTTATCGCAGGTGCATCACTCGCTATTTAGGGAGTGTTCGTGTATAGTGCGCGCACCTCGAAGTATTCAAAGCAATAAAAACTTCGGGATGCATCAGTCCCTGACCCCCTCGATTCAGCTTCCCTTCTCGAATAGCTGCTTCTGCCACGGTTAGTGACGATACCCGTGCGCCGGCGGCGTTTGCATGCCTCTTGCAGCAGCTTTTTGCCTGCGCGTTTGTTTGTTGTACGTCCAATAAGAAAGTATCACTAATGTCATTTGAATCGTTCAATCTTGATCCTGCCATTGTGCAGGCGATTACCGCCTCCGGTTATACGCAGGCGACCCCGGTACAGGCGAAAGCAATACCCGACGCCATCGCCGGTCATGATCTGATGGTCTCCGCACCGACAGGTACTGGCAAAACCGCGGCGTTTGTACTGCCCGCCCTGCAGCGACTGCTGAAGCCCGCGAAACCGGGACGCGGCCCGCGCATGCTGGTGCTGACACCGACGCGCGAGTTGGCGCTGCAGGTAACAACCGCTGTCGAAAAGTACAGCAAGTTCATGCCGCGCGTGCGCACCGGCACGGTTCTGGGCGGCATGCCGTACCCGAAACAGCGCAGGCTGCTCGAAATGCCGCTCGATATTCTCGTCGCGACGCCCGGTCGCCTGATTGATTTTATCGATCAGGGCAAGGTGGATTTCTCGCGCCTGGAATTGCTCGTACTCGATGAAGCGGATCGCATGCTGGACATGGGGTTCATCAAGCCGGTCGAACGTATCGCGGGTGCTACACCGTCCACGCGACAAACGCTGTTGTTCTCCGCCACGCTCGACGGCAACATCGCCACGCTGGCGAAACGTCTGCTCAGGCAGCCGAAGCTGATCGAGTGCGAGCCGACGCAGGCAAACCACGACAACATCGAGCAGCGCCTGCATTATGTCGATGACGGCGGTCATAAGCATCGCATCCTCGATCACGTGTTGCGTGGCGTCGATCTTACTCAGGCGATTGTTTTCACGGCGACCAAGCGCGGCGCCGACCGTCTTGCAGAGAAGCTCAATGACGGCGGCCACACCGCGGCAGCCTTGCATGGAAACATGAACCAGTCGCAGCGGAATCGCACGCTCGCGCGTTTGCGCAGCGGCAACGTGCGTGTGCTCGTTGCGACGGACGTGGCCGCCCGCGGCATCGATGTCGCCAGCATTACGCATGTCATTAATTACGACTTGCCCAAAGTCGCGGAAGACTATGTGCATCGTATCGGGCGCACCGGGCGTGCCGGAGCAGCAGGTATCGCGATTTCGTTCGCAGCACCCGACGAAGGTCAGCAGCTCAAACAAATCGAGCGCTACACGGGCAATCAGATCGAGCGCCATGTGATCGAAGGCATGGAGCCGAAGCTAAAGCCGCGCAGTAGCAATCCGGCAGGCGCTGATCGCAAACGTTTCGGCGATCCGCGCAGACGTACCAGCGAAGCAGGTAAACCGCGCCGTTTCGGCAATTCAAGTTGGAGCGGTGGCAATAGCAGCGGCCGTCCGTCATCGCGTGATGGCGGCTACGGCGGTTTTGGCGGGAATCGAAGCCGCGGTCGGGGTTAACCGCAGGCATCAGGGCGAAATTGCGCGCTGATATCTGGATAAAAAGGCTGATGCCGAAAGCGTCAGCTTTTTTTTCGCCTCTACCGATTTGTTCAGCGCGCGTTGGAAGCACACGGCTCCCAACGTTAGCTCATGGGTTTCAATTCGCCCAGGATGGTCGGGATGAGTTCGGATACCGTCGGGTGAATATTCACCGAGCGCTGCAGCACTGTATACGGCGCTTTCGCGTACATCATTGACAGCACTGCATGGATGGCTTCGTCACCGCCGACTCCGAGTATGGCGGCACCGAGAATCTGTTTGGTTTCCGCGTCGACAGCGATTTTCATGAAGCCCTGTGATTCTCCTTTCTCAACGGCGCGGCCGACGCGTTTCATCGGGCGCATGCCGACGATCGCCGTGCGGCCCGATTTTCGAATTTCGTCGTCGGTCATGCCGGCGCGCCCGAGCGGTGGATCGATAAAAAGTCCGTACGCAGTGATGCGATCGCGCACGCTGCGGTGTTCCCCGTTGAGCAGATTGTCGGCGACGATCTCATAGTCGTTGAACGACGTGTGAGTGAATGCGCCGCGGCCGTTGCAGTCGCCAATCGCCCACACATTTGCAACGTTAGTGCGCAACGCATCGTCGACGGTGATGTAACCGCGCTGGTCTGTCGCGATGCCGGCTTTGTCGACACCAAGGTCACCGGTATTCGGCACGCGCCCGACCGCAAGCAACACGTGCGAAGCGACTACTTCGCGTCCGATGCCGTCGCAATCCAGGCCGACTGCGATCTTGTCGCCGCGCAGCTCGAAGCGCATGCACTCTGCGCCCGTCTCGACGACCACGCCGTCGTTGCGCATGATATCGAGCACGCCTTGCGAGACATCCGCATCTTCGCGGCCAATGACAACCTTCGATTTCTCGATCACCGTTACTTGCGCGCCAAAGCGCCGGTACATCTGCGCGAACTCGAGCGCCGATATAGCTACCGCCGATGATGACGAGATGCTCGGGAACGAAGTCCACATCCATGATGGTCGAGTTGGTGTAATACGGAATCTGCTCGATACCGCCAAGTGCCGGAACGACTGCCCGTCCGCCGACATTGATGAAGAACTGCGCGGCTGACAGCAGGTCGCCGTTTACGCTCACAGTCGTCGGCGACTCGAAGCGAGCGTGTCCGTTGATCACCGTGAGATTTTTGGTACCTCTGAGCCACGACTCGACGCCCTTGCTCGATGCATTCGAGATGGCATCCTTGCGCGCTTTCACGCGTTGCATGTCCACTCTGACTTCGCCGGTGATAGTCACGCCATACTCTGCTCCGCGCCGCGCGAGATGTGCCGCATACGCGCTTGCGACCAGCGCCTTCGTCGGAATGCAGCCGGTATTCACGCAGGTACCGCCGAATAATTTGCGTTCGATGATCGCAACGTTGCGGCCCGCCGCGGCAAGGCGCGCTGCAAGCGAGGGTCCTGACTGACCGGTGCCGATGACGATAGCGTCGAACTGTGTTGTCATTCGATCAGCCGGGCCACCATCACACGTCGATCGATGTGCACATAGCCGCTTGGGTCACTGTTGGCTCGGGTCCTTATTACGTTGCTCGTCCAGTATAGTCTTCTGCCTGAGCCTTCTCGTGATGCACGAGAGTGGCTCCCTCGCGAGGGTGGTTGACGCTACATGACGCGCCCCGCAGAATTGCACCACGATAACGGGGTGGGCTAATGCGGACATCATGGGCGGTAACAGCCATGCTCTTGGCAATTCCGGCGTACGCGCAGGATGTTCCGATTGGTTCTGCTCAGCGCGGACACGACATCTACATCCATCAGCTATGCCAGAACTGTCATGGCACCGTTGGCCAGGGCGGCGGCGTTGCCGGGCCGCGGATCGCACCCGGCCCGCTTAGCTGGCAGGCCTTTGAGCGACAAGTCAGAATACCGCGCCAGGCTATGCCACCGTACACGGCTAAGAATTTGCCCGATCAGGATCTTTCCGACGTCTATGCTTACCTTGCGTCGATTAAATCAGGGCCGCCTGCGAAGAACATTCCATTGCTCAATGTCGATTGACGGCCTGCCGATTCGTCTAAGGGCTGCTCGGCGGCTAGATGCCAAGCGTGTCGTGTGACCTCGGCCTACTTGCTGCACGTTTGGGATAGGACTCGCAAATGCCAGTGGCGGATGCCAGTTTGACTACCAGTATTCCTCCCAGACAGGCAGTAAGCATCACGGGGACCGGATCTTGTAGGACGTTGTCCGAAATAATTTGACCGGTCGTGCGGGGTGGCGTATAACGAGCGGCGCAGGATCTTTAAGCAGTGAAAAGCCAGTCCGTAGTGGCCGCTTTTTTGGGCGGTATTCTCACGTTTTGTTACTTTCCTCTTGAAGTTCTCGCACTCGGGCGCGAGCCCTTCTTTAATTTTTCAGGAATTGACAACACATGAGTAACGGCACTGTTAAATGGTTTAATGACGCCAAAGGCTTTGGATTCATCACCCCCGACGATGGCGGTAAGGACCTGTTCGCGCACTTCTCGGCGATTCAGGGCAACGGCTTCAAGAGCCTGCGCGAAAACCAAAAGGTAGCTTACGACGTCACGACCGGTCCTAAAGGCGATCAGGCGACGAACATCCGGCCCCTCGACTAATATCGAGCGCCATCCAAAAGCCCGGGCAACCGGGCTTTTTTTCGTCCGCCGTCTTTGCAAATGGTTGTCACATCGCGATGCGACGATAATTCGTGATGTTGTAAAGGAGCCAGCATGCGCAGCGAACTGATCACCATCCCCACTGCAACGACGCCGCTCGACGGCGTCTTATACGAGCCGGATGCGGGTGCTCGAGTAGGTGCGGTCTTGTTCTTCCATGGCAACACAATGAACTTTTATGTCGGCGCGCCGCGGTTCATGCCGCCTGCACTGACCGCATTGGGATTCACATGCCTCACGTTCAATCGCCGCGGCCACGACATACTTGGTGTGCGCAACAGCCGCGCGGCGGAGGGTGCCGCGTTCCAGCTTACGCAGGAAGGCATCGACGACAATCGAACGGCGGCGCAGTGGCTGGCGGGGCGCGGATTTGCGAATCCTGTCATCATCGGTCACAGCAATGGCGGCATGCTCGGCGTGCGGCATGTCGTAGATCATCCACAGACGCCGGCCCTCGTCCTGCTTTCAGCCGGCCGCGGCGGCATATCATCGATGCAAGAAGGCAGTTCCGCCGGCTTGCTCGCCGGCGACAGAGTCGATGAGCTGACTGCAAAAGCCCGCGCGCTGGTGCAGGCAGGTCGCGGTCGCGAGCTTATGTTCATGCCCGGCTGGTGGTATGTGATTAGCGCGGAGAGCTTCCTCGACCGCATGACCGAAGTACCTGACACACTTGCGCTCGCGCCGCAGGTGAAATGTCCGGTGCTATGCATACGCGGCGACCAGGAATCGCGCGAGCGTTACCCGGCAGAAGAATTTCAAAGTCGAGCGGGCGGTCATTGCGACGTCGAGATCGTCGCCAACTGCGACCATTTCTACAACGGGCGCGAAGATGTCGTTACGGATATCGTTGCGAACTGGCTGGCCAAGACGCTCAACGTCAGTCGTCGTGCTTAGCGTCCCTGACACACGACATCGACGAGCGCCGGCTTGCCGTCCTTGACGACCGCCAGGGCACGCCGGATGGCCGCGCCGAGCTTGCCGGGATCGGTCACCGGTCCTTCCGCCCATACACCCATGCCTTGAGCGACCTTGGCGAAATCGATATTCGGCGAAGTGATCTCGGTGCCAATGCGAGCGTTCGCCTGCGGCCGGTTATGAATCGCTGCCATGCGCTGGACGTGCATGATCTCCTGGTGATAGCAGCGATTGTTATGCATGAGCATCAAAAGCGGAATGTTGTGATGCGCCGCGGTCCACAACACGCCCGGTGCATACATCATGTCGCCGTCGGGCGCGAAGGTGACGGAGACGATGCCCTTGTCGCGGTTCGCGACTGCCGCGCCCATGGCAATCGGCGAGTAGCCGCCGAGCCCGTAACCGCCGTTCCCGCCGAGCATCTGATGATATTGAGTGACCGGCCACAGCCGCCGGGCCCACTGCACGCGATCGCTCACCACCAGCGACCAGTTTTCATTTTTGATCACGTTCCATAATTCGGCGGCAAGCCGGGCGGTCGAAACCGGCACCGCATCCCATCCCACCGCGGCACTGTCCTTGTCGCGTTCGCGCATATCGCGATGCATCTTGCGCTGCAGCTGCCGTGCGTTCGGCAAAAGCGGCTTTGCGCCCGGGTGTCGTGGCGCGTTTCAGAGCATCGATCAGGTCGGGCAACGTTGCCTCGACATCGCCGCCGATGCCAAGATCCACTGCCATGAAGCGCTGCGTGTCCTGATAGTTCGACTTGAGATACACATCCTGCATGGAAATCGAAATCATTTTGGTACCCGGCTTGTAAAGCGGCCGGTACGTTTTGTAAGGGTCCTCGAAAGAGTTGAGATTGCCCCATGCGTCATTGACTTCGAGCAGCAGGATTACATCCGCTTCACGCACGAGCGTCTGTTTCATGTACGTGCAATCGAGATCATGCGTATTCGGAAAATTCATGCGACCGCCGAGATCGACCACCGGCGCACCGAGCGTTTCGGCCAACTCGACCATCAGCCTGACACCGTTTTGCGAGCGCACGGCTCGATCCGCGATAATCACCGGCTTCTCTGCATTGACCAAAAGCGTTGCCGCTTCACGCAGCGCCGAAGTGTCTCCTTGCGGGTGCGACAACCGGGTGATTTTCGGTATGCGAAGTTTGTCCGCGTGCTCGATCGCCTCTTCCTGCAGATCCATGTCTATGGAGATGACGACGGGCTCCATGGGCGCAGTCATGGTGTACTTGTAAGCGCGTACCGTCGATTCCGCAAAATGCTGCAGCGATGCAGGCTGGTCATCCCACTTTACGAATTCACGCACGAGCGCGACCGGATCCTGCGCACTGTGTATCCATTCGACGCCCGGCCGCCGTGTATCCGCATCGATGCCGTTGCCTGCGAAGATGATTAGCGGCACGCGGTCGACCCACGCGTTGTAGACGCCCATGGCTGCATGCTGCAGACCGACCGTGCCATGTACCATCACGCCCATCGGCTTGCCGGACGCTTTTGCGTAACCGTGGGCGATTCCGGTTGCCGATTCTTCGTGCAGGCAGGTGAGGATTTCCGGATTCTTGTTGCCTGAGTAATTGATCAGGGATTCCTGCAGACTGCGAAAACCCGCCGCTGGGTTGATCGCCACATATTGCAGGCCGATCGCTTTCAGAACGTCAGCCATGAAGTCGGAGCCGGGCCGAGTAATAAACGTTTCGCTCGGTAGTTTGGCCGCAGCAGCCTTTTCTGCGGGCTTCTCACCACTGGATGGCATGTCGGCGGCCGCCGCAAGTTGACCGCCCGTTGCAACCGCTGCGCCAGCGGCGGCTGCGCCTTTTAGAAACGAGCGCCGGTCGAGTCCGTTTGCGTCATCGTCTTTGCTCATGCGTCCTCCACATCATCAGCGCTCGCCAGAGATTACGCCAATATAGTGCAGCAAGCGCAAGAACGGCTACGGCATATCGTTCAGGTGACAGGCGGACCAGTGGCCGGGCGCGACTTCGCGGAAGAGCGGATTCTCCACCCGGCAGCGCGGCATGGCGTGCGGGCAGCGCGGATGGAAGTGGCAGCCGGGCGGCGGATCGATCGGTGAGGGGATTTCACCGGTTATCGGTGTGAAATCGTGATCGCGCCTGTTGAGGGACGGCACTTCCGCGAGCAAAGCCTGGGTGTACGGATGATTCGCGTGCTGAAACAATTCAAGCGTCGGCGCCGTCTCCACTATGCGGCCCAGGTACATGATCATCACGCGATCTGACAAGTGCTCCACGACACCGAGGTCGTGGCTGATAAACAGATACGTAAGATTGAACTCCGCGCGCAGTTGCATGAACAGATTGAGCACCTGCGCCTGGATCGATACATCGAGCGCGGCGACCGCCTCATCGCAAACAAGGAGGTCTGGCTTGACGGCTAGCGCCCGCGCGATACCGATGCGTGCGCGCTGTCCGCCGGAAAACTGGTGTGCAAAGCGGCGTTTGTACGCAGGATCGAGGCCCACCTGCCGCATCAGCTGGTCAATGTATTCCTGAAGTTCCTTGCGAGCGGCGAGGCCATGCACACGCGGCGCTTCACCGATTATTTCACCGACGCGCATGCGCGGATTCAGCGACGCAAACGCATCCTGGAAGATCATCTGAATCTTCAGAGCGACATCGCGCCGCTCGGCACGATCGAGATCGGTGATATCGACACCGCGCCAGGCACGCGTACCTTTGGTCGGCTTCAAGATGCCGGCGGCAATGCGCCCCAGTGTCGACTTGCCGCAGCCCGACTCGCCCGCCAGCCCGACCACCTCGCCTTCGGCGATAGTCATGGTCACGTCGTCCAGCGCGTGCACGACGACTTCGTGCACATCGGCACCGGCAACGCGTGCGAGCTTGGCGGCAAAGTCCAGCGGCCGTGAGAAATTCTTGGTGATATTCGCGAGCGCGAGCAGCGGCGTCATTGCGTTGTCACCGGTTCAGCCATCGGATAGAAGCAACGCAGAGTCCGCACCGGTGACGGCCGCGTGATTTCCGGCATGACCTCGCACGCCGTGCCTGCGTTCGGGCAGCGGTCACGGAATGGACAGCCCGGCTTGAGCCGGAGCAGTGATGGCGTCATGCCCGGAATCTGCTTGAGCGGCTGACCGCGCACATTGCGGCTCGGAATCGATGCGATGAGTCCCGCCGTATAGGGATGCTTCGGCGAGTCGAGAAGATCCGCGGTGGGGCCCGATTCCACAATGCGGCCTGCGTACATGACGCACACTTCATCAGCGAGCCCTGCGATGACTGAGAGATCATGCGTGATCCAGATCATCGCAGTACCGGTTTCGCGCGCCAGCTTTTGAACCTCGAACAGTATCTGCGCCTGGATAGTGACGTCGAGCGCAGTGGTAGGCTCGTCGGCAACGATCACGCGCGGGTTGTTCAGCAGCGCAATCGCAATGGCGACGCGCTGGCGCATACCGCCGGAGAGTTGATGCGGATAAGCCTTGAGCCGATCGTCGGGCGAGGGAATGCCGACGCGCCCCAGCGCGGCGCGCGACAGTTCGCGCGCCCGTTCGCGGCTCACGGCCTGGTGAGCGAGCACCGTCTCAATCATCTGCGTATCGATGCGCAGCACCGGATTGAGCGTCATCATCGGATCCTGGAAGATCATCGCGATGCGGTCGCCACGCAACCGGCGCATTGCATCGTCGCGCCGCTCGAGCAGATTTTCCCCTTCCAGGAGAACACGGCCGCCGACGATGCGACCCGGCGGATCGACAAGTCCCATGATGGAAAAACCGGTAACCGTTTTGCCCGATCCGGATTCACCGACGAGCCCCAGGACCTTGCCCTCGTCGACACTGAAGCTCACATCGTCGACCGCTTTGACGACGCCTGCTTTTGTGAAGAAATAGGTCTTGAGGTTTTCTACGCTGAGGACCGGCATGATAGGGCGTCAGACGAATCGCGACCCGACAAGGCGTAGGCGCATTGCGAGATTGTTCCCGAGGTCGGTGAGCTGTGTGAACGCTATGGCCAACGGTTTTACTTTTGAAGTCGTGGATTGAGCACGTCGCGTAACTGATCGCCGACCAGATTGATGCTGACGATGGTAATCAACAGCGCGATGCCGGGATAGAGGCTGATCCAGTACTTGCCGGACATGAGATGCGTAAAGCCGTTCGCGATCAAGAGTCCCAGCGAAGGCGACGTGATCGGCATGCCCAGTCCCAGAAATGACAGCGTGGCTTCGAGCGCGATTGCGTGCGCGACCTGTACCGTCGCAATCACGATCAGCGGCGGCATCACGTTGGGGAGGAGGTGGCGAAACAGAATGCGCGGCGTCGACAGTGCAAGGCAAGTGGCTGCCTCCACGTATTCTTTGTGGCGTTCGACCAGCGCGGCGCCACGCACCGTGCGCGCGTAGTACGCCCACTGTACAGTGACGAGCGCGATAACGATCTTGTCGACGCCCTGCCCAAGCACGGCGAGCAGCACCAGTGCGATCAGAATGGACGGAAAGGAGAGCTGCAGATCGACGATACGCATGATGACCGCTTCCACCCAGCCGCCGAACCATGCGGCGGTGAGGCCGACCACGAGTCCAATCGCTAACGCGCAAACTGTCGCCAGCGTGCCGATGCCGAGGCTGATGCGCAACCCATAGAAAATCGCCGACAACATGTCGCGGCCCTGATCGTCGCTGCCGAGCCAGAACATCATGCCGTCCCCCGCCTGCGTGCCGGGCGCGAGCTTCGAATCCATGATGTCGAGCTGCGCCAGGTCGTACGGATTTTGCGGCGAGATATAGGGCGCGCCGATCGCTACGATCAGTACGAGTATCAGAGTGGCGAGGCCCACCAGCGCGAGACGGCTTTGTGCGAAATCAGCAGCGACGCGCGCGAACGGCGATTCGACGAGCGCGCCGTTCATGCGCGCGCCCCGGCCAGGCGCACGCGCGGATCGAGCAACGAATAAAGCAGATCGACGATGAGATTGATGATAACGAACATACATACGATGATCAGCACATACGCAACGATAACCGGACGGTCGAGAACGTTGATCGAGTCGATCAATAGCTTGCCCATGCCGGGCCACGCGAAGATCGTTTCGGTGACGATTGCGAACGCAATCAGCGAGCCGAATTCGAGCCCGATGACGGTCACGATTGGAATCAGAATGTTCTTTAGCACGTGTACGCCGACAATACGACGCAGCGGCAGGCCCTTGGCGCGAGCGAATTTTACGTAGTCCTGAAGCATTGCTTCGCGCGTGCCCGCTCTCGTCAGGCGTATGAGCAGTGACAGTTTGAACAGCGCAAGATTCAACGCAGGCATCATCAGATGGACGAGACCGTCCCAGTTCAGAAAGCTCACCGGCACGCCGAGCAGCAAAGTGGTGTGCCCGCGCCCGGTCGAAGGCAGCCATCCGAGGAACACGGAGAAGATCATGATCAGCATGAGGCCGACCCAGAATGTCGGCAGGCTGAAGCCGAGAATCGATCCGGCCATGATCGTCTTGCTATACCAGGCATCCGGCTTGAGACCGGCAACCAGGCCAAGCGGAATGCCGAGCAGTATCGCAATCACCATGGCGCACAGCGCGAGTTCAACGGTGGCCGGCATGCGCTCGAATATAAGCTGCACGGCCGGTATGTTGTGCGAGAACGAGCGGCCGAGGTCGCCGGTAAACGCATTACGCAGGAACTCCCAGTACTGCACCCACAGCGGCTGGTCCAGTCCGAGCGCCGCCGTAGCGCGGGCGATTTCGGCCTGGTCCGCTTGCGGGTTGATCAAGATATCGATCGGATTGCCGATAGCGAACACGCCGACAAATATGAGCGCCGACATGACCAGCAACGCGAGGGCGCTTTGGAGGACGCGCCGGATGATGAAGACAAGCATAGGCGGTTAACGGACCAGCATCAGCGACAGTGCCTCGATCGATGCCGGTTCAGGCGCGCGACACAGTGCGTCCTTCTCATCACGGATTGGCACGCACTTCGTGCGCGTAGGTTCGTTCGTCAGTGCGCGGCGTATAAACGAGATTTTTTCGTGCCGCCCACGTGTTGACCTGGTAATGCAGCGGAATGATTCCATAGTCGTTGATCACGAGCTCGGTCGCCTGCTGTAACAGTTTTTCGCGCTTCGATGTATCTACCGTAGCGAGCGCCTGCTCGAGCAGGGTGTCAGCCTGCGGATTGGAATAGCGGCTCCAGTTCCAGGTGCCCAGTCCCTTGGCTTGATTGTAGGTTGCGACGAGCGAGCGCAGCGGATAAGTTGCCTCGCCTGTCGTTACGCCCCAGCCCAGCAGCGCGGCACTGAAGTCGAGTTTGTTGGCGCGCGAGACGTAAACCGAAAACGGCAGGGTTTCGACTTTCGTGATGATGCCGACCCGCGTAAGCATCTGCGCGACAGCCTGCACGATCTGGTCATCATTGACGTAGCGGTTGTTGGGACCATGCAAGGTCAGGCCGAATCCGTCGGGATAACCGGCTTCAGCCAGCAGCTTCCTCGCACCGTCCGGATCGAAATCCTCGGGCTTGAGATTCGGGCTCACGCCGAAGAAGCCTTCCGGCATCAGTTGCCCGGCAGGAATCGCCAGACCTTCCATCACGCGTTCTACGATGGCGGTCCGGTTGATAGCCTTCGAAATCGCGTGCCGCACACGAGCATCCTTAAACGGATTCTTCTCGAGCGGCGCACCGGACTTGTCGGTTACAAACGGCGACTTGTCGCGATTCGAGTCGAGGTGCAGATGAATCATGCGGTTGGAGATAGTCGTAAATACCGCGATGTCTTTATTCGTCTTGAGCTTCGCATAATCGGCAGTCGGAACGATCTCGATCATCTGCACGTCGCCCGCCAGCAATGCGGCGATGCGCGAAGGGTCCGATGTTATGAGCCGGAATGTGACCCGGTCCCAAACCGGCTTGCGTCCCCAGTAATTATCGTTGCGGATGAGCTCAATGCGATCGCCCTTGATGTAGCGAACAAACTTCCAGGGTCCGGTGCCGATTGCCGCTTTGCCTGAATCGAAGTCGGAGCTCACGGCGCCTTTAGCCGCCTGGCTCGACACGATGATGAGTCCGGCCATGTCGGTCGGCATGTTCGGGTACGGCGTCGCCGTTTTCAAGCGGATGGTATAGGGGTCGACGATAATTTTGTCGACGATCGAGCGCGTATAAATCGTGAAGCCGCCCGGAGCGTTCAGTATCCCGGGCCGTTCGATCGAGAAGGCGACGTCAGCAGCGGTGAAACCGGAACCGTCATGGAACTTCACGCCGCGACGCAGCTTGAACTCCCACGTGAGATCGTCGATTGCGCGCCACGATTCGGCGAGTCCGGGCTGGGGCTGCTGACGCGCGTCGTTCTCGATCAACTTGTTGAAGATCTGCTCCGCAATGCTGTTGTTCGGCGCTGCATTGTTCGAGTGCGGATCGATGGAAGTCACATCGGCTCCGAGGCCGATACTCAGCGCCGCCGCGGCAGCAGCGCTCATCATGCAGGCGCTCGCGATCAACACCGCGAGCGCAGACATCAGTCGGGCAATCATGGTCTCCTCCCACAAGGTGCCTGGACAGCGAATGCTGAGAGCCGGAACCCAAACCACGGACAAATACTCTGATCGTCCTGGCTGGTCATCCGTAACGTATCACTCGCAGCGGCCGGTCTTGTTATCTATCACTGTATCCTGAATTCATGCGCCAGCGTGCGCTCGTCCGTTCGCGGCGTATACACGATGCCCTTACGCATCCCCCACAGGTTCACCTGATGGTGCAGCGGGATGATGCCTAGATCGTTAATCGCAATTTCGGTGGCCTGCTGCAGCAGCTTTTCACGTTTCGCGTCATCGACCGTTGCGAGCGCCACACCCAAAACCGCATCCATCTTAGGATTCGAGTAACGGCCGCGGTTCGCGGTGCCCATGCCTTTTTTGGGATCAAATGTGGCCAATTGGGCTTTGAGAGGCGACGATGCTTCCGCCGTATCCGACGCCCATCCTACGAGCATCAAGCTGAATTCCAGTTTGTTGGCGCGTGTGAAGTACACCGCCGAAGGCAGCGTCTCGACGCGCGTTTGTATACCGATGCGCGACAGCATCTGCGCAATCGCCTGGCATATCTGATCATCGTTCACATAGCGATCATTGGGGCCATGCAAAGTGATCGCAAACCCGTCGGGGTAGCCGGCCTCAGCGAGCAGCTTGCGCGCGCCGTCCGCATCGAAAGGTTCCGGTTTGAGCGACGGCACATATCCGAACATCCCCTCGGGCATGAGTTGCCCGGTGGCAACTGCCGCACCCTCCATGGTGCGCTCAACGATTGCCTGGCGGTTGATCGCTTTGGACATTGCGCGCCGGACGCGCACGTCCTTGAGCGGATTTTTATCCAGCGGCTTGCCTGATTTGTCGGTCACGCCCGGCGATCGGTCGCGGCTCGTGTCGAGATGTAGAAATATCAATCGATGGGACACGGTTCGCGAGATTGTGATCGCCGGGTCCTTCGATAGACGCGCGAGGTCGGCAGTCGGAACGCTTTCGATTGCGCGCACGTCACCCGCCTGAAGCGCCGCCACGCGCGATGGATCACTGGGGATCACACGGAACGTCACTTTGTCCCACACCGGTTTGGCACCCCAGTAAGTGTCGTTGCGCGTGAGCTCGATGCGATCGCCTTTGATGTAGCGATCGAACCGGAACGGCCCGGTGCCTATCGTCGCCTTGCCGGAATCGAAGTCTGCGGTGCTGGCGCCTTTCGCGGCTTTCGAGGACACGATGAAGACAGTTCCCATATCGTTCGGCATCAACGGATATGGTGTCGCTGTCTTCAACCGCACGGTGAGCGGATCGACAATAATCTTCTCGGTGATCTGATTGGTGTACAACGTGAACGGGGAAGGGCTGTTCGGAACCAGCGCAGGGCGCTCGAGCGAAAAAATGACATCGGCCGCAGTGAAATCCGAGCCGTCATGAAACTTAACGCCTTTGCGCAGTGTGAATTCCCATGTCAGGTCGTCGAGCGCTTTCCACGACACCGCGAGCGCCGGCTTCAACTGCGATTTCGGGTCCTTTGTGACGAGCGTCTCGAAGATGTGCTCGGCGATGTTATTGTTCGGCGTCAGATTATGGTAATGGGGATCGATCGATGTGACATCAGCGCCGACGGCAATGCTCAAATCGGCGGCACTCGCGCAATCGATAGTCAGCAGCACGCATACTGCGACTGCCATATGGAGCAGCGCGCACTTCCCGGCAATCGTCGCATTGAGCAGCTCGCACTTTGCTGCAATTCTCATACTTATCAGCGCGCGCAGTGGTGCAGGCAACCAGCGTGACGTCATGGATCTCCTCTTCTCGAGACTGGACTTACGCTGCATATAATCATTACGAGTGCTCGAACGCTGTATGCGCCGTTGAAAGACGTCAACGCACACCGCATTCATTACACGCAACCGGCGCGTCGAGCATACCGTAAATCGACACAGTTGTGACGGCGGGCGCAAGCTCTAGCCCGCTATACAGATTGGTGTGCGATTGACACCCCCAGGAGCGCCACCTATTCTGTTGTACACCATGTGGGAAATGAGCTGATGCCATCCGTCGTTCCTTCCAGTATTCAGATGATACGCAGGCTTATCGGCTTCCCAACCGTAAGCCGGGACTCGAACCTGTCCCTTATCGAATACGTGCGCGATTATCTCGCGAGTCTCGGCGCGGAGTCGCGCCTCACGTATAACGACGAGCGCAGCAAAGCCAATCTTTTTTCGACGCTGGGACCGCGGGGCGTACCGGGTGTAATGCTGTCGGGCCATACGGACGTGGTGCCGGTGGACGGTCAGGCATGGGACAGCGATCCCTTCGAGCTCGTCGAAAAAGAAGGCCGGCTGTATGGGCGCGGCACTTCAGACATGAAAAGCTTCGTCGCGATTGCGCTTGCGCTTGCGCCCGAATTTGTCGAACGCGGATTGCGCACACCGCTGCATTTTGCTTTTTCGTACGACGAAGAGGTCGGTTGCATCGGCGTCGGGCGTTTGATCGCCGACCTTGCCGGAACAGGCATCAAGCCGCGGTCGTGTATCGTCGGCGAGCCTACGCTGATGCGTCCGGTCATTGCGCATAAGGGCAAAAAAGGTTTTCGCTGCCTTGTCCGCGGCTACTCGTGTCATTCGGCGTACGCGCCGTCCGGTGTGAATGCGGTCGAGGCTGCGGCGGAAGCGGTTGCATTCTTGAAAGCGATGGCGCGGCGGCATCGCGATCACGGACCGTATGACCGGGGTTTCGATGTCGCGCATACCACGGTGCACACGGGCGTCATTCGAGGTGGAACTGCGCTGAATATCGTGCCTCAGGAATGCACGTTCGATTTCGAGTTCCGTCATCTGCCCGGCGACGATCCCGACGCGCTGCTCGCTGAATTCACAGCCTTCATCGAAAAGCAGTTGACGCCGGAGATGCGTGCAATACATGCCGATACCGGATTCTCAATCGTGCCGCTGTCGGTGTTACCGGCGCTCAATAATGGGCCGGAAGTCGAAGTTGTAGCGCTTGCTCAGGAGCTCTCGGGCAACAACGACATCGGCAAAGTGTCATTCGGCACGGAAGGCTCGCAGTTCGAGCGTGCCGGTATTCCGACCGTGGTATGCGGCCCGGGCTCTATCGAGCAGGCGCATAAGCCCAACGAATACGTCGCAATCGATCAGGTGGTTAAATGCGAGCAGTTCATGCGCCGATTGATGGACCGCATGTGTGCGCGCTGAGACTTTCAGCGGGTGAGCGCCACGTATTCCGGATCGTCCTGGTGCTGGCGTTCGAAATGCAGAAAGTCGTAGTAACCGCAGTGCGGTTCGGCGGGGTACTCCCGACATAGTCCGGGCCGCGCTTCATAAATCGTGCAGCGCCTCTTCTGCTTGTCGAAGAACGTGCAGATCTTGCCGAAGTGGATATCTTTCTGGTGACGCAGCGTGCGCACCTTTGCCTCGGCGTCGAACTTCGTGAAGCGCTCTTCGGCCTGCTCGAAGCTCAGGTCGAAGTGCTTTGCGATACGCGTGATATCGCGCTTGCCGACTTCAATCAGATCGTAACTGCAGCAATATCCGGGGCACTTCGAGCATTCATATTTGACCGGCGGTTGCGTGGTCGTAGTTGCCTTGCGGACGATGGGTATGACCGGATGTTGTTTCGGCATGAGGATAAGAGAAAGCGCAGCGCGTGAACATGCGCCGATTCTACGCCAATCATTTGTGCAAAAGCACGCGCTGTCGAATTACAGCGCACGTAATTGCGTGCGTAGGCGACTGACTATAACTGCTGAATGCAGTAGAAGAATCAGTGATGGAGGATCTTCGATAGAAACAATTGCGCGCGTTCGGAGCGCGGCTTGCCGAAGAAGTCTTCCTTGCTTGCGTCCTCTTCGATTTTGCCCTGGTCCATGAAGATAACGCGGTGCGCGACCTTGCGGGCGAATCCCATTTCATGCGTGACGACCATCATGGTCATGCCTTCCTGTGCGAGCTGCACCATGACGTCGAGCACTTCGTTGATCATCTCCGGGTCCAGAGCGGAAGTAGGCTCATCGAACAGCATGGCGATCGGATCCATGGACAGCGCCCGCGCAATCGCAACGCGCTGCTGCTGGCCGCCTGACAACTGACCCGGAAACTTGCTCTTGTGCGCAATCAGCCCGACGCGATCGAGCAATTTCAGGCCGCGCTCAGTCGCCTCTTCCTTCGAGCGGTTGAGCACCTTGATCTGGCCAAGCGTCAAATTCTCAGTGATCGAGAGGTGCGGAAACAGCTCGAAGTTCTGAAATACCATGCCGATGCGCGAGCGTAATTTCGATAGATTTGTCGACTTTGCGGTCAGCGACGTGCCGTCGACGGTGATATCGCCTTTTTGGAACGGTTCCAGCCCGTTGACGGTCTTGATCAGCGTGCTTTTACCCGATCCGGACGGTCCGCATACCACGACCACTTCGCCTTTAGCGACTTTGGTCGTGCAGTTGGTCAGCACCTGAAAGCTGCCGTACCACTTGCTCACATCCTTGATTTCGATCATCTCCATAGATTCACCGGACGATAGCCATGCGCTGTTGAATGATTTTGACAAGATATGAGAGCGAAAATGAAATGATGAAATACACGACTGCCACAAAGGTATACATCTCGACCAGACGGTAATCGCGGTTCGCTATCTTGGCGGCCGCGCCCAGGAAATCGGTAACCGAAATTACGTACACGAGCGACGTGTCCTGAAACAGGATGATCGTCTGTGTGAGCAGCACCGGCGTCATGTTGCGAAATGCCTGCGGCAAGACGATGGTGCCCATGGTCTGCCAGTAATTGAGACCCAGCGCGTTGCCGGCCTGGACCTGGCCCCGCGGTATCGACTGGATGCCGGCGCGCATGATTTCGCAGTAATACGCCGCTTCGAACAGCATGAACGTAATCACTGACGACATGAATGCGCCGACCTGCACCGGTTGGGAAGCGCCGATGACCCATGCGCCGATGTACGGCATCAGAAAGTAAAACCAGAAAATGACGAGCACGAGCGGTATCGAGCGCATCAAATTGACGTAACTGCCTGCGATGAACGAGGCAACCTTGAAGCTCGACAGCCGCATCATCGCCAGGATGGTGCCGAAGAAAATGCCGCCCGTCATCGCTATGAAGGTCAGCGTGAGCGTAAACGTCATGCCTTCTCGGAACAGATACGGCAGCGAGCGCTGTATTACCTCGAAGTCGTAGCCGGGAAACATGCTTCAGTGTCCTGCAGTGATCTGCGTGGTGCTGCCGATGAAGCCGGGCACGCGCATCTTGCTTTCGAGCGTGCGCATGAGCAGCACGATAACAAGATTCGTGATGAGGTAAATCAAGGTGGCGGCGGAGAACGCCTCGAAAACCTTGAAGCTGAACTCCTGCATCGCACGCGCCCGACCGGTCAATTCGAGCAGGCCGATCGTGAGCGCGACCGAAGAATTTTTGATGATGTTCAAAAATTCGGAAGTCAGCGGCGGCATGACGATGCGGAACGCCATCGGCAAAAGCACGTAACGGTAGGTCTGCGGGAGACTCAGGCCCAACGCGGTGCCGGCCATCATCTGTCCGCGCGGCAGCGACTGTATGCCGGCCCGCACCTGCTCGGCTACACGCACCGAGGTGTATGTCCCGAGGCACAGCACCGCCGGTAAGTATGACGACCACGGCGGTGGCATCTGTTTTATTGCAGTGCCTATATTCTCCGGCAGCAGTTCCGGGACCACGAAAAACCAGAGAAACATCTGCACCAGCAGCGGAATATTGCGGAAGATCTCAACGTACGCGTTGCCGAGGCGAACCACCCAGCGGATGGGCAGCGTGCGCAGCGTGCCGACTGCGGAACCAATCGACAGCGCAAGCACCCAGGCGGCGAGAGCCGTAGCAAGCGTCCACAGCAGGCCGACCAGGAGATAGTGCAGCCACGTGCCGGAACCGTCCGCGGCCATCTGGGTAAAAATCCCCCAGTCCCAGTTGTACCTCACGTCAGGCCTCCCTCAAATGAGACGGGGGACTCTTCAGTCCCCCGCTCGATGCGTGTCTGCTATTTGTAAACGGCCGGATCGCCCGAATCGGTCGGATTCGCGATAAGGTTCTTGAATTGCGGCGACATGGGCACGTTGTAATTAATGCCTTTAGGCGGTACGGGCTGCGTGAACCACTTGTTGTAGATCTTGACGATGTCGCCGCTCTTGTAAATCTGAATCATCGCATTGTCGACGACTTTCTTGAACGCCGGGTCGTCCTTGCGCAACATGATGCCGTAGGGCTCAGGCAGCGACAGTGCATCCGATGAAATCGTGTAATCACCTGGCGTGCGCGCCGATGCTACGAGCGTATAGAGCAGGATGTCATCCATGATGAACGCAACCGCGCGGCCGGTCTCGACCATCTGAAATGCTTCCGGATGGCCGTTCGCGGGGATGATGTTCATGCCCATGTTTTTGGATACGTTGAGATCAGTCGCCTGCTTGATGTTGGTCGTGCCTGACGTCGATACGACGGTTTTGCCTTTCAAGTCTTCGATGGACTTGATGTTGGATGCCTTCTTGCTCACATACCGGTTAGCAGTGAGGAAGTGTGTGATCGTGAACGACACCTGTTTCTGACGTTCCACATTGTTGGTCGTCGACCCGCACTCGAGATCGACCGTGCCGTTGGCGATAAGCGGAATGCGATTGGCGGAAGTCACGAGCTGATACTTCACTTCGAGCTTCGGCATCTTCAATTCGGTCTTGACGGCGTCGACTATCCGGCCGCACAACTCCATCGCGTAGCCGATCGGCTGCTGCTTGTCGTCATAATATGAAAATGGAATTGAAGCGTCGCGATGGCCGATGGTAATGGCGCCGCTGTCTTTGATCTTCTTCAGCGTGTCCTGCGCAAATGCGGGCGCGGCGCTTATGGCGCAAGCGGCGATCGCCAACATCAGTCTTGAAATACGCGTCATTGATTTTCTCCCTGATTGAACGTCGTTGAAGCCGGCATCTTGCGAAAAGTTTTAAGCGCGGACGGACGCGGCAAGGGCCCCAATCTAGCCCATCGAATAGCGGTTGTCCAGTATAGGCGGGACGCCTGCCAAGCGCTCCGTTTCCCTGTTGAAACACACATGCAGCCGCTGAAACCCGGGTGGTACGCGTGAAACACGCGTGGCACTGGCGAAACGTGCTGATTACCGCCACACTTGACGGTCTGCCTGTCGGGAGCTGCGTTATGAATGCCAGTACACGTGTGGAACACGACCTGCTCGGCGATCGCGCCATCCCTGCCAGCGCCTATTACGGTGTGCATACGCTGCGCGCGCTCGAGAACTTCGACATCACGCACACACCGATCTCGATTTATCCGGATCTCGTAAATGCACTCGCCTGCATTAAGCAGGCAGCAGCGCTGACCAACAACGAATTGAAACTCCTGGACGACGTGCGTGCCCAGGCCATCGCGCGCGCTTGCGAGGAGGTGAGACAAGGCGGGCTGCTCGATGAGTTCGTCGTCGACGTCATTCAGGGCGGCGCCGGCACCTCAACGAACATGAATGCGAACGAGGTCATCGCCAATCGGGCGCTCGAAATCATGGGACACCGGAAAGGCGACTACCGGTACCTGCATCCGCTCGAAGACGTCAACATGAGCCAGAGTACCAACGATGTCTACCCGACCGCCGTAAAGCTTGCGCTACACTTTGGTATCGAGCGTCTTGTCGATGCAATGGCTGAACTCCGCCTCGCGTTCGAAGCGAAGGCGCGCGAATTCAGCGCGGTGCTCAAAATGGGCCGCACGCAGCTACAGGATGCGGTGCCCATGACGCTCGGACAGGAATTCAGTACGTATGCTGTCATGCTTGGCGAGGATGAGCAGCGCCTGCGTGAAGCCTGCCTGCTTATCCACGAGATCAATCTCGGCGCTACGGCAATCGGCACCGGCATCAACGCGCATCCCCAGTATGCGAGCGGCGTGTGCCGCTACCTATCGGA
Source organism: uncultured beta proteobacterium (assembly GCA_963829085.1). Lineage (GTDB taxonomy): Bacteria > Pseudomonadota > Gammaproteobacteria > Burkholderiales > SG8-41 > PALSA-1004. Next base: position 145,386 of record CAWHHJ010000004.1, on the reverse strand, counting down.
AATCACCGGGATCAAGCTCGAGACCGCAGGCAACCTGATTGAAGCTACGCAGGACTGCGGCGCTTTTGTGCAGGTGTCAGGTGTGCTGAAGCGCGTAGCCGTCAAGCTCTCAAAGTCGTGCAACGATCTGCGCCTGCTCTCGTCAGGACCGCGCGCCGGCCTCGGCGAAATCAATCTTCCGGCCATGCAGGCGGGTTCCAGCATCATGCCGGGCAAAGTCAATCCGGTCATTCCCGAAGTGGTCAATCAGATCGCCTTCGAGGTCATCGGCAACGACGTCACCGTAAGTTTCGCGGCGGAAGCCGGGCAACTGCAGCTCAATGCATTTGAGCCGATCATTGCGCACAGCCTGTTCAAGAGTTTGAATCACTTGCGTAGAGGCTGCATTACGCTGGCGGACCGCTGTGTACGAGGGATTACTGCAAATCACGAGCATCTGCGCCGCTCGGTGGAGCATTCCATCGGCATCGTCACCGCGCTCAATCCGTACATCGGGTATATGCACGCCACGGCGGTCGCGCAGGAAGCGCTGGCCACTGGCAAGAGTGTCTATTCGCTCGTGCTCGATAAGAAGTTGCTGACAAAAGCTCAACTCGACGACATCCTGCGACCCGAGAACCTGACACATCCCAGCAGCATGCTTCCACACACGGACGGACCTGTCACGCCTTAACGTTGTCTTCGCGCCGCAGAGAATCAGGTGCGGTCACCTTCACATCGAAGGGCTTTCCGCATCGGGTGAGCGGGCATCAAGCATGTGCACGCCACCATTCCACGCATGCTTTCGCAAGTGCGCGGGTTGCATCGACGCAGATTGCGGACGTGGACGGACGACATGCGATCGAACACCACCGGGGTCTCGGTGCAGGCAAGTATGACGCCTGACGCGCCGTCGTTGGTCAGTTTGCCGATCGCGGTCTCGAGTAGTGCCGCTGCGGCGCTAAGCTCGTTGCGTTTGACGTGAACGATTGCCGGCAACACGAGCTCGTCGATGTCATGCTCGCTGTTGACGATAGACTGGTAATCGCGAGCCGCAAGCCGTTCCTGAAAAAATCCGGCCGCGAGCGTCCCCTTCGTCGCAATCAAGCCGACTGTTCTGCCGTCGATGCGCTTGATCTCGAGCTCGTCGAGCGCCGCATCGGCGATATGAATGACAGGCAGCCCGCCTTCGCGCACGAGGTCGTCATACCAGAAATGCGCCGTATTGCACGGGATTGCAATTGCGATCGCGCCTGCATCTTTCAGCGTGCGGATGCCGTCCAGCATTGCGCGCAGCGGTGACGGGCCATGCCCGGCGATAGCGGCGGGCCGCTCAGGAATCTGCGGAACCGAGTAGGCAATCACCGGTATATGGTCTTCGTCGCGCTCGGCCGGGGTTTCTTCGATGAGCTTGCGCAGGAAGTCGACGGTCGCCAGCGGCCCCATGCCGCCGAGCACGCCTAAAACTTTGGCCATATTATGACGCGGGCAGAAAGCGCCAGCATATCCGGATCGGGTTCGAGCGGCCAGCGCTGCGAGCTAATACAATTAAAGTGTGTTCGTTGCTGCGGGGACAAGATGCGCAACCGTTACGACTCGATCGAGCCCTACCGCACCAAGGACGGGTGCGAGATAAGGGAGCTTATGCATCCGCAAGTGCACGGCAATTGCAATCAAAGTTTCGCCGAGGCGACGATTGCGCCGCATGCGAAGACGACACTGCATCGCCACTGTATTTCGGAAGAGATCTATCACATCACGAGCGGCATCGGCGTTATGACGCTCGCTGATCGCGACTTCACTGTAGCGTCCGGCGATACGGTGTGCATCCCGCCCGGTACTGCACACTGCGTCGCCAATACCGGGGATGCGCCACTCAAAATCATCTGCGCCTGCTCACCGGCCTATTCGCATGACGATACTGAGCTTTTGGCACCGGATGCATGAACGCGCTACGTGTGCCGCGATTGCTCACATGTGGCGCTTGCCGCGTCCGCTTACTTAGTGCAGTCAGTCGGCGTACTGTCCCGCCTTCTTGATAATCGGTCCCCACTTGTCGATTTCGGACTTGAGGAAACTCTGCAGCGCTTCGGGATTCGCTTTGCTGACCGGTACCGGCACCGCGCCCAGTTCCGCAAGGCGCGACCGGAACGTTGCATCCTGTACGGCGGCCTGGAGTGTCGCGACCAGCTTGTCCAGAACCGGCTTCGGCGTGCCCTTCGGCGCATAGAGACCGTGCCATACAACAACCTCGAATCCTTTCATGCCTTGCTCAGCCAGAGTTGGAATGTCCTTGAGCGACGGAACACGCTGTGCTGACGTGACCCCATAAACTTTTACCGTGCCCGCCTTTATCTGCTGCGTGGTATTCGTCGTCTGATCGCACATAAGATCGATCTGGCCGCCGATGAGGTCGGTCATGGCGGGCGCCGTGCCTTTGTATGGAACAGTCGTCACATCAATACCGAGCTGACTCATGAACAGCAGGCCGCACAAATGCGAAGCAGCGCCCAGTCCCGCGTTGCCGTACGTCAGCTTTGTCTTGTTCGCCTGCATGTAAGGCACGAGCTCTTTGAAATTGTTCGGCGGCAGCGCTTTTTTGCCGAGCATCGTCATCGGCACGTCGGCAACCTGTCCGATGTATTCAAAGTCATTCAACGTGTCGTACGACAATTTGCGATACAGCGCCGGCGCCGTCGACATGCCGATGTGCATCAGCAGCAACGTGTAGCCATCGTTCCTGGCTTTGGCGACCTTGTTGATACCGATGGTGCCGCCTGCACCGCCGGAGTTATCGACGACGACCTGTTGCTTTAGACTACTAGTCATCACTTGTCCCAGATTGCGGGCAAGCGTATCCGTCGGCCCGCCGGCCGCGAATGGCACGACAAGCGTTATCGCCTTATTCGGATAGTCCTGCGCGAAAGCACTGGCTGACAGCAGTAACAGCGCGCATGAGAAACGCAGCAATTTCGTTGGCATATCAACACTCCTCCAAGCAGCCGGACGGCGGCAGTTATGTGATCGGCATGTTGTCACCGCAACATTGAATATTATTTGCCGACTGCGCAACTATGCTCTTGCCGGTGCACGACTGCAACCAGCTTGCGAACGCTCCAGCGCCCGCCGGCACGTATCGTTGCCTACCTTTGATTGCGCGGTAAGCGGACAAGCGCCATGCCGACTGTAAGACGACGCGAATTGCGCAGGACAATTGAGCGGCCGGACCATCAATGAAGAGCAGCGGAGGGCAGCAGTTCCAAGCCATCGCAGCGCCGGATCGCATCGGTGGCTCGTAGTCGACAGTCATTTCGACAGGCGGCGACCTATGCGCGGTGTCGTGAGGAAGTCCTCTATAACGCGTGCAAGTTGTTCCGGCTGATCGTGATGCATCATATGGCCGCATTCGGGGAGCACCACTTCACTCAGATTGGGAATCGCCGCCTTACGCTCCGCGAGTTGTGACGCGATATCGGCGCGCCACCCGCGCGCGCTCGAGTCCGCCCCCGACACCCACAGCACAGGGGCCGTAATTCGCTGCCAGCACGCGAAAACTTCCTCGATGCGGTTCAAAACCGGATTCACCATTTTGTGTTTAGGGTCGCTGTTAAGCGTCACCACTCCCGGCGCTATCTGCTTCGCCCAGTGCTGGGCGAGAAACAGCGCCTTATCGTCAGCGAGCCGCGCATTATTTTTCTTTAGCCGTGCCGCGACCGCGTCGAATGACGCATAAGGCCCGAATTGCGGCGGGTCGAGCACCTCATCCAGCCAGCGCTCGAAGCGCGCGGGTGCATCTTCCGGTTTTGTGCGTGACGCGCCGAACCCTTCGAGCGATATCAGCTTCGCGACGCGATGCGGGCGTACACCCGCGTAAACACCGGCGATATTGCCGCCCATACTGTGTGCGACGAGACTGACCGGCGCCTTCGGCTCGTAAACATCGAGCAGCGCATCGAGATCGGCGTAATAGTCAGGGAACCAGTAGCCGTCGCGCGCCCACTCGGTCAGTCCAAATCCCCGCCAGTCCGGTGCAATGACGTACCAGTCGCGCTCGAGGCAGTCCACTAGAAATTGGAAGGATGCGGAAACATCCATCCAGCCATGCAGTAAAAAAAGTTTCGGTGAGCGCGCATCCCCCCACGTTCGGACGTGATAGCGCAGGTTGCGGATCGTATGAATATGCGACTGGCTGTGTTTCATTGCGCCCCGATTATGCATGCCGGATTTGAGGTGTAATGCCTGGTTGCTCGCGCATGCTCAGCCACGATAGTAATGCGAGGCTCTCCGCAATGACCAGCATACCTCTTCATCCCGACGTTCCGGGTTGGTCTCCGTACCTGTGAGTAAGGTTGCAGGGCGATGCGCGGCCCATTATGCTGCAATTCGGAGTCGCAAATAATGAACAAACTACTCGGCCGATTTGTGCGCGGTGCAGCGAAGGCGGTAACCGCGCTTGTCGTCCTGCCGATATTTCTCAGTATTCAAACTGCGCACTCGCCTGCGCGCGGTTCGTTGCTCTCGTTCGCGGGCGTTGCTTGCGCGCAAGCGCCTGCCGAGACGTTCGATAAGGGACTGCTGTGGCGGCTCGAGAGGCCGGGCGCGCCGGCCAGTCATCTGTTCGGCACGATTCATCTCGCGGACAAGCGCGTAACGACACTGCCGGATGTCGTGCGTAAGCAGCTTGACGCGTCGACGTCGTTCACCATGGAAGTGTCGCTTGATCAGTCCGGCATGGCGGCGCTTGCAAGCCGGATGATATTCACGGACGGGCGCGATTTGCCGCGCGTTGCCGGGGAAGATTTGTTCCGCAAGATTGTGCCGCTTGCCGCAGCACTGGGATTGCCCGCCGAAATGGCACGACTATTCAAGCCGTGGGCTATGGTGCTGATGCTGGAGATGCCGCAGCAGGAGCTGGACGATGTTCTCGATTTCACTCTGCACCGGATAGCTTCCGAGCAGGGCAAGACGCTGAGCTATCTCGAGACCGTTGATGAGCAGATAGGCACATTCGAAAACATGTCCGAGGCGGATCAGCTCGCGCTGCTTCGACACTCGGTGGAAACGCATCGGGAAGCGAAAGCGACCGCGGAGAAGATGGTGGCGGCGTACCTGCAACGCGATCTTGCGTCGATGTGGCAAATCGGCGAGAGCGAAGTCGAGCGAAATCCCGAGCTCAAGCCGGTGAAGGCGCTGTTCGACCAGCGCCTGCTGTACGACCGTAACACGCGCATGCTGGAGCGTATGCAGCCGCAGCTCAAAGCGGGTAACAGTTTTGTCGCCGTCGGCGCCCTGCACCTATACGGTGACAAGGGACTGCTCGCACAACTTGCTCGACAAGGCTATAAGGTGACCCGCGTCTATTGAACGCGAGCGTTTGCAACTCAGGTGGCTACGTCAAGGCTTTGCATTGCGCTGTGCGTCATCGAGCTGCCTCTGCGCCGAGCTCACCGCGTCCTCCAGCGATTTAATGCGCTCTGCGTACTGCTCGGTAGTCCGCGAGGCGCCGCCTTTGGTACCGATACGTTCGCCTTCCTGCGGGTCGCGTCCTGCGTCGAGAGCTTTTTTTGCCGCTTCGAGATTTTGACGCGCCGTTGCGACGCTATCCTTGGGGTGAGGCATGCCCGGAGCAGCGGCGGCGTTCGGCGATATTGGCGTCACCGTCTGCGACGGTGGAGATGCGGAGATGTTCGCCGGCGGCAGATTAACCTGCTTTGCTTCCTGTGCTCCGGGCGCCGGCTTGTCGCCATAGATGATTTTGCCGTCCGGCATTACTGATCGGAATACCGCTTGCGCGTGCACCGCGCTGCAAGCGACGACAGATAAAATCAGGATGTAACCCGTCGTGCGCATCAATGGCCTCAGGGCATTCTTGGTATGGCGAACAATCTGGCGTTGATCCACTCGGGTGTCAAGCTAAATCGTTCCTGCGCCCGTCGCGCGGCGAACGCGATAAAATAGAGCGCATGTCGATGCCGCCCTTCGTTCACCTACGCTTGCACAGCGAGTATTCGGTGACCGACGGCCTTGTGTGTCTCGACGATGCCGTCGATGCAGCGGTAGATGCGGGCATGCCGGCACTTGCGCTCACCGATCTTGCCAACGTATTCGGCATGGTGAAGTTCTATCAGGGTGCACGCCGCCGCGGCCTCAAGCCCATCATCGGCTGCGACGTGTGGATCGAAAATCAGACTGATCGCGATAAGCCGCACCGGCTGCTCTTATTGTGCCAGTCGCGCACGGGTTACCGCAATTTGTGCGATCTGCTCACGCGCGCCTATCGCGTCAATCAGTATCACGGACGAGGCGAGCTGAAGAAGGAATGGTTCGCAGCTGCCCGCGGCGGACGGGCTGATCGCCTTGTCCGGGGCACATCATGGTGATGTGGGGAGCGCGCTGCTCGCCGGCAATTATGAACAGGCGGCGCTCTTCGCGCGTGCCTGGGCGGAATTTTTCCCGCAACGCTATTATCTCGAGCTGCAGCGTTTGCGCTCGGCCGGCGCGCCGCCAACCGAAAACTGCGTACAGCGCTCGCTGCAGCTTGCGTGCTCGCTCAAGCTGCCGGTAGTTGCGACGCACCCGGTCCAGTTTCTCAAGCCGGAGGATTTCCGGGCGCATGAGGCACGCGTTTGCATCTCCGAAGGCTATGTGCTCGCGGACCAGCGACGTCCGAAGCGTTTCTGCGCGGATCAGTACTTCAAGTCGCAGGCCGAAATGGCCGAGCTTTTTGCCGACGTGCCGCAGGCGCTCGCCAACAGTGTTGAGATCGCCAAGCGCTGCAACCTGACACTCGAGTTGGGGAAATCGAAGCTGCCGCGCTTTCCGACGCCGAATAATGAAAGTCTCGACGATTATCTGCGCGAACGCGGCGCGCACGGTCTCATGCAGCGGCTGCAGCAGCTATTTCCAGATCCGGCGATACGCGAGGCGAAGCTGCCGGTTTACAGGGAGCGCCTTGAGTTCGAAATCAAGACCATCCTGCAGATGGGGTTTGCGGGCTACTTCCTGATCGTCGCTGACTTCATCAACTGGGCGAAGTCGAACGGTGTGCCCGTTGGTCCGGGCCGTGGCTCGGGCGCAGGCTCCTTAGCGGCATACGCGCTCGGTATCACCGACCTCGACCCGCTCCGCTATAAGTTGCTGTTCGAGCGTTTCCTCAATCCCGAGCGCGTGTCGATGCCTGACTTCGACATCGACTTTTGCCAGGACGGCCGTGACCGCGTGATCGAATACGTACGCGAAAAGTACGGCTCGGACAGCGTGGCACAGATCGTAACGTTCGGCACCATGGCAGCGAAGGCGGTCGTGCGTGACGTCGGGCGCGTGCTCGATCTCGGCTATAACTTCTGCGACCAGATTGCGAAACTCGTACCGTTCCAGCCCGGCCGGCATATAACATTGCGCCGCCGCACCGATCCCAAAGACGACCAGACAATCTATGCGCGCGAAGTCGAGCCGCTGATAAATCAGCGCGAGCAGCAGGAAGAAGAAGTGCGCGAGCTGCTCCAGCTCGCCGAACGCCTCGAAGGGCTTACGCGTAACGTCGGCATGCATGCGGGCGGCGTTCTGATAGCGCCCGGCAAGCTCACCGATTTCTGCCCGCTTTACGCCGCGGAAGGCTCCGACAAGCGTGGTCTCGCAGTTCGATATGAAGGATGTCGAAGCGGTGGGCCTCGTCAAATTCGACTTCCTCGGACTCACGACGCTCACGATCCTCGACTGGACGCTGCGATACATCAAGCGCCTGGACCCGTCGTCGACCATCACGCTCGAGTCTTTGCCGCTCGATGATCCGGAGGCGTATCGGATATTCGCGACCGCAAAAACGACCGCCATCTTTCAGTTTGAATCGCGCGGCATGCGCGACCTGCTTAAATCAGCGCGCCCGGATCGCTTCGAGGACATCATCGCACTCGTGTCGCTGTATCGCCCGGGACCGATGGATCTGATACCCGATTTCATCGCGCGCAAGCACGGTAAACCATTCGATTATCCCGATCCGCGCGTGAAATCCGTGCTCGAGGAAACGTACGGGATCATGGTGTACCAGGAGCAGGTCATGCTCATGGCACAGCTCGTGGGCGGTTACAGTCTCGGCGCCGCCGACCTTTTGCGTCGCGCGATGGGCAAGAAGAAGCCCGAGGAAATGGCGCAGCAGCGCAGTATTTTCCGCGAAGGGGCAGCGCGCAGCGGACTTAGCGAAGCCAAAGCCGATGAGCTCTTCGATCTCATGGAGAAGTTTGCCGGCTACGGCTTCAACAAATCACACGCCGCCGCTTATGCGCTCGTCGCTTATCACACCGCGTATTTCAAAGCGCATCATGCTGCCGCGTTCATGGCCGCCAACTTGTCGGCAGCCGCTGACGACACCGACAAGGTCAAACTGTTTTATGAGGACGCCCGCGCCAACGGGCTCAAGGTACTGCCGCCGGATATCAATCGCGGCGAATACCGGTTTTTGCCGCTCGACGCGCAAACGATCAGTTATGGTCTGGGTTCCATCAAGGGAACTGGCGAAGCCGCTATTGCGGCGATAGTCGCCGCGCGCGAGAAGGGTGGGCCGTTCAAGGATTTGTTCGACCTTTGCGAGCGCGTGGATAAACGCATCGTGAACCGGCGCGTTATCGAAGCGCTGATTCGCGGCGGCGCCTTTGATGCGATCGACGATCACCGCGCGCGACTGCTCGCCTCTGTAGGCATCGCGCTGGGCGCGGCGGAGCAGGCGGAGCGAAACGCACAGCAGGTCAGCCTTTTCGGCGGAGTCGACGAAGTTGCGCATGCGCGGCCGCCTCTCGTGGAGGTGCCGCGCTGGGACGAGCGGATATTCCTGCGCGAGGAAAAAGCCGCGCTCGGCTTTTATTTATCCGGTCACCCGTACACCGCGTATCGCGAAGAAATCGGCCAGTTCGTGCGCACGACGCTCGACCGGCTGACCGCGAGCGGCAATGGCGATTATGGGTCAGGCGGTCAGACGGTATTGATCGCGGGCGTCGTCGAATCCATGCGTTTTCAGAAAACGCAGAATTCGCGCATGGCGATCATCAATTTGAGCGATGGCACGGCGAGCCACGAAGTCACCGTCTATAGCGAAGTCTTCGATCAGCATCGGCACATGATCGCGGAAGATGCGGTGCTCGTCATCGAAGCGAAAGTGCGCAATGTAAGGCGGGGCGGCGGTGACGAAGCCGAAACTGTATTCATGCGCATCAACGCCGAGAAAATCTATGACCTCAATGCGGCGCGCAACCGCTTTGCGCGCGGCGTGCGGCTCACCTGCAACGGTCAGTCGTCAGCGCAAAAATTAAAGGAGGTGCTTGCGCCGTACCGCAATGGACCGTGCCCGGTCTCGATTGTTTATCATAGCCGCGATGCAATGTGCGAGATTGAGCTCGGAGACGCATGGCGCATCAACGTCAACGACAATCTATTGCAAACGCTGGGCGCGTGGCTCAGCGATCGCAACGTCAGCATCGTCTACAACCAACGCACCGTTAATTAAGCGTCTGCGAATTGTGAGCAGGCAAACGGCCGCCCTAAGCGCTCGGCATCGTCGCCTGCATTGACGGCCGCGCCGCAAACTGCTCATACCAGCTGGCGAGCTTGGGTCGCTTGGTGCGCCAGTTGTCGTCCGCCCAGCGGAAATCCAGCCAGCCGAGCGCGCATCCTACGGTGATGCCGCCGATGGTCGGTTCACCGGCAAGACTGCCGGCTTCACGCTCTAAAAGATCGAGCCCTGCGTGCCATTTGGATTTCTGCCCGGAAATCCATTCGGCCCAGTGCAGTTCCTTCGGCCGCATCACAAGTTCATAGCGGCAGAGAATTCCCGCATCCATGATGCCATCGCCGGTAGCCTGCAGTTTGAGCGCGGTCCAACGTGCGGCGCCCGCCGCCGGAAAAAATTTTCGGCCGGAGTGGAGACTGTCCAGATATTCGCAGATCACCGGCGAATCGAAGAGCGCCGTCTTGTCATCGCTTACGAGCGTTGGAATTTTCACCAATGGATTGGCGGCGGCCAGATCCGCATTTGCCTGCACCGGCGACACCGCGGTCGTAACTTCTTCGATCTTCTTGTCGAGGCCTGTCTCGCGGGCGAGCACACGCACTTTGCGAACAAACGGGGACGCAGGATTGAAGTACAGTTTCATAAGGCCTCGCTTTGGTGAATTGCAATGGATGGCTGCACAGGAGCAGTGCCCGGGACGCCGCTTATTATGCAGTCCATTCTAGGTACATCGCTGTAGCCGGACAAGTTCGCGCGAGGGCATCCCAGGATCTGCCGCTACACGGTCGGCAGCATCTCGAATCCGGCGAAGTTTCCGCTATCGTCGGAGACCTCTACAGCGGTCACTACCGCATGGGCCGGACCGCGCTTCGCCCACGCAACGATCTGCTCGACGGCATCGTTTGCGCCCGCAACGATCGCTTCGACGCTGCCGTCGCGCCGGTTGCGCACCCAACCGGTTACAGCGAGGTCGCGCGCCACTCGCTGCATATGGTAGCGATAGCCGACGCCCTGAACGCGGCCCCTGATTCTCAAATGTTTGATAGTTGGCACTATGTGTCAGGCGGAACACGGGTCTTCCGCCCGCCGGAATGTAGTTAGTGGTTTGCTGCAGATGAACGCAACAGAAATAAACGATTTTGCGGCCGATAACAAGATGGATGTGTCGGTAAAAACGAGATTGTGCTCACAATCTCGATTCGAACGAACGTGATACCGCTTAATGTTGCGGTGCCCGCATCTCCGCCGACGCCGCTTGCAATGATGCGTATACTCACCGTGATCGCAGCGTCGAAGCGCAGTTAAGGTGTTAGGGACAGAGGAGGCAAATCATGCCTGCATCGTCGAGCTTGCTGCCGAGGTTGTTGGTTCTTGTCATTTGCTGCGCGCTCGCGGTGCCGCTGCGGGCCGAAGTCAGCGAAATTACGATCTCGAAACAGTATGGCCTGCCGTATCTCGCGGTTGTGCTGCTCGAACAGAACCGGCTCATCGAGAAACACGCCAAGGCGGCCGGTCTCGGCGACATAAAAGTCAACTGGGTAACGATCGGCAGCGGCGGTACTTCGACCGATTCGCTGCTCGCCGGAAATCTGAACTTTGTGACAAGCGGCATCAGCAATATGCTGCTGCTGTGGTCGCGCACCGGTGGTCAGGTCAAAGCGGTGTCCGCGGTAGCCGCAGTGCCGCTGATCCTCGTCACCCGTAATCCCGGCGTAAAAACGATCGCCGATTTCAGCGAGAAGGACAAGATTGCCGTGCCGACGGTGAAGGTCTCGATGCAGTCGACGATATTGGGCATTGCAGCTGAGAAAATATTCGGCGAGAACGGCCGTACGAAGCTCGATCCGTTCACTGTGGCAATGTCGCACCCGGATGCAACGATCGCGTTACTGAGCGGCGCCGGTGAAGTTAATAGTCACTTCTCGGCGCCGCCCTACCAGTATCAGGCAATGAAAGCGCCGGGCGTGCGTGCCATACTCAATTCGACTGACGTCATGGGCGGGCCGGCGACCATTACGGTGCTGTTCGGCACCGTGAAGTTTCATGACGCGAACCCGAAAATCATGGCGGCGATCAATGCTGCGCTCAACGAGTCAATGGAACTTATTGCGAAAGACAAACGGGCCGCGGCAGATATCTATCTGAAAGCGACCAAAGAAAAAATAGCGCTCGACGAGCTTGTCGCAATGATTGAAATGCCGGGCTTCGCCTATACGATGGCGCCGAACGGCACATCTGAAATATGCGGAGCAGATGTTCAAGACCGGTGTGATCAAGACCAGACCCGCAAGTTGGAAGGATGCATTCTTCGTAGAGGCGCACGCGCTTCCAGGAAACTGACACGCAGGCGCACTACGCGACCCTGTATTGCGCGATCATTTTCTGATCGAGGACGATTCCCAATCCCGGTTCATCCTTGATCTCGGCGATCCCATTCTTGATGGCCGGACGATTGAGCCACATTTTCTGCCAGATCGGATCGCGGTCCGGGTCTGCAAAGCATTCAAGGTAGGTCCCGTGCGGCACTGCGCTCAGTAGATGCTGGGCGACCTGCGCTTCTTCGTGATGCGCCATGCGCACGCTGGCCGTGAAGCACAATGCCGCCGCGCGTCGCCAGTCGGTGATGCCGCCACCTTCCGAAACATCGAAGTTAACAAAGTCGACGGCGCCGCCGTCGACGAGTCGCCGCACGCCCTGACTCGTGATCTCGCACTGGCCTGCATTCACGGGAATGCGCGTGGCGTGTCGCACGCGTGCCATCAATGCGACGTCATCCTGCCAGTGGCACGGCTCTTCGAACCACGTGATATCGAGCGGCTCGATAAGGCGCGAGAAGCGAATCGCGTCGTGAACGTTCCAGCCGCGATTTGCGTCGACCACGATGATGAAGTCGCCGCCGGCCGCCTGGCGTGCCGCCTGGACGCGTTTGAAGTCCTCTTCCGGCGACAGCCCGCCGACTTTGAATTTGCAGCCTGCCATGCCGGCATTTCGATACTGCTCGATCTCGCGGCCGTAGTCGGCGAGTGTTTTTCCGTCAACATAATAGCCGCCGATGGATATGATCGGCAGCTGCGTGCGATATCCGCCGAGCAACTGCCGCACGCTTTTTCCCAGTGCTTTGCCCTGCAGATCCCAGACCGCGCAATCGACGCAGGAAATCGCTTCCAGTAGATTCTTTTTGTCGCCACTCGCATGAGTCAGCGCGAACATCTTTTCCCACAGCCGCTCGACGGCAAAGATGTCCTCGCCGACTGCAAGCGGTGCAAGCAGCTGGTCGATCAGCCGTACGATCTCGGCGCCGTGCGCACGATTGTCGCCGTTGTAGACCTCGCTCACGAGTCCGCCTGCATGCATGCGCGTGATAACCGTACAGCGCTTCTTAACGTCATACGTGCTGCCGCCGAAATTCTTGTTCAGCGGAATGGAGATGGCGATTGCTTCTATTTTTTCGATGCGCATGATTGTCGTCTGATCGTCGATGCTACTTTCCGCCGGCCAATTCCTTGACCAGGCGGTAGAGGAATTCGTGGCCGTCGTAGAGCGATTTCACCGGCATGCGCTCGTTGAGTCCGTGCGAGCGGTTGTCGTCCTGATCGATGAATAAACCCGAGACGCCATACATTGGAATGCCGGCGTTGCGCATGAATCTCGAATCCGTAGCTCCCGTACTCATCGCCGGGATCACGGTCACCCCGGGCCATGTCTCACTGGTAATTTTTTCGATCGGACCCATGACATCGGGCCGCAGCGGCGACGGTGCGCTGGGTACCGGTTCACTGCCCCTCGTGACCTTGACCTTTTCGCCGACGATTTGCTGGATCGTTTTGAGCACTTCGTCCGGCGGCTCTCCCGGCAGTATGCGGCAATTGATCGTGGCGCGGGCGCTTTGCGGCAGGGCGTTGTTCGCGTGTCCGCCGTCGAGTCGTGTCGCGACACAGGTTGTGCGCAGCGTTGAATTGTAAGTCGGTGACTTCGCCAGTCGCGCCGCCGCCTCGAGGTCGGGTGTATCACGTGCGACTGCGCGCATGTCATCGGCCATTTGGCCGGCCTGGAGTTGCGCACTGCGCGAGAAATAAGTGCGTGTGGTCTCGTTAAGCTTCACCGGAAAGCTGAACTTGCCGAATTTCGCGAGGCCTTCGGCGAGTTCGTAAATCGCATTGTCGGGGCGCGGCCGCGAGCTGTGGCCGCCCGGATTCCTGACCTCAAGACGAAAGTGCACCGATACTTTCTCAGCAGCCTGCACCCGATTGAGCAGCGGTTTGCCGTCCTTCAGTTCGCCACCGCCGCCTTCGTTGAGGCCAAAGTCCGCATCGACAAGCTCGCGATTGTTCTTGACCAGCCAGTTCGCGCCATTCCACTTCGAGGTCGAACCGAGCTCTTCATCGGAGGTGAGCGCAAGAATAAGATCGCGATCAGGCTTGTACCCTTCTTTTTTATAGCGGATCATGTTGGCGACAAATATCGACGCCATCGCCTTGTCGTCCACTGACCCGCGTGCCCAGAAATATCCGCCTTCTTCAACCAGCTTGAACGGGTCGCGTTCCCAGTCCTCGCGTTTCGCTTCGACAACGTCAATGTGCGCAAGCAGCAGCAGCGGCTTCTTAGCGCCCGTGCCTTTCAGACGCGCGACGAGATTGCCCTTCTTCGGCGCGCCGGGCGGCACCACGATTTGCATGTCCGCGTCGGCGAATCCGGCGCTTTTGAGGCGTGCGGCCATCGCCCTGGCTGCCAGGGTCGTGTCGCCGACCGAGTCGGTGGTGTTTATCTCAATCAGTTCCTGATAAATCTCGCGAAATAGTTTTCGTTCGGCCTCCGGCGCCTGCGGCTGACCTAGCGCGCATACCGACGAGAACAAAATTGCGGTTGCTGCAATGTGCGACGTGAACTCTACTTTCCTCATGTAGATCCTCGATCCGTGCAACTGCGTTTGATTACTTCACGCGCATGCCGGGCTCCGCGCCCGCGTCAGGAGTCAGCAGAAAGATTCCAGGAGTATCACCCGAGGCGGCGAGTATCATTCCCTCAGAGAGACCGAATTTCATTTTGCGCGGCGCGAGATTCGCGACGACGACAGTCAGCTTGCCGACAAGACTTGCCGGGTCGTAAGCCGACTTGATGCCGGCGAACACCTGCCGCGCGCCCAATGAGCCGACATCAAGCGTGAGCTTCAGCAGTTTGTCGGCGCCTTCGACATGCTCTGCATTGGTGATCTTTGCGATGCGCAGATCGATTTTTGTGAAGTCGTCGATCTTTATAGAGCGCATCAGCGCCCATGACTTCCCCCTCTCCTTTCGGGAGAGGGGCCTGGGGTGAAGGAAGAGTTTTCTCCGAAGAAGATTTATCCATTATTTCGTTCCATAGTGACTCCAACACGGCATCGGTGTCCTTGAGTACATCGTTGTTCGAGAAGCGCAGCACCTTAATGCCAGCCTTATTCAGCGCGTTCGTCCCGGCTTCATCCGCGCCCGACCTTTCTTGATGCTGACCGCCGTCGAGCTCGACGGCAAGCTTCAACTCGTCACAGTAGAAATCGAGGACGTATTTTCGTGATTGCACTTCGATCAGGGTGTTGGCGACGGAATTTTGCCTTTGCTATTCGACCGTCGCGCAACAGCGCCCACATCAGCTGCTCAGCGTCGGTCTGCTCGGTGCGCAGCTTGCGAGCAAACGCCAGAAGTGTCTCCGGCACGGGAGGCTTTTTTAGTGTTTGTTTAGCGCCGGCTTTTCCCTCACCCCCGGCCCCTGTCGCGGAGGTAGCGGGGGAGAAGCGTCGATCTCGAAGAGCGCATCGAGTTGTTTTTCTTCGACGCGGCTCATTAAATGCTTATACGGCTTGATCTTCACGAGTCAGCGTTGTCAATATCGGCCCATGTGAGAGGCTCCGCGTAGGCCTAACAGCTGCGCGACTTGCGTCGCGGTCTGCCGGCAGGATCGGTGCCAAGGCATAGGTCAGGCGATCGAAAGCATCGATGCAGTCACTACACACTTCGTGCAGAGCGACGTTTTGCAGAGTCCCGTCCGTTTTTGGCAAGTTCCCAAGGCTTTTCGCGATCGAACGCTTATTCGATTCGATCCGCGTAGATCCATTACCGCGCGAACGCCTTTGCCGAATTCGCGTTCCTCGTACACCTGCGATGCTTCGTCCGCGGCCTGATCGCTCGACAGTGCCCGCCCACGTAACGATTGTCCCTTAATGTTCGAGTCGCGGTTCAGGAGAACGTCCATCAAACTGCTTAGTGATGAAGCCGGTACGCACGACTCACGATATTCACGTACTTGCCGATCAGGTCGCTATTCACCCGCGCCATGAAATCGTCGGGATTGAAATCGATGTCTTCGACGCTGGCATTCAGCTTAGCCGCGATGTAATAGCGCAGCCATTCGGCGTTCATGCCGACTTCGAGGTAGCGCAGCGGGCTGATGCCGGTGCCGCGCGACTTGGACATTTTCTCGCCGGACACGGTAATGAAGCCGTGCACGTTGATCTGCGCGGGTACCTTGTAGTGCCACGGCTTCAATGCGGTCTTGTCTTCCGCTGCATCGCGCCCGCGGTTTGCAAATTCCAGCATCGCCGGCCAGAACAGCGTATGGAAGTAGATGATGTCCTTGCCGATGAAGTGGATTTGCTCTGTCGTTGAATCAGCGAGGAATTCGTCGAATGTGTATAAGCGCTCGTACCCGCGCGCCTTGGCGTTCTCTTTGTATTTCTCGCTGGCGAGATAATTCTTGAAGCTCGCGAGATAGCCCACGGGCGCGTCCAGCCAGACGTAGAAGTATTTGCCCGGAGCATCCGGTATCGGTATCCCGAAGTAGGGTGCATCGCGGGAGATGTCCCAGTCCCCAAGCGCTTTGTCGCCTTTTCCTTCGAGCCATTCTTTCGCCTTGTTGGCGACCTGGGACTGCAAGCCGGGATTTGCGAGCCAATCGCGCAGGAACTCTACGCAGCGCGGATCCGAAAGCCGAAAAAAGTAATGTTCAGAAGCTCTTGAGTATCGGCCTCGAGCCGGACAGCGTTGAATACGGGTTCTTCAGATCGGTCGGCGCGTAGACGGAACCGCACACCTCGCACGCGTCCCCATATTGATCCTTCGCGCCGCATTTGGGGCACTCGCCTTTGATGTACCGATCGGCTAGAAACATGTTCTTCACGGGATCGTAGAACTGCTCGATAGCCCGCTTGTCTATGAGCTTTGCACAATCGAGGCGCCGATAGATGTCCTGCGACAGCTCGGTGTTCTCCGGCGAGTGCGTCGAATACCAGTTGTCGAACTCGATGTGGAAACCCTCGAGATACTTGGGGCGCTCAGCCGCGATGCGAGCGACGAGCTGCTCGGGCGTCACGCCTTCGGATTCCGCCTTGAGCATGATCGGCGCGCCGTGCGCGTCGTCGGCGCACACGAAATGAACTTCGTGCCCTTGCATCCGCTGGAAACGCACCCAGATATCGGCCTGGATGTACTCCATAATATGACCGATATGGAATGAGCCGTTGGCATACGGCAGCGCGGTGGTGACAAAAAGTCGGCGTTTCATCGTCTGCTTATGCTGGGTGAGCAGGAATTGTAACAAACGCCAATGCGCGCACTGTTATGCGGCCGGTTTCGTTAGGCGTTCAACCGGTAATTGTTTAGAATTGCGCCGCACTTACTTACGATCCACGGATGTGCCATGGCAATAACCGAGCAGCAAGTCCAGGCTGCATTGAAAGAGCTTACCGACCCGAATACGGGCAAGGACTACGTCACCGGCAAGGAAGCAAAGAATATCAAGATCGACGGCGACGACGTCTCACTCGACATCGTGCTGGGATATCCCGCGAAGACGCAGGTCGAGCCGATTCGCAAAGCGGTGATCGCCAAGCTCAAGGGCATCTCCGGGCATAGGCGATGTCAGCGCGAATGTCACCATAAAGATCGTCACGCATGCGGTCCAGCGCGGCGTGAAACTCATTCCCAACGTGAAGAACATCATAGCGGTGGCATCCGGCAAAGGGGGAGTCGGTAAAAGCACCACCGCAGTGAATCTGGCACTGGCGCTGGCTGCCGAAGGCGCAAGTGTGGGCATGCTAGACGCGGATATCTACGGGCCGTCGCAACCCACGATGCTCGGCATCACCGGACGGCCCGAGTCGAGGGACGGCAAGCGCCTCGAGCCGTTGGAAGGCCACGGCATTCAGGCGATGTCGATCGGGTTCCTCATCGATGTCGAAACGCCGATGGTCTGGCGTGGACCAATGGTGACGCAGGCGCTCGAGCAGTTGCTCAACGAGACGAATTGGCGGGACATCGATTATCTTGTCGTAGATCTGCCGCCCGGCACTGGCGACATCCAGCTCACCCTCGCGCAAAAGGTACCCGTCACCGGCGCAATCATTGTCACCACACCGCAGGACATCGCGCTCATGGACGCCCGCAAAGGCCTCAAGATGTTTGAGAAGGTCAACATTCCCATCCTCGGCATCGTCGAGAACATGAGCTTGCACATCTGCTCGAAATGCGGACATGAGGAACACGTGTTCGGCTCAGGCGGCGGCAGTCGCATGAGCAAGGACTATGCTGTCGATTTACTCGGATCATTGCCGCTTGATATTTCGATCCGGGAGCAGGCCGACTCGGGCAAGCCGACTGTCGTCGCGAATCCCGACGGTCGTGTCGCCGAGATATATCGCCAAATCGCACGCCGGGTAGCCGTCAAAATAGCTGAGAAGCAGCAAGACCATTCGGCGGTCTTCCCGAAGATCGTGATTCAGAACACTTGAAACCTCTCAGGGCGGCGGAGGCGCAGTCCCTGCGGTCCTCTCGTGTTCGGTCTGGCAGTGGTAGTCGATTTCTTCCACAATCGCAGTTGAAGTGTTGCCGTTTACAGGTCGCCGGCCGCACAGCCGGCGTCTGCCTGCCACTGTAAGGAGCGCAGCATGAAATTCCATTTCCCCGTCATCGTCATAGATGAGGACTTCCGCTCGGAAAACGCGAGCGGACTCGGCATCCGTGCGCTTGCCAAGGCAATCGAAGACGAGGGCATCGAAGTCATCGGGGTCACGACGTACAGCGATCTTTCTCAGTTCGCGCAACAGCAATCGCGCGCGTCGGCTTTCATCCTTTCGATCGACGATGAGGAGTTCACACCCGGGCCCGAGATCGACCAGGCGGTATTGAATCTGCGCGCGTTTATCGAGGAAATTCGTTTTCGCAACGCCGATATCCCGATTTATCTGTATGGGGAAACGAAAACCTCCCGTCATGTCCCGAACGACATCCTGCGCGAGTTGCACGGCTTCATTCATATGTTCGAGGACACGCCGGAGTTTGTCGCGCGGCACATCGTGCGTGAAACGCGCACCTACCTCGACGGCCTTGCTCCGCCATTCTTTCGTGCATTGACGAATTACGCGCAGGATGGATCGTATTCATGGCATTGCCCCGGACATTCCGGCGGCGTCGCATTTTTGAAGAGCCCGGTGGGTCAGATGTTTCACCAGTTCTTCGGTGAAAACATGTTGCGCGCCGACGTCTGCAACGCAGTCGACGAGCTCGGCCAATTGCTTGATCACTCGGGACCTGTCGCCGCCTCCGAACGCAACGCCGCGCGTATCTTCGGATGTGATCATTTGTATTTCACGACGAATGGCACATCGACGTCCAACAAGATGGTATGGCACTCGACCGTTGCGCCCGGTGATGTCGTCCTGGTGGACCGCAATTGCCACGTATCGATCCTACATGCAATTACCATGACCGGTGCGGTACCCGTGTTTCTCATGCCGACGCGAAACAACTTCGGGATCATCGGCCCGATCCCGCTGGAGGAATTTCGCTGGGAAAACATCGAGAAAAAGATCCAGGCGAATCCGTTTGCGCGCGAGGTCAGCGCGAAGCCGCGTGTGCTCACGCTGACCCAGAGCACGTATGACGGCATTCTCTACAACGTCGACACCATCAAGCAGATGCTCGACGGCAAGGTCGATACTTTGCACTTCGACGAAGCATGGCTGCCGCATGCCACGTTTCATGACTTATACCAGGGCATGCATGCGATCGGGCTGAACCGGCCGCGCTGCAAAGAATCGATTATCTTCTCTACGCAGTCGACGCACAAAATGCTCGCCGGTCTTTCTCAGGCCTCGCAGATCCTCGTGCAGGACAGTGAGCTTCGTAAGCTCGACCGGCACAGCTTCAACGAAGCGTATCTGATGCATACGTCCACGTCACCGCAATACGCCATCATCGCTTCGTGCGACGTTGCGGCCGCCATGATGGAGCCGCCCGGCGGCAATGCACTCGTCGAAGAATCGATCTTGGAAGCCCTCGATTTCAGGCGTGCGATGCGCAAGATCGATGCAGAGTACGGTGATTCGTGGTGGTTCAAGGTATGGGGACCGGAAGATCTGGCCGAAGAAGGTATCGGCAATCGTGACGATTGGATGCTGAAAGCGAACGATCGCTGGCACGGCTTTGGAGATCTCGCGCCGGGCTTCAACATGCTCGATCCGATCAAAGCGACAGTGATCACGCCGGGCCTCGATGTGTCCGGATCGTTTTCCAGTCCGGGCATGCCTGCGGCGGTGGTGACGAAGTATCTCGCGGAGCACGGCATCATCGTCGAGAAGACCGGTCTGTATTCGTTCTTCATTATGTTCACGATCGGGATTACCAAGGGGCGCTGGAATTCGCTGGTTACCGAGTTGCAGCAGTTCAAGGACGATTACGACAACAACCGTCCGCTTTGGCGCATCCTGCCGGAATTTGTGAATCGGTATCCCCAGTACGAGAAGGTGGGACTGCGCGACTTGTGCACACAGATTCACAGCGTATACAAAGCGAACGACGTAGCCCGGCTTACGACGGAGATGTATCTCTCGAACATGGACCCTGCCATGAAGCCCGCCGATGCATGGTCGCGCCTCGCGCATCGCGAGATCGATCGTGTTGAGATCGATCAGCTCGAGGGCCGCGTGACCAGCGTTCTGTTGACCCCGTATCCGCCGGGCATTCCGCTTCTCATTCCCGGTGAGCGCTTCAATTCAACCATCGTGCGTTTTCTGAAATTCGCGAAAACGTTCAACCAGAAATTCCCGGGATTCGACACAGACATTCATGGCCTCGTCGCCGACGAGACGAGCCGGCGTTCGCGTTACTACGTCGATTGCGTAGCGCAGAAGTAAACAGCGTTGCCGCAGAGCGGCATACGGGCCTGCGTGTTACGAGACAATCCGGTCGTATACCGTCACTTTGTAGTTGTATTGGTTTCTGTCGTCTGCCGGATGGGATTCCACGCTTACTGCCCGCCAGTCGCTGAGTGAGAACTCGGGCATGAATGTGTCGCCGCCAACTTCTGCATCCACCTCGGTCAGGTAGATACGGTTCGAGACCGGTAATGCTCCTACGTATAGCTGGCCGCCGCCGATCACAAAAATCTCGTCGTCGCCACGGCACATACTGAGCGCAGCTTCTAAAGACTCAGCTATAAGTGCTCCTGCAACGTTGTAATCGCTCTGTCGCGTCACGATAACGGTCGTGCGGCCCGGCAACAGTCGCCCGATCGATTCCCAGGTATTGCGCCCCATGATGATGTGATGGCCCATCGTGATGCGCTTGAACATGGCAAGCTCGGCGGGCAGGTGCCATGGAATCTTTTTGTCGGCGCCGATGACCCGATTTTTGGCCATCGCGACGATAATGGATATGCTCCGCGTGCCGGACACCGGTGTTTTCGAGCCGCTTGTCTCTGTGCCTGCGACTAAACCGCGACCGGCGCCTTGATCGCGGGATGAGGATCGTAATTCTCGAGCGTGAAATCTTCGTACTTGAAATCGAAGAGGTTCTTCACGTTCGGGTTCAATCGCATCGTCGGCATCTTGCGCGGGCCTCGCGACAACTGTGCGCGCGCCTGCTCGAGGTGATTCGTATACAGATGCGTGTCGCCAAACGTATGCACGAAGTCGCCGAGCTTCAGACCGCAAACCTGGGCGATCATCATGGTCAGCAGTGCATATGAGGCGATGTTGAATGGCACGCCGAGGAAGATGTCGGCGCTGCGCTGATAAAGCTGACACGAAAGCCGGCCGTCGGCCACATAGAACTGAAAGAAAGCATGGCACGGCATCAGCGCCATCTTGTCGAGATCAGCGACGTTCCATGCGGAAACGATCATGCGCCGCGAATCCGGATTTTCGCGGATTTGATCAAGCACGAGACGGATCTGGTCAATATGGCGTCCGTCAGCAGCGGGCCACGACCGCCACTGGTACCCATACACGGGCCCAAGGTCGCCGCGCTCGTCCGCCCACTCATCCCAGATGCCGACGCCGTTGTCTTTGAGATACTTGATATTCGTTTCGCCCTTGAGAAACCATAAGAGCTCATGAATGATTGACTTCAGATGCACTTTCTTGGTCGTCAACAGCGGAAAGCCGGCGTTGAGGTCAAACCGCAGTTGCGCGCCGAAGACACTGAGCGTGCCGGTGCCGGTGCGATCGCTTTTCGGCGTGCCATGCGAGAGCACGTGCTGCATGAGGTCGAGATATTGGCGCATAAGCGTTATATGAAATTAGCGTATCGAAATGTTAATTGATGTTCGCTGCAAAGGGTTTCTTGAGCGCCCAGTTCACCATGGCTTCCACGGTCTCTGCTTCTTTTCCGAGATAGCCATGCGGCGACTGCGCTTCGCATGCATCGGATGTCGCAGGTGAACCGCCATCGACGGAGATCAACGGATAATTGCGCGCTTCCGACAGGGACTTCGCGCTGCGGTACGGCGTGAATTTGCAGCCGTCTCGCACGTGATGTACGAGCAGAAGAGGCGCCGTTATCTTCGCATAGTCAAACCCTGCGAGACCGTTGCCGTAGCGCGATGGCCCGAAAAAGAGCGTCGATGTCAGTATGACGCCCGCCACGTCGCTGCCCAGCGCCCGTGCGCCGTTTGCGGCGGAGATCGTTCCGCGGCTCGGTGCCGACCAGGTACACGGGAATGTTGGGGAAACGCTTCTTCACGTCCGCGACAACCGCCGCGATATCCGCTGCATGTTTATCGCCTAGACGAAATGCGTCGTCCATACCACCGGATTGATCCGATGGCGCATCCATTACAACTGTCGCGAGGCCGCGGTCACTAAACAGTCCGCGTGAGCGCACCAGAAAATTGCCCTGACCAAACTTGATTTCACCGCCTTCGGAGCGCAGTCGAATACTACCCGGGCCGCCCGGAAAGAGAACCACCGCTGCGACTGGTTGAGCGTCTCGCGGCACCAGCAGCAGGAAGGACTGGCTTGCACCGTCGCGCACAGGCAAAGTCACCAACTCTTGCGCATGCGACAGTCCCGTCATGAACAGAACGACGAGTCCTGCCGTGCGTATCAATGATTGCAGTTTTGCCCGCCAGAGTAAATTCATGCGGCGATTATAATGGGTCCCATCCGGAATTCAGGATCATCATGCTTGCCAAACTAAGCCAGTTGTCAACAGCACCCAAACTCGATGCGCTGGCGAAGTCACCATCATGTCCTTTTCATCTTGCCCTATGCAACAAACTTATCCGATGAATGGCCGGGTGCAGATATTCTGAAGTCATTACTGGGCCGTCGCAATCTAAAACCATCCGAGCTTGCGAAGACTCCTGTCACCGGAAATCTGCCGGGCGGGACACTGGCGAGCTGGGTGATGTTCGATGCCAATAAAGCAGTGTTCCCATTGCATGCGGTGGTACGCAGCGCGCTGCAACCGCTGCTGGGGGAAAATCCCGCAGAGCTCGCAATCGTAGTATGCGGCGACGCGGCTCAGCGGGAGCGTGAGGCGCAGGTTGCAGTTTACTGCGCGTGGGTCAATGGCGCGGTGTTGCCCGAGCGCAAAAAAAAGCCCTCTCATAAGCCGCTCAAAGCGATTTTTCTTTACGGACATCGCGATAGAACTGAATTCGCTGTTGCCCGCGCGCGGGCCGAAGGCAATGTGCTGTGCCGGGAACTTACTGCATTACCGCCGAACGAGCTCACGCCGGGGATTTACCGGCAACGCGTTCGCGCGCTTGCGAAGGCGAATGGCTGGTACTGCCGGGAATACGACTATGAAAAGCTGAAGAAGATGGGCGCAGGCGCGTTTTGCGCCGTCGCGCAAGGCAGTGATGTCCGGGACGCGGCGATCGTGCACGTGCGTTACTCCTCAGGGCGTGCGAAGGAAGACATAGCACTGGTCGGCAAGGGCATCTGTTTTGACACCGGCGGGCATAATTTAAAGACGGCCCGTTACATGTATTCGATGCATGAAGACATGAACGGCTCGGCGGTAGCCCTCGGTATCCTCGTCGCGGCGACACGCATGAAGCTTCCGGTCAACATTGACTGCTGGGTGGCGCTCGCGCGCAATGACATCAGCCCCCGCGCCTATCACCAGAACGAAGTCGTACGTGCGTTGAACGGCACCACAATCGAAGTGATGCACACCGACGCGGAAGGGCGCATGGTGCTTGCTGACACGCTCTCACTCGCCGCCCGGCGCAAGCCCCGGCTCATGGTCGACTTCGCTACGCTGACGGGGACGATGCATGTGGCGCTTGGCGACCGGTATAGCGGCATTTTCGCGACGACCGACGAGCTCGCTGCGCAATCGGTCGCTGCCGGCCAATCATCGGGCGAGCGTGTCTGCGCGTTCCCGCAGGACGACGATTATGACAATGCGCTCGACAGCACGATCGCCGATGTAAAGCAGTGCTCGCTCGACAGCGCCGCTGATCATATTCTCGCGACGCTGTTTCTCAAGCGCTTCACGGGTGATATACCGTGGATACACGTGGACCTATCGGCAAGCAGCAGCAAAGGCGGACTTGGCGCCGTAAGTTCAGACACCACCGGCTTTGGTGTGGGCTGGGCACTCGAACTGCTCGCTGCAAGGATTCGCTAGACGACTCGGATGCGGAGTGCGCGACAGAGGGTATCTGTTGGCGAATGCGACTATATAACTAACAATGTAGTTGAACTGCAAGTACGTGCGCGCCGTTCCGAAAGAATGGCGAACCATTTCCAAGGTATGCAGCGCCCGGCGACGAACAGCGCCGACGTATCGTGCTGACCTTTCAAGGGTAGGAGACACGGGATGTCGCAGCAATTCGGGCTTTTGAGCGAGCGCCGGTTCCTGCCGTTCTTCTGCACCCAGTTTCTGGGCGCATTCAACGACAACGTTTACAAAAACGCGCTCATCATCATGCTGGCATTTCACGCCGCTGCGCTCACGACAATGTCCGCGGGCCTCCTCGTAAATCTGTGTGCCGGGCTGTTTATTCTGCCGTTCTTTCTATTTTCCGCGACTGCCGGCCAGATAGCGGACAGAGTACGACAAGGCGCGCATCATCCGCTATGTAAAACTTTTCGAGATCGGCATCATGATTATCGGTGCCATCGGCTTCTTACAGACGAATCTTGCGCTGCTGATAACGGCGCTCTTTCTGATGGGCCTGCATTCGACAATCTTCGGCCCGGTTAAGTATTCGATCTTGCCGCAGCATCTGCGCACGCCGGAGCTTGTCGGCGGTAACGGCATGGTGGAGATGGGAACGTTTCTCGCCATTCTGCTCGGCACCGTTCTAGGCGGAATTCTCATTGCGCAGCATAACGGTGCAATGGTCGTTGCAGCGACCGTTATCGCAATCGCGTGTGCCGGCTATGTCATCAGCCGCGCCATCCCAACTGCGCCACCGGCCGCACCTGACCTCTCGATAAACTGGAACCCCGTCACCGAAACGTGGGCGAACCTTCGGTTTACGCGACTTAATCGCACCGTCTTCCTATCCGTCCTCGGCATCTCGTGGTTCTGGTTCTACGGCGCAACGCTGCTCGCGCAATTCCCGAGCTACTGCAAAGACGTGTTGGGCGGGGACGAGCATGTCGCCACCTTGATGCTGACGACGTTTTCAATCGGGGTGGGAACCGGTTCCCTATTATGCGAACGCCTGTCGGGTGGAAAGATCGAGATTGGACTTGTCCCGTTCGGATCGATCGGTTTAACACTTTTTGCGCTGGACTTGTACCTGGCGAGTCCAACAGCCGTCCCCGGCGATTTGACAGGGATCGATAACTTCATAGGGCACCCTGCAAACTGGCGGATTCTTTTCGATCTGGTGATGATCGGACTATTTGGCGGCTTCTACATCGTTCCGTTGTATGCGCTGATTCAGACGCGTGCCGAGCGCAGCCATCAATCGCGCATTATCGCGGGCAACAATATCTTGAATGCGCTGTTCATGGTCGTCTCCGCAATCATGGCGATCGCCCTGTTGCAGGCCGGCGTGACCATTCCACAATTGTTTCTTGTGACGGCAATGCTCAACGCCGTCGTTGCCGTGTACATTTATACGCTGGTCCCGGAGTTTCTGGTGCGATTCATCGTCTGGCTGCTAGTGCATTCGGTGTATCGGTTGGATAAGAGGGGCCTTGAAGCAATCCCCGACGAAGGACCTGCGGTTGTCGTGTGTAACCATGTCAGCTTGGTCGATGCCTTGATCATTGCCGCGGCGTGTCGACGGCCGATTCGGTTTGTCATGGATCACCAGATATTCCGGATACCCGTTTTGAACTTCGTCTTCCGTACCAGCAAAACGATTCCGATCGCATCGTCGAAAGAAAATCCGCAATTGCTGGAAAAGGCTTACGATGACATCGCCGCGGCACTGGCCAACGGGGATGTAGTAGGTATTTTCCCGGAGGGCCGCATTACCGACAATGGCGAGCTCTATCCGTTCCGGTCAGGCATCAGCCGCATTCTGCAGCGCACGCCGGTGAAAGTGGTGCCGCTGGCCTTGCGGGGGCTGTGGGGCAGCTTCTTCAGCCGCAAGGGTGGGCCTGCCATGACTCAACCGGCTCGTATCTTCCCATTCAAAAAAATCGCGCTGGTAGCGGGCTCGCCGGTCGCCGCTGACCGCGCAACGCCTGAATACCTGCAACAAGCTGTTGCGACGCTGCGCGGTAGCATGCGCTAATCTGCCGCTGAGAAAAGAGTGATTCATAAAGGGAGGCATCATGTGGTTACTTAGGCGGCGCTTATAGCCGGTGTATGGCTGCTCGGTGCGATGGCGTGGCGACTCGCGCGGGACATGCGCGTGGACAGCGAATCAAAGTGCACGCCGGATCGAGAGGCGTATTCACGCTCGTACCTATACGAGTGGCATCGTCCCGTTTCGATGCATCAAGTGATTTTTTTCAGCGATCGTTTGTACATCGATTGCATAAGGCGAACACCATTTTCTCCCATGATAAACTTGCGGTCCGCAACAGGACGTTGATTCGGGAATATCATGTCCGGCAGCACTCTCGGTAAACTCTTTTCTGTCACTTCGTTCGGCGAGAGTCACGGACCCGCTATCGGCTGCGTAGTTGATGGCTGCCCGCCGGGCCTTGGACTGACAGAAGCCGATATACAACTCGATCTCGACCGTCGCAAGCCCGGCACGTCGCGCCATGTCACGCAAAGGCGCGAAGACGATGTGGTAGAAATTCTCTCGGGCGTATTCGAGGGCAAGACCACCGGCACGCCGATCGCGCTGCTTATTCGCAATGTCGACGCGCGCAGCAAGGATTACTCCAAGATCAAAGACACCTTCCGTCCCGGCCATGCGGATTACACTTACTGGCAGAAGTACGGCATTCGCGATTATCGCGGCGGCGGCCGTCAGTCCGCGCGTGAAACCGCGGTGCGCGTTGCTGCCGCGTCTGTCGCCAAAAAATGGCTGCGCGAAAAATATGGCTTGACGGTGCGGGGCTACCTGTCGCAACTCGGCCCGATCGAAGTCCCGTTCAAGTCATGGGACGGCGTCAACAGCAATCCCTTCTTCATCGCCGACGAGAGTGTCGTCCCGCGCCTCGAAGAATTCATGGATAAGCTACGCAAGTCCGGCGATTCGGTCGGCGCGAAGATCACCACGATTGCAACCGGCGTTCCGGTGGGCTGGGGCGAGCCGGTATATGACAAGCTCGATGCTGACATCGCATACAACATGATGAGCATCAATGCGGTGAAGGGTGTGGAAATCGGCGCCGGCTTTGCGGCGGTGGGGCAGAAAGGCACCGAACATTCGGACGAAATGGTGCCCGAAGGTTTCGTTACGAATAATGCCGGTGGAATCCTGGGTGGTATCTCAACCGGGCAGGACATCGTCGTGAACGTCGCCGTGAAGCCGACATCCAGCATCCGACTGAAGCGCCGTACTATAGATAAGCAAGGCAACGCCACCACCATCGAGACACACGGTCGTCACGATCCCTGTGTTGGCATTCGCGCCACGCCGATCTGTGAGGCGATGCTCGCGCTGACGCTCATGGATCACGCGCTGCGTCATCGCGGGCAGAACGCGGACGTCGCGTGCCCCACGCCGCGCATAGCGGCACAGGCGCCTGAGCACGTTCTCGCGCGTTTACGCACTGCAGCCGCGACCGAGGATCCGGACCCCGACGAAGCGTAGTACCGTCGCATCCGGCGATATACTCGAGCCGGACTACATCATTGATGAAAACATCGTGGCGGCGCACCTTGCGCATGGTGAGCCCGTGCAGGTGATTCCCTACTGGCGCCTGTCCGGCGCCTATTTCTTTTACTTCGCATATATCGGCGCGTTCGCGCCGTTTTTCAGTCTTTACCTCGAGTCACTGGCGCTTGCTGCCGCAGGTATCGGCGTCATTATGTCGTTGCCGCAACTCGTGCGAATCGTCGCACCACATCTTTGGGGATGGCTCGCGGATCGGAGCGATCGCCGACTGCCGGTAGCGCGCATCGGAACAATTGCCGGCACGCTGATTTATTGCGGTCTCTTCGGCGCGCAGAACTTCGAGGCGTTGGCAGCTGTTGTTTTTCTCATGAGTTTCTGCCTGAGTGCGCCGCTGCCGCTGCTCGAGGTAACGACTTTGACTCATCTCGGCAAGCGTACCGCGGACTATGGGCGCATACGCGTGTGGGGCTCCGTCGGCTTCATCGGCGCCGTAATAATCGCCGGCTACGCGCTCGACTGGCTGGCCATCAGCGCGCTGCTTTGGATCATGCTGGGCATATTAATAATATTCGCGGCGTTTCTATTGGCGGTGCCGGAAGCGCGCCATGCGGAACACGGGCACGATCATGCGCGGATCGGACACATCATGAGGCAGCCGTCGGTCGTTGCGCTAATCGTCGCATGCGGTTTGATGTCGATAGCGCACGGACCGTACTACACGTTTTACTCCATTCATCTCGTCGGCTACGGGTACAGTAAGGGCGCCGTTGGCTGGCTCTGGTCAATTGGAGTCATCTGTGAGATCGCAATCTTCTTCTGGATGCCACAGCTTTTTCGCGCATTCACCCTGCGACAAGTGCTGATTGCGAGCTTCGCGATCGCCGCGGCGCGTTTTGCCATCATCGCCTGGTGCGGCGACAACCTGCTCCTGCTCGTTATCGCACAAACGATGCATGCGGCAAGTTTTGGATCCTTTCATGCGTCCGCTCTTGCTTATGTGCATCAGTTCTTTCGTGGTCGGAACCAGGCCCGCGGTCAGGCCATTTATACGAGCCTGTCGTTTGGTCTCGGTGGCACGCTCGGCGGACTGTATTCCGGTTATGCGTGGGATCGTTTCGGCGCAGCGGTCACATTCAGCGGCGCGGCGCTATGCGCATTGGCGGGCATGTTGATTCTGTGGCGCGGGCTGCGCGAACCGCAAGCGGCCATACGGGCAAACGCTGGTCAGGAGTGAGCAGAATGTGGGATAATTTCAGGTTCGCAAACACTCTGTTTAGCTATGACCCCGCGCACGCTTTACGACAAATTGTGGGACGATCACGTCGTTCAGGAAGATGACGACGGCACCGCTCTTATCTATGTCGACCGGCATCTGGTACACGAAGTCACGAGCCCGCAGGCTTACGAAGGCCTGAAGCTCGCGAAGCGCAAGCCATGGCGCGTCGGGTCAATCGTCGCGACCGCCGATCACAATACGCCAACGCGCGACTGGGACCAGGGCATTAAAGATCCTATCTCGAGGCTACAGGTCGAGACGCTCGACGCAAACATCAAGGAACATGGCGCGCTGTCGTACTTTCCGTTCCTGCATGACAGGCAGGGAATTGTCCATGTCATCGGGCCGGAAAACGGCGCAACGCTGCCCGGCATGACGGTTGTATGCGGGGATTCGCACACGAGCACCCACGGTGCACTCGGCTGTCTTGCGTTCGGTATCGGGACGTCCGAAGTCGAACACGTGTTGGCCACGCAGTGTCTGGTTGCGAAAAAATCGAAATCGATGCAAATCATCGTCGACGGCGAAGTCGGCACCGGCATCACGGCCAAAGACATTGCGCTCGCGATCATCGGCAAGATCGGTACCGCCGGCGGCACCGGCCATGCAATCGAATTCGCCGGCAGCGCAGTTCGCAAGCTGTCGGTCGAAGGGCGCCTTACGCTCTGCAACATGGCGATCGAGGCGGGCGCACGTGCGGGCATGGTCGCCGTTGATGAGACCACAATCGATTACGTCAAGGGTCGCCCGCTCGCGCCGACTGGCGCAATGTGGGACCAGGCGGTCGCTCACTGGCGTACGCTCAAGAGCGACGACGGAGCCAAGTTTGACAAGGTCGTGACGCTCGACGCGGTGACCATAGAGCCGCAAGTCACCTGGGGCACGTCGCCCGAAATGGTGAGCACGGTTGGCGGCAAGGTCCCGGACCCGGCAAAGGAAGCCAATCCCGTCAAGCGCGAAGGCATCGAGCGCGCGCTCAAGTACATGGCGTTGAAGCCCAACACACCGATCACGGAAATCACCATCGACAAGGTTTTCATCGGCGCGTGCACGAATTCCCGTATCGAAGATCTACGCTCTGCGGCGACTGTGGCGCGCGGGCGCAAAGTAGCATCGAACGTCCGTCTTGCGATGGTGGTTCCTGGATCGGGTCTTGTTAAAAGACAAGCGGAGCAGGAAGGTCTCGACAAGATCTTCGTTGCGGCTGGCTTCGAGTGGCGTGAGCCCGGTTGCTCGATGTGCCTCGGCATGAATGAAGATCAGCTGTCGCCCGGTGAACGCTGCGCGTCGACATCCAACCGCAATTTTGAAGGTCGCCAGGGTGCCGGCGGCCGCACGCATCTCGTCAGCCCCGCAATGGCTGCCGCTGCGGCGGTTGAAGGTCACTTCGTCGACGTGCGAACGCTTGCCTAGGGAATTGTTATGGACAAATTTGTTTCACGCGAAGGGCTCGTAGCGCCGCTCGATCGCGCGAATGTCGACACGGACGCCGTAATACCCAAGCAGTTTCTCAAGTCAATCAAGCGCACGGGTTACGGCCCGAATCTGTTCGACGAGTGGCGGTATCTCGATCATGGCGAGCCGGGCATGGACAATTCCAAGCGGCCGCTCAATCCCGATTTTGTTCTCAACCAGCCCCGCTATCGCGGCGCGCAAATCCTGCTTGCACGCGAAAACTTCGGCTGTGGTTCGTCACGCGAGCACGCGCCGTGGGCGTTGCTGCAATACGGTTTCCAGGCGGTGATCGCGCCAAGCTTCGCCGACATATTTTTTACCAACAGTTTCAAGAATGGTTTGCTGCTGATACGGCTCGACAGCAAGATCGTCGACAAGCTGTTTAAAGAAGCAGAGGGCCAGCCCGGTTATCGGCTCGCGATCGATCTCGAAGAGCAGAGCGTCACAACCCCCGGCGGCGACACATTCAATTTCGAGATCGACGCTTTCCGCAAACATTGTCTGATGAACGGGCTCGACGAGATCGGATTGACGCTCGAGCACGCCGACAAGATCAAAGCGTTCGAAGTCAAAGCGGCAAAAGCAGCAGCCCTGGCTGTTCAATCAATAGCAGTAGTTTCGAAAGCGTCGGTGCCGACGAGAGAATGACTCAGTTCTCTTGCGGAATGGATAGTCACGAGGCGAAGCAATGAAAATCGCAGTGCTTGCGGGAGACGGCATCGGGCCCGAAATCATCGCACAAGCGATGAAGGCGCTCGAAGTCTTGCGGCGCGATGGCCTCAAGCTTGAGATCGAGACTGCGCCGTATGGCGGAGCAGGCTATGACGCGGCAGGCGATCCATTACCTGCAGCGACGCTTAAGCTGGCGCGCGAAGCTGACGCAGTGCTGTGTGGCGCAGTCGGCGGGCCCCAATACGACGCTCTGCCGCGCGAGAAGCGCCCCGAGCAGGGCATCTTGCGCATCCGAAAGGAGCTTGGACTATTCGCGAATCTGCGTCCTGCGCAGGTGTTCGACGAGCTCGCGAGCGCTTCATCGCTCAAGCCGGAGCTGGTGTCGGGCCTCGACATTCTCATCCTGCGCGAATTGACGGGTGATGTTTATTTCGGTGAGCCGCGCGGGCGCCGCACCAATGCCCGCGGCGAACGCGAAGGTTATGACACGATGCTTTACTCGGAGCCGGAGATCAGGCGTATCGCAGACGTCGGTTTCAAGGCTGCAATGAAACGTGGCCGCAGGCTCACTTCAGTCGACAAAGAGAACGTGCTCGAGACGAGCCGCTTTTGGCGCGAAGTGGTTAAAGACGTCGCTAAAAGCTATCCGGAAGTCGAGTTATCACATATGTATGTCGATAACGCCGCGATGCAGCTCGTGCGAAATCCAAAACAATTCGACGTGATTGTCACCGGCAACATGTTCGGGGACATCCTGTCCGATGAGGCGTCAATGCTGACCGGGTCGATAGGTATGCTGCCGTCGGCATCGCTTGATTCGCAGAACAAAGGCCTGTATGAGCCGGCGCACGGTTCGGCGCCCGATATAGCGGGCAAAAATATCGCCAATCCCGCTCGCCACGATCCTGTCCGTCGCGATGATGCTCCGATATACATTCGATCTCGACGATGAAGCGAAGCGCATTGAGGGCGCGGTCAGGAAAGTTCTCGCGCAGGGCTATCGTACGGCCGACATCCATGAAACCGAGATGCGACGGGTCAGCACGAGTGAGATGGGTGACGCCGTTATTGCGGCGATGCGCTAGCGCGAGCGTCAACGCAGCAGAAGAACCAACGTTAGACGTAATTTAATCCATTCATTGATTATGCGGACAGGGTTTGTCGGGTGGCGGGGGATGGTCGGTTCGGTGCTCATGCAGCGCATGAAGACCGAGCGCGACTTCGACCACATCGAGCCGGTTTTTTTCAGCACGTCGCAAATCGGCGGTGAGGGTCCGGCGATTGGAAAGGGCAATCATCGATTGCAGGACGCCTCGGATGTTGGCGCGCTCAAAGCAATGGATGTGATCATCACGTGCCAGGGCGGCGAGTACACCACTGAAATGTATCCGCGTTTGCGCGCAGCGGGCTGGAACGGCTACTGGATCGATGCGGCGAAGACCCTGCGCATGAAAGACGATGCGATCATCGTTCTGGATCCGGTAAACATGCCGGTCATCAAGAACGCGCTAAGTAAAGGCATCCGGAACTATATCGGCGGCAACTGCACCGTGAGTTGCATGTTGATGGGACTGCATGGCCTGTTCAAGCACGATCTCGTCGAATGGATGACGTGCATGACGTATCAGGCAGCGTCAGGCGGCGGTGCACAGCATATGCGCGAGCTTCTAACTCAGTTCGGGCTCGTCAATGCCGAAGTGAGGTCTCTGCTTGCGGATCCAGCATCTGCGATTCTTGAAATTGATCGTAGAGTGCACGCCAAGCAAACTGACGGCACTTTGCCGATGGAAAATTTCCGTGGCGTGCCGCTCGCGGGAAATTTGATTCCATGGATCGATCAGGACATGGGTAATGGCATGTCACTTGAAGAGTGGAAAGGCGGCGCGGAAACTAACAAGATACTTGGCCGCGGCACAGCGTTCGGCACACCGGTAACGCCGGTCGAAAGCTTATGCGTGCGAGTCGGCGCTATGCGTTGCCATAGCCAGGGTTTGACCATTAAGCTCAAGAGGAACGTGCCTCTCGACGAGATCGCCGACATCATTGCATCAGCGAACGACTGGGTTCGTGTTGTGCCAAACGCGCGTGAACGCTCGGAGAAGGAACTGACGCCGGCAGCCGTAACAGGACAAATGCATATTCCGGTTGGTCGATTGCGCAAGCTTGCAATGGGCGGCGAGTACCTTTCAGCGTTTACGGTCGGCGACCAGTTGTTGTGGGGAGCGGCCGAACCGTTGCGACGCATGCTTCGCATACTGATCGAGAAATAACGCACGGCGGTCCTCGACGGTCAAAAGCGTCCCGAATAATTAAAACGTTGATCGCAGGCACTTTGCCACGCAGGCCGCCAAATCCTCTCTGATAAAATCTTCATTTCCCGCTGGGCCGTAGACATACAAAGTCAGAGGAAGGGTTAGCTTGCAACCCTAACTATTTGATGTTAGTTTACTTGTCGCATAAATAATAAGAGGACGGGCAGTGCGCGAATTCCCATATAAAACATTGTTCTGTGCAATGATGCTGGGCGTTGCGCCATCGTTAGCGCATGCCGCCGGTCTCGGGAAATTTACGCTGCTTTCCTCGCTCGGCCAGCCGCTCTCAGCGGAAATCGACATCGTTTCCGTGCAGAAAGACGAACTTCCCACGCTCACCGCGCGCCTCGCGCCGCCGGAAGCTTTTCAAGAAGCGAATATTCAATACAGTCCTGCGCTGATCGGCGTTCGCCTGAACATCGAGCGTCGCGCCAACGGTAGTCCATACGTGAGGCTGGTATCCACGCGCCCTGTGAACGATCCCTTTCTTGCAGTGCTCGTCGAATTGAGTTGGGGCCAGGGACGCATCCTGCGTGAGTACACGACGCTGATTGATCCGGTCGGCTTTTCGCCGACCGGCCCAGTAGCACAAGCTCAGACGACACCACCTGCAGTTTCAGTTACGCCGCTGCCCGCGGAAAGCAAACCGGCCCAGTCAAAGGTGCAGGAGCCCGCGGCTAAGCGGCAGCCGGCTGCCACGACTCCGCGGCCCGAACGTTCACGTTCAAGCGCGCAAGCATCTGCGCCGCAGTCGCCTGCACCCGGCGCGACCGCGAGCGAATACGAGGTCAAGCGAGGCGACACCCTGGCCAAGATTGCGTCGAGCGTTAAACCGGAAAACGTGACGCTCGAGCAGATGCTGGTCAGCCTTTACCGCAATAACACCGACGCATTCGTCGGTAATATGAACCGCCTCAAGACCGGCAAGATTCTTCGGGTTCCCGACGCAGCACAAGCTGCTGAGACGGGGCAACCTGAGGCAGTCAAGGAAGTGCGCGTACAGACGGCGAACTGGAACAGCTATCGCCAGAAACTCGCGGACGCTGCGCCAGCAGTCGAGGAAGGCGGCAAGTCAGCGGCAGCAGGCAAGATAACCGGCGCGGCAGAAGATAAAGCAGCCGCCGCATCGAAGCCCGGCGAGGTATTGAAGCTTTCGAAGGGAGAGGCGCCTGCCGGTGGCAAGCCAGGTGCTGGCAAACCGGCGTCCGGCGCGGAGCGCATGCGCATGCTTGAGGAAGAGGCAATTGCGCGTGAGAAAGCGCTTGCCGAGGCGAATAACCGTGTCGCGCAACTCGAAAAAAATATCAAGGACATGCAGCGTCTGCTCGAGATGAAAGGCGCCGTGCCGCCCTCGAGCAAGCCGGCCGTTGCTCCGCCTCCCGTTGCGGCGATCACGCCGCCACCGCCGGCGAAAGCGGAGCCAAGTGCAAAGGCCGAACCCGCCAAAGCGGACGCAGCCAAGGCTGATGCAGCCAAGGCCGACGCCGCAAAGGCCGATGCGGCCAAGGCAGATGCAGTGAGGGCACAACAGGCTGCGAAGCCCGAGCCAATCAGGACCGATGCCGCGCTCAATGCGCCCAAAGACGCGGGCAAAGCGTCGGACGGTGCGAAGACCGATCAGGCCGCAGTCGCCGATAAGCCGCCCGTAACCGACCCGGCTAAGGTCGAGGCGCCGAAAGAAGCTCCGGTCGCGGTCGCGCCGAAACCGAAAGTTGTCGCGCCGCCGCCGCCTCCGCCCGAGCCGGATCTCGTTGATCAGGCAATCGCCGTCGCGACCGATCCTCTGTATCTTGCCGGTGCGTTGGGCGGGCTCCTTGTGCTGGGCACTGGTGCTTATCTCGTCAAGCGCCGGAGCCGGCAGCAGATCGTTCGCGAAGATCGCATGGACCTACGCGCTGCTCCCAAGATCAGTCCGGCCGCGAGCGCAGCCATGGCTGCAGCGCCTGCGGCATCGGTGCCCGTCGCTGCGCTCGATGATGTAGATCCGCTCGCCGAGGCCGATTTGTATTTGAACTTTGGCCGCGATGCGCAAGCCGAAGAAGTACTCAAAGAAGCGCTGGAAAAGAATCCGCGCCACGAAGAGGCGCAGCTCAAGCTGCTGCAGATCTATGCAGCGCGAAAAGACAAGAGCGGTTTTGAACGGATTGCGCGTGACCTGCACACGCAAACGTCGGGACTCGGTGACAATTGGCTCAAGGCTGCGGCCATGGGCTATGCATTCGACGCGGAGAACACGCTGTATGAAGCCGGAAAATCGGCGCCTATGGAACCTGCACACGCCGTTGCGGCGGGCGGCGGCACGGATCTCGACTTCGATCTCGAACTGGCGCCGGACGTTACGGTAAATAAACCGGACATCTCGCTAGATAGCGCGTTAGCGAAAACGCAGGTGATGCGTCCCGGCGAATTGGCGAGCATGGCCGAAGCGCCCGAAGCTACGATCGCAAAAACCCAGGACATCACGTCCGACTCTGCAGTCATCGACGCATTCAAAGACGGCGCTGCCTCCGTCCCGGACTTTACATTGAACGTGCCGGTAACCGGTGCTGCAACAGTGACCGACATTACGCTCGACGGTCCGAACGAAGACACCATGAAAACAAATGTCACTGGTGACTCCGCGATGCCGATGGTGAGTGTCATCGATTTCAATTTTGGCTCGACGACCGGAGCTTCTGCTCGCCCTGCGGCCACAACATCCAGCGGTTTTAAGCAGGATAGTACCGCCGTGGTTTCGCCCGAGAATCAGGACAAAGCCGCGGCGCTTCACATGGACCTCGACCTCGGCAGTCCCGCTTCATTGGAAGGCGCAAAGCCACCGGGGGCGACCACGATACATCCGCTGCATCCGGATCCTCACTATGATATGACTGCGGACGCCACGCCGGCGCCCAAGTCGCCCAGCCACAGCATTGAAAACATCAGTTTCGATCTCGACGAGCCGCCGAGCACGCCGGTGCCACCTGCGAGCGGTCCGAAGGACGATCATTGGTACGACGTCCAGACGAAGTTCGATCTTGCGAAGGCCTACCAGGAAATGGGCGACAAGGACGGGGCGCGTGAAATTCTGCAGGAGGTTATCAAGGAAGGCGACGCAGCGCAGAACGCTGAAGCGCAGCAGCTCCTCGCGACCCTCGCCTGACCGTATCGGCGCCGGCGATTCGCCGAAGCGTCGCTGTAGCACATCAACTGGCTGCACTTGACGGTGCGGCCAGTTTCATTTTGAGAGCTCATTCGAGCGATGCGAATCGCACTGGGTATTGAATACGATGGCCGCAATTTCTGTGGATGGCAGACACAGCCGTCGCGGTGTTCCGCGCAGGATGCGCTCGAGCGAGCACTGACAGACATCGCCGGCCACGACGTGGCGACCATTTGTGCGGGACGCACAGACGCGGGCGTGCACGCCCTCGGCCAGGTCGTCCATTTTGACAGCGATGCGGACCGACGCGAGTCCGCGTGGATACGTGGGACGAATGCTCTCCTGCCGTCCGGCCTTGCTGTGACCTGGATGCGGCCAGTGCCGCTGGAATTCAACGCACGCTATTCCGCTTTCGAGCGCCGGTATCGCTACATTCTCCTGAACCATCCGGTGCGGCCAGCGGTCAATCACGGCCGGGTCGGCTGGTACCATGCGCCACTCGATCTGGGTAGCATGCGCGAGGCTGCATCTGCGTTGCTCGGCGAGCATGATTTCAGCGCATTCCGTTCGTCCGAATGTCAGGCGAAATCGCCGGTGCGCGAGTTGCGATGTCTCGATGTGCATGTCAGCGGCGATTACGTCATATTCGAGCTTGCGGCAAATGGATTCCTTCACCACATGGTTCGCAACATCGTCGGCAGTCTGATCTATGTGGGTAATGGCAGGCAGGATCCCGAGTGGTTAGCGCGTGTGCTGTCAAGCCGCGATCGAGCGCTGGCGGCTCCGACCGTTGATGCCGCGGGGTTGTACCTCGAGCACGTGAGCTATGATGCCAAGTGGGGCTTGCCTCAGCGCAATCGAAGCGCATGGCCGTATGAACAAACCTGAACCGACACTATGGCAACTGCGGTAAAAATTTGCGGTGTCACGCGCGATGAAGATGCACAGACGGCGGTACGGCTTGGTGCCCGTGCGCTCGGTTTCATCTTTTATGCGCCCAGCCCGCGCAACGTCGACGTCCGCCGCGCGGCGCAAATAGTAACGAACTTGCCGCCGTTCGTGAGCGCAGTCGGGCTATTTGTAAACGCTGATGAAAACCACATCGAAAACGTACTTGCGCAGGTTCCGCTCGACCTGCTGCAGTTTCACGGCGATGAAGCGCCTGCATTCTGCGCGCGCTTCCGCAAGCCCTACATCAAGGCTGTCAGGGTTCGCCCGCAGACCGATTTGCTACAATACGCTGGCCTTCATAGTGCTGCGCGCGCTCTGCTGCTTGATGCGTTCGTCGACGGCACGCATGGCGGCACCGGCACCGTGTTCGACTGGTCGCTCATCCCTCATGACTTACCCCTGCCGGTGATATTGTCGGGCGGCCTGAATGCCGGCAACGTTGCCGATGCCATACGACGCGTCGGGCCATGGGCGGTGGATGTGAGTTCGGGTGTGGAAGCGACCGCCGGCATTAAAGACCCGCAAAAAATCGCGGCATTCATGAGAGAGGTGTGCAGTGCAGATGTATGACCTGCCCGACGACAGCGGCCACTTCGGAAACGTACGGGGGCGTGTTTGTTGCGGAAACCCTGATCGAAGCGCTCGATGAATTGAAGGCGGCGTACGAGCGTTATCGCAAAGATCCCGAATTCGTTGCCGAGTTCGAATACGAACTCAAACATTATGTTGGTCGTCCGAGTCCGATCTACCATGCCCGTCGCTGGTCCGAGCATTTCGGCGGCGCGCAGGTCTACCTCAAGCGGGAAGACCTGAACCATACGGGCGCCCACAAGATCAACAATACGGTGGGTCAGGGATTGTTAGCGAAGCGCATGGGAAAGCCGCGAGTGATCGCGGAAACCGGCGCGGGACAGCACGGCGTCGCCACGGCGACCATAGCCGCGCGCTTCGGAATGAAATGCGTCGTATACATGGGCTCTGAAGATATCAAGCGCCAGGCGCAAAACGTTTACAGGATGAAATTACTCGGGGCCAGCGTGGTTCCTGTGGAGTCCGGCTCGAAGACGCTCAAGGACGCGCTCAACGAAGCAATGCGCGACTGGGTCACCAATGTCAACGATACCTTCTATATCATTGGCACGGTCGCTGGTCCGCATCCATATCCAATGATGGTGCGCGACTTCCAGTCGGTGATCGGCATCGAGGCAAAGGCGCAGATGATGGAGTTGACCGGACGCCAGCCCGATGCCGTATCTTGCCTGCGTGGGCGGCGGCTCTAACGCGATGGGCCTCTTCTATCCGTACATCGAGAACGAGAAAGTGCGCATCGTCGGTGTTGAAGCCGCCGGCCATGGTCTCGAAACCGGCAAACACGCCGCGACGCTGTGCGCCGGTAAGCCGGGTGTGCTGCACGGCAATCGCACCTATCTCATGCAGGACGACAATGGCCAGATCATCGAAACGCATTCGATCTCGGCGGGGCTCGACTATCCCGGCGTAGGGCCCGAGCACGCGTGGCTTAAAGACAGCGGCCGCGCCGAATACGTAGCAGTGACCGATGACGAGGCATTGGAGGCATTTCATCAATTGTGCAGGCTCGAAGGAATTATTCCGGCGCTCGAATCGAGCCACGCGCTTGCCTACGCCGCGAAAATGGCGCCGCGCTTGAAGAAGGACCAAATCCTCCTTGTAAATCTGTCGGGACGCGGCGACAAGGATATGCATACGGTGGCCGAAAAATCGGGCCTTAAGTTTGAGTGATCGGCGCTCCGCGGTTCAAACGGTCGCCGCGTCGGCGCGCCTCCGGCCGATTGGCCCATCGTCAAGCGCTATGACTATTCGACAGCGCTGACATGTCCCGCATCGCCGCCACATTTGCAACGCTCAGCGAGCAAAATCGCAAGGCGCTTATTCCGTTCGTAACGGCGGGGGATCCGGATCTCGAAATGACGGTGCCGCTCATGCACGCGCTCGCGGAGGCGGGCGCTGACGTCATCGAACTCGGAGTGCCGTTTTCGGACCCGATGGCCGACGGACCCGCAATTCAGCGCTCGAGCGAGCGCGCGCTCAAGCACGGTGACATCGCTAAAGCACGTGCTCGGATTTGTCGCCGGGTTTCGCGAGACCAATGACAGCATACCGGTCGTCCTCATGGGATATGCGAACCCGATCGAAGCAATCGGCTACGAAAAGTTTGGCGACATGGCACAGCGCGCCGGCGTCGATGGCGTGCTCGTCGTGGACTATCCGCCGCAGGAAGCAGGACAGCTCGCGGAAGCGCTCGCGCGCCGTGACATCGATCTTATTTTTTTACTGGCGCCGACTTCTGCCGAGTCGCGTATTAAGGAAGTTGCGCGCTATGCCAAGGGCTACATCTACTACGTGTCACTGCGTGGCGTGACAGGCGCAGCGAATCTCGACATCGATGACATCGCGCGCAAACTTCCAGCGATTCGCGCGCACATCAAGCTGCCGATCGGTGTCGGCTTCGGCATCCGCGATGCGCACACCGCCCGGCTCGTTGCCAAGGTCGCCGATGCTGTTGTCATTGGCACCCGCATAGTGCAGGAAATGGAAGCGAGCCCGCGTGCACAAGTACTGGACAACATCAGGTTTCTGGTCAAAGATATCCGCACTGCGCTCGACCAGTAAGGGGCTGACGCGATGAGTTGGTTGAAAAAGCTGTTGCCGCCCAAGATCAAGCGCGACGGTGCAAGCCCGAAGAAGACCGTCCCCGAGGGACTGTGGAGCAAGTGCGACGCGTGCGAGGCCGTCCTTTACCGCACTGATCTCGAGCAGAATCTGTTTGTTTGCCCGAAATGCAGCCACCATAACCGGCTTACCGCGCGTGAACGTCTCGACAGTCTGCTCGATACCGAAGCGCGCTATGAGATCGGCCATGAAGTGCTGCCCGTGGACAGCCTCAAGTTCAAGGACAGCCGGCGCTACAGCGAGCGCCTCGAGGAAGCACGTACCCAAACGGACGAAGACGATGCCCTTGTTGTGATGCAGGGCAGCGTCAAGTCGATTCCATTGGTCGTCGCCGTATTCGAGTTCCGGTTTCTCGGCGGTTCTATGGGTTCGGTGGTGGGAGAGCGGTTTGTGCGCGGCGTGCAGGCAGCGATCGATCAGAAAGTACCCTTCGTGTGCTTTACCGCCAGCGGCGGCGCTCGCATGCAGGAGGGGGTCCTTTCCCTCATGCAAATGGCGAAATGCTGCGCGGCCTTGACGCAGCTGGGCGTCGAAAAACTGCCGTTCGTGTCAGTGTTGACTGATCCGACTATGGGCGGCGTGTCCGCGAGCTTTGCACTGATTGGCGATGTCGTGTTGGCGGAGCCCAATGCGCTCATCGGTTTTGCGGGGCCGCGCGTGATCGAACAGACAGTGCGTGAAACGCTGCCTGAAGGATTTCAGCGCTCCGAATTCCTATTGCAGCACGGCGCGATCGATCAAATCGTTGACCGCCGCCAGATGCGTGACAAGCTCGCAAACGTAATGACGTTGCTCCTCAAGCTGCCTGCGGCGGCCTGAACGCGTCTGCTGCGACAACGGCGTCTGCAATGAGCAACGCTACAGAGCGCACGCTCGCGCAATGGCTCGAGTATCTCGAGCAACTGCATCCGCAAGCCATCGCGATGGGACTTGATCGCGTTTCGCATGTCGCCCGCGAGCTCGAGCTGCGTCCGAGCGCGTCAATCATCACGGTCGGTGGCACCAACGGCAAAGGCTCGTGCTGCGCGATGCTCGAAGCAATCCTGCTGCACGCAGGATACAAGGCGGGCTGTTATACATCCCCGCATCTGCTGCGCTATAACGAGCGCGTGCGCATCGATGGACGGGAAGTGGATGACGCCGTATTGTGCGACGCATTCGCAAAAATTGAGTCGGCACGCGAGACGACGTCGCTTACGTATTTTGAATTCGGCACGCTCGCAGCGATGATCGCATTCGACGATGCTAAAGTCGACGTAGCGATACTCGAGGTTGGCCTGGGCGGGCGTCTCGACGCCGTAAATATATTCGACGCCGACTGCGCGCTCGTCGCAAGCGTTGACCTCGATCATCAGGACTATCTCGGCACAACACGCGAAGCGGTGGGGTTTGAGAAGGCGGGCATCTTCCGCGGCGGTAAGCCTGCGATTTGCGGTGATTCCGAGCCGCCGCAGTCACTGCTGCATCATGCAAGCAAAATCGGCGCTGAGCTTGTACTCATCGATCGCGATTTCGGTTATGTGTCCCAGCCAATGCAGTGGCGTTATTGGGGCCCCGGCGGCAAACGCCATGGGTTACCGCATCCCGCCTTGCGTGGCGCATATCAATTAAGTAACGCTGCCGCGTGCCTGACTGCGCTCGACGCTGTGCGTGATCGCCTGCCCGTGAGCGCGCAGGACATACGCAGCGGTCTCTTGCATGCGGAAGTCGCAGGCCGTTTTCAAGTGTTGGCTGGCCGGCCGCAGGTCATACTCGACGTCGCGCACAATCCGCACGCAGCTCGCGCGTTAGCTGCCGCGCTGGGCGAAATGCCGAAAAGCGGCAAAGTCATTGCAGTCTTTGCGATGTTCAAAGATAAGGACATTGCAGGCGTTGCCGCCGCAGTGAAAGACCGCATAACCCACTGGCTGGTTGCCGATTCGCCCGGACCGCGTGGCACCACGGCAGCAGACGTAGCGTCGATACTGCAGGAAGCCGGCGTGCGTGCTCCGATCATGCAATATACGGAGGTTGTCGGCGCCTGGGCGGCCGCCTGTGAAACAGCATCCGTTGATGATAAAATTGTCGTTTTCGGATCGTTCATTACGGTTGCTGCGGTGATGCGTGAACGGCAGCGCACCGTCAAGCGTCCGCATTGAAGCGATTACTGCGGAAACTTCATGGCGAAATCGACTAGCGACGAAGAACTGCAGCTTAAAAAACGCGCGCGCCGCCGACTTGTCGGTGCCATAGCGCTGGTCACCGTGGTAGCAGTCTTCCTGCCGATGGTCCTCGACCACGAACCTAAACCGACGAATCACGACGTCAGCATCCAGATACCATCGCCGAATGCCGGTACTTTTACTTCTAAGATAGTACCGGTGCCTGCGATTCCGCAGAGCGCAAAAAACGCGCCCCCACCTCCCGCAGCTGAGGCGCCGGCCAAACCGGCTCCGCCCAAAGTAGCGGCCGCGGCTCCGACTGCGACCGCTGCAGCGACGCCCGACGCAAACGATACTGAGGCCGCACCGCCTAAAGCGGCGGCAGAAAAGCCGAAGTCTGCAGAGCCGGTCAAGTCTGCGCCACCTCCGAAGGTAGTTGAGAAGGCAAAAGCGCCTGACACTGCGCCCGCTGCCCCGGCGAACGGCGGTTACGTCGTGCAAGTGGCGGCATTGAACGATGCAGGTAAAGCGAAGCAGATGGAAGCGCAGCTTTCGAAAGCCGGACTCAAGGCGTACACCGAAGTCGTGCCGACAAGCAAAGGCGCGGTTACGCGCGTGCGCGCGGGCCCGTTCGTGTCACGCGAGGAGGCGGATAAGGCGCGCGATAAGTTGAAGGACATCGGATTGAGCGGCAACGTCATTCCGAAATGACCTGGTTCGATTACACGGTAATTGCGATCGTAGGCATCTCGGTAGTGTTGAGTCTCATACATGGCCTGGTGCGCGAGATTTTCTCGCTCGTCTCGTGGGTAGCTGCGTTCGTGGTCGCTCAAATTTATGTTACCGACGTCGCGCAACTGCTGCCGCCGACACTCAGCAATCCGTCGCTACGGCTGCTGATCGGATTCATAGCCGTGTTCATAACAACACTGCTCATAATGACTTTAGTTGCAATTGCGCTGTCCAAGCTCATCAGGACTGCGGGGCTGGGTTTCGCCGACCGCGCGTTGGGCGCGCTATTCGGCCTGATGCGCGGCATGGCAATCGTGATGATCGGCATCCTGGTCGCGGGGCTCACATCATTGCCGCATCAGCCCGCATGGCGGCATGCAATGTTTAGTCCACAGCTGGTGGCGGTTGCCAACATGCTCAAGGTATGGCTCCCCTACGATCTCGAGAAGCACATTAACTACGGATAAGGGACGTTATGTGCGGCATATTAGGCGTCGTTGCCAAAAACGCGGTTAACCAGGTCCTCTACGATGGGCTGCTGGTCCTTCAGCACCGCGGTCAGGACGCGGCAGGCATCGTCACCGCTGAGGGTGCGACTTTCCACATGCACAAAGCCGCGGGCATGGTACGCGACGTGTTCCGGACCCGTAACATGCGCGGGCTCCTCGGCGCGTCCGGCATTGCGCATACGCGCTATCCAACCGCAGGTTCCGCGTGGTCGGAGGCGGAATCTCAGCCGTTTTACGTAAATTCGCCGTTTGGTCTGGTGCTCGGACATAACGGAAACCTCACCAACACCGATCAGTTGAAGAGCGATCTGTTTCGCCAGGACCTGCGGCACGTCAACACCAATTCGGATTCCGAAGTTCTGCTCAATGTGCTCGCGCATGAGTTGCAGGAAAGCGCTACCAATTACAAACTCGATCCGGCAACGATCTTTGCGGCGGTATCCGGCGTCCATCGCCGCTGTCGCGGTGCGTATGCCGTGGTGGCAATGATTGCGGGCTACGGTTTGCTCGCATTTCGCGATCCGTACGGTATCCGTCCGCTCGTATATGGAAAGCTCGAAACGCAGCACGGCACGGAATACCTGGTTTCGTCAGAGTCCGTGGCTCTCGACTCGCTGGGATATGAGCTGGTGCGCGACGTCGCTCCAGGCGAAGCTATCTTCATTGACGAAGACGGCCATTTCTATTCGCAGCAATGTGCGCCGAATCCAACGCTGAATCCGTGCATTTTCGAGTACGTGTACCTGGCAAGGCCCGACTCGGTGATGGACGGCATCTCCGTCTATGAAACGCGTCTGCGCATGGGGGAAAGTCTCGCCGACAAAATCAAGCGCGAGCATTCTCACCTCGATATCGACGTTGTCATTCCGATACCGGACTCGAGCCGTCCCGCCGCGATGCAGCTCGCCAATCGCCTGAATCTCGAGTACCGCGAGGGCTTTATCAAGAATCGCTATATCGGCCGCACCTTCATCATGCCGGGACAGGC
This sequence comes from uncultured beta proteobacterium, assembly GCA_963829085.1. Taxonomy (GTDB): domain Bacteria; phylum Pseudomonadota; class Gammaproteobacteria; order Burkholderiales; family SG8-41; genus PALSA-1004. The sequence continues at coordinate 100,556 of CAWHHJ010000004.1, read as the reverse complement.
AATCCGCCGGAAGTCCGTGCGCCAGAAGCTCAACGCCATCGGCATGGAATTCAAAGGCAAGAATGTCATGCTGGTCGATGATTCGATCGTGCGCGGTACTACGAGCCGCGAAATCGTGCAGATGGCTCGTGAGTCGGGCGCGCGCAAAGTATTCTTCGCATCGGCTGCGCCGCCGGTCCGTTTCGCAAACGTGTACGGGATCGACATGCCATCCCGCGATGAGCTGATCGCCACCGGGCGCACGGATGAAGAGATCGCTCGTGAAATCGGCGCTGATGAGTTGATCTATCAGGATCTCGATGCGCTGATTGATGATGTGCGGTCGGTGAACCCGAAGGTGACCAATTTCGAAACGTCGTGCTTTAGCGGCATCTACGTAACCGGCGATGTCACCCAGGAATATCTGGACGGCGTAGAAGCGCAGCGTCGCGATGTAAACATGCACGCTGAAGCGGTCGCGAGTCAGCTTGCACTCGACCTGGAGACCGTCGACTGACTGCTTGAAGTTGACAAGTTACCCGCGAGCGGGTAACTTTCTCACTGCGCCGATTTGAGATCAGCTTGCGGGCGCCGCCGGTGTGAACCGGACGACAAATAAATACGGCTAAAGCGAGCCATAACCCGGTCCGCGTGAGCTGATCGGGTTTTTTATTTTGGAAGCGGGACTTGCATGAATGATACCTATGAGCTGGACACGCTCGCAGTGCGCGCCGGGATCGAGCGCAGCCATTTCGGAGAACATTCGGAGGCGCTATACCTGACATCGAGCTTCGTATTTAAATCCGCGGCCCAGGCCGCCGAACGCTTCGCGGAACGTGAGCGCGGTCCGATTTACTCGCGGTTCACTAACCCGACCATAAAAACATTCGAAGACCGGCTTGCAGCACTCGAGGGCGCTGAATGCTGCGTCTCGACTGCTTCGGGAATGTCGGCGATTCTCGCTACGATGATGGGGCTGCTGAAGGCCGGCGATCACGTGATCGTATCGCAAAGTGTATTCGGTGCGACCGTCCAGTTATTCAACAACATCCTCAAGCGTTTTGGTCTCGAGTCGACGTTCGTGTCGGCGACTGACGTTTCCGCATGGCAAAGGGCGGTAAAGCCCAATACGCGTCTCTTTTTCTCGAAACGCCGTCTAATCCGCTTACTGAAATCTCGGATATTCCGGCGCTGGCAGGCGTCGCCAAAAAGGCCGGCGCGTTACTCGCAGTCGATAACTGTTTCTGCACGCCGGTCTTGCAGAAGCCGCTCGAACTCGGCGCGGATATCGTCATCCACTCAGCAACCAAGTACCTCGACGGCCAGGGCAGGGTGCTCGGCGGAGCCGTGCTCGGCAAGACGAGTGTGATCCGCGAGGGCGTGTTCGGCTTTCTGCGCACGGCAGGTCCGACGCTGTCTGCGTTCAACGCCTGGGTGATTCTAAAAGGCCTCGAGACGCTGCGCATTCGCATCGAAAGCCCAATCGGCGACCGCGCTCGCGCTTGCGCGCTGGCTGGAAGCACAGCGGCATGTCGCGCGCGTCTACTATCCGGGGCTGCCGACGCATCCACAGCACGCGCTGGCGATGAAGCAGCAAAAAAGCGGCGGGGCAATCGTATCGTTCGATGTAAAAGGCGGCCGGGAAGCAGCATGGAGACTTGTGGATAAGACGCGCCTGATATCGATCACGGCGAATCTCGGCGACACGAAGACGACCATCACGCATCCTGCGTCAACTACGCATGGACGCATTTCAGCGGAGGCGCGCGCTGCTGCGGGCATCGGAGATGGGCTGCTGCGCGTAGCCGTGGGCCTTGAAGCGCTCGAGGATCTGAAAGCGGATTTGTCGCCGGGCTGAAGAGATCGCGCGCGACGGGCGCGCCGTTAAACGCTTGCGAGCACTTTTCCCCAATGCGGATCGGGGCGATGCAGCATGCGATCTCCGGCTGCGCGAAGCGCGGCCCACGTTGTTGACAGAATATTGAGCAGCACCGGCCGCCCGAATTCCGCCTCGAGTAGCGGCACGGCATGTATGCCGAACCACAGACCGCCGGGCATGAGCAAGGCCTGACTCTGCGGAGTCTCGCGCAGCGCCTGGCGGCCGAGATCGAGCGCGAGCAAATGATCATCGGCGGCGCTCGATTGTTTGTTCTGATCAAGCGTGCGCGGATGCGAGCGGCACGCGATGACCTCGATGCCTGCTTCCGCCAGATACTGGGTCAACGCAGCATTTACGTGCGCGGGCCACCGCGTCACAAGCGCGATTTTTGCAGCGCCCAAGTGTTGTAAGGTTGCGATGTGCGCCTCAAGATCCGTATCGCATGGCAGTGCTGTGCGCGCTTCGGTACGCCGCAAAATCTCGAGCATCTTGCGACGCCCAAGCACCGACGCAACCGGCACACCGCTCAACGAAATCCGGTCGACTTTCTTCCTGGCCAGAAGATCGAACCGTTCCTGCATCGCGGGCAGCTCCTGCTCGACCGCTGCAAGGCTGTATTCTTTGAGATTGAGTCCGGTGGTCACCAGCATCATGCCTTCGGGCGCTACCCGATAGAACTGATAGGCGTCGAGATCGGTGTACATGTGTGGAATGATGTAGCCAAGCTGGTACCAGGGGCTGATGATGCTCATGCAGTCTCTCGCTTAATCTCAATGCGGTCGTATGAGTTTATTATGCTTTCGCCGCGCCGCAACGTTGTTTATGCAGTGCATTTTCTGATTCACGTGCACGCTTGACGTGACCGCTGGCTTTATATGGATCTTACGTTTTCTTCCGCCGTCGCCATTCTTCTCATGGTGATGGACCCGGTCGGCAATGTGCCGCTGATCGCCGGCTTGCTGCGCGACGTCGACCCGGGCCGTCGCGTCCAGGTCATAGTGCGCGAATGCGCTATCGCGTTCGGCGTGCTGCTCGCGTTCATGTTTGTCGGCAACTGGCTGCTTCAACTGCTCGGCCTGACCGACACGTCTCTCAATATTGCCGGCGGCCTCATCTTGTTCCTGATTGCACTGCGCATGATTTTTCGCGGCAAGGAACCGATATTCGGCGATCAAGTCAGCGGCGAGCCCTTCATCGTGCCGCTGGCGATTCCTGCGATTGCAGGACCCGCGTCGGTCGCGACGGTAACGTTGCTGATGTCGCGGGCCCCCGAGCGAAAGCTCGAGTGGATCGCGGCGCTCAGCATCGCGGTGCTCGCCTCAATGTTGCTCCTGCTGTCGGCGGACCGCCTGAGCCGCTGTATCGGCGAGCGCGGGCTCATGGCGCTCGAGCGGTTGATGGGCTTGCTGTTGACGGCGATCGCGGTGCAGATGCTGTTGCGCGGAATCGAAGGCTTCGTCGTACAGTTGCGTTGACCTCGAGCTGAATGTTGGTGCCGACTGCAAGTGATCAACGTACCGGTGCTTGTGTGCCCTGCATCTTCGCCAACTCCGCTTTGATTTGCGCAATCCGGTTACCCGGATTCGGATGCGTGCTCGCGAATTCCGGCTGGCGGCTGCCGCCCGAGGCCCGCTCAAGCGTTTGCATGACGCCTATCATTGCGCGCGGATCGAATTGCGCTTCCTGCATGAGACGCAGTCCGAGCGAGTCAGCCTCCAGCTCGTCGTCGCGACCGTGCTTCATGTTGATCATGCTGCCGGCAAGCTGCGCAAGCTGCGCGGTGTTATAGCCGCCGCCGCTGCCGATTACGACCGCGCCTACCATGGACTGCGTGAGTTGCTCCTTGGCGAGATGCTCGGCCGAATGACGGGCGAGCACATGTCCGACTTCATGTCCGAGTACCGCGGCCAGCTCATCCGCGTTCTTTAACCGGCTCAAGAGCGCTTCGGTTATGAAGATCTGACCGCCCGGTAAAGCGAAAGCATTGACTGTATTGCGGTCTGCGAGCAGGTTGAAACGGAATTGATAGGGAGTAGTCCGCGCGCGTGACTGAGCCACCACGCTTGCGCCGACTTTACTGACATCGTCGCTCGCGGCTTTATCTGTGGAGACACCGCCGAACTGCGCCGCCATCTGCGGTGCAAGCTGGCGCCCGAGCGCCACTTCCTGTTCAGCTGTTAATCGGACGTGCTGCTTCTCGCCGGTGACCGGGTTATTACTGGTCGTCGTGTAGTACGAAATCAATCCGAACAACGCAACTATTGCGGCAATTAGATAACGCATAAGACGGTCTCTCCTCTGTTACGTCAGGTGCGTTCACGAAGCGGCTCTGCCGTATGGTCATCGTAAGATGCAGACTGCGACTGCGGACGAGCGCCCTGCTCAATAGTCGCGCAGCTTAGCGAATCAACGCACACGTGTGGCAGCGTAGCCCGCGGGAAGTTTCATTAGGTGCAGTCGACGCCGAAGGGCCTGCGCGACATGCGATGAATGCATCCCTGCGCCACGAAGCCGCGGCTTGCTAACGATGCAGTTGGAATCTCGAGTGCGCCGCGCGGCTTAGCGCATCAGGCGCTTCAAATGGCCGGTGTCCTTCCACCTGAGCCGCATAGAGGACGCGCCGGCTGTCCGAATCAAAGGCGCCCCTGCGGTGAACCGTGCAACGATTGTCCCAGATGACGACATCGCCGACCGCCCAACGGTGCTCATAACAAAAACGGTCTTGTGTCGCGTGCGCCCATAACTCGTCGAGTAATGCTTCCGATTCCTCCAGAGAACAGCCATTCACGTACGCAGCGTGCCGGCGCCCGAGAAACAACGAGCTGCAACCGGTCTCGGGATGCGTTGAGATAATCGGATGGCTCGGTCCGGGTGTCTGCCGGATATCGTCCTGAAGTGAAGCGCCCGGGCGCAGTTTCATCGCAGTGTCTACGATGTTGCCCTGCTTGATCGTTTTTCCGCATATGCGTTGCTTCAGATCCGCAGAAAGACTGTCGAAAGCCGCATAGCCATTCACAAAGTATGTATTGCCGCCGCGCTCGGCAGCGGGAATTTCTATTGCAAGCAGCATGCGGGCAGCAGTTGGTCTTTCCGCAAAAGAAAAATCGGAATGCCACACGATTTCTCCATCGCCGAGTATGCCGATCGGTTTCCCGTTCTCTTTTAAATTCGTGACGACCGTTACTTCGGGCGGCAGATTCAGCAGCTGATTCGCGGTGCGCTCACCCAGATTGCGCTGGTGCAGATTCGACGAAGTAACCGGCGTGCCGAAACGCCTGACAAGATTTACGAGGTGCTGAGGGGCCAGCGTCTGACCGCGAAAAACCACGAGTATGTTCTGCAGCCACGCCGCGTGTATCGATGCGAAGGTTTCGTCGTCCAGATGTTTCAAGTCCACACCACGGATCTCCGCGCCGAGCGCCGCGTCGAACGGGAGCACCGCGGCCCTTTGAGCAGTCATGGCTGATTGCGCTTGGGAAGTCGACATCATCGAGTTTGTTCCGCCATATGGTTGCAAGCCTGCAGCTTAGTATATACATACATTAAGGGTGCTGCCGCCGCACCGCGCGCTGCCACGCATGCAGCGCCGCGGTTGGAGACCGGCAGACGCTCTGCTAGTCTTGGCAACACTCCTCAACAGCATAGCGATTGTATGAAAACACGTGCGGCTCTTTTCGTCTTCGGTTCAACCGTCGTCAGTTTCGGTATTGCCGCAGGCGACGCCCGCGATTACCCGACGAAAACGGTGCGTGTTGTAGTGGGATTTCAAGCCGGGGGCGGCACGGATATCGCGGCGCGCGTGCTCACGCAGAAGTTGACCGAATCGTTCGACGCATCGTTCATCGTCGATAACCGGCCGGGCGCAGCAGGAAATCTTGCAGCTGATATCGTCGCCAAGTCGAACGCCGACGGCTATACGATTCTCATGGCGAATTCGACGATCGCTATTCCGAGTCTGTACGCCAAGCTGCCTTTTGACATACGCAAGGACTTCACACCGCTCAGCTTGATAGCGCTCGGCCCGTCCGTGCTCGTCGTTAATCCGGGACTTGGAATCAATGACGTAAAGGGCCTGATCGCGAGGGCCAAGAGCAAACCTAACGAATTGACTTATGGCTCCGGAGGCCTGGGCAACGTCACGCATCTGGCGATGGAACTGTTTCAATCGATGGCCGGCATTAGTATGGTCCACGTGCCCTATAAGGGCGGCGCGCCCTCCGTGCTCGGACTTGTCACCGGCGAAGTGCAGTCGCTGTTCACCTCAATTCCCACGGCGCTGCCTCAGATCACCGCCGGCAAAATGAAGCCCATCGGCGTTTCGATTTCACGGCGCAGCAGTGCGCTGCCGAATGTGCCGACTATCGATGAGGCCGGGCTGCCGGGTTATTACGCGGCTTCGTGGTATGGACTCCTCCTGCCGGTTGGCGTACCAAAAACCACGATAGCGCTGCTGGCCAAACAGATCGGCATTGTTATGCGCGCTGCGGACGTGAAAGAAAAAATGCTGAGCCAGGGCTTCGAGCCGGTCGGCGACACCCCGGCGGAATTCGCCAAATTCATTCGCGAAGAATTGCCTCGCTGGGAGAAAGTCGTCAAGTCTGCGGGCATCAAGCCGGAGTGAAAACCGCAGAACTCGAGATCAGGATCCAGAACTCGGAATTGAGATCGGGCGTTCCAAATTCGGCGTTCCGGAATCGGGGAATCCGATGCCGGATTCCAACTCAGAACTGAGCATCACGATTCGGATGCAGCTCCGTAACGGCGCTCATGTCTGAAGCCCGGATCCGGAGGATTGGCCGGTGTTCGTCTCACTAGACGATGCCCGTGCGCAGAAGCGACGACAGTTCGAGCACTGAGCCCAGTTTGTCGACACCACGAATCACGTCAATGACATCGTCGCACGCCTTGGCCGACAGCACTGCTGTGGCCAGCCGGCGAAATTTTGCTATGCGCTCGATTTCAGTACAGGGATCCGCAGGCATGCCGTGCGGATCCAACACTACGCTTTCTCGTCGCTCACCGCTTGCCAGGTCCAATTGCACTCGTGCGCCATAGTGCTGTGGATACGCGGCTTCCATTTCTGCGTCAATCGCGACCTCAATGCTTGCGGCCAGCTTACGTCGCGACGGCTCGTTGATTGCAGCGTCCGCGTACATAGCCGGATCGGAAGGGTCTGCAGTCAATGCGAGCGCTGCACAATAGGGCAGGCTGTATTGTGCGCCCATCGTGTCGACCGGCAGCGTCTCTCCATTGATGCGCTTCGCATACGAGTTCGTTGCAATGCGAACGTGCTTGATGGCGTGCGGCTGCAAAGGCTGGTTACCGCGCAACGCCACCAATTGCTGCACGCTCGCCTGTATCCAGCTGCAGCAGGGGAATACTTTCACGTATACGTGCTCGATCGCCCAGTGTTCTCCGAGCCGCTTCGTGAGCAACTCGGGGCGGGCCGTTTTGCCGCCGAATACTTCAAGCATGCCGAACCGTCCGTCGATGGCCGTGGGCGGCCCGGTGAAGCCGCGCGCTGCGAGCTGTGCCATGCGGACGCCCGCTTCTGCCGCACGCCCGCAATGCATGCGTTTCATCATGCCGCCGCCGCTGGCCCGCCGCGAAGCTCTTGATGCCCGAGGCGCTCGAGCAGGCAAGGCCGACAGCGGATCCGAGTTGCGCAAGCGTCAGCTTCATGACTACCGCAGCCGCCACCGCTGCACCGACCGGCCCGGCGAGCGATGTCTTATGAAAGCCCCGATGCGCGGGTTCCATCCCGCAGGCAAGACCAATCCGGTCCATCACTTCATAGCCGGCCACGATGCCCCGCAACAGACTCAGTCCGGATGCATCGACCGCTTCTGCAGTAGCTAGCGCTGCCGGCACCACAATCGCACCGGGATGGACAATGGATTCGTCGAGCAGATCGTCGAGCTCGAAGCCGTGACTTGAAGTGCCGTTGCATAGAGCGGCGCCGGGTGCGGCCAGGGTGCGTGCATGACCGAACAGCGTGCTGCGGCCCTGCGCCGCTTCCGTCACCATCTCAGCCGCGATCAATCGACCCCAAGGTTGCTGCGAACCGAACAGCCCGCATCCCAGCGAATCAAGGAGGCACCATTTGGCCTGCTCCATCACCGGCGGGGGCAATGAATTTGCCGCAAGGCCGTGTAGAAACGACAGCAGCTCGCGGGACGGCAGCGGAGCGGCGCCTGCAAGCGCTGCTTCGGAACTTTGCTGACTGTCCATATGAATTGCGGGCGCTACGTCCGTTAATCGAATGCCTTGCTGCCCAGCACTGCTTCACGGAAGCGGTTTTTGATGTGCGTGCCATCGCGTAGGCGCAACTGCATGGGGTACCGCGCAGCATCAACTTTTACAGCGACGAATACTGCGCCGTTCGTCTCATAGATAGCGTCAATAGCGGCGGACAGTTCCTGCGATGTATTCACAGTGAGTGCGGTCGCGAAGCACGCCGCCTTTGCCATACCGGCGAGATCGACGCCACGGCTCGTATGCGTTGGCTGCATGCCCGTCTCGCTGTAAAGCTCGTTGTCGATAACAACGATCGAGAGATTGGCGGGACGCTCCGCGCCTATGGTCGCAAGCGAGCCGAGTCCCATCAGCATCTCACCGTCACCCGTTATCACGATGACACGGCGGGCCGGCTGCGCAAGCGCAAGTCCGAGTCCAATCATCGCGGCACCACCCATGCCACCCCACAGGTAGAACGTGCGCGCGTCGTCCGCAACTGCGCCGGCGTCATAGGATGACGAGCCGAGTCCGGTGACGACCAATGCATCGCCCCGGCGGTCGAGTATCGCTTTTACGACTTCGCGCCGGTCGAGCGTCGGCTGTGCTTTTTGCGCGCTCATCATTTGCTCCAGTCTTTGAAGCCGACCACGCGCTGCCCGATCAACACGGCCACCGCTCTGTTCGCGCTAAATGCCATCTGTCCTGCGGCAAAAACGTTCTCCCCGACGCGGGTGGCATCGTCGACATGCTGTGCGACGATGCCGATGTCTTCAAGAACGCGCCGTGTGCTTTGTCCCATGGCCAGTTGCCATGGATTGAACTCGCCCCACTCGCCGCGCATCGTTATCAGCATCAACAGCGGGAAGCGGCACTCCTGAATAATACTGAGCATGTTGATGCAATTGCCCGCCCCCGACGACTGCATCAACAGCGCGCCGCGATCGCCGCCGAGCCAGGCGCCGGCAAGCATTGCAACGCCTTCCTCCTCGGTAGTGAGAGAAACGGTTTTCATCTGATTATTCGCATGACATTGCTGAATCAGGTGCGTGTGTCCGGCGTCCGGGACGTATGCAATCTGACGGATGCCGACTTGCAGCAGCGCGCGGTAGATGTCATCCGCCCACGTCACCGATTTGGATTCTGCTTTCACGATTTTCTCCAGCTGAGAGTGTGCTGATGTGATTGTAGCGCAGGCGCTGCTTTTACTTTTTGTTGGTCATTCGATCTTTGCGCCGGATGCTTTGATAACCACCGCCCACTTGGCGAGATCTTCCTTGATTGTTTTTGCGAACTCCGCGGGCGTGCTGCCGACCATCGCCGTGCCCGTGGGTTCAAAGCGGTTCCTGAACTCGGGGACATTGAGCAAACGATGTGTCTCTGCGTAAAGTTGATTAATAATTTTCGGCGGCGTGTGCGCCGGCGCGAGCATCCCGTACCAGAGATCCGTCTCGAATTTCGCAAGGCCGGATGTCTCGGCGACCGCGGGGACATTCGGCAATGCCGTAGAGCGCTGCCTGCTGCTGACCGCAATGGCCCGCACTTTGTTTGATTCAATTAACGGTGTTGCCGTCAGTATGCTCACAAACATGAGCTGAACCTCGCCGCCCAGCAGCGCTACGAGCGCAGGTGCCGCGCCTTTATAAGGCACATGCGTCATATCGATTCTCGCCATCGTCTTCATCATCTCGCCCGAGAGATGCGCGCCGCCGCCACCACCCGAGGAACCATAGTTGAGCTGGCCTGGTTTGGCCTTGGCGAGCGCTATTAATTCCGCAGTGGATTTCACAGGCAGAGTCGGATGCACGAGCAATACGAACGGCAGCGTTGCAACCTGACTGATCGGCGCAAGATCCGTCACGGGATCGTACGGCAACCGGCTCAAATGCGGATTGATGACAATCGTCGCATTGGTCGTCAGCAGGATCGTGTAACCGTCGGGCGGCGCTTTGGCCACCATGTCGGTGCCGATGTTGCCGTTACCGCCGGCGCGATTGTCGACGATCACGGACTGGCCCCATTTCTCCGTAAACTTGGCCGCAATAGCACGTGCGAATATGTCGGTACCGCCGCCGGGCGCAAATGTGACGACGAATCTTATCGGCTTGGTCGGATAAGCATCCGCCGATTCGGCTGCGCAGCAGTATCCAGGCAGTAACGATTGCACGAGGGCTGCAAAATAGAGCGGCGATGACTTCGTGATGCGTCTCCTGATCAACAGTCAGTGTATCCACCGCAGCGTCGCATTGCATTTGCATGCTGTATACGGCAAGCGGTCCGGTAGAATATCTTAAAAGCACAACGAGCGGCGGCTGTAGCGTCGGCCGCAAACGCAATCAGGCGAGTTGGAGGAATGCGCGCATGTACGTGTCGTCGGTCCCTGATAACGCAGAGTTTGATTTCATCGTGGTCGGATCCGGCTCGGCCGGCTGCGCCGTGGCGAACCGGCTCACCGCCGATGGGCGGTATAGCGTACTGTTGCTCGAAGCAGGAGGACGCGACAACAACCTGAACATCCATATTCCGCTTATGGTTGCGAACATACTCAATGACGAACGCGTGACATGGCCGTACATGACGGAGCCGCAGATGCACCTCAACGGTCAGAAGCAGAAGTGGGTGCGCGGCCGAGTCATCGGCGGCTCGAGTTCGGTGAACGGAAACCTGTTCGTACGCGGCGATCCGGCTGAATACGATTCATGGGCCGACAAGGGCTGCAAAGGCTGGGGCTACGCGGATCTGTTGCCGATATTCAAGCGCCTCGAGCATTTTCCGCAGGGTGATCCCGCGGTGCGCGGCCGCGGCGGTCCGATTCACTGCACCAGTCTCGATAGATTTGATCCATTATCGGACGCTTTTCTCGGCGCGTGCGCCGAAGCGGGTTACAAGCGGCTGACAGACTACAACGATGGCAGTTACGAAGGCGCGTTTTATCTGCAGTATTCGACGCGCAGAGGTTTGCGCAACAGCTCCGCGGTCGGCTATTTGCGACCGGCGCTCAAGCGCCCGAACCTGACGGTTCTGCCGAACGCAACGGTGACCCGCGTCACGATGGTTCAAAAGCGCGCGAGCGGCGTCGAGTTCCGCGCCGGCGCTGTAACGACTCGCGTGACAGCACGCAGAGAAGTGATACTCTCAGCCGGCCCGTTGGCGTCGCCGCAATTGCTCGAACTGTCGGGCATTGGCAATAGCGAGATACTGCAACAACACGGCGTGAGTGTCGTTCACCATCTGCCCGGTGTCGGCGAGAACCTGCGCGATCATCCGAACACGCGGCTCACATTCGAGTGCTCGCAGCCGATTACGATCAACGACGTGCTGCGCAGTCCATGGCTCAAGTTGAAAGAAGGACTGCGATTCATCACGAAGCGTCAGGGGTTGCTCACGATCTGCTCAGCGACCGCGCAGATGAATTTCCGCAGCGACCCCGCTGCCAAGCAACCCGACCTTGTGCTGCGGCTTTTGCCCCTCTCGGGAAAAGATCGCTACGCGCGCACGCCCGGCTATGGCATGGACATCTTTCCTGGTTTTACATTCGGTGTCACAGTACTCCAACCGCGCTCCATAGGAACGCTGCACATCAGATCGCAGGATCCGCTGCAGCAGGCGAGCATGGATCCGCGCTACCTTTCGCATGAAGCCGACGCCCAGTTGTTTCTTGATGGCATACGCGTCGCGCGCAAAGTCGCGCAGATGCCCGCACTGAAACCGCTGATGGTGCGCGAGACACGTCCCGGGCCGGAAGCGCAGGACGACGGGGCGTTGCTCGACTACATGAAAGCCACGATACAAACGAGCTGGCATATGGTGGGCACCTGCAAAATGGGTGTCGACCCCGCGGCAGTCGTGGATCCGGAGCTGCGCGTGCATGGGATCGCGAATTTGCGCGTCATCGACTCGGCGATATGCCCGACGATTCCCGCATCGAACACCAATATTCCGTCCATCGCAATCGGTGAGAAGGGCGCCGACCTGCTGCTGGCAGCAGCACGTGCGTGATGCGAGCTATGCGGCATTCGACGAGAAAGACAATGATGCGCAGATGCATGCATGCATTTCTGTTGATGGCGGCAAGCGTAACCGTCGGTCATGCACAAACCTACCCGTCTAAGCCGTCCCGCATCGTGGTCGGCTTCACCGCCGGCGGGCCCTCCGACATTGTCGCGCGCATCGTCGCTCAGCAACTCACCGAGCGTATGGGCCAGTCGTTTGTCGTCGAGAACCGCGTCGGCGCCACCGGCACCATCGGCGCGGAACTGGTCGCGAAAGCGCCGTCCGATGGCTACTCGTTATACCTCGCGAGCCAGACGACGCATGCTGTAGCACCGTATATGTACGCGAAGGTTGGCTACGATCCAATCAAGGACTTCGCGACCATCGTGCGCGTCGTGCACAACCCGCTGCTCGTGGTCGTCAACCCTTCGATGCCGGTCAAGTCGATGAACGATCTGATCGCACTTGCACGCGCGCGACCCGGGCAAATCAACTTTGCAACCGGCGGCATTGGCTCGTCGCCGCATATGTCGATGGAGCTCTTGAAAAGCACGCTCAAGCTCGACATGGTGCCCATACATTACAAGGGCGACGGTGCTGCGATCATCGATGTCATCGGCGGCCAGGTTCCTATGCTGACATCGAGCATATCCGCCCTGATGCCGTATGTGCGCAGCGGCAAGTTGCGCGGGGTGGCCGTAACGAGCCTGAAACGTTCGACCGTCGCACCCGAATTTCCGACGATCGCAGAATCAGGTCTGCAGAACTTCGAAGTGATAACCTGGTTTGGACTTCTCGCGCCGGCCGCAACGCCGAAAGATGTCGTCAGTCGACTCAATGCAGAGGTCGTGCAGTCCGTGTCGCTGCCGGCAGTCAAGGAGCAGCTGACGAAAATGGGATTCGAGATCGTCGCCAATACACCCGAGCAGTACGCCGTCTTCCTGCGCGAAGAGAATGTGAAATGGGGCAAGGTCGTGCGCGATCTCGGATTACGTGCCGAATAGCAGCAGTGCGTCGTGCCGCTGCCCAAATGGATGACTGAACAAAATGATCGATCGCATTGAAATATTCGTCACCGCGCTGTCCGAGCGCCTGCAGCGCATATTCGCGAGCGGCTCTTATGACACCGGGCCCGCGGAGCGTCTGCTCAGTAAACCGGTGCTGGTGAAAATATATGCGGATGGTGTCGTCGGCTGTGCGCAAATCCGGCCGATAAGCCCGGGACACTTCGTTGCCGACACCACGCAAAGCGTCGTTGCTGCAATCAAGGAAGTCTATGGTCCGGCATTGCTGGGCAAATCGATCTTCGATATCGAAGCTTGCAACGAGATGTTCGATAACCGGCTGGCAAACAATCCGGCCGCACGTGCGGTGCTCGATATCGCGCTGCGTGATGCCATGGGTAAAGCGCTCAATACGCCGCTCTACAATCTGATCGGCGGCTGCTGCCAGCCGCGCATCGCGCTCGAATGGTCAGTGAGCATGGCCGACGATATCGCTGTCATGATCGGCGAGTCCAAGCGTGCCGTCGACCAATTTGGCATACGCGTGTTGTGCCTGAAAATGGCGGACCGCCGCGGCTGGCGTCAGGACGTCAAGAATTTCGAGGCGGTGCGCCGTGCGGTCGGCGACGACGTCGTCATCGGCGTCGATCCGAACACCGGATGGACGCTCGCCGATGCGCTGTCCGCAGTTGAAGCGTTGAAGCAATTCGAGCTTGGCTATATCGAGCAGCCCGTTGCACGCCGCGATCATCGCGGTCTTGCGCAGATACGCAGGGCGGCCAACGGCGTTCCGGTGATGGCCGATGAAAGCCTTTTCACCCTGCAAGACGCTTACGCGCTGGCAGAAGCGGGAGCGGTCGATGCTTTTTGCATCAAGCTGTACAAGCTCGGCGGCATCACGGCAGCCAAGAAGATTGCGGCCGTCGCCGAAGCCGCCAACATTCAACTGAACTGCGGCGGCCTTGCAGTGCAATCTCAACTCGAAGCGGCCGCGGGCGCACATTTTTATGCGAGCACGCCTGTTGCACGAACGATGGGCGCAGCAGAGTTCGTCTTCGGTCTCAATACGACCGCTAAAGATCCGCTCTGCCCTGACAGTGATTTCGTGGTGCGCGACGGGCATGTTGACGTGCCGCGCGGTCCTGGACTTGGCATTACGATCGATGAGGGTTTGCTGAAGAAAAACACGCTGTTGTTTGAGCGTGTGGGCTGACTTGTTGCTCAAATGCGATGTCGCGTTTTAGTGACGCTGAGCAAAGGCATTTGTTACAGGAATTAAATGATGTCCCGCTCATCTGAGATTCAAGTCATGTCGTCATCAGCCATGAAGGCGGCGTATCTCGAACTGGTGCCCGGGCTTCGAGCGCGTAACCGGGCATCGCGTTGTTACCCATTGGATTCCCGGCGTCGATCTAATGCGCCGGGTCAAAGACGGTGAAGTCAGCGATATCGTCATAATGCAAAGAAGCTCGATCGAGGAGCTGATCGCGCTCGGGAGGATAGCGCCGGGCAGCCGCGTCGACCTTGCCCGGTCGGGCGTTGGAGTAGCCGGTGAAGGCCGGTGCCGAAAAGCCGGACATCAGTTCGGGCGTGGCGCTCAAGCGCGCGCTGCTTGCAGCAAAAGCCGTTGGCTTTTCGACCGGACCGAGCGGCGTCTATATCCTGCAGCTCTTCGAGCGGCTCGGTATCGCCGACCAACTGAAAGGCAGGGTGAAGCAAATCAAAGGCGAGCCTGTGGCCGCCGTAGTAGCGCGCGGCGAGGCGGATATCGGTTTTCAGCAGATCAGCGAACTCTTGCCGGTGCCTGGCATCGATCTCGTAGGGCCGCTCCCGCCGGACATTCAGCAGATCACTATTTTTTCTGCGGGCGTTAATGTTGCCGCGCATGAGCCGGAAGCGGCGCAAGCGCTGATTCGATTTATCACGGCGCCGGACGCGGCACCGGTCCTTAAGAGAAGCGGTCTCGAGCCCGCCTGACTTAGTTTCCGAGAACGCCTTGGGCATCGAGCGCGCTGATTTCCTCCGCGCTGAGGCCCAGCACTTCACGCAACACTTCGCGAGTATGTTGCCCATGCGTCGGCGCGGGCTTGCTGATCTTTGCCGGTGTCTTCGATAGCCGAACCGGTGACCCGACCACGCGCACCTTTCCCGAGGTCGGGTGATCGAGCTCGACGAAGGTGTTGCGCGCTTTCACTTGCGGGTGCTCGATGACCTGTGCAATGTTATTGATTGCCCCGACCGGAATGTCATTCGCGAGCAGAATTTTCTCCCACTCCTCGTAGGTGCGGGTTAGAAAAACTTGCTGCAGCGTGGGCAGCAGCGAGTCACGGTTGCGGCTGCGCTCGAGCGTGCTCGTGTAGCGCGGGTCGTCGGCGAGCTCCGGACAGCCGATTGCCGGACAGAACTTGCGCCATATCTTTTCGCCGGCGATGGCCAGCGCAAGATCAAGCGTCTTCGTATGGAAAGTCTGGTAGGGCACGACGACCGAGTAGGCGGTACCCATGGGACGCGGAATCTTGCCGTCACCGAAATAATTACCGATCGCAGTGCCGAGCAATGAAAGTTGTCCCTCCAGCATCGAGATGTCGATGTGCTGGCCCTCTCCGGTCTTTTCCTTGACTCTGAGCGCGAGCATCACGCCGTAAGCCGCGTACATGCCGGCGGTCAGATCTGCTATCGACACACCGGCGCGTGTGCCGGTGCTGCCCGGTTCTCCGGTGACACTGATCATGCCGCTTTCAGCCTGCAGAATCAGATCGAGCGCCGCGCGGTCGCGATACGGCCCGTCCTGTCCGAAACCCGAGACGGAGCAATAGATAATGCCGGGATTACGCTTGCGCGCCGCTTCATAGTCGAGACCGAGGCGCCTGAGTGCGTCGACGCGGTAATTCTCGAGCACGACATCGGAGTGCTCGATCAGCTTGAAAAACAATTCTTTGCCCTGCGGCCGCTTAAGGTCGATGACGATGCCGCGCTTGTTGCGGTGAAGGCTGACGAAGTATGCAGTCTCGCCGCCCGCCACCGGCGTCCCCCAGCCGCGCGCAATATCACCGGCGCCCGGCGGCTCCAGTTTGATTACCTGCGCCCCGAAGTCGGCGAGCATCGTGGAACAAAACGGTCCGGCCAGCGCGTGGGTCAGATCGAGCACTTTGACATCTTCGAGCGGAAGTTGCATGCGAGCCTGCATACAGTTGGAAAGCAGAGTGTCTCACAAATTGAGACGCGCGCTGGCGTCGCAGTCCATCGCGAGCACTGAACGCGCACAGGCCTAGCTTCTGTATGCGTCATGGCGCTTCCACTGTTCGATGTGGTGTCAGCACCGCGCCGTAAATCCACGCAATGCCTGCTGTCGCATCGCTGCACGCGGCTTGCGGAAAGCTTGCCCGTCGTCATTGCCGCAGTCCCGCTGTTGGCCGTCGATGTTATATTCGCCAACTCGCTTTCGCGATCAACCAACTCGAAAGGTCAGCTCATGACGATGTGGACGGACGACCAGATGCGGTCGATCCACAAGATGCTCAATCCACGTTCCATTGCGGTGATCGGCGCATCGCCGAAAGGCGGCTATGGCGGGCGTCTGCTGAACGCGGTGCTGCGAGCTAAAGATCGTATCCGGGTGTATCCCGTAAACCCGAATTACGACGAGATCAACGGCATCAAATCGTACAGGCGTATCGGCGACCTGCCCGAAGCGCCCGACCTTGTCGGCATTGTCGTCCCGTACGACAAGGTGCTTGGCGTGCTCCAGGAATGCCACGAGAAGCAAGCGGGGTCCGCCGTCATCATCTCTGCGGGTTTTGCCGAGCGCGGGATTGCATCGCGACTCGACCTCGAGCGGCAGGTCGGCGCATTCGGCAAACAGTCCGGCATGCGGCTGGCTGGCCCTAATTGCCTCGGTCTCGCCAATGTTAGAGACAATATCTGGGCGACCGCGTCGTCGCGTACTCTCGGCGGATTAACCGGTCACGTTGCACTTGTTTGCCAGAGTGGTGCCACCGCGTTCGGGCCGTTTCTATTGCGCGCAGTCGATGCGGGCATCGGGCTCAGCCATATCATTTCGACCGGCAACGAGACCGATCTTGATTTTGCCGACTTCGCGCGATATCTCGTTGATGACCCGGGCACGCGTGTAATCGCCGGTTTCGTCGAAGGCTTCAAGGATGTAAAAAAATTCATCGCGGTCGCCGAGCTCGCGGCCGAGCGCGGCAAGCCGATCGTGTTGATCAAGATCGGACGTTCAGAATCGGGCGCGCGCGCAGCACGCTCGCATACGGCAGCGCTTACCGGCGCAGACGCGCTATATGAGGCGGTGTTTAAACAATATGGCGTGATCCGCGTTCAGGACTACGATGAATTGCTCGAGGTGTCGCACTTGCTCGCGAATTCACCGAAGCCAAACAAGCCCGGTATCGCCGTCGTTTCACACTCCGGCGGCATCAGCTCGCTGACCGCCGACATGTTGGGCCAGGCGGGACTCGAACTGCCGGCCTTGAGCGATGCCGCGCGCAATGGCATCAACGGCATTCTCAAGGACTTCGGCTGGGCAGCGAATCCGGCGGATGTGACAGGGTTTGCGCGCGGCGATTCGTTTCCCGACATCATGGACTTCCTCATCAACGAGCCGGCGGTCGGCACGCTGGTGATTGCAAGTGCAGGCGCCGGGAATCAGGTCGAGCATGTCATCAACCTGCGCAATCGCACCGATAAAGTCGTTGCCTTTTTCTGGACTGCAAGCCGCGCGGATCAAGGCACGCTCGCGCGGCTCAAGAGCGCCAACGTGCCGATCTTCTACTCGCCGGAGAAACTCGCAAGCGGGTTGAAGAGCCTGATTGACTATCATGCATGGCGCGATCGCAAATTGAACGGTGAGTCCAGCGACAGTGCCGCTACAGACGGAAGCACAGACGCGGGCGCTAGGTCAGGCGCGTAATTCCGGGCATGCGACGCTTTCAGAAAGCGAAAGCAAGCAATTGCTTGCAGCATGGGGCATCGCCGGCGCGCTTGAATCGGCCGTGAATTCCGCCGATGCGGCTGCTGAAGCAGCGCAAAAAATCGGATATCCGGTCGTGCTCAAGGTGGACTCGCCCGATATTCTGCATAAGACCGAGGCTGGCGTGGTACGGCTTGGGCTGCGGAATGCCGCCGAAGTGCGCAAAGCTTATTCGGAGATAATGACGAGCGCCGCCACGCATGCGCCCGATGCCACTATCAACGGCGTTCTCGTGCAGGAGATGATCACCGGTGGCATCGAAGTCATTGTCGGTCTTTCATACGATGCGCAGCTTGGACCGATGCTGCTCTTCGGTATCGGCGGCGTGATGGTAGAAATTTATAACGACGTTGCGTTGCGGCGCTGCCCGATCACGCGCTATCAGGCGCAGGAAATGATCGCCGAAGTGAAAGGCGCGAGGCTGCTGCGCGGATTCCGCGGCGCTCCGCCCGCAGATCTCGATGCGCTCGCTGATACGCTCGTGGGCGTCTCATATCTGGCGGTGCATCTCGAAGGGCAGCTCGCGGAACTCGACATCAATCCGCTCATGGTGTTGCCGGCAAGGCCAGGGTGTGAAAGCGGCGGACGCGCTGGTGGTGTTGCAGAGTTAGATAAGCAGGTTGTAAAACTGGTTTGACGCAAGCGCCGACCGGCTAGGCCTGCGCTTGCAGCCTGTGCAACGCTGCCTGCTTCTCGGCATCGCGGGCTGCGCAGGCTTCCGCCGTCGCAATCACGACAATCGCCCACTCGTCGACCGGAACATCGATCATGCGGCCATCGAGCGGCACGGCGGCGGTGCCCGCAGCGACGCCCGCGGCGAACGCTTCACGCACCCGTTTGTTGTATGCAACCAGCTCCGCGGTCGGCGTAAATGCGGCATTCACGGGTCGCACCCAGCTTGCATCAGGACAAATCACGCCCTTCATGCCCAGGTTGCGCCCTTTGGTTGCGAGTCGATGAATTTCCGCCGCCGGCGCTTCGGCCGCGTTCGATACTCACCGGATACGCCATGCCAATGGCATTCACCCCGGCGGCAGTCGCTTCGACTGCCAGCCGACCGCGCGCGTAAATGAAGGGATCGTATTCAGGGTCGGGATCGATACCGAGGTCGGCAGCCAGATCGACCTCATCGAGGCCCGCTTGTTCGATGCGCGCGCTGGCGGTGATGATGGCGCGCATGTCCCATACGGCGCGTGCGGATTCCAGCAGCACGATTAATTTGATAGAGCTGGCTGTAAGGCCGCGTTCCCGTTCGAGCGTCGATACGATCTCCGCCGTTTGTGCAACCTCCGCTGCGGACTCGACGCGCGGCAGCATGATGCCGCGTAACCCGGGCCATATGATGGCATCAAGATCGACTTCAAGTGATTTCTTGTTCACGCGAACGAAGATCTCGGCCGCGCCTTTGCCGGCTTTGGCGATATCGCCTTTCACACGGCGGCGCAGCGCCGCATCGGCGTTGTCTTCGAGATCAATCGTAATGGCATCAGCATCATGTCGCCACGCGTCGTCGACCGCGCTGTCGTCGGTCAGCGGCACGAGGAGATTCGAGCGTCGCACGAGAATAGCCATGTCGGCGTCAGAAACCGTACAGCGCTTCCGGATTTGAAACGAGAATGCGATTGCGCATCGCCTCATCCGGCACCCACGACGAGAGCAAATCGAACAGCATGGCGTCGTCCGGCTTCACGGCAGGTCCCGGATGCGGCCAATCGCTTCCCCATACCAGTCGCTCAGGCGCGGCCTTTACGTACGCCTGCGCAATCTTCGTCGCGTACGTGAACGGAGGACCGTTCTTGTCGACGATGTATGCGCCTGAAATTTTCAGCCAGGCGCGGCCCTGGTCTAGCAGACCGCGGATCACTCTTATATGCAGGGTGATCGAGCGCCTGCGCGGGCGGCAGCTTGCCCATGTGGTCGAACACGATTGGCGTAGGCAGACGCCGGAGGATATCTGCGCTGTCCGCAATCTGTTCCGGTTCCATGTTCAGTTGTACGTGCCAGCCGTGAGCGGCGATGCGTTTCGCGAGCGGCTCGATCATGTCGATGCTGACGATCGCAGTCTCCGGCTGTCCGGTCGTGAACCGGATACCGCGTACGCCGCCGTCCGCCAGCTTTTTCAGCTCAGCATCGGTGACGCTCGGACGAAGGACGGCTACGCCGCGGGCGTTCGCAATGCCGAGTTGAGAAATCGCGTCGAGGGTGACCGTGTTGTCGGTCGCGTAGTTGCGCGGCGTGACGATGACGACGCGCTTGACGCCGATGCGCCGCTGCAGCAGACGGTAATCGCCGGCTGTACCGCGCGCGACCTTCTCGACTGGCGGCTCAAAGCGAGGATCGTAGATATGGATATGGCAGTCCGCGGCATTGGGAGGCGCTTTGAGTTTTGGCGGCGCGGTTCCCGACGAATTGGTACGGTCGTTTGCTCGTTGGTCGTTGGCATAGCGGTTTGTTCGGTTTGTTGTGGGTGTCGAACTTATTTCGGCCACGCCGGTGGATGATAGCCGCGCAGCTCCTGCCGGACGCTCCCACCGCGCGGGTGTTTCGGACATCTGCACCACCGGCGCAAGATGCGTCAGGCGACCAATCGGCGAATCGTGCTCGATCAATAGGGATTTCAATTCGTCCGGCGGCAGTTCGGCCGGAACATTTGCGTATTCGTCGCGCCCGAGCAGGCCGTGCTGGCGTATCCAGTGTCCGGCTCCCGCGAGTGACGCGCGTACGAACCAGCTGCCGCCTTCGCGCGCGCGTCGCCCAAGCGCCACCATTGCACCGAAGGCGAGCAGGTAACCGGCGATATAGTCCTGCGCCGAGACGGGAAGAAACGCCGGCTGCGCGTCGTTAGGGCTATAAGCCATGCCATTGGCCGATTGCACGACGGTGTCGTAGCCGCGGCGGCCGCCCACGGGCCTTCGTGCCCCCACGCGGTCAACGTCACGTAGACGATTCCCGGCCGCAATTCTGCCAAGGCCTCGGGAGAAAGTCCGGCGGCGCGCAAGCGAGCCCGGACGATATGACTGCGAGAACACGTCGCAATCGCGGATCAGCGAGCGCATCGTGTCCGCCCCGGCCGGATTGCGCAGATCGATGTGCGTGCAGAGCTTGCCGATACCGGTGTCGAAATCGGTGGGACCGATGTCGGCTAGATCTTCACGCGTGACTCTCAACACGTCAGCGCCGTGTTCCGCCAGGGTGCGCGCGCACGTGGGTCCGGCGAGAACACGCGTGAGATCGAGCACGCGTATGCCTGTAAGCGGACGCGGCCCCGCCGGCAATGGTCGCGGCGGCGCGTCGTCTATCTTCCTGATCTCGAGCAGAGGCAAGCCCGCAACTGCCTGCATCTGCGGCAGCGCGCGCCATTCGTCTTCACTGCGAACGAAGCTGCAGCACCCGCCCGCCTCGAAAATCGCTTCTTCGAGTTGCAGTCCATCCCACTTCGCGACCGCTTTCGCGACTGCGTCCTTGTTCGCAGGCGCACCGAGCACGGCGAGATTGCGGTCGCGCAGGTTGAAGAAATTGCAGTGCAGGTACATCCAGCGGCCATCGCGCAGAGCATAGAAGCCGGTGATTTTTTCCGGGTCTTCTTTCGGGCGTTCGCCGTTGATCTTCAGATAGCGCGAACTGCGCAGCGCCGCCGCGGCTGCGCGGCCATCTACGCGCACTTGTTGCCTTCGCCCCGTCTTCAAGGCCCATAGATCTGCGGCGGCAAGTCCGGTCGCTGCCATCGCTGCGGCGCCGGGCTCAACAATGCGATAGCGCGTCGGAAAGACGGGATCCGTGCCATTGGTTACGACGGTGTCAGCCGCCGCCGCTGGAAGCGCCGCCAGATCCACGAGTTTCATCAATGCAGCATTTTTTGTTGCAGAAGCGATGCTGCCCATGCTGCCGGCCATATGAAGTCCCTGCGCCACTGTTAATCGATGCTTCGATGATAAGTCATTTCGCCGGCGCTGATGTCGAGGGCTATCAGTCACTCGATCTGTATGTTTGCTGCCTTGACGAGCTTTGCGTACTTTGCAATGTCCTGACGTATGAATGCGGCAAGCTCTGCCGGCGACTTGCGATCACATCGACGCCTTGCGCTGCGAGCTGTTGAACCGTGTCCGGTTGGCGCAATACGCGAATCACATCTGCACTGATCTTCGACACGATCGCTTCGGGCGTGCCGGCGGGTGCCAGTAAACCGTGCCACGCTGACTGCTCGAAGCCGGGCAGGCCGGACTCGGATAAGGTCGGGATGTCCGGGACGAGAGCAGAGCGCTTTGCGCTCGTCGACCGCGAGTGCCCGCAACCTGCCTGTGCGCACGTGCGGCACCGAACTCGGCGTCGTGCCAAAGTACATCGACACCTGGCCGGCAATCAGATCGGTCACGGCTGCGCCGCCGCCTTTGTAGGGAATGTGGACGATATCGACAGCGGCCATCATCTTGAAAAGCTCACCGGAAAGATGATTCGAGCTGCCGATGCCTGCCGATGCGAATGTGAGCTGACCGGGACGTGACTTTGCGAGCGCAATCGAGTTCACGCACGGAACGCACGGGCACGGAGGGATGCAGGACAAGAATATTGGGCGCGGTGGAAAGCTGCGATACGGGCGCAAAATCACGCACGACGTCGTACGGCATCTTCTTGTAAAGCATCATATTGACGCTATTCGGCACGCCGCCGACGAGTAGCGTATAGCCGTCGGGCGCTGACCGCGCAACAAGTTCCGAGCCGATGTTCGTGCCCGCGCCCGGCCGGTTTTCCACAATTACCGGATGATTCCATAGTTCAGTGAGTTTGGTTGCAACCACGCGCCCGACGAAGTCGACACCACCGCCCGGAACATAGGGAACGATGATCCGCACGGTGCGTGCCGGATACGCTTGCGCATAAACGGTCCCGGTCGTCATGACCGATGCGGCAGCTATGACGGCGATCGTCATCCATCTGCATCTCGCGCGCCGTAGCTGATTGTCTGCGCATTTCAACGAGCGCCTTGCCGCGGTCACGGCGGTGATCAACATCAGCAGCAAGCGTTCAGGTCAAAACAAACGCGCAACTTCTATTGCTGTTGCGATGCCTGGATCGCCGCGCGCGTGCGCGCAACCGCTTCTGATTTCTCACGGTCGCGCTGCGCGCACACGTCAGCCCATTCAAGCGTGTCGCGCGCGCGCTCAGCTTCATAGTCGTCGATAACGCGGCCGTCGATCTCTGCCCAGGTTTCGCTTTTTGCCGCAAGCGCGCGGTGTTGCTCAAGAACCCAACGGGCGTCGGCGATGTCCGCTGCGGTCGGCGTGAGGCCGACGTTATGACCTTCGACAACCGCAGGATTCAATCCGCCGCCGCCGAGATGAAAGCCGCACAGGCGCGCGGCGCGCGCCTGGTTGAGCGCACGATTGGGGTCGCTGACGCTACCGGTGATATTGGCAACGAAGGGCGCCGCGCGCACTCCCAGGCCCAGCGTGCGGGCCACGAGTTCGGCTTCACCTTTCGAGTAAATGAATTGGTCGAAGTCGACGAACATTTCGACGCCGAGATCGCGCGAGAAATCATAACCGCCGGTGCTCGCGCCGAATTCGCGCACGCGCGGACTCGCGGAAGCGATCTCGTAAATGTTGACTACGCCTACCGCTGTCTCGATGCCGGGGTCGATTTCGACCGAGCCCGGCGCGATACCGCGCTCGTGTTCCAGCCGCGTGATGATTTCATCCAGGCGCCGCACTTCGTGCGCATATTCGGTCTTGGGATATTTGATGCGCTTAAGTCCGGGCCATATCGCACCTTCGAGGTCGGCTTGCACTGAATCATGATTGATACGCACGAACGCTTCCGCCCCGCCGCGCGACACCTTGTCTATGGCGTCTTTGACGAGCGTTCGCGCATGCGCTTTGAGGTGCTGCGGGACTGAATCTTCAAGATCGATGACGATGAAGTCGCAGCCACGACGCCAGGCGTGGTCGATGAATCGCGGGGTGACCACGGGCATTGTCAATCCGGAACGTCGCACCGACGAAGTTGCCATGTCAGCTATACGCCCGATTGAGCGGTTCCACCTGATCGGCGCGCAGACACATGGCGCCTTTGAAGCCGATCGCCCTGCCGCGGCGCGCAGCCTCATAGGTGTTCGTCGGCGTTGCCAGCAGACCGCGGTCGGGCGCGCGCCACCATGCGCCGATCGGCATGACCCCGGCCGCGCGCGCGATGATAATCAGGCGCTGCATCAGATATTGCATGAGGTGAAATTCGTTCGACGGCTCCGCGCGCAGATCCATGACGAGGTCCGCGCGGCCCAGCGTAATGCCGGATACGCGGCGGCTCGCCCGCGCAATGTCGTATGCATCACTATTTCCGCGCGCCGTTTCAACGGCGGCAACGATTTCGATCGCACCCGGACTCAGTGCTCGCGTCGCTTCGAGCTCGCCGAGCTTTTCATCCGCAGCACTTATTTGGGCGGCACTCTCAGCTCGCGAGACCACCACGCCGGTTAAACCGGGCCACACGCACGCAGTCAAGTCGGCGTCGAGCGCTTGCGGACTGATCTGGGCAAATACCTGCGCGCCGGTCGCTATTGCGGTACTGATCACAGAGCGGGCTTGCTCACGCGCGGCAGGTCTGTCTCGATCACGCACAAATTCCGCAAGGTCCAGCACGATTACGTCCGCTTTGCACGGCGCGGACTGCGCGATCTGTCCGGGCTTGGACATCGGCACAACCAGCCACGAGCGGTTGTGCCTAGGCATGTGTGTGTCTCGACAGAAACGACCTGACTGCATCGACGAATCCAACTGGATTGTCGAGCGTGACGTGATGGTCGCTGTCGGCGACTTCCGTGAACTCGACGTGCGGACAGCGCGCTTTCACTTCCGCGTGGATCTCCGGTGTTATGCGATCGCTGCGCTCGCCTTTGATGAGGAGTGCAGGTATGCCGATCCGTGTCCACAACGGCAGGCCGTCCACGTTTTCGCGTTTTGCATAGACGTTGCGGTCAAACTTGTGCCGCCATGTGCCGTCCGGATGCTGGCGCGCGCTGACTTCGGCCAGATGGCGAACGACGCGCAGCGGCGTGCGGGCGCTCGCAGGCCGCAAACGGTAGCGGGCAATGAACTCTTCACGCGTCGCATACATGCTGCCCTCGCGCGAACCTACCTCGCGCAAGGCCGCGACGCGCGCGGGCGTCATTTGCAAGGTGGAGTCCACGATCACGAGCCGGCTGACGCGTCCCGGATAAGTTGCGGCGTATACGAGGCAAACGGTGCCGCCCATCGAATGACCAATCAGTACGAAATCGCGCAGCCCCAGCTTTTCGACGACCTCATTGAGATCGGCTGCATAGCGCTCATAGGCGTAGTCGGGTGGATTTGCCGCGCCGCTATCGCCATGGCCGCGCTGATCGATTGCAAGGACGTGATAATCGCATCTCAAGCCGGATGCGACAAAATCGAACCAGTGCGCATGTGCTGCGCCACCATGGACGCAGAGGATGGTGGGCTTGCCAACCGTGCCGTAATCGAGATAGTGCAGCCGCAGACCGTCTGCTTCCACGTATCTGCTCGTGTAGCGTGCTGCATGTAAGCCAGTGCTGGTATCAGGAACTGCGGACTCGGCTTGCGGACGCGAAGACATGCGTGCTTTCTAAGATAGAGAACAGATTGGAGCGCAGTGATTGTCGCAGATTTTTGCGCCGCGAATTACTCAGGCTGGATGCCGGCCGACTTGATGATGCGTCCCCATTTTTGGGTTTCGGCGGCCTGGAATTTCGCGAGCTCGTCAGGCGTCGTCGTAAACGGTACAAGCCCGTTCTTCGCGAAGAACGCTTTCGCAGATTCAGTACCGATCGCTTTTACCAGCAGCTCATTCAAGCGCCTGATCACCGGTTGCGGCGTCTTCGCCGGTAGGTACGCCGCAAACCAGTAAGTCATCTCATAGCCGTTGACGCCTGCTTCGTCGATCGTCGGCAGTTGCGGCGCTTGCGGTGAACGCTCTTTGCTCGTGACGGCGAGCGCGGTCAGCTTGCCGGCTTGCACTTGGGGCAGTCCCGTCGGCATGTCGACGATCATCATGTCGATGTGCCCGCCGAGCAGGTCGGTGATGGCGAGCGGATTGCTCTTGTAGGGCACGTGATTGAGCCGCGTGCCGGTCATTTGCTGAAATAGCTCGACCGCGACGCGCGCCGACGAGCTGCCTTCCCCGAAAGTAAGCTTGCCCGGACTTTTCTTTGCGATCGCTATGAAGTCCGCAACCCGTTTCGCGGGTACGTGCGGATTGACAACCATGATCTGGTATCCTTTGGCGAGACCTGCCACGGGCGCGAAATCGGTAACGGCGTCGTATGGCAGCTGTTTATACAGATGTTGATTTGCCGCGTGCGTCGTATTCGTGGTTATGAAAACGGTATAGCCGTCAGGGGCCGCTTTGGCGACCGCCTGCGCGCCGATTATTCCGCTGGCGCCGGGCTTGTCATCCACGACGATCCGCTGCTTCGTTTCGCTCGTAATTTCTTGCGCTGCAACGCGCGCAAGGGTATCGGTCGCGCTGCCGGCTGCGAAGGGGACGACGAACGTAACAGTTTTTTCCGGATACTCCGCAGCGATCGCAACGCCTGCAGCGAAAACGAGTATGCAAACCCATGACACTTGCGCAATGCGAAACATCGAGGATCTCCCTCCGGACAATCTGGTAACAACCTAAGCTATGATAGCTGCTGCAGCCCATCGTTAGCGAATCAGCAAAATGAACCGCCATGCTTGACCTTACCGGCAAGATTGCGTTTGTCGCTGGCGCAGGGACGGTCGGGCCCGGCTGGGGCAACGGGAAAGCGACTGCGGTGTTGCTGGCGCGGCAGCGTGCGCATGTTTTCGCGACCGATATCAACATCGACGCAGCGAATGAAACGCGCGATATCATCGAGGGCGAGGGCGGCGTTTGTGTAGCGCATCAGTGCGACGCGACAGCCGCAGAGGCCGTGCGCGCTGCGGTGGACGCATGCATACAGCGCTTCGGACGCATAG
Organism: uncultured beta proteobacterium; assembly: GCA_963829085.1. Lineage (GTDB taxonomy): Bacteria > Pseudomonadota > Gammaproteobacteria > Burkholderiales > SG8-41 > PALSA-1004. The sequence goes on along the minus strand of CAWHHJ010000004.1, from coordinate 73,484 downwards.
ACATTCTCGTCAACAATGCCGGTGGCTCTGCGGCGGGCGATCCGGTTTCAATGAGCGAAGAAGTGTGGGACGCTCAGCTCGAGCTCAATCTGAAAACTGTTTTCATGGGCTGCAAATTCGTGCTGCCGGTCATGGAAAGGCAGAACTCGGGCGTGATCGTGAATATTTCGTCGATCGCAGGATTTCGTCACCAGGTCGCGGCGCGTGTCAACGTCGCTTATAGCACCGCCAAGGCCGGCCTCGCGGCATTCAGCCGCTCAACTGCGATGGCTTACGTGAAAAAAGGCATTCGCTGCAATACGGTCGTGGTCGGCACCATGCATACACCGCTCGTCGAGCAGCGCCTGGTAAAACAGCTGGGTGCGGGTGACGCAGCCGCTTTGATTGCGCAGCGCAATGCTGCGGTTCCCATGGGGTATATGGGCACCGGATGGGACACCGCGCATGCCGTCGCGTTTCTCGTGTCGGATGAAGCACGCTACATCACCGGCATCGAGCTCGTGGTCGATGGCGGCATCAGTGCTGCGCGAGTGTAGCGCCTCATTCCTGCTTCTCTCGATTGCCGGGACTTCTTATGCATGACGCTGCACACACGGATCTTATTCAATGCCGCATCGATGAACGCGACGCCGGCCACGTCGCTTATGTGACGGTCAACAATCCGGAAAAACGCAATACGCTCGGCATACCGGGCAAACGTGCGATTGCGGATACGTTTGCGCGGCTTGCGAAAGACGACGAATTGCGTCTCGCCGTAATTACCGGCGCCGGCGAAAAATCTTTCGTCGCCGGTGCAGACATCGCCGAGATGAAAGACCTCAACGCGGAGCAGGCGCTCGTCGAGCACACGCTGACGCACGTTGCCAACGAATCGATACGCATGCTGCCAGTACCGGTCATTGCGCGGATAAATGGCTGGTGTCTTGGATTCGGCATGGAGCTCGCGGCGGCCTGCGACATGCGCGTGGGCGTCGACACTGCAAAATTCGGCATGCCGGAGGTGCGCGTCGGCATTCCTTCAGGCATGGAAGCGAATCTGTTGCCGGCACTGATCGGTTGGGGAAAAACCGCCGAATTGATTTTCACCGGCGACATCATCGATGCCGCTGAAGCATACCGCTGCGGATTCCTGCAGAAACTGGTGGCGGTGACTGAGCTCGACGCCGCGGTCGAGAAAATGGTGTCATCAATTCTGCTCGCCGGCCCGCGCGCGATCCGGCTACAGAAGCCGCTCATGCGCGATTGGGAGCGCATGTCGATCACCGACGGCATCTGGCAAGGGATACGTGCGTGTGTTGAAGCACGCAGCAGCGATGAGCCCAAGCGCATGATGGAAGCATTTATGGCGCGGAAGCGCAAATAAAACGACCCGCAAATGCCATGAAGCCGAGTGACTGTTGCGGTAAGATCTCGATGCGGTGATCCACACGACCAGCCCGCGCTGCAAAAGTACTACGCTGGCTTCTAACCATTCCGCCCGAGGAGACACAACATGGGGTCAAACCTGAAAAACAGAAATATCTTTGCGGTCATCGCAGGAAGTGCCGGACTTTGTTTCGCGGCAAACGCATATGCGGCTGAGCCCTTTTCGCTGACGTCGAGCTCCTTCAAAGACGGCACCATGCTGGCTACTAAAAATGCCGGCAACATCAAGACGAATCCCAACTGCATCGGCGAAAATGTGTCGCCGCCGCTCGCCTGGTCGAACGTGCCGCCGCAGCGCCAAGAGTCTTGCGCTGATCATGACGGACCCTGAGGGACGGGGCGGGCTTGGGGTCGATCACTGGGTTGCCTATGGCATTGCCCCGACGCTGACTGGATTTACGGAAGGTGAAACGAGCCAGACTTCGAGCAAGTATGTGGGCGGCAAAGGTACCGCAGGTCTCGGACATTATCTCGGACCATGCACTCCCCCGGGGACTGGCATGCATCACTACACTTTCACGCTTATCGCTACAGATCTCGAACCGGATGCACTACCCGCTGGCCTTACCCGCGAAGAGTTGTTTGCCAAATTGACCGGTCACTCGAAAGGTGCGGCGGGTCTCGTCGGCTTGTTCGGACGACCGTAACTTTCCAATGCGGCGCTGTCATGGCGAGACGGGCATCATATGTTTGGTGCTCGCCGTGTCGTGTGCGTCTGCGGCCGCGCAAACGTATCCGAATCGACCGGTGCGCATGATCTCGCCGTATCCACCGGGCGGCGGGACCGACGCAGTCGCGCGCATTGTAGCCCAGGCGCTGACTGATCAGCTTGGTCAGCAGGTCGTAGTCGATTCGCGTGGCGGCGCGAATGGCGCAATCGGAACCGAGATCGCGGCCAAATCCGCGGCGGATGGATATACGCTAGTGCTCGGCAATTCAGCGACACACGCGATCCTGCCAAATCTGACGCAAAAACTCTCCTACGATGCGATCAGGGATTTCAGTCCGATCAGTCTAGGCGCGCTTTCGGATTTTGTGCTCGTCGTGCACCCGTCAGTGCCGGTGCGCAATGTCAAGGAGCTGATGGCACTCGCAAAAGCAAAGCCGGCTCAATTGAACTACGCGGCGGGCGGCACCGGTACACCTTCGCATCTCGCGATGGAACTATTCAATATCATGGCAAAAGTAAAGCTGAACCAGGTGCCCTACAAAGGTAACGGTCCCGCTTCGATCGGCCTCATTACCGGTGAATGCGAAGTTATGATCGGCTCAGGACCGGCGGTGCTTCCGCATTTCGCGAGCGGCAAGCTGCGTGCGCTGGCGACCACCGGTCCGAAACGTTCGATTATGGATTTGCCGGCGATGGTCGAAGTGCTGCCGGGCTACGAGGTCGTCCAGTGGTACGGCATACTCGCGCCGGCCGACACACCAAAAGAGATCATCGATCGTCTGCAAAGAGAGATCGCGCGCGCAATTGCGAGTCCGAAGCTTTCTCAGGTGCTGATCAATATGGGATTGCAGCCTGCGAGCAATACTCCGGATGAATTCCGCCTATTGATCAAATCGGAGATCGAGAAGTGGGGCAAGGTCATCCGTGCCGCTAACATCAAAGGCGAGTGAACTCCGGCGGCAATTAGCGTAAGGCTACATCGCTGCGATCAAACGTCGGCCCTCGACGTCTGCTTAACGTAACAGTAACAATCAGCCTCAGACGATGAGCCTCGGACGTCAGCGTCAGAATTACCTCAAACGTCAGCCTTTCACGCAAATCACCTGCTTCAGCGTATGCACGACTTCCACTAAGTCGCGCTGATTTTCCATCACGGTATCGATATCTTTGTACGCGCCGGGGATTTCGTCGATGACGCCGCCGTCTTTACGGCATTCGACACCGCGTGTCTGTTCTTCGAGATCACTGCGGGTGAACTGACGTTTGGCCGCAGTGCGGCTCATGCGCCGGCCGGCGCCGTGCGAGCATGAGCACAGCGATTGCGGATTGCCGAGGCCACGCACGATGTAAGACCTGGCGCCCATGCTGCCGGGAATGATGCCCATCTCGCCTTCGCGCGCGCTGATCGCACCTTTGCGCGTCACGAAAAGTCTCTCGCCGAAATGCGTCTCCTGTGCGACGTAGTTGTGATGACAGTTGATCGCTTCACGTTCGATCTTCCACGGCGAGATGGCGGACGGAAGCTCGCGCTCCAGCACGTGCAGGACTAGGCGCATCATTTCGCGACGATTCAACAGGGCGTAGTCCTGCGCCCAGCCGACGGCTTCGACGTAGTCGTCGAACCATGCAGAGCCTTGTGAGAAATACGCGAGGTCTCGATCCGGCAATTGCACGTGATTGCGCATCGCTTCCTTGCGTGCAGCCTCGATGAAATAACGCCCCATGACGTTGCCGATACCGCGCGAGCCGGAGTGCAGCATGACCCACACTCGCTGCGCCTTGTCGACACACAGCTCGATGAAGTGATTGCCGCCGCCCAGCGTGCCGAGCTGGCAAATCCACGTTTCGCTGAAGCGCTTCTGCATCTTCATCACGCCCGGATGTCGGGCGACGATAGTGTCGAGACGCTGATCGAGTGCTCGCGCGCGGTACGGGCGTGGTGAGAGCGGCGAATCGTGCTCGCTTGATGCTGAGCGAACCCGACCGGCACCGCCGCTTCGATGGCGGAGCGGATGCGATGCAGGTTGTCCGGTAAGTCCGACGCCGAGATCGACAGGCGAACCGCGTTCATGCCGCAGCCGATGTCGACGCCCACCGCCGCGGGGATGACGGCACCTTTCGTAGGCACCACCGACCCGACGGTTGCGCCGATACCAAGATGGACGTCCGGCATCGCGGCGATATGACCGTGCACGATCGGAAGCTGCGAGGTGTTGATGAGCTGCTGCAGCGCCTCGGGCTCGATGTCTTTCGTCCAGACCTTGACCGGGACGCGGCCTTTATCGATTGTTAACTGAATTCCCATGCGGGGACCAACAATAAAAAAGCCCTGGGAAGTTGCCAGAGCCTGCAATGGCGGCTCATGCCGCCGTCTTGTGCCCGGCTAGAGTAATTGCTGAACGCTCCAAGCCAAGGCGTCCCGGAAGTTCAGCGCTTGCGCATCGATATGTTCATTCCATCGTCTTTAATTCGAGCTCTATCAGATCGCTCGTAGTAAGTCGCGAATTGTAACGATTAGTTCCGGCGTCTCGACACGGCAACTAGTCGGCGCGCGCACCCGTCGTCTTGATGACCTTGCCGTACTTGGCGTACTCATTGCGTATGTAGCTTGCGAACTCCTGCGGCGTGCTGCCCACCGGGTCGGCGACCAGCACCGCGAGGCGCTCGTGAAACCATGGTGACGTAACCACCTTGACTGCTTCCGCATTCAACCGTTGAATGACAGCCTTGGGTGTCTTCGCAGGTGCGCACAGGCCATACCACCCGTTCGGCTGGTACTGCGGCCAGCCTGATTCAGCGAAAGTCGGCACATCGGCAAGGTCGGGCCAGCGGCTGGCGCGCGCGAGTGCAATGCCGCGCATACGGCCCGCTTTCACGTGCGGAGCGACGGTCGGTGCGCTGTTGAACTGCATATCGATGCGGCCTGCGATCATGTCAGCCTGAAAGTCACCGCCGCCTTTATAGGGCACATGCAGCACGTCGATGCCGGCCATCGATTTGAAAATCTCGACGGACAAATGCGAAACGGAGCCCACGCCGCCGGAGCCGTAGGTGAGCTTACCCGGGCTTGCCTTCGCGGCGGCGACCAACTCCTTGACCGTCGTGATCGGCAGATTGTTGCTGACAGCTGCGAGCACGGGCGATGTCACCAGCAGCACAACCGGCTCGAAATCCTTGAAAGGATCGTAGGGGACGCGGCTCAGCAGTTGCGGACTCGTCGCATGCGTGGCAGTTGAGCAGAAGAGCAGGGTATAGCCGTCGGCCGGCGCTTTGGCTACAAGGTCGGCGCCGATCGTCGCACCGCCGCCGCCTCGATTGTCGAGGATCACTTGCGTGGCCATGTTTTCGCCGAGCTTTTGTACGAGCGGCCGCGCGATGTTGTCGTTCGCGCCGCCGGGCGGATAGGGAACGATCAGGCGAATCGGTTTCCGCGGGTAGTCCTGCGCACCGGCGGTCAGAGCGAACAACGCCGGCACCGCGAGCATTAACAGCGCGCGGCGCACGACGTCTTGCACTAAGCGGCCTTGCGCCGGTTTTTTTCCAGCCAGCTATCGACCATCGCCACCGTCCTGTCGACCTCAACCGACTTCATGCCCTTCTGTGCGCCAATCGTCTGCACCAGGCGGTCGGTGCGTTCGATATTCGGCGCGCCGGCCGCGAGAGCGCGGGCCGCAGATGACGGACTGCCGAGCGACAGGGCCGCATTTGCATACTTCTCAAACGGCACGAGGTCCTTTTGATCTGCGCCCATCGAGACGCACAACTTAACTACCCAGTCGTATACCGAGCGCGACGCTTCCAGGTCGCTATGCACCGCATCTTTGATCGATCGTATGCCGTCTTTCTGCACGCAGCGATAATTACCGGCGAGCAACATGCTCCATTTTGCGAGCGGCACGAACACTGAATCATGCACTTTGAGTTTCACCGGCAAGTCGATCTTGGTGCCGCCCACGTCGAACCGGACCGCGTCGACGTCGGATCCCAGCTGCCGAAGGATCGCAGTGTGCGCGTCCGATTCGAAGCGCGCAGCCTTGAAGTTCGTCGGCAGCCGGACCTGCAGAACATTCACCTTTTCCTCCGGCGGCCGGAAGGCCTGCGGGTCCGGGCTGCACAGCGTGATCAGTTTTGGATCGAAGCTGTCCCAGACGGTCGGGTCGGTGTAACAGGCTTTGCAGGCATCGGCGTTCAGACCCGGGATGCGCTTCAAGTATGGCAGCGGCGGAATATTCATGATCGACATGCATGGCACCTTCGATTTCGCCACGGCGTCTAACAGTTCACGCACGCCCGGCGACCGATACTGAGGCTCCTGCATCGCCAGGACGACCAAATCGTACTCCGACGGCTTTACCGCCGCAGGACCTGCGGCCGACAATTTACCCGGCAGATTGCGCGAGTTGATCTCCACCAGTCCTTCGCGGCCCTTGATCGGCATCCGCACGATCGCGCCTTCGGCGTTGAAGAGCTCAACTTCGGCGGGAAGACACACGAGTTTGGCGTTATGCCCGGCGAGCAGCAGCTTGGTTGCCAACAGCGAACCGTACGAAGCGCCCAAGATCAGAACGTTATAAGATCTTGCTCATGAAACACTCTCTCCTCGTTAGATGGAACAGGGTGGCATCAGCGGGCGCGCAAATGACCGCGCGCCCTTGCCGTCCACCTCAGCTCCGCGATGCTAGTAAATGTACCGCGTTACTGCAATAAGACCGTCGCGTTCGGCGTGAGGGCTAAATCGCCTTCAGGCGTTCCATCAGGTCTTTGCTTTCCGGTATGGTGCCCGGCGCATACGCGTGCGAGTGCCGGATCACACCTTGCGCGTCGACCACGAAAACCGAGCGTGCATCCATGCCCCGCTCTTCGTTGAAGACGCCGTACGCCTTGCCGACAACGCCGTGCGGCCAGAAATCGGACAACAGCGGGAAGGGCAGGCCGCCAAGTTGTTCGGCCCACGCTTTAAGGCTCGGCACAGGATCTGCGCTGATCTGCAATATCTCCACGTTCTGCGCTTTGAAATTGGCGTAGTTCTCACGGAACCCGCTGACCTGGTTCTTTCACCCGCCGGTAAATGCAAACGGCAGAAACGTGACTATGGTTTTGCGGCCGCGAAAGCTCGCCAGGGTGAGCGTCTGCGCGGTGTGCGACGCAAGCGAAAAATCCGGCGCTTGCGCACCTGCCTGAAGTGCAGCCATTACTTTCTCCTTGTTGCGTTAGGTCGATCGATTGGCGTGAGCGAGGACTGCGGTGTGATCTTGAACCCGGCGACCGGCCAAAGCAGCCGATCGGGCGGCGGTCGGACGTGCCGATCGCCGCTGCAGAAACTTACTCCATTGCAGAGCGTGAGTAAACCCGGTGCGGCCGGTGCGCGCGACTGCGTTCAGTTAGGCGCATACGGTTTGAACTCTTCGAAGACCGGTTACAAAGCAAAGCCCGCACATGGTAGTAAGCTAGCGCGTCGTCTACTTCGACGCAGACACGAAACGTACAACATGAAAAAAACATTTGCCGACCGTATCGCCGCAATGAATGCCATGTACAAGCTGCCGGCTCACGAACAGCCGTCGTTACCGGCCAACGTGCAGGACCGCCTGATCAAGTTCAAGGCGACGCTGCTCGACGAAGTGCACGAGATCGATGCGATCGTGCAGCTCGCTGAAAAAGGCAGCAGTCCGCTCGACATTGCAGTGGCGATTGCGGACGTGCTCGGCGACATCATGGTCTACTGCCGGTCGGAGGCCTTGAAGTATGGTCTGCCGCTCGAAGAAGTGCTCGACATCATCATGGACAGCAATCAAAGCAAGCTCGGCGCCGACGGTCATCCCATCTACGACGCCAACGGCAAGTTCCTCAAGGGCCCGAACTACTGGCAGCCGGAATCAAAAATCAAAGCGCTGCTCGCCGCGCGCGGCGTGAAGAGCGCGTGATGTGTCGCACCGCCAAAGAGGATTAGCGCACCGCAAACACCCAGATAACACCGCCCTGCGGCACATAGGTGTTGGTGCCCATGGAATTGTTGAGGCGAGTTTGCATTTTCTGCGCGTCGACGCCCCAACCCGATTGCACCGCTATATATTGAACGCCGTCAACGGAGAATGAGCTTGGCACGCCGGTGACACCGGAGTTCGTCCGATATTGCCAAAGTACTTTTCCAGTCTCCGCATCGAAGGCGCGGAAATACCGGTCATTCGTGCCGCCCGAAAATACCAACCCGCCGCCCGTAGTCAGCACCGGACCCCAGTTCATGTACCTGATGATTGTGCGTCCATACTTTCTTCCCGGTTTTGAGGTCCCATGCCTGCAACTCACCGATGTGATCCGCGCCAGGCGCCATAAACACTTTCGTCAAAGCTGCGTTGGTGCCGACATAGCGCTTGCCGGCGTCATAAGCGGGTGTCTTGTCTTCGCCAACGAGTGTGCTGCACAAATTTTCATGCGCAGGAACATACAGGAGCTGCGTCTTCGGGTTGTAGGCCGCAGGCGGCCAGTCTTTGCCGCCCCAATGTGACGGGCATAGCGTCACTGTCTTTCCGGAGCGCAGCACGCGATCGGTGTCGTACACCGGTCGTCCGGTTTTGGGATCGAGGCTCGTGATGACGTTATGTTTGACGAAAGGCTGTGCCTCGACGAACTTGATGCCATCGGCATTGCGCTCGAGAATCCACAGATAGCCATTGCGGCCCGGGTGCACCAGCGCCTTGATAGTGCGCCCATTGCGCGGGACGTCGATCAGGAGCGGAGCAGAAACTTCATCCCAGTCCCAGTTATCGTTCCAGTGATATTGATGATGGCCGCGGATCTTGCCGGTGTCGACGTCGAGCGCGACCACGGAGGTCGCATAAAGATTGTCGCCGGTGTGCATATCAGCCGGCCACGGGCCTGCATTGCCGGTGCCCCAGTAGGCGAGACCGAGCTGTGGATCGTAATGACCTGTAATCCATACCGACACGCCGCCTGTTTTCCAAGTTTCGCCTGGCCACGTTTCATTACCGGGTTCGCCTGGCCCGGGAATCATGTGCGTGCGCCATACTTCTTTACCGGTCTGGGCGTCGAGCGCTGCGATATAGCCGCGGATGCCAAACTCACCGCCGGACGTGCCGACCATGACTTTGCCTTTCGCGATCAACGGCGCAAGAGTGAAGTAATAGCCGTTCTTGTATTCGCCCGCGGCGGTATCCCACACCACCTTGCCAGTTCGCGCATCGAGCGCGACGACATGCGCATCGACGGTGGCTACGTACACTTTATCTTCGAAGAGTGCGACACCGCGATTCGTCGGATGCGCTTGCACGAGGTCTTCGGGCAGTTCTCTCGCATAACGCCACAGCAGCTCGCCGTTGCTCGCATTAAACGCAAGCACCTGTCCGTTCGGCGTCGTTACGAACATGATGCCATCATTGACGATGGGGGGCGATTGATGGCCTTCCAGCATGCCGGTGGAAAAGCTCCATACCGGTACGAGATTTTTGACGTTGCGCGTATTGATTTTGTCGAGCGCGCTGTAGCCGAAGCCATCGTAACTGCCGCGATACATCAGCCAGTTCTCAGGCTCCGGTTTGATTAGCCGTTCCTGGGTGACCGGGCTGTACTTGTCGATGTTCTGCGCACCAACAGTCGATGGCGTTGAGGCAATGGCCAGGAGCGTGACGCCGGCAAGCAATCTGATCGAGATCATTACATATCCTCCGATTGGTAACGGCGCGCTGGACGCGTCTTATGCGGGTTGAAAACCTACGCGAGCCGAGAAACTTGCCTGCGGCAAGCAGCACACCGTCCACAAGTTTGAGCGGTAACGCGGGTAAACGCCGCGGAGCGGGCCCGACGTTCACGCGCGCACCGTCCTTGGGATCGAATTCAGAATCGTGACACGGGCACTTGAGCATCTTCTGCGCCCCCAACCACGCCCATTCATCACAGCCCGCATGCGTGCATACCGCCGAGTATGCGACGATCCCGTCGGCCGCTTGCACACGCATCGTCTCCGCGAGGTCGCTCGCCGCAAGGCGTATCAATATGACCTGGTTGAGGCGCGAACCATCGCGCGTCGTACCGCTTGCATCTTGCGGATAAACAGTCAGCGGCGGGCCGCCCAGTGGAACATCGTCCGGCCGTACGACGGCGCCTTTGCGATCTCCATTCGCAAATACGAAGCGATCTCCGGCTTGAGGCCGCGCGCTGCGCGGGTCGGACTGTGCGATGGCGATGTCGGGCGTGAGACAGCATATGCCGCTGGCAACAACGCCTTTGAGCACGGCGCGGCGGCCTGTGAGCGGCGTAGAGGGCATGGCAGGCGCAACTGATTTGGCCACTCATCACTCCTCTCACCGGTGAGGCTGCGGAGCGCGCCGTTTTGTACTTTGACTGGTTTGCTACGACGCGCATAGAAAATCTACTCTCAATGCGCTGCCTTGACCAGTCCTTTCCGGCGCCGCACGTAATGTAATAACATTCGGCGGCATACTCATGCTGCCGGCCCCGAACCAGCACTGCCGGCGCGTGGCCAACTTCATGTCACAGGGAATCCATATGTCTAACGCCAGACTGTCCTTCGATCATGTGCACGTCATAAGCAAAGATCCTGCTACGGCCGCTGGCTGGTATGTAGACAAGCTCGGTGGTGAAATCATCAAAGACACGGTTAGCAACGGCGCGCCGCAGATTACAGTTGCGTTCGGCAGCGCAGCCGTCATTGTGCGCGGCCATCGGCCTGCCGAGCAGGCGGCGGGCGCCAAGCCCGGTCTGCAATGGGGCGTTGACCATTTCGGCTTTCAGGTGCAGGGCGACTTCGACGACTACTGTGCCGGCCTGCGCGACAAAGGGGTCGCTTTCAGTCTGGAGCCGACTGATATCAATCCAACGACGCGCATCGCATTCATCAACGCGCCTGATGGCGTGAGCGTCGAACTATTGCGCAGGCGCGATCGATAACATCGTAGCTGCGCCGGCGTTGGCATGATGGTGCGGGATCGACGCAAGTCAGCTCTCCGGCTGATGTGGCTCGCCGGCGTCTTGTCGTCGTGCGTTGTGCTTGCGCAACCAATCGCGTACCCGGCCAAGCCCGTGCGTATGCTGGTTGGATTTGCACCCGGTGGCGGCACGGACGTGACGGCACGCGCACTGGCAAACGAACTGGCAGATGGTCTTGGTCAGCGTGTGGTTATTGAAAATCGACCCGGCGCTAACGGTGTGGTCGCCACCGAGATCACCGCGAAGTCGCCCGCGGATGGGTACACCATTTTGATGGTGAATCTCGGTCATACCGTGAATCCCGGCATGTATCGGAAACTGCCGTACGACACGCTGCGCGATTTTTCGGCCATCAGCCTCGTTGCGATGCTGTCCAACCTGTTGGTCATCCACCCGTCGCTGCCGTCGAAAACATTTCCGGAGTTCGTGCGCCTTGCGCGCACGCGTCCCGGTGCCATCAACTATGGTTCCGGCGGTCACGGCGCAAGCTCGCATCTTTCAATGGAGCTGCTCAAAAAGACTGCCGGCATCGATCTCGTTCATGTCACCGTATAAAAGCGGCGGCTTGTCCGCTGCAGCGCTGCTCGCCGGAGAAGTGGCTGTCTCATTCAACACAATACCGTCCGCGCTTCCATACGTGAAAGCGGGACGTTTACGTGCGATCGGTGTCTCGAGTCTGCAGCGGTCGCCCAGTGTTCCCGATGTTCCGCCGATTGCTGACATGGGCTATCCCGGCTTTTCGGCGAGCGGGCTCGCAGGGCTTGTAGCGCCTGCGGGTACGCCGGTTGAAGCAATCAATCGTCTGCGGTCTGAAGTGGTAAAACTGCTCAAGCTGCCGGCCGTCGTCGAACGCTTCGCTGTGTTGGGGCTCGATCCCGTCGGAAGCACGCCCGCTGAATTTTCGCAATTCATCAAGACGGATCTCGAGAAGTGGACGCGGCTCACGAAAGAACTGAACCTCACCATCGAGTAATTATCGGCGCACGAACCGCGACGATCGCGTAGAAAGGAGTGCAATGGAAAAAATGAAAGTCGTGAGCCCGCTCGGACTTGACGTCGTCGCCACGAGCGGGCGCGCAAAACGCATCGGCGACCTCAATGGGAAAACCATCGGCGAGGTCTGGAACGGCGTATTCAAGGGCGATGTTACGTTTCCGATCATCCGCAAGATGCTGCAGGACCGGTATCCCGCGCTGAAGATCGTGCCATATACCGCGTTCCCACACAGCCCGGGCAGCGACAATCCTACCCAGCAGCGCGAGCGCGCCAGGCAAATCGTCGCGCTGGCGAAACAACAAGGATGTGACGCACTGATTTCCGGCAACGGCGCCTGAGGGACCTGTGCTCCGGCCGCGGCGCGGCCGGCGACAGAAGCGGAGAAAGCAGGGATTCCGAGCGTCGTTGTAACGACGACGGGCTTTTCGGTGCTTGCGCGATTGACCGCAAAATCCGCTGGTATCGACGGGCTCGCAATCGCGGAATATCCCGGACCTGTCGGCATCCACGACGCCGATGCGATTGCACGCAATGTCGCAACGCAGCTCATCGCAAAGATCGTGGCCGGCCTTACGCAATCATCAGAACACGATGACCGGTTGGCCGGGCCTCGCGCTCGCGATCAACGCGAAATCGTGTTTACCGGCACGCCCGATGCCATCACGCAATTTTTCCACGCGAGGGAATGGACCGATCGACTGCCGATCGTTGCGCCGACCATTGAGCGTGTCGAAGCGTATGTCGCCCACAGCAGCCGCTTGGCTGACGAAGAGATCGCCGTTCTCCCATCCGCAAATCTGCGCGCGACGCCGTGGAATATCGCCGTCAACGCCGTGATGGCGGGATGCCTGCCCGTGCACATGCCGTTGCTGATAGCTGCAGTACAGGCGCTGGGCGATGAGCGATGCAGTCTCAATAATATCGGCAGCTCCTCGGGCATCTTCCCTTACGTATTGATCAACGGGCCCATCGTCAACGAGCTGGGCATCGAGTCCGGTGCACAACTCGTGTCGCGTGGCCCGAATCCAGCGATCGGCCGCGCGCTTGGTCTCATCGTAAGAAACATAGCCGGGTTTCGCCCCGGGGCAAGCTACATGGGCACGTTCGGATATCCGCTGGCGATCGCATTGGCTGAGGATGAGAAATCGAGTCCATGGCCGCCCTTCCATACTGATCAGGGATTCAGCCGTGGGGCGAATACCGTCACCATCGGTGTGACGAACAACTGGGGAGCATCGCCGGCGCCGTACGACACTGCTGATAAGACCGGCGCGCAGACAGCACTTGAGTTGCTCTGCCGGGAGATCACCAAGAAGACGCGGCTATTCAACTTCCCGGGTCGCGGTCCCGATGCTGAAGAAGTCATGATCACGCTGTTGTTGTCGCCGCCCGTTGCCAAGTCACTCGCGGACGCCGGCTATTCGAAGCAGGATGTCAGGCAGTACATCTATGAAAACACGCGCATGCCGCTGCGCGATTTCGAATGGGTGTTGAAGTACACCGCAATTTTGCGCACTACATTGCGCGAAAGAGTGGAAGCGGGGGTGTTCCCTGATGAATTCCTCGGCCCGCCCGACGATCTCGTGCGCGTGCTTTCGAGTCCCGACATTCTGCACATTGTTGTATGCGGAGATCCGCATCGAAACCGCGTTATGGTCATGGAAGGCGGCCACACGCGACCCACGACTAAGCAGATCGCGCTGCCCGCCAACTGGCATGATTTGCTGATCAGCGCCCGCAATGATTTCTGACGCAAGATTATCCGCGCGCTCGCGCAGATTGACGATCGTCGCATTGTCATAACACATAGTATTTCATCGCTATGTTCGCCCCATTTCGGCGTCGCGGTGCGCATCTTGAGCGGCTACTGCCACGCAGGTTTGAATGTATCGATGCCGTTCGTGCATCTCAACGCCAGCTGTCATCTGCTAGTATTTGCCCGGTGAAATACAAAAATTTGAATGGTTGAGGCCCGGTTCGGTCCGAGGCCAGCACCGGGCTTCATTCAGTGTACTTGCGCTCGCAGCCGCGTTCATCGCGCCGCCTGCTGCTGTTGCGCAAAGCTATCCCGGCCGGCCGGTGCGTTTAATCGTTTCGCTTGCGCCCGGCGGCGGAACGGACTTCGTAGCGCGAGTGCTGGCAGGCAAGTTATCCGAGGCATGGAGCCAGCAAGTGGTAGTCGATAACCGGCCGGGCGCCGGCTCGATCGTCGGCGCGGAGATCGTTGCGAAAGCCGCGCCTGATGGATACACGTTGCTGATGGGCACTAATTCGCTGCTCACGCAGCCGAGTCTGTTCAAAAACCTTCCATATAACGTTACCAGGGATTTCGCGCCTGTCACGCTTGCATTGCGTGCGCCGCTATTACTGTCAGCGCATCCGTCGCTCGCGGCAAGCAACCTGAAAGAACTCATCGCGCTCGCGCAAGCGAGGCCCGGTGAGCTGACCTATGCGTCGCCCGCGCTCGCGACCACTGGACACCTCGGCGGTGAATTGTTCAAGCAGATTGCCAGGGTGAACATACTTCACGTTCCATATAAGGGCGCAGGCAGCGCGATATCCAACCTGCTCGCCGGGGAAATAAGTCTTATGTATTCCAGTCCGCCCGCTGTCATCATGCACATCAGGGCGGGGAAGTTAAAGGCGCTCGGCGTGACGGGAAGCAAACGTGCTGCGCAGGCGCCGGACATACCAACGTTCGATGAATCCGGGCTAACGGGCGTCGAAGCATATGACTGGTACGGCATTCTTACCCCGGCTGGTACTCCGAAGCCCATCATCCATGCGCTGAACGCGCAGACTGTGCGGATACTGCAGATGCCTGATGTGAGCGATCGTTTTGCATCGACGCAATTTGCAGAACCGGTGGGCAGCACGCCCGACGAGCTTCAGCGATTCATGCGATCGGAGATTGAGCGTTGGGCACGTGTGATACGGCAAGCGAATATCCGGGCAGAGTAACGGCGACAGCGATCGACCGATAGAATGAGACGAAGGAATGAGATGAGTTATTTCAAACAAATTTTGACGGTCGTCATCGTGTTCGCCATCACGTCGCTTTCGGCCTGGTGTGCCGACACCGCCGGGACTGTGAAGACGACATCAGGACAGGCGACGATGATCCGCGGTCAGGGCACTCCCCTTGCGATTGCGGTCGGCCAGAAGGTGTTCGCCGGTGATCGCATCGTCACCGGACCGGACGGCTATGCGGGCATTACGATGGATGACGATACGCGGCTGTCGGTAGGCCCGAACAGCGAGCTTCTCATCCGCGAATTTCGATTCGATGCGAATTCCAATGACGGTGCTATGGCGTTGTCGTTCCTCAAAGGCACCGTAATGGTCGTAACCGGGCTGATCGCCAAATATGCGCCGGAGAAAGTTGACCTGCGCACTCTTGCGTCGACGATCGGCATACGGGGTACCGAATTTCTGGTAGAGGTCGACGCCAAAGATTGAAATGAGACAGGCTATCATATGTCTCATATTGTTGGCCGGCTGTGCAACGGAGCCGCCGCCTCGACCGATCCCCGAACGCATTATCCTGCTCCCGTCAACCGACGGCAGGGCATCGAGTATTGTTGTCACTACCAACGATCGTCAAATTAGTCTGGCAACGCCCTATGCAGTTGCGGAAGCCGGCAGTGTTGCTACTGCCACGACCGCCGATGAAGTCGATCAGCGCTACGGCAGAATCATTGCGATGCAGCCGAAAAGGCCGCGCGTGTACACGCTGCACTTCGTGTTCGGCAGTGATGAGCTAACCGCCGAATCGAGGATCGCATTTGAGCAGGCGCGCTCCGAGATTGCGTCCTTTCCGGGAGCGGAGGTGATCGTGATCGGCCATACGGATCGGGTCGGGGCAGTCGAATTCAACGATGCGCTATCGCGGAAAAGAGCCGAGACAGTCGCTTCGCGTCTCGTTGCTGCGGGCGTCCCTGCCGAGCGCATAGCCGTCGCCGGACGTGGAGAGCGCGAGCCGTTGATACCCACCAATGACGAAGTCGCAGAGCCGCGCAATCGCCGGGTGGAAATAAAAGTTCGGTAGATGTTTCGCAGTGCGCAGCGCAATCCTCAGCGGGATCTTTCCCTGAAATAACGTCAATGTGTTCAGTTAGACTGCGGCGCCTGGCGGGCGTGGTGATGATGACGTTGACGGCATGCGGTGTGTACGCACAGGCCGTCGATAATGTCGTGGCGTATCCGGTAAAAGCGGTGCGCGTCATCGTGCCGTACTCCACGGGCGGCGGCACTGACATCATGACGCGAGTGGTGACGCAAAAACTATCCGAGATGTGGGGTCAGCAGCTCGTCGTCGATAACCGCGCCGGCGGTGGTACGGTCATTGGCACGCAGCTCGCCGCAAGATCGCCGGCGGACGGCTATACACTCTTTGTTTCAGCACCCAGCTTCGTCATCAACCCCACCACGAGACCGGGCTTACCGTATGACGTGCTGAAGGATTTCAAGCCGGTGTCGCAATTCGCATTCCAGCCTTATGTGCTGGTTACACATCCGAAAGTGCCGGCGCGCGACGTCAAGGAATTCATAGCCCTCGCTAGCGAGCATCCTGAAGCGCTCAACTTCGGTTCGACAGGGACCGGCAGCGGCTCGCATCTCGCTGCCGAGCTATTCAAATACATGACGCACACAAAGCCGGTGCATATCTCGTATAAAGGCATGGGTCCGGCCGTTACCGATGTGCTCGGCGGACAGATTCAGTTTATCTTTGGCTCGGTGCTCGCTGTTGTCCCGCACGTCCGCAACGGCCGGCTGCATGGATTGGGTGTCAGTAGCGAGCGCAGATCTCAGTCGTTACCTAACCTGCCGACGATCGCCGAAGCGGGTGTTCCGGGGTACAGCGCAATTTCGTGGAGCGGCATGCATGTGCCTGCGGGCACACCGGATGCAATCGTTGAGAAAATAAGTGCCGATGTGATCAAGGTCATTGCGCGCCCTGATGTGCGCGAGCGCTTCCTCGACGACGGCGCCGAGCCGGCAGGCGGCTCGCCCGCCGACTTCGCGCGCTTGATCCGCGATGAGATTGTAAAGTGGAGGAAAGTGATTCAGTTTGCGCAGATAAAAATCGAGTGACGAGCAGTCAGCATTAAAGACGCTTCTCATGATCGGGAAATTCGTGCTAACGGGCGTGTTTGACAAGTTGCTGCGGCCCCACCTCGGCGCCGAATACATTGCCTTTGACGTCCACCGCCACGCCTTCCGCGGCGCTCGTGCCTTTCATCTCGAGCGGATCGGGAATGCGGTACAGCACCTTTCCGTCTTGCAGGTTGCCGATGCGAATGCCGCGCTTCCATCCCGGATGAGGCGCAACGCCATTTGATTCCGAGTCGGCGACATAAATGAGTTCGTTGCGCAGATAGACGCCGCTCGGGCGGCTGAACTGCTTCCACTCACTGAGGAACTTTCCGTTTTGATCCAGAATCTGGATGCGCATGTTGCCGCGATCTGCAACGAACAGGCGTCCCTGAGCATCCATCGCTAGATCATGCGGCAGCCTGAAATCGCCCGGACCGGTTCCTAATTTGCCGAACGACGCAACGAATTTGCCGTCGCGGGTGAACTTTGAAATTCTCGACACTGTATCGGGCGGCGCGTTTGGCGCCTGGCCGCCGTGGCCCTCAGCGACGAATATATCGCCGTTCGCTGCGACGACGATACTGGTCGGTTCTGTGAGCGCGTTCGGCGGATTTCCAGCGACCCCAGGTTTGCCGAGCGTAAGCAGGACTTTTCCTTCAGGGCTGAATTTGACGACCGTATGGCCCTTGTTTACATCGCCGGGATATTTACTGCGCTCCCGCTCATTCACGCCGCGGGCGTCGGCGACCCAGACGTTGCCCTCCCGATCGATGTAGATCTTGTGGGGAAAAATGAACATACCGGCGCCGAACGCTTTTACAAAATCGCCGGACTGATCGAACTTCATGACCGGCGCGACGCTCGAGCCGGCGCAGCTATCGTACTGGACAGCAGATGCGCCGGGCGGCGTCTCCGGGTTTGCGCCGCAGCGGTTCACCACCCATACAGATTCGCCGTCGTTGTCTATAGCGACGCCGTTTAGCGCGCCCCACGTCCTGCCATCCGGCAGCTTGCCCCATGGCGCAGTCGTTTGATAAGGGTTGGGCAGATCATTCGTCGGCTCGATGTCGCCCTTTATGCCGGCATCGGCGCCACAAAGCGTTATAACTCCGACTGTGAGCAACGCCATCGCCTTCCATCCAGTCGCATATCGCATAAGATCTCCGTTCATAAACCGTGCATGAAAACGTCAATGCCGTCAGGGTACGTTCCCCGGCGCGATGCGCCGCCATAAGTGCGCCCGCCAGCGCGTAGTAATCAACAATGTCACAGCCAGACCTACGACGCAGAAGACTACGCCGGTGATTGCGTAACCGAAACTCGCGATGAGCGGCCCTGATATCAGAAGCCCTGGAACATTGCCGTAAATTGCAAGCATGCGGATACCCATGACGCGACCACGAAGGCGCGGGTCGGAGTTCTGCAGCAGAATGGCCGCCATTGGCACCTGACTGATGCTTTGCGAGTAGCCGGCGAGCATGAGCAACACAATTCCGATAGCGGGATTTTGCACCTGCGAGAATACGAGCAGGATCAGGTACCACGCGACGCAGGCGATAATCGTGATGCGGGCAGGCTTGATAACGCTGCCGAATTTACTCAACGTAATCGAGCCCAGCAGCGCGCCGAACGATGTGCTCGCTACCATGTAGCCAAGGCCGGGCTGACCCACTGCATATATTTCCTTTGCCACGTAAGGAAGCAATCCTGTCAGCATCGGAAACGCCGTCATGTTGAGCATGAATGCGAGGCACATGAGCGAGAACAGCAAAGGCGTATTCCACACGTACGCAAGTCCCGCTTTCAGATCGCGCCACGGCGACGCACGCGTGGCCCGCTCGCCGCCGTGCGGGGCGGCGCTTCCATCGCCGGCTAGCCACGTGAGCGTGAAGCTCGTAGCGTAGAGCAGGGCCACGACAATATAGGCAGGACCCATGCCAAGCGCTGCCATGAGTCCGGCGCCGGTCAGCGCGCCGGCAATGCGAGCGGAATCCTGCGTGGTGCGCTGTATGCCCATCGCTGCCATCAATTGCGGGGCCGGCATGATTGCGCCGACGACCGCAGCGCGCATGCCGATGTCGGAAGGTCTCACGAGACCCATCAGTGCGGCGATCGAGAATACATGAACCGGGGTGAGGACACCCGTGAAAGTAAATACCATGAGCGCCGTTGCCAGCGCCATATACACCGCGCGCATCCCGCACAGTAAGTGCCGGTGACCAACGCGATCGCCGATCACGCCCATCATGGGTCCCAGCAAGGTGCCGGTGTATTGAAGTGATGCGAACACTGTAAGCAGCAGGACGGACTGCGTTTCGACGAGCACGTACCACGAGAGTATCAGCGTCTCCATCTCGAATGCCCATGACGTCGCCATGTCCGCGGGCCATTGAAAACGGAAGCTGCGCACCGCAAACGGCGCGAGGGCTGACGGTCTTGCGGTTGCGCTCATGACTGGGGCATTGCGCTGGCGTGAGGTGCTGAGATAACGTGTATGACGCTCACTCGGCACGAATGTTGGCGACTTGCACGACCTTCACCCACTTGGCGAGATTGCGTTCGATGACACTTGCGTATTCGTCCGGCGAGCCGCCGACTACCTGCGCGCCCTGGCTCTCCAGCCGCTCTTTCACTTCCGCGAGCTTTAGTATTTTTTCGACTTCGCGGTTGAGGCGAGCAACGATGTCAGGCGGCGTGCGTGCGGGAAACAGCAGTCCCCACTTTGAGCTGAAATCGTAGCCCCGGACGCCCGATTCCGCGATGGTCGGGACACGGGGCGCAGCCGATGAGCGCTGTGCGCTGGTGACGGCAATCGCTCTTAATTTTCCGTTCTGCAGGAAAGGCACCGCCGAAGGCATCGATGAGATGTGCATCGAGATATGACCGCCCAGGAGTTCGATGATGGCCTGTGCATTTCCCTTATAAGGCACGTGAATGATGTCGATGCCGGGCACCACCATGCTGCGCAGCAGTTCGGTGGCGAGGTGGGGCACGCTGCCCGTGCCTGAAGTGCCGTACGTAAGCTCGCCGGGACGCCGGCGCGCGAGTCGCAGCAAGTCCGGTAACGTCATGACCGGTAGCGACGGATGCACGAGCAGTACGTTGGGCACCGCAGCTAGCAGGATCACCGGCGCAAAATCGCGGACCGGATCGTAGGGAACCTTTTGCATGCTCGGCGTCATCGTGAATGTACTGGTGACCAGGCCGAGCGTGTAACCGTCAGGCGGTGCTTTCGCGACCGCATCCGTGCCTACGACCGCTGCCGCGCCGCCACGATTCTCCACGATAACCGGCTGTCCCATCGTAGTGCTCACGTGTATCGCGATCAGACGGCCGACGAAATCGGTACCGGCGCCGGGCGGATACGGCACGATCAGTTTCATCGGCTTCGCAGGATAGGTCTGCGCCCACAGCGGCGTGGTTGCAAAGAACAGCGCAGCGCACAGCACAAACACAAGCGACGCGCTGTTGCCCTTGTGTTTGTGCCGAGCCATCGAATTAACGCAGTCCGACTGGTTCGGCGCGTGTTGACTGCTGGTGGAGCGCGCGCATCACGTGTTGCGCACCGCGCGTCCGGCGTCGACCGTCAGTATGGTGCCGCTGATATAAGAGGCGCGCGCAGAAGCGAGAAACAGCACTGCATCGGCGATTTCATCGGTGCGTCCCAGACGGCCCAGCGGCGGGCGCTCGATCATTTCCCGCCAGCGATTGCGGTCGCCGAGTGCAGCCAGCGCTTTCGGCTCGAGCCGCTCGCGCAGACGGTCGGTATCGATCTGGCCTGGATTGACTCCCACCACGCGCACGCCATGATCGACGCTGCCGCCGCCGAGCGTGCGCGTAAACGCCATCAACGCCGCATTACCGGTCGAGCCGGCGATGTAGTTTGCGCGCAGACGCTCACCCGAGATCCCGATCACATTGACGATGACGCCGCGGCGGCGCTCGCACATGCGCGCATAGATTGCGCGGGTAAGGTTGATGTAACCGAAAACCTTGAGCTCCCACGCCTGCCGCCACCGCGCTTCGTCGATCTCGTCCAATTCGCCGGACGGAATAGCGCCCGCATTGTTGACCAGAATGTCGACATCGCCGCAGCGCCTGGCGAGCTCTGTCACGCTTGCGCTATCGGACAAATCGAGCGCATGAGACTCGATGCGAACTTTGCTGGTCTGCGCGATGCTCGCGCGCGCATGCTCGAGATCGGCTGCCGTGCGCGATGCAAGATGCACATTGCATCCTTCGCGCGCAAAGCCGTGCGCAATCGCAAGTCCGATGCCGCGCGACGCGCCGGTTACCAGTGCGGTCAGGCCGCCAAGTTCCAGTTCCATCCGATCCCCTCTTTACGATGCGAGCCCGGCGCTCACTGCACCATTCTCGAGCAGGTGTCATGCGAGCGCCTTGCGGCCGATGATAGCACCCGGCATGAGACGTCCCGCCACCGTTCTCGGGCAAACGCAATGCGCGTGGCCGCGATGTGCGTAGACCGCCGTATGTCCATTAATGTGTTATTTTGAATTGCGCGGCGGTCGTCGGAACAGCCGCCAATCAGTAACGCTAAGGAGGAGCGGCGGATGCCGCAGGCAAACACACAGTATGGTTGCAGCGTTTTAGCATTTGTGGCGAGTGTGATCTGCGCATGGCCGCTTTGCGCGCAGACGTTTCCGGAGAAGAACATCACGCTGCTCCACGCGTATTCGCCGGGCAGCAGCAGTAGCGTCACCTTGCGCGCGCTCGGCGAGGCCGCGAGCAAGACACTCGGCAGGCGTTTTGTGATCGAAGACAAACCCGGTGCGGGCGGCGCGCTGGCGCCTTCGTATATGCTGAAGATCGGAAAAGCGGATGGCTACATGCTGTCGCAACTGCCGCAGCCGATCCTGCGTATTCCGCATATTCAAAAAGTCGAATTCGATGTATTGAACGACTTTACGTGGATTATTCGCATCGTCGATTACACGTATGCGCTCGTCGTGAAAAACGAGACGCAATGGAAAAATCTTGGCGAGCTCGTTAGCTACGCGAAGGCCAACCCGGGTAAGCTGACGTATGCGACGTCGGGTGTCGGCGTGACGATGCACATGGTGATGGAAGAGCTTGCAGTCATGAACGGCATTCGCTGGGTGCATGCGCCGCACCGCACGACCACCGACATGCTCAACGCCGTCATCGGCGGTCACATCGACATGGTCGCTGCAGCAATCAGCTATGCGCCGCTTGTCGATGCCGGCAAGATTCGCGTGCTCGCCATCCTCGGCGCTAACCGCATCAAGCGCTGGCCTGATATCGCGACTGCCAAGGAGCTTGGTTATGACGTCAACGCGAGCTCGTCATATGGTATTGGCGGGCCGAAAGGCATGGACCCGAAAATCGTCAAGACGCTGCACGATGCTTTCAGAAAGGGGCTCGACGACCCTGAGTTCATTCGCACCATGGAGCAGTATGATCAAGTACGCAGCTATCTCAACACCGAAGACTACACGCGCTGGGCGCGCGAGCAGTATGCGGTCGAGAAGACGGTGGTCGAGCGTTTTGGATTGAAACAATAAAGGGACTCAATGGATAAGGTAATTGATTCGCCGCAGAAAGCGATTGCGGATGTTCCGGATGGCGCGACGATAGCAATCGCGGGATTCAGCGTCGGCCATCGGTTTGCGACGAGCCTCTTGCGCGCGCTGCGCGACAAGGGCACCAAAGAACTGTGTCTCGTGTGTAATTCGCTCGGCGATCCGGGCGCGGAGCGCGGCCAGATGCTTGCCGAGAACAAGCAGGTCAAGAAGCTGATCGCGGCGTTTTCCGTGCGACCGGGCACGCCGACGGCCAGCGAAGAGCAGATCGGAACCGGCGAGATGGCGGTCGAGCTCGTGCCGCAGGGCATCCTCGTAGAACGCTGTCGTGCGGGTGGTGCGGGCATACCGGCCTTCTATTCGCCGACCAGCGTCGGGACGGCGATTGCCGACGGCAAGGAGATACGCAACTTCGATGGCAAGCCCCACGTCCTCGAACATGCGATACATGTGGACTATGCATTTCTCAGGGGATACCGCGCAGACCGCCTTGGCAATGTACAGTTTCGGGGTGGCAGTCAGAACTTCAATCCAAGCTTCGCAAAGGCTGCGCGCGTTGCAATTGTCGAAGTCGACGAGATCGTCGAGGCCGGTGAGATTCCGCCCGAGCTCATCAACCTGCCGGGCATATTCGTGTCGCGCGTGGTCAAGACGACGCAGACAGTCGATGGCAAGGCATGGCGCCGTCCCGAGCGTCGTCCTTCCGACAAGCCGCGCCTTTACAACGGCAAGCCGGCACTGACGCGCGCCGGTATCGCCAAGCGCGCGGCGGCGCTCGTCAAAGACGGCACGTATGTAAATCTTGGCGTCGGCATTCCGACCATGGTCTCCAACTACCTGCAGAAGCGCGACGTGATCCTGCACGCGGAAAATGGCGTGTTGGGCTACGGCGAGATGGTGACCGGAGATGACGTCGATCCGGATAACTACAATGCTGCGGGCCAGTTTATCTCGCTCAAACCCGGCGCATCTTTTTTCGACAGCGTCACTTCGTTCGAGATGGCGCGCGGCGGCCGAATCGATACTGTAATTCTCGGCGCCTATGAAGTCGACGAAACGGGCAGCGTTGCGAATTGGAGCACTGCGGATGCAAAGCGGGGCGGCATTGGCGGCGCCATGGATCTTCTCTCCGGCAAAGGCGATTTGATCATTGTTATGGAGCACGCCGACAGCAAAGGCCGCCCGAAGCTGCGCCGGGCATGCACTTATCCGCTCACCGGTAAAGGTTGTGTCAGTTACGTGGTTACCGATCTGGCGCTGCTGCACTGGCAGCAAGGGCGTTTCGTCCTGCAGGAAGTCGCCCCGGGCTTCACGGCGGCCGAGGTCATGGACCTCACGGAGATGAAGATGACCGCCGCCGGCGAAGTGAGAACGATGGAGTAAGTGCGACCTCGTTACGCCCGCTTAGTGAGCGGCGCCTCAACGCACACCTGTTGTTATCAGCAGGCGATTTCATAGCATAATCGGCGGCCATTACCCGCACGCATGTAAAACGGACAGCGCATGGACACTCACGATACGCATCACCATTCGAGCAATCGCGTCGAAGACTTACGGCTCATTACCGGCGCGGGCAAGTACGCCGCGGATTGGCATATGGCAGACGAGCTGTACGGCCATTTTCTGCGTGCTGATCGCGCACACGCGCATATCAAGAGCGATCGATACGACCGCCGCACTGGCGCATCCGGGCGTCAAACACATACTGACTGGCGACGATGCGGTCAAAGCCGGCTACGTCAACGCGCCGCATGCACTGACGTTCCCGGGCATCAATGGCATGCAGGCGCGAACGCCCGACCGGCCGGTGTTGGCGCATGGCAAAGTACGGTTCGTGGGAGAAGCTCTCGCCCTGGTGGTCGCAACCAGCGCCGCGGCGGCGCAGGACGCGGCCGGACTCATCGAACTCGAGTACGAAGACCTGCCATCCGCAGCGAGGCCCGAAGATGCAATTGCGCCCGGCGCAACACAGCTACACGATAATGTCCCGGGCAACATGCCGTTCGAAACCGAGGCGGGTGATGCACAGGCCGTAGACGCGGCTTTTTCGAAGGCTGCGCATGTGACCAGGCTCAAGGTTGAGTCAACGCGCGTGGCGCCATCGCCCATGGAGCCACGCGCATGTCTGGTGTCCTACGATGCGGTCGCTGGCGTCTACTCGTTCAAGGTCTGCATGCAGGGTGTTACGACCTTGCGCAAGCAGATCTCCTCCTATACGAATGTTCCTGAGGACAAGCTCCGATTCGAGGCGCACGATGTAGGCGGCGGCTTCGGACAGCGCACGGTTGCTTACCCCGAATACTGCGCGCTGATGATGGCATCAAAGCTCGCCGGCAAACCGGTGAAGTGGGTGTCAACCCGCGTTGAAGGTTTTTTAAGCGACACGCATGGGCGCGGCAACATCATCAGCGGCGAGCTTGCGCTCGACGGCAACGGCAAGTTTCTCGCGATGCGCATGCATTGGATCAATGACATGGGCGCATACCTGTCGCCGGCAGCAATGGGGCACATTCGAAATACGACGACATGTCTGACGGGCGTTTACCGGATCCCCGCGCTGTACGCGAGATATCGTGTTGCGCTGACCAACGCGACACCGATAGGCGCTTATCGCGGTGCGGGCCGGCCGGACATAGCCTATGCGATCGAACGACTCGTCAATCAGGCGGCGATGGAGCTCAATGTCGATCCATCCGAGCTGCGCCGGAAAAATTTCATTCCGCCGGATGCATGGCGACCCGCTCGAAGGCGTCGATGGCGCCCTCGAGCGACTCGACGATGTCCTTGAGCTTGAGCACCTCGAGCGCTTCGTACTTGCCGGAGAACAGGCTGGCCAGGATCTGGCGGAAGCTCTTGTCGCCCATGTTCTCGAGGCGGTTGATCTCGATCCAGTACTCGTCGAGGTCCTTCATCGCCTGCAGCTGCGGCATCGCCGACGAGGTCAGCTCGGCGCAGCGCTGCAGCACCTCGACCAGGTTCGACAGCTCACCGGGCAGGTGCGCCACCTCGTAGAGCAGGATCAGGTCGACGGCCTCGTCCATCATGTCCATGACGTCGTCGAGGCCGGAGGCGAGGTTGTAGATGTCCTCCCGGTCGAACGGCGTCACGAACGTGCTGTTCACCCGGCGCACGATGGCGTGCGTGGTCTCGTCGGCCGCGTGCTCGGCCTCCCGCATCCGCTTGGCCACCGCCTCGCGGTCGGTGCCGTCGGCCAGCATCTCCGCGAGGAGACCGGCGCCTACGACGAGGTGCCCGGCGGCCTCACTGAAGAGGTCGTAGAACGTAGAGTCGACGGGTCGAAAACGAAAAGCCACGGAAAACTCCTGATGAGGAGGACCTGAACGACCGCCATGCTAGGGCGTACGGCGCGCAATCGTGCAAGTCGGGGCATCACCTGTCTGGCGAGAACCGGCGCAGGCGCAGGCTGTTGGTGACCACGAACACCGAGCGAGAACGCCATCGCGGCGCCGGCGAGCATCGGGTTGAGCAGGCCGGCGGCGGCCAGCGGCAGCGCCGCGACGTTGTAGGCGAAGGCCCAGAACAGGTTGCCCTTGATCGTCCGCGAGCGTACGCCGGGACAGCCGGATCGCGTCGGCGGCGACCCGCAGGTCGCCGCGCACCAGGGTCAGGTCGCTGGCCTCGATCGCCACGTCGGTGCCGGTGCCCATCGCCAGGCCGAGGTCGGCCTGCGCCAGCGCGGCGGCGTCGTTGACGCCGTCGCCGACCATGGCGACGACCCGGCCCTCGGCCTGCAGCGCGCCGGACCACGTCGACCTTGTCGGCGGGCAGCACGTCGGCGATCACCTCGTCGATGCCGACCTCGGCGGCGACCGCCCGGGCGGCGCGCTCGTTGTCGCCGGTCAGCAGCACCGGGCGCAGCCCGAGCGCGCGCAGCTGCGCGCACCGCCTCGGCGCGAGGTCGGCTTGACCGTGTCGGCGACCACGAGCACGCCGCGCGCCCGGCCGTCCCAGCCGACCGCGACGGCGGTGCGGCCGCGCGCCTCGGCGTCCTCGACGGCGGCGCCGAGGTCGCGGCGGCAGGTGCGAGCCCGCGCGCGGCGAGCAGCGCGGGCGGCCGACCACCACCGCGTGGCCCTCGACGCGTCCCGGACACCCCGAGCCCGTCGCAGGTTGGCGAAGCCGGTCGACCGGCGGGCAGCGTGCCGAGCCCGGTGCGGCGTCGGCGATCGGCCCGGGCGATCGGGTGCTCGGACGCCGTCCTCGAGCGGCGGCCGGCCGAGCGCGCAGCGACCTCGTCCGGCGTCGCTCGCCGGCGGCGGCGACCACGTCGACCAGCGCCATCCGGCCGGTGGTGACCGTGCCGGTCTTGTCGAGCACGACGGTGTCGACGCGGCGGGTGGACTCCAGCACCTCGGGCCCCTTGATCAGGATGCCGAGCTGGGCGCCGCGGCCGGTGCCGACCATCAGCGCGGTCGGCGTGGCCAGGCCGAGCGCGCACGGGCAGGCGATGATCAGCACCGCCACGGCGGCGGTGAACGCCGCGGTCGGCGCCGCCGCCGGCGCCGAGCCAGAAGCCGCAGGGTGCGCGACGCGCCAGCGCGATCACGACCGGCACGAAGACCCCGGAGACCCGGTCGGCCAGCCGCTGCACCGGCGGCCTTGCCGTTCTGGGCGTCCTCGACCAGCCGGGCCATCTGGGCGAGCTGGGTGTCGGCGCCGACCCGGGTGGCGCGGACGACCAGCCGGCCGCCGGCGTTCACGGTCGCGCCGGCGACCGCGTCGCCGGGCCCGACCTCGACCGGCACCGGCTCGCCGGTGAGCATCGAGGCGTCGACCGCGGAGGTGCCGCTCTCGACGACGCCGTCGGTGGCGATCTTCTCGCCCGGCCGGACGACGAACAGGTCGCCGACCGCGCAGCTCGGTCGACCGGGACGCGGCACCTCGCGGCCGTCGCGCAGCACGGCGACGTCCTTGGCGCCGAGCTCGAGCAGCGCGCGCAGCGCGGCCCCGGCGCGGCGCTTGGCCGCGCTTCTCGAAGTAGCGCCCGGCCAGCAGGAACGTCGTGACGCCGGCGGCGGCCTCGAGGTAGATGTTGCCGGTGCCGTCGGCGCGCCGCGACGGTCAGGCTCGAACGGGTGGGTCATGCCGGGCATCCCGGCGGTGCCGAAGAACAGCGCGAACAGCGACCAGCCGAACGCCGCCAGCACGCCGAGCGAGACCAGCGTGTCCATGGTGCGTGGCGCCGTGCCGCAGGTTGGTCCAGGCGGCCCGGTGGAACGGCCAGCGCCGCCCCACACGACGACCGGCGCGGCCAGCGTCAGCGACAGCCCACTGCCAGTAGTCGAACTGCCAGGGCCGGCACCATCGCCAGCGCACCACCGGGACGCTCAGCACGGCGCGAGACGACCAGCCGCTGCCGCGCCGCGGTCGTGACGGCGTCGCCGTCGGCGGTCGGCCGCTCGGCCTCCGGCGCGGCGGCGCGGTACGACGCGGCGTACCCGGCCGCCTCGACGGTGGCGAGCAGGTCGTCGTGGCTGACGTCGCCGGGACGACTGACCTTGGCCTTCTCGGTGGCGTAGTTGACGCGTGGCGATGACGCCGTCGAGCTTGTTGAGCTTGCGCTCGATCCGGTTGGCGCAGGACGCGCAGGTCATGCCGGTGATGGCCAGCTCGGTCTGCTCGGGAAGCTGCTCAGTGCTCATGGCCGCCTTCCCCGTGGCCGCCGGCGCGCACGGTGAACGCCGCGGTGCGGACCCCGCCGTCGTGCTGGAAGTCGAAGAACAGCCGGTAGTCGCCGGGCTTGTCGAACCTCGACCGCGAACGCCACCTCGGGGCCTGGCGCGACCGTCCTCGGGGTGGACGTGCAGGTAGCCGAGGTCGCCGCGCGCGGATCGCCACCAGGTGCCCGTAGGCGCCGAGGTAGGGCTGCAGGTCGGTCACCGGCTTCCCGTCGCGGGTGACCCGGAGCGTCATCGTGCCGTCGTCCGCGGCGTCGCAGCGCCGACGTCGTACCGGCCGACGCGTCGTCGGGTGCTCGGCGCCGGGGACGGCGCGGATCGGAGGTACGGCGCCCCGGCGACGGTCAGCGTGGCCTGCGCGACGAAGTCCTCGCCCGCGGTGCGACCGTCGGCGAACACCCGCCAGCGACCGGGCGCCAGCGCCATCCGCGCCGTCCACAGGTCGCCGTCGCCGGGTGGGGTGCACGTGCTGGAAGTCGGTGAGGTCGGGCGTCCCGACCACGATCAGGTGCAGGTCTCGCTCGTGCTTCTACGTCGTACGACGTCAGCGGCGCGCCGCTCCCGTCGAGGAGGCGGAAGGTCACGGCGCCGGGCCGACCCGGGCGCGACTCGGGAGCGGTCGAGCTCGAGCGCGAGCCGTCCTGACCGTGCCCGCCGCCGTGCTGCGCGTGCTCGCCCGACGACCCGGGTGTGGACGATCGCTGCCCGGACGCCCCGTGCCCCTCCGGTCCGTCGTGTCCGGCCACCGGCTCGATCTCCGGACCGACCGCGCTGCCGACCGCGAGGCCGCGGCGAACACCACGCCCAGGCCGACCAGGAAGGCGGCGACGCGGAGCGGCGCGCTGTTCATGCCAGCGCGTACCCCGCCTCGTCGACGGCGGCCGCGACGGCCGCGCGGTCGAGCGGGGCGGCGCTGGTGACGGTGACGGCGCCGGTCGCGAGGACGACGTCGACGGACTCGACGCCGTCGACTCCTCGAGCAGCTCCTCGGTGACGGAGGCGACGCAGTGGCCGCAGGTCATGCCGGTGACGGTCCAGGTGCTGGTCTCGCTCATGGTCGATCGCCTCGCGGTCGACGGTCAGGAGCGGACCAGGCGGGCGATCGCGTCGACGGCCTCGTTGACCTTCTCCTGCGCCTCGTCGTCGCCCGGCCGGGCGGCGTCGACGACGCAGTGGTTCATGTGCTCCTCGAGCAGGCCGAGCGAGACGGCCTGGAGGGCCTTCGTCATCGCGGAGACCTGGGTGAGGATGTCGATGCAGTACTTCTCCTCCTCGACCATCCGCTGCAGGCCGCGGGCCTGGCCCTCGATGCGGCGCAGCCGCTTGAGGTAGTCGTCCTTGCGGTGGATGTAGCCGTGCTGGTGCTCGCTCATGCCTGCCACGTTACCCCCCTGGGGTATTGTCGCAAGCGAGGTCCAGCCCGGACCGGTATCGAGCTCGGAGCTAGCCGCTGCGCTGCTCGGGGACGACGCCGAGGATCGCGTCGATCTGGTCCGGACGAGGTGGTCGTCGGACTCGCGGCGGCGATGATCAGGTTGGTGGTCAGCTCCACCTCGCCGAGGAGGTCGGCGTCCTCGAGGGTGACGTCGAACTGGTCGTGCACCGGTCAGCCTCCCTCTCGTAGCGTGCATCGGAAATGCGCGAACCGGACAAGGTTCAACCACATCCTGCCCGCCTGGGCAACCGATCAAACCGGAGCAAACCGACAAATAGTCCCGCGAAATGACACGAGGTCCCACCCCTACCGGGGGGGGCCTCGCCGAAGACTGAGGACAGGTGCTCTCCGGTTCTCTCGGTGAACCGCGATCAGATCGGGCGGACGTTCTCCGCCTGGGGGCCCTTGGGACCCTGGGTGACGTCGAACTCGACCTTCTGGTTCTCGTCCAGGGACTTGTAGCCCTGGGTCTGGATCGCCGAGTAGTGCACGAAGACGTCGTCGCCGCCGTCCTCCTGCGCGATGAAGCCGAAACCCTTCTCGGCGTTGAACCACTTCACGGTGCCCTGAGCCATTGCTCGTTACTCCTTATCGGGGCGAGAGGTCGTCACTTCGACGACCCCACATCAGATGCGGTGACACGTCGCTCCGACTCGTGAGTGGGACCACACGAAGAAGAAACGCCGTTGGATCACAAACTCCGCGGGCGTCAGACCTGCTGGAACTTGCACCTGTTGCAGGCACGACCCTACCAACAATGTGTCCGGAGTGAAGGGTCGGCGAGTCCACTTTCTCGCCGGACACGTGAACTCTCTGCCACCAGCCGGTGAACCGACCACCCGCAGGGGTGTCGGGGCGACGGCCGGAGAGGTTCGACCATTCCCCTGCGCGAACCCGTCCCGGCGGGCAAGGATGCCGTGCGTCCGCGGGGGACGCCGCGCCCAGGAGGGACGACCACCATGACCAGACGAGTACTCGGGACTCGACCCGGCAGCCTCATCGCCGTCGGACTCACCACCGCTCTCGGCGCCGTCGCCGGCATCGCACCGCACGCCGCGGCCCCGGCCGCGGCGGCCGCCTGCGTGACTGCCTTCCCGCAGGACCAGCTGGTCACCGACCAGCCGGTCACCGGCCTGACCGTCACCCGCGGCACCCAGCCGGAGTCGTTCGGCGGTACCTACCTCGACACGCTCGAGGACGGCATCGCCCCGGGCGTCGACATGATCATCGCCAACCTGGGCTCCGAGGCGATCCAGGCCAACGGCATCTGGCAGGGCATGTCCGGCTCACCGGTCTACGACCCGACGACCGGCGACCTGATCGGCGCGGTCTCCTACGGCCTGTCCATGGGACCGAGCACGATCGCCGGCATCACGCCGGCCGCCGAGTTGCTCGGCATGCTGCCCGCAGACGCGCCGCTCCCGGCCACGGTCACCGTCCCGCGTGCCCTGCGCTCGGCGCTGGTCGAGTCCGGTGCCACCAAGGCCCAGGCCGCCTCCGGACTGCACCGCCTGCCGACGCCGCTGGCGGTCTCCGGGCTCACCCAGCGCCGCTTCGACCAGCTCTCCGGCTGGTTCGGTGACGGCACCTCGGCCACCCGGGCCTCCGGCAGCAGCAGCGTCTCCGCCGACCCGATCCCGATCGCGCCCGGCGGCAACCTGGCCGCCTCGATGTCCTACGGCACCGTCACGGCCGCCGCCATCGGCACCGCGACCGCCGTCTGCGGCAGCAACGTGGTCGGCTTCGGCCACCCGCTCAGCTTCGCCGGCGACACGACGTACTCGCTGCACGGCGCGGATGCCGTGACCATCCAGCCCGACGTCGCGTTCCCGGGCTTCAAGCTGGCGAACCTCGGCGCACCGATCGGCACCGTCACCGAGGACCGGCTGACCGGCATCCACGGCGTCACCGGCCCGCGGCCCACGCCGTACGACATCACCGCCAGCGCGACGTACCGCGGCCGGAGCGCCGACGGCGCCTCGCACGTCACCGTCCCGGACTGGTTCAACGACATCGCCATGTCGACCATGGTCTCGATCAACGACCGGGCCCTCGACCACCTCGGCAAGGGCGGGGCCACCTCCACCTGGACCATCCACGGCCTGCGCCGCAACGGTGACCCGTTCACGGTCACCTCAGGCGACCGCTACGCCGACGGCTACGACGTCTCGATGGCGCCGCTGATGGACCTCGCCTACCAGCTCTACGCGCTGACCGACAACGCGACCGAGAAGGTCACCATCACCTCGGTGACCACCAGCAGCACCTTCACCGACGACGCCTCGTCGTGGCGGATCGGCAAGACGTACTGGAAGTCCGGCGGCGAGTGGCGCCGGATCACCGCCCGGCGCCCGGTCGTCATCAGGGCCGGCTCCGCCCGCACGATCCGGGTCGAGCTGATCAACCGCGAGAAGCCCGGCCGCTTCGTCAGCGTCAAGGCGTCGGCCCCCCGGAAGGCCGCGGGCAAGACGGGCGAGCTGCTCCTGTCGGGAGGGGCGAGCGGCGGCGAGGAGGAGTACGTCGTCTACGAGGACGAGGACTCGATGATGGCGGAGATGTCGGGCGGCGACATGACCACGGTCCCGGAGCTGATCAAGTCGTTCAACACCACCCAGAAGAACGACGAGATCCGTACGTCGGTGCACTTCCGCCGGGTCAAGGCGACCCGGACGACCCTCGACACCAACCTGGTCGTGGCCGGCTTCGCCTACCTGCCGGTCGTCGCGGTGCGCTGACCCCGCCGCCGCCCGACGTACGACGCCCGCACCGGGCCGGAGCCGAGCGCTCCGGCCCGGTCCGTGCGTCTGGCGGTCAGTGTCGGCGCGACGCGCGCAGCGCCAGGCCACCGGCCACGCCGACCGCACCCCAGGCGAGCACCCAGAAGGTCACCAGGCCGATACCCGCGTCCGGTGCGTACCGGCGCGAGGCGAGGCCTCCCACGGTGCCCGCGACCGCGAAGCACAGGGTGAGCCACAGCACCGGGTGCCATGCCCGGGGAGCCATCAAGGACATCGAAGCCACACGGGTCCTCTCGCCAGACCGAGCATGCTCGGTCCGCCTGCGGCATGGTGGTCTCAGCCGTGTCCCCCCGGAGTGCCCACTGTCCTCGCGGTGGAAGCACGCCCACCAGACCCGGACGGGTCATCCACGGCGGCCCAGATCGACCACCACCCCGGGCCCGGGGTCAGAGGAAGGCCAGGCTCCCGGCGTACGCCGTCACGGCCGCGGTGAGCGCGGTCGTCGCCACCACGAAGGCGCCGGCGGCACCGACGCCGAGGAGGACTTCCGTCCGGCCGATCCGTCCCGCGGCAGCGCGGCGAGGCGGACCCGGTCGAGGAGCCGCCCGGTGCGGACCAGCAGGGTGCGCGCCCAGGCGTACTCGAGCGCCAGCAGCGCCAGGCCGATGCCCATCACGACGACGCCGGGACCCGGCAGGACGGTCATCGCCACGCCGGTCAGGATCACCAGCGGGCCCATGACGGTCACCGCGACCTTCACCACGAGCGCGCGCAGCCGGCCGCGGTGCGCCCAGGCGTCGAGCCGGTCGAGGAGCCGCTGCGCTCGGGGCGTCGTGGTGGTGGCGTCGGTCATGCGTCTCCTGGCGTCGGGGGGTGACCTCCATTGTCGGGGGTCCGCCTGAGAGGTGCCTGAGCGTGGGATCGGCTGCGAACGCGTCGGGCTGCTCAGCCCACGGCCGCGTCGAGGGCCGCCACGGGAAGGCCGAAGAGCCGCTCGAGCTTGCGGAGGCTGGCGGCCCTCGGTCGGCAGCGCCCCGCCTCCCACGCGCGCACCGTCGCCGTGCCGGCCCCCAGCCGCCCGGCGACGTCGCGTTGGGTCACGCCGGTCCAGGCCCGGAGCGTGACCAGCACCTCGCCGAGGTCCCCCGGTCGCCAGGTGCCCGGGTGCAGCTTCAGGTCCAGGGCGACGCCGCACACCCCGGCGACCTCGGCGGCCGCGACACCGTAGAGGCCCGCCAGGCGTCGGACGGCCCAGAGCGGCGGGACGGTACGGCGGTCCTCCCACGCCCTGATGCTCCACCGGGAGACGCCCACGAACCGTGCGGACGCGGTCACGGTCAGCCCTCGCCGGCGCCTGAGAGCCTGGAGCGTCCGTGCCGTCGGGGCCGCGGGCGGCCGGGCCACCTCGGGTGCCGTCGCGAGCAGCAGGTGCATGCGGTTCGGGGTCACCTGCAGGGCCTCGGCGAGAGGCCCGAGGAACCGGTGCGGGACACGGCACCGGCCGGACTCCCAGTTGTAGAGCGTGTGGACCGGCACCCCCAGAGCGTCTGCGAGCTCCTGGGCCGGCAGGTCGCGGCGTCGTCGCAGCGGACGGAGACCGGTGCCGCGGAGGCCCGGGGGCGGCTCGGCCGGCAACCGGTGGGCGTCGAAGAAGGTGATGACCTGGTGTCGCGGGACGCCGAGGGCATCGGCCAGGTCGTGGATCACGCGCGGGCCCGGGAGTCGTTCGCCGCGCTCCCACCGCAGGATGGTGTTGGGGTGCACGGACAGCGCCTCCGCCACGTCGCTCGCGCGCAACCGGCGGGTCCTGCGGAGCGCGCGCAGGTCGGTCGCGAACGGCAGGTCCGTGACGCCACCCCGGCTCATCCGGCGAACACCGCCATCGCCTCGACCGCGCGGTTCCAGCGCTCGTAGGCGTCCTCGAGAGCGGGCGACGGCGACACCGTGACGGCCACCACCTCGGCGCAGACGGTCAGGTCGACCCCGACCGCCCGGGCGGCCAGGACCGCGGCGCCCACCCCGGACGCGCTGCGCAGGGACACGTACGACACCGGGCGACCCAGCACGTCGGCGATGAGCTGGCGCACCCACCGATCCCGGGCACCACCGCCCGAGAGCACGACGTCGGAGGACTCGGCCCCCAGCAGCTCGATGCCGCGTCGGACCGTGAAGGCCAACGCCTCGAACGCCGCGCGCGCGAGCTCCGCCCGTCCGGTCGAGCGGGTGCCGCCGAGCCATCCGGCACGGGAGTCGGGTCCGGCCAGGCCGCCGCGCTCCCCCGTCAGGAAGGGCACGAACGAGAGGCCCGCCGAGCCGGGCCGGGCAGTGGCGGCTGAGGCGACGAAGGTGTCCCAGTCGAGGCCCAGCAGGTCCTGGCACCACGAGAGTGCGAGCCCGCCGTTCTGGACCGCGAGCATCTCGTACCAGCCACCCGCCGCGTCGGCGTACAGGTGGCTCACCGGGGACTCCCGGGGGGTCGCGGTGACGCCGGGACGGAGGATCTGCACGCCCGTGCCGACGTTCACCACGACGCTGTCACTGCCGTTCGCGGCGAGACCGCTCGCCTGGAGTGCCGCGAGCGCGCAGGCCGTGTCGGCTCCCCCGGCGACCACGGACACCGTCGAGTGCTCCTGCACCTGCACGTCGTCGACCGGCGGCCAGGTTGCCTTCCCGACCACCGTGTCGCTGGCCACGACCTCCGGCAGCTGGTCACCGCGGACCCCGGCGGCAGCCGTGGCGGCGGTCGACCAGTCGTCGGTGGTGACGTCCCACAACAGGGTGGCCGAGGCATCGCTGCGCTCGGTCACCCGGTCGCCGGTCAGCTGTGCCCGCAGCCAGTCCTTGGGGGAACGGACGAGGGCGGCGGCGTCCAGCTGGGCCGGTTCGTTCTGGCGGAGCCAGGTCAGCATCGGCCCGGCCATGCCGGCGAAGACCGGGTTGGCGAGGCGGGCGCGGGCGTCGCCCGGCAGCGTCGGCCAGCTCGACAGCACCGACGAGGCGCGCTGGTCCGGCCACAGCACCGCCGGTCCGGCCGGCCGGCCGTCCTCGCCGGCGAGGACGAGTCCGTGCATCTGCCCGGTGACGCCGATCGCCAGGAGGCCCTCGCCTGCGGGGAGACGTGCCGCCGCGTCGCGGAGGGCCGCCATCCAGTCGTCGGGGTGGGTCTCCGCGAAGCCCGGCTGCGGCGTCTCGACGCCGTACGACGCCTCGGACTCCGCGAGGACGAGGCCGTCCTCGGCCACCAGCGTCAGCTTGAGCCCGCTGGTCCCGAGGTCGATGCCGAGGAAGCCCGCACTCACCGGACCCCCGCCGGCACCAGCCGCTTCGCCATGAACTCGTACGCGTGCCGCGCGAGGTCGTCGCCGTCGTCCCACAGGTTGCGCCACACGGCCAGCTGGTTGCTCAGCTCGGGGTGGACGACGGCCGAGCTGAAGCTCTCGAACGTGATCGGTCCGTCGTACCCGGACGTGACCAGGGCACCGAAGAACGCGTCGAAGTCGATCGTGCCGGTGCCGAGGTAGCCACGGTGGGACTCCCCGATGTGGACGTAGCCCAGCCGGTCCCGCGCACTGCTCGACGGGCTTCACGAAGCCGTCCTCCTCGATGTTCATGTGGTAGGTGTCGAGGTGGACCGCGAGGTTCGTGCCGGTCTCGTCGAGCAGCTCCAGCATCTGCGCGGCGGTGTTGACGACGTTGGTCTCGTAGCGGTTCACGACCTCGAGGCTGACCTTCACGCCTGCCTGGCCGGCTCGGTCCGCGAGCGAGCGGATCGCCTCGACCACGTGGGCTCGCGACGCTGGCCGTCACCGGCGCCGGGGTACTTGCCGAGCTGCGAGTAGAGGACGCCGCACAGGTAGTCGGCGCCGAGCTCGTGCGGTCGACCTCCACCGCCCGGTCGAGCAGCCGTCTTGCCCGTCGCGCCACGGACGGCCGGGTCCTCGCTCGAGACGTCGGCGTCATCGGGCAGCCCCATCGAGCAGGCAGCCTGCGATGCCGTGCTCGTCCAGCAGCCGACGGGTCATCGCGGTGTCGATGCCGAACGGGTCGAGGATCGGGATCTCGATCAGGTCGAACCCGGCGGCCGCTGCCGAGGAGATCGCGTGGCGGGCAGCCGGCTCGTCCCACGTGCCGCTCCAGACGAGTGCGTGTACGCCGAGCAGGTTGGTCATGAGTCCGTCTCCTTGTCGTTGGCCGGCGTCGCGTCCTGGGCGACTGCCTGGTGGGGGTCCTGCACGGCACCGGTGACGAGCCCGACGAGCTCCTGGCCGTCGGTCTCGCTCGGTACGGCGGCGGGCGACCGTGCGGCCGGCGCGCATGACGACGACCTGGTCGCTGAGCCGGAGGACCTGCTCGAAGTTGTGGCTGATCGAGCAGGATCGTCATGCCGCGCTCCTTCAGCGACAGCACGAGCTGCTCGACCCGCTCGGTCTCCTGGACGCCGAGAGCCGCGGTCGGCTCGTCGAGGATCACGACCTTGGAGCTCCAGCCCGCGGCCCGGGCCAGCGCGACGGCCTGCCGCTGGCCGCCCGACTGAGGCGGCGTACGCGGGACGTCACCTGGGGCACGTTGACGGCCAGCTGGCCACCATGTCCAGCGCCTCCTCGCGCATCCGGCCGCACGGTCGAGGCATCCGGAACGGCCCGAACGACCGCGTCACTCACGGCCGAGGAAGAGGTTCTGCGGCGACCGAGAGGTCCTCGACGAGCGCGAGGTCCTGGTAGACCGTCTCGATGCCGGCCGAACGACCCTGCTCGGGGTTGGAGAATCCGGACCGGCTCCCCTTCGAGGGCACCTCGCCGCTGTCCGGGCGTGTGGACGCCGACCAGGCACCGCACCAGCGTCGACTTGCCGGCGCCGTTGTCGCCGATCAGGGCGGTGACCTGGCCGCGAGGCAGCGTGAGCGTCGCCGTCGCGGAGGGCGTGCACCCGGCCGAACGACTTGCTCGAGTCCGCGTGACCGTCGAGGACGTCGTCGCTCGTCGCGGTGCTGGGGGTTGCGGTGGCTGCGTGAGTGGTCATGATCGGTTGAACCTCGTCAGGAAGGCGGCGAGTGACGACGACGACGCCGACGGTCAAGTGGTTGGTAGAACTCCGAGAAGCCCGAGCGGGTGAGGCCGTTGACCAGCGCGGTGAGCAGCAGGGCGCCGATCACCGGGCGCGAAGATCGTGGCCCGGCCGCCGAAGAGGCTGACGCCGCCGAGGACGACGGCCGCCACCGAGTTGAGCAGGAAGCTGGTGTTGGCCGCGGGCTCGGCCGCACCCGACCCGTGCCGACCAGCAGCAGCGCGGCGACGCCGGCGCAGGCCGGCCGAGATGACGTAGACGCCGGTCTTGACCATGCCACACCTTGATGCCCGCGACGCGAGGCTCTCCGCGGACCCGCCGACGGCGAGCACGTGGACCCCGAACGCGGTGTGGAAGAGCAGGACGTGGGCCAGGGCGGCGATGCCGAGGGCGATGATGACGGCCCACGAGAAGATGCCGATCCCGTTGACGGACGCTTGATCAGCGCGGGCTCGATGATCGTCGTCGGCTTGCCG
This sequence comes from uncultured beta proteobacterium, assembly GCA_963829085.1. Taxonomy (GTDB): domain Bacteria; phylum Pseudomonadota; class Gammaproteobacteria; order Burkholderiales; family SG8-41; genus PALSA-1004. The sequence goes on along the minus strand of CAWHHJ010000004.1, from coordinate 35,359 downwards.
TCGGAGATGATCAGCGCCAGGCCGGAGGCCGCCGACAGCGTGCCGAGGGTGACGATGAAGTCGGTGATCCCGCCCTTGCGATCAGCAGCCCGTTGATCACGCCGACCACCGCGGCGCCGCAGCCGGCGCAGCGCGGCGACCCAGATGTCCGATCCCTGGGACGTAGAACTCGCCGAGGACCACCGCGCCGAGGGTCATCGTCGAGGCCACGGACAGGTCGATCCCTGCCCGTCGCCGACCACGAACGTCTGACCGACGGTGAGGACGACGAGGATCGCTGCGGCCTGGAGGATCGCCGACACGTTGCCCCTCGCTCAGGTAGCCGGGGTTGGCGATCGCGAAGACGATCGCCAGCACGACGAGGCCGAGGGTGGAGCGCAGCTCGGGCCAGGCAGCTCGCCCGAGAGCCGTCGCTTGCTCAGTCATCGCGGTTGGCGCTGAGCCGTCTGCTCGGGTGGTGGGCGGTTCATGGGGTCATGCCGTCCATTCTCGATCTCCGCTATGCGAGTTCCGGCGGACGTCAGCTTGAGCGGGTTCGTCGAAGGGCTCGAACGGGGCGGGGAACTTGGCAAGCGCCTGCTCCGCGTTGTCCTTGGTGACGACGGCGACCGGGGCGGTGATGTTCTCGGGGGGGTCCTCGCCGGCCGCGCCTTCTGGCACGCCTGGACGCCCATCTGGCCGATCGCGTAGGGGTACTGGGCCACCGTGGCGTACAGGTCGCCGGACTCGACCGACTGCAAGCGCGTCCTCGATGCCGTCGACGCTGATGACGTTGATCTGGCCGGTCTTCCGGCGTTCGCGACGGCCCGGACGATGCCGAGCGCCATGTCGTCGTTCGCGGCGAAGAAGCCCTTGACGTCGGGGTTGGCGGCGAGGATGTCGGTGGCCTTGGTCAGCGCGATCTGGCGGTCCCAGTCGGCGGCCACGTCGGGCAGCGTCGTCAGCTTGCCGTCGACCGCCTCCTTGAAGCCGTCGATCCGGGCGCCGCTGGTGACGTCACCGGAGATGCCGCCGATGAGCGCGACCGTCCCCGAGCCGCCGAGCGGCCTTGACCATGGTGTCGCCAGCCTTCTGCCCGCCTCGGAGTTGTCGGTGCCGATGTAGGTGGTGACGTCGACGTCGGCCTTCTCCGCGGCGTCGGCGTCGATCGGGCTGTCGATGTTGACGACCGGGGTGTTCTGGGCCGCGATCCGCGCGAGCCCCTGGATCAGGTTGGTGCCCGAGATCGGGTTGACGACGTAGCAGCCGTAGCCCTGCTGGGCCATCGCGTCGAGCTTGTCGGCCTGGCCGGTGGTGTCGGTGATGCTCTGCGGCGGCCTGGACCGTCGACGCTGACCTCGTCGGCCGTGGCCTGGGCGTTGATGCCCTGCTCCATCGCCTGGAAGAACGGGTTGTCGAGGCCCTTGATGACGGCGGCGTACGACGACGCGTCGTCGCCGCTGGCGCCTCCCTGCGGGTCGTCGCCACAGGCGGCGAGGGTGGCGATGGCCAGCGTGGCGAGAGTGCCGGCCGCGAGAAGCTTCTGCTTGGTCATGGTGATGTCCTCCGGGTTAATGTCTTTCGTTAGACATTAAAATGGCGGTAACTGTCTGTCAATAGACAAAACTCGTGTACATTGGTGAACGAATTGACGTGCTGGACTCGCCAGCGGGCACCGCGCCCGGCGCGACAACGTCCGCCGACCGACCTTCGAGAGGAGCGCCGTGAGCCTGCCGCTGGCAGCCGCCGCATCGCCGTCCGGTCTGGACGGCGGGGCGATGCACCTGCTCAACCTCGTCCGTCGTCACGGGTCCCTGACCCGAGCCCAGATGAACGAGCAGACCGGGTGGGCCCGGATGACCGTGACCGGCCGCCTGGACCAGCTGCTGGCCAGCGGGTTGCTGATCCCCGAGGACCCGGAGCCGAACGGACGCGGCCGTCCCGTCACCCGGTTCCGCGTCGCCGCCGAGCGCGCCGCCCTCATCGTCGCCGACGTCGGCGCCCTCGGCGCCCGGCTGACCCGGTGCAACCTGCTCGGCACGGTCGAGGAGACGATCGAGCGGGAGTGTGCGATCGGAAGCGGCCCCGACGTCGTACTCCCCCTGGTGCGTGCGGCGATGGACGAGCTGGCCTCCCGCCTCGGGGACCGGCCCGTCTGGGGCGTGGGCATCAGCCTCCCCGGCCCGGTGGAGTTCCGGACCGGACGCGTCGTCGCCCCGCCGATCATGACCGGTTGGGACGGCGTCAACGTCCGCGACCTGGTCGCGGACTGGTTCGGCACCCCGGTGCTCGTCGACAACGACGTGAACGCCATGGCCGTGGGCGAGCAGGCCCTGTCGTACCCGGAGGCCACCGACCTGTTCGTCCTCAAGGTCGGGACCGGCGTCGGCGCGGGCATCATCAGCGACGGGCACGTGCTCCGGGGCGTCGCGGGCGCCGCCGGCGACATCGGCCACACCTGGGCCGACGTCGCGGGCATCCGCACCGACGTGCCCGAGTGCCGGTGCGGCAAGCGGGGCTGCGTCGAGGCGTACTGCGGTGGCTGGGCTATCGCGCGCGACGCGGGCCGGGAGCTCGGCCGCGAGCTGGACGTCGACGACGTGGTCGCCCTCCTCGGCGCCAGCGACCCGGTCACCGTGCGGCTCGTGCGCGACGCCGGCCGGATCCTGGGCGGGAGCGTCGCGACCGCGGTCAGCCTGCTGAACCCCTCCGCGGTCGTCCTCGGCGGGCAGGTCGCCGCCGCCGCGCGGGAGCACCTGTCGGCCGGGCTGCGCGAGCGCATCTACGCTCGCTCCCTCCCCCTCGCCATCCGGGACCTGACCATCGACGTGAGCACCCTGTGGCCCAACGCCGGCGTCCAGGGCCTCGCCCGCGGCGTGGCCGACCTGGTCTTCTCGCCGACCGCCTGACCACGACGAGTCGGCGCGGGAACCGCGTGCCGGCGCGCGTGGTGTTGCCCCGTGACGACGGGTGCCACGAGGATGGGCGGGCCCGGAAGCCCCGGAGATCGTGCTGACGAGGACGGCGACATGGCTGCGTTTCCTGCTCTGGTGGCAGCCGTACGTCTTGCGCTGGCAGCGGCTCTGCAGCGTCGCTGGCGGTTGGCGGTGGTGACGGGTCAGGCCGTCACGGGCCGACGCCTCGCACTGTCGCCCGGACGACGCCCCCGAAGGGTGCCTCGGGCATGATCCTCGAGATCCTCCTGCTGGCCGCGGCCAGCACCGTGAGACCGTCGAGCCTCGCGGCGGTCTACGCGATCCTGTCGCACACGGCACCCCGTCGACTGATGAGCGCGTACGTCGTGGCCGGACTGGCCTTCACCGTCACGTTCGGGATCATCGTCGTCGGCGCCTTCCACGGGATCCACATGAGCGCCGGCACCGAACGCACCAAGGCGATCGCCGAGGTCACCGGCGGCCTGCTCCTGCTGCTCTTCGGCGCGGTGATCCTGAGGCGCCCGACCCGCGGGACCCCTGCCGACGACGCGCCGGCGCCGCGGCACGGCTGGCAACAGCGCCTCGAGCGCCACCTCACCGTCACGACTGCCGCGGCCGCCGGGCCGCTCACCCACGTCCCCGGGCTCTTCTACATCGTCGCCCTCGACATCATCGTGGCGCACAATCCCCTCATCCCCGGCGGGGTTATCGCGGTGCTGACCTACAACGCCGTCTGGTTCGCGCTGCCGATCGCAGCCCTGGCGATGTGCATCGTGCACCCCGAGACCGCGCGCGACGCGGTGGTCTCGGTGCAGCGGTGGACCACCCTCCACTCGCGCACGATCCTCCTGGCCACCACGTTCGTCGCGGGCGCCGCACTCACCCTCCGCGGTGTACTGGCGCTCTGAGCGGGTGTGGCGCTCGAGCCGGTCGGCGCCGCAGGTTCAGGTCGCGGACGTCCCCGGCATCGCCTTCGGGTCGCAGGCGCAGCTGTCCGAGCAGGGGAGGAACCTGTGCGCTGCGTGCCTGCAGTACAGGCAGGGCATGTCGCGCGACAGATGCGTCGCGGTCGCTGCACCTGAAGATTCCCGCACGGTCCTGCTCCTCCCACGGTCTGCCGGCTTGCCCGGCGCAGCCGGCGGCTCGCCGGCCGCTGCATCCCCCACCATCGCGCCGGCCGCTGAGGTGCCGCTGAAAGACCGCTGAAGTGGCGCCGTGCTTTCCGCTGCATTGCCGCTCGGCAGTCGTTGGAGGCGCGCATCAGAAGCGGTCCATGGCGGCGTCGGGAACGCGCCATCGCTGACGACACGGAACGCGTGCACTGAAGTTCAAGAATGCCACCGCCGCCGAGCCGGTCCCATCCTCAGGTCAGTTGACGTGCGTGCCCCTTCAGTGCCCCTGGAGCCGGTGGGCTTGAAGCCACAGGTGGAGCTGCCGGCCCGTCCTCCCTGGACAGGGGGCCCAGAACTGTCGTTCGCACGTCCGGGCTATGGCGACCTCGGAAGCAATGGTGTAGGCCGAAGGGATGAAACCTGGACCACCGTCGGAACTTGGTGCGCAGCCCTGCAGGAGTGGAATCTCTGCAGTCACTGTCTGTGCTGTGACCACTGGGCTCCTGGTTTGTGTCGCTTGGGCGGGGACCGGAGTGGCCACTGGGCGGGCGGCTCCCGGGGACACTACGTCGCTGGTGTCGGCGATTGAACCGACTGCCGGCGGGACCGAGGGAGACAGCCGTATGCCATCGATCTCGGGCACTGGCCGGTACATCGCGTTCCAGTCCGACGCGTCCAACCTGGTGGCCGGTGACACGAACAGGGTCGGGGACGTCTTCGTGCGCGACACGCGCTCGGGGGCAACCACACGTGTTTCAGTCCGCAGCAACGAAGTCCAGGGCAATCGGCTCAGCGGCGAGGCGGTGGCCATCTCGGCCGACGGTCGGTTCGTGGCGTACTCCTCCCGTGCCACCAATCTCGTGGCCCGGGACACCAACCGCACGGGGGATGTGTTCGTGCGCGACCTTTCGGCCGGCACCACCACCCGGGCATCGGTGCGCAGTGATGAGAAGCAGAGCAACGGTTTCAGCCAGGACCTGGCGATCTCCCGGCACGGCGGGTTCGTGGCGTTCACATCCGGGGCCACCAACCTGGTGCCCGGGGACACCAACGGTTCCCCCGACGCGTTTGTCCGCAACACCGTGTCCGGCACCACGCGACGGGTGACCATCGGCAACAGCGAGGCGCAGAGCAGGTCGGGCGGCCATCTGAGCGACATGTCGGTGAACGGTCGCTTCGTGGTCTTCTCCTCAGGCGCGTCCAACCTCGTCCGCGGCGACTCCAACCGCGACTTCGACGTGTTCGTACGCGACCGCCGCAACGGCACCACCCGGCGGGTGTCGGTCAGCAGTAGCGAGAGGCAAGGCAATGACTTCAGTGGCGAGTACGCCACCATCAGCTACGACGGCCGCTACGTGGCCTTCGATTCCTATGCGTCGAACCTTGTGCCAGGGGACTCGAACAGGGACAGCGACGCGTTCGTTCGAGACATCCGGGCCGGCACCACCCGCCGCGTCTCGGTCAGCAGCACCGGGCAGGAGGGCAACGGAGGCAGTCACGAGCCGGCCATTTCTGGCAACGGCCAGTTCGTGGCGTTCACCTCGAACGCATCGACCCTCACCGCCGACCACGCCAACTGGTGGTTCGACGTCTTCGTACGCGACCTTGCGGGCGGCACCACCTCGCAAGCGTCCGTCAGCAGCGCAGGGGAGCTCGGCAACCTCCATAGCGACGCTCCCGCCGTCTCCGGGAGTGGCACTCACGTGACATTCCAATCGGTGGCGTCCAACCTCGCACCCGAGGACGGTGACGATCTGCTCGACGTGTTCCTGACAGCTCCCACAAGCTAGGGCATGGGGGCCAGGCGGACCTCGGCTCCGTCGTCGGTGGCGGCGGGCTCCTCGGCGGGCTCCGCGGTGGTGGGGTGGCGATGACCTCGTCAGTGCGGACGGTCAGCGCGTTCGGGCTCGCCTCGGTACCCAACGACGGCCGGCTCACGGCTTGGTCACGGCGTCCAGTCGCGGTCCCAGGTGTAGATGCCGCCGGCGCTGCCGTCGTTGGGGATCAGGGCGGTCGACTCGGAGCCGAAGACCAGGTACCGGCCGTCGCCGGACAGAGTGCCCCCGCCGCTGGACTCCCGGAACCACAGGGTGGCGTCGTTCGCGAGGTTCCAGTGCTTCGAGACCAGGACGGGGTCGCCGGCGGACCGCGTCCAGACGTAGGCGTAACAGGGCTCGTAGAGGAACTGCGCCTGCTGGTCGTAGCGGAACCCGCACACCGTGCCCGTGACCGTGGAGCCGTCGGCGGAGATCGCATCGGGGTAGAGCGGGCCCGTGCTGCCGTCCGCCGCGGGCGTGGGTGCCTCAGGCACCGGTGTCGTCGCGTTGGTCGTGGTGTCCCAGAGGAGGGTCTCGCTGATCGTGCTCACCTCGTCACGCGCCTGGGTCAGCACCCATCGTCCGTCCGCCGAGATCGGCTCGATGGGCCAGTTCGGTCCGGGGTCGATGTCGTAGCCGGGCAGGTCGACGATCGACGACGTGCCGGACGCACGGTTCCACCTGACGGTGCCGATCTCGTCGGTGCGGGTCGGGTTGATGTCCTGGAGCCAAGCGCCGTACAGCACGTAGGACCCGTCAGGGCTGATCACCGGGTTGCGTGAGGTCGAGCCGAACGCCTCGTCCACCATCGGCCCCGACACCAGCATGGTCTCGTCCTCGGTGCGGTCCCACAGGTAGACGTCGTCCCGGAACTCGGTGGGGTCGTCGGCCACGATACCCGGGGCGCTGGAGGCGAACGTGACGAAGCGGCCGTCGTCGGAGATGCTGTGGTCGAGCACCTTGTCCTGCACCGGGTCACCCGCCAGGTCGTGACTGACCAGCGTGGCCGTGTTCGCCTGCCGGTCCCACAGGTACAGCTGGTGGGTGTCGGTGTAGTCCCCGACGGGCACCAGGGCGGTGAAGAGCCCGTAGCGCAGGTCCGGGGTCATCGAGCCGCCCCCCACCTGCTCGAAACCGGGAACGTCGGGCGGGCCCGGCACGGTCGTCGAGACCCGGGTCGCGCGGTCCCACAAGCGGTAGGTCCCGACCCCGTCGCCGTCCGGGTCACGGAACCAGAGCACCTTGCCGCCGTCGGCGCTCTGCCCGAGCATCGCCGGTCCGTTCGAGCTCTCGCCCATGGCGGCGATCTGCATCACCTGCTGGGCCGGCGGCATCACCGTGGTGATCGAGGCGGCCGGGGTGGCGTACGCCGGCGCACCGTTCCGAGCCCGGGCCCGGGCGCGCAGGGTGAAGGTGCCGACGCCGTCGAACCCGTACCGGTGCGCACTCGTGCCGTCGCTGTCCATCCGGTAGGTGTCGAAGGTCTCCCAGGTGTCGCCGACCTTCTCCTGCACGTCGACGTAGCGGGTCCCCCGGGCCGGGGTGAAGCTGATCTGGGCGGCGAAGGACTCCCCCCGCACGATCGTGGCCGGCATCGTGAACGTCCCACTCTGGGCGACGACGTTCAGCGTCCGGGTGGAGCTGGTGATCGCGCGGTATCGGGAGGTGCGCGTCGCTTTCACGCGGTACTTGCGGGCCGCCGCGGGCGCGGTCACCGAGAACGCGAACGTGCCGGTTGACCCGGACTTCTTCGCAGCGACCTTGCGCCAGGCACCTGAGGTGTACTGCTGCAGGACCACTGGCCGGGCGACCCGGGTGGAGAGCCGACCGGTCAGCGCCACCTTCTCCCCCGCGATCGCCGGGTTGGGTGACGCCGCCAGCCCGAACGGCGCGCGCAACGCCGGTCGGTGCGGAGGCGATGCCGCGCCGGGCGCCAGCAGGGCGGTGCTCAGCAGCAGCGCCGAGACCAGGGCGGGACCGACTCGTCGAACGTTGCGCATGGCTGCCCCCGTCTGAGAAGCGCGGCCCCCTGCCGCTGCTCTCGCAGACTAGGGCAGGCGGGAGCCCCAATTGTCCCTTTCGCGAGGACTCTGGGGCTGCTCCTCCGCGCCGAGGCAGCGCCCGAGATCGCGTTCCGTGACTGAACGCTGGCACCCTCAGACACCGCTTCGCCCTAGCGGACGGCTGTGCGGCCGAGCTCGATGGTCTCGCAGTCCTGGTCGTCCAACCCGGGTCCTTCTCGGTCCTCGCCGGCAGATCCGGTCGGGCACGCGTTGCCTGGAGTCTGACCAAGTCGTCCACCGCCAGCAGCCGGTATTCCTCACCTCACGGCGGGCGAACGGGGCATGGGCTGCTCCGGTAGCGATGTCGAAGCGCTGGAACACCAGCCTCACGGCCGCTTCGCGGTGGGGATGCCCTCTCGACCAAGGAGTCGCGCCGCCTCAACGTCCCCCCGTAGTTCCGCGTCGCGCCGTCCTGTTCGGGCTCGATGTCCCGTGGTAGCGACGCACCGCATGAGAGGGGAACCGGCTCTAGGAGGCCCATGCAAGACGCATCGTTGCTGCTGGTGCTGACTACGACCCGGGACGGGATTCACAATCGATGGCCAACGGGCCGGTGTCGGGGTTGACGCAACTGTCGCGTCCACGGCCGCCGTCGTTCCTGTTGGTTCCGTTCCCGCCATCGAGCTGGTCTGCACCTCGCGCGCCTCGGAGGATGTCGTCGCCCTCGCCACCACGCAGGACGTCGTCACCACCCGCGCCGCGCAGCACGTCGTCGCCACCGCGGCCGTTGATGATGTCGCCGGCGTCGTACCACGGCCCGCCGATGAGCCGGTTTGCCCTGCTGTTGCCGCGGATGGTGTCGGCCTCCGAGTCGCCAATGACGTTCTCCACAGAGGTGAACTTCAGCCGCGCCCCGGTGAAGGTGCCGCGGCCGGTGGCCAGGTCGATGACGACGGGTTCGGCGGAGCTCCCCTCGATCCCCTGGTCAAACAGGAAGGTGTCGCTGCCCGCTCCGCCGTGCATGGTGGCGCGGCCAGTGCCGGGGTAGAAGACGTTGTTGCCGGCGTTCCCGACGAAGGTGTCGTTCCCCCCGCCGGCCCAGGCGCCCTGGATGCGGCTGAGGCGATCGCGACCGAACGCCCCGCCGCCTGCGGTGCCGGTGCGCAGGTTCACGGTGATGGGGATGCGGTGACTGCCCAAGCAGTCGGCGCACTCGGCGGACCCGAGCCCGTGGTAGCCGGCGATGTCGCGGCCGGGACCGCCGTAGAGCAGGTCATCGCCGCGGCCGCCGACCAGGACGTCGGCGCCGCCGTCGCCGTGCAGGACGTCCGCGTAGCGCGCCCCGTAGAGCTCGTCGTTGCCGGGGCCGCCGTGGGCCGAGCCACCGCCGGTACCCGGTTCCACGTAGTCGTCTCCGGCGTCTCCAATGAGCCTGTCGTGGCCGCGGCCCCCGTACACGTCGTCGTCACCGGTGCCGCCACGCACGCGGTCCCTGCCGTCGTCGCCGGCGACGAAGTCGTCGCGTTCCCCGCCGATAACCAGATCGTTGCCGTCGCCGCCGGCGATGTCGTCGTAGCCGCCCTGGCCGAGGACGACGTCGTTCCCGGCTCCCCCGAAGACCGACTCGTAGATGAGCTGGCCCTCCTCGTCGAACTGGAACGGAGTGTCGCCACCGCAGATGAGGTCGTTGCCGCCGCGGCCGTCGATGGTGTCCAGCCCACCGAGGCCCGCGATGACGTCGCGGCGGTTGGTGCCCGTCAGCTCGTCGTCCCCTTCGGTACCAACAATGGTCGCGGCCCGGCCCCTGCAGGTGGCGCCCCCCAACGCTCCGGCGCGAGCCATGCCCAGGTGCCCGGGCGGCGACCCTGGCTGGCGGGGTTCGGCGGGTGCCTGCGGCGCGGCTTCTGCGAGACCGCCCAACCAGACGGTGAGCACCAGGGACAGTGAGCCGGCCAGTGTCGCGATCATGGGCGCACCTCCGCTTCGCGTGCGCCTTCCTGGCTCACTGCGATCTCCGGGCCCCCCTCACGAGGTTGTCCCCGCGACGGGCGCCTGTCAACGCAGCACAATTACTGACCGGCGGGGTCGTTCGCCGCAACGTGCGGTCCTCGACGGCGCCAGTCGACTGTTGAGTCGGCCAACCCTTTATGACTCCCGCCTTGCGCAGCTCTCCAAGTTCGCGGAGCTCTGCGGCCAGACCGGACCTGCCATCGGTGGCGGCCGCTGGAACGGCAGGCTGGCTGGGAGCCTGCACAATGACCTGGACCGGAGCTTTCGCCTCTCCGATCCTGCGGCGCAACTCGTTGATCTGCGGCTGGGCCGCGTTGTCCTCGGACTTTCCCAGCTGCAGGGTGTTGCTCAGCGTGGACGGGTCATTGCTGTCTGCGTTGCGGGGCCTATGCCGGTGATGTCCCGGACGTGGAGGGTCGCCGTCCTCTCACCCCCAACGACCCCGCCATGAAACTCGTCAACGCACCAGTCTTGACGACCTCGAGTCGGTCGTCCCAGGCGGCGAGCGCTCCCACCCGCCGGAGGAGACCAGAACGAGCCAGGGCCCGTTCCCGTGGCACAGGCGTTGCACCGCTCCCGCGGCCTTTCCAGAGAGTCTGGCGCCAACGATCTGCGCCCCGGGCCACTCCCCGGCTTGGCGCCTGGCAGAACGCTCGAGGTTCTGCACGCGCGCCATCACCGACCACCGGACCATTGCGGACCCACCGAGGCTTCTCCCTACCGGGCAACACGCGTGACCAGCTGGACGACCTACCCCGCCTCGTGCCACTCGGCCAAGGGTCAGGGATACTGCACCAGGACTGAGGTCTACTCGCCGGAGGACTCCCGAGGGTCAATCCGATGAAAGTCCCCATGTCCCGGGCCCTTAGCTCAATTGGCAGAGCTCCGGACTTTTAATCCGTTGGTTGTGGGTTCGAGTCCCACAGGGCCTACCGCGTCCCGCTTCTCCCCTCCCGTCACGGCGGCCTCGCCGCCCTGTGACGCACGCCTCGCCGACCCGGTCTAGATCCCGTGTATCGTCAATGTGCACTATTTCAGTCTGATTTGTCGCATATGACAGGAGCACCCATGCAGACCGACGCAGCCTCCCCTCGGAAGGTGGCCGTGGCGTCAGCGGTCGGAGCCACCATCGAGTGGTACGACTTCTTCCTCTACGGCACGGCCGCGGGCCTCGTCTTCGACCAGCTGTTCTTCAGCGGCCTCAGCGGGCCGGCCGCCCAGTTCGCCGCGTTCGGCACGTTCGCCGTCGGCTTCCTGGCCCGGCCGCTCGGTGGCTTCATCTTCGGCCACTTCGGCGACCGGATCGGCCGCAAGACGATGCTGATCTGGACGCTGGTGATCATGGGCGTCGGCACGGCCGCGATCGGCCTGCTGCCGTCGTACGACCAGATCGGCGTCTGGGCACCGATCCTGCTGGTGGTGCTGCGGATCCTCCAGGGCATCGGCGTCGGGGGCGAGTACGGCGGGGCCGTGCTGCTCACGGTCGAGTTCGCGCCGCCCGAGCGCCGGGGCTTCTTCGGCAGCTTCGCGCACATCGGCGTACCCGGCGGCCTGTTCCTCGCCTCCGGCGCGTTCGCGATCGCCAGCCAGCTCCCCGACGAGGCGTTCCTGGCCTGGGGCTGGCGCGCCTGCTTCCTGCTCAGCGTGCTCCTCCTCGCCATCGGCGCCTGGATCCGGCTCAGCGTGATGGAGACCCCGGCGTTCGAGAAGGTGCAGGAGGCCAAGGAGGTCTCCGCGATGCCGGTCAAGGAGCTGTTCCGCAAGCAGCCGCGGACCCTGCTGCTCGGCATGGGCACCCGGTTCATCGAGGGCTTCACGTTCAACCTGTTCTCGGTCTACCTGCTCGCGTACGCCGTCAAGACCGTCGGCGTCCCGAAGTCGACGGTGCTCAACGCGATCATGGCCGGCGCGGTCGTGGGCGTGGCGCTGGTGATCGTGTCCGGGCGCCTCAGCGACCGGTTCGGCCGGAAGCCCGTCTACAACGTCGGCACGACCATCGCGTTGCTGTTCGCGTTCCCCGCCGCCTGGCTGCTCCAGGGCGGCACCACCCTCGGCGTCGCCATCACGTTCGTGGGCGGCCTCGGCGTCGTCTACGGCATCGTCTACGGCCCGCTGGCGGCGTTCTGGAGCGAGCTGTTCGACACCCGCTACCGCTACAGCGCCCTGAGCACGCTCTACCAGGTGTCCGGCATCCTCGCCTCCGGCTTCACCCCGCTGATCGCGGCCTGGCTGGTCTCCAAGGGCGACGGGACCCTCTGGCTGGTAGCCGGCTACAACGTGGCGGTCGCCGCCCTCAGCCTCGTCTGCGCCGCACTGCTGCCGGAGACCCGTGGCCGCGACCTCCAGCAGGACGTCGCCGCCGAGGCCCGCCACGGGTCGCGCGAGCTGGTCGACGCCTGACGCGGCTCGCGGGTACGTCGGGACCCGTGCGCATGGCCGGCACCCCTGCGCACGGGCCTCTCACACGTCGATCCAGAACCGTCGCTTGTCCCCCCGGACGTCCTCCTGGACACCGCCGTTGGCCTCGATGGTCCGCCGCGACGCCTCGTTGTCCACGTCGCAGGTGACCAGCGCCCGGTCGATCCCGAGCTCGCGGCACCACGGCAGGGACAGCGCGAGCGCCCGGCTGGCGTGGCCCTCGCGGCGGCGGGAGGGCCGGACCGAGTAGCCGATGTGGCCGCCCTGCTCGAGGAGGTACGGCGTCAGGGAGTGCCGGATCGCCAGGTTGCCGACGAACTCGTCCCCCTCCACGATCCAGAGGAACGTGCAGTGCACCCAGCCCGGCTGCACCGGGGTCGCCGGGTCGGAGGCGGCCAACCGGTCCGCGACCAGCGCCTCGAAGCGCGCCCGGGTCATCTCCCCCTCGACCGGGCCGTGGCTCCCGGAGCCGTCGAGGAACGCGCGCCCGAACTCCTCGAACGCGGCGAACCACGAGTCGGCGTAGGAAACGTCGGGCCGCACCAGCTGGGTCATGGCCTCATCCGACCAGTGATGCCGGTCGGCAGCCAAACGGGTTTCGGTGCTCAGAGGGCGCGAAAGCCGTCGAGCACCGGCTGGTACCAGCGGTCGAGCTGGTCGGCGGTGACGTCGCGGGTCGCGAACATCACCACGGACCAGGTCCGGCCGCCCCGGGCGGCGGTGGTCACCGAGAAGACCAGCTGGCCACCGTCGTCACGGGCCAGGGTGCCCACGGACCGGCGAGCCGGCAGCCCACCCATCCGGGTCGCCGTACCCTGCTCGACGCGAACCTGCCGGTAGGCCTGCTTCACCGCACGCAGGGCGGACGCCTGGGCGTCGGCGAGCGAGCGACGCGGGCCTGGGCCCGACGTTGATGAGCAGCGTCTTGTCGGGGGTGGCCACCTGGACGCTGCGACCGTTGCGGGTGCCGGTCAGGTCGCCGGGGACGCGGACGGAGAAGCCGCCCGCGCGCGAGACCACCGTGACGGGTTCGTTGCCCGTGGGTGGCGTCGCCGCCGAGTCCCCGTCACCACCACCGAGGGTGAGCCCGGCCAGCAGTGCCGCTGCCAGCAGGGCGACCACCCCCACGGCAGCGGCGACGGTGACTCCACGCCGGCCCTCGCCGGGCAACGAACGGTCAAGCAGGCCCATCCGCCAAGGCTACGCGGCGCGACCATGCCACCAGCAGGGAGCCGAGGCCGACCCCGAAGAGGCCGAGCACCAGTAGGGCGCTGAGCACACCACCGGTGTTGGGGAGCACGCCGCCAGCGGGTGTGTCGCCCGCCTGCGGGGTCCCGGCGGCCGGGGTGGCCGGGCCGCCGTGGCTCACCGGTTCGTCCGGGCCGTCGGTGGCGCCGCGGTCGACCTGGTGCACCAGCGTCTCCGAGTGCGCCAGCGTCGCGATCACACTGCCGTCGAGGACGGTGGCGGTCAGGGCGGTCACCGCGTGACCGGCCGCGCGGGTGCCGACGTACGTCTCGCCCTGGTTGAGGAAGAGGCACAGCAGGCTGGGGGAGGTGCACTCCGGCGGCAGGGCGACGGCCGTCGGCTCTCTGGTGTCGGCGACCTGGGTGCCGTCGAGCGCGGCGCCCAGGACCTGGCTGTCCTTGGACGCCGAGCCGTTGGAGTCCGAGCGGCCCTCGGAGCGCACCACGTCGGCGTCCACGGTGCAGGTGCCGAGCAGCGGGTCCTGCTGGAGACAGGCGTTGGCGGCCGAGGAGCCCGATGAGGCCCGGGTCCGACCGTGGGCGTTGCGGTCCACCTTTCCGTTGCTCTGGACGGCGCCGGCTCCGATCTGGCCGTCGCAGTCCGTCGCATCGTCGTCGGTGCCGCCGACGCAGACCGCCGCGACGCCGCTGCGGGCGGTGCTGTGGCCGTCGGTGGACGCGGCGTCGGCGTACAGCAGCTGCACGCAGAGGGCGTGGTCACTGCCCGAGCAGACCGGCTCGAGCGGGTCGCCGGCGGACTGCTTCCGGGTGCCGGCGGAGTCGGCGTGGGCGCCGAGGATCTCGTTGCCGCCCAGGGCCAGGACCGTCGCGTCGGCGGACGACGCATCGTCGTCCTCGACTGTCGCGTCGGAGCCCGCCACGTCCGCGACGTCCTGGTCACCGGTGTCGACGTCCGCGGACTCGCCGGAGCCGTGGTCGGGACCGGACGGGTCGGTGGCCTCGCGGTCCGGGTCGTCGTCCTCCTCGACCGGCAGGGCGCCGTTCTGCCGAGGCGCCGGGGCGGTCCCGGTGGCGTCCTTCACGGGTGCCAGGAGCTCGTCCACCGTGCCGGTGACCGGGGCCAGCGGATCCGGGTCCGGGTCCGCGGCACCTGCCGGCGACGTACCGAGGATCAGCAGGCCGCAGGCGACGACCCCGGCGAGGACCCCGCGAGTCCCGAAATGCGTGTCTCCCATGAGAGAGCTCCCTTCACTCGGAAGGACAACTCTCCGACGCCGGAAAGGTCACGCGTGTCTAGCGGGCGACCTTCTCGCTGTGGACGCCGCGCATGCCCTCGTCGCTGAGCCGGGCCTCCTCGGCGGCCTGCGCCTCGAGCTCGGCGCGCCGGGTGGTCTCCAGGAGCTCACGGCTCGCTTCGTAGGCCCCGGGCCGCGAGACCAGGTCCGCGGCGCCGCCCTTGAGCCTCTCGAGCGCGGCCCGTCCGAAGATCTGCTGCTCGGTGGTGGTGCGCTCCGAGCGACCGCGGCCGAGGAACGAGACCGCCCAGTGCAGCAACGCGGTGAGGCGGTTCTTGAAGCCGGTGATGTAGACGAGGTGCACGGCCAGCCACATCAGCCAGGCGATCACACCGGTCAGCCGCAGCTTGCCGACCATCGCGACCGCTCGGAAGCGGCTGATGATCGCCATCGACCCCTTGTCGAAGTAGTGGAACGGCTCCTGCGGCGCCTTGTCGTCGAGCCGGTTCTGGATCTCCTTGGCGGCGTACTTCGCCCCCTGGATCGCGACCTGGGCGACGCCCGGGAGGTTGTCGAGCGAGATCATGTCGCCGACCACGAACACCTCGGGGTGACCGGGGAGCGTGAGGTCGGGGTTGACCGAGATCCGGCCGGCCCGGTCGAGGGGCGCGCCGGTCTGCTCGGACAGGGTCCGACCGAGCGGGTTGGCCTGGACGCCGGCCGCCCAGATCTTCGTCATCGACTCGATCCGGCGGACCGTGCCGTCGCGGTCCTTGACCTCGAGGCCGCGCTCGTCGACGTCGGTGACCATCGCCCCGAGCTGGACCTCGACGCCCAGGTCCTCGAGCTCCTTCTTGGCCTTGGCACCCAGGCGGGCACCGAACGGCGGCAGCACCTGCGGGGCGGCGTCGAGCAGGATCACCCGAGCCTCGCGGGTGTTGATGGACCGGAAGTCGCGCTTGAGCGTGCGGTGCGCGAGCTCGGCGATCTGGCCGGCCATCTCCACGCCGGTCGGCCCGGCGCCGACGACCACGAAGGTCAGGTGGTGGTCGACGTTGTCGCCGCGAGCGGCACCGAGCTCGGCCCACTCGAACGCGCCGAAGATACGGCCGCGGAGCTCGAGGGCGTCGTCGATGCTCTTCATGCCCGGGGCGAACTCGGCGAACTGGTCGTTGCCGAAGTAGGACTGGCTGGCGCCGGCGGCCACGATCAGGGAGTCGTACGACGTCACCGTCGGCCGGCCGAGGACCTGCGAGGTGACCGTGCGGGTCTCGAGGTCGATGTCGGTGACCTCGCCGAGGATCACCCGGGCGTTCTTCTGGGTACTCAGGATCTCGCGCGTCGGCGGGGCGATCTCGCCCTGGGACAGGATGCCGGTGGCCACCTGGTAGAGCAGCGGCTGGAAGAGGTGGTGGGTCGTCTTGGCGACCATGGTCACGTCGACGTCCGCCCGCTTGAGGGCCTTGGTGCCGAAGAGTCCGCCGAACCCGGACCCGATGACGACGACCTGGTGCCTGTCCTGCGTGCCTGCCATGCCGATGAGCCTTCCTGGTGCTCAGCCGTGTGCTTCTGTCCTTCGAATTCTCTCACCGCGGCAGCACGGGGCCGAATCGAGGCAGCCGTCTGGACAACCGACCCCAGTATTCGTGTTTGCGGCGCGTCGCTGATGGGTATCTCGTCCAAGACTCATCCACACTCTCACCATCAGGACCCCCGTGGACAAGGCTCGTCGTTGCCTCTGAACAGGCCACCCGTGGCACTCGACAGCAGCCCGCGATCCGTGCAGGAGGCACGTCGCTGGGCCGGTGACGTGTGCCGTGAAGTAGGTCGCCCGGAGCTCGCGGAGACGGCTGAGCTGGCGATCACCGAGCTCGTCACCAACGCCGTCCTCCACGGCAAGCCCCCGATGTCGATGCGGGTTGCCGGCACCTTCGACCACCCGCGGTTCGAGGTCGCCGACGGCTCCCGGGTGGTGCCCACCGTCAACCCGCGGATGACCGACGAGGACGAGCTGCTCTCCACGTTCGGCCGGGGCCTCGGACTGGTCGCGATGTGCGCCCTGTCCTGGGGCGTCGACGTCCGCGACGACGGCAAGATCGTCTGGTTCGAGCCCGACGAGCAGGTGGCCGAGACGCCGTCCGCCCCGGTCATCGACGTGCCCAGCGACGACACGCCGCGCGGCCCGGCGGTCGTCCCCGACGACTACGAGACCGTGGTGTTCGACGCGATGCCGGTCCAGCTCATCGCGGACTTCCGGCGGCACTACCGGGAGGTCCGCCGCGAGCTGCGGCTGCTCGCGCTGGCCCACGAGACGGACTACCCGGTGGCGAAGAGCCTGACCGAGCTGTTCGAGCGCGTCGACGAGATCAACCTGGCGATGAGCGGCCTCGAGGCCCTCGAGAATGCGATCGCCGACGGGGTCGACCGGGCGGACCTCGTGTTCCGGATGCCGCCGGGAGCGTCCGACACCATGGCCCAGCTCCTCGACCTGCTCGAGCTCGCCGACGAGTTCTGCCGCACCCAACGGCTGCTCGCGCTGGCCGCGACCCCGCAGCAGTTCCAGCTGCAGCGGTGGTTCCTCGGCGAGTTCCAGCGCCAGGGGCGTGGCGACCCGCCGCTCGGCTGGGGCGGCACCTACCAGGTGGACCCGTCGTACCGGCAAAGCGCCTCGTGACCCACTCCCCCGTCTCGCCGGCAGCCCTGCTGGCGGTGGCGCTCGGTGGTGCCGTGGGGGCGGTGACGCGCTGGGGGCTCGGCGAGCTGGTCCCGGACGGCGGCGGCTTCCCGTGGACGACGTTCGCGATCAACCTGTCGGGGTCGTTCCTGCTCGCGCTGCTGCCGCTCTGGGTGACCGCCAAGCGGCACCACCTGGTTCCGCTGTTCCTCGGGCCGGGCGTGCTCGGCGGCTACACGACCCTCTCGGCGTACGCCGAGCAGGGACGCGCGCTGCTGGCCGACGGCTCGGGTGCCGTGGCGGGGGCGTACCTGCTGGGCACCCTCTTCTGCTGCCTGGCCGCCGTCCTGCTGGCCCAGCGGATCGTGCACGCCTCCGCGGAGCCGGACTGGACCGAGGACTCACCGTGACGCTGGTGCTGGTGGCGCTCGGCGCCGCCGTCGGGGCGCCGGTGCGGCACCTGGCCGGCCACCACCTGGACCAGCGGCTGCCCTGGGGGATCCTGCTGGTGAACGTGGTGGGGTCGTTCCTGCTGGGGATGTTCGTGGCGCTCGGCCTCACCGGCTCGTCGCTCGCCCTGCTCGGCAGCGGCTTCTGCGGCGGGCTCACGACGTACTCCACGTTCGCGGTCCAGACGACCAAGCTCGGCTCCCGCGACGGCACCCTCAACGCCGCGGTGACACTGGTCCTCTCGCTCGCCGCCGCCACCGTCGGCTACGCCCTGGGCCTTCTCCCCTGACCCCCGCCGACCCGTGCGTTGTTGCGCGCCGACCCGTGCGTTGTTGCGCGCCGAGCCGTGCGTTGTTGCGCGCCGAGCCGTGCGTTGTTGCGCGCCCAACCGTGCGCTTGTTGCTCGCCCAACCGTGCGCTGTTGCTCGCCGACCCGTGCGCTGTTGCTCGCCGACCCGTGCGTAGTTGCGTGCCCAACCGTGCGTTCCTGCTTCAGGCGTAGCCGAGATCGTGCAGCTGAGCGTCGTCGATGCCGAAGTGGTGCGCGATCTCGTGGACGACGGTGATCTCGACCTCCTCCACGAGCTCCTCCTCGGTCTCGCACATGTCCAGCAGCGGCAGGCGGAAAACGAAGATCCGGTCCGGCAGCTCGAACGCGTGGTTGGCCTGGCGCTCGGTGAGCGCGACCCCGTCGTACAGGCCGAGCAGGTCGTCCGGCTCACCCTCAGGCGGCGTGTCCTCGACCAGCACGACGACGTTCCGCACGAGGGAGGCGATCTGGTCGGGGATCCCGTCCAGGGCGCGGTCCACGAGCTGCTCGAACTGCTCGCGGCTCATCTCGATCGGCACGCACCCAACCTAGTCGGGCGCAACAACGCACGGCTCGGGTCGCAACAACGCACGGCTCGGCGCGCAACAACGCACGGGTGGGCGCGCAACAACGCACGGCTCGGCGCATGACAGCGCACGGCTCGGCACGCAACAACGCACGGGTGGGCGCGCAACAACGCACGGCTCGGCAGGTCGTCAGAGAGCGGCGGCGTTCCGGGCGAGGGTCTCGATCGGGGTCCAGTCGCCGGAGGCGGTGGCGGCGGCGACGAGGTCCTGGGGGGTCAGCCAGGAGCCGCCGACGCAGCCGACGTTCGGCAGCGCGAGGTACGACGCCGCGGTGGCCGCGGTGATCCCGCCGGTCGGGCAGAACCGAGCAGCGGGCACGGGCGACGCGATCGACGAGAGGAACGCCGTCCCGCCCGACGCCTCGGCCGGGAAGAACTTCATCTCGGTGAGGCCGGTCTCGAGCACGGCGATGACCTCGGAGACGGTGGCGGTACCCGGCAGGAATGGCAGACCGGTGTCTGCCATCCCGCCGAGCAACCCCGGTGTCGCCCCCGGTGACACCAGGAACTGGGCGCCCGCGTCGTGCGCGAGCTTGGCCTGGCCGGGCGTCAGCACGGTGCCCGCGCCGACCAGGATCTCCGGCACCTCGTCGGCGATCGCCCGGATCGCCTCGAGCGCGACCGGCGTACGCAGCGTCAGCTCGATGACCGGCAGGCCGCCGGCGACCAGCGCCCGGGCCAGCGGTACGGCGGTCGCGACGTCGTCGACGACCACGACCGGGACGACCGGCACCCGGTCGAGCAGGGACCCCTCGACGGACTCAGACGGCCTGGACAACGGGAACCTCCTGCTGGGGAGCGCCGTACGACGGGAACACGCTGGCTCCCATGTCGGCGGTGCCGACGGTGGCGCGGAAGGCGGCGAAGAGCTCGCGGCCGGTGCCGGCCCACTCCTCGCCCTGGGGAGCGGCGCCCTGCGGGGACCGGTCGGAGAGGCGTACGCCGTCGAGGTCGAGACGACCCGCGACCGCGTCGACGGTGATCAGGTCGCCGTCACGGACCCGCGAGAGCGGCCCGTCGAGCGCCGCCTCGGGCGTGACGTGGATGGCGGCCGGGACCTTGCCCGACGCACCGGACATCCGGCCGTCGGTGACGATCGCGACCCGCTGCCCGCGGTCCTGGAGTACGCCGAGTGCGGGCGTCAGCTTGTGCAGCTCGGGCATCCCGTTGGCGGCCGGACCCTGGTAGCGGATCACCGCCACGAAGTCGCGACCGTCGAGCTCGTGGGCCGCGAACGCCTCGAGGAAGTCGGCCTGGTCGTCGAACACGACGGCCGGCGCGGTGACCACCCGGTGCTCGGGCTTGACCGCGGACACCTTGATCACGCCGGTGCCGAGCGGGCCGCGCAGGACCTTGAGGCCGCCGTCGGCCGAGAACGGGTCGTCGGCCGGGCGCAGCACGTCGAGGTCGAGGCTCTGCTTCGGCCCCTCCTCCCACGTCAGCTCGCCGCCGCGGAGCTTCGGCTCGGTGGTGTAGCGCCACAGGCCGTGGCCCGCGATGGTGCGGACGTCGTCGTGCAGCAGGCCCGCGCGCAGCAGCGTGTGCACGAGGAAGCCGATGCCGCCGGCGGCGTGGAAGTGGTTCACGTCCGCGGCGCCGTTGGGGTAGATCCTCGCGACGGACGGGACCACCGCGGACAGGTCGGACAGGTCCTCCCAGGTCAGCGCGATGCCCGCGGCACGGGCGATGGCGACCAGGTGCAGCGTGTGGTTCGTCGAGCCGCCGGCGGCGAGCAGCGCCACGCAGGCGTTGACGATCGCCTTCTCGTCGACGATCTCGCCGATCGGGGTGTACTCGCCACCCTGCCGGGTCAGCGCGGTGACCCGCTCGCCGGCGGCGCGGGTCAGCGCCTCGCGCAGCGGCGTACCCGGGTTCACGAACGAGGAGCCGGGCAGGTGCAGCCCGAGCACCTCCATGATCAGCTGGTTGGAGTTCGCCGTCCCGAAGAACGTGCAGGTGCCGGCCGAGTGGTACGACGCGGCCTCGGCCTCGAGCAGCTCCTCGCGGCCGACCTTGCCCTCGGCGTACTCCTGGCGGATCCGCGCCTTCTCGCCGTTCGGCAGCCCGGAGGCCATCGGCCCGGCCGGCACGAAGACGGTGGGCAGGTGCCCGAAGGACAGCGAGCCGATCAGCAGGCCGGGCACGATCTTGTCGCAGACGCCGAGCATCAGCGCGCCGTCGAACATGTCGTGCGACAGCGCGATCGCCGTCGACATCGCGATCACGTCGCGGCTGAACAGCGACAGCTGCATGCCGTCGCGACCCTGGGTGATGCCGTCGCACATCGCGGGCACGCCGCCGGCGAACTGCGCGATGCCACCCCCCTTGATGACGGCCTTCTTGAGCTCGCGCGGGTAGGTCTCGAAGGGCTGGTGGGCGGAGAGCATGTCGTTGTAGCTCGACACGATCGCCACGTTGGGCTTGGTGCGGCCGCGCAGTGCCTGCTTGGCGGGCTGGTCGGAGGCCGCGAAGCCGTGGGCGAGGTTGGCGCAGGCCAGCTTGCCGCGGGCCGGGCCCTGGTCGCCGGCGGCGCGGATGCGGCGGAGGTACGCCGACCGGCTGGCGCTGCTGCGCTCGGCGAGGCGGGCGGTGACGTCTGCGAGAACGGGATGGATGCGGGTCATTGGTCGTGCTCCTGCCAGTTTCGGCCGTCGCGCTCGAGGAGCATCGCGGCGGCGGTGGGGCCGGTGGTGCCGGCCGGGTAGCGCTTCGGACGGTCGGGCGACGCTGCCCACCGGGTGAGGATCGGCTCGACCCACTGCCACGCGGCCTCGACCTCGTCGCGGCGCATGAACAGGGTCGGGTTCCCCTTGATGACGTCCATGAGCAGGCGCTCGTAGGCGTCGGGCGAGGCCTGGTCGAACGTGGTGGCGTAGCTCAGGTCGAGCGACACGGGCCGCAGCCGGATGCCGCCGGGGCCGGGCTCCTTGGCGGTCAGGTGCAGGCGCATGCCCTCGTCGGGCTGGACCTGGATGTGCAGCCGGTTGGCCGACGTGACGCCCTCGCTGTGCGGGAACATCGCGTGCGGCGGCTCCTTGAAGACGACCACGATC
The DNA here is from genome assembly GCA_963829085.1 of uncultured beta proteobacterium. GTDB lineage: Bacteria > Pseudomonadota > Gammaproteobacteria > Burkholderiales > SG8-41 > PALSA-1004. The sequence continues at coordinate 13,568 of CAWHHJ010000004.1, read as the reverse complement.
TCGGAGAGCCGGCGGTCCAGGCGCTTGCCGGTGCGCAGGTAGAACGGCACGCCGGCCCAGCGCCAGTTCTGCACCTCGGCCCGCAGGGCCACGAACGTCTCGGTGTCGCTCGAGTGCCCGAGGTCGTCGGCGTACGACGGCACGGCCTCGCCGTCGACCAGTCCGGCGCCGTACCGGCCCCGGACGGTGTCGCGGTCGACGTCGACCGGTGCCATCGGCTTCAGGGCCTGGAGCACCTTGAGCTTCTCGTCGCGGACGGTCTCGCGGCCGACGTACGTCGGCGGCTCCATCGCCACCAGGCAGAGCAGCTGGAGCAGGTGGTTCTGCACCATGTCGCGCAGCGCGCCGGAGTGGTCGTAGTAGTCGCCGCGCTCGCCGACGCCGAGGGACTCGGCGACGGTGATCTGCACGTGGTCGACCCAGCGGGAGTTCCACAGCGGCTCGAGGAACGTGTTGGCGAACCGGGTGACGAGGAGGTTCTGGACGCTCTCCTTGCCGAGGTAGTGGTCGATCCGGAAGATCTGCTGCTCGGCGAAGACCCGGCCGACGTCGTCGTTGACCGCGCGGGCGGAGGCGAGGTCGTGGCCGACCGGCTTCTCCATCACCACGCGGGCGTTGGCGTCGACGGCACCGATCTCGTCGAGCCGTTGGCAGATCGCGCCGAACAGCTTGGGCGCGACCGCGAGGTAGAACACCCGCACGGTCTCGTCGCGGTCCGGGCGGTCCTTGAGGAGGCCGTGCAGCTGGTGCCAGTCGTCGGCGTGGTCGGCGTCGAGGGTGAGGTGGCGGAGCCGGCCGAGCATCCGGGTGACGGACGGCTCGTCGAGCAGGTCGGGGGCGACGTACGTCGTCAGGGCCGCGCGCACCTCGGCGCGGTAGCCCTCGTCGTCGACGGGGGTGCGCGAGACGCCGATGATCCGGGTGTCGTCGGGCAGGTGCCCCTCGCGGTCGCGGAGGTAGAGGGCGGGGAGAAGCTTGCGGAGCGCCAGGTCACCGGTGCCCCCGAAGACCGTGAAGTCACAGGCCCCGGGCAGGGAAGAGGCGGTGGTGGGTGCGGACATGTCTGCAACGGTAAGGAGAGTTCGGCCTAACATCAAGCATAGTTACGTCTTTTCTAGATTAAAGTAACGTGAACGTATCCTGCACCGGACGTCCGAGGAGAGGAGGAACACACCCGCATGCAGCCCGACAGCGAGCTCGGCGCACCCGCGCGATCGACCGCCGGCGTGGTCCTCGACCTCGTCCGCAGCGGCCGGGCGACCACCCGCTCCGACCTCCGCCGGCTCACCGGCCTCTCGCGTACGGCGGTCACCGCCCGGGTCGCGACCCTGGTCTCCAGCGGGCTCCTGCTCGCCGGCGAGGAGCTCGCCTCGACCGGCGGCCGCCCCCCGGCGTCCCTGACCGTCAACCCGGATGCCGGCGTCGTGCTGGCCGTCGCGGTCGGCCGGTCCCGCAGCCAGGTCGGCGTCTTCGACCTGCGCGGCGAGGAACTGGCCAGCGACTCAGTCGACCACCCCGCGGGCACCGGACCCGCCGAGCTGATGCCGCGGATCGTGGAGCGCGCCGCCGCACGGCTCGCGAGCCGGCAGGCGCCCCTGCTCGCGGTCGGCCTCGGCCTCCCCGGCACCGTCGACGAGGTGCGCGGCGCCTGCGTCGACTCCCCCGTCATCCCCGGCTGGGACGGCGTCGAGCTCGGGCCGTACTTCGCCTCCCTCACCGACGCCCCCCTGGTCATGGCCAACGACGCCGACGTGCTCGCCCAGTCCGAGCTGCTGGCCCGCGGCGCCGTGCTGCGCGACGCCCTGGTCGTGAAGGCCTCGACCGGACTCGGGCTCGGCATCATCTCCGACGGACGGCTGGTCAAGGGCCACGTCGGCGCGGCCGGCGAGATCGGGCACTCGCGCTCGACCGCCGCCGAGGGCCTGGCCTGCCGGTGCGGGAAGACCGGGTGCCTCGAGGCCGTGGCCGGCGGCTGGGCGCTGGTCGGCCAGGCCGGCAACGACGACATCCAGCACGTCCGCGACCTCGTCGCCGCGGCGCTGGCCGGCGACCCCACCGCCCGCGGCCTGCTCCGCGAGAGCGGCCGCCGGCTCGGCGAGCTGCTGGCCGTGATCGTCAACGTGCTCAACCCGCAGGCCGTCGTCGTCGGCGGCGACATGGCCGCGGCGTTCGACATCGTCACCGGCGGCATCCGCGAGTCGATCTACACGCACAGCACCGCGCTGGCCACCCGCGACCTGCAGATCCTGCCCGCCGCGCACGGCGACCGTGCCGGCCTGGTCGGCTGCGCGGCGCTGGCCCTCGACGCGGTGCTCAGCCCGTGGGCCGTCGACCAGCGGCTGGCGCTCGCCTGAGACACGACCGCCGAACCCTGTCCGCGCGGGCCCGGGTTCGCCTAGCCTGACGACCGTGGAGACCGGCACCGAATCGCCGACCCTCGCCGCCCGACTGGCCGGTTGGGACCCCGCGGGGCTGCTGTACGGCGCCATCGTCACGGCCGCCGTGCTGGTCACCGCCGGCGGGCACAGCGACTCCGTGGGCCAGGTCGTGGCGTCCTGGGCCGTGGTGCTCGGCACCTACTTCCTCGCCCACGTCTACGTGCACGCCGCCGAGAGCCAGTTCGACGGCGACGACCACCACATCCTGCACCGCTCGTGGGTCGCCGCCAAGGCCGAGGTCGCGGTGCTCGAGGGCGGCATCCCGGCGATGGTGGTGTTCCTCGCCTTCGCCGCCACCGACGCCGACGTGGCCAGCGCCGCCAAGACCGCGCTGCTGTTCACGATCGCGCTGCTGGCGGCCTTCGGGTACGTCGGCGCACGCCACTCGGGACGCAGCCGCTCGGCCTCCTGGGTCGAGGCGTTCGGGGCGAGCCTGCTCGGCGTGATCATGGTGGTCGCGAAGAGCCTGCTGCACTGAGCCGGCCGAGGCTCACCAGCGGTCGTGGACCGACTCCCTGATCCGGGCGTCGTACAGGTCGCGCACGCCGGCCAGGAACTCCTCGCCCAACGGCTCGGCACGACCCGCGGCGGCGTTCGCCCTCGCCTGCTCGGCGTTGCGGGCGCCCGGGATGACGCTCGAGACGCCCGGCTGCTGCCAGATCCACGCGATCGCGGCCTGGGCCGGGGTCAGCCCCTCGGGCGCCGCCCGCGCGACGAGCGCCGTGAACTCGCCGGCGGCCGCGACGCCGGTCTCGTAGTCGACCCCCGAGAACGTCTCGCCCACGTCGAAGGCACTGCCGTCGCGGTTGTAGCTGCGGTGGTCGTCCTTCGCGAACGTCGTGCTCGCGTCGTAGCGCCCGGACAGCAGCCCCGAGGCCAGCGGCACCCGGGCGATGATGCCGACGCCGGCCTCGAGCGCGGCGGGCAGCACCCGCTCCAGCGGCTTGAGGCGGAACGCGTTGAGGATGATCTGGATCGACGCGACGTGCGGGCGGGCGATCGCGGCCAGCGCCTGGTCGACGGTCTCGACGCTCAGGCCGTACGCCGCGATGGCGCCGTCCTCGACCAGCGTGTCCAGCGCGTCGTACGTCGCGTCGTCGGCGACCACGGCCGTCGGCGGGCAGTGCAGCTGGACGAGGTCCAGGCGCTCGACGCCGAGGTTGCGGCGGGAGCGGTCGGTCCACGCGCGGAAGTTGTCGAGCACGTAGTTCTCCGGCAGCTGCTCCTCGCGCCGGCCCATCTTGGTGGCGACGACGATCCCCTCGTCCGGGTGCGCCGCGAGGAAGCGGCCGACGTGCTGCTCGCTGCGCCCGTCGCCGTACACGTCGGCGGTGTCGAAGAACGTCACGCCCTCCTCGGCGGAGGCCTCGAGGACCTCGCGGGCCGCGTCCTCGGAGACGTCGCCCCAGTCCGCGCCGAGCTGCCACGTCCCGAGTCCGACCACGGACACCTGTCGTCCGGTCCTGCCCAGCTGGCGATGCTCCACGGGGTGCTCCTGTCGTCGGGGTCCCCCCAGTCCTACCGCGGCCGGCCAAGCAGGGTCAGGCCCGGTCCTCGTCCCCACCGAACTGCCACCGGATCACCGACCGGTAGACCTCTCCCGGTCGCAGCGTCGCCGAGGGGAAGTCCGGCCGGTTCGGGCTGTCGGGGAAGAGCTGCGGCTCCAGGGCGATGCCACTGCGGGGGCGGAGGCCGGCCGCGGCCTCCGGCGCCCGTCTCCCCAGGCCGTCGCCGGTGTAGACCTGGAGGCCGGGCTGGTCGGTGAGCAGCTCCATCCGCAGGCCGCTGGCCGGCGAGGCCAGGACCGCGGCGACCCGCAGGCCGCTCCCGCGGAGCACGTAGTTGTGGTCGATGCCGGTCGACGCCGAGCGGTCGTGCGGTGCGGAAGTCGAACGCCGTGCCCGCGACGGGCCGATGGCCGCCGACCGGGATGCCCGTCGGCGTCGACCGGGGTGTAGTCGTCGGCGGCGATCCGGAGCAGGTGGTCGTCGACCACGCCCTCCCCCACGCCGCCGAGGTTGAGGTAGGCGTGGCTGGTCAGGTTGACCACGGTGACGGCATCGGTGCGCGCCGACAGCGACATCGTCACGCCGGCGGCGTCGACCTCGATGCGGGACCGGACGGACACCTCCCCGGGGAACCCCTGGTCGCCGTCGGGGCTGAGCAGCTCCAGGGTGGCCGCCGACTCCTCCAGGTCGACGACGTCCCAGAGCAGCCGGTCGAAGCCGTCCGGGCCGCCGTGCAGGTGGTTGCCACGCTCGTTGGCGGCCACCCGGACCTCCCTGCCGTCGAGCTCGAACCGCCCGCCGGCGATGCGGTTGGCGTAGCGGCCGATGGTGCCGCCGAGGTAGTCGGTGGAGGCCAGGTGGGCGGCGGGGGTCGGCAGTCCGAGCAGCACGTCGCGCCGTACGCCGTCGGGGGCGGTGACCTCGAGCCGGTGGACGGTCGCGCCCAGGTCCAGGAGGTGCAGGACCGGGCCGGGGGCGGCGCCCAGCACCAGTCGGCGTACGGCTCGACCGTCCGGAAGGGTGCCGAACTCGGTGGCTGACATGGTCCGAACCTAGCGATGAAATCGCAGCAGGCTCCGGATCTCTCGATCCGGAGCCTGCTGTGGTGTGGCGACCCCGACGGGACTCGAACCCGCGGCCTCCGCCGTGACAGGGCGGCGCGCTAACCAACTGCGCTACGGGGCCAGATGTGCTGCTTGTTGCCTCATGTGGAAGCGGTGGAACTCTAACCCATGCGGCCCGGTGCCACCCAATCGGGCGAGCACTCGCACCCCCAACGGGATTCGAACCCGTGCTACCGCCGTGAAAGGGCGACGTCCTAGGCCACTAGACGATGGGGGCCAGCGCCCGTGGCCACGTCGTACGACGCCCTGCGAGCCGCTCCAGCATAGGGCCAGCCGCGGACCCGCTCCAAAAGGCCGTGCCGTCCCACCCGCGCTCGGGTTCGTGGCCGTTTTCCCGGGCACGGCACCCCTGCGGTAAGGTTTCCGCGGCTTGGCCAGGTAGCTCAGTTGGTACGAGCGACCGACTGAAAATCGGTAGGTCGGCGGTTCGACCCCGCCCCTGGCCACCACCCGGAGCCGCAGGTCAGATTCATCTGGCCTGCGGCTCCGTTCTCGTTTCCGGCGTCACTCCGGGTGGCGGTCCACCAGCAGCACCGGGCAGGCCGCGGAGTGCAGCAGCGACCGGGCCACCGGCCCGATGTGCGAGCCGACCGGCATCACCGGGTCGTGCCGCCCGACCACCACCAGCTGCGCGGTGCGGCTCGCGTCGACCAGCGCCTCCGCAGCCCGGGCGTGCCGGGCGTCGATCCGCACCTCGACGTCACCGATCTCGTCGGCGAGGCCGTCCAGGACCGCGGTGATCTCGCCCTTCGACCGGGCCAGCCACTCCTCCTCCTCGGTGCGGCTCATCACCAGGTCGTCGTAGGCGCTGGGGAAGCTCCAGGTGTGCAGCACGTGCAGTGGTGCTCCCCGGTCGCGCGCTGCGAGGCCGGCAGCCCGCAGCAGCTGCTCGGACTCCGCCGGCACGTCGACCCCGACGGTCACCGGAGCCGGCCCGGCCCCGGCCGCCGGGGCGGCGTACCCCGCGGGCACCGCCACCACGGGCACCCGGGCGTGGGCGGCCACACCACCCGCCACCGACCGGGTCACCAGGCGTCGCGCGCCCGACAGGGCACGGTGCTCGAGGACGATCATCCGGGCGTCCTTCGACTCCTCGACGACGGTCGGGACGACGCGTCCCAGCACCAGGTCGGAGGAGATCTCGGTGTCGGGCCCGGCCAGGTCCCGCGCGCGCTTCAGGGCTGCGTTGAGCGACTCCCGGCCCATCCGCTCCTGGGCCGTCTCCTCGATGTACACCGGGTCCGTGCCCGACACGAACAGGTGGACGACGTGCAGCAGGTGGAGACCGCAGCCGGCTCTGCCCGCCTCGTCGGCGGCGAAGCCCAGCGCGGCGTCGATGGCGTCGTCGCCGACGGCGACGACGACGGGGTTCGGGTTCGAGTCGGTCATGACGGTCCTCCTGGGTCGGGTTCTCCAGTTCCACCGTCGCCCGCCGCCGGTCGCGGGCGTAGGGACCAAGGGACCGTCCTGCACCGACCCGGGTCCTCTTCTCTTCCCAGGGGCGGCAGGAGCCGCTAGTTTCCGATCGCCGGAGGGGCTGTGGGGGGCCACACCCACGAGGAGAGCAGATGCACCTGTTCCGCCCACGCGCCGCGATCATCGGCGCCCTGTCCGTGCTCACCGCCGGACTCGTCATCACCACCTCCACGGAGACCGCCTCGGCGGACGGACCCGGGGTCGGCACCCCGTGGGTCGTCACCGTCGGCGACTCCTACATCTCGCGGGAGGCCGGCCGATGGGCGGGCAGCATCCAACACCTCGAGCGCGTACGCCGACGCGCTCGGTCCCACGGCGTACTTCGACAACGGCAGCACCGCGAGACGATCAACCGCTGCCACCGCAGCCAGTCGGCCGAGGCCTACCTCGGCGGCGGCGTCAACGGGCTCAACCTGGCCTGCTGCGGCGCGCGGACCTCGACGTACACGCGACTCGACGGCAACTTCAAGCCCGGCCTCGACTTCTACGACAACGGCGCCGGCCAGCTGGGGCAGGCCAGGATGCTGCAGCCTTCGCCGGCACCCACAACGTCAAGATGGTGGTCGTCTCGCATCGGCGGCAACGACTTCAACTTCGCCGCCGTCGTGCAGCAGTGCGTGACCGACTTCCTCGACCTCACCGACCTGGTGCGAAGGACTACTGCAACGACGACAGCTCGGTGAGGGCGAACTTCACCGCCGCCAACGTGGCCGCCGCAGCGCCGCGGATCGCGACGGCGTGCTGCAACCTCCGGACCGCGATGCGCAACGCCGGGTACGCCGACGGCAGCTGGACGATGCTGGTGCAGAACTACCCGTCGCCGATCCCGCCGGGCGCGGGCTTCCGGTACGGCGAGTCCGGCTACACCCGACAGAGCACCGGCGGCTGCGGGTTCTGGAACGCCGACGCCAACTGGGCGAACGGCACCGCGCTGCCGACCATCAACGCCGCCGTGACGGGCGCGGCCGCCACGATGCCGGGATCGGCAACCCCCGGACCCTCGACCTGGCCTCGGCCTTCAACGGCCGACGGCTGTGCGAGAACACCGTCGGCCTCTACGAGGAGAAGGGCCTGACCTCGCTGGACGCAGGCCGGCGCGGTGGACCGGACCGAGTGGGTCAACCAGATCCGCACCGTGTCGACCTGCTGCTCGGGCAGCCCGTACTACATCCAGGAGTCGCTGCACCCGAACTACTGGGCGCAGCTGGCCACCCGCTCGTGCGTCCGGCAGGCGTGGAACGGCGGCAGCACCCGCGGCGGGACCTGCACGATCGCCGGGACCGGACTGCTCAACGGGGAGCCGCGGATGACGCTGGGCTGAGCCGACCCGGATGGTCCGAGGGCTGGCGCGGTCTGAGTACTGGGGCTCAGACAGGTCAGGACGTCCGACTCACGACGGCGGGGGCGCCCCGTGAGGCAATGGAGCCATGATCCGATACGCCGACCCCGAGGTCTGTCCCTGCTGCCGCATGCAGATCCCGTACGCCGCGCCGCAGTGCCCGCGTTGCGACGCCGTGCTGACCGGACCCGTCGCCCAGGGACTGTTCCGCACCCTGACCCACGCCGACACCCTCGTCGCCCAGCTCAGCTCGCCCGTCCCGGTCGCTGCCGGCGTCGGCGCTGGGCCCTCGGGCCCGGAGCCCGTTCCGGCCGGCGGCCCGCGGGTCGACGCGTCGTACCCGAGCTTCCCGACGCCGGCAGCGCTCGGGGCCGACCGGCGACGTGGCCTGAGCGCCGCCTCGGTGCCGCGCATCCTGCTCGGCCTCGGGGCCACCTGCCTGCTGGTCGCCGCGGTCGTGTTCCTCGCGGTGGCCTGGTCGGACCTCGGGATGGGCGCCCGCACCGCGATCCTGCTCACCCTCACGGCCGGCGCCGCCGCCGCTACCGGCTGGATGGGCCGGCGCGGGCTGCCCGCCGGCGCGGAGGCGTTCGGTGCGGTGTTCCTGGGCTTCCTGACCCTGGACGTCTTCGGCGCCCAGGACGCCGGCTGGTTCGGCGGGCTCGGCGACGGGGGCTTCCTGGTGCTGCTCGGCTCGGTGCTGACCGTGGCCGCGCTCGGCACCGCCCTCGGCGTCGCCCGCACCGGGATGCGCCCGCTGGTCGGCGCGCAGCTCGTGGTCGCGGCCGGTGCGATGACCGTCGCCGTCGGGGTCACCACGATCGGCGACGGACGGAACGCGGCCGGGCTGGTCGCGATCGTCCTCGGCTGCGTCGCCCTCGCCCGCGTCGCCCACCTCGTGGACCTGCGGGTCGCCGCCGTCGCGACCGGAGCCGTCGCCGGCCTCTGGTGGCTGACCCTGGTCGGCCTCGGGCTCGACCGGGTCGGCTCCGAGCCGAGCCTCACCGGGGTCTGGGGGGACCTGGGGGCCTGGCCGCTGCTGGCCGCCGCGGCCATCGCCGCGGCGCCCGTGCTGCTCCGCTCGCTGCCGCTGCCGGTCCGGGTCACCGGCGCGAGCCTGGCCGTCCTGCTGCTCACCGTCGTCGCCGTCGTCCCGGCCGCGGATGAGTCCACGCTCACCCTGGTCCTCGTCGGTCTGGCCGTGGTGGCGGCCGGCGCTGCCGTCTCGCTCGCCACCTCCGGCGCCTGGCGCTGGCTCCCGGTCGTCCCGACCGTGGCCGCCGGCCTCGGTCTCGCCGGCCAGGCGGTGTTCCTCGGGGGCCAGGCCCTCGAGACCTTCGTCAACCACGGGATCTGGGAGATCGACGCCACGCAGCACCTGCAGTCCCCCACCCTCGCGGGCTACTGGGCGGTGCTGCTCCCGGTGATGGTCGCCGCCGCCCTGGTCGCCTGCGCGGTCCTGGTCCGCCCGGTCCTCGACGTACCCCTGCCGCCCGCCGTGGCCGTGCTCGGCACCGCGGTCGCACTCGCCGTCGCCGTCGTGCCCGGGATGTACGACGTGCCGCTCTGGTCGGCGCTGGCCGTCCAGGCCGGTGTCCTCGGCGTCCTGGCGCTGGGGGCGGTGGCCCTGGGCCGGACCGTCGCCGCGGCCGCCCTCGGGGTCGGTGCCGCGCTGCTGGCGCCGCTGGTGCTGGCCACCGCGCTGGCCAACGACTGGCTGACCGCGGTCACCCTGCTGGTCGGCACCGCCGGCGCGCTGGGGGCGGCGTACCTCGGCCGTGACCTGGTCAGGGTCGCCAGTGACGCGCTGCTGGTGCCGTTCGCCGGCGGGTTCACCTGGACCGTCCTGGACCTTGCCGACGGCGACGTGATCTGGCGGGCGGTGCCGGTGCTGCTGGTCGCCGGCGCCCTGGCGATCGCCCGGCCGGTGCTCGAGCGCGAGGTCACCGCCGCGCTGACCGCGGTGGTGGCGGCGGCCGCTTCGATCGTCACCGTCGACGGGGTCGACCAGACCTGGCTGGCGGTCTACCTCACCCTGGCCGGCGCCCTGGTCACCGTGAGCGCACTGCTGAACCCCACCCGCCGGGTGCTGGCCTGGGTCGGCCTGGCGCTGCTCACGCTCGCCCAGTGGGTCCGGCTCGAGCAGCTCGGCGTCGACCGGGTCGAGGCGTACACCCTGCCGCTGGCCCTGGTCCTGCTGGCCGTCGGAGGCTGGCGGATGGTGCACGACGGCGTCTCCAGCCGCCGGGCGCTGTCGGCCGGTCTCGGGCTCGGCCTCGGCCCGACGCTGCTGATGGTCATCGTCGATCCGGTGTCGCTGCGGGCGGTGCTGCTCGGCCTGGCCTGCGCGCTGCTGGTGGCCGCGATCGGCGCCGGCAACCGCTGGGCGGCTCCGCTGGTCGCGGGGGCCGGGGTCGGCGCGGCGCTGGTGCTGCGCGAGGCGCAGTACGCCCAGGTGGTCCCCCAGTGGGTGCTGATCGGGCTGGTCGGCACGGTGCTCACCGTGGTCGGCGTGACCTGGGAGCAGCGGCTGAACGACCTGCGGCACGCCGCGGGCTACGTCCGCCGACTGCGCTGATCCGGGGCCCCCTACGCTGCCGGGTGTGCTCCCCGCGTTCGAGATCGTGCACCGGCTGCGGCCGGTCGCGCTCGTCGCGTGGGAGCGCACGACCGGCTTCGTGGCGCCGTACGCCGCGGTCGAGGCCGAGCTCGGCACCCACGACGTCGCCGGCCGGGTGGTGGCCGGCTTCCGCGGGCCGGAGGGCCTCCGGCTCGAGGGCTGGTACGACGGGGGGCGGCGGCTGGCGGGCCTCGACATCACCGACGCGGCCGGGCGCACCAGCCACCACCGCAGTCGTCGCTACGGCCGGCCGGACACCCCGCCCGAGGCGATCGCCACCACCCTGACCGGGCGGCAGCTGACCGTGCTGACCCGCAACGACGGGGCCTGGACGGCCCGGGCCAAGGTCGACCTGACCGACCGGGTGACGACCGCCGACCCGCAGGTGCTGGCCGGGCTCGAGGCGGACACCGCCTGGCTGCCGCGCGCACCCGGAGACCGGAGCCCGGTCACCGGATGGCGAGCCGGCACCTTCGGCCAGCTCGGGGTGCGGGACGTCGGGCTGGTCACCGGGGCCGACGGCGCCCCGGTCGAGCGGGACGGGCTGCTGTTCCTGACGATGACGCACGCCGGTCCCGGCTTCTTCGACACCGCGCACACCGGGGTCTGGTCGCTGGACCCGGAGACGCTGGCGGTCGAGCACCGCGGCGACCTCTACCTCCGGCGCGACGGCCTGGTGTTCGGCGACCACGCCGTCCACCTGGTCCGCGACGGGGACCGCTGGCTGCTGGCCAGCAGCACCTGGGGCGACTTCGACCGCACCTCGATGGCGGTCACCCTGGCCACCTCGAACGACGACCTGCTCAGCGGCGAGCACGTGCTCGACACGGTGCCGCTCGACCTGCCCACGGCCACCCTGCCCGGCCGGGTGGTCGGCACCTGGGACCCGCACCTGGCCCGGATCGACGGACACTGGCACGTGGCCTTCGTCGCGGCCCGCAAGTTCTTCGACTTCTACCCCGCCCTGGCCCGCGCCGCGGAGCCCGGTCGGCTCGACGGCTGGGAGCTGCTCGGCGCGGCCACCGACCGAGCGGGCACCGAGGGTCCGCAGCTGCGCCGGCTCGACGGGCGCTGGCGGGTGCTGGCCAGCGACGGCGCCGACAACCCCCGCGGGCTGCGGGAGCGGTTCCCGGTCTTCGACCTGGCGATGGACGAGATCGGCGCGCTGGAGGCGCCGTACCCGACCAACATCCCGTGGCCCACGCTCCTCGAGCGCGACGGCGTGTGGACGATGCTCACCTTCGACGGGACGCCGTACGGTGGCGGCGTCTCGGGCTACGGCACCCACGGTGACCTGGTGGTGCTGCGAACCAAACGCCCCGACGCCGCATCAGAGGTGGCAGGACACCGACAGACCGGGGAACGCACATGAACCGCATCGCCACCATGGCCATCGCCGCCGCTGCCGTCGCCGGCATCGCGGGCGGCACCTTCGCCGCCACCTCCGCGGGCGGGGACGACGACCCGGGCAGCGGCCAGGGCAGCCAGGGCAGCCAGGGCAGCCCGGGCACCGGCAGCCCCTCGGGGGACACGACCGCGAGCCCCACGGACCCGGAGGACGGCCCGGTTCCGCTCTACCTGGCGGGGCGCACGCTCGTGGACGGCGACCAGGCGGTAGCCCTGGTGGGCATCACCGTCGACAACGTGCGGTCACTGGAACGCGCCGCCGGCGGCTGGTTCGTGGTGACCGCGACCAGCCCGCAGGAGCCGGCCTTCCGGGGGACCTTCGTCGCGCAGGACGGCACCACCACCAAGGTGGGCGCCTTCACCGGCCAGTGGGACCTCGACGCGGAGCGCGACTCGGTGGTCGCCCGGTTCGGGGACTACTACGAGGTCCGCGACGTCACCACCGGCCAGGTCACGCAGGAGATCACCACAGTCCGGGGCGCGGACGGCCCGCTCAGCAATGCGGCGTTCAGCGGCGACGACGTGATCACCAGCTGGCGCGACGCGAGCGAGAGCGAGCTCGTGGTCGGCATCGACCTCGACACCGGCCGGCAGTACGACGTCACGACCGCCGGGCTGCTCAACTTCACGACCTCCGTCGACGGGCTCCACGTCGTCGGTGAACAGTTCCGCAGCCAGGAGGTCTCGGGTCCGACCTGCCTCGCCGGCGGCCCCGTCGACGCCTTCGACGAGAGCGGGTGGGACACCTGCGACTGGCGCAGCAACGGCCTCCTGCCGCAGTTCAGCCCGAGCGGCACCCAGCTGCTCACCGTGCCCTACGAGACCGAGGGCTTCGGGCCGAGCTCGTTCGGGATCCTCGACGTGGCCAACGGACGGGTCCGCAACGAGTTCGACGATGACCCGAGCTGGTCACCGACGCCGTGTGGGCGGACAACGACACCCTCTTCCTCCACGCGTACGCCGACGGCGACCTGCGGGGCGGGGTGATCTACGAGTGCTCGCTGACCGGCGACTGCACCAAGATCGCGGTGTCGAAGCAGCACGTGGTGCTCGGCTCCTGAACCGTCACTCGTCCCGGACCACGAGCAGCGGGCGGACCGCCTGCCGGGCCGCGTGGATGCGGGACTTGATGGTGCCCAGCGGGGTGTCGAGCAACCGGGCGATCTCGTTGTAGTCCAGCTCCTGCACGTCACGCAGCACCAGCGGCTCCACCAGCTCGGGGTGGGTGCTGCCAGGACCTCGAGGGCGTCGAGCAGGTCGAGCCGGCTGCCGGCGATCACGCTCGTGGTGCGCGGGTCGGCATGCGCCGGCATCTCGTCGGAGAGCCGCTCGCCGGCGCGCCGCTTGAGGGTCCGGTACGTCTGCGCGGGCGCTGTTGGAGGCCACCGCGTGCAGCCAGGTGGTGAACTTGCTGCGGCCGCCGAACGTGTGGATCTTGGTGGCCACCAGGAGCAACGCGTCCTGGGTCGCCTCCTCGGCGTCCTGCGGGTCAGCAGCATCCGCCCGCAGATCCGGCGTACCCGCGGCTGGACGATCGCCAGCACGTCATCCAGTGCCTGCCGGTCCCCCGCGGCCGCCTGCATCGCCAGCGCGTCGAGGTCCACCTCGTCGCCGTGCGCATACCCACTCACCACGTGCCCCCTCCCGAGTCGGCCG
>CAWHHJ010000003.1:0-17356 GCA_963829085.1 uncultured beta proteobacterium | reverse complement strand
CTGCGCCTTCAACTCGAGGCGCAAAGCCGCCGTATGTTTGGCCGGCAACGTCTTCAACTCCGCCAGAGCCTCATCGAAGCGTCGCTCATCGAGCATGACGTCGGCGCTGGTAACCGCCCGCAACGCCGTATCGGCCGGTGCGATTGACTCCACCCGTTCGAGATACCCATCGCGCTTATCCCACTGACGCAGTTCGTGGGCGGCGCGCGCCGCAATGATTGCGGCAAGTGCAGGCGATTCAGACGATTTCATCGCGACGACTGCTGCTTGCTCCGCTTTTCCATAGCGGCCTTCGAGAAAAGCGCGGATGGCGGAAATCAGACTAGCACGCGCATTGTCACGCCGGCGGCGTTCGCGATAAGCACGCACGCGTGCCGGTAATGCAATGGCGCCCAACACAAAGCGCAGTACGAAATATCCCCAACCGCAAACCCCGCGACCAGCAGCAGCACCAGGAGATTGATCGACAGCTCGACCCGATACGGCGGCCACACGAGCAGCGCATAGCCGGGGCTTGAACGCAAGGCAAGCGCTACCGCCACCGCAAGCGCAAAGAGACTCAGGATCCAGAATACCCAGCGCATGCTATCCGAGCGGACGCCGTAACCGATCGGGCGACGGCAGCCATCGCGACTGACAAAGTTGCGCCGGCCCCGCTGCCGCTCTGATTGCAATCAGGGCCATTAGCGACGCTCGCGCGTTAACCGGTAGTTGTGAATCGCATCCAGGCTGGGCGACAGGTCGGGCAGTTCGATGCTGATCTGGCTTGCGGACAATTGACGCACGAGATTCGCGGCACTCGACACCGCTTTATCACGCGGATCGTAATAGCGCCCGAGCCAGTCGCCCGCGGCTATGAAAGGTCCGCCTTTAGCTTTCTCGTCGCGCGAGAGCAATGCCAGCCGCGCGCCGAGCAGCCGCAGTTTGAGATTTTCGCGCAGAAAATAAGTCTGTGCCGGCGCCAGCAGTGGCAACTCCGGTTGCTCGATGTTTTCGATGCGCACGAGCTCGCGCAACTCTCGCCACAAGTCGCGCATGAAGCGTGTCCACGCATTGCTGTCGGATTCTGCCGCTGCTTTGCGCGCCGCATCGACAGCGGGCGGGCGCACTTCCATCGCAAGGGGCAACGTGTCGATCGAGCTGATCAGGTTATCGATGCGCGCGCTGATGCCGGTTACATCCACGGCCGGCGCGAGTTTTAGACGCTCGAGATCGCGCGCGATAACCTTGCGCAACGCGCCGAGTTGCGGGCGGTCCAGGCGCGCGAGTCGCGCGTCGGCCGCCTGCAGCGCGATCAAGGCGGATTTTACGTTTCCCGCAACTTGCAGCTGCTGATTGGCAAGCAGCACCGTCTGCTCGACGTCGGCAAGAACGGATTCATCACGTCCCCGCGACAACTCCTGATACAGCGCTTCAAGCGCCATCTGCTGATTCTGCGATTCCTGCAACTTCGCTTCCAGCATGCCGAGCTTGACCTGCGCTTCCTGCGTCGCCTGCCGCACCTGATCGGCCACGTTGCGGCTTTCCTTGTTCTGCACATCGGCGGCAGCGAGCCGGCGCGCAAGTTCCTGCTGCAGGTCCGTGATCTGTCTATGGCTGTCATACCACTGCCAGGCGGCGATCAGCGCGGCGATCAGCGCGAGCGCGGTAGCGGGATATGTCAGCCACGAACGCGCCGACCGTTCTGCTGGAACAGGGCTTGCCGCAGCGGCTGGAGCCGGAGAGACGGATTCTTCCATGCGCCGACTCTAATGAGACCCCGTCTCACTGTAAACAGTCACGTTCAGGACTGCCTGCCGTCAAACCAGCGCACGAGTCCTTGCACAATGCCATCATCGCCCTGCGACGTCAGCACGACCGTCGCAATGCCGAGCTCCCGTGCTGCCTTTTCAATGCGGGTATGCGGCACAAATACCGGCGTGTGCTGCAAATGCGCGCGTCCTGCGGCGCCGAGCATGGCCAACATGTTTTTGAGCCCGTTGCTGCTTGTGACGGTGACCGCATGCACCTGAGCGTTTTCCCATGCGGCCAGCAGCGGCCGCGGATCGATGTCCGGTTGCACGCGCCGGTAACATTCCGCGTATTCAATAACTGCGCCGCGCGCTGCCAGCGTGTCGCGCAGCAGTTCCCGTCCCCCTACGCCGCGAAATATTGCGACGCGTAAGCCTGTCACTTTTTTCAGTTCCGGCAGGTCGAGCAATGCCTCGCTATCAAACCGGCCGGGTGCGATGACGTTCGACACTCCGAAGCGTGCCAACGCGCGCACGCTGTTGTGTCCCACTGCCGCAAACTTCAAGCCGCGCGGTATGCCGCGAGCGGTCGTGATGATCGGCATCGCCTGTTCGACCGCATTGGGACTGACGAAGATCGCGATGTCGTATTCATCGAGCCGCTCAATGAGCGAGCGCAAAGGCGCCGTGTCATTTACGGGCGCAATAGCGATCACCGGAAACAGCAGCGCGTCGCCGCCGCGGGCGCGGATGTGCTCAGCGAGGTAACCGGCCTGATGAACCGGCCGCGTGACGACAATCCCTTTGCCGGCAAGCGGCTTGTCGCCGTCAGCTGCGTGTCATCGCCCGTAGGTCTTAGGGATTCACGGCTCATGACATGCCACTCTACCGCCTGTCATTACTAATCCTGCAGGCCCGCAAGAATGTCAGCCGCGCCTTGCGCATAGAGACTGGCCGCGAGCGCCGATCCAAGCGATTCAGGGTCGGCCACATCGCCCGTAAGCTCAGCATGCAGCATCCGACTGCCGTCCTGTGTGCCCACGAACCCGCGCAGCCGCAGTTGCCGGCCTTCGTCCTGCGCGTAACCGCCGAGCGGCAACTGACAACTTCCGGATAGCGCACGACTCAGCGCACGCTCCGCGCGCACACACGCAGCGGTTGGCTCATGATTGAGGGGCCGCAGCCACGTCGCTAGATCGCTGCGATCGGCGCGGCATTCGACGCCGAGCGCACCCTGTCCCGGCGCAGGCAGGCTTTCTTCGGGTGTCAGGATTGCGGTGATGCGATCGTCAAGACCCAGCCGCTTCAACCCCGCGGCAGCGAGCACGATGGCTACGTACTGCCCGTCATCGAGCTTTTTAAGCCGGGTCTGCACGTTGCCGCGCAGCGGCTCAACGATCAACTCCGGAAATCTGGCCCGGATCTGGCTCTCGCGGCGCAGGCTCGACGTGCCGATGCGCGCTCCCGCCGGCAAGTCACTCAGCGTCGAGTACTCGCGCGATACAAACGCATCACGCGGATCAGCGCGCTCGCTGATTGCAGCAATAGCAAACCCGTCCGGCAATACCATCGGCACATCTTTCATCGAATGCACGGCAAGATCTGCCGTGCCCGCTGCCAGTGCGTCCTCCAACTCTTTGACGAACAGGCCCTTGCCGCCGATCTTGTCGAGCGCGCGATCGAGTATGCGATCGCCTTGCGTTGTCATCCCGTAAATCGACACTTCGGTGTGCGGATAGAGCAGCGATAGCCGCTGCTGAATATGGCGCGCCTGCCATAAGGCGAGCGGACTTTCACGGGACGCGATTACGAGGCGCGACGGAGGCTTGGGCGAAGCAGCGCTAGTCACGCGGTAATTCTGCGGGGATGAGGAATACAACGTGGATGGCAGTCGATTTTAACACTCGCATAGTGCCAAGTCCGGGCAGACGGGAGGTCTCGAGCGACGAAGAACTGCTTGAACTGTTCACGAAGCGATTAAAGGATCCTGCCGAGCTCGCGCACGATATGCTGCTGGCGGCGGCTGACAGCGAGTTTCTCCGTCGCATTCTGCAGCACGACCACCCAATGGCGCTCGCCCTCTGCATCGGTGGCGCGCTCAAACCCGCGGATGGCGTCTTTCGCAACGAGGCAGTTGCGGTGGATGCGCACAAACCGTCCGGCGAATTCGTTCTCAAGGCGCGCGAGCGATTCTTCGAGCAGGTACTCGCGCTCCGCAGTACGCACCGTCACATATTTCAATTCCGCCTTCAGGAAAACAACTTCCGGAAGCGGTATGAGATGAATACGTCCGCGCTCGTTGACCGACAAGTGACTGCGTGCGTCCGGCTTGATCTCGCGCAGCACCTCCAGTCTCAGGGGCATCATGCGGCGTGCACGCGACAACGCGTCGAGCAGGCGGCTTTGCCGGATCGGCTTCAACAGATAGTCGATGGCGTGCACTTCGAAGGCTTTCAGCGCATATGCGTCATAGGCAGTTGTAAAGATAACGGCGGGCGGTGCGTCCAGTTTTTGCAGATGCTCGGCGAGTTCGATCCCGTCTATTTCGGGCATGCGAATATCGAGTAAGGCAACGTCAGCGTCACACTCGGGCAACATTTCAAGTGCCTGACGGCTGCTCGCCGCATCACCTGCGATCTCGACCGGCATACTTGCCGAGCAATCGGCGATGAGATCGCGCAAGCGATTGCGCGCCGGCGCCTCGTCGTCCACGATGAGCACACGCAGGGGCTGGTCGTCTTCCATCACACGGCTCCTTTCTGGTATGGAATCACGATGTGCACCTCATACGTGTCGTCGGTTGCTTTCGTTTTAATGCTCGCCTCGACATCGAAGTGCAGCGTCAGACGCTCGCGAATGTTGGCAAGCGCCATGCGATTGCCCGCGTGGTGACCGCTGTGCAGACGATACGGATTGCGCAGGATAATATTGATCTGCGGGCCTTCGGCACGGATCGTGATATGGATCGTGCCCGGATCGCTGCGCGGCTCGATGCCGTGATACACCGCGTTTTCCAGCAGCGGCTGCAACACGAGCGGCGGGATCAAGGCGTTAGGCGGCACGTCCGCGTCGTCCCACTCCACACGCAGCCGGTCGCCGAGTCGCACGAACTCAATGTTCAGGTACTGTTTCGCAAGATCAATTTCACGCGCAATGGGTGTGAGCTGCCGGTTGTCTGCCATCAGCACGCGAAACAGATCTGCGAGGTCTTCGAGGACGCGCTCGGCGCGCCGCGGCTCGTGACGCATCAGGCTCAACACCGCGTTCAGACTATTGAAAAGGAAGTGCGGCCGGATGCGTGCCTGCAGCGCCTGCAAACGCGCTTCCGTTAATGCGGGTGAGAGCGCGCGCCCGCGCAAGTCGAAATAGCCGACAAGCAGTCCCGTGACGATCAGCGTAAACAGCAAGCAGCGTGCGAGCGCACTGGAATTATTCAGCAACGGTGCGCCGAACGAATACACCGCAGTAGCGATTACGAGCTCGGCCGCAACGATAACGCCGATGGCATGACGATATTGCAGGCGGTGCAGCCAATCGTTCGACGCTGCCAGCATGAGCAGACTGAGAATCAGAATCGGCTGAACGAGCGCAGATAAATCGATAAGTTCCTGCATCGCGGACAGCGGTTCCTGCGTTTTGAGGAGCGCAGCCGCGAGACTCATACCGTCGACGATTACAAGTATGCGCAGCAAAATTCCAAGGTTGTGAAAGTTCGGTAGAGCGCTCGTTTCGGCGTTTTGATTTATACTCACCGGCTGATTATGTGAGAGCGCCACACGTGACGCAAGGACAAAAAGACGCGTCTGTGCCCTGGTCGGGCCGCTTTGAAGAACCGGTTTCGCAACTCGTCAAACGCTATACCGCATCCGTAGAATTCGACCGGCGTCTCGCGCATTTCGACATCGAAGCGTCGCTTGCGCATGCGCGCATGCTGCATGCCGTCGCCA
Organism: uncultured beta proteobacterium; assembly: GCA_963829085.1. Lineage (GTDB taxonomy): Bacteria > Pseudomonadota > Gammaproteobacteria > Burkholderiales > SG8-41 > PALSA-1004. Next base: position 11,679 of record CAWHHJ010000003.1, on the reverse strand, counting down.
TAATCACCGCCTCCGACCTCGCAGACATCGAACGCGGGCTCGGTCAGATACGGGGCGAAATCGAGTCAGGCACATTTGAATGGTCGGTCGACCGTGAAGATGTGCACATGAACATCGAAAGCCGTCTGACTGCCCTGGTGGGTGACGCCGGCAAGCGACTGCACACCGCCCGCTCGCGCAACGACCAGGTCGCTACCGACGTGCGTCTGTATATGCGCGCTGCTATAGATGACATCGCCGGCTTGCTTAAATCCGTGCAGCGCGCCTTGCTCGAGTTAGCGGATCAGCATACCGCCACCATCATGCCGGGCTACACGCATATGCAGGTGGCGCAGCCGGTGTCGTACGCGCACCACCTCATGGCGTACTTCGAGATGTTCAGCCGCGACGTGCAGCGGTTGGCCGGCTGCCGACAGCGTGTGAGTCGTTTGCCGCTGGGCAGCGCGGCGCTCGCGGGCACCACTTTCCCGATTGACCGTGAGATGGTGGCAAAGGCGCTCGGTTTTGACGGTCTTTGCGAGAATTCGCTGGATGCCGTCTCGGACCGCGATTTTGCGATTGAATTCTGCGCGACAGCCGCGCTGATCATGATGCATCTATCGCGTTTCTGCGAAGAGATCGTCATCTGGATGAATCCGCGTTTTGCGTTCGTTAATCTCGCGGACCGGTTTTGCACCGGCTCATCGATCATGCCGCAAAAGAAAAATCCTGATGTGCCTGAGCTCATCCGCGGCAAGACCGGACGCGTCAACGGTCATCTGGTAGCTTTGCTTACGCTCATGAAAGGCCAGCCCCTTGCGTATAACAAGGATAATCAGGAAGACAAGGAGCCGCTTTTCGATACTGTGGACACGTTGACTGCCAGTCTGCGCGTATTCGCTGAAATGCTGCCGGGTATTACAGTGAACGCAGACGCAATGCGGAACGCGGCGCTCGAGGGTTATGCAACAGCTACCGATCTCGCCGATTACCTGGTGAAGAAAGGGCTGCCGTTTCGCGAGGCCCATGAAGCAGTCGCGAAAGTGGTGCGTTTTGCGGAACAGCGCGGTTGTGATCTTGCTGATCTCGAGCTATCGGACCTTCAGCAATTTTCGACCCTGGTCACAGCCGACGTCTTCGATTCGCTGACGCTTGAAGGAGCGCTGAAGGCGCGCAGTCATCCCGGCGGCACAGCTCCGGACCGGGTAAAGGCTGCCATTGCCAAGGGCCGCAAGTCTCTCGACTGAACCGCGCGTATGGGCGGACGTCTGCGCCGCTATTGCCGCTGCCACAGGCGCGTCGTTCAAGATCGAGATGCGTGCCGCGGTGGCGGGAGGTTCGATCAATCAGTGTTATCGAATCGCCGGTTCAGGGCGGATCTTTTTCGTAAAACTCAATTCCAGCTGCAACCGCTCCATATTTGAAGGCGAAGCCGCAGGACTTGCGGCGCTGGCCGCCACAGCGACCATACGCGTGCCGTCAGTCATCTGCCTGGGAACAACCGATAATTGCGCGTGGCTCACCCTCGAATATATCGAGTTCGTCGAGCCGGCGGCACATGGCATGACGCGACTCGGCGAGCGGCTCGCCGCGCTTCATCGCAACACCGACGATCGATTCGGCTGGGTTTCAGACAACACGCTAGGCGCCACGCCGCAGCCCAACTCGCGGACGGCAGACTGGCCATCCTTCTGGCGCAAACAGCGGCTTGGTCACCAGCTCACTCTTGCGGCAAACAACGCTGCGCCTAAATCTTTGTTGGACAAAGGCGCGCGTCTCGCAGACGGATTAGACGTGTTTTTCGCTACCTGCGATGTAAAGCCGGCGTTGCTGCACGGCGACTTGTGGGGCGGCAACGTAGGGTTCGACAGTTCCGGGTCGCCGGTTATCTTCGATCCGGCCGTGTATTACGGCGACCGCGAAGCGGACCTTGCGATGACCGAACTATTCGGCGGCTTCAGCGCCGCGTTTTATGCCGCGTATCGAAGCGCGTACCCGCTCGACCCAGGCTACGCGGTGCGCAAACAACTCTACAACCTGTATCACGTGCTCAATCACTTCAATCTGTTTGGCGGCAGCTACGCGCGCCAGGCCGAGACGCTGATCGACCGCTTGCTCGCTGAACTTTGAGCGGAGCCTCGCTACGTGGCCGCTTTCATGACGGTCACCAGCGCACGGCGCGCCGCATCCGATACGCCGCCGCTATGTTTCAGGAAATTCTCGACCGCGCGCTGCAGCGGATATTCGACGCGCTCGAACTGGCGAATGGTGAAGAATTTCAGATCCGGTAACGAGCGTGTGACGAGCTTGCCTTTTTTCATCTCGACAAACGAAATTCGTGTCTTGCCGATGCGGTAGACAATCGCGTGATGCGCGTTGCGGTCCCGATAAACGCCACGCAATTTGAGGTTGTGCCGGATGTCGACGTCTTCGAGCAGCAGATGCAATTGCTCCAGTCGCGGACCGCGGCGGTGGGATTTCTTGATCGCCATATCGCGTATGAATTCTACATCAGACGCAACGTCAAGCGCCCGCAGCGAGCGTGTTTCAACGCAGCGTTACAAAATTCCGCGCGGCACGAAAACAAAAAAGCCGGCAGTAACGCCGGCTTCTTTATAACGCTGCTTACAATCGGCGCTATGCGCCTTTCGCGCTGTACTTTTTGTATTTCGCCAGCAAGCGCTTCGGCTGCCTGAACGCATCGCGTCGGAAGGGATCGCCGAGCTCACGCGTAAGCATCAGATTGATCACCGTCGGCTTGTTGGATTTGACGGCGCCATTCAATGCATCGCCGATCTGGTCCACATTATCGACCGTGACACCCTGCGCTCCCATCGCCTTGGCGACATCCGCGAAGTTCGGATTCTCGAGATTGGTGCCCAGATAACGATTGTTGAAGTAATCGATCTGGTTTTTCTTTTCCGCGCCCCATTGTCCATTGTTGAATACAACCGCTACCACGGGAATATTCTCGCGCACACACGTCATCACTTCCGCGAGACTCATGCCCCATGCACCATCGCCGACATACGCGATTGCCGGTCGATCCGGTCGTCCGACCTTAGCGCCGATGGCAGCCGGATACGAGTATCCGCAGTTGCCGAAGCTCATCGCGGCGAGAAAGCTCGGCGCCATATCAAAATGCAGATAGCTGTTCGACACTGAGCAGACATTGCCAATGTCGGTCGAGACCATGGCATCTTTCGGCATGGCTTTCGCAAGCGCCGCCAGCGCCTGACGCGGGCCGATGCGCCCGTTCTCGTTCGGCGAGGGCCACTTGGCGAGCTCTTGTGCCCACGCTTCTTTTTCTTTGCGTACCTCGGCGAGTCGCGCTTTGTTGGGCGACATTTTTCCGTACGACTGCAGACGCTGCAGTAATTCCTGTGCCGCGAGCCGCGCATCGCCGCAAATGCCGATCGAAACTTTTTTGACGAGACCCAGCATGCGCGCATCGGCATCGATCTGGATGATCTTCGCGTTCTTCGGCCAGTAATCGAGATCGTGTTGCGGCAGCGTGCCGAACGGGCCGAGACGCGAACCAAGCGCGAGCACCACGTCGGCACGCGAGATCAATTTCATTGCCGCTTTGGAACCCTGATAACCGAGCGGTCCGCATGCGAGCGCGTGACTGGCCGGGAACGAATCGTTATGCAGATAGCTGTTGACCACAGGCGCCGTCAGATACTCGGCCAGGGCGATACAGTCTTTAATGCCATCTGCCATGACAACGCCGCCACCGGACAGAATCACCGGGAACTTCGCTTTGGCGAGCAAACGCGCGGCAGCGTCGAGCGACTCAGGTCCGCCCGCACCGCGTTCGATTTTTTGCGGCGCCTGGATTTCATAATCACCTTCGCCGTAGTAATAGTCGCGCGGGATGTTCACCTGCACCGGTCCGCGCTCGTTCATTGCGATTGTGAAGGCACGATGCAGCAGCTCCGCCATCCTGAGCGGTGAATTTATGTGGACCTGATACTTGGTGATTTTGGAGAAGATCGGCATTTGCTCGGTTTCCTGAAAACCGCCGAGCCCCATCGTCAAGCTGCCTGATTCGGGCGTAATGCAAACGACGGGCGAATGCGCCCAGTATGCTGCTGCGATGCCGGTGACGAAGTTCGTGATGCCCGGACCGTTCTGCGCGATGCATACGCCATGTTTGCCCGTGACGCGCGAGTAGCCGTCTGCCATATGCGCCGCATTCTGCTCATGCGCAACGGAAATAAAGCGGATGCCGGCCAGCGGAAAAAGATCGTGCGCATCCATGTAAGCGGAACCGACGATGCCGAACGTATCCTTCACCCCCTGGGCAACCAGCGTTTCCACGAACGCCTCCGACGGCGTCATGTGAATCTTGCCGGTTTGCTGGCTCATATTTTTTACTTCGGTCATGGTGTTCATGGCGACTCCTGACGACAGAGATAGGGAGGGAAATGAGCGCAAAGTTTAGCCCTACGCACTCGATTTTGGAAGGCGGCGCATTTTATCGGGCTCGACGCGCGTTCAGTGGTTCGGGCTGCGCCTTTTAAGGCGCTCGCCGATCACCGATAAATAAATGCCACCCACGATAAACAGCGACCCGATCACGTGATAAAGGTGCAAGCGCTCACCGAGGAAAACGATCGCAAGCAGCGGCGTATAGATGAGCATCAAGTACATAAATGGACCCGCGCGGATCGGGCCGATTTGCTGCACGGCACGATTCCACGCGATGTACGCGACGACGGTCGAGAATGCGCCCATGTAAAAGATGCCGCTCAATGCGGTCGTCGTCATCCGCATCGTGCGACCGCCGGCAAGCTCCCATGCATAGAGCGGCAGGATCGCGGCGACACCAAATGAGGCAATCACCCATAGCATCGCCACGGGGTTCAGATCCGCCGGTCCCCAGCGCAGACACACGGTGTAGATCGCCCATGAAAGCGTCGCCAGCAACACGAAAAGATCGCCGCGATTTAGTTCCAGCGTGGTCAGCACACTCGCATCACCGCGCGCAATGATCAGGACCACCCCGACGAGTGAAATGACGACACCGAGTCCCTGCATAATTGTTAATCGCTGACCGACAAACACGCGCGACAGGACGAGAATCATGACGGGTGTCGTCGAATTCAGCAGCGCGCCGTTGGTTGCAGTCGTTTCCTGCAGTCCGCGATAGACGGGGATATGCTGGAACACGGTCGCAAGTAATGCCAGCACACATAAGATGCGCCACGATGCGACGATGGTGCGCCATTGCGCACGCACGTGCGGATATGCGATCGGCGTCAGGATTACGAGGGCAACCGCCCAGCGCCAGAACGCAATTGCAACCGGCGGCGCATCGAAGCGAAGCGCACGCGCGAATACCCAGTTGCCCGCCCAGAACAGCACGGCCATTGCGAGCAATAGATACGAAAAGATCGGCGAGCGGCGCACTCAGGTTTCGTAGCTGGTCAGGTGGGAGCAACTGTGCGCAGTGCGAAGGATCGCGACTGTACAACGACCTTCGACTTTGCGCTTATGCAATAGCGTCGATGTGTGCTTACTGCGTGCCGCGCTTTGCCAGCGCGAGCAAAGCGCTCATCGACGACGGTTTCTCGGTCAGAAATCCTACCAATACGCCATGGCGCCGCGGAACAGCTCGCGAAGCTCATCGCGGTTCACGGCACGCGGCGCATTCTTCAGCACGCGCTGTTGCGGCCACGCGCCGTCGACCAGCGCATCCACATCCCGCTCGGAAAATCCGATGGCGTTCAAGCCGCCGGGGAACTTGGTTGCCTGCATGAACTTGACGATCTGTCCGGCGAGCACTTCACCAGCATCGGCAAGCGTCGCATCGCGCACGTCCGCTCCGAGATGGCGCGCCGCGTCGAGATGGCGGTCGGGGCACGCACTCGCGGTAAAACGATACACAGCGGGAGCATTGAGCACCACCGCCATGCCATGCGGCACAAACGGCTCGTGATGCGGATAGTGCGGCGCGCGATACTCACGCACAAGACCCGATACGGCATATGACATGCCATGCGGCAGATGGCAGCCGGCATTGCCGAAGGCGATGCCGGCAAGCGTCGCCGCATACATCATCTCGGCTCGCGCCTCCTGGTCGGCAGGATCGTTGACCGCACGCACCAGATATTTGCCGACGAGGTTCAGCGCTTCGAAGGCGACCATATCGCTAAAGGGATTCGCGCCCTGCGAAGGCGGACGCTGAGTTCCGCTCGCCGGACGCGCGCGGCGCGCGTACGAAATATCGGTGAGCGTCTCGAGCGCGTGCGACATCGCATCGAATCCCGTTGATGCCACAATCGTCGAAGGCAGTGTGCGCGTGACCTCAGGATCGACGAGTCCAGTCGTCGGCTTTAACCGGCGTGATTGAATGCCGGTCTTGGCTTTCATTGCGAGCAGATCGAATATCGCAATACCTGTTGCTTCTGATCCAGTGCCGCAGGTAGTCGGACATGCGATATGCGGCTTGAGCGGTCCGGGGATCGGCTGACCGCCACCGACCGGCGCATTGACGTACGTCAAGAAATCCGCGGGATACGTCGCGTACAGATTCGCCGCCTTGCAGGTATCGATGACGGAGCCGCCGCCGATCGAGATGTAGCCGTCAAACCTGCCTTCCGCGGCGAATCGCGCAGCCGCGGTGAACGACTGGTCGGTCGGCTCGACTTTCACTTCGTCATAGATAGCGAAGTCGATGCTGGCTGCCTGAAGCGAATTCGTAACAGTGGTGACCGGCGGCAGCCTGCGCACTGACTTATCTGTGAAGATGCCTATCTTCTTCATGCCTAGCGCGCGCGCCTGATCGCCCGCCTCGCGCAGACAGCCGGCGCCAAAAGTCAGTGTCGATGCATCGATGGTGAAAGCGGTGTCGCCATCGGCGGTCTGTGCAAAATAGTGATGGCAGCAGCCCATTGCGTGCTCCAGTATTCAGCGGCGAAAACGGCGCCGCGGCCGGCGTCGATCAAGTCGCAGTAAAGATGTCGCGGTAGCCGGCGTAGATCGACCCGACGATGACCGGTCCCAGCACGAGAAAGCCGAGCCCGAAGGGAATTGATGCAACAACGCACAACACCATGAGAATGATGCCGTAAAGCAGGAATGGCACGATATTTTTAAGACATGCAAAAAAGCTCGACTTCATCGCATCGAGCGGCTTCACATCGTGGAACATGATCAGCGCCGGCGCAAACCAGATCGCCATGTAAACAGGGACGGCGAGCGCCAGCGCAAGCAGCAAGGACAGCACGAACGTCATGCTGAGCGCGCCAAGCTCAGCAAGCTGGCCGCCATGCATCATTGTCATCAGCGCACCGCCGCCAACGATCAAGAGCGCGGGTACGAACGCAATAATCCATCCGATAAGCGCAAGCACGCCAAGCACTACGAGGTCGCTTGTTTTCTGATTGAAGCCCGCAAAAAGATGCGAGAGCTCGAGCGTGCCATCGCCGTCGAGCGCCCGGCAGCCGAGCATGAGTCCACCCATGAAGATTTGTACGATGACCATGTTGATGAGCGTGCCCACCACCGGCACAAGACTGATGACGATCGAGCATACAAGCAACACGACGAGAACAAGGATCCACATGCCCGGCTGCTTTTTGAAAAGCGCGAAGCCTTCGACGATCCATTCCCAACCACGTCCGGCATCGACAGTTCGCGCATCCACGAGCGTTCCGGCGGTATTCGTCGCGGCTGCCTCCAGGCCCGACACCGGTGCCTTATAGGGATTCTCACTCATGGCGGCGTTCCTCTGGTACAAAAATGCGAGAGATTCAACCGGTGATCTGTGCTAGTGCAAATCAGCATACATGAAAACTCATGACACCTCGTGACGTGCGTCGTTAAGAATCATGTCGGCGGCCTTTTCCCCGATCATCACGGCCGGCCAGTTGGTATTGCCCGATACGAGCGTCGGCATGATGGACGCATCGACAACGCGCAGACCGGCGACTCCGTGAACGCGCAGCCGGCTGTCGACCACAGCATCCGCATCCGATCCCATCTTGCACGTGCCGACGGGATGGAAAATGGTCGCGCCGGTGTTGCGCGCGAACTCCAGTATGTCTGCATCTGTTGCCGTGTCGGCGCCCGGCCGATACTCGCCGGCGATGTACGGTGAGAGCGCATGCGTGGCGGCGAGACGGCGGGCAAACTTGACGGCTTCGACGGTCGTTGCGCAGTCGATTTCCGTCGACAGGTAATTTGGCTGCATTGCGGGCGGCTCGCTGATATCCGCCGATTTGATATGCACAGTGCCGCGCGACGTCGGTCGCAATTGGCATACCGACATAGTAAATCCGGAAAAATCATGCGGCTTGGCACCAGCCATCTCCGCCGACACGGTGCCGAAATGAAATTGAATATCAGGCGTGCGCGATTTCGGCAGCGCACGCGCAAAAATTCCGCCCTGATTGATGCCGATGGAGAGCGGGCCCGTGCGAAAACAGATCCACTCCAAGCCCATCTTCATCGAGCGATACCAGCTGCGCAGATCATCGTTAGTCGTGATCGGCTTCGTGCAGCGGTAGATCACGCGCACCTGCAGATGATCCTGCAGATTGGAGCCGACGCCACGCAGCTCGCGACGGACGGTGATGCCGTGCCGCTGCAGGAGATCCGCCGGGCCGATGCCCGAGAGCTGCAGAACCTGCGGGCTTTGTAGTCCGCCGGCGCACAACAACACTTCGCGCGCCGCGTTCACCTGGTGTTCGACAGCACCCTGCCGGTATGCGACGCCGCTTGCGCGTGCGCCGTCGAACAGCAAGCGGCTCGTCAGCGCGTTGGTTTCGATGCGCAGATTGGCGCGCTTGCGCGCAGGCCTCAGATAAGCGACCGCGGTCGAGCAACGCATTCCCTTGCGCGTCGTCAGCTGGTAATAGCCTGCGCCTTCCTGCGTCGCGCCGTTGAAGTCGTCCGTGCGCGGCACGCCGAGTTCTCCCGCGGCATCGATAAACGCTTCGGTCAGCTCTTGTCTGGCGCCGATATCCGACGCGGATAGCGGCCCGCCGGCACCGTGGTATTCGTTCGCGCCCCGCTGGTTGTCTTCAGACTTTTTGAAATAAGGCAATACATCGTCCCAACCCCAACCCTCATTGCCGAGCGCCGCCCAGTGTTCGTAGTCCTCTTTCTGTCCGCGGATGAAAATGAGCCCGTTTATTGAGCTCGAGCCACCGAGGCCGCGTCCGCGCGGCCAATACACGCGCCGGTTGTTAACGCCCGCGCCCGGCTCTGTATAGAAGCGCCAGTTGTACACCGGATGAAACATGGTTTTCGCGTATCCGATCGGAATGTGTATCCACGGATACAAGTCGCGTGGCCCCGCCTCGAGCAGCAATACGGAATAACGGCCGTTTTCGCTGAGCCGATGTGCCAGCACGCAGCCGGCGGAGCCTGCGCCGACAATGATGTAGTCATAGGTTTGCGAAGCAGGCATCCGCTGATTAATTCATTTCGACGCGTGGTGGTCCACAGGGTGTCAGAGGGGCATCTGCCGGGAACGATATGTTATTGCGCTGTGCGCGCCAAAGTATTGCGAAGCAGACCCTTTTTGTCTAGCATTGGCCGGGCAACGCCCGTTGCCAGACATGATGCGCCGGCAGCAAACACGCACAAGACGTGTGAACAATCGCAAGATTCGAAGTCAACGCTCGTCTTTTGTGGAGGAGTTATGAAAGCTTATCGGATATTCCGCGTGTGGGCGGGCGTCGCTGCGCTATGCGTGATCGCCGCTGGAAGTCACGCCCAGCAGCCGCAGACGTACAAGATGCGCATACAGGCGGCGGTACCGGCGGCCAGTATTTATTTCGAGCTGCTAAAAAAATTCGGCGATCGCATTGATCGCATGACGGCGGGTCGCCTCAAGATCGAAGTGCTGCCCGACGGCGCAGTCGTACCGGCATTCGAAATCCTCGATGCTGTCGACAAAGGGGTCGTTGAGGGCGGCTACGCGTGGACGCACTACTGGTCCGGCAAGCATCCCGCGGCCGGTCTCTTCAGCAATCCCATGGCGGGCGCCGGCGTTGGTCTCGACCAGTTGTCGCATGTCGCGTGGCTCTTCGAAGGCGGCGGTTACGATTTATACCGCAAGCTGTACTCCGACATACTCAAGGTCAACGTCGAGCCGCTGATGATTCAACCGATGGGGCCGGACCCGCTCGGCTGGTTCAAGCGCCCCATAAAGGATACGGCTGACTTCAAGAAGATGAAGTACCGTTCGCCACCGGGAATCACCGGCGAAATCTTCAAGGAGATGGGGGTTTCGGCGGTTGCGATGCCGGGCGGCGAAATCGTGCCGGCAGCGCAGCGCGGCGTCATCGATGCGGCGGAGTGGATCGGTCCGGCGGACGACATGAATCTCGGCTTGCACACAGTGTGGAAATATTATTATCTGCAGGGTCTGCATCAGTCGACGGATATCGGCGAAGTCATAATCAACAAGACATTCTGGAGCAAACTGCCGCCTGACATTCAGGAGATCGTTCGCACTGCTGCAATGGCGTCGATGACGGAGACGTACACGTTCAACGTCTATCGCAACGCGCAGGCGGTCGTCAAACTGCGGAACGACTTCAAGGTGCAGATCCTCGACACGCCAAAGGATTTTTTCCCGGAGTTCGTGCGAGCGACGAACGTAGTGCTCGACCGCTACGCGGGCAAGGATGCTTACTTCAAGCAGGTTCTGGATTCGCAGCGCAACTTCGCCAAGACTGTCGTACCATATTGGACGAAGATTCTCGATCTCTACTCCAATCTCGGCAATGCGGCGCTGAAATCGGCAGAGACACCGGCAGAAAAGCCGGCCGCCAAAAAATAATTTACTCGACCCGATACAGGACGCGGACAACACCGCGCCCTCGTTTCGTCTGCATCATCACGCCTGCAGGTAACGACGCATGAAAAGCCCGCCGAACTGGCTGCTCACGATTATCAGAGGGTGCGATGCCGTCAGCCTCTGGTCCGGAAAGGCGGTCGCGTGGCTGATATTTCCGATGGTCCTGAGTCTCGTTTATGAAGTCGTGTCGCGCTACATCTTCGACGCGCCGACGACGTGGGCGTATGACATGACCTATATCCTCTACGGTAGCTTCTTCATGCTTGGCTCCGCTTACACCCTGCTCAAGAAAGGCCACATCCGGACTGACACGTACTACAGCGCCTGGCCGGTCAAGCGTCAGGGACTCGTCGATGCGATCTGCTACGTCGTCTTTTACTTTCCGGCGATGCTCGCATTCGTTTACGTGTGCTGGGAATTCTTCGCGCGCTCGTATGCGCAGGGCGAGCGCGTGGTCAGCAGCCCGTGGATGCCCGTGATTTATCCACTGAAAGGGGCGCTGTTTGTCGCCGTCGTGCTCCTTATCGTGCAGGGCATATCGGAGTTTCTAAAAAGCATGTGGGCAGCACGCCACGGAGAATGGCTGTGAGTCCGGAATGGATCGGCATTCTGTCGCTCATCGTGCTGTTCGGCGCGATCTTTGTTGGCTTCCCGATCGCCTTCACGCTGATCGCCGTCGCGCTCGTATTCGGGTTGATCGGCCTTGGCCAATTGACGCTGTACCTCATGACCCTCCAGTTCTTCTCCGTCATGAAGGAAACGACGCTTGCATCGGTGCCCTTTTTTCTGTTCATGGGCTATCTGCTCGAGCAATCGGGATTGATGGAGCGGCTGTTCCGCGGCGTGCAGCTTATGCTCGCATCAGTTCGCGGATCGCTGTA
>CAWHHJ010000002.1:0-35570 GCA_963829085.1 uncultured beta proteobacterium | reverse complement strand
GCTCGCCGTATCCGAGAGCTCCTCCCACCTTCCGTGGGCAGTGAAGCGCACCATGTCGGCTAAATTGCGCGAAGCCATCCAGGCTGCGCTAGTAGACCTTGAAAATAGCGACGCAGGGAGGCAGGTCTTGAAGGTAGTCCCGTCTTCACGGGAATAGGAAAAGCCGACGACAAGGACTACGACCCGCATCGCAACATGGTGGACGGGCCGTCATAGGGATGCCGTGACAACGCAAGTTTCTATCGGAGCTGCAGAGCGACGTTCGCTCTGGGATGCCTTTGTGTACTTGCGCAGCCCCTTGGCCGCTGCGGCTATGGTAGCGGGCTTTGTTCTGTGGGCGCATTTCGGCTCCCAGGTTCCGGTATTTCGTTCCCATGTATCGCTCGAGACGGCTGGGAAGAGTTTCGACTTGCGTACGGCGCCAATGATTTCGGTGACGACGGTTACTTTGTTCGCGCTGCGCAGAAGGGCTACAACGTGTTCTTTTTTACTCACAAGTACGCTGCCCGCTTCACCCGCAAGACGGCGACCGATCGGGTAAACGCGTGCGCAGTGCCCACACCGCCGAAGACGTTGCTTACGGCTTTGTAAATTCCGACCGTTTCGATTCGAGGGCGGGGCGCAGGGTTTCGTTTGAAGAGCAAGTAATGCGATGCTTCGCCAAGCCGATGGACGGGTTTGTCCCAACGCTCTACGATCCCACGGTCCGCGACTTACGTATCTTTGCACGCATGGTTGCGCATCATCTGCAACTGAGCGAGGGCGCGCGCAAGGGGCCAAGTTAGATGCGGACAGCGCACGCAAAGATTTTATCGATCCGGCCTCTTAGTGTCGGTGCTTGGCGGTCTATACCTCGTCGCTGTTAAAAAGCATGCAGAACGGGACGCGCTTCGGCAAGCAGCAGTCGCGCTAACGCCAGCCTGCAAGGAAAAGTTGCATGACTACGCGCTGGCTCCCGGCGAGCGCTACCGCTCGCCTTATCTTCTCAAAAGAACCGGAAGCTCACGGACGCTACGTGGCTACAGCGAAGACGATGTTCGGGCGATCGAGCGCGGCTGCAATGTTTTCGATGACGTACAAGGGCAGCTGGCAAAGAACGGCCCTCGCGAGCGCTGGTATGCAAGCCGCTTTGTGCGTGCGTACCAGACGACCTGCGTCCATTGTCACCAGCGTGTGGGTGACAAGCAAGACGCAGCGGGCAACCGCCTGGTAGGTTCCAATGGTCTGGGAGCGTCGTGGGTAATGGCCGACATGTACGATCGATTCACGGGGCTGCTATTACCCCATGAATTGCGCCAGATGCAGTGTTACATCAATTCTTCAAACGGGTTCAAACCGAATGCCGCTGATGACTCATCCGCGATGTCACAGCCTACAGTCGTTTCCTTGCAGCCGCGCTCGATCTTAAGATAGGCAACCGCTATCCCGGAACAGGGAATGGACGAGATCCCCGCCTCCGCCACGCTTAGGCGTGGCGACGACTATGTGCGAGGCGCGGATGTGTATCGTCATAAATGCGCAAGTGTCATGGTCCTCAAGGCCTTGGCACGGTGGCAGACGCGTGTCATCTACCCGGCATTAGCCGGTCCCGAATCATTCAGCCTGGACTCACGCATGAATTTCGCGAGCATGAACACAGTCATGCCGGTTTCATTTGCCGCAACATGCCGCTGGGCGAGGAAGGTAGCCTTGATAATCAACAATGCCGGGACGTTGCGTATTACATCAGTACGCTTGCCTCGCCCCGCTGGTGATCGGCAGGGTCCGCTCGTGGCCGCATGGCAGCAAGTGATGATGACGGTCATGCCGCCACTGACGCGCTACGCAGAGGCGCTCGCACGCCATGAACACATCCGCGACTAGGCCTGCGTCAACAAACATAATCGTCTGCTCCTTGCCGCTCATCCTGCCCGCACTGCGCGGCAACCTCCTGGTAGGTCTCACGCTGGCCGTCGTTACACTTCCGCAGGCGATCGCCTTCTCCACGACTCTGGCCGGTTTGCCGCCGCATTTCGGCATCTATGCCGCAATCTGGGGAGTCCTTTTCACCGCCTTGCTCAACCCTTCGCGTGTGTTCAGTGGCGGTCCCAACACCACAATGTCCGCAGCGATCGGAGTCACTCTGCTGCCAGTCGCGCCGCCGTTCGGCGCCGACTATATGGGCTACGCCCTCACCTTGGTACTACTTTCGGGGCTTGATTCAGCTGTTGTTCTTCTTCATTCGTCCGCTCGGACGAATGCTGGACCTCATAAATGAACCGATCATCAACGGTCTTATTTGCGGCATCGGGCTCTTCCTTATCTTCAAGTCGCTTACTGGATTTGCGGGCCTTCCCATCAATACGCAGGTTGAATGGCCGTTATGGATTGCCTGGCAGTCGTTCCTGGCCGTCCTGGAGATCGGCAATCTATACGCGATTCAAATCGGCCTCATTACCTTAGTTATCAGCGTCGTCGTTCGGCAAATCGACGCGCTGCGCAATTGGGCGATTCTCATCGGCGTTGCCGCTGGCACGGCGTACTCTGAATACCTCAATACAACGGTTGGCTTGCAGAACACCATGATCGAACAGATCGCCAATCTTTCATCCGTCGGCTTTGTCTTTCCGTCACTCCCGCTTTTCACGCAGGAGGCGATGTCAGATATCATTTCGATTCTTCCAGGTGCTGTGACCCTGGCGCTGCTCGGGCTCTTTCAAACAGTGGCGGCGATGCGGCGCATGAACCGCAAAATCGGCAGCTACACGGATAGCCGCAAGGGCATCTTTGCCGACGCCGTATCGAACTGCATGCTTCCTTTCCTGTCTTCCCTCCCGACTTGTGCTTCCTTCAACCGCATGTGGCTGGTATACAGGCTCGGCGGTGATGGCCGAATCAGCTCCGCAATCTCGGCACTTATTCTGCTCGTGATGGTGCTGTTTCTCGCCAAACTCATCGCAATAATTCCAATGCCAGCTATGGCCGCAGTGATCATGTTGCTCGGGGCGAACATGATCAATTGGGAAGATATCAAACCTCACCTGAAGGATCGCGGCGAAGCGGTGGTTTTCTTCGCTTCCTTTTTGTCAGTAGTATTCCTCGATCTGTTCGGGGCGGTGATAGTAGGATCCGTACTTGCCTTTACGTATTCGAAATGGGAACAGGCCCATCCGACTATCACCTTGAGCGGGAACGTGCTGAAGGTCAGGGGCAATCTCTACTATGGATCGCTGCCGGTAATTGAAGCGATGTATCACAAGGCACTCGATCGCGAGCGTAAGGTGACGTTCGACTTTTCGGAGTGTCATTACATCGACCGAGAGGGAATTCGATGGCTCGCGGCGGCCAAAGCGGCACAAAAAGTCGAACTTGCGGACCGCCGTCGAAGCAACACTCGACGTGAAAGTGAGCGGCGTGCGTCCGTAGATAAGAAGCGTGCGTCCGGTAGACGACGTGGCCGTCCCGATAGACGGAGGCGTTCAGAGTTCTAACTGCGTGCGCCCGTGCGCCTTGCACGGATCGCAGTCAAGCGCCGCTTCTCCGTAGCCACTATCGTACGCAGTGCTAGACTAGACAGGCCCGAAGCGCTCGGGCGCATAACTAAGTCCAGGCAAACCGCTGCGAAGATCAAATGCTGCCGGCTAAGCTGCTTTGCTGAATTACGTATTACGTCGTCTGCTTGCGACCATCGTCGTTATGGCGGTCGTTGCGTTTGTCGTTTTCGCGCTGCTTTACCTCACACCGGGCGACCCCGCAGCGATTCTCGCCGGTGACGCCGCAACCGGCGATGACATTCGCCGCATAAGGGAGAAGCTTGGTCTCGACGAGCCCTTCCTCGTGCGCTTTGGCACCTGGACCTGGGCCTTGCTGCATGGCGATCTCGGCACTTCCATTTTTACCAATCTTCCAGTCACGCAACTGATCGGGCAGCGCGTCGAGCCAACTATCGCGCTGACGCTGTGCACACTCGTTGTGTCGGTCCTAGTTGCTGTACCGCTCGGCGTTGTTGCGGCGGCACGCGCTGGAACATGGGTCGACCGGCTGGTCATGGCGTTTTCGGTGATTGGATTTTCCGTACCGGTGTTCGTACTCGCATACATCCTGATTCTCACTTTCTCGATACAGCTCGATTGGCTGCCCGTGCAGGGTTATCGGCCCATTCGCGAAGGCGTCTGGGAGTGGCTGCGCCACCTTGTCCTGCCGAGCATCGCTTTGGGAACTGTCTACATTGCATTGATCGCGCGCATCACGCGCGCGAGCATGCTCGATGTGCTCGCACAGGACTACATCCGTACGGCACGCGCAAAAGGGCTCGGCGCGCGTGCTGTGCTCGCCGGGCACGGGCTGAAGAACGCGGCGATTCCGATCGTTACGGTTATCGGCATCGGTATTGCGCTGCTGATTGGGGGTGCGATCGTAACCGAGACGGTATTTGCGATTCCCGGCATCGGGCGACTCACGGTCGACGCAATTCTACGACGCGACTATCCGATCATTCAGGGCGTCATCCTGCTTTTCTCGGGCGCGTACGTGCTCGTCAATCTTGCGGTAGATCTTAGTTACATGTTTTTCGATCCGCGCATACGGTACTGACGTGACCGCAATCGCATTGGAGGCTCCGGTCAAATCAGTGTCGCCGACATGGCGTCGCTTCAAGGATGCATTTCGCCGGCATCCAACCGCGATAGCAGGCGGCGTTGTGTTGCTCGCGATGGTGCTGTTAGCGGTGTTTGCGCCGTGGATTGCGACTACCGATCCGCAGATGGTTGCGCCGCTGCGCCGATTGAAACCGCCATCGGCGGAATTCTGGTTCGGCAGCGACATGCTCGGTCGAGATGTCTATAGCAGAGTGGTCTATGGGACGCGGGTGTCGTTGACGGTCGGGCTTGCGGTGGCGTCGCTGAGCACGCTGCTCGGTCTCGCGATCGGCCTCGTTACCGGATTCGTGCGCTGGCTCGATGCGATCGTAATGCGCATCATGGACGGTTTGATGTCAATCCCGCCGGTGCTGCTCGCAATTGCGCTGATCGCGCTCACGAAAGCAAGCATCGGCAATGTGATAGCGGCCATTACGCTTGCCGAAGTCCCGCGAGTGGTCAGGCTTGTCCGCAGTCTGGTGCTGACTTTGCGCGAGCAGCCCTACGTCGAGGCCGCGATCGCCGCCGGCACGACTACCCCGCGCATCCTGGTGCGCCACATACTCCCGAACACCGTAGCGCCGCTGCTGGTGCAGGCGACGTATGTCTGCGCATCAGCGATGATCACAGAGGCAATTTTGTCATTCATCGGCGCGGGGACTCCGCCGAACATTCCGAGCTGGGGCAACATCATGGCGGAGGCCCGCAGTCTCTTTCAGATCGCGGGATATATCATCCTCTTTCCGGGAATCTGCCTGTCGCTGACGGTACTTTCCGTGAATCTGCTCGGCGATGGGATGCGTGACGCGCTCGATCCGCGGCTGGCGCGCAGAATGTGATGAGCGCCGCAATTTCTCCGCTCCTCGAAGTAGACGACCTGCGAACGTACTTTTTTACGCGAGACGGCGTCGTGCGCGCGGTAGACGGCGTGTCCTTCACCGTATATCCGGGCGAGACGCTCGCTATTGTTGGTGAATCCGGCTGTGGTAAGAGCGTCACTTCACTGTCGATTCTGCGATTGATCGCATCGCCGCCGGGCAAGGTGGTTGGCGGCCGTTTGTCGTTCGAAGGACGCGATCTCCTCGCAATGTCCGAGGAGGAGATGCGGAAAGTGCGCGGCAATGAAATCTCGATGATCTTCCAGGAGCCGATGACATCGCTCAATCCGGTGTTGACGATCGGACGTCAGATCGCAGAAGCGTTGATGCTGCATCGGGGCATGACACGCGTTCAGGCGCTGGCGCGCGCGGTGGAAATGATTTCACTCGTAAACATCCCCGAGGCCGATCGTCGTATCGACCAGTATCCACACGAGCTCTCGGGCGGCATGCGTCAGCGCGTGATGATCGCAATGGCGCTTGCATGCGATCCTAAGCTGCTCATCGCCGATGAGCCGACGACGGCGTTGGATGTCACGATACAAGCGCAAATTCTGGACCTCATGCGCGCACTCAAAGATAAAACCGGCGCGGCGATCGTTCTTATAACGCATGATCTCGGCGTCGTCGCAGAAATGGCACAGCGCGTAATCGTTATGTATGCCGGACGCAAGGTCGAGGAAGCGCCGGTCGACGAATTGTTTGCGCGGCCGCGACATCCGTACACGCGGGGATTGCTAAATTCCATACCCAAGCTCGACGAGACCGGTACAGCGGGTCGGCAGAGGCTCGAGGAGATACGCGGTACAGTGCCGGCGTTGAAAGAAAAAATCGCCGGCTGCATCTTTGCTCCGCGCTGCCGCTATGCTACCGCGCGCTGCGAGCTCGAATATCCAGTGCTCGAACAGAAAACAGCCGGTCATTTCGTCGCTTGCTGGGAAGCCGATCGTGTGAGCGGGACAGCCATATGACTGCACCTGCACCCGCTACACTGCTCGAGGTTTCACATCTTGTTAAACACTATCCCGTGCGAAAGGGCGTGTTCGGTCGCGTTACGGCGCACGTGCATGCGGTCGATGACATCAGCTTCTCGATCGCGGAAAGCGAAACGCTGGCGGTGGTTGGCGAAAGCGGGTGCGGTAAATCGACGACCGGTAAAGCGGTGTTGAAATTGGTGGACCCGACGAGCGGATCGATTGGTTGGCGAGGGCGGCGAATCGATCAACTTTCGGCTGCAGAGATGCGCCCCTATCGGCGCGAGCTGCAGGCCGTGTTTCAGGATCCGTATTCATCGCTGAATCCGCGCATGCGGGCCGCGGACATTGTGGGCGAGCCGATCCGTAACTTTGAAGCTGCCGGCTCAGTCGAGATCAAGACGCGTGTTGCGTCGCTGTTCGATAAAGTCGGTTTGCGTGCCGATCAGATGATCAAGTACCCCTACGAATTTTCCGGCGGACAGCGGCAGCGGCTGGGGATCGCGCGGGCGCTCGCGCTGCGGCCCAAGCTCATCGTGTGCGATGAGCCCGTATCCGCACTCGACGTGTCGGTACAGGCGCAGGTCATCAATCTGTTGATGGATCTCCAGGACGAGATGAAGCTCTCGTACCTGTTTGTCGCGCACGATCTTGCCGTGGTCGAGCACATCAGTCATCGCGTCGCGGTCATGTATCTCGGCAAAATCGTTGAGCTCACGGACAAACGCTCGTTGTTCGCTCATCCACAGCATCCGTATACCGAAGCGCTCCTGTCGGCCGTACCCAAGCCGAACCCGCGCGCCGTTAAAAAGCGCATCATTCTTGCCGGCGATGTGCCGAGTCCCATCACGCCTCCAGCCGGCTGCCGCTTTCATACGCGCTGTCCCTATGTGTTCGATCGCTGCAGAGTGGAAGAGCCCGCGTCCATCGAAGTGAAGCCGGGACATTTCGTTGCATGTCACCTGCGCGAAGCGGGGGCCGTCGTTTAAAGCTCGCGGCACCTCAATAGATCACGAGACGATCACCGATTGATCAGCATCACGATTGGTTTAAACTCTGGTCCTCTCGTTGCGATGGCACTGCTTAATGCGATCCATTCCTGATCCGGTCAAGCTCACTCGTACGCTGCTCGGTTTCAATACCATTAATCCGCCTGGCGCCGAGCAGGCCTGCGCTCAACATCTCGGATCTTTATTCAAGGATGCCGGCTTCGAGGTCGATTACGCCGAATTTGCGCCGCAGCGCACCAGCCTGGTTGCGCGCATCGGCGGCGGCCGGGACAAACCGCCGCTCGGTTTCACCGGACACATCGATACCGTTCCACTCGGTACTGCCGCATGGAAAACCGATGCGTTCGGCGCAAGTCAGGAAGGCGGCAAGGTGTATGGCCGCGGTGCGAGCGATATGAAAAGCGGTGTCGCGGCGTTTGCGGTTGCGGCGCTCCGGTATGCCGACAAGCTCAGAGATTCGCCAGGTGTGACGCTCGTGATCACCGCGGATGAAGAGTGCGGATGCGGTGGTGCGGCTTTTCTCGTGAAGCAGGGCAAGCTGCTCGGCAACGTCGGTGCGCTGGTCATCGGCGAGCCGACCGCGAACTATCCGCTCGTCGGTCACAAGGGCGCTCTGTGGCTCGATGTGACGACACGCGGTGTGACGGCGCACGGCTCGATGCCTGAGCGCGGAGACAATGCGATTTATAAGGCCGCGGCTGCGATCGCAAAACTGAGGGACTTCAAGTTCGGCGTGTCTGCGCACGCTTTAATGGGAAATCCAACGCTTAACGTCGGAACCGTGCACGGCGGGCCTCAACATCAACTCGGTACCCGATGAAACTGTGATCGGCGTGGACATCCGCACCATACCAGGGCAGGACCACGCCGCGATTCGTTCGCAGATCGAGCGCCTTTTGGGGGAGACCGTCGAAGTGACACCGACAATTGATGTCGGCGCGATTTTCTCCGATCCCCTCACACCGTGGGTACAGCGAGTGTACGACATGACGCAGCAACATCTCGGTGCACGGCCGCAGCCGCGTGCAGTGTCATACTTCACCGACGCCGCGGTGCTCAAGGATGCGTATCGAGACATTCCGATGGTGGTGCTCGGACCGGGCGAGCCGGAGCTCGCGCATCAAACCGACGAGTACTGTCTGCTCGATCGCATCGAGCAATCAGTTGAAATCTATAGTGACCTGATCCGCGACTGGAACTCGTAGAGCTGCTATGGGCGCGTTGAATACACTCACAGCCGTCGAGGCGGTGAACCAGATTGCCGCGAAGAAAATCACTGCCGAGGCTGTGGTGCGTGATTGCCTCGAGCGCATTCGTATGCGCGAGAACGAAGTCATGGCCTGGCAGCACATCGACGGTGAACGAGCGATCGAGCGAGCGCGGGCGGCTGACGCGGCCGGCAATCCGGGTCTTCTGCGCGGTTTGCCAGTCGGCGTCAAAGACTTGATCGATACGATCGATATGCCTGCGACGTACGGATCGCCGATCTATCAAAATCACCGGCCGGCCTGGGATGCGCCTTGCGTGGCATTGACTCGTGCTGCCGGCGGCATAGTGCTCGGCAAGACGGTGACAACGGAATTCGCGGTGATGCACCCGAATAAAACACGCAATCCGCACAACCAAAAGCACACGCCGGGCGGATCTTCGTCGGGATCGGCAGCGTCGGTCGCAGACTATATGGTGCCTGTAGCGTTCGGGACGCAGACTGCCGGATCCGTCATACGGCCCGCATCGTTCTGCGGCGTGGTCGGATACAAACCGTCATTCGGTACTATCAACCGCGTCGGGCGTGAAGTCGTTGTCCGACACATTGGATACTGTTGGCACCATGGGACGGACTGTCCCCGATGCAGCGCTGCTTGCAGCCGCGGTCACAGGACGACGGGAACTGCTCGTGGAAAAAGCGCCAGGCACCGCGGTGCGGATCGGCATTTGCCGCACCTACGAATGGAAGCACGCCCAGCCCGAAACGATTGCCGCCGTGGAATCCGCCGCGGGTCGACTCCGAGGCCCGACTGTTACCGAAGTAAAACTGCCGCCGAACTTCGCAAATCTGGTCCAGGCGCAAACCGATATTATGTTAGTCGAGCAGTCTCGATCGCTTGCGCACGAACGGCTGTCGCACTGGGATTTAATCAGCCCGCGTCTGCAGCGCCTGTTGACAGAGGGGCTGGCCATCACACATGACCGGTATGAGGCCGCCCAGACGCTGGCACGAAATTGTCGACGTACGCTGAGCGAAGTGTTTGCCAACTGCGACGTGCTTCTCGCGCCGAGCGCGCCGGGCGCTGCTCCCGAAGGTCTCGATGCAACCGGAGATCCGGTATTCAATCGAATGTGGACGCTCTTGCGAACGCCGTGTGTAACGATTCCTGTTGCCACTGCAGACAATGGCCTGCCGGTTGGTTTGCAGGTGATCGGCGATTTCGGTACCGATGCGCAAACACTTTGTGCTGCGCACTGGATTCATCAAGCGCTCAGGTAAGATCCAATACAAAAAACCGCGCGCAGTAGCGCGTCGTCGTGTTTTTAGCCGGATGCTTCTGGCATAGCAGAAAACGCTGGGAGCCGGCACATCAAATTTTTGCAGACTGCCAACAATTGCACGTTATGTGCCTCTTAGTATGAGGTCACACGCAAGCCATGGTGTGGGATAATCAATTCGCGTACACTTTCTCCGGGGATATGACGCGCGAAACGCAAAATCTGGCCGTGCTATTCGCCGATATATGCGAGAGCACGAAGCTTTACACCACGCTCGGGGATAACGGCGCCCGCGCGGTCGTGAACGCTTGCCTCTCGATCATCAGGGAAACCGTCGAGCGCTATCAAGGCCGCGTCATCAAGACCATCGGCGACGAAGCGCTTTGTGTGTTCAGACGTGCGGATGATGGCGTGCAGGCGGCGATCGATATGCAGTCACAGATCGAAGCGAAGCGCCCCGGTAAATGTCATATCCAGCTTCACATCGGACTGCACTACGGCCCGGTGCTGGTCGAAGACCATGACGTGTTTGGCGACACCGTAAATGCTGCCGCTTACCTCACTGCGGTGGCGGCGGCGGAACAAATCCTGACGACCGAAGCGACTGAGCGAAATCTATCCGCGGAATTGAAAGCGAATGTGCGGTCGGTATTCAAGGCGGTGCTCAAAGGGAGTACGGTCGAATCTACGGTGTATCAGGTGATGTGGCATAAGGATCTGAGTGATCTCACGGATGTCAACATGCGGTCGCACAGGATCATTCCCGGCGACCAGGGCAACCTCATCGTGTGTCACCGGAACCTCAGTTTGCGCCTCGACCAGGGCCGTCCCAACATTACGATCGGCCGTGGCGAGGACTGCGACCTGGTGATTCATGAAAAACTCGCCTCACGCAAGCATCTCAGCATCCGGCTGATGCGCACGCACTTTTATCTCGTCGATCACAGCCTCAACGGTACTTTCGTGTCGCTCGAGAGCGGCGAGGAAGTGCATGTATTGCGCAAAGAATTGCTGTTGGACGGCTCCGGCAAACTGACGCTTGGATCGGGAATGCAACAGGGCGCGCAAGAGATCATCACCTTCACGCGCGATCGACGGTCGATGTATCGCGTGGATTAGATTTGGCTTGCGCAGCGGCCTCGCGGAGCCTGACCGGTTTGACGCCGTGAATAAGAAATGATGTAAATGCCAGTTGCCATGATTGCCAGGTCTATTGTTGCTTTCGTTACGTTCGCGCTTTGTCATTGCCTGGCAATAGGTCAAACCTTCCCGACGAAACCCATCCGCATTATCGTACCGACGATCGCCGGCAGTGCGCCCGACGTGCGTGTGCGACAGATAGCACCGAAGTGGAGTGACGCGGTCGGTCAGCCTGTCATTGTCGATAATCGACCGGGGGCCAACGGAACCATTGCAACGCAATTAGCGGCCAAAGCGCCGCCGGATGGACACGTCGTGTTCTATGGACTGATCAATAATGCGATCAACGACGTTCTGTATCCCGGCGTCTGTTGCCGGCTCAATGTGGAATTGACGCCGGTCGCGCACTTCACCATCACTCCGCTCGTCATGGTGATTCACCCATCGGTGCCCGCGAATACGCTGCGAGATTACATCCGGCTCGCGACAGTAAAGCCCGGACTTCTCACTTATGCATCCGCGGGACCGGGCAGTATCACTCAGCTACTCGGCGAATGGATCAAGCTTGTAAGCCGGGCGAACGCTTTGGATGTCCCGTACAAATCGGTAGGTGCCGAGTTGCCCGATCTGCTCGGCGGTCAGATTACAACTGCTTATCTGAATCCGGTTGCTGTGGCTGCACACATCCAGGCCGGCAAGCTGAGAGGCCTCGCTGTTACCGGCTCAGCTCGCCTCAGCGTATTGAAGGATGTCCCGACTCTTGCTGAGGCCGGCCTGCCGGGCATAGAGGCATTAGTATGGAACGGCTTTTTCGTGCCTGCAGGCACGCCGGCGCCGGTGATTCAAAGTATAAATCGCGAATTACTTCGCACGTTCAACGCCGTCGATGTGCAGGAGCAGGTGATAGCGACCGGTTCGCAAATCGTTGGCGGACGACCTGACGACTTTGCCGTTTTCATTCGCGGAGAAATTGCCAAATGGAGCAAGGTCATTCGTGACACTGGAATCAAGCCGCAATGAAGGCGGTTTGCGCGTGACTCGAAACAGCTGACACCGCTTAGCCGGAGATACGAACGTCGCGAGTTTCGAATTCAACGCTCGTCCGCCAATGATCTGACCACATCGTTACCGGTGCGCGCCTTATCGCGGTTCTCGGGCGTTTCCCTGCCGAGCGCCGTCTTGGCGATGAATTCATACATGTCTGCGGCACCCTCGAAGATGCGCGGCGTCATGCCGGTGCCTTCGAAGCACTGCGCAATCTGCAGCATCTCCGGCACCCAGCGGTAGGCTTTCGGCGGCATCACGGGCAGACTGCGGATCGCCCGGTCATAAACGTCCGCGTGCGTTTCCTTGAGCTGCGTGATGAGCGCGTCTTCTACGCCGAGTCGGCGCGCTGCTATCAAAAGCTCGAGCACGAGCGCTATCATGCCTTTGTTCATCCCGCCATAGCACATCTTGATTGCGCTCGCGTCGCCGTGACGGTCGCTCAACACGCGCACAGTGATCTGCGGTGTCGCGAGTTGTTCCAGCTCGCGCGCGGCCGGACCGGAGACATAAAGCCAGATCTTTGCATTTCCCCGTGGCGGCGGCCCGATGATGCTCGCGTCCGTGCAGACACCTCCGGCGTCGCTTATCTTTTCGTTGATCGCATGCAATGTCTGCGGCGCGATTGCGTTGCAGTCGACAAACATTGGCTTGCGTTTCGACGCGCTGAGCGCAGCGGCGAACTCGGCTGCGAATTCTAGCGCGGCGCCTGGATTCATGATGGACAGAATGACGTCACATTTCTCGATGAGTCCGCCGAGAGAGCGAAGGTCGGTAAGCCCCGCCTGCTGTGCGAGCGATTTGCTGCGAGCACTGCGTTTGTCGAGCGCTGTGCAGACCTCGAAGCCCGCGCCTTTGAGTTGCTGTGCGACCGCCTGACCCATATCGCCGGGACTCATCACACCAATCGATTGTATTTTCATCGCGATCTCCATTCATGTGACGCAGGTGGCGCGTTGCATAACGCAAACTGACTACGCAATTGTACCTGACAGTGCGGCGGCAATCGGCAGACCATAGTTTACAATCACGCATTCGCGGTTCAATCGCCGTGCCGCGCGGTTATCCAGGGACTTCATGCCGTTTTACGTCATCGTCGTTTTGACGGTGCTCAATCATATTGCTTACAAGGGCAGCAAGATGCTGATTTCCCTGTACGCGATACAACTCGGCGCGACCCCGTTTACTATCGGCATCCTCTACTCGCTCTATTCCTTTTTTTCGCTTTTTCTTGCGCTTTACGCGGGCCGCATTTCCGATCGACTCGGGCCGCGCATTCCCATGCTCATGGGCTCGGTCGCTCTCGGGTCGGGACTCGTGCTGCCATACCTCTGGCCAAGTCTGACTACACTTTTTGTATCCGCAACGCTCATTGGTTCGCTCTACATCTTCTACACAGTATCCGCGCAGCATCTCGTCGGCGCATTCGGTGATGGTCGTACCCGCACCAGCAACTATGCAACGTTCAGCCTCGGTGTCGCATTAACGGCGCTTTTGGGACCCACCATCACCGGCTTCTCGATTGATTTACTCGGCCATCAGCTCACTTATCTTCTGCTGGCGGTGCTTCCGATTGGCCCCATCGTGTTTCTCATTTTCTTTGCGCACCGGCTGCCGCATGCCGCAGGAGACGAGAAGCGCAGCGGTCAGCGCACGGTTGATCTGATCAAGAATGTTCCCCTGCGTCGCGCGTTCATTGCGGCCGGCATCATCGAAACCGGCGGCGAGCTGTACAACTTCTACATGCCGATCTATGGGCACTCCATCGGTCTTTCTGCGTCCCTGATCGGCGTGATCATCGGCACTTACGCCGTAGCGGTATTGATGACGCGCCTGGTGATGACGGCGCTCGTAAAAAGAAGCAGCGAAGAAACCGTTCTGTACGGATCGCTCGCGCTTGCCGCCGGAGCCTGTCTGCTCTTTCCGCTCGTCACGAATGTAGTGATGCTCGGGTGCATCTCATTTGTGCTCGGCATGGGACTCGGCTGTTGCGGTCCCCTCTCGATGGTAATCACTTATAACCGCGCACCCGACGGGCGAAGCGGCGAGGCGATGGGGCTGCGTCAAAGTTTCAATAAGCTGACCGAAGTGCTGGTGCCGCTGGTCTTCGGCACGCTCGGCAGCGCGTTCGGTCTGGGGCCGGCATTCTGGATGGATGCACTGCTATTGGGTGGCGGTGCTCTGATCATGAAAGCGGATGCGCGTGAACGCACTCTGTCGGTACCTAAAACGGCAGGCTGATACGTTCTCGACTGGTGTATATTTGCCGCGGCATGTCATCAGAACAACAATGAAGACAATGTTCATCCGCACGTGCTGTCAGAGGGCCGGGGAAGTATAGGGCGCCAATGAGTAATCGGGCGCACGCGAAATTGCGAGTGGCACTTTCGCTTGCTCTCATCGGGCTCGCGGCTTGTAGCAAAACCGCTGACTCGAGTCTGCAGGGCTACGCGGAAGGCGAATACGTGCGAGTCGCCGCGCCGTTTGCGGGCAACCTTGAGAATCTTGCAGCGAAGCGTGGCACGCAAGTCAAAACCGGCGACGCTTTGTTCACGCTCGAGCAGGCGAACGAAACAGCGGCGCGACGCGAGTCGGCAGAGCGCCTTCGTAATGCGGAAGCTCAGTTAGCCGATCTAAGAAAAAGCCGCCGCCCTTCGGAGATCGAAGCGGTGCGTGCGCAGCTCGACCAGGCGCGCGCAACGCTCAAGCTTGCGGAGGTGAATCTGCACCGGCAAGAGCAGCTTGTTGCTGCGAATTTTGTGTCGAAGGCGGCTGTCGATGATGCGCGTGCAACGTTCGAGCGCGAGAAGGCACGCGTTGCCGAACTCGACGCGCAAGTAAAGACCGTGCGGCTCAGTGCGCGGCCGGACGAAATACGGGCGGCGGAATCCAATGTGGAAGCGGCGCGTGCAGCGCTGGCACAAGCGGACTGGAAGCTCGCGCAGAAAACGGTGCGCGCCCCCGTTACCGGTCTTGTAAACGACACCATCTATGTCACCGGTGAATGGGTCCCTGCTGGGTCTCCGGTGGTGTCCATGCTACCGCCGCAAAATATCAAGCTACGCTTTTTCGTCCCCGAAACTGTCCTGGGCTCCATTCGAATCGGCCAAACGATCACTGCTCAGTGCGATGGCTGCGGCAACCCCATTACGGCCCAGATCACCTACATATCACCGCAAGCTGAATACACACCGCCCATTATTTATAGCCGCGAGTCACGCACTAAGCTCGTGTATCTCATTGAGGCGAGGCCGACGGCCGAAGATGCGGTGCGCTTACATCCGGGACAGCCGCTCGATATCAGTTTGACACCATGACGCCGGACGCAGTCATTGAAGTGGAAGGACTCACCAAGAGTTTCGGCGGCAAGCGAGTCGTTGACGATTTCTCAATCCGCGTCGACCGCGGGCAGATTTTTGGTTTTCTCGGACCGAACGGCAGCGGCAAAACCACAACCATACGCATGTTATGCGGACTGCTGACACCGGACGCCGGCCGCGGTACTTGTCTCGGTCACGATATTATCCGCGAGTCGGCGCAGATCAAGCGCGAAGTCGGCTATATGACTCAGCGCTTCAGTCTTTACGAGGATCTCAGCATTCGCGAGAACCTTGATTTCATCGCGCGTGTGTATGCGGTGCCGGAATCCGGACGCAACGTCCAGCACGCACTCGAGCGTCTGGGTCTTGAAAATCGCAGCCATCAGCTCGCGGGACAGCTCTCGGGCGGCTGGAAGCAGCGGCTCGCGCTGGCAGCATGCCTGCTGCACTCGCCACAGCTGCTCTTACTGGACGAGCCCACTGCAGGCGTCGACCCAAAGGCGCGGCGGGAATTCTGGGACCAGATCCATGCGCTTGCTGCGGACGGCATCACCATACTTGTCAGCACACATTACATGGACGAGGCCGAGCGCTGCCACCGCCTTGCTTACATTGCGTATGGAAAACTACTCATCACCGGCACTGCGGCCGAGGTGATCGAGCATTCGCGGCTCACCACGTGGTCGGTAAGCGGACCTGATTTGTTTCCACTCGCTTCCGAGCTGCGCCGTCTGCCGGCAGTAAAGATGGTAGTGCCGTTCGGAAATACGCTGCACATCAGCGGCGTTGACGAGTCCGCGCTCGAATCCGCACTGGCGCCGTATCGCGGACGGCGCGACCTGATCTGGACGCGGGCTGAGCCCGGACTGGAAGACGTTTTCATTCGTATGATGGACAGCGCGCAAGACAACTTCAACGCATGATGAGCGGCTTCTCCTTCGCAAGGTTCTGGGCGATTCTCACCAAGGAGTTCGTGCAGATGCGGCGCGACAGACTGACGTTCGCCATGATGATCGGCGTGCCCATTCTTCAGCTCGTGCTCTTCGGGTTCGCCATCAATTCGGATCCGAAGGCGCTGCCTACCGCCATTCTCGTGGCCGACAATAGCAATTATGCGCGAACGCTCATTCGCGCGATCGAAAACAGCGGCTACTTTCGTATTGTGCGCGATCTTGCCAGCGAATCGGAGGCCGAACGCGCGCTCGCGCTCGGAAATGTTCAGTTCGTGATCACGATTCCAGAAAACTTTGGACGCAAGCTGCAACGCGGCGAGCGCCCGATACTACTAGTCGAGGCGGATGCTACCGACCCCGCCGCGACCAGTAACGCGCTTGCCACCTTGAATGCGATCAACCAGAACGCCCTTTCGCGTGATTTAAATGGGCCTTTGCAGTCGCTGCAGCAGGCAGCGCCGCCGTTTGAGTTGCGGGTACAGCGGCGCTACAACCCTGAAGGAATTACACAGTACAACATCGTGCCCGGTTTGATCGGTGTCGTGCTGACCATGACCATGGTCATGATGACGTCGCTCGCTGTCACGCGCGAATACGAGCGCGGCACTATGGAAAACCTGCTCGCGACACCGGTGCGCCCGATCGAGGTGATGGTCGGCAAAATTGTGCCGTATATCATCGTTGGCTACGTGCAGGTCACGGTCATCCTGGGCGCTGCCAAACTACTGTTTGCCGTACCCATGATCGGCAGTCTGGTGCTGCTTTCATGCGCACTGATACTGTTTATTGCAGCCAACCTCGCCATCGGCTACACGTTTTCGACTTTGGCAAAGAGCCAAATGCAGGCAATGCAGATGACGTTTTTCTTTTTTTTGCCGTCAATGCTGTTGTCCGGATTTATGTTTCCGTTCCGCGGAATGCCGCAGTGGGCGCAATGGCTGGGAGAAGTATTTCCGTTGACGCATTTCTTACGTGTGGTGCGCGGTATCCTCCTCAAAGGAAATGGACCCGCTGACATCATGCCGAATGTGTGGCCGATCGCAGTCTTCCTGCTGATAGTCGGCGCCATCGCGCTTGCCCGCTATCGTGAAACGCTCGACTGAAGACGTCGCTGGATGAGAAGCCCGTTGCGTGATGCGTTGTTGCGTTAACCTTGCGGAATGAGTGGCGGGAGGCGTTGTTTACTTGTGGCGGGGCTCGCATCAGCCACTTGTTTACTGTTGCGCGCCTTTACACGTGCCGAATTCTTGATTGAAACCCTTGATTTTGTAAGCGGTGACGCACGACGCGGCTCGTCCGATGTATATCAAGGCGCCTGGCACGGCTTTGACGATCCGGTTCGCGGCAAACAATCCTTCCAGCATTGAATCGCAACCCTGGACACGAGCCTGCTGCGGTGGTCTTTGAAGCACGTCTGCCCGGTGGAAACGCTGACGGCGATTGCTCGATCGCTGGCTTCAGTATTCGCGGCCGCTGCTATAATCGATGCTGGTCGCGACACTCAATTCACTTGCCTATGTCAAAGATTTTGTGCTCAACGACCGATCAACTGGCAGTGACGCGCTCTGCCAAGCGTCAAATGGTCTTAGTTCGTTGCAGACAACTACCCAATCACGTCGCCAGCACTCCGATGATCTCAAACATGGCTGGCGGCGTCTGATGTCGATGTCCTCTGTGCGCAACATGGTCCGCGGCTTGCGCTCGCTGGCGCCATGGCGAATCGCGTTCGTCGCATTCTTCTTCAGCACTTTTGGCGCTGCGACGCTCGCGGCGCAGTCCGCCATCGCTACTGCGCATCCGCTCGCAACTGCAGCGGGGTACAAGATCCTTGAGCAGGGCGGTAACGCGTTTGACGCCGCTGTGACCGTTGCCGCGGTGCTAGCGGTCGTCGAGCCGTATTCATCCGGATTGGGTGGCGGCGGCTTCTGGCTGCTGCACCGGTCTGCGGATATGAAGCAGGTGATGATCGACGCGCGCGAAGTGGCGCCGGCGGGCATCACGCCGTCCATGTATCTCGACAGAAAAGGCAACCCGATCCCCGGTGCAACACTGGTCGGCGGCAGTGCTGCCGGAATTCCGGGCATGCCGGCTGGCATGATCCACCTCGCCGAGCATTACGCGAAATTACCGCTGCGCCAGTTACTGGCGCCAGCTGTTGCGCTCGCTCGCGACGGATTTCCTCTGGATGGCCGCTTTGCGCGGATCGCGGAGGCCAAGGAGCGCATGCTTCGTGACGGCGTGAATACCGCGCGGACGTATCTCGACAACGGCCATGCGCCACAACCCGGATATGTATTACGTCAGCCGCAACTTGCGGTGACCCTAGAGCGTCTTGCCCAACAGGGACGCCGCGGTTTTTACAGCGGTCCCGTCGCGCAGTCACTGGTTGATGCTGCAAACGCAACGGGTGGTGCGTGGCAAACGTCGGACCTCGAGCTCTACAGAATAGTCGAACGAGCGCCCGTGAGATTTACGTATGGTGGCGCCACCGTCGTGTCCGCGGCGCTGCCATCTTCCGGCGGAGTTACGCTCGCGCAGACGCTCAATATCCTCGAGCAATTCAAAATAACGGACGCCCGGGATCCAGCAACTGCGCATGTTGTGATCGAAGCACTCAGGCGCGGTTTCCAGGACCGCATGCGCTATCTCGGCGACAGTGACTTCGTGAAAGTGCCGACGGCCACGCTTATCGGCAAGCGGTACACGCACAACCGCGCCGCGACGATCGACGTCAATATCGCAACGCCAAACGATACGCTCGCGATCGAACCGGTTGCGCTTGCCAGCGAAAGTTACAACACGACGCACTACTCGATCGTAGACCAGGATGGCAATCGCGTTGGCGGTACCCTCAGCATCAATTCCTGGTTCGGCGCCGGCGTTGTCGCAGGGGACACCGGCGTGTTGCTTAACAACGAGATTGACGACTTTTCACTGAGTTCGACCATCGCGAACAACTACCTGTTGCTCGGCAGCCGCGCAAATGCAATGGTGCCGCGCAAGCGACCACTGTCCAGCATGAGTCCAACGTTCGTTGAAGACGATAAAGGCGTGCTGGTGCTTGGCGCACCGGGCGGCTCGCGCATCATCAGCATGGTGCTGTTCGGTATACTGGATTATGTGAACGCCCCGAAGGTGGACCTCGAACGCATGGTTGCGGCACCGCGCTATCATCACCAGTGCTGGCCTGATCAAGTGGAGATCGAGCCGGATAGTTTTTCGCCCGCCTGGCGAGCCGCGCTCGAAGCAAAAGGGCATCGGCTCCATGTCGTCGGCCGCAGATGGGGCAATATGCAAGTTGTATTCAAATCTAAAACTGACGGTGCGAGTCAGGCGGCGAGCGATCCGCGCTCGATGGGCGGATACTAAAAATTCGCATCGTCGGCATACGCTGAAATCAGCGCATGCACCATTCGTTGCGGGAGGGGGAGACTGATGTCGGGAGCAGGTCACGGCCACGGTGCCGAAGGTCACGGCAGTACCGAAAACAAACGAATTGCGCTGCTCATTTCGGTGCTTGCGTTGTTTCTGGCGCTTTCCGAGACACTCGGCAAAAGCGCGCAAACGACGGGGCTCGACAAGAATATCGAAGCGTCGAATCTATGGTCTTTCTTCCAAGCCAAGACAATACGCATGACTGTCTTGCGAACCGCGACGGAATCGGCCGAGCTGGAACTGGCGCAGATTACGACGCCGAAGGCGAAGGAGGCGCTTGAACAGCGTATTGCGGGCTGGCGCAAGTCGGCCGAACGCTACGATTCAGAGCCCGAAACACGCGAGGGGCGCAAGGAACTCGCCGCTCGTGCGAAGGACGCCGAGAAAATACGCGATCGCTCGTTGGCGGCGTATCATCACTACGAGCTCGCATCCGCCGGATTGCAGATTGCCATCGTGCTTGCGTCCGCTTCGATCGTCACAGGTATTCTAGTCCTCGCATGGGCCGCGATAGGTCTCGGCATCGTTGGTGTCATTTTCTGCGGTATCGGGTTTTTCGCGCCGTTCTCTGTGCATCTGTTTTGAACAGGCGCACGCTCGGCGATTCGGTGGTGGTCTCGATCCGATGAAAACTACCTTTCTGGAATTCGAACAACCGATCGCCGAACTCGAAGCGAAGATCGAAGAATTACGCTTCGTGCAGGACGATTCCGCCCTCGATATCTCCGAAGAAATCGCGCGGCTGCAGAAAAAAAGCCAGGGTTTGACCAAGGAGGTCTACTCCAAGCTGTCTGCCTGGCAGATATCGCAGGTAGCCCGTCATCCGCAGCGGCCATACGCGCTCGATTACATGCAGAACCTGTTCAGCGGCTTTGAAGAACTGCACGGCGACCGCGCGTTCGGCGACGACGCTGCGATCATCGGCGGTCTCGCCCGCTTCAACGAACAATCAGTGATGGTGATCGGTCATCAGAAGGGCCGCGACACCAAGGACAAGATCTATCGCAACTTCGGCATGCCAAAACCGGAAGGCTACCGTAAGGCGCTGCGCCTGATGAAACTTGCCGAAAAGTTTGGCGTGCCGGTCTTTACGTTTATCGACACGCCCGGCGCGTACCCGGGCGTGGGCGCTGAAGAGCGAGGCCAGTCAGAAGCCATCGGTCGCAATCTGTATGTGATGGCCGAGCTTCGTGTCCCGGTTGTGATGTACGATCATCGGGGAAGGCGGATCCGGCGGCGCCCTGGCGATAGCCGTCGGAGATGCACTGCTGATGCTGCAGTACGCAACGTATTCGGTAATTTCACCTGAAGGCTGTGCTTCGATACTGTGGAAGAGCGCGGACTTCGCTGCGGAGGCGGCCGAGACGCTCGGCATTACCGCGACCCGGCTCAAGACACTCGGCGTCATCGACAAGATCGTCAGTGAACCGGTGGGCGGCGCGCATCGCGATCATGATGCGATGATGCAGTCTCTGCGAAAAGCATTGCAGGACGCGTGGCGTCAACTGCAAGGGCAGTCGATCGATGACCTGCTGCGCACGCGCTTCGAGAGGCTCATGGCTTATGGCAAGTTCAAGGAAGTCGCCGCGAAGTAACAGTCTGCCGGCGCGCGTTCAAGCGGTCATCAAACAGCATGTGAGCACCGGTGATCGTGTCGTCATAGGGTTGAGCGGCGGCGTCGATTCTGTCGTGCTGCTGGACGTTCTGCACCGCTTGTCCCGCAACCTGTCGTTTGCGCTCGCGGCTGTCCATGTCAATCACCAGCTCCAGCGGAGCGCCGGCGAGTGGGCCAGGTTTTGCCGCGCCGTATGCCGCACACTCAAGGTACCGTTGAAGGTTGTCAAAGTAGCATGTCGCGCCAGTTGCGAGTGTGGAGGCGGCAGCCCGCACGGCTCGCTATCGAGCGTGGCGCAATGTGCGCACCGATTTCATTGCGCTTGCTCACAATATGGACGACCAGGCGGAAACAGTGTTGCTGCAGCTTCTGCGTGGTAGCGGCGTCAAAGGCTTGAGCGCAATGCCGCTCGTGCGCGCGCCTGGACGCCCAATCATCAGCCGCAGATGTCGCGAGTCAGTGGGCGTCGCCGAGTGGACCCAGCGTGCGGTCCGGGCGCAGCGCTGTGATGCTCCGTCCTTTGCTTGAGGTACCGCGCAGTGAGATCGAGGCGTACGCGCGCCGTCGCAAGCTCAAGTGGATCGAAGATGACAGCAACGCCAATATTGCGTTTGATCGCAACTTCGTGCGTCTCGAGGTGCTGCCTGTGATTGCGCGGCGTTATCCTGCCTATCGGACGACCCTGCTGCGCGCCAGTCAGCATGCGGCGGAGGCCGCACGGCTGCTCGATGAGCTCGCGACGAACGACGCACAGTTTTCTGCTCAGGGAATGAAGCTCGAGGCACTGCGCGCGCTGCCGCTCGCGCGTGCCAAGAACGTTATCCGCTATTTTCTTGCCGCGCGCGGCATGCTCATGCCGAGCTCGAAGCGGCTGACGGAATGTGTGCGCCAGTTGCGGCAGTCGCGCGCTTTGCGCTTTTGCATCGATCTCGGCGCTCATGAGTTGCTCCGCAGCGGAGACGAAATTCGACTGGTGCGGAAAACATCACCCGCGCCTCCTGACTTTTCGCGCATCTGGCGCGGAGAGGCATCGCTGCGACATACGGGAACTCGGCGGCACCCTCGTCATGAAGAGATGCCGCGCCGGCGGTATCAGCATCGACAAGCTCGACAGTGACCCGGTTACGGTTCGCCTGCGCCGCGGCGGCGAACGACTGCAGCCGGACGCGCGGCGGCCGCGTCGCAGCCTTAAGAATCTTCTGCAGGAAGCGCGGATCCCCTCACACGAACGCGACCGGTTGCCGCTTTTGTTCAGCGGAGATGCGCTCGTTTTCGTGCCCGGTATCGGAATCGACGCTGCGTTTCACGCCCGCAGTGGCGAGCGGGCCATTGCGCCGGTCTGGCAAGCAGATTGACCTCCGCACCACGCTGAGTCGAGAAAACGCCTTTATAACAGGCGTTTAACATGGTATTCTTGCAAGTTAGTCTTACCATTCAAAGGGCAGCGCATGGCAGCGGAACGCACACTTTCAATTATCAAACCGGATGCAGTCGCTAATAATGTGATCGGCCAGATACTGGCGCGATTCGAAGCGGCTGGCCTGCGCATCACGGCTGCCCGCATGGTCAGGCTATCGCGCAGGGACGCCGAAGGATTCTATGCGGTGCACCGGTCGCGTCCGTTTTTCAAAGATCTCGTCGACTTCATGATTTCCGGGCCAGTCATGGTGCAGGTGCTCGAAGGCGAAGATGCCATTCAGAAGAATCGCGATCTGATGGGCGCCACTGATCCCAAGAAGGCGGCTAAAGGAACGATACGCGCCGATTTTGCTCAAAGCATAGATGCGAACGCCGTCCATGGATCGGATGGTGTAGACACGGCGCAGACCGAGATCGCTTACTTTTTCCCATCGCTGAATATCTACTCGCGCTGACGCTGACGACATGGCCGTCAATCTGCTCGAACTTGAACCTGCCGGGTTCGCGCAATATTGCGCTGAAATGGGCGAAAAGCCGTTTCGCGCGCGGCAACTCATGCGCTGGATACACAAGTCGGGCGCCGAAACCTCGACGTCATGACCGATATCCCCAAGGCGCTGCGCGAGCGAATAAAGCAAACCGCGGAGATCGCCGCACCGCACATCGTGCGCGATACCACCGCTGGCGACGGCACACGCAAGTGGCTGCTCGACGTAGGCACCGGCAATGCGATCGAGACTGTCTTCATCCCTGAACGCAATCGCGGCACACTGTGTATCTCATCACAGGCAGGCTGCGCGCTCGAATGCTCGTTCTGCTCTACCGGACGGCAGGGCTTCAATCGCAATTTGTCGGTCGCGGAAATCATCGGCCAGTTATGGCTCGCCAACCGGGCGCTGGGGCGCGGCATGGAAGCCGAGCGCCCGATCACCAATGTAGTCATGATGGGCATGGGCGAGCCGCTCGCCAACTTTCACAACGTCGTGGCGGCGCTGCGCCTCATGCTCGACGACGATGCATACGGATTGTCACGCCGGCGCGTGACGCTAAGTACATCGGGGCTCGTCCCCGCGATGGATCGCCTGCGCGACGCTTGCCCGGTAGCGCTTGCAGTGTCATTGCACGCGCCCAACGATGCGCTGCGCAACGAATTGGTACCCATCAACAAGAAAGTACCCGCTCAAGGAATTGCTGGCGGCGTGTCTGCGTTATTTGGACAAGGCGCCGCGCGATTTCATCACGTTCGAATATGTTCTGCTGTCAGGTGTAAACGACAGCGCGGCGCACGCCCGGGAGCTCGTAAAGCTGCTGAAACATGTGCCATGCAAAATCAATCTGATTCCATTCAATCCGTTTCCCCTGTCGGGATACGAGCGCTCCGACGCGGCGACGGTAGCGAGATTTCGCGATGTGCTGATGCAGGCGCAGTTTGTTGCCACGGTGCGCAAGACGCGCGGCGACGATATCGACGCGGCGTGCGGCCAGCTCGCCGGACAAGTGCAGGATAAAACCCGCCGGCGCGAACGCCGCGCTGTGGCTGCCCTATGAGGCCCCTATGAGACCACTGACTGCGCTCGCGCTTTTCGTTCTCGTCGCTGGCTGTGCGAGTAACGCGCCGGATACCGCGAGCTATGCACCGAAGAGCGTTACTGACACCGACGCTGAGACGCGTGCTCGACTGCATACAGAGCTCGCTGCGGGTTATTACGGATTGGGCAATTACGGCGTTGCCCTTCAGGAAGGCGCGGAGGCACTGAAGGCGGACGGAAATTATGTCCCCGCGCTAAACGTGCTGGGGCTTGTCTACATGGAATTGCGCGATGACAAAGCCGCAGAAGGAAGTTTCCAGCGCGCGCTGCGTATAAGCTCGGGCGACTCCGACACGAACAACAACTATGGCTGGTTTCTCTGCCAGCGCAACCGCGAGCAGGAATCGCTGAAGTATTTTCTTATCGCTTTACGTAATCCGCTCTATGCGACGCCCGACAAGTCCTGGGTGAATGCCGGCATTTGCGCGCGTCAGACCGGAGATCTGGCCGCGGCCGACGACTACTTTCAGAAGGCTCTGAAAGTGCGGCCCTCGCAGCCACAGGCGCTGATGCAGATGGCGGATATGGCGTACAAGCGCAAGAACTACCCTGAAGCGAAGGCGTTCCTCACCCGTCTCCAGCGTGGTGACGCTGAGGCTACGCCGGAGTTGCTGTGGCTGGCGCTGCGTGTAGAGCGCAGCCTCGGCGACCGCAACGCCGAGGCGAGTTATGGTTTCCAATTGCGCAAAAACTTTCCGGACGCGCGTGAAACACGTGCGTTGCAGGCTGGACAGTACGAATGAGCGATGCCGCCTTTCCGGCGGAACGGGGCCATGACTTGCCGCCGCCGGGGCACGCGCTGCGGGCGGCGCGTAACCGGTCCGGTCTGAGTATTGCGGATGTTGCACGTCATCTGAAGCTTGCGCCGGCACAGGTCGAAGCGCTCGAGAGCGACGACCACGCGCATCTGCCCGGCCCGGTGTTCGTGCGCGGCTTCATCCGCAACTACGCGCGCCTGGTCAATCTCGACCCGCGGGATTTATTGCAAGATGTCGAGCGATCCGGCACGGGTCCAGTGAGAGGTAGCGGGTTGGCGGCGCCATCTGCGCCTATTCGATTTTCCGCGCAGCGCCCGGTCCAGTGGCGCAGGTACCGGAGGTACGCTAGCGGACTGGTGTTGCTCGCCGTAGTTGCTGCGGTGGCGCTCTTTGAGTTCTACGGCGTTGAGGAAACTGCTCCTGCCACCGTCGCGGACAAGACGCCGGTTACAGAACCCGCCACGCCAGTCCCAATGGAACAGGAAAAGCCTGTGTCGAGCGACGCCCCTTCAACCGGGGCAGCATCTGAGGCTGCGGCGACTCCAAGCGTACAAGTGTCCGATGCAGCAGTCGCGGCACCCGCAGAGTCCCCCGCGCCGAGTATCGTGACTAAGCGCGTACTGAAATTCAGATTTCCGCACGAGGCTTGGGTCCAAGTCCGCGACTCGACGGGGCGCACGATCGTCGCGCGCCTGCACGCGGCGGGCACTGAGCGGGTGGTGGATGGAATCCCGCCGTTCAGAGTGATCATCGGCAAAGCCAATGGCATTCAACTTTTTGACAACGATCAACCCGTCGACCTCACGCGCTATATCAGCGATGACGTGGCGCGGCTCACCTTGAAGTAAGCCAGTATGTACGGAGTTCATGCGCGGCATGTCACGCGTCCGGTAAGCGTGGGTCCGGTGACCATTGGCGGAGGCGCGCCGATCGTCGTCCAGTCGATGACGAATACCGACACCGCAGACATCGCTGCTACCGTCGATCAGGTCGCCGCATTAGCGCGCGCCGGCTCGGAGTTGGTACGCGTTACGGTCAATACAGCCGAAGCAGCGGCGGCCGTGCCCCATATTCGCGACAGGTTGGCGGCAAAGGGCATTGAGGTTCCGATTGTCGGTGATTTTCATTTCAACGGTCATCGGCTGCTCACCCAACATCCGGCGTGTGCCGAGGCGCTGGCGAAATTGCGTATCAACCCGGGCAATGTCGGCCGCGGCTCCAAGCGCAATGAGCAGTTCGCAACGATGATTGAGTTCGCCTGCCGTTTTGCCAAACCTGTACGCATCGGCGTGAACTGGGGAAGTCTCGACCCTGAGTTGATCGCCCGCATGATGGACGACAATGCGCGCAGCGCGGAGCCGGAAGACGCCGCGATCGTCACACGTAAAGCGCTGGTAACGTCGGCGCTCGAAAGCGCACAGCTCGCACGAGAGCTCGGACTGAGCGCGGATAAAATCGTGTTGTCCTGCAAGGTGAGCGGTGTCCAGGACTTGATTGCTGTCTACCGCGACCTTGCCTCGCGGTGTGATTACGCGCTGCATCTCGGGCTCGACTGAAGCAGGAATGGGCTCGAAAGGCATAGTGGCATCGACGGCTGCGATGGCCGTGCTTTTGCAGGAGGGTATCGGCGACACGATACGGGTATCGCTCACGCCTGAACCGGGCGGGGATCGCACACGTGAAGTGATCGTGGCGCAGGAGATTCTGCAAACGATGGGCCTGCGGTCGTTTACGCCGCTCGTCATCGCATGCCCGGGATGTGGACGCACTACGAGCACCTTTTTTCAGGAGCTCGCCGATCGCATTCAGATCTATCTGCGCGAGCAGATGCCGTTGTGGCGCAAGGAACATCCCGGCGTCGCTGACATGCACGTAGCTGTGATGGGTTGCGTCGTCAACGGTCCGGGCGAGAGCAAGCATGCGAATATCGGCATCAGTTTGCCGGGGTCCGGGGAAAATCCGGTAGCGCCGGTATACGTCGACGGCGTCAAAGCGGTAACGCTCAAGGGCGACAACATCGCGGGCGAATTCCAGGCGCTGATCGAGCGCTATGTACGAAGCCATTACCCGTCGAGCCAATCCGAGGTGGCACGCGAAGTAACCCCGGCGCACTGACTTCCGCGCCGTTTCATTTCAATGTCGAATAAAGTACTAGCCATCCGCGGGATGAACGACATCCTGCCGCAGGAATCCCCGCGCTGGGAATTCTTTGAAGACACGGTGCGCGAGGTGTTTCGCCAGTACGGCTATCAGAATATCCGCACGCCGATCGTCGAACGCACCGAATTATTTGTGCGCGGCGTCGGCGAGGTGACTGACATCGTCGAGAAAGAGATGTATTCGTTTATCGACGCCATGAACGGCGATCAATTGTCGCTGCGTCCGGAGGGAACCGCGCCGACGGTGCGCGCGGCGCTCGAGCACAATCTGCTTTATAACGGTCCGCAGCGGCTGTGGTACAGCGGGCCGTTATTCCGTCACGAGCGCCCGCAGAAAGGCCGCTATCGTCAGTATCATACTTTCGGCGCTGAAGTGCTCGGACTGCCGGGCCCCGACGTCGATGTCGAGCTGCTCGTGATGGCGCGGCGCTTATGGCAGCGGCTCGGGATAGCCGATGACGTGCAGCTGCAGATCAACACCATCGGCAGTGCTGACGAGCGGCGCGCGTTTCGCGAGAAGTTGATCGCATATTTTCAATCGCACGAGGCAATGCTCGATGACGATGCGCGGCGGCGCTTGCATTCGAATCCGCTGCGCATACTCGACAGCAAAAATCCCGCGCTGCAGGAGATGATCGAGGCGGCGCCCAAATTGATCGATGCCGTCGGCTCCGGCACGCTCGCGAATTTCGAATCGGTGCAGGCAGGCTTACGCGCTGCGCAAATTGCATTCACCATTAATCCACGTCTCGTGCGCGGCCTCGACTATTACAATCTCACGGTTTTCGAATGGGTGAGCGCCCGGTTGGGCGCGCAAAGCGCCATCTGTTCCGGCGGACGCTATGACGGGCTGTTCGAGCAATTGGGCGGTAA
This sequence comes from uncultured beta proteobacterium, assembly GCA_963829085.1. Classification (GTDB taxonomy): domain Bacteria; phylum Pseudomonadota; class Gammaproteobacteria; order Burkholderiales; family SG8-41; genus PALSA-1004. Next base: position 7,300 of record CAWHHJ010000002.1, on the reverse strand, counting down.
ACCAACTCCGGGTTGCGGCTTCGGGATTGGTGTTGAACGCACCCTGTTATTGCTGGAAGGAACGCCAGCCGATGATCGGTGTCGCGCGGATGCTTATGTAGTGCACCAAGGCAGCGCAGCGGCGTCTGTAGCGTTTGCGGCGGCCGAATCTCTGCGCGACCGGGATCTGGCCATCACGCTCGATTGCAGTGGCGCAAGCTTCAAGTCGCAGATGAAAAAAGCCGATGCGAGCGGCGCGCATTACGCTGTCATTATTGGCGATGATGAGGTTGCGGCAAGCCGCGTGACTGTAAAGCCGTTGCGCGAACAGGCGGAACAGATTAGCTGCACGATCCAGGCGGCGGCAGACATGATAAGAAAAGGGCGGAGGGTAACATGGCGGTGTACGATCTCGAAGAGCAGGAACAGATAGACGAATTCAAGGCGTGGTGGAACCAGTATCGCAATATCGTGACCTTACTCGTTGTCGCGGTGTTACTGACGCTTACCGGCATGCAGGGCTGGCGCTATTATCAGAACCGGCAAGCGCTCGAGGCGGGCACGCTTTACCTGCAGATGCAGACCGCGGCCGCCGGTAACGACGCTAAGAAAACGCAGGACATCGCAGCCGTCATCATCGACAAATATCCACGCACCACCTACGCCTCATTCGCTGCGCTCGCTGCGGCCAAGGCAGCGTTCGACAGTGGCGACAAGACGGCCGCGCGAACGCGCCTGCAGTGGGTCACAGAGAATGGCCGCGACGCGGAAACGCGTGATATCGCGCGGCTGCGTCTTGCGGCCGTGCTGCTCGACGAAAAGAAGTACGACGAAGCGCTCAAAGTTCTCGACGCGCCGCATGTCGATAGCTTGACCGCGCTCTATGCCGATCTCAAGGGCGACGTACTCGTTGCGCAGAACAAGCCCGCCGACGCGCGTGCCGCATACCAGCTGGCGCTCGATAAAAGCGAGCCGAAAAGCACTTATCGCGCGCTCATTCAGGTCAAGCTCGACGCGCTGGGCAGCGCAAAATGACACGAGTCGTACCTGTGCACGTCGGCCTGCTGGCGGCGCTTCTGGCAGTGGCGTTGGCGGCGTGCAGCGCGCCGGGCGATTATTTCGATCGCTGGTTCGGGAGCGGACCGGCGCAGAAGCCGGCGGAGCTCGTCGTATTGAAGCCAACGGCGAGCGCGAAGATTCTGTGGCAGGGCAACGTCGGCACCGCCGGCCGATATGCGTTCACGCCACTTGTCGATTCAAAATCTGTTTACGCGGCCGGCGCATCGGGCCAGATCATTCAGTTTGATACCGCGAGCGGCAAAGTACTTGCGCGCCTTGAAACCAAGGCTGCGTTGTCGGGTGGTGTTGGCGGTGATGGACGCATCATCCTGGTGGGCACAGCGAAGGGCGAGGTTCTCGCACTCGACAGCGCCGGCAAACAGGTCTGGAAAGCGCAGCTCACGAGCGAAGTGCTGAGTGCGCCGCAAATTGAGCAAGGCATCGTCGTCGTGCGCACGGGCGATGGACGCATATTCGGGCTGGACGCTGCGAACGGCGCGCGGAAATGGCTTTACCAACGAACGTTGCCCGCGTTGACCGTGCGGACGCACGTCGGCATTGTATTGCACCGAGGCGGGGTGTTCGCCGGATTTCCCGGTGGCCGCCTGGTCGCGCTCACACTGAATGCGGGCAATGTGGGCTGGGAAGCAGCAGTCGCATTGCCGAAAGGGGCCACGGAGCTCGAGCGCGTAGCAGACGTATCGAGTCCTCCGGTTATCGACGGCCAACAGATTTGTGCGGTCGCTTTTCAGGGACGGCTCGCCTGCTTCGATTTGCTGAAGGGCACACCTGTCTGGGCGCGCGACGTATCGAGCGTTTCGGGCATGACCATCGATAGCTCAAATATCTATGTTGCCGACGACAAAAGCGCGATCGTCGCCTACGAGAAGAATAACGGCGCGAGCCTGTGGAAGCAGGACAAGTTATACGGCCGCTATGTAAGCGGGCCGGTGGTTACCGGCAGATTCGTCGCCGTCGGTGATTTTCAGGGCTACGTGCATTTCATGTCGCGCGAAGACGGGTCATTCGTGGCGCGGGTGCCGACGGATGGCAGCGCCATCGTCGCCCAGCCCGTCGCAATCGACAATGGTATTCTGGTGCAGACTGTCAAAGGTGGTGTGTATGCAATTGGCATACAGTGATACAGTCGGCAGCGTAATGCGGATGAAACCATGCCGTGACGAGTCGCGCAACGCGCACATGTCCAGAAGCGCCGGCGGGCGCGCGTAGTGCATTCTGCGCTCGTCTGCCGCGAATGACGCCTACCGTCGTAATTGTGGGCCGCCCGAATGTCGGCAAGTCAACGCTGTTTAATCGCCTGACGCGCAGCCGTGATGCGATTGTCGCGGATATCCCCGGGCTTACGCGTGATCGCCATTACGCACGCGGCCGCGTGGGGCATAAGTCGTACCTCGTTGTCGACACGGGTGGCCTCGAGCCGGTAGTCGATACCGGTGTGGTCCATGCAATGGCACAGCAGACGCTGCTTGCAATCGATGAGGCCGACGCCGTTGTCTTTCTCGTCGATGGGCGCGCGGGGCTGACAACGCAGGATAGCGCGATCGCGGATCAGTTACGCAAGACCGGCCGCAGGATCTGGCTCGTTGTGAACAAAGCAGAAGGCATGCAGCCAGCGACCGTCGGTGCTGAGTTCCATGAGCTTGGACTCGGCGAGCCGCTCACGATATCGGCAGCGCATGGAGAAGGGGTCAGCGATCTCGCCGATCTCATTACTGCCGAATTCCCGGACCATGATGAGCCCACCGACGACGAGGCGCCGCAGAAATGTCCGCGCATCGCAATCGTCGGACGGCCGAACGTGGGCAAGTCAACGCTGGTTAATTCGCTGCTCGGCGAAGATCGGGTCGTGGTATTCGACGAGCCGGGAACTACGCGCGACAGTATCTACATCGATTTCGAACGCGCCGGCCGCCGCTATACCCTGATCGACACTGCCGGCGTGCGCAGACGCGGCAATGTCACCGATGTCGTCGAAAAGTTTTCGGTAATCAAGACACTGCAGGCAGTCGAAGACGCGAATGTCGTTGTGCTTGTGCTCGACGCGCGCGAGGGCATCGTCGATCAGGACGCGCATATCGCTGGCTATATCGTCGATGCCGGACGCGCGTTGGTGATCGCCGTCAACAAATGGGATGGCTTGACCCCGGAGCAGCGCGAAACGGCGAAGCGCACGCTGGGCCGCACGCTCAATTTCATCGAGTTTGCGCCGGTCCACTACATTTCAGCGCTCGCGGCGACCGGAATTAAATCGCTTATCGAAGCGGTGGAGCGCGCATATCAGGCTGCTATGATCAAGATGCCAACACCGAAGCTGACGCGCGCGCTCGAAGCTGCGATCGCGCGCCAGGCGCCGCCGCGCGGCGGTATATTCCGGCCGAAAATGCGTTATGCGCACCAGGGCGGGAGCAATCCGCCGCGCATCATTATCCATGGCACGGGCCTCAACCGGGTTTCAGATAATTATCGCCGCTACCTCGAACGTTTTTTCCGCGACGCGTTCCAATTGCTGGGGACACCGCTTAAAATCGAGTTCCGCCAAGGCCTTAATCCATATGACATAAGGCGCGCCCGCCGGTAGGCGGGTGCCCTATGGCGTCGACCATAGAAATAAAGTACAGTGGCGGCGCCAAAACTAACAACAACGGAGCAATAATGAGTACGAAAGGGCAGCTGTTACAAGACCCGTTCCTGAACGCGTTGCGCAAGGAGCATGTGCCGGTTTCGATTTACCTCGTCAATGGCATCAAGCTGCAGGGTCAGGTCGAATCGTTCGACCAGTACGTGGTTTTGCTGAAAAACACAGTCACGCAGATGGTCTACAAGCACGCCATCTCCACCGTCGTGCCCGCGCGAGCGGTCAATCTGACACTCGACCATTCAGCCGACAGCTGATTTCCGCAGTTCCTTCCTTCTGAATGATCGAACGTCCGGGGAGCAGTTCCCAGGCCGTACTCGTTAGTCTCGACCTCGGCGATGAAGCGTATGCGGAGTCGACCGACGAGCTTGCGCAGTTGGCGAGCAGCGCGGGTATTCGCGTAGCGGCAATCATGCGCGGGCGGCGTTCGCGTCCCGACCCGGCTTTTTTTGCAGGCACCGGAAAAGTTGCTGAAATCTCGGGCGCGGTGCAGGAGACTCACGCGGATCTGGTCGTGTTCAACCATGAGCTGTCGCCGGCGCAGGAACGCAACCTTGAAAAGCGCCTGGAATGCCGGGTCATTGACCGCGTCAGTCTGATCCTCGACATTTTCGCCCAGCGCGCGCAAAGCCATGAGGGCAAGCTGCAGGTCGAGCTTGCACAACTCGAACGCCTGGCGACTCGGCTCGTGCGCGGGTGGACCCACTTGGAGCGGCAGAAGGGCGGCATTGGCTTGCGCGGCCCCGGCGAGACGCAGCTCGAGACAGACCGCCGTTTGCTCGGCAAGCGCGTAAAACTGCTCAAGGACCGGCTCGCCCGTCTGTCGCGCCAGCGCGACGTGCAGCGCCGTGCGCGTCAGCGCTCGGACATTATGTCGGTTTCTCTGGTCGGGTACACGAATGCCGGCAAAAGAACATTGTTCAATGTTCTCGCGCGGGCGGGTGCATACGCCGCGGACCAGTTGTTCGCGAACGCTGGATAAACGACGCGGCGCGTGCATCTACCGAATGGCGAAACCGGTGCCGTTGTCCGATACCGTCGGTTTGATACGCCAGCTTCCGCATACGCTGGTGGCCGCGTTCCGAGCAACTCTCGAGGAGGCGATACAGGCGGATGTTCTGCTGCATGTAGTCGATTCGGCGAGCGCGACGCGCGATGCTCATATCGCCGCCGTGAATGCAGTTCTGGCGGAAATCGGTGCTGATCACATTCCACAGATACTCGTATATAACAAGATTGATCTCAACGGCTATGCACCGCGAATCGAGCGTGATGAGTATGGTAAAATACGTCAGCCTTTGGATCCAGCGCTCAAACCGGGCACAGGGCTGGATGAATTGACGCGAGCGGCACTCGAAGAATATAGCCGCCGTCGCAAGCCGACACTCAGTTTGAGCGTCGCGCGGCAGCAACACACGGACCCCGGGGAACATGATTACGTATTGGCATACTTTCCGTAGCTATCTCGGCGCACGCGCGACTCGCAGCGCGCGCCGACTAATCCGGCGGGCGCTAGCGCAGCAGGCGTTGATCGCTCACGGGCGCGGCGCCGGAAGGTGACGAACGAGTGGGCTGCAAAGTCTCCGCGACGCTCCACGCTCCAGGGGCCGGGGCGCCGGCAAGCGGCAGATCGTGGTTCGCGCGCCAACGGCCCGATGTCGACCCAGGCGATCCGCAGTGGGGACGGCGAGGACGGCGACCAGGGCCCGCCCGATCTCGACGAGATGATGCGCAACTTCAATCAGAAGATTGCGGCTCTGTTCGGACGCAAAGGCGGCGGCAACGGCAATCAGCCCGCCGGCCCGGGCCTGGCGCGCTTTGGCGGAGGTGCAGGTCTGCTTGCAGCGCTCGTAGTCTTACTGTGGCTGGCGAGCGGCTTCTACATCGTCGACGCCAGTCAGCGCGGCATCGTCTTGCGGTTCGGCGGGAGCCGTTTCGAAGAAACCCAGCCCGGCCCGCGCTGGCATCTGCCCTATCCAGTTCGAGTCTGCCGAAGTCGTGAACCTGTCGCAGGTTCGCACCGTTGAGATCGGTTCGCGCAACGGCGGCAAGAGCAAGGTGCCGAAGGAATCGCTGATGCTTACCGATGATGCCAACATCATCGACATTCAATTTGCCGTGCAATACGTGTTGAAAGATGTTCAGCTCTACTTGTTCAAGAATCGATCGCCGGATGAAAGTGTGATGCAGGCTGCGGAGACTGCGATTCGCGAGGTAGTGGGCAAGAACACAATGGATGCCGTCCTTTACAAAGGGCGTGCACAAATCACCGACAATTCGCAAAAGCTCGCGCAGGAAATTCTCGACCGCTATGAGACAGGTATTCTGATCAGCAAAGTCACGATGCAGAACGCCCAGCCGCCTAAAGAAGTGCAGGCTGCGTTTGACGATGCAGTGAAGGCGGGCCAGGACAGCGAACGGCAGAAAAACGAGGGTGAAGCGTACCTCAATGACGTTATTCCGAAAGCGAACGGCGGTGCGGCCCGACTTACGCAGGAGGCCGAAGGCTACAAGCAGCGCGTTATCGAGCGCGCCGAGGGCGATGCCAGCCGCTTCCGCTCGATCGTCGCCGAATATAACAAGGCGCCCGCGGTAACACGCGACCGCCCTATCTGGATGCGATGCAGGAAATCATGTCGAACACCAGCAAAGTACCTGGTTGATCAGAAAGCCGGCGGCAATAACCTGTTGTACCTGCCTCTCGACAAACTCATGCAAATGACTGGTAGAACACCGCCAATCGATGCGATGACTAAGCCAGCCGATCCAAGTCCGGGGTCTGAGCAGCTTCCGTCAGCATCGCGATCGCGCGATGCGCTGCGCTCACGCGAGCGGGAGCCGCGCTGATGAAACCCAGCATCGGCATCGTTCTGATCGCGGTCGTAGTGCTGCTGATAATAATGTCCTTGTCGCTCTTTATCGTCGACCAGCGCCAGAATGCGATCGTGTTTCGCTTTGGCGAGATCGTGAGCGTAAAGAAAGAGCCTGGTCTTGCAGTAAAGATGCCGCTCATCGACAACGTGCGGTTCTTCGACATACGCGTGCTGACGATCGACAGCGCAGAGCCGGAACGATTCCTGACCTCGGAAAAGAAGAACGTTCTCGTCGATCTATTCGTGAAGTGGCAGATTTCCGATGTCCAGCTGTACTACATCAGCGTAAGCGGAGATGAATCGCGTGCCCAGACACGGCTGCTGCAAACCATCAACGACAGTCTGCGCGCCGAGTTCGGCAGCCGCACGGTGCACGACGTGGTTTCCGGCGAGCGCGAGAGAATCATGGAGCTCATGCGGCGCAAGGCCAATGAGGACGCGCAAAAAATCGGTGTGAAGGTGCTCGACGTGCGGTTGAAGCGCGTGGATCTTCCCGACGAAGTGAGCGAATCGGTCTATGGCCGTATGCGCGCCGAACGCACGCGTGCTGCCAATACGCTGCGTTCGACGGGCGCCGCGGAATCGGAAAAAATTCGTGCCGACGCCGACAAGCAGCGCGAAGTGATACTCGCGCAGGCTTATCGAGATGCGCAGCGCCTGAAGGGCGAAGGCGATGCGAAGGCCGCGGCCATCTACGCGCCAACGTCCGGCAAAACCCCGAGTTCTATTCCGA
>CAWHHJ010000001.1:0-54375 GCA_963829085.1 uncultured beta proteobacterium | reverse complement strand
CATCGTGATCGCATACCTTTAATGTCGTTCGAATGATAACCGCTTCATCCGAAAACGCTTTCACATGACTACCAAACTGCCTAGGACAACAGAATGAACCGTGAATTCTTACTTCGTCTGCGTCGTAAGGGTGGCGCGACGAGTCGATTTAGATAATCGACAAACGTTCATCCCGAGGATGAACTGACGCCAACCAAGACCGTCTGCCGAATAAACAGTTCCCCAACATCATCGTTTATTTCGTCCGTGCTGCATCCGGAATCGCCGTAACTGCGCCAATCGGCGATTTCAGTTTGCGTTCGGCGAGAACCTGTTGTGCGAACTCCGGCATCACGGCCTCTGAACGGAGCTTCTCGGCGCTGATGCCTTTGATTGAGTAGAGAAACGTCACCGCTTTGTTGATCAATTCACGGCCGTCCGCGTCAATAATGAATGGGAACAGCAAACGCTTGGCGCTGCCGCCTTGATCGTCCGGGTAAGCGCCGTACAGCGCCGCCCATAAGTGCTCATCATTCATTCCGCTCGTGTGCTCTTTCACCATTCTCATAACATCGGCAGCGTTGTTGCGATCCGCCATGTAGAGTTGCGCGTCGAGCTCCGCATTGAGCCATCCTTTCACGACGTCCGGTCGTTGCTTGATGAGTTCGGCGCGCATGACGAGAAAGGAGCCGTCCATCTCATTGAAATTCGCGCCTGAGAGAATGCGCCGCGCCAGACCATCTTTCGCGAGCCGCGAGGCTACCGGTTCCCAGATCACCGTCGCATCCAGTTTGCCGGCTCGAAAGCCGCTTGTGACGACCTCGATGTTCTGGTTGAGATACGCAGCCGGCTGAACACTGCCTTTGCGGAAGATGACGTCCGCAAAACGATCGGCACAGCTTCCTTTGGGGATTGCGACCTGCTTGCCGCCCAACCACTTAATCGCCTCGTTCGTGTCTTTGAACCGCGGCGCGTCGTTGCGCGCAAGAAAGACGTTGCACTGGTCGTAGCCAAGCCCAAGCGACGAGACAATGCGCAGGTCCGCGGTTTCAGTCTTCGTTGTAGCGACGATCGCGGGGATATCACCGAGATAACCGATATATTGCTTGCCGGCCAGCATGTTGTTCACGATCACAGCGCCTGCAAGCCCGGTCTGATACTCGACGGTAGACCCAACAGGCAGATACTTCTTCCAGAACTCCTTGCCGTGCAGAACATGCACCGACCACGTCGCTGTGTAGTGCGAAGGGTGACCCACTACCAGCTTGATCGGGTCACCTGGCTTGCCGAATTCGAGATCTGCAGAGAGCGCCAATTGAGCGCAACCCAGAAACAAAGGAACCGCGCCAATCCTAAACAGACCCTTCATCGCGCTGACCATATTAGACTCTCTCTGTTAAAAAACGGCATTGGCCACCATCTGATTCTATTCCGGAAACACGCGACGTAAGGAGAAGCCTGCGGTCTGGCTACGCTACGTTGTCACCATAAGCTTGGTACCTCGGTTATCGGCGGGCTTGCACATACCTGATACCCCGACTAATCTAGATCATCAAGCTGCCGCCGCTGTATTGTTCCAGTGCGCAGCGCTGCATTTCAACGATCACACAGCTCAGGAGATCAGGCGATGAAGACGAATGACGGAATAAGGACGAGCCGGCGCGGATTTTTACTTGCCGTTGGCACGGCAGCAACGGGCGCCGCCATGGGCGTGCTGCCATTTGGCGCGCATGCAGCAGCGGCGGCAGAGGGCGCAGAAAAAATCGGCATCATCGGCTCCGGCCGCATCGGCGGTACGCTGGGCGAACTGTGGCTCAAGTCAGGACATGAAGTCATGTTCTCGTCGCTGGACATCGAACATGACAAGGCATTAGCAGCGCGGCTAGGCGGCAAGGCGCGCGCCGGAACGACAAAAGAGGCGGCGGCGTTCGGCGATGTGGTGTTGGTCGCCGTTCCGTATTCGGCAATGCCGCAGCTCGGCAAAGATCTCGCTGATACACTCAAAGGCAAAACCATCATCGACACGTCCAATCCCATTCTTGCCCGCGACGGCGATATCGCGAAGTGGGCGCGCGAGAAGGGCGCCGGTCTCGCTTCAGCGGAATTGCTGCCGGGCACTCGCATCGTGCGCGCGTTCAATGCAATCGGCTATGCGAAACTGCCCGAGGCATCAAAGCAGCAGCCGCGCATCGGCATGCCGATTGCGGGCGACGATGCAAACGCCATCACAGTGGCGTCGCGCCTCGTGCGCGAGATCGGCTACGAGCCGGTTGTCGTCGGGTCGCTCGCCATGGGCAAGTTTTTGATTCCGGGAACGCCGCTCGCAGGGGAGCATAGGCCGGACGAGCTGAAGCAGATCGCCTCTACATTGAAGTGAGGGTACGCTGCATTTCTGCAGCGGCAATCTACAGCGCTCGTGGCACCGGCGGCAGCACTGATTTCAATGCCGCGCGAGTTTGTGCTGCATCGCTCATGTAAGTCTTTGATGCGGACGATAACCCGCTGCGCATGAAAATGTCTGCGCGCAAGATGATCATTTGTTGGATCGTGGCACTTGCGACGTGTGCGCAGGTCGCGATGGCGCAATCGCCTGACTATCCGACGCGCGCCATTCGTGTGATCGTGCCGTTCGCGGCAGGCGGCGGGTCTGATGTGTACACCCGCGTTATCGGCCAGCGCCTGCAGGAAGCGCTCGGCCAGTCCGTCGTCGTCGACAATCGCGCCGGTGCCGGCGGCAACATCGGCACTGAACTCGTCGCGAAGAGTCCGCCGGATGGTCATACATTGATGTTTACGACGTCAGCAGTCGCCATCAACGCGACACTTTATCCAAAGCTGGCCGTCGACGTACGCAAGGATCTCATCGCAATCACGCAGCCCGGATCGACCTCGAGCGTGCTCACCGTTCATCCTTCGGTGCCTGCGCGCAGCGTGCAGGAAGTTGTAGCGCTTGCAAAACGCACCAGGGGAGGACTCAACTTCGCATCGAACGGTTCAGGAACATCAAGTCATCTCGCCGGCATCATGTTCAGCCATTTCGCGCATGCGCCGCTCACGCACATTCCGTATAAAGGCGCCGCGCCTGCGCTCAATGCGCTGATCAGCGGCGAAGTGGAGGTGGCGTTTCCCGGCGTCAACAGTGTGGGACCGATGTTGCGTGCAGGAAAAGTTCGCGCGCTCGCCGTCTCGACGTCGCACAGGTCAGCGGCGATGCCCGATCTGCCGACGCTCGATTCGATTTATCCGGGTATCGACATCGATCAATGGTTTCTGCTGTTTGCGCCCGCAGGAACCTCCGGTGCCATCATTGCACGGCTGAATAGCGAAACCGTAAAGATTTTGCAGCATCCGGAGGTTAAAGCTTTCATGGCGCGTGAAGGTATAGATCCGGTCGGCAGCTCGCCTTCGGAAGCAGCCGCTTTCTTCGAGCGCGAAATTATCAAGTTCGCGAACGTCGTAAAGATCGCGGGCGTCAAGGCAGAGTAGATTGCTTACAGTGCGCCTGGGCAACCTTCCCCGCGCTACACGCGAGGGCGGGAGTCGCTAGTCGTCTATTTCTGCTCGGCGGGAGTGGAAGTGGCAGGGCCGATGCCGTGAATCATGAGTATCGCGTCGCCTTGCTTCGCCCCGTCATAATGGATGCCTTTGCCTGTGTGCAGCACGTACAGTTCCTGCCGGCATGGGTACCGTGCTGTCCGGATCGAACTTCGGGCCGCTGCCGACCCACCAGGTGCCGGACATCACGACAATGTAGCGGTCGTTCGGATGGAAGTGCGGCCGGCTCATGTTGCCGGCTTTCCATTTGACGAAGTAAGCGTATGGACCGGGCTTGGCCAGATCGCCATAGATCATCGCGTTCGCAGCGGTGCCAGCTGGATTATCCACCCACTTGATTTTATCGAGCGGTGTGTACGATACCGCTGACGGATCGAGTTCCGCAGCGGAAACCGACAGTGTTATCAGCGCGCTTAGCAGAAGCAGTCTTGCGAATGTCGTGCTCATTTTTCCCCCGATGGGCGAGTCAAGTATGCCGCGCTTTTGTCAGCAGCGCATGCCATCGTAATCATACGCCGCAAAAAGTCGCAAAGGCGGAAATCCTGCATAGCCGGTTTCACCTGGCGTGATGACCTTTGATAAGATGGCTGCAGCGCACATAAAAAAGTAACACACGCTGAAAACTAATACGCGCTGCGAGGAACGATGATGGTCTATGGCGTCCTGCTGTTCATGTCCGGCGTGCTCGCCGCAGTTACGGCTACAGCACAGAGTGCACTACCGTATCCGAGTAAATCCATTCGCATGATTGCACCCTATCCGCCGGGCGGCACAAGCGACGTCGTTGCTCGCATCGTCGCTCAGAAGCTGACCGATACGCTGGGGCGCCAGGTCGTCGTAGACAATCGAGCGGGTGCGACCGGCAATATCGGTCACGAGATCGCCGCCAAGGCGCCACCCGACGGCTACACGCTGTTACTCACGAGCGGTGCGGCGATGGTGACGAACCGATTTCTGTTCAAGCATCTCGGGTTCGATCCTTTCAATGACTTCGCCCCGATTTCACTCGTGGCGACCGCAGCCCCCATGTTGGTGGTAAATCCCTCAGTACCTGCGCGCAATGTGTCAGAGCTTGTTGCGCTCGCCAAGTCCAAGCCTGATCAACTAACGTTTGGATCGGGTGGCGTTGGAACAACTTCGCACATCGTCGGCGAAGTATTTAAATCGGTCACCGGCGTCAGGATTGTGCACGTGCCGTACAAGGGCGGTGTACTCGCAGTGACTGATCTGGTGGGCGGCCAGATCACGATGTCGTTCGCCGACATGGTGCCGTCGGTGCCGCAGGTGAAAGCCGGGCGGTTGCGCGCCTTGGCGGTGAGCAGCGAACAGCGCTCGCCCGCACTGCCTGACGTGCCAACGATGCCGGAAGCCGGCGTCGATGCTGTCTTTCCAGGTCAATGGTGGGCAATTATCGCGCCGCGCGGCACGCCGGCCGCAATCATCAAGCGCATCAACAGCGACACCGCGACTTTCATGAAGATGCCGGACGTGCGCGAGAGACTTGAGAGCATGGGCACGTTTCCCCAGCACTCGACACCTGAGCGAGTCACTGAAACGATGAAGCGCGGCACCGAACAGATGAGCAAAGTCGTAAAGGCGGCAGGAATACAAGCGGAGTAAGCGGACTACTGCAGCCTTACATCCATCCGGGTAGCAATGCCGATGAAGCGCACCTTCGCAGTTGCAATTTGTGTTGTCACTCTCGCGTTGTCAACCGTGGTATTTGCGCAAACCAAACCTGCGGCGCCGCGCAATCTACAGATTTACTGGATCGATACCGAAGGCGGCGCAGCGACGCTGATGATTTCACCGTCTGGAGAATCGATGCTCGTCGATACGGGATATCCGGACGGTGATCGCGATGCTTCGCGCATCGTTGCCGCCGCGCAAGACGCCGGGCTCACGAAAATTGATCATGTGCTAATCAGCCATTATCATCGTGATCACGTCGGTGGTTTGGCGGCACTCGACAAAATGATGCTGCTCGGCAGATTCTACGGTCCCAATGACACGATTGAGGAAGCGAATAAGCAATGGCACGCCAGCTACAAGGCGGCGTCGGCGGGGAAGCGCACCATCGTGAAATCCGGCGATAGAGTGCCGATTAAAGGATTGCGGGTTCTCGTCGTGTCCGCAGATGAGAAAGTGCTTGCGAGACCCGTTAACCGTGGCGGGCCTAATCCGCTCTGTGCGAATACTCCGCAGATGTCGGCGGCCGCTTTTGAGAATCAGCGCATGGTGGGAATACTCGCCAGCTACGGCAGGTTCACTTTTCTCAATGTGCTCGATCTGGACTGGCAGAAAGAACTCGAGCTCGTTTGCCCGATAAACAAGCTCGGCAAGGTCACGCTATATCAGACCAGCCGTCATGGATCGCTCGACGGCGCAGGCGCTCCGGCATTTCTCGGTGCCATCTCGCCACAAATCGTCGTCGTCAATAACGGGTCTAAGAAGGGATTAGGCCAGGTCGACAAGCGCATTCAGCCCATCGAGATCGCGGGCCAGCCGTCAGTGCCTTACGAAAAAAATTCTTACCTGCGATTGGCTGCCCTTCAGGGACTCGAAGGTATCTGGCAGGGACACTTGTCGCTGCTCGACAAGGAAGCGGGCCACAATACGTCCGAAGACATGATTGCAAATCTCGAAGACAGCGCCGACTGCAAAGGAAATTGGATCAAGGCGTCCGTCACGCACAATGGCAAGATCACCGTCACCAACGGTCGCAACGGGTTCAGCAAGAGTTATGTCGCACGGGAATCGAAATCGCGGTAATCGATCGCCGTGCGACTGAGCCAACGCGCGGACAAAGCTCGTCGCCCACGCGCATGCGCGCCATCACTCTAAGCCCGTTCCATGCCATGCGCTTTCATGCTGCGGAGAGCATCGGGCGTCGTCAGGAAATCAACGAAGGCCCGGGCCGCCTTTCGCTGCGTGGCGTCGGTGAAGATCGCCGCGGTTAGCGTGATGTAACGGTGCAAGTCGCCGGGCAGCGGACCCACGAGCTCGATGCCCGACACCGCCATTAACTCCGGTATTTGTTGTATCGCGACTTCGGCTTCACCGGTCATAACGAGTTCGCCGATAAGACCGGCAGGACGGGTTTTCGCTTTTCGTTGTATCTCGCTGGTGATTCCAAGCCGCTCGATCACTTCGGTGAAGTAGACACCGCTTGCGCCTTCCGTGGTGTACGCGACACTCTCAGCCGCCAGCAAAACGCGCTTGAATGCTTCGATGGAACCGATGTCAGGGCGGGACGCGCCTGCACGCACAGCCATGCCAATGCCGCTGCGCGCGAGATCAGTGCAGCTCGCTGGCTCGACGACGCCCAAATCGGTAAGCTGTTTGATTGCTGAACCGGCGAGGACTGCAACGTCCGCACTTTCGCCATTTCGGACACGACGCAAAATGAGATTCGCTGCATCGTAGCTTACAGCGACTTGGTAGCCGCTCGCCTGCGCAAAGCCAGGAACGAGACTTTCGAGCACCTCGCGCATGCTGCTCGAAGCAAATACCGTGATCGCCGTGCGTGCTATTACGTTCCTCTCAGAATTGATAATCCCGCCGGCACTTTCAGCGGAAGACACGATGCAACGCATGACCGCAGCCCGAAGCCGCTCCTGCCGCGTGCCGCATAACCCGGCTACTCGACGCGGACAAATCTAATGATCGTTCCGGCCGGCTTCTGTATGAGCTCGAGCGCATTGCCGTTGATACTGTATTCGAACTGATTACCCGGACCAGCCATGGCAAATGCGCTCTTTGCGACGTAGGATTTCGTTGCGAGCGTATTCGCCGTCGCCGTATAAGTGCCGGCATTCAGATACAGCGCGTCGAAGACCGCTATCTTTTGCGCGTCGGTTGCCTTGTCATTTGACGGGTAATCGGGCAAAGGCTTGCTGCCATTGATGCGCGCGAAACTGTAATACTGCTTCGCGAATATCAGCAGGCCGGGCTGCGGGCTGGCTATCGGCGGCCGGTTCGGCTCCGCGATTTCCGTGACCTTCCACGCGCCGATAAGTGAGGTCGAGGCTGTCGGCGACTGAGCTTGAGCGCTCAGGATGTGACTGCACAGAACAAAGAGCGCTAGCTGGAATGTGCGCACGGAAATCTCCTCTTTTGTTTACATTTGACAATGCCGCAAATTTGCGTCGCCACGTTATTGAAGTCCTGCAGCGGGCTCCATGCCTTTCGCTTTGATGACACGTGCAGCAGTCGGCGTTAACAGAAACTTGATGAGTGCTTCCGCAGCTTGCGCCTCTTTTGCCGACGAGCATACGCCAGCGGAAAACATAGTGCGGAACTGGACTTCCGGCGGAAGTGCGACTACCACCAAGCCCGGCGTCGCAAGCAACTCAGACATTTGCTGCACGGCCATCTCGGCCTCGCCTTTCACAACGAGCTCGCCGGTTGAACCGCCCGCGGGAATTTTTGCCTTCGCCTTGACTTGATCGGCGATGCCGAGTTTTTCTATGAGTCCCGCAAAATAGGCGCCGCTTTGGCCGCTGCTCGTGTAAGCAATCGATCTCGCACTGAGCAGCACGCGCTTCAATTCTTCGCTGTTTCGGATGTCGGGTTTCGGTGTCCCCGCACACACTGCAACGCCGACACCGGAACTTGCTAGCGCGACGTTGCTGCCGCGCACGATGCTGCCCTGTTTCGCCAAAGCATCAATCAATGCCGGCGTCAGGATAGCAAGGTCAGCGCTTTCGCCGTTTCTGATCCGTTCGGCCATTAGATTGGAGGTCTCGTACGCGATAGAAACGGTGTGTCCCGTCGCGCTTTTGAATTCTGGAAGGATCTGCTCCATGACGGATCGCACCGCCATAGTGGACAATACCTTGATTTCAGCGCCGCCCGCTGCCGTGCAATGCGCGAGCAAGAGAAGCAGGCATCGAATAATCCATAGCTTCCCTAATGATGTTTTCATTGTGTTTTTCCCTTAATGGCGAAGATATCATGTAACAACGTATGGGGAACGAAGCGTCAGTGCGGAACCGTTTGGACATAGCGGCACTCCAAGCGTAGAGTGCTTCTAGCCGCCCATGCAGGTGTCCATGCGTACCAACATACAATTGACGTTTCTTCTGGCTGCCGTCCTCGCGACGGCACCTGCATCTGCCGCCCTTTATAAATGGGTAGACGAGGGCGGCGTCACCAATTATTCAAACGAGCGCCCGGCAGACCCGAAGGCGCGACAAAAGATGGGACGTATCGAGAATCGGATGTCGAGCTACACGCCGGATCAGCGCACGTTGAAAGCAACCGAAATCATGCGTAACCGGCTCAATCAGACGTTGGGTACCCGGCCGGCGGAGCCGCCGCCGGTGGCGTATGAAATGCCGCCGCAATCAGCGTATGACCAGTGCATCGCGTCAGGACAACTCGGTTGCGACACGCTTGCCAATAGTTATTACGCAGCTTATTACCCGGGTTACTATCCCCGCGGACTCGCAACGCGGACCGGGCTCGGCCAACAGAATCGTTTCGGCCAACAGAATCGTTTCGACCACGGATCGAAGCTGCATCCGTTTCACACGCCTCCGGCCTACCTTAGCCGCAGGGTTCCACGCTAGTCCGATTCAACGCGAGCGCTCTGCCATTCACGGCACGATGGTCGTGAAAAGATAGACTGCGCAGATGACGAGATGGACCGCGCCTTGCAATACGGTCGTGCGTCCTGTTCCCAGTGAAAGCGTGGCGACAAGAAGCGAGAGCAGCAGCAATACGCTCGATTTGATATCGAGTCCGAGCGTCAGCGTCCATCCCGTGACGAGAGACACCACCGCAACTGCCGGGATCGTGAGGCCTATGCTCGCCAGCGCGGAGCCGAGAGCGAGATTCATGCTCATCTGAAGTTGATTCGCATGGGCGGCTCTCACCGCCGCATAGGCTTCAGGCATGAGTACAATCGCGGCGATGATAATGCCGACCAGCGCCGGGGGCGCGCCAATCGCATCGACCGCTGCCTCCATCGTCGGCGCGAGCGCTTTCCCAAGCAGGACGACCGCGCCGAGACAAGCGATTAACAGCACAGCGCTCACGAGCGCCGCCCTTGCGGTAGGCGGTGCCGCATGCGTTTCTGCATCGCTGCGGTCGTCGGCCGATAAGAAATAATCGCGGTGGCGAACGGTCTGCACAAGCACGAACAGCCCGTAGAGGACGAGCGAGACGATGGCAATGAATGCGAGCTGGCTCCGACTGTAGAACGGACCTACAGTAGTGAGCGTATAGTTGGGCAGGATGAGCGTGAGAACGGCAATCGCAGCGAGCGTCGTGAGCGAGGCGCTCACCCCGTGCAGTCCAAACACCTGTTCTTTGTGGCGGCTGCCGCCGACCAGCAGGCACAATCCCACTATGCCGTTAAGAATCAGCATCACTGCAGCGAACACGGTGTCGCGTGCGAGCGCAGTCGTCGTCGGGCCGCCGGCGATCATGAGTGAAACGATCAGCGCAACTTCTATCACGGTAATGGCAACCGCAAGCAGGAACGTTCCAAACGGTTCGCCGACGCGATGCGCCACGACTTCCGCATGATGGACAGCCGCTAGCACGCAAGCAAACAAGCCAATCGCAAGAACAATTGCGTACGTTGGGCCCTTAGAGACGAGTGTCCCGGCGAGCACAAGCCAGCCGGCTGCCGGCGCGGCGATAGACCACAGCGCCAGCGGGGCCGGCGCTTTCATCTGCGCTTATTCACAATCACGGCGACGCAATACGCCATGGGTTCGCGTAAGCTTCTTCACAGGCCTGCCGGCCGGCGCGTGTGCCATTCGGTTGCATTCTCATAAGCCCACGCGATGCGCAACACGCGCGCTTCCTGATAGCCGCGTGCTGCAATCTGCATCGAGATCGGCAGTCCGCCGGCACTGTAGCCGCACGGAATCGCAACTGCGCACAAGTCGAGAAGATTGATCGGGCGCGTCAGCCGGCTCATGGGCGCCTTGCCCTGGTCGATGGCTGTAAGGGGAGGCGCAGGGAGCGGCGATGTCGGCAGCAATAAGCCATCGAAGTCGCGCAGCAGTACGTCAATGGCCTGCCGCAGGTTCTTGCGCTCGCCCATAATTTTTACGTAATCGGCAGCGCTCATATTCTTTGCCCACCGGATGCGATCCGCGACATCGGCATCGAACGGCAGGTCAGTGCGGTCGATCCACTCGCGGTGCAACGCGTAACCCTCGGCCGCAATAATTTTGCCGACAATCACCGCCATTGAGTCGAACGATACCGGCAGCTTCAGTGTGTCGATGCGTGCGCCAAGTCCGCGCAGCACATCAAGCGCGGCCGTAAACTCGTGCGTCACTTCCGAATCGATTTCGCCGAGTTCTTCGTCCGCGAGTACGGCGAGGCGGAGTCCGGCAATACCGCTCTTGAGTCCACTCAACACATCCGACGGCGGATGCGCGTAAGTCTGCGCGTCGCGGTAATCAGGGCCGTGCATCGCCATGAACAGCAACGCGGCATCTTCCACATCGCGCGTCATGGGGCCTAGGGTGTCGAGGGTGTCGCTCAACATGAGAACGCCGTAATTGCTCACGCGTCCGATGGTCGTCTTCAAGCCAACGATGCCGCAGAGACTTGCAGGCGCAC
Organism: uncultured beta proteobacterium; assembly: GCA_963829085.1. GTDB lineage: Bacteria > Pseudomonadota > Gammaproteobacteria > Burkholderiales > SG8-41 > PALSA-1004. Next base: position 43,254 of record CAWHHJ010000001.1, on the reverse strand, counting down.
GTACTGAGCCGCCGGTATCGCTGCCGATCGCAGCCGGAGCAAGGGCTGCGCCGACGGCAACGCCTGAGCCGCTGCTCGATCCCGCCGGCGCGCGCTGCACGTCTAGATCCCAGGGATTCCACGGCGTGCCCATCGTCCGGTTCGTGCCCCAACTGCCGAACGCAAACTCCACCAGATGTGTCTTGCCCAACGGGATCATGCCGGCGGCTGTGAGTTTTTCAACTGCAGTGGAAGTGACGCGCGAGACGCGATCGTGCCAGAACATCGAGCCGGCGGTGGTGCGTCGGCCCTCGATTTCGAGCAGGTCTTTCAATGCGATTGGTATACCTTGCAGCGGCCCGCGATATTGACGCGCCTTGAACGCAGCGTCGGCGACATGGGCGGCCGCACGTGCTTCGTCTGCGTAGACTTCGATAAACGCGTGCAGTTTTTTATCATTGCGGTGAATCCGTTCGAGATAACACTCGATCAGCGCACTCGCGCTCAGTGTTCCGTTGCGTAGACGTTCGGCCAACTCGTGAATCGGCGTGAAAGCGAGGGCGCTGCTTTCACTGGTATTCGATGGTGCTGCTGATTTGGTGTCAGGCAAGGGTTGCTCTTTTCTCGATTCGTAACTTGCAACAGGGACGGAAGACGATACTTATGGGGTTCAACACCGGCTTGCAAACGTTGTGACGTAATCAAATCGCCTTGTACAAAGCATGCTTGCGATTAAAAGTGTGCGGCCTGATCTTCGGCTTCCAGTCACCGGTGTCCGATGCCTTTACCCACGCAGGACCCTGCGGCACATCCGCAGAAGCGACGCGGTATAAAGCCGCATACTTGGGTACACCGTCCGCCGGCTTATCCAGCACGTAGCGCTTGACCTCGAGCACGCCGGGTACTTTGCTGATCTCCGGTATGTGCTGTGTATCGTAGATGCGATTGAAATCCGCTTCGAGCGCCGGCGGTACATCCATCTGTACAAGATACAAATATTCACTCATCGATCGGGCCTTGTGATTTTTGTAAACGGGAAAGTGCCATACATGCTCCCAATGTTCGCGGGTGCGCCCACTGATATGCACGACGATATACGAGCGATTGTATCCATGCGGTTAACATGAGTCGAGCAGCGCCAGCGGAACCACCGGTGCTCCGTGGGCCAAGCGAATTCATCGCGTAATATTCCATAGCGACGGTGGCTGCGGGTTCTGCCGACGCGGTACGCCGTTTGAGCAGCATCACAAGGCCAGCATGAGGAAAAAACTCCAGGTCGTGAGCTTGTAGATGTCGAGCATTGCATCCATTTCCGCCTGCTGTCCGATGTCCTGCTCGATGAGGCGCGTGGCATGAGCACCCAGCTGATCTGACTTGTCGCGCCCAGTTGTCTCTGCATGTGTGGCGGGGCGGCGTTAACAATCGTCGTATCGAGAACCTGACTCAGCGTCGCGGACATCACCGCCGTCGTAATAAGCAGGCGCTCGTTGTTAGCGGGGAGCGCTTCCATCACCGGGCGTTACCGCTTACGGTGTATCGGTCCGGACCGCCGCGAGTATGCTGCATGTGGTGAGATCGAGCAGCGTCTGCTCGTCGGAATCGCTCCACCAGCGGGCGAGCCGGCTGCGCCGGCGGTGGCCGACAACGATCAAGTCTGCGCCTATGCGCCGTGCGGTTTCCGGGATGTGCTTGATCGGATTGCCATAGACGAGGTAGCCGTGCGCGCTCAAGCCACGTTCCTCGAGCCAGGCGACACCTTCTTTGAGTATCGTATCGGCGCGATCCTGATCGCATTGCACGAGCGCCTCAGTATTACCTTCGGGCGTCGCTGTCTCCAGCATGCTGCGGCATATCGCGAGCAGATGCGTCTCCGCTTTCATGCAAAGCGCAACATCCGCGCCTTGGCGCAAGGCGTTGCGTCCCTCTACGGTACCGTCGTAACAGAGCAGAATTTTCGAATACATCGCGGTCGACTAAGGCAAGCGAACCCTGACGGTCGCAGTGGTGCCGACGCGCAGCGGCCGCGCAGGATCGGAATCCGTGACGCGAGTGCGCGCAGGCATGCGCTGTGTCATATCGAGTTGCGCCTGTGCCTTGGCAAGCGCCACCTCGAAAGGCCGCGGATCGATATCGAACAGTGGATATTCAGCACGCACGCTCTGATTATCGCGCATCTAGAGTCTTGTTACAGGTCCTGTAACTGCGCCGGGGGTTTTCAACCGTGTTCACGTTCAAGCAGGCATCGTCCGTATTCGCGTAGAGCTGGCCTTGACGCCAGTAATAGAATCCGGCGTCCAATGCGATTGCTGCCGACCACAGCAAATGCAATCCAGCGGATCAATTTGCGATGGACGATTCTATGCGGAGTGGCCATCAACGTCCGCTTTGAGTTATTGGCGAGCTGCGCACAAGCATTAGGTCAGTTCACACACGAGGCGATTGCAAGGTTTGTGGCCACGCTATCAGCGCGACCACAATTGCGTCGTATTACGTATAAGATGGTCTGCTTGGACATCGCGTATGATGGTTTCGTTGCCACTTCGGCTGCACCGCGTCACTGTGGTCATCACGTTCAGATACGTTTGTCATGTGTGCGGCGATTCCCTACATCCGGCTATCGTCTGCACCGACGAAAAGCCGCACATTGCAAATCGCTGTATCTTCATTGCCAATAGGATTTAATATTTAGCTGCTATGCGAACGCCGCCGCTCATTCGGACACTGACGCTCAGCTATGACAGCTAATCCAACAACGGACGGCGTGAGTAAGCCGCTCGATGCGACGCTCGATCGTATTCAGCGAGTACGCGCGAGCCTGCTCGAACTTCATCGCGTCCTGATTGGTTCGGAGCGTATCGAGTATGAGCGCCTGCACGGACGCGTGGAATCAAGTGGTCAGCTGCTGCAGCTCGTAGCGAACGATGCATGGTTTGCATGGCTGCATCCGATGTCGGAGGCAATCGTCCGGCTCGATGAATTTCTGGACCAGGACGACCCGCTGCAGGCGAAGGACGCGGACGAGGTGATCGAGCAAATCCGCGCAATGACGGTTGATGCAAACGGCGGCGACGATTACGCCAACCGTTATCAGGCCGCGGTGCAGCGCGATCCCGACGTCGTCATCCAACATGTACGATTAACGAAGGCGCTCTCATGAGTATGACCAACGTAAAGCCGGTCACACCGCTAAAGCCGCATACGCGCGACCTCGGCGGCTTTCAGGTGAGCCGCGTACTGCCGGGCCATCCGCTGCAGATGGTCGGCCCATTCATATTCTTCGATCACATGGGGCCAGCCGTGTTTGCGCCGGGGCAGGGTGTGGACGTGCGTCCGCATCCTCACATCGGCTTGGCAACGGTGACGTACCTGTTCGAAGGCGCGATCATGCATCGCGACAGTCTCGGCTCGGTACAACGGATAGAGCCGGGCGCCGTGAACTGGATGACCGCGGGCGATGGCATTGTGCATTCCGAGCGCACCCCGGTCGAAGAACGCACAAGTGGTCAACGCGTGCACGGCATACAGTCTTGGGTCGCGCTGCCAAAAAAGCATGAGCACGTAGCGCCATCATTCAATCACCAGCCCAAAACGGCGCTGCCCGAATTCACATTGCCGGGCGTTAAGCTGCGTGTAATCGTCGGCAGCGCATTCGGCAAGCAAGCGCCTACGCCGACGTTTTCGCCGATCCTCTATGTGGCGGTTGAGATGGAGGCGCAGAGCCGCTTCGATCTGCCCGCCGAGCATCAAGAGCGCGGCGTGTATGTTGTCGACGGTGATGTCGTGGTGCATGGCACACCGGTGCCCGCCAAGCAACTGGCGGTGTTACCCGAAGGTGAGGTGGCCATAATCGAAGCGTCGTCGCCGGCGCAGATCATGCTCATCGGCGGCGACAAGATCGACGGCGAGCGATTCATATGGTGGAATTTCGTGGCCAGCTCGCGTGAACTCATCGAAGAGGGCAAACGTCGGTGGCGCGAAGGCCGCTTTGGCAGCGTTCCAGGGGAAACAGAATTTATTCCGCTGCCCGATACGCATTGAACCAATCGTTGACGCATTGAACGGACGCTAAACCATGGCTACCTACGAGTATCCCAGCAGCGGCGGCGGCCCACTGACGCCGGCCGACTCGTCACTGATTACGATCACGCATGTGATCTATGCGCTGCATACGCTGAGCATCATCATCGGCATTACAAGTGCGGCTACGATCGTTGGCGCTTTCATCTTCGGCCTGCCGTCGATCATCGCCGTGATCATCAACTACGTGAAGCGCAGCGATGTGCGAGGCACATTTCTAGATTCGCACTTCAGTTGGCAGATCCGCACGTTCTGGTATGCCGCCTTGTGGGCGTCGGTCGGCATTGTTCTGTGGGTACTGCTCGCGATCGTGTTGATCGGGTTTCTAATCGGACCCGCCATCCTGATGCTGACCGCGCTATGGCTGATCTATCGCATCATCCGCGGCTGGCTTGCGCTGCGCGACAGGCGGCCGGTCGGGGGCTAGCCGGACACTCGCGCCGGTGGGTTAGCGATTGCCATGGCAGCCAGCACCGAGCACGAGATTCTCAATGTAGACGGGCGCGAGATTCCGATTTCGAATCCGTCCAAGGTGCTGTTTCCGGACGCCGGATATACGAAACTCGATCTGGCTCGTTATTACCTCGCCGTCGCCCCGGGCGCACTTCGCGCAGCCGGCGGACGCCCGAACATGCTGGTGCGCTATCCGAACGGCATCAAGGGTGAATTTTTCTTCCAGAAGCGCGCCCCGGCATCGCGTCCGCCGTGGATCGACGTAGTGTCATTACAGTTTCCATCCGGACGCACTGCCGAAGAGGTGGTGCCAAGAGATGCTGCTGCCCTGCTATGGATGGCGAATCTCGCCTGCCTCGAACTGCATCCGCACCCCGTGCGCGCTGACGATCTCGACCATCCTGATGAGCTGCGTGTGGATCTCGATCCGGTGCCCGGTGTCGAATGGCCGCAGATACGAGAGGTCGGCCACGTCGTCAAGGCAGTGCTCGAGGAACACGGCTTGACCGGTTGGCCGAAGACATCCGGTTCGCGTGGCATGCATATCTATGTGCGCATCGAGCGGCGCTGGACGTTCGACCAGGTGCGGCGTGCGGCGCTTGCTTTGGCCCGCGACGTCGAGCGCCGGGCGCCGGCCATCGCAAGCAGCAAGTGGTGGAAGGAAGAGCGGCGCGGCGTGTTCATCGACTACAACCAGAATGCGAAGGATCGTACGGTTGCCGCCGCCTACTCGGTGCGGCCCAATGCGCGGGCGCAGGTGTCTGCACCGCTGAACTGGGACGAAGTCGATAGCTGCGAGCCGGCCGACTTTACCCTTGCGACAATGCCAAAGCGATTTTCCGAAATTGGCGATCGTCACGCCAATATGGACAGCGACGCCGGTTCGCTTGATGGATTGCTCGAGCTTTCGGCGCAACATGAACGCGATGGCCAGGGCGACGCGCCGTGGCCGCCCCAATACAAGAAAGCTGCCGGCGAGCCGCCGCGCGTGCAGCCTTCCCGGCGCCGTGCAAGCGCCCATCCGCTGATCGAGATTGGCCGGGCGCAGCGGAAGGAGGACGCGCTTGCGGGCCTCGAGCGCTGGCGTGAACGGCATTCGAAAGCGGCTGCGCATCTGCAGCCTGCAGATGTCCTTGTCGATGCCATGCGCGGCCGGTTTACGACGTGGACGCGCGTGCGTGTGAATCTGGAACACGTGCCGCCGAAGCTGCGGCCTCGTCAGGAGGCGCTCGATCCGGACGACGAGCCGCAGATGTCAGGTCCTGCTAACGCGGCGGACGGCCCGCGCCGAAAACCTTCTTCAACTCGTAAGCGGTCGTGACTTCGAGCTGATCGTAGCGGCAGTCCGCCGGCGGTTTGTCGGGCCGCCAGCGCAGAAAAATCGCAGCATGACGGAAGCGATCGCCCTGCAGGTGATCGTATTTGACCTCGCAGACGCGCTCGATGCGCAGCGGCTCCCACGATAAATCTTTGCCGCCGCTCCATCGGCTCTGCGCTCCGGGCATGCGCTGCGTGTCATTGTCGGCGGCTTGCGCCCACTCACGCCATGGATGATCTGTGAACGCGTCTTTACGCAGCGGCGCAAGCTCACCGACGAGCTGTTTGCGCATCGCCATCGTAAACGAGGAGGTCACGCCGACATGGTGAAGCACGCCATGTTTATCGTAGAGGCCGAGCAGCAACGAGCCGACGGCATCCTTGCCGCTCTTGTGCCAGCGAAACCCTGCGACGACACACTCGGCGGTGCGCGCATGCTTCACCTTCATCATCGCGCGTTTACCCGGTTGATAGACACTACCCGCCGGCTTGGCAATAACGCCATCTAGACCGGCGCCCTCGAAGCGGGTGAGCCAATCGACTGCAAGTGCGTGGTCGCGTGTCATCGGAGTGAGATAGATCGGCGGCTCAACCTCGCTGATGAGTGCTTCCAACTCGGCGCGCCGCGCTGACTGCGGCGACAACATGAGATTGCGACTATTAGCCGCCAGCAAATCAAAGGCGACAAATGATGCCGGTGATTCCTCCGCCAGCTTCGCGACGCGCGACGCCGCAGGATGCAGGCGTAATTGCAGCGCGTCGAAGTCGAGTCCTGCCGGCGTTGTGATCACAATTTCACCGTCGACTACGCAGCCCTTCGGCAACTGCTCGAGAAACCTGTCGTGCAGATCCGGAAAATAGCGGTCGAAGGGCCGTGAATCACGGCTCTGAATGAAAACGTCGGCAGTACCACGAAAGACTATCGCCCGAAACCCGTCCCACTTCGGCTCGAACAGCAACGAATCATCTTGAGGCAACACCTCCGACAGCTTCGCGAGCATCGGCTCGATCGGCGGATCGATCGCAAAAATGTTCGGGCTGCCGCCCGACTGCTTGGTGTCGCGGGATGCGGCCGGTCGGGTATTGCGCGGGGGCATGAGTCAGGTGACGGGACGTTTTGTGTACGACATATCATGCGGCCATTCGTTGCATTGTGTCGGGACCGCGATCAGGTGCTAAATCAATCTCGCGTTGATCCACTCAGAGGCTGCAAACAAGCGCCGGTCGTCGTGACGCTTTGCGATGACCTGCAGCCCGATTGGCATACCATGCGGACCCCTGAACACGGGCATTGATAGCGACGGCACATGCATCGTCGTCCAGATCATGTACACCCAGGGATTTACGGTCGCATCCGACCCTACCGGCGCTTCTCCGGAAGCGGACGCAGCGAGGAGAACGTCTGTACTGATCGAATACCGGAGCGAGCAGCGTGCGGCAACGCTCGACGAGCAGCCGGTTCTCAACGTAGGTTTCATAGCTGCATGACAGCCCGTCTTTAAGGCGGCCGTTGCGCAAGCTCTCGCTGATTTCCTCCCAGTGATTCTCGATTTCGTATGTGAAGTTGCGTGCAAACTCGAAGCCGGAAATCACTCGATGCGCTGTTTCGAGCTGCTCGAATTGAACAGGAAGCGTGACGTCCGCGACATTGGCGCCCGCGCGCGCAAGCCGCTGCGCCGCATCCTCCAGCAGCGTTTGTGTCGTGCTGTCGAGTCGCGACCACGCATGCGTGCGGCAAAATCCGATGCGCGGAACATACGGTTCACGCGAAACCGGCTGCGGTGCGACGCCGAGCAGCACATCTCGATACAGCGCAACATCTTCGATCGATCGCGCCAGTATGCCAAGCGTATCGAGCGATCCGGATGCTTCCATCACTCGCGTCGCACGCAGATCGCCCCACGTCGGGCGATAGCCGAACACGCCGCAGAACGAGGCGGGCCGCGTTGTCGATCCGGTTGTCTGCGTGCCGATGGCAAGCGGCACCATATGATCGCCCACTGCGGCGCCGGATCCGCTCGAAGAACCGCCCGGCGTGCGCGTTGGATCGATGGGATTGCGCGTTTTGCCGGGATGCACATTTGCAAATTCCGTCGTCACCGTCTTCCCCAGGACAACGGCGCCGGCTTTGCGAGTGAGTGCGACGCATGCGGCATCATTTGCCGGTCGATGTCCTTTGTAGATCGGCGTGCCGTACTCGGTGGGCATATCGCAGGTGTCGATAATATCTTTGACGCCGACCGGCACACCGATAAGCGGGCCGCGATGGCCGCTGCGATCGAGCGCGCGCGCCCGTGAAATCGCCTTCTGGCGGTCGAGATACTGCCAGGCCTGAACTATAGGTTCGCGCGCTTCAATGCGTTCGAGGCACGACCGCGTCACTGCTTCGCAGGTGGTGGTGCCATCGTTGATGGCAGCCACGATCTGCGTTGCTGTCCATTCGTGCGCCTGCGCGCGCGGCGTACCCGCGGAATTGGGCATGGTAGATTGCGAAGGCGCAATCACAGATCGAGCTTGACGCCCAGCGACTGTATGACTTTGCGCCACTTCTCGATGTCGCTGCGCAGAAACTTCGCGAATTCCTCTGGGGTGCTTTCGACCGGCTCAGCACCCTGCGCTATCAGTTGCTCGCGGAAGGCCGGCGTGGACAGTACAGACGCGAGGCTTTGATTGAGCTTGGCGACGACTTCCCTGGGCGCTCCCGATGGCAACACAACACCATGCCACGACGACGCCTGAAAATCGGGAATACCCACTTCGACCGCGGTGGGTACTTCCGGAAGCAGCGCCGAACGTCGTGTAGCAGCCACTACGAGCGCCTTGATGCGGCCCGATTTCACGTGCGGCTGAAATGCGGGAATCGTGTTGCACACCATCTGCACGCGTCCCGCAATAATTTCGGGCACTGCCTGTGATGTGCCTTTGAACGGGACGTGAACGATGTCGATGCCGACGATGCTTTTCAGGAGTTCGGCCGTAAGATGCAGTCCGCCGCCTGTGCCGATCGACGCATAGTTCAATTGTCCGGGGCGCGCTTTGACGTAATCGACGAACTCCTTCAATGAGTTCACCGGCAGCGTCGGGCTCACATACAGAACGAAAGGAAGGTTAGCGACCTGCGCGAGCGGCGCAAAATCTTTGGTCACATCGTACGGCATTTTTGTGTAAAGGCTCGGACTGATGGCAAGCGGACCGACGTTTGCATATAAGAGGGTATAGCCGTCCGGCGCTGCTTTCGCCACGTACTCGCTGCCGAGCAGTGCGCTGGCGCCCGGCCGGTTGTCAACCACCAGCTGCTGCCCAAGCGCGGTCGACCACTTTTCCGCTACCATGCGCGCTGTCACGTCCATCGATTCTCCTGACGCGTAGGGCACGACAAGGCGCACCGGCTTGACTGGATACGACTGCGCGGCGGCAGTCGCCATCGCTGTCACTAAAGCTACAGTCAAGCAGCTGCGCAGAAAAGCTTTCATGTTTCCCCTCGTGTCGTGTAAGCGGTATTGCATGCATTGATGTGAGACGAGACGCCTCTCGAGTTTAACTCCAAAAACATCGACGTCATTCATCACACGCCGGCGCGCTAGCGTTGACGCCTCATACATCTGCACCTACATTACGAAGATTAACTCGATTGAATGTTTCCCGTCAGGAGTCAGTGATGTTTGATCATGGCCGCAAAGGGCAGAAGTGGATCACCGAGGAATTCTACAAGGTGCTCGACGTGTTCGGGTTCCGCTCGGTGATGTTCGTCGAATGGGGATTCCGGCCGGCTGATGTAAAACGAACGACGGAGCGCATCAAGGTTCCGGGCGCCGTCGTTAAAGAATGGGCGCGCACTGCGCGTCAGGAAGAAGAGCTTGCGGTCGACGCCGAAAAGAATGGACATCGCGAGAGCGCGGCGGAGTTCTACTACCGAGCGGCGCTGTACTATGGTCCCGCCTGCGGCGTCATGCATCACAATACACCGCGCAAGCTCGAGCTTTATCAGCGCCTCATCCATTGCTACCAGAAATTCACCGAGTTGTTCGATGAAGCGTACGTCCGGCGCGTCGAAATCCCGTTCGAGAATGGCAAGACGATTCCCGCGATTTTGCAGACGGTGCCCGGAAACGCGACGGCGCCATGTGTTGTCGTCAGTACCCGGTATGGACACGATCAAGGAGTACATGCCGAGTCCTTACCACAATCATTTCCGCCGGCGTGGCATGGCAACACTCACGATCGACGGGCCGGGGCAGGGCGAGAGCAATGTAAGAGAGACCTGGGTGACCCTGGACAATTTCGAGCGCGCCGGATCGGCGGCGATCGACTATCTGGAAACACGCAACGATGTTGATGCAAGCCGCATTGGCGTATACGGATGGAGCATGGGCAGTTATTGGGGCCCGCGCATTGCGGCGCACGACAGCCGTGTCAAGGCGCTGGTCGGTGCGATGGGGGTTTATCAGCAGAAGGACACAATTTTTAAACACAGCAAGCCCGCCTATCGCGCAAATTACATGTACATGTCGAACATTCATGATGAACAAGCGTTCGACGAAATGACGGCACAGATGACGCTTGCTCCCGTCGCCGACAGAATCAAATGCCCGACGCTGCTCGTCATGGGCGAGTTTGACGAGTTGTGCCCGCTCGAGGACGGCGAGCAGCTCTTTGAGATGTTGAAGTGCCCGAAAGAAATGTGGGTGTACGAGAACGAGACGCACACATTCGGCGGCCGGCTCCCTGACTTCTACCTGCAGGTGGCCGACTGGATGAAAGATGCGCTGAGCGGCCGAATAACGCAGGGGCACGCCCGCCGCGTGGATTTTGCGGCGCGCTGACCGGCGAGCGGTCGGGACGTCCCGGCGGCGACAGTTACATATCGTACAGAACGTGAGCAGCGCCGCCATCTATGATCGCCGGTCCTGTAAACCGGCTGCGCGTCTATCAGCGCGCCTGCCGCACGCGCCGGGATGCACTTCGATGACAGATTCTCTCCTTTACGTTGCGGACAGCTACAACAACCGTCAGCTCACGTTACTCGCTCTAAAGCGAGCGGCGCTCGGTGTTGATCTGGGCGTCGCATACGACCGCCGCGAGGCGTTCGACTATCTGCATCGGCGTGGAAAATTCGCAGGCCGCGCGACGGCACACCCGTTGCTGATTCTGCTCGATATGAAACGACAGCGCAGAGATGGCATCGAGACGCTGCGCCAATTGCGCGCTGATCCGGTGCTTGTGGTGATTCCGGCCATCATGCTTGCCGCATACGAGGATGCGCACGACATTGCACAGAGTTACGAGCTCGGCATCAATGCATACGTCACTAAACCGGTCGACTTTGATAATCTGGTCCATATGCTGCGGCGTATCGGGCAGTTCTGGTGTACACCGCAAACGGCGGCAGCGCCACTAAGCGCTGATGAACCGAATCATATCGCTGCGCAAGCCTAACGCTGTGCGGGAGCACGCGGGCCGCAAGAGTGCACGCACGAGCGTAGTGCCCCGGCACATTGGCTTTATCCCCGACGGCAATCGGCGCTGGGCGCAAGACCGGGGGCTGCCTAAAGAGCACGGCTACGCGCACGGCATCGCGCCCGGTCTGCAGCTCTTCGAAGCCTGTCGCGCGCGTGGCGTTAAGGAAGTATCGGTGTACGGGTTCACACAAGACAATACCCGCCGGCCCACCGCGCAAAAAGATGCGTTTCGTGATGCGTGCGTGGAGTTCGCGCTCGAAGTCGCCCGACGGGGCGCCGCTCTGCTCGTGGTCGGCGATGAGCGCTCACGTCAATTTCCTGCGATCCTCAAACCATATCGCACGCGCCAGGGTCGCGGCATCAAAGTCAACCTGCTCGTCAATTATGGATGGGACTGGGATCTCGACGGTCTGAAGCGCGGAGCGCTGCGCTCCGAAGACGTGTCGCGGATCAATTTGATCGTGCGTTGGGGCGGCGGCCGCCGGCTGAGCGGATTTTTGCCGGTACAATCCGTGTATGCGGATATCTATGTTGTCGATGCATATTGGCCGGACTTCGATCTTTCACACTTCGAGCATGCGCTCGCGTGGTTCCGCGAGCAGGACCAGACGCTCGGCGGTTGAGCACGCACGCACAGCACGATGAGAATAGCAACATGGAACGTCAATGGCATCCGCGCGCGCCAGGCGCAGGTTTGCGAGTGGCTCGAACGCGATCAGCCCGACGTCGTATGTCTGCAGGAATTAAAAGCATCGCCAGCGCAGATTCCTGATCAGTGCAAGATGCCGGACTACCATGTCTACTGGCATGGCGTCCGTGCCTATTCCGGCGTCTCGCTGCATATTAGGAAGGGACTCTTCGAGCGCGATCCCGAATTCACGCATCCTGAATTCGATATGGAAGAGCGCATAGTGCAGGTCGCGTTCGGGAACCTTGTTCTTGCGTCAGTCTACGTGCCGAACGGGGGCAAGGATTATGCCGCTAAGATCGGCTTCATGAAGAAGCTGATCGAGTGGGCAAGGCAATTGCACGACGAAGGACGCAATATCGTGCTCTGCGGCGATATGAATATTACGCGCACGGAAATGGATGTTCATCCACGCGAGCGTAAGCCCGGGATCATCGGCCAGCGACCGGAAGAGCGCGAACTCTTCGAGGCGCTTCTCGGCGAACATCTTGTAGATGTGGGGCGCGCGCTTGATCCGGAGAATGCCGAAATGTTTACGTGGTGGGCGCCGTGGCGAAACATGCGGCAGCGAAATATCGGCTGGCGTCTCGATTACATCCTCGCGTCCGGCGAGATTGCGGCTGGCGCGACAGCATGTACCTGTCCTGTCCCACGTCGGGACCAGCGACCATGCACCCGTAATGATGACGACGGCACATTGATGAGCCAGGGCGGTCGGCGCGGGCGGAGGGCCGCTGCTATCATCCGCAGAATTCCTCCTCGAGAAACTGGAGTTCGCTGTGAAAAATATGCAAGTGCTGCTTGCGACGCGCCCGCACGGCGCCGTCGAGCAAAGTAATTTTCGCATCATCGAGTCCGAAGTTCCCGCTGCACGTGAAGGTGAATTCGTCGTGCGCGCACACTGGTTGTCGCTCGACCCGTACATGCGTGGTCGCATGGACGATGTGAAGTCATATGCCAAGAGTGCTGTTGTGGGCGACGTGATGGTAGGTACTGCGGTCGGGCAGGTCATCGAGTCGCGGAACGACAAATACAAGGTTGGCGACTTTGTCGAAACCCGCACCGGATGGCAACTGTTCGGAGCGTCCGACGGCAGCGGGGTTAGAAAGGTCGATCCGGACTATGTACCGCTATCGGCGTATCTAGGCGCTGTCGGCATGCCCGGCGTGACCGCTTGGATAGGGCTCAACGAGCATGGCCGGCCAAAGGCGGGTGAAACCGTGGTTGTATCTGCAGCAAGCGGTGCGGTCGGCAGCGTGGTTGGCCAGCTCGCGAAGCTCAAAGGCTGTACTGCAGTTGGTATCGCAGGCGGCCGCGCGAAATGTGATTACGTCGTGAACGAACTCGGGTTCGATGCGTGCATCGACTATAAGGCCGGCGCGCTCGACGCGGGGCTCACGGCCGCGTGCCCGCGCGGCGTCGATGTCTATTTCGATAACGTCGGCGGCCGCATCCTCGACTCAGTTCTGAAGCACATGAATGCGTTTTCGCGTATTCCCCTCTGCGGCCTGATCTCCGGTTACGATGATCCGGACGCACTGGCAGTGCGCAATTTCCGGTCCTTTCTCGTCAACCGCACACAGTTGCGCGGTTTCATTTGTTCCGATCATCTGGATCTGTGGAAGCCCGCATTGAAAGAGCTGGGCGCTCTTGTACATGAAGGCAAGCTTAAGTATCGCGAGAGCATTGCTGTCGGGCTCGAAAACGCGCCGGCCGCGTTCATCGGGTTGCTCAAGGGACACAATTTCGGTAAGCAGCTCGTAAAACTTATTTAGATTTGTGATGTCGTCGATGTTGAGACGCTTGTCGTAGCTACAAAGAACTATTCGCCGGCGCGAATGATGCGAACGGCGGATGGACATGCGATGACTTTTGCATGTAGTTTGGCGTGTAGACTTCTTATAAGGACCACGTTATGCGCGCTCGTTTTTTGCAGGAGACATTCTTGAGCGTGTCGCTGGCTTTAACCACGGTAGGGCCGCTGTTTGCAGCTGACAGTTCCAGCGCCATCTCGGCACAATCGCTTGAACGCTTCCTTGGAAGCGTGCCGGACTATGCGGGCGGCACGCCGTCATCGAATATCATTTACTCGACCCGCGCTGTCGGTGAAGCCGCCAATGCGCCGGGGCGAACTGTATCGCACGGGCCTTCAGTGCTCATGATCGGGACGCCGGCCGCCAGGCAGCCGCTTTCGAGCAGCACGTTATCGGGCGGAACAATTGAGCGTCGAACCAATACTCCGCATATGGTCGAGCCGGGAATACTTGAAAGGCGATCCGTTCAACCCTATGAGGTCACCTCTCCCTGGCGGTAAGGCATCGCCGGCACAAAATAAAAACCCCGCATTTGCGGGGTTTTTATTTATAACGGATGACTGGCTTGTTCAGGTATCTGCGAGCCGGAGTATACGTGCTCGCCGCGCGCGTTCGTCCATTGTTGCTCGAGATGTCGAGCGTCCTCGGCTGAGCGTGCTCTCACGCCCATGAGGATGCCGCCTCTCTTGATGCCTTCCTCATAGTGCTTGACGCGTTCCTCAGGAATACCCCAACCGATCAGCGCGCCTACGAGTCCACCCGTCACGCCGCCGGCACTGGCACCCGCCAGCGCACCCGCGATCGGACCGGCGATAACGAGACCGAGCCCGGGAATTACCAGCGATGTGCTGGCAGCCGCGACAGCGGCGGCGATAGCACCTAATGTACCGCCCACTGCTCCGCCGATGCCGGCGCCTTCAGCCGCCTTGTTGCCAAGCTCGGTTTCGCGGCCGCCCACACTCGTGAAGTGCTTTTTACGCGTCTCATCCGACATGACAAGATTCACGTCGCTTTTGTCGTACCCGCGTTCGGAAGCGGATTGGTAAGCGCGCTCGGCGCTGTCCCTGTCGTTAAACAGGCCAGTGACGGTGTTCGATTCGACGGCCATATTGGATTTCCTTTAGTGCTATCGCTGTTGGTGACTCGATCAGCTCTGCGTCGCGGCCGAAAAAATCACGCCGCGGTGTCGCTCTTTGCCGATAGTTGTGACGAGTTCTGCTCGAGCTCCTGCTTACGCTGCATCATCCGGGCGCCGAGCTCGGCGGTGTCCACTTTCGCTTTCTTCGCTGCAGGGAACATCTCCTCTTCTTCTTCCTCGACGTGGTGCTCGACGTTTTCGCCCATCACTTTCACTTTGGCATCGTAATGGTCGCCGCCCGGCTCCAGATCCTCGAGCTCGGCGATGAGCTGCTTAACCTCATTGTGCTCGACTTCCGCTTCCTCGATCAGATCTTCCTCGTCGATAGCTTCGCGCACTGCCGGGTAAAAAATTTCCTCTTCGAGATGTGTGTGTATCAATAGCTCGGTGCAAATCTGCTTTACAAGCTCGGACTTCTCGTCGGAATTACCGTCATCCTTAATCTTCTCGAACTGAGCAAACAGCTTCTTAACCTTTTTGTGATCTTCAGTCAGCATCTTGATAGCATCTGTTTCATTCTTGGCTGACGACTTTTTTCTGGCTTGTTTCATCGCGTCTCCTAAGTTGGCTGCACCGGCCTGCGGCCGGTGATGAGTGGATAAGGGAGTCATGCGAACATTGGCAGACCTGTCCGGATGACTAGACGCAGGTTACTCACGGTCGCCCGCCGTCGACAGTAGTAAAAGAATGATCCGCATGTAGGCGCGCACGCTACACACAAGCTAAGAAAAACGTTAAGTGCACTCCGACCTTTGTTAACGGGCACACGCAGGCCAATGATTCGTGTACTATTTTGCGGACGCGGGTCGTTCACATAAAAATCCAGGGGAGCGCAAATGAGAGCGTTTGAACTTGCAGGTAAGCAGCGCGGCGCCGCGCTGACGTGGGTGATCGTGGCGGTGCTTGCGATTGCACTTGCGGTATGGGCATTTACGATGCGCGGCGGTCCGTCGGTAAGCACAAAAATATACGCAGGAAAGCTTTCTGCCCCGACGCCATTTCCATCAGTGGTGAACAGTCCGGTGACAGTCACATATACGGTGACGTCGAGCAGTCAGGCGCGGCCCGCAAGGGCTCCCATGTCGGTTCCTGCCACCAGTTCGAGCCCGTGGACGCCTGAACGAGGGATCGTAGTGACGTTCGTCCTGAAGACCGGAGACGCGAGCTTTGGGGATGCCGGCACGACGAAGAGTGTGTCAACGGATGCGCAAGGCAACGCCACGGTGACAATCGTGCCGGCGCGCAATGGCCGCGACAATCTCAGCTACCGGTTTGCGTTAGGCAAAGATACGGTTACCGATTCCGACACAAACAGCTTTGAAGTCGTTAAGCCTTAGCGAGCCGCCCCGGTCCGTTGTCGGGTGCGCAGTTATCAAGTAGCATCACGGCGTTAGCGCGACGGTAAGCTACCGGCAGAACTACGGTACTCAAGAAAAAATGACAGCACTCAGCGTCTGGCGTCGATGCATTAATCTGATCATTGTGACCACCGTGATTGCGGGAAGCGCCCTCGCACAGGATTCCGCAAAGAAGTCATTTCCGCCTGAACAGATCAAGCAGGGCGCGACTGTTTACGCGCGCAATTGCGTGACGTGCCACGGCGCACGCATGGCAAATCCGGATTGGGCAATCGACCTGCGGACGTTTCCGAAGGACGAACGCGCTCGATTTGTTGACTCGGTGACAAATGGAAAAAATGCAATGCCGCCCTGGGCAGATGTATTGAAGCCGGACGAAATCGAGGCACTGTGGGCGTATGTCGTCGCCGGGGAACCGCCTAAGTGAATAGTCGTGCGTGGCCGCAGCGGCGCACAAGTAGCGATGACTTCGTCATAAAAAATGTAATTTCAGGGTTTTCGCTGGTCATGCTGACGTGTGCAATTGCGCCGCCGACTTCCGCAGCCGAAGGCACACAGGCACCACGCGAAGTGAATTGCGCGGACAGCGAAAAAGAAGTCACTCGCGGCCGTTCAGAGATTGCAGATGCGCGGCGCAAGCTGGATGACGGCCGCAAACAACTCGCCGAAGCAAAGAAGGACCCGGAGAAATACAGTACCACGGCGTCAGCCATCGCGCAGTCGGAAGCAAACGTCAAGCAGTCCGAAACGAACATCCGCGATGCGGAAGCACAATTGAAAGTGGTCGAAGCGGAAATCGCGCGTGCTTGCAAGAAAAAGTAGCGGCGTCTCAGCTTCTTTCAAGCACCTGTTGGAAACGTCGCTGCGACTAAATCTGCGCACATTGACTGGCCGCCGCTTATGACGTTCGACGCCCTTAACTGAATGCGCCCAACCAGTGAATCGCTGTTCTCGTCGAACCGGCCGACGAGCTGAATCCCGAGCGGTAAACCGTGCGGTCACGTGTTGGAAGACGCAACGCAGGCCTAGTTAAGGTTCACACCCCGGTTAAAGATCGGTCGGCGCGACGCTGAATGGCGCTCAGTCTATTCACGGTTCGCTTTGAGTTAAGGTTCTCTATGCATTTCGCTGAACGCCGAAATGATCGTGTCTACGGCCGACGATGGCAGTCCATTAAGAAAGCTTCCATATGCTTGCAGATTATCGCGCGCCGCGGCGATGGGCGACGCGGCTGATGTATGAGTTAGCGATTCGCCGAAGCGGGCCAGGTGGTTTTGCTCGATGTGTTCAGCGTCCAGCTCGACGCGCTTGATCGCATTGCGCAGCGCGTCTGATTCGCTGACCGCACAAGGCGCAACGCCAGCCTTGAGAGTCCGGCGCAAAGTCCTCAGTCGTGATACTACTTCGTTGCGCCACGGTGCTATCACCGCATCGATGCGGGCAACTTGGTCTTGATCGACTTGGAGATTGCGGCTCGCGAGAAACAGCAGGAAAAGCAGCACGTTTACATCGGCAGCGGCGTTGTCCTGAAGTTGGATGCATGCGTCCGCTACGCGGGGCCGGCCATAAAACGAAAGAGAAAACTGCCAGAACAAAGACTCGTAATCTTGGTGACCGTCGACCATCATACTGTCACAGTCACCGTTTTTGCTTCGCGGGCGGCGGTTCCTCGGGTGCGACGGCAGGTGCAGATTCGGTCCACCGCTTGACGACCTTGGCGTCGATGCCGAACAAGTCGAGTGCGCGGCCGACAGTTTGCGTGACGATATCAGCGACGGTCCGCGGGCGGCTGTAGAAGGCCGGTACCGGCGGCATCACAATTGCGCCATTGCGCGTTGCCTCCTCCATCAGTGCAATGTGTCCTGCGTGTAAAGGCGTTTCACGGAATAGCAGCACGACACGGCGACGTTCCTTCAAGCAGACATCCGCGGCGCGCACAACGAGTTCATCGTTGTAGCAGTGCGCGATGCCGCTTAACGATTTCACGGAGCAGGGCGCAACCAGCATCCCTTCCGTTTTATACGATCCGCTCGAGATCGATGCGCCGATGTCTTTGTAGTTGTATTGTTGATCGGCAAGCTTGCGCACGCGCTCGACCGTGTAATCAGTTTCTTCGATGAGCGTGCGCGCGCCTGACGGCGTCAGGATGAGATGAGTTTCGATATCGCCGATGTCGCGCAGCACTTCGAGCGTGCGTATGCCATATATGACACCGGACGCTCCGGTAATGGCGACGATCAGACGCCTCATGACAGACCTCGAGCGAGTCGTGATGACGCTCGTGCGTTGCCGCATGCGGCATCATCGTGTAGAGTTGCCGCCGATTGTAGCAGAAGCAAACTACGCTTCTCGCGCGCGCCGGGGTTCGAAAAGATAATGTCCTCATGACGAATGTTGCGTATCGGCTCGCGCGTCCGTTCCTTCATTTGCTCGATCCTGAGACGGCGCATCACATCACCGTGTGGGCGTTGCGCAACGGACTCGCAGGTTCTGATACTGCGTTGTACGATCCGATTCTTTCCACGCGAGCCTGGAACATCGACTTCAGCAATCCGTTGGGCCTCGCCGCCGGTTTTGACAAAGACGCCGTAGCCGCGGATCAAATCATCGCGCTCGGTTTTGGTTTTGTTGAGGTAGGCACGGTGACGCCGCGGCCGCAGCCGGGCAATCCAAGGCCACGCCTCTTTCGTCTGGATGAGGACCGCGCTGTGATCAACCGATTCGGTTTCAATAGTAAGGGCCTCGCCGCTTTTGTCACGCAATTGTCCAGGCTTCAGCGAGGCGCTTCGCGCGGTGTGCTCGGTGCGAATGTCGGAAAGAACCGGGACACAGTCGATGCGGCCGCCGATTATGCGCAAGGCATCGAAGCAGTGTGCGGACTTGCCGATTATCTCGTCTGCAATGTGTCATCGCCGAATACGCCGGGCTTGAGAAATCTGCAGGCGCGTGACCAGATGGAGGAATTGATTGCACGCGTACTCGAAGCGCGCGAACGCGGCGCCGCTGTGTCCGGGCACAGACCGCCGCTGCTGGTGAAGGTCGGGCCCGATCTGCGCAGCGATGAGGTGCGAGATATTGGCGAAGTCGCATTGGCCAGGAAAATCGATGGCTTGATAATCGGCAATACGACAATCGATCGTCCGCAAGATTTGCGCAGCCGCCACGCCGGGGAAACGGGTGGATTGTCAGGCCGGCCATTGCTGCGTAAGGCAAATGCATGTCTAGCAGAAATGTATGCATGCGTCGGCGGCCGTTTACCCATCATCGGCTGCGGCGGTGTTGCCAGCGGTGCGGATGCGTATGCCAAGATTCGGGCAGGCGCTTCCCTTGTGCAGATGTACTCGGCGCTGATCTTCGATGGACCGGTCGTAGTGGGCCGCATCAAACGCGAGCTTGCCGGCCTGTTGCGCGCCGACGGTTTCACGTCCGTTGCGGCAGCAGTGGGTATTGACAGGCGATGAGCAACGTGACGGAGGAATGGCGCGAAGATTGGAGCCGCTCGGTCAACTCTTCGCATCGTCAACTGCGACGCTGACGATAAACATGCCAGCCGACGATCCGGGTTTTGGAACGTACGTGGATATTGTATCGTTGTCGTCTAACCGTTAACCGGTGTACATATGGTTCGATCAATCGGCAGTCGTTTGACGCTCGTATTAAGCGCTGCGGTTTTTATGCTCGTGCTTTTAGCCGGTACTGCAGCCCTTGCACAGGACTGGCCGTCGAAGCCAATCACCGTTGTCATGGGATTCCCGGCAGGATCAGGCGTGGATGTCGTAGCACGCACGCTGCAGGAGTCTATGGAGAAGACACTCAACGCGCGCATCGTTACGGATTACAGGCCCGGAGCAGGCGGCAATATCGCTTCAGAGACCGTTGCTCGAGCGCGCCCCGACGGATACACCTTATTGCTGGGCACCGCTGCAACGCACGGCATCAACCCGGCGCTCTATCGCAATCTCGCATTCGACGTCGAAGCCGACTTTACGCCCATTGCGCCGCTAGTCGACGTTTCGAATGTGCTGACCATCAATCCCGACGTGATCGACGTGAGTACGGTCAACGAATTCATCGACAAGGTTAAAGCGAATCCCGGGAAATATAATTACGCCTCCACGGGCAACGGAACCGGCACGCACCTCGCTTTTGCAGAATTCAATACGAAGGCAGGACTCACCATGGTGCACATTCCGTATAAGGGCGGCCCCGAGGCATTACAGGGTGTTCTCAAGGGCGATGCGTGCTGCATCTTCAATCAAGTGCAGACCGTGCTCGGTCAGTGGCGTGCCGGCAAGGTTCGCTTGCTCGGCGTTTCTACCAAAGCCCGTGTGAACGCGGTTGCCGAAATTCCGCCCATCGCAGAAGCCGGCTTGCCGGGCTACGAAAGCTACACGTGGTTTGGATTGTTTGGACCGAAGGGACTCGATCCGCAAATCGCCAACCGGATTAATGCAGCCGTGCGCACGGCGCTGGAAACACCCGCGGTCCGCCAGAAGCTCGTCGACTCCGGTAACACGCCACGCGTCGAAACGGTCGATCAGTTTCGTGCGACCGTACATTCCGATCGTCTCAAATGGGCGACGGTGGTGAAGGCGTCGGGCGCAACGATCGATTGAATTCGCGTGAACGCGTGTTTTTTTAGCGGCCTGGCCCGCTTTCGGCGTTTCTGATTTTGATGCTGCTGCAACAGCCGGGGACCATCGGCGGCCTGCGCCTTAAGAACCGCGTGTTGATGGCGCCGATGGGGACCAACTACAGCACGACCGATGGACTATCGACCGAGCGCGACAAAATGTACTACGCCGAGCGCGCACGAGGCGGCGTCGCCATGATCATGACCGAAGCGATGGTGGTCACCGCGGAGGCGCGACCGCACCACAACTCACTGTGCTGTTATCACGATCGCTTCATCGCGGGGCTCGCGAGCATCGTGGACGCCATCAAGGCGCACGAAAGCCGGGTGTTTGCGCAACTCAACCATCGCGGTGCACTGCTGCGCCGCTCAGTGCTAAATATGGAGCCGGTCGGACCGTCGATGTGGAAGAATCCCAACACTGGCGACGTGGTCCGTCCGCTGACCGTACCTGAGATCGTGGAGATCCAGAAATTGTTTGTCGCTGCCGCGATACGACTCGCGCGTGCCGGCTATGACGGCGTCGAAATTCATGCAGGCAACGGCTACCTTTTTCAGCAATTCTTCACCCGGCGCATCAATAAGCGCGCCGATCTGTATGGGGGCTCGTTCGATAACCGCGCCCGATTTCTGATCGAGACGCTGCGGCGGATCAAGGATGCATTGCCCGACTTTCCGCTTGTCGTGCGTTTGAGTGCGAGCGAGTTTGTCGAGGACGGTTACACGCAAACCGAGATTGTCGAGCTCGCCCGTCGGCTCCAACAGGTAGGCGTGGCGGCGCTCGATTTGTCTGGCGGCAGCAACGAGAGTCCGCAACTATCGAAGTACTGCATACAGCCGCCGTCTTTTTCGCACGGTTGTCTCGGTCCGTACGCAAAGCCCATCAAAGACGCTGTAAGCATTCCGGTGTTCATCGCTGGCCGCATAGTGGATCCCGCGGACGCTGAGGTGTTGCTGCACGATGGATGCGCCGACTTTGTTTCAGTCGGACGTGCGCTCTATACGGACCCGCACTGGTGTCTGAAGGCATTCGGTCAAGTGCAAGCGCCGATCCGAAAATGTATCGCATGCAACGTGTGTTTTGAGCGCCTTACGCTAGAGCAGGACGTGTCGTGCGTCCATAACCCGATGATGGGAACCGAATTCGAGGCGCTTGAAGCGGCAGAGCCGCAATTGTTTTCTGAGCGTAAAACGACCAACGCGCAGCGCGTACTGGTACTGGGCGCAGGCGTCACGGGTGTGGAAGCGGCGCGCGTCGCCGCGGCACGCGGCCATAGCGTCGAGATCTGGGAGAAAGCTGCCTTGCCGGGCGGACAAATGCCGCTTGCCATTGCCGCACCGGACAAGCGGGAGGTGGAACCCGTGTGGACTTATCGCTGGGAAGCGGTGCTAGCGCTCGGTGTACAGGTGCGCTACTCGCGGGAAGCGGACGCTCAGGCGATCATTGAGCACGCTCCGGACTTTGTCATAGTCGCCACCGGCGCGAGGCCTCGCGCGTGTCCATTCGATATCGCTGCGCTTGATGCTAAAGTGCGAGTCATGCACGCGTGGGACGTATTGCGCAGTCCGGCATTGTTCGCAAACTGCAACGCAGTGACCATTGTGGGCGGCGGAATGGTTGGCATCGAGACTGCAGATCTACTGTCCGCTCGGGGCGTGCATTGCACGATCGTTGAAATGCTCGATAGTCTTGCGCCGGGGATGGCGCGCAACAATCGCATGGAATTACTTGACCGTCTCACGGCTCGGAACACGCGCGTCCTCACGCGCTGCAAGGTCGAAGAAGTACGAGGCACCAGCATGCGCTTGCGTGTTGGCGACGGGACTTTCGATAGCATCACAATCGGAGACGCACTGATTATGGCGAATGGTCCGTTGCCGGATCGCGAAGTGATACCGGCCGTAGAAGCGGCCGGCGTCTCTTACGCGCTGGCAGGCGATTGCGCACAGCCGGGGGATTTCATGTCATGCCTGCGCGACGCATCGATGGTCGCATTGAGCATCGAGCATCGCACTGCTTCTGCGAGGCGCCATGCAGCCGATGGCTCATCGGGACGTGAATTGCCGCATCGCGCCGGATCCGCATGAGTTTGCCCGTTTACGAGGTATATGCCATCAAGTATGCGACACGGGATGCGCGCCGCAGCGCGCACTTCGTTGGCGGCGATGCGCACGACGCCGCGATGCCGATGGATTACTTTGTATGGCTTATCCGAAACGCCGATCGAGCGTATGTTGTCGATACCGGTTTTACCGCAGAGATGGCGGCGAAGCGCAAGCGCGATTTCCTGCGTACACCTGCACAAGGACTTGCATTGCTCGGTGTTGACGCCGCAACGACGCGCGACGTGATCATTACGCACCTGCATTACGACCACGTTGGAACTTTTGGCGACTTCGCGCAAGCGCAGTTTCATCTGCAGGACGACGAGATGTGTTACGCAACTGGTCGCCACATGCGTCACGGGCGTTTCAATCACGGCTACGAAGCGGAGGACGTTGCCGGGATGGTGCGTCTTGTCTTCAAGGATCGTGTCACGTTTCACAAGGGCACGTCGGAGCTTGCGCCCGGCGTCACCCTCCACCATATCGGGGGACATACCGCAGGTCTTCAGTGTGTTCGCATCATGACGCAGCGAGGGCGGGTTGTGCTCGCATCGGATGCGAGCCACTATTACGAACACATGGAAACCGGCCGGTGTTTTCCGACCATCTTTCACGTCGGCGATACGCTGGAAGGCTACAGCACATTACAGCGACTGGCTGAGTCGCGGCAGCACATCATTCCCGGTCACGATCCGCTCGTCATGCAGCGCTATGCTGCGCCGTCGCCTGCATTGGAAGGAATCGTGGTGCGGCTGGACGTCGCGCCGCGGAACTGAGACAGCGCAGCCGGCAGTGCAATTACAATAAAGCAGTTCGGAGGAGTCGCATGAAGATTCGCATTGCAGTTATGTTGACCTGCGTGCTGGCCATGATTGCCGGCCCCTACGCAGCAGCGCAGGGATATCCGGCTAAGCCCGTGCGCATGCTCGTGGCGTTTCCGGCCGGCGGCAGCGCGGACATCGTCGCCCGCGTGCTAGCACAGAAACTTTCGGAGTCGGTCGGCCAGAATTTCTTCGTTGATAATCGGCCCGGTGCCGGCGGCAATCTTGCATTCGAGGCGCTCGCCAAAGCGGATGCCGACGGCTATACGATTCTCAATAGTACGCCGGGCATCGTCATCAACCCGAGCCTGTATCGCAAAGTAAATTTCAAAATCGACGACTTCGTTGCCATTTCCCTGGTGGGTGAAGCGCCGCTGCTGATCATGGCGCATCCGTCGCTGCCCGCAAACAGCATACCGGAACTGGTCAAGCTCGCGAAGTCGAAGCCCGGCGCCATCCGTTATGCGAGCGCCGGGAACGGGAGTTCATCGCATCTCGCCAGCGAAGTGTTCCGTATGATGGCCGGCATCGACATGCTGCACGTGCCTTATAAGGGCGGTGGCCCGGCGCTGCAGGACGTCATCGGCGGCCAGGTGGAGCTCACGGCATTGCCGATCGCGGAAAGCATGCCGCTCGTGCGTTCGAAGCGCGTAAAGGCGCTGGGGCAGACCGGCACCAAGCGCTCGTCGGTCGGGCCCGAAATACCGACGCTCGAAGAGTCCGGCATCAAGGGCTATAACGTAACGACGTGGTACGTCGTGTTTGCGCCTGCCAAATTGCCGCGCGACCTGGTGACGCGGTTATATGGCGATATCGACAAAGTGCTAAAGCGCGCCGATACGCAGGAGAAGTTCAAGGAGGTCGGCGTCGACATCATCGGCACCAACCCGGAGCAGGCCGCAGCGTTTGTAAAGACCGAGTTCGATAAATGGGCGAAAGCAATCCAGGCATCAGGCGCGAAGGTCGACTGAGCATGCGTAGAATCAACCTCCGCAGTGAATAGGAAAACGCAGCAATGAGCAGCGCTAAACCGCCTCTATTTCTGAATGCAACGCGCGACCTCGCCGCGTTCGCCGCAGGACTCAAGTTCGAAGACATCCCCCCGGAAGCGATCGAGCGCATCAAGTACTGCGCGCTCGACAGTATTGGCTGCTGCCTCTTCGGCGTGACGTTGCCGTGGACGCGTCATGTGCAGGCGATGGCAGAAGCGGAGGGCGCCAAGCCGGTCGCATCCATATATGGCAGCGGCCGCCGCACATCGATTGCGCAGGCGGTGTTAGTAAACAGCACGGCCGGGCACGCATTCGAGCTCGACGACATTCATAAGGAATCGATCGTCCATCCGGGCTCGCTCGCAACGCCGGTGGCGCTCGCTTATGCTGAGGCGGCAGGCGGCGCCTCGGGCCGTGATGTGATCACCGGAATGATTGCGGGCTACGAAGTGGGAACGCGCGTCGGCAACGCTGCAACGATGAGCCTTTTTCTGCGGGGATTTCATCCGCAGGGGACGTCGGGCGCATTCGTCGCCGCCGCAACTGCAGGACGTATGCTCAATCTAGACGCGACACAAATGCAGCACGCGCTCGGCATCGTCGGCTCGCAGGCCGGCGGCTTGATGGCCGCGCAGGAAGGCGCCATGGTCAAGCGCTTTCACTGCGGTCGCGCCGCTCAGAGCGGCGTGTATTCCGCGACGCTCGCGAAACGCGGGTTCACCGGAATCACCGATGTGCTTGAAGCGCCGTACGGCGGATATCTAAGCTCGCTCTCGGATAAGCCGAATGCGCAGCGATTGACCGCGGGACTCGGCAAAGTGTGGGAAACCGTGAATGTCGGGTACAAGCCGCATGCAAGCGTCACGAGTATTCATACGGCGCTCGACGCGCTCGCGGACGTCATGCGGGAAAACAAACTGAAGGCCGACGATATAACGAGTGTCAACGCCGGCGTTAGCCACATGACGCACGTGCACTGCGCATGGGAGTACAAAGCGCAAGGGGTGACGGCGGCGCAGATGAATCTGTATTATGGACTGGCCGTGATTGCGCTCGATGGCATGGCGTTCGTTGACCAGTATCGCGAAGACCGGCTGCGCGATCCGCGCATATTCGACTTCATCAAGCGCATCACTGCCCGCGTCGATCCGGAGATCGAGGGCATGGGTGCCGCGTTCCGGCATGCGGCTCGCGTCAGCATAACGACACGCGATGGACGCGCGGTTACACAACAAATTGTCAATCGGCGCGGCAGTCCTGAAAATCCCCTGCAGCCGGCAGACATCGAATACAAATTCCGTCATGTCGCCCGTTCGTGCCTCTCGTCGCAAAACATCGACAAGGTGATGCAGCTCACGGCGAAACTCGACACACTTGCAGACACGCGTGAGCTGATTGCGATTCTCGCAGCGCCGACGGCGTCCGCTTGAGCTTGATTACAAAACGCACCGAACAGGAACGGCAACCATGAGCGCTACGATCGCCAGCCAGCTCGCGAATCATTTTCACAAGTTCGACTATCGGCAACTGCCCGACGCTTCCAGAACAGCAGTCAAGCGTCTGCTGCTCGACTACCTGGGAGTGGCAATCGCCGGCAGCCAGACCGAGAGCGGACGCGCGGCGCGTATGTTCGCCCAGTCGGCGGGCGTTAAGGCGGAAGCATCGTTGATTGGTGACACCGCACGCGTGCCCGCTGCGCTGGCGGCCTTCGCAAACGCCATCTCTTCACACAGCATTGAGCTCGATGACATCGACGTGCTCGCATTGTTTCATTTCAGTCCGCCGGTGTTTTCGTCCGCATTGGCGACCGCGGAACAACAATCAGCCAGCGGTAAACATCTGCTCGCGGCGCTTGCCGGCGGATGCGAAATGATGGAGCGTCTCAGCCGCGCAGCGAATTCATCACTGAGAAACCGCGGCTTTCACACCACCCCGACGTGCGGAGTTTTCGGCGCTACGGTAGCGGCCTCCATGTTGTCGCGTCTCACCCCCGCAAAACTCACTTCCGCGTTCGGCCTCGCAGGCGCACAGGCATCGGGGCTGATGGAGATGTACGGCCCCTCGATGCAGAAGCGTTTTAATCCCGGTCCGGCGGCGCGCAACGGCGTTACATCCGCCGCCATGGCGCAATTCGGATTCACGGGCGCCGACACGATATTCGAAGGCGAACGCGGTTTCCTGCACGCTTTCACCGACAAGTCGGACCCGTCCGAGCTGGTCGCAGGAATCAACAAGCCATACCAGCTCGACATCGAATTCAAGCCGTATTCTTGTGCGCGACCCATCCACAACGCGATCGACTGCGCGCTCGAAATCCGCAATCGGGACAATCCGAAGCTTGATGCAATCAAGCACATTGAGATGTCGCGTCATCCCGATTGGGCGCATTATCATAAGAACAAGACGCCGCAGACCTATCATGAAGCACAGGTGAGTCTGCCGTACTCGATTGCGGTCGCCCTCAAGGAGGGTCAGGCACTGCTCAAGCAATATAACGACCGCAAGCTCAAAGATCCTGTGTTGCGCAAAATATCCGACATCACAGACATCACGGTGGATCAGTCGTTGCCGCGCGGGGTGTCCTGCCGCATGACCATGACGATGAATGACGGCAGCAAGCATATTTCGCAGGTCGACTATCCGAAAGGCTCGATACAGAACCCGATGTCCGATGACGAGCTACGGGCGAAGTTCGACAGTCTCGCGTCGCCTGTAATCGGTGCGACGCACGCCGCTCAACTTGCTGAATGTGTTGCAGTCATCGAGCAGGTCAAGGATGTTAGAAAGCTGATGCGGTTGACCATGACGCCAAAGCGGTCCGCCAAGGCGACAAAAAAATAAAGTGGCAGACGGCCTGCAATGGATAGCCCCGTTTACGAAGTGTTCGCGATCAAATATGCAGAGCGTTCAGGGCGCCGGCCGGAGCATTTTGTCGGCGGCGATCCGCATGATTCCGCAATGCCGATGGATTACTTCATATGGCTCGTGCGGAACGAGGAGCGCGTCATTCTGGTCGATACTGGCTTCGATGCGGCGATGGCGGCGAAGCGCAAGCGCACGCTGGTTCGCGAGCCGCGCGACGGCCTTGCGCTGCTCGGCGTCAAGGCGACGGATGTTCGGGACGTCGTTATCACGCATATGCATAACGATCACGCGGGCACGTTTTTCGATTTTCCAAACGCGAGCTTTCATCTGCAGGATGAGGAAATGGCATTTGTAACCGGCCGCCACATGCGTCACACGATGTTCAGCCGCCCGTACGAAGTGGACCACGTGATTGGCATGGTGCGACTGGTGTTTAAAGATCGTGTCATCTTTCATCGGGGCGATGATGAGATTGCGCCCGGCGTCAGCGTCCATCACATCGGCGGGCACACAATGGGTTTGCAATGTGTGCGCGTGCATACGAAGCGCGGATGGGTCGTAATCGCATCGGATGCAAGCCACTATTACGAGCACATGGAAACGCGGCGCTGTTTCCCGCTGGTGTTTGACATGGGCGAGATGCTCGAAGGCTACGATAAGCTGCGCCGGCTTGCAGCCTCGCCGAAGCACATCATTCCAGGCCATGACCCGCTCGTGATGACGCGTTATCCGCCCGTAGCAAAAGAACTTGAAGGGATCGCAGTAAGGCTCGACGTTGAGCCGAATGAATAACAGGTAACGCGAGGAGAGGTCGTAGCATGAACGGATTTGATTGGAGGCCCGGCGGCGGAATTGCAATTGCAATGACACTCGCGGCTGCCATCGCCTGTGCGCAAGACTATCCCGCGAAGCCCGTGCGACTGGTGGTTGGTTTTCCGCCCGGCGGATCGAACGACATTGTCGCCCGTCATCTCGCGCCCAAGCTCGGTGAAGTGCTGGGCGTGCAGACCATCGTCGAGAACCGGCCTGGCGCGAATGCCATCATCGGGACCGAATATGTAGCGAAGTCGCCGCCCGACGGATACACGTTGACATTAGCGAGCGTCAGCCCGCTGGTAATCAGTCCATTTACTTACGCGAAGATTCCCTACGACACCGTGCGTGATTTCGCCGGCATTACCACCGTCGCCATGACACCCGAAGTGATCGCAGTGCATCCGTCGGTGCCGGCGCATTCGTTGAAGGAATTGATCGCGCTCGCTAAAGCGCAGCCTGGGAAGCTTGATTTCTCTTCGTCGGGTAACGGCGGATTACCGCACCTTGTTATAGAACTCTTCAAAACCGTTGCGGGTGTCAACGTGCAGCACGTCGCTTATAAAGGCGCCGGTCCCGCGCTGACTGATACGCTGGGCGGACAGGTGCACGGCATCGCCGTCGATTTTCCGGTGCTATATCCGCATATCAAGGCAGGAAAGCTGCGCGGACTGGTCGTTGCGAGCGAGCGCCGCAATGCTCTGTTGCCCGATCTGCCGACGTCCGCGGAGCAGGGTCTGCCGAAACTCTTCGCGGTGAATTGGTTTGCAATCATGGCGCCCGCTAAGACGCCGCGTCCAATCGTCGATAAGTTGCACGCGGCGCTGTTGAAGTCGGCGCTTTCGCCGGAGCTTAAGGAACGCTTCGTGGGCATCGGCGTCGAGTCGATGACAGTTGCGTCACCGGATGCCTTTGCAGCGTTTCTCAAGGAAGAGCTTGTGCGTTGGGGCAAACTTGCGAAAGAGTCCGGGGCGCGCGCCGATTAATCTGTTACTACAAATCGCATAGTCAATCGAATCCGTACAGGCGCCGCGGATTATCCACTAACAACTTCGAGCGCTGCACTTCGTCGGGCACCCAGTCGAGCAACATGTCGGCCAGATCGCCATCATCCGGCATTTTTTGCCGTGCGCTCGGATGCGGCCAGTCCGAGCCCCACACGACCCGATCGGGAGCTGCCTGCACCATCGCCTGAGCGAACGGGGGAATATCCGGATACAGCGGAAATAAATCGGACACGAAGTAGGGACCCATGAGTTTGGCCCAGCAGTTGTCATGATGCAGTAGACGCAGCAGCGCCTGAAACGGTGCCGCATCCAGGCCGTCGGCAGACGCTATATTTGCAAAATGATCGATGACGATGTTGATAGGTAATCTGGCGAGCTCTGTTTCTATCTCCGGCATCTTGCGCAGATTCACGTAAAACTGCAGATGCCAGCCAAACGGCTTGATCATTTGTGCAAGTCGCGGCGCGTGCTCGAGACGGAGGCCCGGCGTTCCCGAGGCGGTGTTGATTCGGATGCCGCGAAAGCCCGCGGTGTGAAGAGCTTCGATCTCGCGTTCAGTAACATTCGGGGCTACGACCGCCACACCGCGCATATCAAAAGCGCCCGATTGAAGAGCCTCCGCTATCGCCGTGTTATCCGTGCCGTAGACGCTCGGCTGGACAAGCACGGCGCGCTCGCATCCGATGGTCCGCAACATGCGGATGTAGTCCGGCAGCAGACAATCGTGCGGCACGAAATGCGTCTCAGGCAAAATCTTGAAGCGGCTGGCCGGCCCGAAGATGTGGGCATGGCAATCGCAGGCCTTCGGTGGAAACTTTATCTTCGGCGGGCGTATGTCGCGGACAGGCGCAGGAATGTCAGGCGTGCGCATAGTCATTTCACTTGTGCGATGGCCGCGTTTCAACCGTCTGCGCCTCGATATCGTAGTACTCGCTAAGGCTGATGAGGTCTTCAACCTGTTGGCGGGACGCTACGAAATCAGCTTCTGTAATGCCCTTGTAATTACCGGTCTCGCGCAATTCGGTAAGCGATTTTTTGAGAAAGTGGAATGCGGTACACAGTACGACCTGTGCTTCGATACAGCCGATGTAACCCATCTGTTCAAGTTCCTGCCGTGAGAATATCGGACGTCCGTCGCGGTTGCCGCGGCTTTGCACGTAGACGAGCGGAACGCGGCAGACCTTCGGCGCTTGTTCCGCTTCCTGCGGATTGCGCGGAAACAATAAACCGAGATCGGCGCCCACATCCGCGGCGCGATTGATCCGCATGCTGGCTTCTTCGAGTCCGAGCGCACGGCACGTGTCGGTGCGCGCGATGATCACAAAATCGCGATCAGTCTCGTCACGCTGCTTGCACGAGAATTTGATCTTCTCGACGAAGTCCTCAACCGGTATCCCATGCACGACATACTTGTGATAATGCGCGCGCTTGGGATAGAGCTGGTCTTCGATGTGAATACCGGCAATCCCGTTGCGTATGAACTCACGCACCGTGCGCATTGTGTGCAAAGGCTCTCCAAAGCCTGCGCCTGCATCAGCGACGAGCGGTATGGTGATGCTTTGCGCTATGTCGCCGGCGAGCCTTACCTGTTCGGTCATAGTAAGCAGCGGCTCGGTGACTGCGGTCGAGCCGCCCGTTACATATCCGCCGATGTACGCTGCCTCATAACCAATGGACTGCACAAGGCGGCCGCCGATGGCGTCGTACACCGACGGCATGTGTAGAAAAGTCTTGCTGCGAAGCAATGCACGCAGCTTCGCGGATTGGCGTTCCATGTTCGATCTCCTGAGCGATTTATTAGGCGAGCGGCGAAGTTGAACTTCTCCGGGCAGTGGGCGGCCTTCTACCTACATTCTATTCGAAGCGCGCGTGGTCCGAGATGTGTCGGGCATGGCGAGCAGGATCATTCGAATATTCGGTTATGGGTTATAGCGTCAGAAGTTTTAGCGGCGCGATGTCTCTGCTATAATTCACGTCCTCGCGCCCGTAGCTCATCTGGATAGAGTACTTGGCTACGAACCAAGGGGTAGGGAGTTCGAATCTCTCCGGGCGCGCCAACATTCAATGGGTTAGCACACAGTGCTCAACCCATTTTTTTTTGCTGCAAGACTTTGCAAGACTCTGCAAGACTTTTTACTGCCACGGTGCAGTGCTCGGGCGATCTCAAAAGCGTGATCGCAGGCGTCGCTAAACTCGCATCGATCTTATTCACTGCAGCAATGAGTTCGGCAAGTTCGGCAGCCGAATAGTGCGTTGTTATGTCACCATTCTTATGTCCGAGTAACACCTTTCTTGTTTCATCACTGACACCGGCGGCCCGCAGGCGCCTTCCAAACGTGTGCTTAAGATCGTGCACGCGAACATGCGCGAATCCCCAAGGTGCCGCTCGCCCGAACCGCTCTGTGTACCGTTTTGCCGCTCGTCTGCGCGCCTCCTGCCAGCCGCCATTGTTCATGCAGTCCAACGGCTCTCCCGGTCCGCGTTCAGAGAGAGGGAGCGTTTTTCCGCCTCGTCCCCGGTAACTGAAAACATAGCGCGGATGGATTCCACGCCGTGCTTCCACTACGTCGCGCGCTACATTGTTTAACACGACCAGCCGGTCTTCATCGTTCTTGACGATATCACCAGGCACAATGAAGACGCTCGTTTTTAATTCCGCCACCGGTACTTCCCACGCCCACTCCAGCATGCAAACCTCTTGTTCTCTGCAGCCCGTGTTCACTTTGAATGTCGCCATCTGACGGTTAGGGTCAGCAGGCAATTCAGCGAACAGCAAGTCCTGCTCGTCCCAAGACAATGGATACGGCTTACGCGCCTTTTTGTTGCGTCGTATTGTGATTAATGGCGCCGTCTCAAGATAAGTCATTCGGTTTGGGTGTCGATAGGTTCTTGCGCATAGGTTCAATATGCGTCGCGCCACCTCCAGCGACCGGTTGACCGTAGTCAGGCTGACTTGCTTGGGCTTCCCCGTCTTCGTGATGGTCGGTTGCATCCTCGCTTCTTTGAACAGCTCCAGAGTTTCATCGTATACCTCGTCAACGCCCAGTTCGCCAATGTACGGATCGAGCAATTCGATATGCCAAGCAATGATGTCTGCCGTGCTCAGCTCCACTTTCATGCAGTCCGCTAGGTACCGGGCCGCAGCTTCTCTGAAAGTGACGCGAGGACGCGTTCCGCCTTGCCTTTCAAGCTCAATCCGCGCAATTCGGGCGGCAAGCCACTGTTCCGCTTCGATTTGGCTAACTGCGCCAAGACGAGCGTAGATGGCTTTGCCTTGCACCTGTTTGCTGACGATTTTGTTACCTTCGGCATCTGTAACGATGCCGCTCGTTCTCGTTCGACCCATGCTGTTACTCCTTTCTCGGAGCTGGGCCGCCCGTCGCGGAGTGAATCCTCCACCCGTTGGGCCGCTTCGTCAATCTCAGCGCGAATGAAGGCGCGCGCCTGCTTTGAAATCTTGATTAGTGTTAGGCCTGGCCTGATGTGTTGATCGAACCACCGGCGGTCCACTGCGAGGTAGTGGTGGGCGACCGAGACGCGTATCCAGCGGCCCCACGCAAACTCCCGACGGGTGCTCACATTAGCCCGATGCAGGGGCAGGCGACGGCCGTGCGAAGTGACTTCATTCGTCGCGCCTAAATGAACCGAACGGGCATGGATTGCAGTTGACCATATACCCATTGTTTCAATAGTTCAGTAGCCCTGCGTCTGGGAAATACGTCGTACGTAGTAGGGGTTGGACGGGAAAAGATGGTGAGATCAGCGCTAAGTAATAGCGGACATTGGCCGCCTCGTGCCTTTCATACAGCCGCACCTGTGGCCGACGAATCGGCCGCGATCGACTGACACGCATGGCAGCGTACCGTGCGGGCGCTACGGCAATTTTGTGAAAAATGTAGGCGATTGCCTCAGAAAATAATCTTAAATAAAATCACTTAGGCACCATTTCCCAACGTCTGACGGCGACCAAGTTTCTCGTCTGGTTTTCTATTTTCCTAATGCATGAACAGATGGTCGCTCTCGCCCGTCGCGGGCGAATGAAGAGCGCTGGAGTGAAGCACCTAGCAGCGCTCGTCGGTGTGGTCTGTCTAGCGCATGGGCGCTGCACGTCAGCGGTAGGCTTCGCCTTGGAACAGCAGAGCGCTTCGAACGCCGGCTACGCCTTTGCTGGAGCGGCGAGCGTCGAAGACGCGAGCGTCATGTTTTGGAATCCGGCAGCGCTTTCGCACATTCAGGGCACTCAGGCAATAGTGGGCGTGCATGCAATTTACGGACATGCGAGCTTTACCGACCAAGGCTCCCTTTCACCCGCGGGCCCGGCTTTTCCACTAACCGGCGGCACTGGCGGTAATCCATCTGGCTTGAATTGGCTGCCGAACGCCTACCTTTCCACGCACATTCGACCGGACGTTTCGGTCGGCCTCGGCATCACTTCGCCATTTGGTTTAAAAACCGATTACCCACCCGATTGGATCGGCCGCTATCAGGCCGTTAGCTCAGTTCTGAAGACAATTAACATAAATCCGACACTAGCATGGAAGGTGACACCGACTTTATCGATTGGAGCCGGCGTTAGTTTTCAGTACTTTGACGCGCGCATCAGCAACGCCATTGACTTCGGTGCTGCGTGTTTTGGCTCGCCGTTCGGCCCAGCCGCTTGTGCCGCGGCTGGGGTTGTACCACAAAGCAAAGATGGACTCGCGGAGATTAGGGGTGATTCGTGGGGCGTGGGTTGGAATGCAGGCGCAGTGTTCGATGTGCACCCCCGGTTACGTGCAGGAATCGCCTATCGTTCCGCTATCAAACACGAGATACAAGGCAACGCCACATTTTCGAATCCGAGCTTACCCGCGCCTTTTTCTTTGCTTACAGCGGGTGCAACGAACACGGGAGCGCAAACCACAATTACGACGCCGGACTCTGTTTCATTGAACACTGCATTGGCCTTCAATGAAAATCTCACGGCGGTTAGCGATATAACATGGACGGGCTGGAGTAAGTTTCGGGAACTGCGCGTACGTTTCGACAGTGGTTCGCCCGACGCTGTGCTACCCGCTAATTGGCGAAACACCTTTCGGTTCGGCATGGGGCTCGGGTACAGCATGAACGATCGTCTGAAGCTTCGCACCGGCGTCGCATACGAACAGTCTGCGATACCAGATGCTTTTCGCACGGCGCGTATTCCTGATAACGATCACACGTTAGTTGCGCTAGGACTGAACTATAAAACTTCCCGCACAGGGTCAGTAGACGTGGCATATCACCACGGCTTCGTTAGGCATGCGTCGGTAAACACTACCGTGGCCGGCGGGGGCACGCTTCTGGGCAACTATAAAGTTTCCGCAGACGTACTGAAGTATTCAATATAACCACGGTTTTTAGCGCGTCGACATTACATTACTGTTGCTGATGGTCTTTGGTAAATAAACTCGCGCGTTTATCCATAAGACGGCGCCATAGTGGCGGAATCATGGCGGGGATAAAAAGCGCCAAGTAACCGGCAGGTAGCAGGGGCACACCTTCCATGTGCTCAAGATCGTAGTAACGCACGCCCGCGCGTAAATGGTGATCAGCATGCCGCGTGATGTTCAACGTCGCCGCGTTTGTGGCAAATGCGTTACTGCTCCAAGAAAGACGACCGCTTAAAGGAGCCTCACTTACCCGGCTCAGGCCATAATGTTGTGCGTAATTGACGTATTCGGTTGTATAGATCCCGGAAGCCGCTTGCAGTATGAACAACAACAAACCAAGAGTGCCAGCAATTGATGTGAAAACTATTAACATCAGACTCGTGAGAAACAACTGTTGGACGAACCGGTTACGCAATAAGGGTAGACTCTTCCCGCAGTGCCTTCGGCGTTCGGTTCGCCAGGCGCTGCGAAAAGAAAACACTGCATTGCTGACTAGAAAACTCCACACGCTCTGACCGATAAGGGGCGTCGTGCCTCCGCTCGTCAGTCCTAGAGTGACGTGGTGGTTCAAATGTTCTATAGGGAAATGGCCGTACGCGACCGTTGCCATTACTAACCTGGCGACGGCTCGGGCGGACGCTTCTGGCCAATGCAATAGTTCATGTGCCGCGCACGTAGCGAACGCACTGCCGATAGAGACTGACAGAATAAGCCAAGCTACCGTCGGGCGCAGGAATCTCATTGATTTGCAAAACCAAAAGAGCCCATGCCAACGTACCAGCCCACACCAGCACATATAAATAAGGAATCAGGTGAAGCCATGCAATCGTCGCTTCGGACGCACCGCGCCCGAACGGACCGCTTTCATCTTTGCGCAACATGAAATCGCTCACCGGTATGCCTATCAGGACGACAGCCGGGGTTAGCCAAGGTACGTCCACATAGAATCCGAGCGGCGCGAGAAGGGGAATTGTAGGAAAGGCAGAGAACGCGAAAAACTTGGCTACGCGCCAGCGCAAGGGTGCCATATGTATAAAACCGGCAGTAAAATCTGCGGTGAGCAATCGAAAGTCTACCCTCGTCAAGGAGCGTTATGCCACGACTGAATTACAAAATAGCCCACAACGGTGCTTCACCGGCTCGTTTCATTTTCACATCGTGATTTGTTAGGATGAAGCGATGCCAGCATTGACCATCAAATGCCCGTTTTGCGGAAATCCGCATTCCGACGAGTTTGAGTGCTTAGACCCCGCGGGCGCACAATTTTTCCGATGTGAAAATCCCAAGTGCTCAAGGAGCTTCGTAGTTCTTATCCATGAGTGCACCGCGTGTGTCGAGGACAGCGTTTTCGTGTGGAAAGAAATGCCGCAATCTGCGGTGGTAGAGAAGCTCGTCTGCCAGCATTGCGCCGAACCTGTCAGTCAGCCGACTGAGCAAACGCATGGCGAGGATACTTCTCACCGAATTTAGCAGCAAACTCGGAAGCGAGACGTTAAACGTTCGTGTCTACCGCGAGGCGGGCTCCTTTATTTGCGAGCGGGAAGTAGTCGAGAGGGACGGCACTTCGTTCACAATGGTGCTTCCCGTTCGCGAGGCGCAGGCAGTCCGCAAATTCCTCGCGGCGGATCCGCACTACGCAGAAGTGCGGCCAGCGGCGGTGCGCGCCTTGCAGAACTTTGAACGCGCGGTACGGACGTCGCATGGCAAATAAGGTCTCTGAGCCTCGTGTCCCGTACGAGTCAGTGAACGATTCCATCTCATGGATTCGAGATTATGAAACAGAAGCGGAAGTCTTGGACGCTTCACGCCAAATTGTTTTGTATTTCGGCCTGCAGACATTTGTGTTCGGCGCGCTATCGCGAACGGATGACCGCGAACATTATCGCTACCTAGTAGGTTGCAATCCCGAGTGGTGTTTCCTGTATGACCTCAATAAATGGTATGCCATCGACCCATGCGTCGATTACGCATTGGAAAACACTAGTCCAGCTCTCGGGTCTCCAAATTCCCGTTATAACGACCGGCCAGAAGCGGCTACTTGAGGCCGCCGCACGATACGGCTTCAGGTCGGGAGTCGTTGTACCTGCGCACAGGCCTTCATCAGCTCGTGTGGGCGTGCTTTACCTCGGCTCGACAGAGGAAGAGCAGTTCTTGTTGGAAAACTATCGCAGGCACCGCAATCTCATGCGGGCTTTCGCGTTAGAACTGCTCGAGTGGTGGGACGCCAAATTGCGCGAGACGAATATGGACGCAATGCACTTAGACGAGCTAGATCTGGAGCTACTTCAAAAGGCCCAGGAACTGGCGACTGCGGAAGCGGCAGCACGCGAGCTGGGTATTACCGTATCCCTGGTCACTGGCCGGTACCGCCGTCTCTTCGACAAACTCGATGTGCGTGATAAACGCCACGCAGTGGAGAAAGCCATTGCTCTCGGTCTTATAAAGGCTCGTGCATGATGCGCAGTGCCGGTGTCAAAGCGGCTGGTTACTCGCTGTGCGTCCTGACGCCGATGTTGGCGGTGCTCGGCATAGCACTCGGCTTACCGTGGTTATCACCGATCGTCGTTTTTGCGGTCTTTCCTATCCTAGGCCTTCTTATAGGCGAAGATCGATCCTCACCCCTGTTGAACATCGAACGTAAGCCCGCCTTAAAAATGTATCTAGAAATGATGCCCAGGCTATATGCCATCGTGTGGATGGCCACGCTGTGCTGGGCCTGCGGGCATGCGGCGCGCACACAAGTGTCAAGAGTCGACCTCGCGGCACTGATCGTCAGTATCGGTCTCGCGAGTGCACTGGCGATTTGCACCGCGCATGAGCTCCTTCATCGACGCGGTGCATATGACATTCTTTTGGCGCGTGTCATGACGACATTATGCTTCTATGGACATATGCTGAACGATCACTTGCACCACCATGCGACCGTAGGGACGTTCGAATATGGGTCGACGGCCCGACCCGGCACTTCGGTATATCGATTTGCGTTCAGTGATTATTTAACAAGCTTTCGCAATGCATGGGTGGTCGAAGCTGGTCGAGTAAAACGCTGTAGCCTCGCATGGTGGCGGAATCAAGTATCGCAAGCCTGCATCGCACTCGCAGTGTGTACCGGTTTATTTTTAATTGCATGGGGACCATTAGGACTCATTGTTTTGATCACCCAAGCTGCGTTTGCTGTCTTCGCCTTTGAGGTGATTACCTATGTCCATCACTACGGCCTTCAACGCAGTGACACAGAAGAACTGGGGCCACACCATGCTTGGGCGCATCATTGTTGGCTCACCAACTGTCTTACGTTCAACAACACGTTCCACAGTGATCACCACCTCCGCCCGAGGACGCCGTATTACCAGTTGCACGCAATGTACGCGGCTCCGCGGCTTCCAGCGAGCTACTTTTCGATGTTTTGGGTGGCCCTTGTGCCACCCCTCTGGTATCGCCTAATCCACCCTCGCCTAGGGGCGCTGCAACGCGCGCGAGCGGCCGACTGGCTCCTTACGCAGCAATGCCGGTGAGATCATATCTACAAACCATGTTCAGACCCACGAGCCACGGCGTCATGAGATGATAATAATTCTGCACGACAATCTTTTTATTGCATTCCATCCTGAACTTTTTCCCTGGCACGCAACAGAGCCGGACGTTGCTCCAAGCGTTCGAGATAGGCGCTTAGTTGTTGAGCCGCCCATGTGACTCGCGCGCTACGTGCCCAAAGCAATGTGTGTCCGGCAAGAACATCCGCGACCGTAAACGTGTCGCCACATAAGAAGGCGCTTGTGCCTAAGCGCCCGGCCAACAAGTCTGCAGCGACAGTGAACTCCCATGTCGCGGTGTCGATCACGGCAGTGACGCGCCTTTCCCGAGGAAGCGCAAAGCGGTGCTTGGCTATTGTCCACAGAGGCGCATCAAGTTCAGCAATTATGAAACTAATCGCCTCGTAACACGCAGTCCTTTCGTGCGTGGCCGGTGGTGGCAAGAGTCTGCTGGCGGGATACTGCTCGGCAGCATGCATACAAATCGCAGCTGACTCAGTAATGGGCTGTCCTTGGTCGATAAGGACCCGTACCTTACCCGCCGGATTCATGTTCAGAAACCATGGCTCCCTCGCTTCGCCCCGTTTCAGATCTACTTCGACGTACTTGTACGCGACGCCAAGTTCTTCCAGCGTCCAAAGCACGCGTAATGTCCGGCCGTTCTTAAACCCGTAAAGCTTCATGATGCAACCAACGCGCGTCCTCGTGTAAGTCAGACGCTACTGCGCGCAGCGATTCCGCGTCCAGGCGCTCGAGACAGAGCTTTGGCAATTGGCTCGTACTTCGGGAAGTTTTTGTTGATGGAGCGCACATAAGCGGGGTCATAATGGGTTTCCATGAGGCGTTCGAATAGCTCAGGCATTCGACGCTCCGCCGCCAAGCGTTCCCAGGTTGCCATCGCTTCTCTGCCCACCAAGGGGGTTAGATGACGTAGGCGTTGGATTAAAGCATCCGGATCGGTTTCAAAGTGCCTGTAGTCTTCCCGCCAGAGTTTGACCCGCTCCGGCATCGGCGCAGTCATAGCGATGACTCTTCCACCGCGCATTGTTTCCATCAACGCGGATGGCAATTCAATTGCTCCGATTTTCTTGCTCTCGGACTCCACCCAGACGGGTTTTCGCGCGTCGAATCGCCGCAGTTTTTCGAGCAGCACTGAATCGAACCACTTCTGAGTCGGTTGTGAAACACCAGGCAGACTACCGATCAGAGACCCACGGTGCCGCGCCATCGCTTCGAGATCGAGTACTTGTGCTCCGACATGCTCTAACGCCGTGAGCAGTCGCGTTTTGCCGCAGCCCGTCGGTCCCGTTAACACATTAAAGACCAGTGTCCGTGGCAGACGCTCCAACTCGCCACGGACCCAAGCGCGATACGCTTTCCAGCCTCCGGGCAACCGGTCCACTCGATACCCGATCGTCGTTAAAGCATCCACCCATAGCTTGCTTCGTTTGCCGCCACGGTAGCAATACACGAGGAACTCAGAGTCTTTGGGGTACCGGCCGATGAGATCATCTATTGCTCGAGAAATATTTTTCAGGGCATGTGAAACGCCAATCAGATAAGCGCGGTGCGTGTCGTCACGATGCATCGTGCCGACCTCGGCGTACTCGATCGTTGTCCACGACAGGGAGATTGAGAGCGCCCGGCACGTGATCTTCGAGATATTCGCGATCGCTGCGCGCATCAATCACCGCAGCATAGCGGCCGTCGAGTGCCTTTGTAAGCATCGAATAGAAGGACGAGGCGTGGTCTTCGACTGCCGCTGATAGCTCTGTCATGGATGCGTCTAGCACAGGACTGCGTGCGGTTTCAATACAAATATGGGGCTTCAGATTTATGGCGTTCAAAGTCGTGGTTCTCTATGCTCGTTGACAAACTAGACGTACGTGGGACGCTGCTCTAAGACAGGCGATCTAAATGTGAATCGCAGGTGCACCAAGCCCGTATTTTAGCCGCAATAGGTCTGGCGCCTGCCGCTTGCCGTTGCTGAAACTCGGCCTAATCGCCTACGTGCTCATTGAGGCCCGCCACAACGGAAACGAAACGCTTTGCCGTAGATCTGCGCTGAACATTTCGACGGAATTGTCACATCGTAACTATGGATGACCTGACAAAGCTGAATCGAAGAATTGCTCTCCATTGGCTTGGTCGTCTCGACGCCAACCAGGAAATGTACCTTACTTACGCATCTGTGTGCATCGGACGTTTCCTTCCAGATGCTTTGGCGCTCGCTCGAGCCTTGAGCAGCTCATCAGGAACTCACCGTAATTCTTTAGCGGTTGCGAAGCTAAATAGACAATATTTGCGTTACGCGCGTTTAGCGGCGAAGGATGTGGCGGGCGGTAGATTTGAAATGCTAATCCGTTTAGCCCTCAGCTTGGACCAGGCAGTCATGCTCGCCAACCTCAACAACGACGCGATCAATCGCCTGGCATTTGAGTGGGAAAGCGGGCCTATCGTCACTTTCGCTAAAGACGTATTCGTCAGTGGGGCTATGTTGCACTCCGCGGCGGCGCGACATCATGCCGCGGCTTTCATGGCAGCCGGTACGTATGTGACTCATGCAGCCGATCCCAGCTAGCGCAAAGGCAGGCGACGCCCGCTGGACGGTGGCATTTCTCAGCCTGGCTGAGGGCTTGGTGATGGCGGGTGCGAAGGCGAAGATCGTCGAACGGTTCACCGGCCTGCCAAGCAGGAGAGTCAAGGCAATGTACAAGGTGTTGCTCGGGGCCCCTCCACCGGCGGGGCCAGTTATCCAGGGCAGCGCGCGTTTCTTCGCCGTATCGAGTAAGCATACGTCGGAGGCGTCACGCGTACAGTGCGCGATTTTTCTCGCCTGCTTTGAGTGTCTTGGCAACATCACTGCAACGCCGCTCCACCGGGGGTGGCGATTGCTCGCATCGTTCAACTCGTATTTGAGTGTCACAGAAAAGCTCGTTGCAACCACGTCAGTAAAGCGCTTGGATATCAATCAGGCGTATGCGTTGCTCGCTTATTGCGGCTCTATTACCGTGCCTCACGGCGCTGATATAAAACGCAAGCTCTGCGATTGCTGCTCGATCCTTTACCCAGTGATTAACGAAGGGTATCGAGAGCCGCAGAGGTGCCCAATTTGCACGATCAATGCGAACTGCAAGCGATTGTCTGACCTCCGCCGCAGTTCCACTAAGGATGATTGAACGTGCCGTAATTCTGCGCCGATCATTTCCCCTCCAACTCCCGCCGTAAAAGTCAACGTTTCGTCCAGCCAAAGAGTCAATTAGTCATGACAATGTGCTTCAGCGCATTACGGAGCTTTTGCTTGCAGTGTGCATCGTCCCGTGGGAGGAAAGCGCGTGGTTGTCAACTTGTGCGGGCCGTCGTGAAGACATCTACCTGGACGTCGTTGGATGATCACATTTGCCGTAATTATTGGGACCAAGGGCGGCGTTGGCAAAACCACGCTCACCGCAAATTTAAGCGCGTTGGTGGCAGACATGGGCCTCCGCGGTACTTATGATTGATGCTGATGTCCAGCCCTCACTGTCCAAGTTCTTTCCACTTTCTGATGCCGGACCGTTGCGAGGGCTTACTGAAGTGCTCGTATCCGGACAAGTCAGCGCACATTGCATCACCAGGACAATATTCAACAACCTCGACATCATAGTGTCAGATGATCCGGAAGGGCATCTGCCTCCTTGGCTTCTCACCCGTATCGATCGAGGTTTTCGCTTGCGAGGAGCGCTGCGGTCGTCATCGGTCACGGACAATTACGATTGCGTTCTGATCGACACGCAAGGCGCCATCGGACCGCTGCAGGACGCAGCGTCTCTCGCAGCCGACGTTCTGATCTCTCCCATCACTCCGGAAATCTTGTCTGCGCGGGAGTTTAAAGATGGCACGATGGAACTGCTCGAACGGCTTGAGCCGAGCAGCGCGTTCGGAGCGATAGTGGGCCCCATGAAGGCGGTTATCTATAGGCAAGATCGTACGATCGACGCTCG
Source organism: uncultured beta proteobacterium (assembly GCA_963829085.1). GTDB lineage: Bacteria > Pseudomonadota > Gammaproteobacteria > Burkholderiales > SG8-41 > PALSA-1004. The sequence goes on along the minus strand of CAWHHJ010000001.1, from coordinate 807 downwards.
AGCGATCGCGAGCGGCATCCGAGAAGATTTTATAAGGCTTAAAGGCCGCGTTACGGTGCTCGACACAGTGGTGCCTCAGGCCAAGGCGTATAAGGAAGCCGCGACACTTCGAATCCCGGCTCATCGCCATGAACGCACGAGGCAGGGACCCATGGTGAGCGCTTATAGCGTTATGCACCAGCTGGCATGGGAGTTGATTCCCAGTCTTCAAGGCACGCTTGTGGATTGCGGCCGCAGGGCCGAGATGATCGCATGAAGGACGACGCCAGCGCAGTTCGACGCTCAGACGAAGCCCGTCGCAAGTTGATCACGGAATCGCTGAACGTTGGCAATCCGCGAAACAACGCTCGTAACCTTCCCAATTTTTTACCGCCGCAAATAGACTGCCAGCTCGAGCTGCTGGTTGATCAGATCAAACCCTACGAACGCAATCCGCGACGGGCGAACAACGTAAAATTCGACGAAATAAAAGAATCAATTCGTGTCTCTGGTATTCGTAACCCGATTACCGTGACGCGGCGGCCATCGGAATCCCATTTCATTGTGGAGGCGGGGGGCAATACACGCCTTGCCGCTATACAACAGTTGTGGACGGAGACCAAAGAGCCGCGCTTCCAAAAGATCACCGTTATGTTCCGCCCGTGGTGTTCGGAGAGTCACGTGCTGACGGCACATCTTGCTGAAAACGACCAGCGTAGTGAGCTGACATTTTGGGACAAGGCAAATGGTGTCGTAGCACTAAAGGCTGAGTTAGAGCACGAGAACGGTCGGCAATTATCTTTGCGCGAGCTCGAAGAAGATCTCAAA